>NZ_CP048264.1:1377020-2754041 GCF_019469185.1 Gilliamella sp. ESL0441
TGATAAAAATTCGACAAAAGAATTGACCGAAATATGAATATCAGTATAGGTATTTGAGTGATGCTAAATTGTGATCTTGATTGCAGATTACAGGTGGATTGAAATTCTTAAAAAAAGCTTTTATTTGTCTCAAAATGAAAAGCTAATTTGGCTTCATGTTGAAATACAATGCTATTTTTTCCCTAAAATAGAGATAAGATTGTTTGTACCGAGTTCAACAATGAAAGATCGTTGATAATTAGACAGCGAATTTGCTTTTATTATCTGATGTGACAAAGATCGCATTTTTGATAAATGCTTGCCAATTTGAATGCGTAGTTCAACAAAAATTCATTTGTTGTCAACGCTATAATGATTTTAAGTGATAAATTTAAGCAAAATAGTGATATGGATGATAAATCCAAGGTATTTTCCATTTAGATGCTGTCAATAAATGAGCTATTTGAACTAAATAATTAATCGAATAATTTGAATTGAATCGAAATACAAAGATAACTGTTTGTATTTATTGGTATGAATATTACATTCTTTGAATTTGTTGATTTCTGATATGCTATCTGTTCGTTATTGCTTAATGAATAATGACACTATGCAACAAATCAAAGATAATTTAGAAAAAAATCAGATAGCTATTTATTTTTCTGTGGTGATGATAGCTATTGGTCTGGTATTTTGTTTAGACAACACCTCAATATTCGACATGTTTATCAATCCAGTATTAGCATTCATGTTGTTTGTCACTTTCTTACAAGTTCCTGTGACTGAGATTAAACAGTTTTGGTCTTATAAGCGATTTATGGTGGCATTACTTATAACAAATTTTATTATTATACCTGTTGGGGTTGGATTATTAGCGCTATTTCTACCTTCCAAACCTTTCATTAAACTGGGCGTATTACTTGTGTTACTTGCCCCTTGTATTGATTATGTTGTCACTTTTTCTCATCTTGGACGCGCAGATGCCCGTTTATTATTGATGGCAACACCTTTATTATTGTTGTTACAAATGTTTTTACTGCCTGTTTACTTAACTTTTATGATTGGTGAACAGGTCAACCAGCTCATTCACCTCCAACCCTTTATCTATGCTTTTATTTGGTTAATGGTCATTCCTTTCTGTTTAGCTACCTTAATGCAAGTCTGGGCTGTACGAAATCACACAGGCAAAAAAATGATACATGGGCTAAATATGTTACCCGTTCCAGCCACGGCATTAACGCTTTTTATCGTTATTTTGGCAGTTCTACCTCAGCTGAAAGGTAATTTATCAGTCGTAGTATCCGTTATTCCATTTTATATAATTTTTGCTATTGTCGCCCCTTTAGTTGGATGGTTTATTGGTCGTTGTTTTCATGTTTCCGTCGCAGGAAGTCGAGCGATAGCTTTTAGTGCCGGTACTCGAAATGCGCTAGTCATTTTACCTTTAGCGTTAGCCATACCTAATGCAATACCTATCCTACCTGCAATTATCGTTACGCAAACACTTATCGAATTAATCAGCGAGCTAGTTTATATTTATGTTATTGCTAAACTAAAATGAATGCTTAAAAGACAATGGGCTAAATGCCCATTTCCATTTTTTATTGCTCAATCAATTTTAATTTAGCGATCACTGGAATATGGTCGCTTACAAGTGGCCATTTGATACCATTCCACTCATTGCCATCATTGGGAATAATGAATTGCTCAACTTGCCATATTTGATTTCGACTTGTAAAAATATGATCTAAATCTAATCCAGGATTTCCTGCTGGCCAAGTGCGAGTATCGACATTTTCTTGTTTTACCAATGTCCAGTATTTTTCAAGCTCTTTAATGACTCTATCATTTTTAACAGAATTAAAATCGCCTAACAATACCATAATTCCAGTTACTAAATTTGGAAATTCATCATCTAAATCCAGATCATCAAACACAATACTATTAATAAAACGTGCTTGTGACATTCTTACCTCATCTTCTTCATGCCAATCAAAATGAGTATTAAACACATAAATTGGCGAATCAAAGCCCGGCACATTAATTTGACTTAACATCAGGGATCGTTGTTCAAAATCACCAGAGGGTAACAAAAAAGTTTTACTTTTTACTATTGGATATTTAGACAATATGGCATTACCGTAATTACCGCCTTTCATGTCCGTTGCTTTGCCAAACAGATAGTACATTCCCGTTTTTTCTGCTATTACTTTTGCTTGATCTAAGCCATCACTACGTGTGGTATTTTGATCGACTTCTTCAAGAGTTATGATATCCGCATCCATTGCTTTAATCGCGTTAGCAACTAAATCTAAATTAACCTTATGCTTTCTAAGCCCGCCTGCAATGTTGAAATTTGCAATGGTAATTTCTGGTTGATCTTTACCGGTATACACTTTATTCGGCGAATGTTGATATTGTGATATCACTAAATCTTCTGTTGCCAATGCATATGAAAATAACGAAAACAAACCCACTATAGTCAGTACTAAACAATTTTTCTTCATATCTTTATCCTACAACTTTTTTGATTTCATCAATTCGAGTTAGATTATTCGATGCTCTTTTTGATATTAATTGAATTTAAATGGACATGTTGCGATCACAATCACAACTTGTTGATTATCATTGGAAAATACTGTCATATAAAAATGACTGATAAAAGCCATGCAATGATACATGGCTTTCACTATTATGGTTGTGATGATTTATTTTTAATGATCATTTGTACAGGATAATGATCAGAGTAATTATCCGTAAAATCGTCTTTTAAGACTTTAACCTCAATAACGTCGTTTTTTAATGGGGGGGACACATAAATATAATCATAACGCAGCGGTGTTGAAGCTTGATCGTAAAATACTTTGGTTGGCGCTGTCGCAATAAATTCTTTATTTTTAATTTTCAACGCATCAATAAATCCTGCATCCAATAAATTTTGTTGAACGGTATAACTTAATTGTCCATTAACAAGATTTTCTAATATCGGTCTTTTTTTCTGTTTTTCTTTGATATCGTTTAACAAATTACTTTTATCGTAGGTTTCTTTATCCGCAGGTGAAAAAGAGTTTAAATCACCAGCAATAATCCATTTACCATTTGGATCACGGCTATATTTGATAGAATCGATAATTAAATTCATTTCATCAATTCTTTTTTCTGTCCAAAATGGATTCATATGGGTAATAACAAAATGATAATTGCCAATATCGGCATACAGCGCACCATGCCATAGATTATCCACGACTTTATCAACATTGACTATAGGATATTTTGACGTAATGGCGACAGGGAAAAAAGCGGCATCATCAGGTTTTTCTTTCAATAATACCGCATATTTATGTCCATAACTTGCGGCAAATTTTTCAAGCTTTTCACGAGTAAAAAAATTCATTTCTTGCCAGGCAATAATATCGGCATCTTGTGCTTTTGCCCATTCGATAAATTTCTGTTTTCCGTCTGTTTCGTCTAATTTCATACCATTATAGACATTGTAACTAATGATTTTAAGGTCTTTCACATCATCAATTGAAGCAAAAACAGTTGAAGTACTTAGGATAAAACTACTGATAATGGCTGCTAATTTTAATTTCCTTTTAATCATAATGATATACCTTTCTTTGATTAAGATTAGTTTTTAGTATGAGGTTGATTGAGCTCTAAAAAAATATCTTTTTCTGATTTTTGTGATGTATATCAATATATTTTTATCTAGGTTAGTGTTTTTTTATGATTGATAGAAATAATTCCGAAGCATTATTTTCCAATGTGATTTCAAACTTTTTATAAGCTTTACTAAAATCACTGCCGGTTAAGGTTAAAAGTTGCTGCCAGTTATTTCGTTTTTCTACAAATGGTTAACTAAAATTAATGAATAGATTAATTAAAAAAACAAAGAATTTTTTACATTATATTCATTTGAAGATTTTCACAAAAATAGTAACATTTTAGGGCATTAATTAAGAAATTTAATTTTTGTTATGAAGATATTGATGTTTTATTCTTCATATAATTTAAAGAATCAGCCTCAACAGTCAAACCAATATCTTTTTTCCATATAAAGATATTGGTTATTTTATTTCTTTCTTATTTTGGCCAAATAAATCTACCTTTGGCATCCGGATCTTGTTCAATAAATGTTTTGAGTTTTTCAGATTGATAGAGTTGTTTAACGTCATTTGCCCATGCCGTATTGAGATTTTCTTTTTTAACAACGACCATTAACTCTAAATTGGGCGATAATTCTTCTTGAATTAAAATATTATCTGCTGGTACTTTACTTAACCATGCTACCCCTCCAGGCATAATTGCATAATCAACTTCGCCAAGTACTCGCGGAATAATTTCGGATAAAAGCGTTTTAAATTTCAAATTATAACTGTTTTCTATTATATCATTTAATGTAATTATGCCTGATTGTGCGTCAGGTTTAAGCTTGATCCAACCAATTCTTTGCAACAATAATAATGATCGGGAAGTGTTAGAAGGATCATTTGGGATCGCAATAATTTGATTGGATGCAATATCATTGATTGAATGATGTTTTTGTGAGAATAAAGCTGCTGATATGGAAGGGATATGAACTAAAGAGACAAGATCGTTATGGGTCTCTTTGTTATAAACATCAAGATAATCTTGATGTTGGGCTGCATTCATATCAATACTTCCTTCAACCAATGCGGTATTGGCATCCCGCAAAGAACTAAAATTAACCAGTTTGACTCTGTAGCCTTTTTTTTCTAATTCGGGTTTGACCACACGCTCCATTAAAATATTGTGCATACTAGGAGGTAATCCCACAATGATTTCCTGTTTTTTAACATCATTTTTTGAAACGTTATTACCCTTTTGTTCACATCCTAATAAGGATAAACCAAGAAGCATTAATAAAAACCAGTATTTTGTCATTATCTCTCCTATTTTGTTCAAATTAAATGTAAACACATTTTTTGAATGCTTTTTATTTACTATTTTACTTTGGTAAGTATAGGCGGATGTTGAGAACGATGATAATACAGAAAAATTATATCATTATTCGATTAAGTCATATGAAATTTTTGTTTAAATGCCGATCTGTTTGTGATTAAATACATTCCCATAAAGGAAATTTAACAATAAGAAAGAATAAAATGAAAACAAAAGTTATTTTAATTGTTGGTTTAGTTTTACCCTTGTTAGCTTGTGATAATAAAAACATAAACTCAACAATAATTACAAACAATTATATCAATAATGGTCAATATAATATTATTCCTAATTCAAAAGTAATAAAGAAGCAAAAATTTGAAGGAAGCTATTCGGCAGTAATTGAATCTAATCCAGATGGGTTAATTACATTTTATACATTAAACGATATTAAAAAACATTTGGATTATAAAAATTCAAAGTACGTTATAGAATCACCTGATAAACTTTCTTATAAAATCAATTTTGATGATAATAAAAATATCCTCTCAATGGAAGATTCTTCCGGAATAAAAATCGTTAAATCTGATTATGACGATAAAGGGCGAGTGATTAAAATTGAAAATGAGATCACGCCTAGTAATAATTTTCATTTTATAAATCAGATTACTTATGACGACAATTTGGTCAAAGAAAGAAAATATGAAATGTTTGTCCGTAACAAGGATGATAATTGGTCACCACTTCATATCATAAAAATACAATTTTTTTATAACTCGAAAAAACAATTAGAAAAAACAATTGAATATTTTTATTCAGCAGTAGATGGTCAATATGAAGTTGATAAAAAAAATCAATTGATCCCCCTTAATCAATTTGAATGCTTTTTTGATGAACACAACCAATATGGTGATTGGACTAAACAATATTGTTTAAAATCCGAAGAATCAACAAAGTTTGTGTCTCGAACTTTAGAATATTATTAATTGATTAGGGAAAATATGATGAAGAGGATGCTCATTCTATGTTGTTTTCTAAGTGTATTATCCGCTTGTAATAAAACAGAGCAATCTAACAAAATAGAACTGACTAATAATTATCTTTTATTTAGTAGTGCTGATTATATACCGCATTCAAATATTATCAAACAACAAAAAATTATTGGCAGTGAACATCAACGTTATCAATCTGATTCTAATGGTATGCTTACTTCCGTTGAGCTCATACCCGTAAAAATTGACAATAATTATGAATTAAACAAAAGTCATTTTTTAATTGATAATAAATATAATTTAGATCTAACCATGGAATTTGATGAAAAGAAACGTTTAGTAAAAATGGAAGATGTTGATAAAAAAATATCTTGGATTGCAACATACGATGATCAAAATAGAATCATTAAAATAGAACGTTTTACTACTCCGATTACAATCAATCAGATATTTTATGATAACGACAAGATTACAAAAATTATTACGCAAACAACATTAGAAATGGATGACTCTTTTTCTTATAACCTGATTGAAGAAAAATATTTTTCTTATAATGAAAATAAGCAATTAAGCAAAACCACAATTAAAATTCATGATCAGTTGGATTCAAAATCGGTTCTAACCAAAAAATGTTCATTCTATGACCATAATGAAAATGGTGATTGGACAAAATCTTATTGCTTAAAATTAGGAGAAAATTATACTTATTTTAATTTGCGTGAGATAACCTATTAGTTACATCTTAGTATAAGTATAGTTTTTATTGAGATAAGTTATATCCCTAAAGCATTAAATATTGCCTTAGGGCTGATTTTTACAATTTACCAAAAAGGGCACTAGTAAACTTATTTACAATGCCCCTACGATAGGATGAGGTTTATAAAGTTCTTCAAGATAATCGATATCTTCTTTTGTCAACGAGACCTTGAGTGATCCAACTGCATCATCTAAATACCGAGTTTTAGTCGCTCCGATAATTGGTGAAGCCACCCCCCGAGCAAATTGCCAAGCTAATGCTATTTGCGTCATCGTTACCTTATATTTCTCAGCAAGTTGATGAACTCGTTGTACTATACTAATATCTGATTTTTCCATACCATCATATTTAGCAATAGCCGTTTGGTCTGTTTTACTACGTAAAGTATCGGTATGCCATTCTAACCGAGAAAGCCGTCCGGCAGCTAATGGACTATATGGCGTTAAAGAAACATTAAATTGTTTACAGACAGGAATTAATTCACGTTCATCTTCACGATATAATAAATTATAGTGATTTTGCATCGATACAAATTTTGTCCACCCATTTAGTTCTGCTGCAAGTTGCATATTATAAAATTGATAACCATACATTGCCGATGCACCTAAAGCTCTCACCTTCCCAGCTTTTACGAGTTTATCTAAAGCTTGCATGGTTTCTTCGATCGGGGTGTTATAGTCAAAACGATGAATAATGTATAAATCAACGTAATCTGTTCCAAGCCTTTTGAGTGAGCCTTCAATTTCTCTTTCAATAGCACCTTTGGATAGATGCCCCTCATTAAAATAAACTTTAGTTGCTAAAATAACTTTATCGCGAGCAATATTTTTTTTAAGAGCTTGTCCTACATATTCTTCACTTGTTCCCGCAGAGTAAATATTAGCTGTATCAATAAAATTAATACCTAAATCGAGTGCGTGCTTGATGATTGTTTCACTTTCAGCAGAATTGAGTGTCCAGGCATGCATTTTACTAGCAGGATCACCAAAGCTCATGCATCCTAAACAAAAACGTGAGACTTCAATATCGGTATTGCCTAATGTTGTATATTTCATAAAATCCCCCTATCTCACAAAATTATTTTTAATCAATGCTGTTTATCATTAAGTTTTATTTCCTTAATTAAAAAATATTCTTTAAATACTGTTATTAACATCATAATATGTTTTTATTTCATCATGTATTTAAAGTTTATATTCTGAAATTATCATTAATAAATAGAGCGTTATCCGCTGGATTAATAAACTATTTATTGTCAGTCAATTCAGTACGGTATCGTTGCAGTAACAAATTACTGAATTTATTATCTGGATCTAATCGATCCTTGAGTTTGAAATATTGCTCCGCTTGTGGATAGGCGCGCTGAAACTGTTCAACCGTTGCATGCAACTGATACGGTAAATAATAGCTTCCTTCATTTGCTAAAGCTAGATCTATTAACTTCCGTGTCCAAATTCCTACTTCATTTTTACTTTTCTCATCCGTTGCCTGCTGATAGTAAATAACAAAGGCAAAAACTTCTTTTTTAGCCCAAGCTAATAGTGAACCACTATCTTGATTTGCATGACGTATAGATATATTGATCACATTAACTTTGTGTTTTTTTAGAATAGATACCAAATCTGGATAGAACTCATCAAATCGTTCAATGGGGATAAAATATTCTTGTAGAACAAAACTTTTATTTTTACTTGCTATCGGATGGAGATTCGAGACATCATAGCTAGCTTCATAGTTACGCCACATAACAGGCTTATTAATATAATCAAAAAAATCATAGGTTTTGCGCAAGTGTTTGCCTAGATCAGATGAAGTGACTAACTTAATTTGTGCTTCTTGTTTACGAGAGTATTGAGAATTAGGCCTTAATCTTTCCAGAATAGTTAAAGGATCTTGCGTTTGTTTGAAGGTAACAGAACGCACTTTCTTATAATCAGGAGGATAAATTATTGCATTATGAAATATGGCATCTTTATCAGAACGAATGTTTTCAACAAAGTACTGGTAATAATTTTTGATTGGCATAACATCACTTACTCGTTTTACTTTAACATTTTCTGCAAGTCGTAACGTTACTTCGGTAATAACTCCCAAACCACCATATCCCCCAATAGCACCATAAAAAATCTCTTGGTTTTCTGTCGGACTTGCCACAACTATTGAACCATCTGCCAGAACTATCTTAATCTTTTCTACAGATAAAATAATAGGGCCTTCCCCAATATACCGTCCATGAACATTAACACTTAATGAACCACCAATACTAAAATTCGCATAACTTTGCATAATTTTGACTGATAAATTATAAGGATCAATTAATTCCTGTACTTGTCGCCAGTTTGCCCCCGTTTCAATGGTTAACAGCTTTTCTGTAGGATCAAAAGAAATCACATGATTCAATTTTTGTGTATCTATTTGAATACCATTTTTAATTGCTGTCTGTCCACCCATACTATATTTTCCACCAGCAATACTGACTGGTCCATCTGTATTTTTGATGAGTTCAGCTACTTGTTGAGTAGATTCAGGTTGGACGATTGATGTAACTTCTACTGGCGTCATTCCGGTTATATCATTAACAACAACCGCATGGGTAGTTAATGATAATGATAGGAAGAAAAACCCAGAAAATAGATTTAAGCATTTCATCTTTTTTATTTTTAAATAATTATTATTCAATTTAGGTTAGTTAATAGTAATGTCTTTGACATAATAATTCTATATTTTTTCATAAGTTTTTTTATATCTATTGTTACAAAGAAAAATGACTAAGCTTTTAGATGGATTGGCAAATTAACCTTAAACTTTTAGACTCTAATTTAAAATGACATTGAAAAGAGATTGGACAATCTACTTTTAATAAAGGTTGAGAATTAAAACTTGAGTAAAAAAATGACTTTTAGATAAAACATGTTGTGGAGTTGGTGCCAGTGGTCGGACTCGAACCGACACGCTTTTAAGGGCGGCGGATTTTGAATCCGCTGCGTCTACCAATTTCGCCACACTGGCATTAGAAGTGTAAATAAGTAAACGTTGGCAATTATACTAAGCTTTGCAATAACTGCAACTGATATTATGATAATGTGCTTTGAATGCCTAAAAAATCAACTACCATTGTCTTTTCCATGCGGGTAATTTTTTTAAAATCACATAGGCTGTTTGTTTCGCAATCGGATAATCAACATTGTGATTTTTGGCATAGCGTAAAGTCACTTCCTGCCATTTTTCATCAAAACTTTTCATTGAACCATTTTCATGTGCACAATATTTACAATAATTTTTTGATAAATCATGTAATGGATAATCAGCGATACAAGTCATTGGCATACCACAGGCAATACACATTTTCATATTAGGGTTCTCGATTAATCTAAATCAACTTATTGAAATGTTACTCTTAACGTTATGACAAAAATCCTACTCCGAGTTTATTTAGATTACAAGATGCTAATAAAAATAGATAATTGCATCATATCAAAAAGTGAGTTCTATTTGTGAATCTGCTTGTTTAGCTGAGTTGATTTTTTGTTGTTGCAACAGAAAATAATAACGTCGTAAAGCGCGTTGTCGACATAAACGTAACACTTCTTGCTTTTGAGAGTCTGTATATTGTAACCAATTGAATCTCTCATTTCTTGAACGATAACATGTTTTACAATATCCTTGTTTGTCTGTTTCACAAACACGTTTGCAAGGACTTTGAATATCAAAAAACTCAATCTGATCCAATATTTAATTCTTCCATTTTACGAACATCTTAAATTAATGTTCTATTAATCCCAAACTTTTGCTAAGAACCTTAAAACAATCATCACAATCATGAGTTGCAGCATGAAGCAATGTTTGAGTTGGTGCATGAATTAACTTATTGGTTAATTGATGAGAAAATTGATAAAAAACGTCATCAACATTAGCTCCTTGCCTAATAGCATTAAGCGCTTTTGTTTCTAACTCTTTTTTTATATTTTCTGCATTACTACGATATCGCTTGATATAATCCACTGCTTGTCGAGCTTTTAACCAATCAATAAAATGTTCTGCTTGTTCATGTATGATATATTGTGCTTCTTTGGCTGCAATTGAACGTTGTTCTAAATTGTTTTCAACTGTTTTATGTAAATCGTCAATGGTATAAAGATTAACATTGCCGAGATTTTTAATTTCCTGTTCGATATCACGTGGCACGGCCAGATCAATAAATAGCATCGGACGATTATTCCTAGCGTGTAAACTCTGCTCAACCATATCTTTTCCTATAACGGGTAAAGGACTTGCTGTTGAGCTAATTACAATATCAACATCTTTCAGCCGATTAGCTATATCTGGTAATGATATGATTTCTGCATCAATCATTGTTGCAAGTTTTAAAGCTTTTTCTCGGGTACGATTAGCAACGATAACGTGTTTAAAACGATGCTGTTTTAAATAACGAGCAATCAGTTCAATTGTTTCACCTGCTCCAACAAGCATAATATTTAATTGTTGAGTGTCCGCAAACAAATTTCGCGCAGCAAGACACGCTGCATAAGCGATTGAAACTGTGTTAACACCAATATTGGTTTCACTTCGCACTAACTTACCAACATGGAAAATAGTTTGAAACAGCTTTTCTAAATTCAAAGATAAACAATGATTTTTTTGCGCGATACTGTATGCTTGCTTGACCTGTCCTAATATTTGGGCTTCACCCAATATCATTGAGTCTATTCCACATGCAACAGACATCAAATGTTCGACAGCTTGTCGCCCTTGGTACCAATATAATATGTGGTGATAATCTTCTATATTAAAATCATGAAAGTGACCAAGCCAATTAATCACAATTTGTTTTAATTTGAGAAAATCTATTTCATTTTCATAACTCAGATAGATTTCAGTTCGATTACAAGTAGACAAAATAACACAACCTTCAACCAAGGGATGTTGAAAAAGGCTATATAGCGCTTTTTCGATAACTTCATTAGGAAAGGCTAATTTTTCTCTTATGGCTATTGGCGCTGTTTTATGATTAACACCTAATATTGTGATTGACATTGCTTGATTTCTTTAACAAAACTTATAATGCTTAATCGGTTATTAAGCGTTTGAATAGACCTATTATACATAAAAAAATAGTTTACGTTAATTCGTGGTTAGTTTTTCTATTATGTCAATTATCAGTTATAATAACCTCAACCTTACGCATATAAACAACTAAGAGTCATAATATGTTTAAATTAAAATACACTCTGATTATATTGCCTTTATTATTATCTGCTTGTCATATCAATAAAAATATAGATAATGCAACCGCTGAAGAACAATGGCAAATTCATCAGCAAGATCTCAAACAAGTCGTTGCTTTTCAAGTTAATGGTAGTATTGCTCATTTTAGTGATAAATCAAGAAATTACGCTCGATTTTTAATCTTACAACAATCTGAAGAAATGTATGAAATTAAAATTACTACCCCTTTAGGTGGGAACATTGTAAGTTTGAAGGCCAATTCAGACTATGCTGAACTGATAGATAGAGACGGTAGACATTATACTGACCGTGATGTTGAAAGTTTAATGAGAAAAATTTCAAACATCAATATTCCTCTTAATTCATTACACAATTGGTTAAAAGGCTTTTCTGATGATACATCTAATATTAAATTAGATAATTCGGGAAGATTAGCTTCTACAGAATTTATGCAAAACGCAAATAAATGGAATTTAACAATTCCAAATTATATGACTCGAAAGTTTAAAAGTAGACAAATTGATCTTCCGGCCACCATCGAACTAAAACATAATGATGAGAAAATTCGCTTAAAAATTGATAATTGGATTTTACGGTAATAAGGATTTTTCATGTATCAATGGCTTTCACCCGCTAAATTAAATTTATTTTTATATATTACTGGGCGTCGTCCTGATAATTATCATAATTTGCAAACACTATTTCAATTTATCGATATGAGTGACAGATTATCTTTCAATCTTCGTGAAGATGATAAGATTAATCTAGTCACTCAATTTAGTGATATCCCTTCAGATAAAAATTTAATTACTCTCGCTGCCCAACGACTAAAATCTTATACTGGTCGACATGAGTTAGGGATTGATATTGCGATTGATAAAATCATTCCTATGGGTGGTGGGCTGGGTGGCGCATCATCGAATGCCGCAACGACGTTAGTTGCACTTAATCAATTATGGAATCTTAATTTATCACGCCAAACATTGATTGAGATTGGTCGTAATATCGGTGCCGATGTACCAATTTTTATCTATGGTCACACAGCATTAGCACAAGGAATTGGCGATCAGTTGCAATCGGTTGAATTTCCGGAATATTGGTATTTGGTCACCTACCCTAATACTGCAATCTCAACAGTCAAGGTGTTTAACGATCCTGATCTTAAGCGAGATACACCTGTTCGAAGCGTTAATGAATTGCTATCCTTAGATCAATTTAGTAACGATTGTGAAGTGGTGGTGCGCAAGCGTTATCCAAAAGTAAACGCAATCATCACTCATCTTTCGCAATTTGCTCCAACACGATTAACTGGCACGGGCGCTTGTGTTTTTACGCAATGTCAATCAAAGGCAGAAGCCGAAAAGCTACAAGATACGTTGATAGACTTTGATGTAAAAAGTTTTGTGACTAAATCGTTAAACAATTCTCCGCTTTATAGCAATTAAATCAAAATTTTCATTCACGGTTATTAACCCTTAACGAAATGGTTAAGGGATTTAATATTATTGTTCTGAATCATTTAATCCACAGAATCACTAGGAATCACATACAAGCGTCGATTATAATATTCAACACAGTACAAACCTTGATAAGTTTTATACCCCTGCCGAGATAATCTCGATTTTAACCATGCTTCACTTTTACCCAAATCCTCTAAAACATCATTTCTTGGTTTTTCATTTTCTAAGACGATAGCAGAAATATCTTTATCCCCTTTTTTAACGACCGTTAATTGTCCATTAGGCTCCAAAATCGCTTTTTCAACAGAATTGATATTAAAGACATTTTTCATCCGCAATAGTACGGCAAAGCTTGATATATCCAGATTTACTGATGTGAAAGCATCCAACTTTATTTTGCCTTTATCCATTAATACGATCGGATTACCAACAATAAAGGCTTTGGCATTTTGGCTATTTTTTTTCAGATAATTCGAGGTGTACATTATTGCCGTCCACATGAGTAATACAATTAAAAAATCATAAACGGTTAATTTAGGGTTATAGATAATACCGCCTGCAATACCACCCAAAATCATGTTACCAATAAAATCGATACTCGACATTTGAGACAATGATGTTTTTCCGGTAATTTTTAAAAACAAAATAATGCAAATAAAGACAACCAATAATTTTAAGGCAATGACTAAAAAATCATAGTAATTCATTTTAGTATTACTCCAATAATTTATTGAACGATATGCATAAAATAGTAATCTTTAAAAGGACTGGAATCGTATTAAATATTTAAAGTTAGAAAAGAGAGTATTAATTATTTAACGTTAGAAATGAATCATAAAGTATAGTTAAGGCATTGTATCACAAACTTTTCAGATAAAACTGCGCTTTTTACTATTACATTATCAATTTAACAGTTTAATGTTTTATTGCGATGATAACGCAACGCAGGGAATAAAGTTTTCACCATATAGGTTTAAATCGATGACAATATTCCGCTCATTGTTTTATAACAATTATGGATGAAATACACCATCACGAATATAACTTTAGTAATCAATAATATTAACGCATGATTTAAACAATCTTATTTTGACTAGCAATTTAAATAATCACATTTTTTTATCTATTTGATTGATGATTTAATAAAAACGATTTGAACTATGTAAAGCTTGCCAGAAAAAAGCAAATTCATCTTTTCATTCAGATAATGTTTTATAAATCGAACAGGTATAACTTTACTAACTATTACCGTTTATGAGACAATCTATGTTGTATTATCCTATTTTTAACCAAGTAATAGCATTGTTTATAATTTTTTACGATTATCAATTGAAGTTATTTTCTAACTTAATATAGGAAAAATAAAAATGAGACAAAATCAAACTGATCTGGCTGCTCTATTTTTACGTATTGCTTTAGGTGTGATGTTTTTGGTTCATGGTTTCACTAAGTTACTTGTCTTTACACCCTCTGGTACAGCACAATATTTTGAATCACTTGGATTTCCCGATTTTGTTGGTTATATCGCCATTGTCTTTGAAATTGGTGGCGGTGCATTACTGTTAGTTGGTATATTAACTCGTGTCATTGCTATTTTAGCCATTATTGAATTACTCATTATCACCGTTATCCATTTTAATAATGGATGGACATTCAGCAATACCGGTGGTGGTTGGGAATACCCTGCTTTTATGGTCATTACCGCTTTCAGTCTTGCACTATTGGGCAATGGTCGTTATAGCGTTTTAGGTCAAAAATATTCTGAACTTATTGAATAGTAGTTTGAATAAATCGTTTTTATTGATGCAATAATTGATAAGGAAGATATCATAAACATAAACGATATCTTCCTGAAATATACTCAATAAAATAAACTTATTTCGTTGGCAGTATTAAATAATAGAAAGTTTTTCCAGCGCCTTTGACATTCAATCCAATCATTCTGTTTTTTTCAAAATTTAATCTATCTTTTTTTGTATGAACTCATGACAATTGATAACTTTTGCAAATCCTGCCAATGCTGACATAAAGCTATAATGGACTTTTTTAGCAGGGATGATTTCATCATTAAATTCAAGATCACGGGTTGTACATGCATCATGAATTAATATCGGTTGATAACCAAGTTCATTGGCACATCGTGTAGTTGAATCCACACACATATAGCTCATCATGCCACAAATGACCAGTTGTTTGACTGAGTATTGTTGTAATTTTTGGTGTAAATCAGTAGTTGAAAAAATTATCACCCCATAATCACGCTGAAAAATATACTCTATAAATTTCGAAAAATTAAGATGATATCGCTTTGTGATAGAAACAATTTATACGTTGTTGAAACAGAATTTAAATTTACAAAAATTTAATAAAAAAACAAAAAAACAGTTGCGAGCAGACTTTTTATGTTATATTTTGTTCAGAAATTAGATTAATAAATCAACTTAATGGTTTTTATTTTATGAATTGTTTTTGCGCTTTTATTACTAAACATCATCATCACCATCATTCCTGAATAGTCTTCGGGCGATTGGTGCTGGAAGACATTTGGTCTTCCGGTGATATCGCGAAAGCAAATAGAAAACCCTCGGAAGATCAAACTTCCGAGGGTTTTTTGTTTGTGGTTTATAAATTTTTTGGATAAGTTGGAGAATAATATGTTGGATAATTCGCGTTTACGCATTGCGATGCAAAAATCTGGTCGTTTAAGTGATGAATCAAAAAAATTGCTGGCACAGTGTGGCATTAAAATTAATCTTCAAGAACAACGCTTAATCGCATTTGCTGAAAATATGCCAATCGATATTTTACGTGTTCGTGACGACGATATTCCCGGTCTGGTTATCGACGGTGTGGTCGATATTGGTATCGTGGGTGAAAATGTTTTAGAAGAAGAAGTACTTGATAGACAAGCGGAAGGGCAAAATCCTCAGTACAAGAAATTACGTCGTTTAGATTTTGGCGGTTGTCGGTTATCCATTGCTGCCCCTCGCGATTTCGATTATACCGGCCCTGAATGTTTAAATAATCTGCGTATTGCCACCACATATCCTCACCTACTTCGTCGTTACCTTGCTGAATACAATGTGACATTTAAAACTTGTTTGTTAAACGGATCGGTGGAAGTTGCCCCTCGAGCAGGATTGGCTGATGTTATTTGTGATTTAGTTTCAAGTGGCGCCACCCTTGAGGCGAATGGTTTACAAGAAATCGAAATTATCTATCAATCCAAAGCATGTTTAATTCAACGACAAGGCGAAATGCCACCAATTAAGCAAGCGCTGATTGATAAAGTCATGACACGTATTCAAGGGGTAATACAAGCTCGCGAATCAAAATATATTATGTTACATGCCCCAACACAGGTATTAGATCAAGTGGTTGCCTTGTTACCGGGTGCTGAAAATCCAACAATATTACCGCTAACTGGCGAACAAAATCGAGTCGCGTTACATATGGTTAGTAGTGAATCGCTATTTTGGGAAACCATGGAAAAACTAAAAGCATTAGGTGCAAGCTCAATTCTTGTATTACCAATTGAAAAGATGATGGAGTAAAGTATGAAACTCTCTTATTGGCAACAATGTTCAGAACAAGAACAAACCGCTTTATTGACTCGTCCAGCTATGACTGCATCAGACTCAATTAGTCAATCTGTTGCAGATATTTTAGATCAAGTTAAGCAATATGGTGACGAAGCGTTAAAAGCCTTAAGTAACAAGTTTGATAAAGTTCAAATTAATCAGATTAAATTAAGCAACAGTGAAATTAAAATGGCAATCGATCGGGTTAATCCTGATTTAAAACAAGCTATGCAATTAGCTGTTGGCAATATTAAAAAATTTCATCAAGCGCAGGTTAAACAGACAGTAACTGTTGAAACAATGCCCGGCATTACATGTCAACTTGTAACCCGACCAATCAATTCAGTTGGACTCTATATTCCAGGGGGATCTGCGCCGTTGTTATCTACCGTATTGATGCTTGCCATACCCGCTAATATTGCAGGTTGTCGCAAAGTGATACTTTGTTCACCCCCACCAATAGCGGATGAGATCTTATATGCCGCTGAGCTGTGTGGCGTTACCGAAATTTATCAACTAGGTGGTGCCCAAGCTATTGCTGCCATGGCATTTGGTACAGAGTCTGTGCCTAAAGTAGACAAAATTTTTGGCCCCGGTAATGCTTATGTAACAGAAGCAAAACGTCAGGTAAGCCAACGCCTTGATGGTGCTGCAATTGATATGCCTGCGGGGCCATCCGAAGTGCTCGTTATTGCAGATAGTTCAGCTAATCCTGCATTTATTGCTGCTGATTTGTTATCACAAGCTGAACACGGCCCCGATTCACAAGTTGTACTCCTTACTCCCGATGAAAAAATGGCTCAAGCAGTATCATTAGAAGTCGATAAGCAGCTTGCACAATTATCACGGCAAGCTATTGCCGAGAAAGCGTTACAAGCAAGTCGACTTATTGTCACTCAAGATTTAGAACAATGCGTTGCAATCAGTAATCGTTATGGGCCAGAACATTTAATCATTCAAACCCAAAATGCCGATGAACTTGTCGATCAGATAACCAGTGCTGGCTCTATTTTTCTTGGTGACTGGTCGCCTGAATCAGCTGGCGATTATGCGTCGGGTACTAACCATGTATTACCGACTTATGGTTACACTGCTACCTACTCCAGTTTAGGATTAGCTGACTTTCAAAAACGGATGACAGTTCAAAAGTTAACACCTGAAGGGTTAAAAGCCATTGGTAACGCAGTAGAACTAATGGCGCAAGCAGAACAACTCACAGCACACAAACAAGCTGTTACATTGCGTTTAGCTGTATTAAATCAAACGAATCAAAGGTAGGTATAGCAAATGGATATTAATCAATTAGTGAGAAAAAATATACAAAAATTGACACCCTACCAATCCGCTAGACGTATTGGCGGTCAAGGTGATGTTTGGCTTAATGCAAATGAATACCCTGTTGCGCCACATTTTGAGTTAACACAGCAAACATTAAATCGTTATCCGGAACCGCAACCACAGCAAGTGATTAGGGGCTATGCACAATATGCCGGTGTACAACCCGATCAATTACTTGTCAGTCGAGGAGCAGATGAAGCGATTGAACTTTTGATGCGAGCATTTTGCGAGCCTGAACAAGATAGTATTTTATATTGTCCGCCGACATATGGTATGTACCAAGTTAGTGCTGAAACATTGGGTATAAAAACTAAGATCGTTCCGACAACAAAAGATTGGCAACTCGATCTTAACGGTATTGAACAAAATCTTGAGAATGTTAAGTTAATTTATGTCTGTTCACCGAATAACCCAACTGGTAATTTGATCAACGCTGAAGATATTAAATCCCTGCTTAATATGGCCCAAGACCGTGCTTTAGTTGTTATTGATGAAGCTTATATTGAATTTTCACCACAATCATCGGTAGTCAGTTGGCTAACTAATTATCCACACTTAGTGATTTTACGAACTTTATCTAAAGCATTTGCATTAGCAGGGTTACGCTGTGGATTTACGATTGCGAACAAACCCGTCATTGATACTCTTCAAAAAGTCATTGCCCCTTATCCATTAGCCACACCTGTAGCAGATATTGCCGCACAAGCACTGAGTAAAGACGGTATCAATACGATGAAGTTAAATGTTCAATATCTTAATGACCAAAAACAAAAATTTGCCGATCAACTCACCCAATTATCCCTGGTTGAAAAAGTTTACCCAAGCTGGTCTAACTATTTGTGTGTTAAATTTCAAGATGATAAAGATGTCTTTAATAACCTTTGGAATCAAGGAATTATTTTACGAGATCAAAGTAAATCAATGGGTCAAAAAAACATTATACGCATTTCCATTGGTACTCAAATTGAATGTGATGCGGTTATAACAGCACTTAAAACGATAGAATAGGAGTCATCATGTTACAAAAATATTTATTTATCGATCGGGATGGTACCTTAATTACTGAACCGCCTATTGATTTCCAAGTTGATCGTTTTGAAAAACTTGCTTTTGAGCCTAATGTCATACCGGCGTTACTCAAACTACAAGCCGCAGGCTTTAAATTGGTCATGGTGACCAATCAAGATGGACTAGGAACCAGTCGCTACCCACAAGCTGATTTTGATGGTCCACATAATCTAATGATGCAAATCTTTCAATCACAAGGTGTGAACTTTGAAGAAGTACTTATCTGTCCGCATTTTCCTGAAGATAATTGCCAATGTCGAAAACCCAAAATTCAATTAGTGCTACCTTATTTGTCTAGCGGTAAATTAGATAAAACCAATAGTTATGTTATAGGTGACAGGGTCACAGATATACAACTCGCTGAAAATATGGGAATTAATGGACTCCATTATCACCCAACACATTTAAATTGGAACGAGATTGCGCAACGATTAACCACAGCCGATCGTTATGCAAAAGTTGAACGACACACCAAAGAAACCAACATACTGGTTGAAGTTTGGTTAGACCGACAAGGTGGAAGCCAAATCAATACCGGCATCGGTTTTTTTGATCATATGCTTGACCAAATTGCGACCCATGGAGGAATTAAGCTTAATATCCAAGTGAAAGGTGATTTGCATGTTGATGATCATCATACTATTGAAGATACAGGACTTGCTCTAGGCGAAGCATTGAAAATTGCCCTTGGCGATAAACGAGGTATTGCTCGCTATGCGTCGGTAATTCCTATGGATGAATGTTTAGCGAAATGTTCAATGGATATATCTGGTCGTCCTTATTTGAAATTCAATGCGCAATTTTCTCATCAAAAGGTGGGCGATATGAGTACGCAAATGGTTGAACACTTTTTTTACTCCATAAGTTATGCCATGGGTATTACCCTACATATCGAAACCGAAGGCGATAACGATCATCATAAAGTGGAAAGTCTATTTAAAGCTTTTGCCCGAACGTTAAAACAAGCGATCAAAATCGAAAGTGACAGATTACCCAGTTCAAAAGGAGTGTTGTAATGAACATTGTGATTTTAGATACGGGTTGCGCTAATCTTTCTTCGGTTAAATATGCGATTGAAAGATTAGGATACCAACCTATTATCAGTCTGGAACCTGATATCGTGCTTAACTCTGATAAGCTTTTGTTACCGGGTGTTGGTTCAGCTTCAGCTGCAATGCAGAAATTAAAAGAACGCAACTTAGTCGAGCTTATTAAAGTGTGCACCCAACCTGTTTTAGGCATTTGCCTTGGCATGCAATTATTGGCTCAGTACAGTAATGAAGGTCATGTTGATACATTGGGAATAATAAACGAAAAAGTGATTAAAATCCCCGATTGTGGACTACCACTGCCTCATATGGGGTGGAATAAAGTCTACCCAAAAGCCGGACATCATCTATTTCGAGATATTCCAGATGGTGCTTATTTTTACTTTGTTCATGGATACGCGATGCCATTATGCTCAGCAACTATTGCAGAAACCAATTACGGCGAAAACTTTACCGCTGCCGTGCAAAAAGACAACTTTTACGGTGTTCAATTTCATCCCGAGCGTTCTGGCTTAGCCGGTGCAAAATTGCTCAAAAACTTTCTGGAGATGTAGTCATGAGTGCCTATCCTACTATCATACCTGCACTGGATTTAATCGATGGCACTGTTGTTCGATTACATCAAGGTGATTATGATCTCAAACGTGATTATGGCAATAACCCACTACTGAGATTACAAGACTATCAAAACCAAGGAGCCAAGCTGTTACATCTTGTTGATTTAACCGGCGCAAAAGATCCCAATGCTCGACAAATATCCTTAATTAAAACCTTAATTGCGGGTGTACAAGTTCCCGTTCAAGTTGGTGGAGGTATTCGTACAGAAGAGGATATCAAAGCCCTACTTGCCGCAGGTGCCACTCGAGTAGTCATCGGTTCAACAGCCATTAAACAACCTCAACTTGTTAAGCAATGGTTTAACACTTATGGTGCAGATGCATTAGTGTTAGCGCTCGATGTACGAATTGATGAGCAAGGTAACAAATATGTCGCTATTCATGGTTGGCAAGAGAATTCGAATCAAACACTTGAGCAGGTGATTGACGATTATCTACCTTATGGTTTGAAACATGTGCTTTGTACCGATATATCTAAAGATGGGACACTTAGTGGTTCCAATGTGAAACTCTATCAAGAAATAAGTCAACAATTTCCACAAATCGCGTTTCAAGCATCGGGGGGAATCGGACAATTAACAGACGTACAAGCACTACAAGAAAGTGGTGTTGCCGGTGTAATTGTCGGTCGTGCATTGCTTGAAGGTAAATTTACAGTTCAGGAGGCAATTTCATGCTGGCAAAAAGGATAATCCCTTGTTTAGATGTTCGTGACGGTCAAGTGGTCAAAGGGGTACAGTTTCGCAATCATGAGATCATCGGCGATATTGTACCTCTAGCCAAAAGATATGCTGAAGAAGGTGCTGACGAGCTGGTTTTTTATGACATAACAGCATCTTCTGACGGGCGTGTGGTCGATAAAAGTTGGGTTGCCAAAGTTGCAGAAGTGATTGATATTCCTTTTTGTGTGGCTGGCGGTATTAAAACCGTCGAAGATGCCGGGCAAATATTAACCTTTGGTGCGGATAAAATATCGATTAACTCCCCTGCTTTAGCTAACCCTGATTTAATTACGGAGTTAGCCAATTGTTATGGTGTGCAGTGTATTGTAGTTGGGATTGATACTTGGTACGACCAAGAAACTGACAACTACCATGTCTATCAATTTACGGGCGATGAAAAACGTACCGTTGCAACCAAATGGAATACCCTAGATTGGGTTAAGGAAGTGCAGAAACGAGGCGCCGGTGAAATCGTACTCAATATGATGAATCAAGATGGCGTTCGTCATGGGTATGATCTTAAACAACTAAAAACGATACGCAAAGTTTGCCATGTTCCATTAATTGCTTCAGGTGGTGCAGGCACAATGACGCACTTTTTAGATGCTTTTCAAGATGCTGGTGTGGATGGTGCTTTGGCTGCGTCAGTATTTCATAAACAAATTATTAATATTGCAGAACTTAAACAGTATTTAGCTAACCACGGAGTAGAGATTCGATTATGTTAGTTTCCAATTCAGACAACCAATTAGACGCGAGTCAGCTTGATTGGCAAAAAGTGAATAACTTAATGCCTGTTATTATTCAACACTATGTTTCAGGTGATGTGTTAATGCTTGGCTACATGACGCCAGAAGCCCTTAAACAAACCCAAACTAGTGGAAAAGTAACCTTCTATTCACGAACTAAAAAACGGCTATGGACGAAAGGCGAAACCTCAGGACATTTTTTAAATGTAAAAAGCATTTCAACCGATTGTGATAACGATACCCTACTGATTTTAGTGGATCCAATTGGCGCTACGTGTCATACCGGTAGCAACAGTTGCTTTGCTAAGGCAAAAACGGTATGGGGGTTTTTATATCAATTAGAACAGTTGCTTGCTGCACGTAAAAATGCCGATCCTCAGTCATCATATACCGCAAAACTTTATCATGATGGCACCAAGCGTATAGCGCAAAAAGTGGGCGAAGAAGGCGTTGAAACCGCGCTGGCTGCCACCGTACATGACCGAGAAGAACTTAAAAATGAGTCAGCGGATCTGATCTATCATTTGTTAGTTTTATTACAAGATCAAAATCTGTCCCTTCAAGATGTTATCGGTATACTAAAAGCTAGACACAAATAAAACGATACAATAAAGTGCGAAAACCTCGCACTTTACTCAATATTTATTCGGAATAATTTACCGAATGTCAGTCATCAATGACCTAACAAATTGGCAATTTCACACCATTAAACATCGCTTGTACTTCAACATTGTTATCACAAAGAATCAGTCTATCAACCGTTTGTCTATTTAAATGGGGTGAAAATTGACTGATGAAATCGTACATATAGCTACGTAAAAAGAGTGACCGAGCAAAGGCAATATAAGTTGTACTATAAGGAAATATATGACCTGCATTAAGCACGACAAAATCGCTATCGATGTTTTCATTGACTGCCATTTTCGCCACAATGCCAACCCCTACACCCAATTTAACATAAGTTTTAATTAAATCCGCATCTGTTGTGCTAAATACAATATTGGGTAATTGTTTGGCATTAATAAACGCCTGATTTAAATCTGATCCATCATTAGAAAAATCATAGCTGACTAAAGGATATTTTGATAACTCTTCAATTGAAATCATATTACTTTTAGCCAAAGGATGATCCTTCATGACAATCACAGCTTGATTCCAATGGTAGCAAGGTAAAGCGATCATATCATCACTTAACTGCGAAAGATCGGTAATTATCGCAAAATCAGCTTGACCGGTTTGCGCTTGCAATAGACATTGTTGAGACGATCCTTGCTCCATGTGCAAAATAATATGAGGATACTGTTGCATAAACTTTTGGATGACAACTGGCAAGGTATAACGGGCTTGCGTATAGGTTGTTGTGATGGTTAAAGAACCTTGATTTGGCTGACTGAACTCTTTAGCAATAATTTTGATATCTTTCGATTTATTGAGGATTTCTTTAGCTAATGCAATGATTTTTTCGCCTACCGGTGTCACTTCTGAAAGATGTTTTCCTACACGGGTAAAAATTTGGACGCCTAATTCATCCTCTAATAATTTAATCTGTTTGCTTATACCAGGCTGCGATGTATAAAGTTTTTCGGAGGTTAGCGAAACATTGAGATCGTTGTTCACCACTTCGACAATATAACGTAATTGTTGCAATTTCATGACAAAGGCTCCTTTAACTCTATACACTTCCCTCTTGATTAATACGTATTAAAAAGAGGGAAATTATAAGGTAATTCCTTTCACACTTTAGCACAAACAAACACACGACTTTATACTAAAACGTATACTTAACCTGAATGATATTAACAATCATTCAGGCGTTCTTACCTATTTTTTACTATTGATCCATTTGCCGTCGACGTATTGCATTACCCAACCAGTTGATTTGCCATTTACTTCTGATGTGACATATTGCTGTTTGCTTTTACGACTAAAACGCACAATTGATGGGTTACCATCAGGATCTTTACTTGGTGCTTCAGTTAAATACATAAATTTTTCGGGTAAACGATCTTTAAAACGCTGTAACTCTTCAATCAATGGTGCACGTGTTTCCCTTGATTTTGGAAAATTGTGTGCAGCAAGGAAGATTCCCGATGCGCCATCACGTAGTACAAAGTGTGCATCTGACTTAGTACATTTAAGTTCAGGCAAATCGACCGGATCTTCTTTTGGCGGTGCAACATCACCATTTTTTAAGATCTTACGCGTATTTTTACAATCTGGATTGGTACATCCCATGTATAGACCAAAACGTCCTGATTTGAGATGCATTTCAGATCCACATTTTTCACATTCAATAATAGGGCCTTCATAGCTTTTGACTTTGAAGTTACCTTTTTCAACAAGCGATCCATCACAAATTGGATTATTACCACAAATATGTAGTTTTCGCTCATTATCAAGCAGATAACTATCCATTGCCGTGTGACATTTAGGACAACGCTTACGAGCTCTTAACGCATCAGTTTCGGCTGTTTCTGACTCTTCTAAAATATTTAGGGTTTCATGTTCTGGGATTAAGTTAATTGTTTGCTTACAACGCTCTTTAGGCGGTAATGCATAACCGGAACAAGCAAGGAACACACCCGTCCCAGCCGTTTTAATGCCCATTTCACGTCCACAATTTGGACAGGTTATTTCTGGCGTTAAGACTAAAGGATTTAATTGCATTCCCCCTTTGTCTGGCGTTTGTTCAGCAATTTCCAGATGTTTACTAAAATCACTAAAAAACTGATCGAGTACTTCTCGCCATTCTTGTTTTTTATTGGCAATTTCATCCAGTGCATCTTCCATGCGTGCCGTGAAATCATAGCTCATAAGATCATTAAAATTCTCATTTAAGCGATCTGTAACAATTTCACCAATTTTTTCAGCATAAAAACGACGATTATCTAAACGTACATAGCCCCGATCTTGAATAGTTGAAATGATCGTTGCATAAGTTGATGGTCGTCCTATTTCACGCTTTTCAAGCTCTTTTACTAATGACGCTTCATTATAACGTGCAGGTGGTTTAGTAAAGTGTTGATTCGGATTTAAGCTGATTAAATCCAATTTATCATCGACATTAACCGCCGGTAAAATTTTATCGTCACTATTTTTTGATAATTGAGGTTGCACTTTTGTCCAACCATCAAAGCGTAATGTACGTCCCTTCGCTTTTAAAATAAAATCTCCCGCTTTTACGGTGATTGTGGTGGAATTGTATTCGGCAGCGGTCATTTGACAAGCAACAAACTGTCGCCAAATAAGCTGATAGAGTTTGCACGCATCAGCGTCAACATCGCTAAGCTTATCAGCCAGTATTGTTACATCTGATGGACGAATGGCTTCATGCGCCTCTTGCGAATTCTTTTTACTGCTGTAAACATTAGCAGATTTTGGCAGGTATTTATCCCCAAAATTCTGACCAATATAATCACGCACCATAGTCAATGCATCTTGACTTAAATTGGTTGAATCCGTACGCATATAGGTGATATAACCTGCTTCATAAAGACGCTGAGCTAACATCATCGTCTTTTTAACACCAAACCCTAAACGGGTACTTGCTGCCTGTTGCAAAGTGGAGGTAATAAAGGGTGCTGTCGGATTGCTTTTGGTTGGTTTTTCTTCAATATTGGTAACATGGTACTGGCTTTTATTAAGTTCAGCCAATGCAATATCGATCGCTACTTTATCTTTTGGCTCAAATGCTTCATTTTTATAATGTGTCACTTGTAACGTTAATTGCGCTTTATTCTGCGTCATTAAATCAGCATACAGATCCCAATACTCTTCGGGAATAAAGGCATGAATTTCACGCTCACGTTCAACGACAAGTCTAACAGCAACCGATTGGACACGCCCCGCAGATAAACCTCGAGCCACTTTTTTCCAAAGTAATGGCGAAAGCATAAAGCCCACAACCCGATCCATAAAGCGACGAGCCTGCTGAGCATTTACCCGATCCATATCTAACATAGATGGTTTATTAAATGCATTTTTAATGGCTGTTTTCGTAATTTCGTTAAATACTACACGACGGTACTTATTGTCATCGCCACCAATCACATCTTTTAAATGCCAGGCGATAGCTTCCCCTTCTCTATCCAAGTCGGTTGCGAGGTAAATCATATCGGCATCTTTAGCCAATTTTTTAAGTTCTGATACAACACGTTCCTTACCGGGTAGAATCTCATAATGTGCTTTCCAACCATGATAAGGATCTACGCTCATGCGACTGACTAACGCTTCTTTTTCTGAGCGTTTTACTTTCTTCTCGGCTTTATCTTTAGTCGTTTTCTCAGCGCGTTGGCTACTACCACTAACGGGTAAATCTCGAATATGCCCCACACTTGATTTTACAACATACTCTTTGCCAAGATATTTATTAATTGTTTTTGCTTTAGCTGGTGATTCCACAATAACAAGGGATTTTCCCATAATTAAACCTATTTATCCTGTAGTTTGTGTTATTTACTGTTACGCTTCACATCAAGAAGTGACAGTAAATCATCTTTTATTGTTGATACTTTTGTCGCATATTGTTCTTTTTGCTCAGCATCTTCAATAAGTTGCGTAATGGTTTGTGACAACGTACAACCACGGCGTTTAGCTAAATTCGCTAAGCGTTGCCAAACTAAAAATTCCAAATCGATGGACTTCTTCCGTGTATATTGTTGTTCTGCGTTAAAATGTCGTTTTCGTTTTGCCCGTATAGTCTGCTTCATGCGATTATCTAAATCGGGATTCAAATGCGATTTTATCCAATCAACAACGCTTGTTGGATTATGTTCTAACAGTAATAATTCATTTACGGCATGTTGAGCAGCACTTTTTTCAATATAGCGAGTTATTGGCTCGCCCTCTAGATGTTTTTTTACTAAATAGTGCCACTTCCAACCACATTCAAGGTTTTCGAGTTGTTGATATTTCATTTGTTCACCTTGTGACGCTGTAACTATAGAGATTATATGTAGCATAATCGTTTTACACAATAAAGAAAATTATTGCATTTGACAAATTTTTTATAAATCTGGTATCGTTCACCTTTTATATCGTTCTTTATTTAAGGAATCAAAAATAATGGTTAAAGCTGATGTTATTTATATTAATGGCTATATTTATACAGCAGATAAAAAAGATACAGTTTGTGAAGCGATAGCAATCAAAAATGGTTACATAATAGCAACAGGCTCCACAGATGAAATAAATAGCCATCACTATGTTGATAATGATACAGCAATTTACGATCTTCATGGTAAAACGATGATGCCGGGGATAATCGACTCACACCTTCATACTTTTTGGGGTGGCATGCAATTGACCTCATGTAATTTGAATTATCAAAGTTTAACCGTTGAGGATACTTTAGCAATTATTCAAAAACACTTGGATAAAGACAGTCAGAATAATAGCACACAATGGCTACAAGTTCGAGGCTGGTTAAGGCAAGAAGTGTTACCAATTGGTACCGATATTACCCGCTTCGATCTGGATAAACTCAATACTCAGCGACCGGTAATCCTTTTTTCTAACGATTGTCATACGTTAGTTGCTAATAGTATTGCGTTGCAAAAATTTGGTTTGGATAGAAACACACCCGAACCGACAGATGGAAAAATTGGCAGAACACAAGACGGTGAACTTAATGGCATTTTAGAAGATGCACCGGCTATGCGAGCTTTTGATAGCATATCAAAACTGACGGAAGAACAAGCCGCACATATTGCTAAATTAGCACAAGCCGAATTAAACAAACAAGGCGTAACAGCCGTGATGGACGCTCGGATAACCGAAACGCAAGCCGATGCCTTTTTGAAGTTGCAACAGCAAGATCAACTTACCATTCGGTTATTTGGTGCACGAGAGTTACCGCCAGATGATGTGACATCCATTGAAGCTATTCCGGCATTACTCGAAAAAGTTAAACAGTTTGCAAACCGTTATGATGATAAAAATTGGCAGCCTAAGCCCGGTATTAAAATTTCACATACTAAACTGTTTGTTGACGGGGTAATGCAAGCACCATTAATGACAGCAAGACTATTGCAACCTTATCAGCTTGAAGATGAAAAAGATCGTTATGGTGATTTGTACTATTCAACTGAGATGCTAAATGCTTTAATTTTAGAGTCCTCTCGTGCCGGTTTTCACCCTCATATGCATACTGTTGGTGAAGGTGCCATTGAAGTAGTGCTTGATGCAATTGAAAAAATGCGCCAAGCATTACCTGATGCCGATATCCGCCCTAGCACGGCGCACAATGAACTTAGTGCTGCGCATCAATATGCAAGGTATAAGCAATTAAATGCTTGTGTAGTGTTTTCATTCCAATGGGCTGGCTGTAGCGACGCCATGGTTGAACAATACCAAACACTATTTGGCGAAAAACGCTATAACGGTTTAGAAGCCCACGGACAATATATCGATGCAGGCGTCAACTGCGCCTTTGGTAGCGATTGGCCAATTGATCCACTAAATGAATGGTATGATTTTCAAATAGCCATGACCCGACAAATTGATGCACAGCACCCACGTTTAAACAGTGACCGTAATTTAACCGCGACCGAAGTTTTACGCTGCGCAACCATTGGCGCTGCTTATGTGCTAAAACAAGATGAGTATATTGGCTCAATTGAAAAAGGTAAATTTGCTGATTTGATCATCTTAGATCGCAATCCATTTACCATTCCAGCAACCGATATGCAAAATGTGAAAGTATTAACGACTATTGTTGGTGGTAAAACAGTTTATCAGCAAGACTCATAAAAACTATAGCTTTAGATAGATTGTTTAAAAAATAGAGCCAACCTAACCGTTGGCTTTATTTTTATTTAGCTATTATCTTTAAGATTTGTGTAGTATTTATTAATCTAATTCCACAGCATTTTGTCTTCATCATAATAATTCAGAAATAAAAGTAGGTGTTAATGTACTTCTTTTTTATATTTTTATTGCGCGCATCGAAAATATCATTATTTATTATAGATATTTTATCTAACATTGCTTCTTAAATATTTCAAATTATTCTATCCATAATATTTTCACTTAAATTTTTATTAATTTTAACGACTAAATTTATTATTAGGTTAACCTTCCTGAACGCTTTCATATCACCGTCATTTTGGGTTATCTCGAAAGTTTTTTTAAATTTTTTTAATGTCTTAATTAAAATTATTTTTCAATAAAAACAATTTTTTACAATGTAACATTATGAAAAGTGTTATGATTTACACCACTATATAAGCAGAGTTGTATAGAAATTAGTATACAAATACTAAATATCGATATTCATTAAAACATAAATTATAAAATTTATAAGGGATAAGGCATGAAAAACACTAATAATGAAAACAATTTTGAGTACTATTTTATGGAAAGCCAAGATGATGAAGCTTACCCGATGTTTGACATATGTGAAGAACATGATGATATCCTTGAAGCCGAGTTAGGCGATCCATTGCCTCGCCGTCCGGTTTTAGCAGATTATCACACTGGTGCTAAAGATTTTGTTAGTAAAAGAGTCGCTGAAGCAATGATGGCTATGAACATGGAAGGTGTGCGTATCGTTCCTCTAAAACTTTCAGATCGTAAAGGTGGATATATTGAAGATTATTACTGTGTTTTCGTTGATGATAATACTTATGAAGCACTAGATAAAGAAAATTCAGAATATGAATATGATGAAGATTGCGAGCTTTATTTTTTCGATAAAATTGTTTTAGACAAGGATGCTTTAAGAAAGATACCATTAAATAGACGTTTAGGATGGAGATTACTTGAAGAACCAGGTATGTATTTATACCATGAATCTGTCGTTGAAAAAATCAAAGAATTGAACCCCACTGGCGTGAGATTTATTCATTTAGATGATTATGAAGGTATCTAATAAGTCAATTTATTAACCTCTGAAAGATTTATGAATTTCGCTTTAATAACTTAACGCTTAAAATAGAAAATCCAACTTAAATGAGTTGGATTTTCTTAATATTTTATCTATTCATCTATATTTTCTTCTAAATTATTTAAAAAATTAGAAAACCCATTTATTAAAAACCTTATACTTCCATTTGATTCATTAACTTCTCCTAAATCTAGATAAATAATGTAAATATCTTCAGTCTCTACATTCATACAAAATAAATTTCCACCCCAATCCATAGCAAAAGGCAGCATATTTGTTGGTATAATATTTTTTTCTATAGATAAAATTTGGTAGATATCTTCGATTCTAAGATCATCTGAATCTGTCTTATACTTAATTGATCTAAAACGGCTAATTTCCACAAAAGTTTCATATTCTTCTATGTAAAAATAGGTCTTTGAAGAAATTCCACCATTATATTTAAAATAATGATCTTTAAAGTCTTTTGGAAAGTTAAAATTTATTTGATTTTCAACTTCTTGAATATCTTCAATTGTTAATTTTATAGCACATTCATTAAACATAGGAATAATCATTTAATTACACTCTATTTTTGCTTTTAGCTCTTTGTTGAAGAGCTTTTTCTCTATACTCCTATCATAATCATTTTTTAGCTTCAAAAGTATCAAATTCAACTCCAATATGATAAAGCCCGTTTTAGAATATTCAGAACTTAGAGACAGAATCAGCCATTACCTTTAGTGGATAAATACACAAAATTTAGGATAGTAATTTTGAATTAGTTATTTAATAATTCGTATATCCACTTTCTTTTTTAAGCTATCTAGTAAAGTGTAATCAGTAATTTTTTTGCACTTTTCAATCAGTAAACCATTCAATTTTTTGAGTTATTTTATGGCTTCTATATTTTCTAAAGCGTTGTTCCGAACCAAAGATAAGCTATTCAAAGGGAGTTTTTCTATTCCTGCTAACGTTTCAATTTTTGAGCTATAGATATGAAGTTTTTGTAACTTCTTCGCCTACAATACCGCTTTGCGCTATCAGGGTGTTGATGTTTTCAAGGCTTAAATGATTGCTTTTTGTTGGTTTGTTTTCAGTTGTTTTTTCTTTTTCAGATGAAACAAAAAAATCACTTGCTTTTGGCTGTAATGCTGGCGTATCAATACTTACAGATTTTCTTTCCTGTAGTAGTTTTATAAAAATGGTTTCATCTTCGTGCAGTTGCAGCGTTTCATTTACATCTTTATTAGGCAGCTCTACTGTAGTATATGTTATGTTGGGTAACAAGGTTTGTAATGTTTTACAATGCTTTGCTGTCGCTTGTTTGCCTGCTGCATCATTGTCGAGCATAAAAATGATTTCATCCAGTTGCTGTAATTGGCTCACCGCTTCGGTGTGTTCGTCCGTTAAGCCGTTGGTTCCGTACAGGGCAAGGACTTCGACAAGCTCAGTCTGACAAGCATTTTGCACAGTTTCTTTTATCTGTATTAGCGAAGCTGCATCTATAATGCTTTCAGTCAGTATCAGCTTGGTAGTTTCCGGTTTGGGATAATTCGGATATAAGCCCCTGCGGTTCTTTAAGTAAAAATGTTTGCTCTCGCTGTTATTGTGGATGCTCCGTCCGTAAAGACTTACAGGGTTTCCGGTTTTGTCCCGGAGCATAAAGGTAAGGCAGTGCTTTGCAAATACTTTATAGCTTACGTTTTCGCCTGTTTGGTTATTGGTTCTTTGCAATGGTTGCAGCATCCCTATGTTTACGCATTGTGCTATCAGGCTTTGATCTTTTCTGCTGCTGTGGTGGAACTGCCCGCTATTGAAGCCGATAAAGCCTTTCAGCTTTTCTATGTTCAAGGCTCTTTGCTTGCAGTACTGCTTCGCCGGTTCGCTGTGCCATACCGATGAGGCAAAGGTTTTTTCTAAGTGCTGTAAGATGCTTGGGTCTGTTGGTGGTTCTTCTTTTGGTGCTGTTCCTTGCTTTACATTATTCAATATTAACCCGCTATTTATCATTGTTTTTGCTTTTTCTATGGCTTCGTGCTTGGTGCAGCTTTCTTTGTACAGGATAAAATCTATTACGTCTATTGCTTTGCCGTGTGTTTTGCAATTGCTACTAAAACAATATACTGTACCTGTCTTTTCATACACCTGCATACTGGGCGTTTTGTCGTTATGGAACGGACAGTTTAATCTTTGGTTCTTATCCGTTCTCAACCCGTAATGTGCCAGTACTGCCGTTATGCTTAAACCCTGTCTTATCGCTGATATGTCCATTGGAAAATTATTTTAAAAATATTTTTTAGACCGTTTACGGCTCAAAGATACTCTATTCGGATTTATCAACAAAATTTATACGGCTTTTTTAGTCCGTAAAAGAGTTTTATATTTGTACTATTAAGTTAAATCAGGAGTTTTATAACCCTTTTAAGTGTTTTTGTTATGGATAGTTTCGGTAAAAGAGTGGCTGCATTACGCAAAGAAAGATGATACAGGACGAGCTGGCTAAGCTCCTCAATACTTCTATCTCGGTAATAGGCAGGTATGAACATGACGAGATGATACCGGGTATCGAAGTGGCTAAAAAAATTGCAGGTTTCTTAAATACTACGGTGGGTTATCTGCTGGGAGAAACGGACAAAGCTGACCTGTTTAAAGACCCCGTAATGCTGCAACGGCTGGCGGAACTGGACAATATGCAAAGCGAAGATAAAAACCATATCCTGCACGTGCTGGACGGTTTTATAAAATCTGTAAAACTTAAAAATATCGCTGCGCTGTAAAATATTAAAGCCACTCTTTTTGAGTGGCTTTAATTGTTATTCAATAATAGGGCGAATTGGAACAACTCCGCCATTATTATATAATTTATCCAAATAATTTTTCACTTCATCAGACCAATAATACTTGGCGAAAGTCTTGTTTAGTAATGTATACCGACTGTCTTCAGTGTGCATACCATAATTAAAATGTTTTTTAATTTCTTTTTGTAAAATAGAACCATAATGCTTAGCATTTGGACTACGGTTAGGATACCATAAAAATGAAGTATTTGTTATCTTAACTTCATTCTTTGTCCAAAAGTTTGTCATATAAATAAAGTCGTTTTTGTCATCAACAAGTGGACGATGATTTAGTAATTTTATTTTTGCTTCATAATCTTCCTTGGTACCAATATTGATAAGGATATTACTATCAACAAAATCCAACATACTGATACTACTTGATACAACTATACCACTTTTCTCAAAGTTTTTATCATTAAAAAAGACAAGGTTATTATTTTCTAAAAAATTATTTACAAATTCAATTATGCATTTTCTGGATGCAACTATATTTAGTTCCATTAGTGACAACTTGTTTTTGGTTTCGGCTTCTTATTTGTTTCTGGATGAGTATAGGAGCGGAAATGCACCCTTTCAGGAACACCATTGGCGTGTCTAATTTTATTCAAATCCTGCATAGCTAATATCTCTCTGGTAACAGGCTTTCCTTTTGCATTAGTCTTTCCTACATTACCCCAATGTGTTTTACCGTCAGCATCTTGCCAAACAATATCAGGACGTCTTCCTGATTTATGCCCTCCAGGAGTTTCAAATAATTTTTCTTTTTCGTATCCACCTCCGTATATAATCGTACCTCCATCGGATATTATTTCATCTGCCCAGGATTTGATTGTTTGATTATGAGGTCCTTTTCCTCCCGTTTTAGGTCCACGTTTTGCAAGCCCGAACGGGTCTATCCACGCATTCGTGTCATGGACGTAGCCGTAGAGCTGTATGCCTCCGTGTAATCCAATCGGGTCTTTGCTTATATAAGTTCCTGTATTACTGTCGTAATATCGGAAGCGGTTATAATAAAGCCCGTCTAGTTCCTTATCTTCGTACTGCCCCAGTTGCCTGAACGGAATAAACGACTTATTGTTAAATAAATTTTCCCGTATTCTGCCATAGATGTCAAATTCTACCTGCCAAACCAGCTCACCTTTATCATCATAGACCTGAACCGGTCTGCCCAAATAATCCTAAACAATCGAGTAGGACTTACCCTCGCATAGCTTTGCAGTAGAAAGATAGCTTTACACATCTTAATTTTTAAAACTGCGAATTAAAAACAGATCGAAAACTCTGAAAAAACGAAAAAAGAAGCTAAACTGCCCAAATACAAATTGATAGTGTGTAAAAATGTGGAAACTCAGAACAGTAAAGAGATTTAGTGTAATTGTTAATAACTTTTTATTTTGGGGGTTTTTGACAGCTAAAAACGGACAAGAAACCAGATTTTAGAAAACAATTTTTTAAATGCGTGGTTTAGCCATACCTTTTTTGCCCCTTGTTCTTCCGCTTTGGAGCGGAAAGAGATAAAAAAACCGCTTCGATTGAAGCGGTTCTTAATATTAAGCATTTAAATTATTCAGAACATTCTTATACCGTTCTCTATATGCTTCTTCCTCTAAAAAATATTTATTTGCAACCTTTTTTGCATTTTCGGTATCGTTTAGAATAGAGTACATTGCTACTGCAAGAAGAGCAACTACATCATTGCTAATTGAAAAAAAATATAACTCATTATTTTCAATAATCTTTCAGTACTTCTTGAATTTTTCCTCTCTTATCAAGAAATGGTATTATCTTTTCTATGATTAGAGGCTTGATTTCTGTTTCAATAATTTTATTCATTTCTTCAATAGAAAACGGTCGCCAGCTAATAGCATTTGAACCAACAATAAGCCCTGCATCAACATTTACAACTGTGTCTACATTGTCAAACTTATTATTAGAACCTTTTAATTTGGTCGTTACACTATTAATTTCGTTTGAATCAAAGCGTATCATAATATTTAGATGCCCAATACTTTTGTCATCTTGATATTTAGAGGGCGTAAAATAGAATAATATGCTTTGTTCAAAATCATCTTTTTTTCTTTGGAACTTCAAAGCCCCTTTTTTCCATTTGAATCCTAAATTAACAAGTTTCACTACAATACTACTCTCTATTGTTTCTTGTAATAGCGTCTTTAACTCTTTAGTGTTCATTATTTACATCCTGTTTTTCTAATTGTTATTTTTTCTTGAACTTCTCTTCCTTTAAATTTGCCTACACCTTTTGCAGGTGTTGCTTTGCTTACCTCGTTGTCAAAAATTCTTTGTGCTTTTGTTTTGGATGCTGTGTTTGATTTAACTTCTACTCCGACAACTGTGTCCCGTCAGGTTTTCTAAAAACTAAATCATATCGTCTTAATTGTCCGCTTGAATTTCTTACTGACAATTCATCCCCTAAATGTATCCAACCTTTATTAGATGATAAGTCTGTATGAACGGCATCAACTGCCCCCCTGCCCAGAAATTCCCTATCCTTGCGGAGATGCAAATTTTCCATTCGAGGTAAGCCAACCGTTATTCCATTCGATACCGCTCAATCCAAAAGGGTCTATCCAAGCGCTTGTATCGTGAACATAAGCGTAAAAATTCGGGTTATTCCCCTCCAGTTTTATGGGATCTTGGCTTATATAAGTTCCCGTATTACTATCGTTATACCTAAACCGGTTATAATAAAGCCCCGTTTCAACATCCTAATACTGCCCAAGTAGCCTGAGCGGAATAAACGACTTATTGTTAAATAAATTTTCCCGTATTCTGCCATAAATATCAAATTCCACCTCTTAAATCAGCTTACCTTTATCATCCATAGGGCTGAGCCGGTCTGCCCAAATAATCCGATACAATTGAGTAGGACTTGACTTCCCATAGTTTAGCTGTGGGAAGAAAGCTTCATACATATAAATTTTAAAATTGTGAACTAAAAACAGCTCGAAAAACTTTGAAAAAACAAAAACTGCTAACCGCATAAAATACGTAAAAAGCCCATTCTCAAAGTACCTAATGTAAGTTGATAGAGTGAAAAAAGGTGAAAATTCAGAACAGTTAATGAATTTTGTGTAATTGTGGATTTTTTTTTATTTTGAGTAATTTTAAAAATTAAAAATTCAATAAAAACATAATGTTGATAAACATCCTTACTTATATTTTCTCGTAAATTGTTCGTTCTTGTGGAGTAATGTCAATGCTATCACTAAATTGTAATCCTTTCAAATTGGCATTAAATAATGCTTTTTTTATTCTTTCACTTACGACTATTATACGAGGCGACTCTTTACAAAGAGTAACATCAATGTTTGATTCTTTCGTAAAAATATTATCTTTTAATTTCATATAATAAAACATATATTTTGGATTATTGACATCAAAATTCATAATGCTGTACTCGCTTTTTTCAATATCTACACAAGGTGTTTTATTCGGGACATTTAATGCAAAAAAACCTTCTATCTTTTCATTTTCACAATATAGCTCCACATCAAAAAACTGAAGAGTATTTGTATTGGCTTCTAAGACTTCTTTTAAAAGTTTATTTACAAGTTTAGGACCTGATGATTCTAATATTAAGGCAGATTTAACTTTATTTAAATTAGATTTTTTAGGGATACTAAAAAACAATGGTAATTCTTTTTCAGGGAAAAATCGTCCTTTTAAAAACTCTAAAAAATCTGTCGAAATATCATTTTCATAAATAACCCAACCATATGTATTCTTGGTAGTATTTATAATATATCCTTTCATAAAATCATCCCCGGGAATAATGGATTACATCATTTAAATATATTCGTTTTATGTCATTGGCACATATAAGGTTAAATGTAATCGAGTCTTTAGCCTATTTGAAATAGAACATGATAAATAATAACAGAATGATGAGATAAATGGGATATAACAAAATAAAAGGGGAAATAATGAAATTGTTTTTTGAAAAAGTGTTACAAAATATGAAATAAAAAATTGCCTAAAAAATTTTGCTCTAAAATTAATTAGGCGTCATTAAAATCAAACAGTGTTGGTTGCTTTTCTTTTATCATTCGTTTATGAACTCTGTCAATTACTTTCCTGATACCACGTTCAGTCATATTATATTTTTGGCTTAGTTCTGCATAGTTATTACCTTTAAATGCATCATAGATTTGCAAGTCACGTTGGTTAAGTTTGAAGATATAATCACGCGGAAAAGTGAAGTTTTGACCTCCAAATAGTTCTGAAATTGTATTTGCAATGCTATCACCTAACTGTGCTGCAATATCTTCAGGTAAACCGTAATCCATCGCATCGTTAGCTACAGATAATGATACATGTGTTAGTAATTCATGACGTTTAATAGACATTGCAGACTTAGTCATAATTTACGCTCCTGTTTTCTTCTTATACCAATCTAGTGCACCAGGTATATTTTTTTCTAATTTATTAAAATCGATACCGGCTCTATACATCTGTTCAAAATACTCTTCATTACTGCTACGAGCGGGTTTGTCTTCTCCTTTATGTTCAACGTACGCAAATAAATGTTTAGTAGAATTATAAACTGACTTTAGATAATTATGATTTTTAAACGGTTTGTATTCACCCAATGCACGTTTTGCGTGAATATTGTTAACGGTTTCTCTTAATGCGTGTGCTAGATGTCTACTTGGTTGAAAAAGTTGTAGTACCTCATTTATTAAATTTACTGCTCGTGAGTTACTTAAATTTGATTTTTGAGTACGAAATAAACCAATATAGGCAATCATTGGTTTAGCACAACCATAGTTTAAATTACTTACTAATATAAGTAGTTCCCTGCCAGAATCATCCTCTACCAATGCTTCTAAATTAATTTCATTATGACAAATTGGGCAACGTGTTAATTTCATGCTTCTTCCTTTATATGCGTGATTGCCAACTTTTTAGGCTTTCAATTACAACCATTGCTTGTTTTTGAGTAAGCCAATTCATCACTTCAACACCAGTAATACGTTTTACATAAGAATTGATAGCTTTTTCGGAGCGGTTTTTTACTTCACCTGCATCAGCTAGTTCTAGCCATAATGAGCGTATTTTTTTATGAACTGGTTCTGTAGCAGTTATCTTCCCCGTTTTTTTTGATGATTTAACTTTAAAGCCTTTTGCTTTAAGGTTATTTAGGATTTTTTCCAGTTCCCAAACTGTCATATCCTTGGTACTAGTTTTTTTAGTTATAGTCAGTAATAGATAACGATAGGTATCGTCATCCAGATTAAGTTGAGATTTTGCAATATGAATCAGCTTGATGTATTTAGATTTCATCTATTTAATCCCTATTAATGATGGAGAATAACCTGAACTTGATACACCATGATTCAATTGAGCGGTTTTACCTTGTAAGTAACCAATAAATTGTGAAGAGTCCGAACCATTACACTTTTTAGAATCTCTAACCTTAGCTGGTGATAAATCTTTGGTCTTTCTATATTCAGCTAATAGATTTAGTTCCTCATCAGTCATTGCAAAATCTTCAATTAATTGATAAACACCATTAACCCAGCCAACACAGAACGCATCAGCTCGGTTGACTTTAGTGGTTTTTTTACAATTACCATTTTGTTGCGATAAGAATTCTTTTCGAGCTTTAACTAATTGAACACTTAAAACGTCAAAGGTATAAGCTGCTAATTGTGGTCGTTCCCTAAGTCCATAAAATGAAACCTTTCTTTTACTGTTTTCCCAAGTAAAGTAAGTTCGAACACCAAATGCGCTTGAAATGATACTTACTAATATTGAAAAATATCTTGGTGGTTTTTCTGCATTTGAAGGGGCATGTTTTGACACATGTTCCTCAATTTTAGATAATTCCACATCTTTATTACTAATATTATGTTTTACCATCAATTTGATGGCTTGATTCATTGCAATAGCAGCTTCGTTGGGATTTGTTGATTTTGCTAAAGCTAAAAGTTTTTTGATTTTTTCAATATACTTTTCATTATTATTTTTCATAAAAATACCTTAAAAAAACTAACAAAACGCTGTTTTAATGTTTTAGCTGATTTTAATTTTATATATTCAGCATAAAGTTCATCGTACAGCTTTCCATCAACATAGCCCTGACCAGTTACTTCACGCATAAATGAATGTTCATGACTGATTGAAATATAATGGTCGGGCATATAACGTTTTGGGCTAGAGAATTTAGCCATTTGCTAATTCCTCTAGCTCGTCGATGATGCGATCAGCTTCAAATTCAGATAAACCATACTCTTTACAGTGAACTATAAAATTAGCTGTCTGGCTTAATATAAATTGATGCAAAATATAATAATCTTGTGTTTGCATGCTTAGATAACCTCCTGTTCAAATGGGATTATCGCAAAATCCTCTACATCTTTTTTAATGGTAATACCTGGCACATGAGCGACAACGTTTGGTTCGTTTAAAATAGCTTCTTTATTAACTTCTTCTTTTGTACGAATAAATCGTTCCAGTTTTAGCTTTTTCAGGGTTTCTATAACCGTTTCTAAACCACGAATAACACACGATGGGGGGCGATTGCGCCATTGCACTTCACCAGTAACTAAATTGGCTGATTTAACTTTACCATTGTTGGTTAATTCATCACGGTTTGCTTCGCACCAAATTTGGATACCTTTTTGAATTTCTGTCGACTTCTTTTTTAATGCTTCAATACTAGATGAATAGCTTCCAGTTATATCAGCAATTTTGTCGTTCATTTCGGTTTCTAATCGGGTTAATTCACGCTGTATATCGCCTAAATATTTTATTGCTTCTGACGCTTGTTCTTTAGTTTGCACAACATAGATTGATGCGGTAGCTTTAATACGTTTTTTAGTTTTTATCATTTTAATAATCCTTAATGTAAACGACTAATATCGCGTTCTTTCCATACAATACGACAACCAGCTAATTCAAATTGACCAAACCGATAATAACCTTCATGTCGATAGTATGTCGCTTGCCCTGCGGCTATATATTTATTGCATTTTGGGTGGTGTTCAATTTCAACCGTCGGTCTTGAAAGTGAATCATGATAAAAACCAATAACTGTCAACTCTTCATTTGATAATGCATTGATTGCTTTATTAACAGCATTTATTCCATTATTGATTACGTGGTTATTTTTCATTACATATCTCCCCGATCTTTGATACATTCAACAATCACTTCACCTGTAACTCTCGGGGCACCTATACGTGCTGCTAGATTTAATGCGTTTGATAACAAATTGTTAACAGCTAGTGGATAACATAATGAACGCACTTGCTTTTCACCACGTCGAGTTGATGCAACTCTTAATCGGTTAATGATTTCGTTAAATGCAGACGAATCAAATAACGTTGTATAGTCCATATCAACACGTGAAAATTTATGCTTGATATATTCTTCAACTTTAAAATCAAGTGGTTTTAAGTTCACAACTTCACAACGCTGAACCACTTCACGAACTTCAGGGTTGTATTCTGATAGTTTTGTTTGTAATTCTGTTTGGCCAATTAAAATAATTGATAGCAGTTTTTTAAAGCCTTCTTGTAGCTCATAAAAGCGTTTTAAATGCTTAAGCGTATGAATTGATAAACCATGCGCTTCTTCAATAATCATTAAATGTTTACGACCTGATAATGCGCTATTTTTAAGTAAAGTATGCATTTGCCTTGCTCGTGCTTCAGCACTGCGTTTTGGTTTTGCTTGTGGATCAATTGCATTGATGATTGCACCACTAATATCCATACTTTTTAACGATTTGCCTTTAACCTCGTTATCTTCTAAACCGAGTACATAGGGTTCTATAACGGTAATAGGTTCATGATTAATGTTGATCCAATCAATTAAATCATGGCGCAATGTTGATTTACCACTTCCTGATTCGCCAATTACCGCTAGCATTCCGCCATGCTTTGCCGTTTGACGCATTGCTGCACGTACATAACGAATATCATCAGAAAGATAAACATCAGCATCCTGTGTCATTTCATCCGTAAATGGATCCCTAGGAATGCGGAAATGTGCCCGTGCATCTCGATTTATAGTTTGCTTTCGTAGTAACATATAGGCTGACTCCTTTGTTGAATGTTTTTCATTTGAGTCAACTGGCACAGCGTCGTCCGCCAAGATTTCGGCTGTGTCAGTTTCTTCTTCAAAAATATTTAGTAAATAATCATTGCTTAAACCTAATTTTATTAATGCTTTTTCAATTTTCTGCTCTAGTTCTTCACGTTTAATAGAGCGTGGCCAAATATTGTGATTAACGAGCTGGCTAATTACTGCTTGGCTGATTGAATTGCCTTTATAATCAATATGCTTAGCGAGTTGTGCTTGTTTGATATTGAATTGCGTCATTACGCTTTTTAATTTCAGCATTATTTAACACTCCTAAACCCTGTCGTACCGTCACCGACTGCAACAGGTGTTGTAAATGTACGAATTAGTGAATCTAACGAATCTTCGGGAACACCATCTTGATAACGAGCGGATAGCCACTTATTTTCATCAGTTGTTAATCTGCGACCGATTGAACGAGTAATACGCATTAAAGCTGCGGTTAGCGTTAATGTTGTGGTAGCAGGCTTTAAATGTTCCGGTGTTTCAATTTCATTGCCTTTTTGTTCAAAGTAAGCAGGATGATTAATATCATCTAGATAACTGAGTGTATTGAGCTGACCGCCGAACGGCGCAACTTGTTTTTGCTTCGCTTTTTTGATTTCATCCTCTGTCATGTTTGGGTATGCCACTTGATCCATCGCTTTCGCTGCTTGTTCAATTTCTGTATCACCTTTAGATTTATATTCCTCACCAATCACAGGTGCATCTAAACGTTGTCCAAACTTATCAAAATTGCGGTCTGGCTCAACACGATAAATCAGTGCTTCACCGTCATAACGGGGGACTTCAATTTGAATAGCACAATCACCGTAAACTAATGAACGCACACTGACTTTATCTTTAACAGCAATACCATCTAAACCTTTTAAACTATAAATAAGCGAACTATCAGCTTGCGGATGTTTGAAACTAATGGTTAAATCAGCTTTCACTTGTCGCTCTTGCTCACGACTTGCCATTAATGCCTGACAAACTTCTATTGATGGCAATGTGCGTAATTGCTCTGCCGTAATATGTTGCCAAAGTGATTGACGTGATACGGGTTCTGATAATCCAATACGACGCAAACGTGTATCTTGTCCTGGCAGTCTGTTGGCATTATAGGCTTCAGCCCAATTCATTGCTGCATGATTTAATTCATCAATACTGCTAACTGGTTGAAACTTCAAACGACTTTCAAATTGTGTTTCGATAATATTATTGGCGTTTTCAACGCCACCTTTAGCCCTTGCATTACCTGCTTCGTGTTCTAGATATTTAACTTCTAAATGGTCTAGCAAGTTCTTGATTGCTGATGATGTATTAGCCGAACCTTTATCCCAATAAAGCAGTTGTGGTACACCATGAAATAAACGCCCATCTTGCTTACCCCAAGCAAACATTAAAAATTGGAATAATGAGTGTTGGTTTTCGCCTGCAGCTTCAACGTACCAAGGTATAATCATGCCTGATGCACGGTCATACAAAGTATAACGCCAGACTTTGTATTTAACTTTTGCGTAGTTTCCTAACTTATTTTTATAAAAATCACGGTCGCGCATAATATGCTGTTTATCTTTCATGTAATAAATTAAGCATAGAGAGGGATCTACTTCGTGGACATGATTAGGATGCAATGCACGTAATGACTGAACAGGATTTGCCACTTGTTGTGCTTTTACATTCATTTTGCGGTTTCGTAATAACCTAGTAAAATGATTAGTACTTACACCAATTTCATAACCATTTTGTTTTGCAATACTTGTTGCTGTTGTTGTAAACATAGTTTGTTTACCATTATCACGCACTGACTCTTTACATATTGCTCCGACCACATTTAAAGCAATATCAGAAACACTTGTATCACCTTTATCAGCTCTGCATTTCCGATCACTTGACCAACCACAAAACTCTTTTAATTGTCGGTAAATAGTTTGTTTAGAAATACCTAAAAAGGCTTGAGCTTCACTCATAATAGCGCTTCTTGAACCAAAATCTGTGTTATCTAGCTTAATTGCTAATTCATTTAAATAGTTGCGAATATTAGGTGATACCATTTTTTATTCCCTTGATATGAAATATCATTTATATAAATCTTGGATATTCTCATTTACTAAAGATTCTTGTCGCTGTTGAGCTTCCATAATATCGCTATCAAATTTGCTCCAAAGTTCACGATGCACATAACGAGCTTGATCTAAAGTTAATACGGCCGAACCATTCAATGTTAATAATGCAATTTGCATTGATTCAGGCAATGAATATGGTTTTTCGGGATCGTAATCAGGGTCATTCTCCAGTATTTCGAGCATCAATTTATACATAATGTCTACATACTGCCTTTGTTCTTCAAATAGCTTATCCATGCGTGATTGTGTTTCTGCTATCTGTTTTTTAAACGGCTCTAAACGCTCATCTAGTGGTACGGTTTTCATTTCAAATTGTGCTAGTTTTATTGCTAATTCTTCCTTTTCTTTCGCTACATCAGCATTACGTTTGCTCAGGGCTTTATAATCAGCTTGCAAATTACTGTTTTCTTTTTTTAGCTGCTCTTTTTCTTTATTATTTTTAGCGATAAACTCTTCTGCTAATTCAACTAATGATTCTTTGTCACCCGATTTTGCCACTTCAATTAATGCTGTTTTTTGGTCTTCCGGTAGTTTGCGGTATTGACGTAATTCACGGTAACCGATGCCCATTTTGGACATTGATTCAAGAGCTTCTTCACCAAATGATTTTAGATTTGCTAAATCTTGATTAGCTTTTTCATCAGAAACTCCTAATAATGAACAAAATTCTTCCCAAGTTCCTTTTAACTCCAAACCGTTTGGAGTTTTCTTGCCTGCTAAATTACGATAAAGCTTGTTTTCTTTAACAAAATTTAATTTAGAAGCCCAAACGGTTTGGGAAAATTTTCCAAAAGCATCTGCCATTTGGGCTTGCCCTAAAAGCTGATTAACTAGATCGCGCTCTTCATTATATTCACTTTGAATCGTAGTCATGGTATTCATTACATCATTAATTCCTTGCTCATCAATTGCAGGTACTTCAATTTCTTCTTTTGCTTTGTTTGCTTGTCTTGCCATTGCTATATTCCTTATCTGGTTCCAGCTGTAATTCTCTGATTAATTTCTGTTATTTTGTCTTGCATTTTCGTGATGTGAATTGCATGGGCTTGGGCTATTTGTAACATTTGCACACTGTGAGCAAATAAACCATTATCAAGTTTGATAACCAAACCTTCCTCTATTAATGTTTGTAATGATCTGGTTACATTAACTGGCGATTCATTGATCATTTTTGCAATGTCACCATTTGATAATCCAGTCAATGTATAACCTTTCAACGCTTTTAATACTTTCAAGGTACGTGTGCCCGATGTTGAAATTTGTGATCTGATCATGTTTTTTATCCTTTTTTGTTTTTCTATATATGAAAAACTGTTACAATTAAAACTAATAAGCCTGTTTTAATCTAAGTTTTACGGCTATATCATGCGTTTTACCGCGATGAGCACGGCTTAAACCGTTTAAAACATTGTAAACAACCACTGGATGGTAACCATTTTCAATTGCCCAAGATTTGATTGTTTTACCTTCTTGTTGAAACTGTTGTTTAACTTGTTGTGGAGTGAGAACTTTAGACATTTTTATCTCCTGTGTTATACATTATTAATAATTTATTTATAATTTATAGGATAAATTATGGTATAAATATTTATACCTGTCAATATAAAAAGTATGCAAAAAGATATCGGATTAAGACTTAAAGAAGAACGTGAGCGCATGGGCCTTAGCCAAGTTGCTATGGGTGAAATTGCCAATGTAAAAAAATTAACTCAGCTTAATTATGAAAAAGGCGAGAGATTTCCTGATGCTTTATATTTATCTACACTAGCCAATTTTGGGTTAGATGTTCAGTATGTTATAACAGGAATTAGATCTGCCCAGAACTTATCTGTTGATGAACAAGATTTGATAAATAAATTTAGATCTGCTTCATTAGCAATTAAAGCCGCTGTGATTGGAGCATTGACGGCGGGAACTGCACAACAAAGCGGAACAAAGCAAGTATTTAATAGTAAAGTTTCAGGACAAGTCTCTGCTGAAAATATTTATAACTTTATAGGAGAAAAAATAAGGAAATAAAATATGGAGCAGAATTTTTATGGGCAGGTGGATCAGGTTGCTGCTAACAATATTTACAATATCTATATTAAAATAAAGGGCAATGACCTGAATCTAAGTAATTTAACGTCGCAAGACTTGTTTGATGTAGTTTATTATGTTAGAGCAGAAAATAGAGAAATAATCAGACGAAAATATCTGAATATCCCAACTGCTTCAATTCTATTAATTACTTTGTTTTTATTATTTATTATTCTATTAAATGTAAATGCCATTTTAAAACATGGTATATTAAGTGCCACCTTCTCAAATAATATTTTATATGTAATAGCCACCATTTGTCTTTTTTTATTCCCAATCTTATTCGTATTACTATACTCACGTACAAAATATTTAAATCCAATATTAGTAGAAAATAATAAAATAATTTATGAATTGGAATTAGAAATTCAGAGACGAGAGTTACGCGGCCAAAATTAATATTATTAAGGATCAGAAATAAAATGAAAAAATTAAGTTTATTGTTGTGTATGTTGTGTTTATCGGGGTGTGCCACTAAAAATTATGGCCGACAAGGTGAGTTAACACAATACGAGAAAAATACCATGACATGCCGTGAAATAGCACTAGAAAAAGCAAAAGTTCAAGGATTTAAAGAGCATGTTGAAAAAGAAAGTGAATTTGATGGACGTTCCGTTTTATCTTTTTTAGGTGATTTTGGGGTTGGTAATGTTATTGAAAAAAGCTCAGCTTTAAAGAGTGCAAATAGGCGGTTAGAGCAATTAAAAGAAGTTGAAGAGAAGAATTGTAGCGAATAAAAAATATTTTTATGTAAGGAATTAAATAATGACAAATCAAACAGAATTTTCAATTGTTTATGGTGGTGACGCATACTCGGATAATCAAATTGATGCCAGAACTCTCGGTAATACACTTACATCCCTCGTCAATTTATTAGAACATTCTAATGATATATTGAATGAAAAAAAACAAATCGCAGAAATTTCTGTAAAAGCTCATAAAGAAGGTTCTTTTGAAATTCTTTTAGAAGCAACGGGCTTGTCTATCAATACACTAAAAGCATTAGGTATCGTGGTTAGTGCATCTACAACAGTATGGACTGTACTTGAAGCATTGAAAGGGAAAATGATAGCTCATGCTGAATTTGATAAACAATCAGGGAATACTAAGCTTTTTGTCGAAAATGATGTTGTAGAATGTCCTGAAGATGTAGCAAAGCTGATAACAGATCATATTGTTAGAAAAGAGATTGATCAATTAGTTTATCAGCCATTAATGCAAGAAAATAGAGAGGCTACTTTCAAGATCAATAGTGGTTCCTCTAATATTTTGGAAATTAATCAGCAGAAAGCTATAAGTTATAAAAAAACATTACCAATTATGAAAGTGGAAGATGTTGATGATGAAGAGGTAAATATATATTTTTCGAAAGTTAATTTTTATTCTAAAAATGGATGGAGTATTATTTTACCTGATAACAAACAAGTATCGGCTTTAATGAATGATGAATCTTTTGTTGAATTAATAAACAAAAATGAGGCTAGTTTTTCAAAAGATGATTTATTTGTAGTAATATTAAGAACCAAAACAACAAAAGAAAATAATGTTGTTACCAAAGTAAGCTACTCTATACAACGAGTTCTTCGACATAGGGCAGCCAAAGAGAGAAAAATACTCTAGGTCAATTGAATTATGACTTTTATTAATATTTTAGTTTGTTTATTTATCGCTATTATTTTAAGCCTTGTTATACGGGGTGTTATTCTATATGTATGGTCTTTTTTTAGACCATTAAATTATATTGCGGTGACAGTAATAGATGAAAATGGTAATAGACAAAGAAAAAAAGTTTACATTAAAGATAAAGAATTACTTGAACGGATGCTTATCATAAGAAAAAGACAAAAATTAACACAAGGGAATAACCGTGTTAAATAAAAAAATATATCTGGCAATCCAAGCTTTTTTCGTATCAATAATCACTCCATTTTTAAATATATTATGTTCGTTGCATAAATGGATTGAGGAATATAAGGTAATTTTTCCGGCAATTTCTGTGTTTATTTCATACTATGTTGCAGTTTTTATTTGCCGTTTTATTACTTTGAAAAGCTTAGAAGAAGTTCGAGTTGAACGAGCACAAAAATTGATGCTTAAAGAAATCAAAAAACAATTGAAGATGGATATTTCCGAATCAAGAAAGCAAGAGTTGATTTCATTCAGAGATGAAATATTAACTGAACGGATTAATATGCAAAAAATGTTTTTGGAAGCTTGCAAAGAAGACTTTAAAAAAAGCTTAGACGAGTAAAATTAATCTGCCCCCGTTCAAATTACATTTCAAGTAAGTAAGATCATAATAACCTCATACATTAATTTAATTAATTATGAGGTTTTTTATGGCTCACCCTATCAAAAAATTATCCCAAATTCGTTTGCTTAAATGGTATTTAGTCGCCATTACTTTATTTGCAATTATTACGTTAATTTCACCCCAACAGTTGCCAGTTGTTGCTTATAAGTTGGCTTTGGTCTTGCTTTCTGCTGTGATTGGTTACCACCTAGATCGCGCTCTATTCCCTTATGCATCTCCAGGAGGTTATTTATATAACGATTGGAAAAAGTTCGGTCCTGATTTTTATACCCAGCAATATATTGAATCTCAAGTAAACAATGAACAACCCAATGCGATAGATTCAAAAATGTGTGCAGAATACCCTGTTCTTGATGAGTATCGAAATCTGTTTGCGGTTGTTCTGATTCGTCGGGCGTTGATTGTTTCCGCTGTGATTCTTGGCATAACACTTGGATTATAGCCATGCGTTATTTAACTTTAATCGTTGTGTTTATGCTGTTTAGTTGTCATTTAGCACCTGCTATAGCAGTTGTACCAAATGATGCTAAGCAACATCAACGGGAACTAACACGTAATGCACGTGCAATCTTTGGTCTTGATGCGCCAATTGCGTTGTTTGCTGCTCAAATTCATCAGGAATCTCGATGGAAAGTAAACGCAAAATCGCGAGTAGGTGCTCAAGGTTTGGCTCAGTTTATGCCAACTACAGCTGATTGGATTGCAGGGGCTTATCCTAAATCATTGGGTAGTAATGAACCATACAACCCATCTTGGGCATTACGTGCCTTAGTTCAATATGATTATTGGTTATATCAGCGTATTAATGCAACGGCGAGTGAATGTGATAGATGGGGATTTACTTTGTCTGCCTATAACGGCGGGCTGGGCTGGGTTAATCGTGACCGTCAACGAGCAAAACGAGAATACCAAGATGCTACGCACTATTGGGGGGTTGTTGAAAATATTAATGGTGGACGTAAAAGCATTAATTTTAAAGAAAACCGTGATTATCCAATTCGGATCATCTATCGTTGGCAGCCTGTTTATATTGATGGTGGTTGGGGTTTAGGAGTTTGTGATGATTAAAAATATATACAAATTAATCAAAAGCTTTTTTGTGAGCAATAAAAGTTATTTTTTGTTGGGAATAATTTTGAGTGTAGGTTTTGGTTCACTTTACCAATTAGGTGTCAGTCATGGCAAATCAATAGCTAAACAAGAATATATTGCTTTAGAAGCAAAACAAGCAATGAATACTTTAAGCCAATTTATTGAGAGCACAAAGCAACTAACTAAAACCGCTAATGATGCAAGTTATTTATTGTCACAGCAGATAGCAGAAAGGAAATTATATGATGAACAATCAACTCAAGCATTACAGGATGCACTTAATAAAACAGCTAATGATCGCAGTCATTGCGTGTTTGATGATAGTGTCTTGCAGTTCATCGACTCAGCCCGTGCAAATGCCGTTCAAGCAACAACCCATGGTTTTACCAGCACAACTGACGGTACCATGCGAATTACCGGTAAAACGACGAAATAATACGGCGGATGGTTTAGCTGAAGCCTTAAAACAGCTTTATGACCAATATGGGCAGTGCTCAGGTCGATTTATTGAACTAATAAAATATATCAACGAGGCAAACAATGGATAACGCTGATTTAGCATCAACTGTTGAAATGGAAGCACGAGAACGGATACTGGCGAAACATCAAGAAAAAATTGGAGTATCAAGCCTGTATTGTCGAATCTGTGAAGATCCTATAACTGAAGAACGTCGAAAGCTAATTGTTACTGATTTATGTATTGAATGTGCAGCAATGGAAGAAAAAAGGAATAGACGATGAATTTTAACGAACTTACCTTTAACTGGCAGTTTCTGCAATGGGTTGTAATGGCTGTTGTTGGCGTTTATTCCTGGTTAATTGGTCGTCAATCAGCTAGCCAAAAAGAGCTACTAGACTTACGTATTCGAGTAACACAAGTTGAAGAGACGGTTAAGTCATTACCAACTCAGCATCAGGTAACCAAATTGATTGAAAAACTAAGTAGCAATGAAGCTACTTTAAATCAGTTATCTGATCGGCTTTCAGGATTATCTCGTCAATTAGATAACATTAACCAATTTTTATTAAAGAACAAGTGAGGGACTATGAGTTACGCCGAATTTTTAAAAGAAGATCAAAGATTGGTCATTTTGCGTATCTTGTATGAAATGCCAAGTTATAGTAGTAACTCCAGTATTATTTATAGCGCATTAGATCACTATGGTCACGCTATTAGTCGTGATCAGGTTAAAACTCATATGAGTTGGTTAGCACAGCAAGATTTAATAAAAACAGAAACTATTGGGAACGTCATTGTTGGACGTTTAACAGATTTTGGTGCTGATGTGGCAATAGGTAAAGTGGTTGTTCCTGGTGTGAAACGTCCTTGCGCGGGTGCGTAATTATGGGACGAAAATCAACTATACACAAACTAGAACCTGAAGTTCGTAGTTATATTGAAAAATTACTACGTGCAGATCAGCTTACTCTAGATGAAATGATTGCAGAACTGCAACAAAAATTCCCCTGCGAGGAAACACCAAGCCGTTCTAGTCTTCACCGCTATCAAAAAGGTTTTAATGAAATGACCAACAACTTACGTGAAATTGAAACGGCATCACGTATTTTGGTTGATGAGCTTGGTGATAGAGTTGATGATAAATCTGGTGCTTTGCTTGCGCAAGCCGTCACGACATTAGCAACTCGTGCAGCATTTAAAGCGCATGAATCAGAAGATATCACTATCAAGGAAATTAGTTTTTTAGCGAAAGCCGCTAAAGAAGCCATGCAAGCAAGGCAGCTTAGTTTTAAAGAGCGCCAAGAAATTGAAAAAGCGGCACGTGACAAGTTATTGCGTGAGCAAAAAGAAAAATTGGACGAACTGGGTAAAACGGGCGAAGTACCAACTGAAATGTTAGCGAAAGTAATCAAAGCGGCGTATGACTTATGACAAAAAATACTGAACCAGCTCTTAAATTATATGATTACCAAAAACAGTGGGTAAACGACACTAGCCGTTTTGCTATTGCTATGTTCTCACGTCAATGCGGTAAAACATTTACCAGTACGTTGCAAATCGTACTCGATTGTTTACGTGCTGAAGCGCAGGGTAAACGTGCTCGCTGGGTTATTTTGTCACGCGGTGAACGCCAAGCCCGTGAAGCCATGAACGAAGGCATAAAAGTCCATTTAAGAGCCATGTCAGCAGGTTTTAAAGAGCTTGATTATGATTGGGACGCTAACGTTCGGGCGCTTGAAGTCGAATTACCCGGTGGTAGCAAAATTACCGCGTTACCTGCTAATCCAGATACGGCGCGTGGCTTTAGTGCCAACGTTCTGCTTGATGAGTTTGCCTTTCACCAAGATAGCCGAGCTATTTGGAAGGCACTGTTTCCTGTTATTTCGAAACCCGGATTAAAGCTGCGTGTCATTAGTACGCCTAATGGCAAAGGCAATAAGTTCTATGAACTTATGACAGGCAAAGATGATGGCTGGTCACGCCATATAGCAGATATTTATCAATGCGTTAATGATGGGTTACCTCGAAATATTGAGGAATTGCGCAAAGGTGCCGGTGATGATGATTTATGGGCGCAAGAATTTGAACTTAAATGGTTGGATGAAGCCAGTAGCTGGCTTGATTTTGATTTAATCACGAGCGTTGAAGACGAAAAAGCAGGCATACCAGAGCACTACACTGGCAACCCGTGTTTTGTTGGCGTGGATATTGCTGCCCGTAATGACCTGTTTGTGATCTGGGTGATTGAACAAGTTGGCGATGTTTTTTGGACGCGTGAGATTATTGAACGTAAGCGTATCTCGTTTGCCGAACAAGATCACTTACTTGATGATGTTTTTCGTCGTTACCGAATCATTAGAGGTTGCATGGATCAAACTGGCATGGGCGAAAAGCCGGTTGAAGATGCCAAGCGTCGTTATGGTGAAATGGTGATTGAAGGTGTTCTCTTTACTGCCCCTAATAAACTCACCCTTGCAACGCAAGGTAAACAAGCATTTCAAGATAGAAAAATTCGCATTCCTGCTGGTAATAATGCCCTACGAGCTGATCTGCATAAACTTAAAAAAGTGACGGGGTCAACGGGGCAACCTCGTTTTGTCGCTGACTCTGACAGTAATGGTCATGCCGATAGAACATGGGCGGGCTTCTTAGCATTAAATGCAGCAAGTCAAGGTGTGTACGAAATTGAATATCAATCACTTGGCGCACGTGATTCTTACCGTTCACTCAATGAGTATTCTGGTAGCACTGAACTTGAAACAACAGACTCAGGCTTTGGCACGGTGCGTGGCGGTAACGACTTCGGAGGATTTATTTAATGTTGAACTGGTTTAAAGGTAAAAAGCCAAGCGTTGAAACTGGCCGTGAAGTAGCCGGTACTGGTGAAAATAATGATATTACTAAATTGTATGTAGGAGCACTAGCTCAACCTGACGATAGTGTTCTTCGCAATCGTGGTGGCGGGCGTTTAGATATTTACAAAGAAGTTTTAAATGATGATGAAGTTATATCTGCATTTGGTCAACGCCAAGGCGCTGTAATATCAAAAGAATGGAAAGTTGAGCCAGGAGGCGATAAACCAATTGATACCGAAGCTGCTGAAGCTATGAGTGAGTTACTAAAATCGGTGGGATTTGACCGAGTGACTAAGTTAATGCACTACGGTGTTTTTTATGGATATGCTGTTGCGGAGTTAATTTATGGTATCAAAGATAATATGTATTGGATCGACGATATTAAAGTTCGCGATCGTCGCAGGTTCCGTTTTACTCCAACAGGTGAACTACGTTTATTAACTCCATCCAATATGCACGAAGGTGTTGCATGCGAATCTCCTTATTTTTGGCATTATGCAACTGGTGCTGATCATGATGATGAACCGTATGGACTTGGACTTGCTCACTGGCTTTACTGGCCAAGCTTTTTTAAACGCAATGATATTAAGTTCTGGCTTATATTTCTTGAAAAGTTTGGTATGCCAACTGCGGTAGGTAAATATGGAACAGGCGCAACAACCGAACAAAAACGGGATTTACTGTCACTCACACGTGCAATTCAGACCGATTCAGGCATCATCATGCCAGAAGGCATGACGTTGGAATTAATGCAAATCGCTAGGTCTGGAGCTGGCGATTATAAGGCATTCTATGATTCAATGAACGAAGCTATTCGGCGTGTAACAGTCGGTCAAATCACTTCTTCAGGCGGTGCATCTAGTTCAATCGGTGGGGACGAATCATTGCAAGCGGCTGTGTTGACGTCAATTGCTAAATCAGATTCAGATGTGATGTGTGAAAGTTGGAATCGTGGCCCAGGCACATGGTTTACGCAGATGAATTTTCCGGGCGCTGCTGTTCCTCAAGTTTCACGTGTTTTTGAGGAGCCAGCAGATTTAAAATCAATGTCAGAGCGTGACAAAAATATAATTGATTCGACAGGATATCGCCCAACATTAGCTCATATACAGGATACATATGGCGGTGAATGGGAAGAAAAACCACAACCAGCATCGCCGATTGATGTGCAATCTTTAAAAAATGTTGATTTTGCTGAACAGCAACAACAAAACTTTGCGCCAGTACTTCAGTCACAACGATTAAATACTGAGATGCAATCCATCACCGACCAATGGATTAATCAAATTAAAGAACTAGTTGATAATGTTCAATCATTAGAAGAATTACGTGATAAGTTATTTGAGCTAATTCCCGATATGCAATTAGATGAATATGCCGCAGTCATGGCTCAAGCATTAACAGCAGCTAATTTAGCTGGCCGTACAGAACTACTTGAGGATAGCAAAAATGGCTAATGTGGCATATGGCTCGTTGCCATTTAAAGAACAAATTGAATTCTTCAGGCGTAAAGCAAATGTGCCCACAAACGGTTACGCTGATATCTACAACAGTGAGCATGATTATGCTTTTGTTGTTGCGGGTGCTAATCGTAATGCATTACTAAATGATTTTCGTGCAGCTATTGATAAAGCAATTAGCCAAGGTACTACACTGGATGAGTTCCGTAAAGACTTTGCTGAGATAGTAGAACGTCATGGTTGGAGTTATAACGGCGGTTTTAACTGGCGTACTCGTATCATCTATGAAACAAATTTAAATTCATCTTATCAAGCTGGACGCTACCAGCAATTACGTGATGCTAAGTTTCCATACATGGAATATTTGCATAGTGATTATGTTGAACACCCTAGAGAACTTCATCAAAGTTGGGATCATCTAGTATTAGATTTTAATGATCCTTGGTGGAATACTCACTTTCCACCCAATGGCTATGGTTGTCAATGTCGTGTTCGTGGGCGAACTAAAGGTGATTTAAAAAGAATGGGAAAACACCAACCTGACAAAGCACCAACAATAAATTGGGTTGATAGAGTGATTGGTGAAAATAGCGGTAATCCTAGAATAGTTCGAGTACCTGAAGGAATTGACCCTAGTTTTGAACATATTCCCGGGCAATCAAGACTTGATAATTTTGTACCAAATCCATTAGATACAAACCCAACTTTAAAACGAGGTTTACCATCAAACAAAGCAACTGATGAATGGCCAGCTATCCGTGAAGTAAGCAAAAATAGACTGTTAGAAAAGGGCTTAACTGAAGAAGATTATGCCAATATTTTCTTAAATGAATTTGGCGCAACGTTAACTAAGCCAGCTATTTTTAAAGATGTAGCCGGTGATGCATTAGTAATCGGTAAACAGCTTTTCACTGTTAGCAAAACTGGTGAATTGAAAGTTACAAAACGTGGTCGTGAGCAATTTTTATTATTACTGGCGGATTCGTTAAAACTGCCTGATGAAATTTGGACAAGAATGGAATACTTTGATCATCTACAAAAATCGGTAGTTCGTCGGCGTTATATCTCGCGTTTTATGATTGATGGTGAAGTTAAGCCCATGCTTGCGGTATTTGAAGTGGGTGATGATGGTTGGCTCGGTGTGACGACATTTGCGCCTGATAACCCCGACTATCTAGAGCAACTGAGGGTTGGTGTTCGAGTGTTTAAACGATAAACCTCAATCACTGCCATAATTGAGGTGCATAAGTAAGGATTTGAGGCTTTGGCAGAAGCTGCTTACTTACATTCAAAATAGTATAGGTGAAAAAATGACTGGCGTAAATATTGAGTTTAATATACAAAATGCGCTTGATGCTATGCTTCATATTGAAGCGGCCATAGATGATACTCAAAGTTTATTTAGTCATATGGGCGAAGTATTACTTGATATTCATGAAGCACACTTTAATGCCCAGGAATCGCCCGATGGTGTACCGTGGAAAAAACTATCTCCTTGGTATAAAGACTCAAAACCCAAACAAAAAGATAAAATTTTAACGCTAGATGGTAATCTAAGAAGTACGTTGCATTGGCAGATTGAAGGTAATACTTTGTTATTCGGTACAAATTTAATTTATGGCGCTATCCATCAGTTCGGCGGTACAATTAAACCAGTTAAGGGCAATGCATTAAATGTGGGAGGATGTCCTGTAAAACAAGTGGTAATTCCAGCAAGACCATGGCTTGGCATTAGCGCCCAAGATAAATTACTCTTGGTCGATGTTGTGCGTGAGCACTTGGGTTTTGCTTAAAACGCAATATAACGCGTTTTAAGCCACTTTACTAAAAAAGGCTAATTAGTTTATTTACGAATCGCTTTAATCGTGTTGTAAATGCTTTATAATAAGTTTTTAGTGTATATTTCTTCTATTATTTTGCCGTTCCCCTTTTCAAATCATTAAAAAATTATCTGCCCGCGTTCAGATTACCCTTTTCTCAAAATAAGTCATGATGCTCTATATCAATTTACTGGAGCATTTTTTATGGCACTTATTCCCGTTTTTAAACCTGGTACGCATACTGCGGTAGATGGTCGAAAAATCACAGTTACTTTAGAAAACTGTATTGATTTAGCTGAAAGCTATGATCCAACGCTATCTGAAGCACCTGCTGTAATCGGCCATCCCAAACTAACAGCTCCAGCTTACGCATGGGCAAAATCATTTGAAGTAAAAGATGGTTTGGTTTATGCAAAGTTAGATCAGATTAATCCAGAATTTGCTGAAGCCTATAATGCGGGCAGTTATAAAAAACGCTCACTTTCAATTTATTTACCGGATTCACCAGGCAATCCTAAACCGGGTCATTACTATGCGCGGCACATTGGTTTTTTAGGTGCAGCAGCGCCTGCTATTAAAGGTTTGCCTGATGTTAGTTTTGCCGAATCTGACGGCGAGCAAGGTGCTGTTGAATTCTCTATGGCTGATGAAGAATTTGATGAGAATTTGATTTCAATTTTAGCTAATTTGCGTGACCTGCTGATTGAAAAAGCCGGCATTGCCAGTGCTGACCTATTTTTACCGCAATGGCGCCTTGAATCATTGCGTGCAATATCCGACAGAAAACAAAAGGAGAAAGAAAAAATGCCACAACCTTTAGACGCTAGCTTTGCCGAACAACAAGCAACAATTGACGCTAAGAATGCTGAACTAGCCAAACGTGAACAAGCATTGCTAGAAAAAGAACAAACTAACAAGCGAGCGGAATTTGCTGCCTTTGTTGATGAACTAGTTAAAGATGGAAAATTATTACCTGCGCATAAAACTACAGTTGTTGAAGTATTTATGGCGTTGGGTAGTGAACCAATTTCATTTGCTGAAGGTGATGCAACTGTTAACAGTTCCCCAGTTGATTTAATCAAAAAAGTACTTTCAGAGCGTCCCGCTTTTATGAACTTTGCTGAAAAATCGGCTGCTAGTGATAGTGAAGATAACGTTGACAAACAAGATCCAAAAGTCATTGCTGATGCTGCCAAAGCCTATCAAAAAGAACAGGCAGACAAAGGCAATACAATTTCAATTAGCCAAGCCGTTACGCATGTAACCAAAGCTAAAAAGTAAGAGCATTAATTACAGGCTGATTATTAATGTCAGCATCATTTTAATTTTAACCAAAAGGTTTTTATATGAATATTCCAGGATTAACAGTAGCAAAAACCGCTGAAGGCGAAGTTAAACCACGCGTGATTGTCTGTCATGGTAGTGAAGATGGCCTAGCAAAAACAGCGATTGACGGTAACGCATTATTAATCGGTGTATCAACAATTGTTGGTGGTGGTAACGGTGAAGTGTTTGATGTTGTGCGCAGTGGGTTGGCACAAGTTTTTTATAGCGAAGCAATTGCAATTGGTGATCCAATCACAGCAAATGCCGATGGTCGAGCTAAAAAAGCGATGTCTGGTGATTTTATTATTGGCTATGCCGAAGTTGTGGGTGATGCCGATGAGTTAGGCACTATTTGGATTGCACCAAGCAAACAAGCTTAGCCTTTTATTTAACTAATGGTCTATGACCTTTAATAAACACGTTTTAATAGGAGTTTTATATGCAACGCCCTTTTCCAGTCGAACCGCAGTTGACTGCAATTGCTATCGCTTACCGTAATAATAAGTTAATTGCCGATGAGGTTTTGCCCCGTGTGCCTGTTTCTAGCACATCATTTAAATGGCTTGAATTTGATTTTTCAGAGCGATTTACTTTGCCTAATACAAAAGTTGGTCGGACGTCACAACCGAATCAAGTTGAGTTTAGTGCCAAAGAAAAAGAAAGTTCAGTTGAAGATTGGGGACTCGATAGCCCTGTCCCTCAAGATGATATTGATACAGCCATTACAGGCTATAACCCACTGGGTCATGCCGTTGAGGCCACGACTGATTTAATTTTGTTAGATCGTGAGGTTAGAGCTGCAAATTTGCTTTTTAATGGTGCAAATTACAACAATAAACAAATATTAACTTCTGCTGAGCAATGGAATAATCCTGATAGTAACCCAGTAGCATTAATAACGGATGCATTTGATTCAATGGTTCAGCGTCCAAATATCGGCACACTAGGACGTCGAGTTGCCACAATATTACGTCGTCATCCAAAGATTGTTTCAGCATATCATGGAAATGCCGGTGAAAGTGGTTTAGTTCCTCTCGGATTTTTAGCTGACTTATTAGAGCTAGAGGACATTTATGTCGGTGATGCATTTTTAAATAGTGCAAAACCAGGTAAATCGCCGGCATTACTTCGTGCGTGGGGCAATAAAGCATCATTCACGGTACGCAATAAATTAGCAAATACTAAAGGTGGTGTGACGTTCGGTTATACAGCTCAATTTAAAGATCGTGTTTCGGGTTCGATTGTTGATCCTGATATCGGTTTACGGGGTGGTCAACGTGTTCGAGTCGGTGAATCGGTCAAAGAGCTAGTTGTGGCTAAAGATGCGGGCTATTTGTTTGAAAATGTTATTCCAGCAAACAGTTAATAATGTGAACAACAACCAACGGTAATTTATCGTTGGTTTGGGTAAAGATGATGAATATTCATTACATTACATTGCTAAATTTATCCGAACGTCCAGGACTCGTTGAGCTATCGCAATTAGTTGCTCAAGATGGTGAAATGCCCGTAGATGCTAATTTATTGGAAGTCATTATTAATGGTGGTGATGTTTCAAATTGGTTACCTGATGATGTTATTAATGCAAATCGAGCAATCTCACGCATTAATGAATCAATCGCTGATGCGCAAGCCGAGATAAACGGTTTTTTACGTCAACGCGGGCACAAACTACCATTAATTAAAGTACCACGTCTGTTAGCTGATTGGGCACGCATTATTGTTCGTTACAAATTACATCGCAATCGTGTTTCTGATGAAAAAAGCGATCCAATAGTTCGTGATTACAAGCAAGTGATTAGCTTTTTAAAACAAGTTGCGGATGGTAAGTATTCATTGGGTATTGAAGATACTCTACCGGTCGCAGGTGGTGTACCAAAACAGACTGGACCGGTAAGAGTATTTGATATGAACACGCTTAGGGATTTTGGACGATGAGCAGCGTACCGTTTGATATATCAGTCATTGCGGACAAACTCAAGTTATTACTGCAAGACAAAACCTTAGTGTTTGTCGGTACCAGTGCTGAATACAGCAAATTAACCGATTTAACATCGGCGCCAACACCAGCTGCTTATGTATTGCTAGGTAAAGAAACACCGAATGACAAACTTGTAGGAACACGACAGTCAGTAAGTGTTAATTTTGGTGTTGTGATTGTTGCACGTGATGCTTCAAGTTTGGCAACCAATATTCAAAATGTTAAACAGCTTGCTAACCCTGTTATTGGCGCGATTCGTGATTTGTTAATTGGTAAAACAGTTCAGTTTATTGATGGAGTTCGTCCAGTCACTTGGGTTGGTGGGCAAACGTTAGGTTTTCAAAACGGCGTACTAGTGTGGATTGATTCATTTCAAACCCAACACTTCATTGGTAGCCGATAAAAGTTTAGGAGAAAGATATGTCAGATTTATTAATGAGTTTGCAAGGTACCATAAACCTTGCCACCCGTAATACCGCCAGTTCACCAGCCCGCCCTGGTGCATTTCGGCATGTCGGCACGGCAGATTCTTGCGAAATGGAACTCAGTGTTGAAACGGTAACACAAAATGAATCCTACACAGGACAACGCTTACAAGTCGGTGAATTAACACTGGGTAAAAGCGGCACTTTAAATCTGACGTTAAAAGATTGGTCAATCGAGAACATTGCGTTAGCGCTTTACGGTGAAAAGATTATTGTTGAGGCAGGTATTGTTACTGATGAAAAATTACCGGAAGGTTTAGTTGTCGGTGACCGCATAAAATTAGCCCATCCATTTGTTGCAGATGTTGAGTTAAAAACGGCTGATGGAACAATTTTAATACCAGGTACTGATTATGAAATTGAATCAACATATGCCGGATTAATCAAATTATTAACCACGACGGCATTAGCTGCAACGGTAGATTATTCATATGCTAAAAAAGAGAGCCTAGGAATATTCACACGCCAACCACCTGAACGTTGGTTTATGTTAGATGGTATTAATACCGACCGCGAAGATGAACACATTATTGTGGAATTATTCCGGGTTAAATTTAATCCGATTTCGAATTTTTCGTTGCTACATAATGAAGGGTACGGTGAATTACCACTTACTGCTACGGTTTTGGCTGATATGAGTCAAAACAAGGATAGTTCGCTTGGTTATTTTGGCTCATACGTTCAAAAGGCGAAATAAATTTATTTTATTATGCGGTGATGTGTCACCGCTAATTATTCAACTATCTAATTTTATTAGCAGGTAAATAACATGGCAGAAAAAGTGACAGCAACAAAAGAAGAATCAAATGATTTAGCAACATTAATGCCAAATCGTGAAATCGTGCTAGCAGGAGAAACAATTACAGTACGTGAATATTCATTTAAAGATGCACTAACAATCGGTAACGAAATTGACCAGTTCGTTACATTAATCGTTACAGAAATGAACGGTACAAACAAAATCACTATTGAACAAGCCGACACAATTATTATGGGTAATTTAGAGTTAATTTATTCGTTAATCAGTACCTCTATTCAAAAACCGATTTCGTTTATTGAAGCGTTGTCATATGAAGATGGTTTACAACTACTTGATTGGTGGTGGGTTGTTAATTCTCGTTTTTTTATGAACGCGGTAACCCGCAAAATCATTCGGCAAAACGCTGCAAAACAGGCAAATCAGTAAGCTGGAGTGAGGTTTTCACACTATTAATTAAAAACGGACATGATCCACAGCAGTTACTGCATTACACGCAACGCCAATTACTGCTGTATTACGATGAATTAATTAAGTTACAAAATCGAGAACGAGCCAACCGAATTGAAGATATTTGTGTTGGGTTTAATGGCGGTAAACAAGTCAATAAGTTTGTAAAACAGTTACGCGGAGAGCAATAATAATGGCTAATAACGATATGAATATTGCAATGAAGTTCACGGCTGACGTGAATCGTGCTAAAAAAAATATTCATGACGTCGGTGAGCAGCTAAAAAACGTCTATGAAAAACAGACTGATGCAATGAATCGTGGCCAACGGGCGATTATTGAATTATTGCAACAAGAAAAAGCTGAAGAACGGGCTCAAGAGGCAGCAGCTAAAGCCGCGAAAGAGCATCAAAAAGAAGTTGAAAAACTGCGTCAAGGTTTAGACAAATTACTGGCTAGTATCGATCCAGCGACTAAAGGTTTAAGCCGCCTAGATGAATTAGAAAGTAAATTACGCAAATCTAGAAAAGCAGGGGTAATTGATAGAGATGCGTTTGATGATTATCTGGGAAAAATCAATAATCAACGTGCTGCATTATCAACGGTTGATTCGATAAATGAAGGCACTAAAAAATTGGTTGTAAATACTAAATCTGCCCATAGAAGCTTTTTTATGATGTCAAAGCAGTTAGCTACTGGTAATTTTAATGGTATTGGTAATTCGTTATTTTCAATTGCAAATATGACGGGAAAATTGCCACCACTATTTAATGTCGCAGCTCTCTCAGTTGGAGTGTTTATTGTTGCAGTGTACAAAATGTGCCACGTAGTTAGTACAATAATTTCAGAACACGAACGGTTTAATCGAGCATTGATTTCTACTGGCAATTATGCAGGCACCACAGCTGGTGGACTAGAGGCAATGTCCCAACGCATCGGAAAAATCAATCATAACTACAGTGAAACACGTGAGGTCATAGCTGAATTAGCCGCGTCTGGTAAATTATCATCAAACTCAATTGAAAATATTGCCTCAGCAGCAGCTTACATGTCTAGTATCACTCAACAAAGTGCTCAGGAATCTATTCAATCATTCAAAGGTATTGAAGATTCTGTTGTTAAATGGGCGATGACCAGCAGTAAACAATATAATTGGTTAGATATTGCTACATATCAACGTATAAGTGCATTAGAAGAACAAGGAAAAACTGAAGAAGCTATTGCCATCGCCACAGATAAATACGCTGCCGTTATGGAAGTTCGTGCAAATGAAATGGCAACCCAATTAAATTGGTTAACAAAAAATTGGCAAGATTTCAAAAATAATGTTAGTGAAGGCAGCAATATAGTTTCATATTTATTTAAAAATAGTTTGTCATTAACATCTGATGAGGAAGAACTGGAGCAACTGAAAAAAACAAAGTCACAACTACAAGAAAAAATTAATGAGTTGAAATTAACTAATCCATCCAGTGGCTGGTTACAAATTTATGCTAGAGATATAAAAAAATTAGACAATGACATTGAAAACTTACAAATAAAACTGAAGCCATCTAACTATGCGGCTAATTTACAACGAGAGCAGCAAAAAATTATAAAAGATGCTGTAATTGCAGGAGACAAATTAAATAACGTTTGGAAAAATAATCGCACGGAGTCTGAAAAACAAGCTAATGCATTAGAGGATTTACGAAAAAATTATGCTGCACTATGGAAAACAGTAGATGGACGTAAATCACTGGAATCGAAGGACGTAACATCTATTGACGGTAAATCATTTTCTGGCGGTCAATATGATAAAGATGTTAAGCAAATTACTGACAAAGGTATTCTTGAATACAATAAAGGGGTTGAAAAATCACTAAAACTGACAACAGAATTGCAACGAGTGATGTATGAAATCAACAATGGACAATATAAAAATGCATCACAAGCAGAAAAAGACAGAGCCATTGCTCTAGCGAAACAAGTTGACGCAAAAAATGTGGCAAAAAACAAAAAAACTGATTTTTCATTATCAAATGACAAAACCAATTTATCACTACAGCAACAGTTAAATGAATTATTACTTGGTACAAAGGCAAGTGATGATACAGTTGAACAATGGTACAACAATCTATTGGCCCAATTTAAGAAAACGGGAAATAAAGAAGGTATTGATTTAATCGACCAAATTTTACCACTGAAAAAAGCTGAAGTGAATTTAAATGAAATTACCACCAAAATTCAACAAGCACAATCACGTCAATCAACGAAAGAACAAAGTATTCAAGCACAAGTAACTAGTGGTTTAATTACACAAGTTGAAGCGCAAAGCCAATTAGTCGATTTACACAAACAGACAGCGCAAGAACTGGCAAAGTATTTACCTATCCTGCAAGCCATGACTGAATTACCAGGACAAGCAGGCGAAAATGCACAGAAAGCACTTGCGACACTTCAGTTACAAATTGCAGAACTAAATAAAACTACTGATGCACTCACAAATGCATTTAAAAGTGGATTGCAAAGCGGTATCCAAGGTAGTCTCGATTCTTTAGCAAAAGGCACATTTGAATTAAAAGATGCCCTACAAAATCTAGCGCAAAGTATTTTATCGTCAATGGCGCAAGTAGCGACGAAAGGTTTAGCTGATATGGCAATGAATGGACTATCAAATTTAGGTAGTTCGTTATTTTGTGCTGCCACTGATGCTGCTGTTGATAATGCAAGTGCTGCTGCTTCTGCAGGGCTGATGGAAACAGCAATTGCAACAAGTAGCGCGACTGGCGCTGGATTGATGGGGGAGTCAATATCGATGTCGGCAGGTATTGGTGCAGAAACGATTTCAGCATCGATGGTAACAGCCGGAACAACAGCAGGTGAAATTATTAGTGCAGCAATGATTTCGGCATCAAGTGCTAGTGCTGGTGCAAATGCAGGTAGTTCAGCTATAGGTGCGGCAGCAGTAGCTGCTGCAACAGGTGGTTATATTACAGGTGCCGGAACATCAACGTCTGACTCGATTCCGGCAAAACTATCTAACGGAGAATATGTTGTTAAAGCGGAATCCGTTAAAAAATATGGAGTTGATTATCTTCATGCAATCAACACGGGACGATTACATCGTTACGCAACTGGTGGTTTAGCTTCAAATGCCAGCAGTCCGAAGGCACCAAATATATATGATGAAAATTTAACATCACGCGCAACAAATCAAGCTCAGTCGGCTCCTGTCATTCAACAAACTCTGGTTCTTGATAGCGGTGAAATGATGAAGTCTGGTATTAGTTCTGTTGATGGTTCAAGGGCATTAATGACGTGGATTCATGCTAATGCACCAACGTTAAAGCAGGTGTTATCATGAAAAACATATTTTTATGGCAAGCTGAACCAGATTGGACTAATGGCATAACTGAAATACTGGAATGGAAAACCGATATTTTACAATCGTACAGTGGCGCAGAGCAACGCATTGCTCGGCGATTATCACCACGTCGGACGTTTGAATTTTCAATTCTAATTAATGGTAATGAACGTTCACGATTTGAGAACCGATTAGCATTTGTGGGTGGTAATTCTTGGTATTTTCCTGTTTTTACGGATGTCACCTATCTCGATGATGACATTAATAGAGGCGCTACAATTCTTCCGTGTAGCACAATTGGTCGTGATTTTGTTATTGGCAATAAAGTGCTAATTAAAAGCGAGATTAATAATGTTAATCAATCGGCATTGCTCGAAATTGTTTCTATAAATGAAAATTCAATCACATTGGTTAATCCAGTGAAAGCTCAGTTTTTGGCTGGCGCCTGTATTTATCCGATTCGATTAGCCGTACTAACAGATATGCCAGAATTAACTCGGCATAATGATGACCTGTTGAGTGGACAAATTCGTTTCAGAATTAGCGAACATAACGCATTTAGTAACGATATTTCATATCTACCTGTTTATCGAGATTTTCCTGTATTGACTATGTCCCCTGATTGGTCTGAATCTCTCAAATGCCGATATGAACGTGTTTTATTTGAATTAGACAACAGCTTAGGCATTCCAAAACGATTAGATACAGCAAAATTACCATTTTTTGTAACAGAATTTCGTTGGTTTATGACTGAACGAAATGAGCAAATGCAGTTACGTAAACTATTTTATTATCTCAATGGTTGTCAAAAGAACATTTGGATATCAAGCCAAGCGAGCGATTTTAATGTTCTAGCTGTTGATGGTCGAGTTCTTGAAGTTGAAAACACTGGATTTAATGAAATCGATCTAATGCCTGGTCGAAAAGATATTGTTATCAATTTATGTAATGGTAATGCGCTATATCGTCGCATTGAACTCGTTGCTGTAGTTTCTGATAAAATTGAACGTTTATTACTAAATGAATCAATTAATGTAAATGCTGAAGATATTTTGTCAGTTTCATTTTTAACGCTATGCCGGTTAGATTCAGACTCTGTCAGTTGGGAACATGTAACAGACGCTGATGGGTTAGCAAATATAACGTGCAGTTTTCGAGGAGTTCGTGATGAGTTGGAATCAATTTGAGTATTCAACAAACAATGGCAAACCATTAACGTTATACGAGTTTATTCGTAATGAACAAAAATACTATCGCTATACCAATGCTGACAGAGATATCGATTTTAATGGTATGAAGTGGACAAGTGAAGCTATCAGTAATACAGGGTTGAGCATTGGAACAGGCAATAATTTAGAAATTACATTACCGTCCATGTCTGACGTAGTTCGATTGTTTCGTGGTGTACCGCCAACCAAACCCGTTGTAATCAAAATGTATCAATTCCACGGAAATGACAATGAATTTAGGGTTATTTGGATTGGAAAAATTCAAGAGGTCAAACGTGAATCAATTGAAAAAGCAAAGTTGATTACAGCCAGTATAGCCAGTTCGTTTGAGCGTAGTGGTCTACGATTGACATACGGACGTTCATGTCCCTATGCACTGTATGACCACAATTGCAGAATTAAACAAGAAAACTATAAAGCAGCGAATATCGAAATTATTGCGCTTGATGGAGCAAATATAACCGTCAATATATCTAATGTAAATAATGGTTATTTTTCAGGCGGATATATGGAATTTTATATCGATGGTATACAAGAACTACGTGGATTGAAAGCGCATGTTAATAACGTTATTGGAATACTCGGAGGCACTCAAGGATTACAAAAGGGAATGAAAATTAATTTATATCCGGGGTGTGACAAAACAATAAAAACATGTGATGAGAAATTCAAAAATCATCTGAATTATGGCGGTCAACCTCATATTCCTGGTGTTTCACCGTTCACAATCGTCAAACTATTTTAGGAGAAATTTTATGTGGTGGGCTGTTGCTAAATTTGTTGCTGTTATTGTTGCCAGTTATGTGATTGCACGTGTTACTGCGAAACAACCTAAAAGTAATCGTCCAACAGCGGCAACCGAAGATGATTGGAATATGCCGATACCTGATGAGGGTACACCCCAATGTATCTTTTTTGGTGATTGTTGGACTGCGGATTGGTTTGTACTAGGTTACGGTAACTATCGTTACAGTGCAATTCGCAAAAAATAACTAATCTATGAGTGAGTAATGATGAAAATAACAATGGAGCATATTCGCGCTAGTGGCGGTTGCGCGTGGGGATTACGTGAGTTTTTTAAACGTTACAATCTGGATCTCGATGCGTTTATTCGTAATGGATATATTGATTCAGAAACCGTTTTAAAAACTGGTGATGCACTAGCAATTCGTATAGTCAAAATTGCAGAGGAGCAGAAAAATGGGCGGTAGTTCATCAAAAAAAGTGACTGTTGGTTATCGGTATTATTGGGATCTGTTTTGTGGATTAGGTCGAGGACCAATTGATTCTATTGTTGCAATAACCGCAGATAAAAAAGTCGTGCTAATGTGTACTGAAAATGAAGGGAATTCGTCGTGCTCTATAAGAATTAACAAACCAAATTTATTTGGTGGAGATGATACTGGCGGTGAAGGAGGTGTACAGGGAAATTTGGAAATAATGATGGGTGAATCAAACCAATTTCCAACAGATAATCTACGTAGTATTTTAAAAGGGTTAATTCCTGGATTTCGAGGGTTAGTTACAACATTTTATTCAGGATTAATCAGCTGTTACAGTACATCACCAAAACCATGGTCGTATCGAGTTCGTCGAACAACAAAAGGTTGGGATAAAGACAATGTATGGTATCCAGAAAAATGTTTGATTTTATTGCGAGATGATTTATCGGAAATTGCTGGTATCGAAACTGAAGCAAGAAGCCGCATAAATCTGAGTAAACGTTTAATAAATAAAGAAAAGTATAAGCGAGAAATTACAAAACTACGCATGGCATTAAACTATAATATTAAAAATATTCATGCAATGAATGCAGCACATATTTTATTTGAATGTGCAACGAATCGAGATTGGGGGCGAGGTCTGAGTTGGAATGAAATTGATATCGAAAGCTTTAAAAAATCTGCCGATACACTATTTAATGAAAAGTTTGGTTTATGTTTTCGATATAATCGCCAAGATCAACTACAAACATTTATACAACAGGTTTTAGATCATATTGGTGCAGCTCAATATGCAGATCTATCAACAGGAAAATTAAAGTTAAAATTGATTCGTAATGATTACGATCCGAATCAGTTGCCGCTGTTCACATATGATAACGGTATTTTGTCAGTGCAAGATGATGATAGTGCGAGTAGCGATGCGTCATATAATGAAATCGTTGTTACCTATCATAATCCAGTCACACATGAGGATGGTAGTGTTAGAGCACAAAATCTAGCATCTATACAAAATGTTGGTTTGATTAGTAATTCAGTTGAATATAAAGCAATACCAACACAAGAATTAGCTGCTAGACTAGCTGAACGAGATTTAGAAATGTGCGCAGCGGGAATTACACGTTTAATTATTAAATTTGATAGACGTGGAGGCATATTAGAGCCAGCATCGTGTTTTCGCGTTTCACTACCTGATCGCGATATTGAAAATATGATTTTACGCGTGGGAAAAATAGAAGAACAAAGTGATGGTTCTTTATTGATTACTGGAGTGCAGGATGTTTTTAGTTTGTCTGAAACATCATACAGTAGCAATACACAGACAAATGAAATTATCATCCAAGATGACACAATCAAAACTGTAAATAATGTCAAATTAATTGAACTACCATATACACTGCTAGTATCAAGATTGAGCGCGGCAGATTTAGATTATTTAAAACCATCGTCATGCTATTTAGGCGTAATGGCAACCGCTCCAACATCGATGTCAATTAATTATCTATTACAGTCACAAGTGAGTGGAGCAGATTCAATTAACCAAAATCAATGCGATTGGACACCTAGTGCAACACTAATTAATGATATTGAAAAACTAACAACAAATTTCGAAATCAAAATGGGAATGGATTACCCAATTTCAATTGGAGAAGGAATTATCATTAATAACGAATTCATGCGTATTGATGAGTTTGATATGGATAAAAATATTTTAACAGTTGGGCGGGGTTGTGCCGATTCATTGCCAGAATTTCATAAAGCTGGGTCAACAATACGTTTCTATATGAGTGTGTTAGAAACAGATCATATTGAATATATTAGTGGTGAAACAGTCAGAATCAAACTGTTGACACAAACTAATTCAAGCAGGCTGCATGAGGATATAGCACCTGTTGAAAAAATAACAATGTCACATAGACAAATTCGCCCATATTTACCAGGAAACATTAAAATTAACGATATTTTATATCCTGACATGATAGAACAATCTGATTCATATGTTGTAACGTTTGCTCATCGGGATCGTATACTGCAAGCTGATCGGCTAATTGATTGTTTATCAGATAATATTGGTCCAGAGATAGGAACTGAATATATAGTTGAAATTTCTGATTATTACTCAAATGAAGTGATCTGGAGTTTTAACACTACTGATTCATTAATTGTACTCCCCTATGTGACAAATCAAGATTACATTTATGACGATCGTCACATACTAACATTATATAGTAAGCGTGATGGCTACGAATCATTATATAAATATACCGCAGAACTGCCGGAAGGTCATGTTATGGTTGGAGTTTAATATGTCTGAAAATGAATATTACTATGGACAGGGAAAAGTATTTTTATCACCGGTTAATTCAGGGCAATGGCGATGGATTGGAGATGTATCATCGTTAAAAATTAATTTTGAATTTGAAGAACAATATAGTAAGCGCAGCATTGGTGGTCGCCTGGTTAATGGTAAACGATTCGTGACATTTAATGGAGGAAACATTACAGCAACATGGTTTAATCGTTCCCTAGAAAATCTGCAATTATTATTAAGAGGAAAGTTTGTAACACATCAACAAAGTTGGACAACAGAAGAATTCAAAAATATAAAATCTGGTATGACAATTTCACTACAACATCAAAATATAAGAGACGTTTTTATTGAAAATCTAAACGAGAATATTGATTACACTGTAGATTGTATAGCAGGCTCTATTCAATTTCTAACAAATCCAAAATCACAACAGCTATTCGTTGAATATGATTATTCGGGTGTAAGTGGCATTAGTATTTTAAATAATGAACCGAATGATTTTTCATTACGTTATGAAGGAATAAACATAATAGAACAAAAGCAGATTAATATTGAGCTGTATCGATTGTCATTAGATCCTATTGAATTTATCAGTTGTATTGATGACAAATCAGAATTTTCGAATGTTGAAACCAGATTACAGTTATTACCTGATTTGTCAAAAAATCCAAAATCTGATTTCGGACAATTCGGCAGAATAATACAGTTCAACGATTTCATCAATATTTTATACGACGATGGAATTGCATATGATGAAAAATACCAATTTGCATATTAGAGGAATCATAGATGGAACATCTAATTGAAGAAGTAAAATGGGAAGATGAAGTATATTTGATACAACGAACCGATCGCGTTGGCGGAGGGGTTCGTGGTGTAGCAAATAAACCTCATGGTGAACTAGCAAACCGTACACAGTATTTAAAAAAAGAGGTCGATAATATTAATTCAGCATTAGAAAATACATTATCTACAGCAAAGGATAAATTAAATTTTGATGCCAGAAATTATCGTATTGAGAATGTTGGAAAACCCGAAAAAAAAGGGGATGCTGTAAATAAAGAATACACGGATAAAGCAGATAATAATCTACAAAAACAGGTTAATCAGTTAAAAGAAGCACAAATTGGTTACGAATCAGTTGGTAATTTTCAAACCGGTTGCACATTAAATACACGTAATGAAATTGTTTATGATGAACAAACCAAAAAATATTATGCGTGGGCTGGTAATTTACCATATAAAGTCGTGCCTAAAACTAATGTCATTGATGAAATTAACAATGGTAAACCATGGTTAGTGATTGAAAATTCGAACGAATTTATAGCAAAAATTGAAAGCATAAAACAGATAGCACAAAGTGTAGCAACTCAATTTTATGGATTTAAAAAAGATGGTGCAAAACTGATTTTAGAAATAGTTGGAAATATTGATAACAAAACATTACATATTTCTGAATTTCTTGAGTGGATAATTGCACCTGGTGGGTGTGAATTTATTGTTAATGACAAAGAACTATTGATGGTTATATAAGAAAAGAGAGGTTAAAAATGGCAACAATTAACTTAGGAAACATCAGATTCAACTGGTGTGGCGAATATGCCAGTTCAACACAATACACAAAAGATGATGTTGTGGGATTTGGAGGCTCAAGCTGGATAGCTCGTAAAAATGCAAAAGGTGTTAATCCTGCAAAAAATGAATTTTGGGATTTGATGATTGCCGGAGCTGAAAAACCATATGTTATAGGTGAACAAAAACTAATGGCGTTTAGAGCTTCTGAGCTTCCCTTTGGGTGGTATTTTAGAAATGGCGACAACTACTTACTCGATTCACCACAAGGCCGAGCATTAAACAGTTTATCTGCAAACTACAAAGAAGATTACAAAATAACTATTAAAGTAATTAATGGTCAACAATATATCAATGTACCCACCGCATTTGCGCCTGATGGCAGAGGCTACTTTGAGCGGGCGGTTAATGGCATAAATCGACAAGTAGGCAGCATTGAAAATGATGCAATAAGAGAAATCGATGGGCATTTTGATACTGGTGTTGTAGCAAATCACCACGAGTACACGAGAGGTGCATTTAGCGGCACGCGAGCAATTAATCCAACAAACGCGGCGTTTTTAGCAACTTATGATTACACGGTGTGGGGTTATGATTTTCATGCTTCAAATGTAGTACCTACCGCATCAGAAAATAGACCAATCAATATCGGTATGACACCAGCAATCTATCTAGGAGTTTAATATGATTAATTATTATTTCGATAACACAAATGAATTCAAACCATTCACACACGAGCTAGAAGCGAATATCGACACATTGCCACCCGATAATGCATTACGCATACCTCCCGAATTCAAAAACGGTTGTTGGCCATGCGAGCAAAATGGCACATGGATTTTAGTTGAAGATAATCGAGGAAAAACGGTATATAACATTAATACGAAAGAATCAAGTACAGTTGATTATCTCGGTAAAATCAAAGAGGGTCATACACAACTTGAACCATTTGAATTTTGCAAATGGGATGGAAAAAAATGGATTTTAGATGAAGAAGAAAAACGAGATTTTAAAATCAAAAAAAATGTAACTATTAGAGATTCTTTACTAAATGAAGCTAACGCTGAAATTGAAATTATTAATCGTGCAGTCAAATTACATAGAGCATCCGAAGAGGATAAACAACGATTAAATAAATTAGAAATTTACACTATAGATTTATATGAACTAGATTTAAATAACATTGATGTAGTATTCCCTGATAAACCGTAAATTGTAATTCACTTTCAAATATAGAAAAAGATGGCGTGGTTAATTATCAATTAATTTAAACAATAATTATCTCACGCCGCATCACCTATTAATTATCATACGCCAGATTGTGTTTTTCGTCATGGACTATTCTTGTTTAGGTCGATATTAGCACTCGAAGGTAACTTAAGATTATTAATACTTTGTTGAATATTAAATCCCAATTTATCCAACAATAAATGTTTCAATGACAGGAGAATGATATGACGATTTTAGTACACTGATATTGATAGATTTGATGAAATTTTTGTAATGTCAAAGAGTTAATTAAAAATTTCTAAGTATGAAAGAATGCGTATAAATTTGTCTTAATTATTTAAGACAAATCTAAAAAGTTAGTAATAAATGAGCTACTGTCCATTATTATATTCTAATAGAAATATTTCCTCAGAAAGCTATTTTGAATTTGTAGGTGGTGTTATTTTATCTCTACTTTGGGTTACCCTTCCAGAAAAATATGTATGAAAAGTTGACTGGTTTATTTCTACTTTTCAGCATTTATTCATGGTTAACGCCCTAAAAAAATATCTTTACTGGATCTAAAACTCTCATCTTTAATTTGTTTCTTCTTTTCTATTAAATAGTTATTTGCTTTGATATATATATCTTTATCGCATTCAATGTTTAAGATTAATTTATTATTACTCTTATTTATGATGTGAAAATGATTATCCTTATAATCAAAAATAATATCTTCTACCGCTGTAGCACCTTTATTAAAATTAGATAAATTATAATAATATCTGAAAGTTACATATTCTTTTGAAATATTAATAAAACCACACTCTTTTTCTTTAACCTTAGAAAAAATTTTTAATGTAAAAGAATCATAATCCTTATCATATTGATAGGATTTTATATAAAACTTAGGGCTAAAAATGAACACAATAAATAATAGAGATATTATTAAAAAGATTATTACTGAAATTAACTGATACAATTTCATTTATACCTTCTGCTTGAGATGCATTATACGGAAAAGTTGCTCATTGTCTTTTAAGCATATTATATCTTTTTGGGCTTTTTTAAATATCAAAATTATCAACGTACTTTTTCAAAATTAAGCATCTACATATTATCTAATTCGAATGATATAGGGATTAATTTAAAACGGCTTAAATGAGAGGTATCACTCATGCGCTTACTTATCCGCAATACAGAATGAGAATTATTAAACAAACTACATGTGTTTGGTATCTCATGATTTAATTTAGTAATATTTCTTTTTTTCCTCATTAATATCGGTGATTTTTACTTTTATTAATTTATTTCTTTCATAGACATAATCGTATCTAAAAAAAAGCTTTTCATCGTTATATTTTTCAACTACTTTAAGTTTTTTATTTATATAAATCCCTTTTAAATAATTATTTCTAACTTTTACACTATCAGCACCAATCTCATTGATTAATTTTATTGGATGATTATATCCGGCAAAACTTTTATAATATTTTACTTCTTCCAAAATAGTTTCTTTGAAACCGACGCATTTAGATGCACCAACCTTAACTTTCTTTACTATCTTTTTCAATTCACCAATGCCCATATCTAATCTAATGAAATATATACATAGTTTTTTTTAAATCAATTTAAGAGTTTGGTTAAATATATCATCTAATTGATCCATATAAGAAGTATTCCATTCTTCAATCTTAAAATCATTTATTTTAGATAAATCAAACGGATCAAAATGATAAATAACAACCTTAAATATAGACTCCATAATCCATAGAATAGATTTTAAAATATCTTTATTGATTGATTTTATATTCAAACGATAATATTCAATTAATCTATTGATATTAAATATTAATTCTTTAAATAAAGAATTATCAAAAACTCTTCTTAGTAGGTCTAATAAAATCTTTGACCGTATTCCAAAAATAAGAGCCAAATAGTCTATCTCCTCCTGCCATCAACCCAAACGGGTCAACTTCCGAATTAGAACCAAACGTACACGCATAAAAATTCGGTTTATTACCTGCTTATTTTATCGGGGCTTGGCTAATATATAAGCTGGTTTCATGATTATAATAACGGGTGCGATTTTAATCCCCCCGTTTCAAGATTCTCATACTGTCCCTGTTGCCGGAGCGGTATATCAGTATCATTTCATTGGGCAACTTTCTGAATTATTATTTTTAAATTTCTTTAATTGAACAATTCATTTTTTATACTTATTTCCAATTGAGTTGAAGTTCCAATGTTATAATTTAATTATTAACTTTCATTTTCTATTTCCTCTAAAAATATATCCTGTAGATTTCCATTAAGTTTTTTTCCTTTATATAAAAATTGGAAATTTTCCTCTTGTCCTTTCAGATAACTAACACCGTCAATAATACCTAATAAATTAGAAACGGTATCTGTAATTGACAATTTTAAAAAAGATATAAATTTATCTTTGTCTTTTACATCTAACTTATTATAAAGAGATACTCCATTTTTCCATTCCCCTTCAGGTAATTCATCTTGTTTATTATTCAAATTACTCAAATTAACTTTATACTGATCTAAATTATTTTTTAATACTTCTAAAATTATATTATTTACAAATTCTACATCGTTCATATTTATTTATATCTTATTTCGGGCTTTTTTAAACGCTTCAGTATACATCTCTTTAAACGCTATGAGTTCTTTTAGCTTTGAATTTGGAATATCTGAATATACTCTTTTAAGTTCTTTAATGTCTCTAGCTAATAAATTTTTGCCGTATTAATTCCTTTTATACTCTTTGAAACTACAGTGTTTGTTATAAGATTTTTTATTGTATACCCCTGCTTTAGGAACTAACTATAGCTGGTGCTTTTTCTAAATCGTATTTAGGTATAAATTTACTCATTAATCCTCAAGAATTCTTAACTAATTTACCAAATCTTATTGATTCCTGATGGTAAGAATTTAGGTTTTATCGCAAAAATGAAAAAAAATACAACTTTTGGATTTGCTTATTATTTATTATAAATTATAAGCTTCATCTTCTGTTTTCATCCCGTAGATAAATTTTATTAATGAATCTGATATAAAACGTATTGTTGATTCTGGACTACCATCGTAGTCTTCTAAATATCCTATATATATCTTATCATCATTAGCATTAATGCAATATGGATATCCTCCATCATCGATAGCAAAAGGTATATAAGATAAAGGAATTAATTTCTTTTCAACAGCTAATGATTGATATAATTCTTCTAATAAAATATCGTTTTCACATTGTTTATATTTCATAGGTAAAAATAGTTTAACACTAATATCTACATCGTTATCTTAATCTATATAAAAATATTTTTCTCCTTCAATTTTACTTCCGTTATATTGAATGTATAGCTCAACTAAATCTTTTGGAAATGTAAGATTCATACTCTTGCTTACATCCATAATATCAGACTCGGTTAACTTTATTCCTGTATTTATAAATTTTTGCATTATTATGTATTTTCTATATATATTTTTTACATGTAGTATACATTCTTGTTTCTTAGAAATATCGACGGCCTCTTTATAAGCCTGGGTAAAATCAGAGCTTCTTCTGCCATTTAGTTGTATTGTTACAATATTTTTTTGACTTCCTGTTGTTGGAAATAAATCAGCATGCCCAGTAAAATCAACAGTATTTGTTTCAGTCATTAACCCGAGCGGATCAACTTTTACATTGCTGTCAAAAACATACGCATAGAAATTCGGGTTGTTTCCTTCAAGTTTTATGGAATTTTGACTAATAGATAAGCCGGTTTTAGGATTATAATAAAGATCTGTTTCCAAATTCTTTAACTGTCCTAATAATTAAAATATTAATAAACCAACTTTATATAAGTTGGCTTGCGAGATTTTTTAAATATCTGTATAAATACTATATCCTTCTGGGACAAAATCTAAGCCTTTTAATTTTGCAACTTCACATCGCTTTGTAAATTCTTTGGTCACAATGATATATGCTTTTTTTTCTTTCATCCTAATAATATCGTAATTTTTCAAACCATTAGAAATTATATATAATTTCTTAATTTGGATTACAGCGGTTTTACCATAAGTTTTAATATCATAAATAGATTTCTCCATATCCATACATGGAACTACTTTCAAAACATTTAATAAATAGTAATCATTATTAATATTTCCCTTTTGATCAGAAATAGTTACATTTATAAATTGAATTTGTTTGTCATTTTCTAAATCTTCAAAGTTGTTTTTCAATCTCTTACTAACTAAAGGAGCATTGTATGTAGGCAAAATATCATAATTATTTATATAAGAATCTATTTTATCTACACTAAACAATAGAGGTTTAGATACCGAAATTTCCTCTCCTTGATTAAATATTTTATTAGATAGCTCATTTTGCTCTTCATCATAAACAAAATATACATCTCTCTTGTAAAAAGCTGTTAGTTCAAAATACATAATATTTTTTTGCATTTAATTTTACCATCTATTAGTCTTTTACCAGTTTAGCTACTATTTTTAGAATTGTATTTTTAATTTTGAGTATTCCATATTGTTACTTTTTCCAATGCGCCATATCGTAAGGGTAGTATGGTTGGTCTTTTAGGGGGGATGTCGTCTAAGCCAAGTATTTTGACTAATGCATAACTTTCAAAGCTCCAATAGCCTGTAGGAATATTCCATTTGCTTTTATGATCATCGTGTCACCCTTATCTGCAGAGTATCTCTTTTACTTACATAAAGCCCCAGCGGATCCACCGTTGTATTACTATCATACGCATAAAAATTCCGGTTATTACCTGCTAACCATATCGGGTCTTGGCTTATATAAGTTCCCGTATTACTATCGTAATATAGGAACCGATTATAATAAAGCCCGTCTAGTTCCTTATCCTCATACTGTCCCAGTTGCCTGAATGAAATAAATTATTTATTGTTAAACGAATCTTCCCGTATTCTGCCATAGATGTCAAACTCCACCTGCCAATCTAGCTCACCTTTATCATCATAAGCCTGAGCGGGTCTGCCCAAACAATCCGATACAATCGAGTAAGACTTACCCTCGCATAGCATATGCTGTGGGAAGATAGCTTTACACTTCTTAATTTTTAAAATTAAGAATTTAAAACAGCTCGAAAAACTCTGAAAAAACAAAAAAACGCTAAGCCGCCAAAAATATATAAAAAAACCACTCTGAAACCGCCCAAATAAAAATTGATAGCGTGTCAAAAGGTGAAAATGTAGAACAAGTGAAGGGATTTAAGCAATTTGGTACAATTATGGATAACTTTTTATTTTGGGCTGCTTTGACAGCCAAAAACTGACAAGAAACTGAATTTTGCGAAGCAATATTTATAAACCTGTGGCTTTGCAACACCTTTTTTTATTCTGCTTTTGGAGCGGAAAGGAATTAAAAAAACCGCTTCAATCGAAGCGGTTTTGTTTTAAAGTTTACTATAAATTTCTTTTAGTTCTTTTTCATATTTTTTTGCATTTGGAATACGAGTAGCTTTTAGATAAGGCTCTAATCCAGAAGGATTAGTTTTAAGCAAAAAATATTCAATTAGATAAAGGAGTAAAAAACTTTTTGAGTAACCAAGTATTGTTTCATTATCATTTTCTTGTTCAGGCTCTTCTCCATTTGGATATTCTTCATCAATTTTTGCATTTTCAAATTTTTGTATTTTATATAAGACAAATTTATTGAAAATTTCTTTATCCATTTCGAGTAATTTCATTGCTTCTTCTTTTGACAAATTTGCCAATTTCATCTTTTGTTCATCACGACTTGCGACAGGATCTCTATATTCGCTAAGAACTTTTAGCCTTGTTCTTTTCTGTATATTATCAACTAAATTTTTATATTGAATTGAATCAAGTATTTGTTTTGCAATTTCCATTTTATAATCTTTATTTATTACCCAACATCTACACCTTTAATAACGGCATTTAAATCAGAACCTACGGGACAATTGCTTCGTGTTCCCACTGAGTTAATTTTATTAGGTTTGAGGGGGTGTGCCAACTCTTTGTGGTATATTTGTATAATATGATTCTAAAGAATAATCTTTTACCGAAGTAACTTCTGCTTTTCTATTATTAACTTCAACAGTCATTCTGGGAGTATCCCTCGTCCATTCTTGTCAAGTTATCTGGAAATACATTAGATTTCTTAATTTGATATGCAAAATAAATATTTTCCTTAAAAATAAAAAAAACTAAAACTTTTATTAAACTCATCTACAAATTTTTCATTAATAATATCATCGTTTATATCTAAACCTAGCATTTTCCAAAATCTGATTTTTCCTATAGTTGCGTACATATTACTAAAATCCTGATAACCAATTGTCTTAGGTGTTTGATTATCATTCAAATATAATGATTTCATTCTATTAATATTGACTAAATCCATTGTAACAACATCATATAACATTTGATAATCAGCATCTATTATTCCTTTAAATTGGTCATAAAGATTTTCTAAAATGTTTTTATTATCCAATATGATATTTTTATTAAAATTATTATTTAATAAATATTCTGCCAAAATTAATAAGTATACTTTTGAATAATTTTTTAATTCATCTTCATCATCGATTTTAATTTTGTTAATTAATATATTTAAAGAGGCAAATAATATTTTATTTTTAGTTTTAAAATTATAATTAGAAGCCACTAGAAAAAATAAAGAATCTAATAAATCAAAGTAATCTAAAGATGAAAATTCCTTTGCTTTTTCATATTTATAGCAGGATTGAATAAAATAATCTAAAGATTCATCTTTTAATGATTCTAATGGATGATCTAAACAAAAGTTTAATTGCAAAATATTCTTTTTGTTATATAAATCATTACTGGACTCCTCATCAAACTCACCTTTTAACGAGATTAATAATGCTTTTGTAGAATAGAAAAACCTAATATGAGACATATAATTATTTACATTTTTTTATTTTAGCTATTTTAGAATTATCTAATACTTCTATAGCGTCTTGATGAATCGCCCTTTTAGATAAAACCTCATTTGATCTAGTATTATATCTATTACTTCATACATATAAAAATTCGGGTTGAGCCCCCGTCAATTTTATCGGGTCTTGGCTAATGTATGAGCCTTATTCAGGATCATAATATCTAAACCGATTATAATAAAGCCCCGTTTCAACAACCTCATACTGCCCTAATATTTAATAAGCCAACTTTTATGAGTTGGCTTTTATTTCAATATTGTTAATCAACAATTTCAAAATTTATATTTTCAGGAATTTCTGAATTAATGGAAAAACCATCTACTTTTTTTAATTCAAAGCCAAGCCCATAGTCTTCATCATCATTTACAGGTTCGTTATGTTTTATCCTTTTATATCCATGTAGCGTAACAAGATATTTTCCTGAAGCAAAATTCATTTTTTGAGCTTCATAATAAAACGACTCTTTGCCTTCTACTCCATTTTTTGTAGTATAACCTAAAATGTTTTGAGTAAATTTATTTATATCCCATGCATTAAGAACATCCATGCTACATATCCAAAGTTCATTTTCATTTATCTCTAAATTAAAAATCCCTTTTTCAGCTATTTTAGTCCAATTATTAGCTGAAAAATAAGATTGTTTTTTATTTTCTGTTATAAAGTCAAAATAAAATTGATTAAAGGACATTGTATTTATAGGTAAGATAATTCCCTTTTCAAGAGTATCATCACTTAACAATTTATTTTTATTAAAAAAGTTAATTAATGATTTACTTTTTATCTTATTTTTTTTGAGATATTTTGAAAAGTTGTTTAAAGAAAACAAACATATCCCATAGCTTCCAGAATCTATTTTATTAATTTTATTCATAATATTATTTACAAGGAATATTTTTACTTTTTATCTTTTTTCTATTTCTTCTAAGGCTTCTAATGGAGTAAGGTTCTTTTGTACAATTCGTCCATTTTTTCCTGGAAATTTTAAGACAACTTTTGCATCAATATCTTTATATGCCTCTTTTGCGGCTTTCATAAAATCATCTAAATTCCCAGTGAATTTACTACCCTGCCAAGGAATATCAGCCTCTAGCTGTAATTTATGCATATCTAAATGTAAATCTGGATAAGCTGAAGACCTATTCGGAAACCATGCTAAAGCATTTTGACCTGCTGAATTTGAATTATATAATTTGTAGCAATAGCCCTAAGCATTAAATGATGTCCCATTCCATACCAATTTAAAGCACCACATAATCTTGATGGTTCCACAAACGTATTAGAGTCGTAAACATACGCATAAAAATTCGGGTCATTTCCAATTTATTTTCATCTTTTCTAAAAAAAAGGCTTTTTCCTTTTCATTAGGAGCAAAATCAGTAAACCATTTCAAAGATTCTTCCTTTCCTTTTGTCAAATACAACATTGCAGCCATCCTTAAAGATTCTCTTAATGAAGGCTTAAAATAATCTTTAAATAATGAATCTCTTAAATTTATACTTGCTATAATATCTTCAAGAGTTGAAAATTTTTTAAATAAATTAAATGCCCCATCTTTAATGTTTTTAATAATTTCGTGTGAAACATAATTTAATTCTGAAATATTGGTTATTTTTATAGAAAAATAGTTAGGATTTTTCTCTTTAAAGTACCCTATTGATCCAGCAATTATTGGGTATGAGTTTAAGAAATCATTGACTATCTTTTTATCCAAGTTATTTACCTCTTTATAATATATTGCACAAGTGGATGTTATTTCTATATATTCATAAGGTGCTCTACTTCGTCTTGAATCAATTACAATTTGATTCTCTCTTTTATATGATGATTCTTTTTGTACAAATTTATTTTTACCCTTTAATTGAAAATTTTGTTCTATTAAAAATTTTTCAATTTCAGCTTTAACACTTAAAATTAAATCATTCATATAATCTATTTCCATCTAATTACTTTTACATCATCTATCTTTTTATCCCTGCATTACCAATAGGTTTTATTGAAGGATGTCCACTATAAACCTTGGCATCAAATGTACTTAGTGCTTTTTTATAAGATGCTTTAGATAAATTTTTCACTTATATTCCTGAAACCTTTCCAGTCTCAACATGCTGAACAATAATCTTATCTTCTTAACTGATTTCCATCTGTAAATGATATTTCTTCACCTAATATCTTATAGTTTGTATCAACTTCAAATTGTTCTCTTACCTTTGCAACAGCATCCCTCCATGTATCGTATCTCCTGAACTTTTCGGTAAAAACCATCCTAATGCATCTCTTCCTAATGATTCTTTAAGAAAGGCTATATCTATGGGATTAGTAGGAGCAAAGACATCAACCCAAGTATCCATGTCGTTTGAGTTGGCTTGAGGTTTATTTTAAATATCTGTATAAATACTATATCCTTCCGGAATAAAATGAAAACCATTTAATTTTGCATCTTCACATTGCTTTTTAAATTCTTTTGTTACGATAATATAGGATTTATGTTCTTCCATTCGAATTATAGAAAATTTATCTAATGAGCCAGTTTTAAAATATGCTTTTTTAATTTCGTAATAATTATCTTCATCAATTGTAAACACTGATCTTCTTTCATCTAAACACGGAAATACATTTAAAATATTAATAGAATAAAAATCCTCGTTTTTTTGACCTTTCTCATCAATAATTATAGATTCAAAAAATTGAATTTCTCGATTATTTAGTAAATTTTCAAATTCTGTTTTAAATTTTTTACTAACCAAAGGTAATGGGTCTGATGGTAGAATATCATAATTATTAATATAATTATCTAACCTATCCACATTATAAATTATCGGTGAAATAAAGTTTAATTCTCTACCATTTCTTAAATCTACCCAATTAATAGGATTCTTATCTTCACTATACCAAAAATAAGTATCTCTTTTATAAAATGCGTCTAATCTATAATACATAATATTTAATACTACCTTTTCTCAAACTTTGACGAGTATTGTTTCGTAATTTATCAACTTCACTAGCATAACGAGCTTGGCCGCATCCTTTAACTTTCATTTCCGAATTTATAACCATAATAAACCTTATTGCAACCATTATGAATACTTCTCGTTGGATGTATATCCACTTCTTTTGGTAAATAAATTAAATTTTTAGGTGCATCTATATTAAAATCTGCTGCTTTCAGTGCTGGATGATTTGCCATAGAACGAGGGATAACATGATGATTCTAATATCCAATAATTTTAGGGATATTAGCATAGTTCCAATTTTTCAGCCCAAACGAATTAACCTATGTATTACTATCATACAGAAAAGCATAAAATTTGGGTTGTTTCCTTCAAGTTTTATCGAGGAATAAGAAAAAAGGCCACCTCAGACTGTCTTATACATTTACGAATATTGCCAAAAACCAGCTATTATTTCAGCAGTTATATTGTGTTTATATAAATATAATGCTCCATAACCAAATACATAGTTTTCTTTAATTAAATTTTCTGGATAATAATCTTCATCAATCTGGATAAAAAAGCCATAACCATTTTTTTCTAAATCTTTAAAATAATAATTTTCATCTTGTATAAGTCTTGGATTTTTTGATTCTGTTATAAAATTGAAAACATCAGATTCTACTTTTTTATACTCTTTTATATTTGCTTTATTAAGGCCTTTAATCGTATATATTTCATTATTACTTTCTTCTGAGAAAGAATGAACAAAGACTTTTATAGAACAATTAGGATATATATTGTTGTCTATCATTTCATTATAATTTTTAGGTATAAAAACAGATATATATTTTTCTTTATCTTGAGGATTTTGGAAAGATAAATAAAAATTATAATTGTCGATTCCATTCACTTTATTTAAAAAATATTTGGGAATATTTCCTCCAATTCTACCTATTATGTTTTCTTTAGTATCTTGACTAATTTCAGCTGTTAAATTCATATTTAATTACATTTTATTAAATTATTCTTTTTAGCAAAATTTATAGCTTCTTCTCTTAACTCTAAAGCTTTTTTATTTGCAAAATCTTTAGCATTAGAAGGTTCCCAACCTCTTTTTTAACTAAATCTTCATATATGCCACGTCTGATTATAGCTGTATTTCTATTGATATTTTGTATCGCAGTTTGGGCTTTTAATATATTTGGATTATGTAAACCATATTTTGCTTGTAATTTAGAAATTGTTTTATGCATCATATTTTCTTGAAGAGCAATAGCTGGATTAGTTCTAGCAATGCCAGACATTCGGCCTTTAACAACGCCATTATTACGTAACCATGCATTTGAAGTAGTTCGTGAGCAGATAATCCATCTTTAGCATGAAGTACACTACCATAACCTGCTATCTCAAATTCATTCAGTAACCCAAACAGGTCAACTTCCGAATTAGAATCAAACGTGTACGCATAAAAATTCAGGTTATTACCTGCTAATCCTATCGGATCTTGGCTTATATAAGTTCCCTTATTATTGTCGTTATGCCTAAACCGATTGTAATAAAGCCCGTCTAGTTACTCGTCTTCATAATATACTAATTGTCTAAACTTATGCTCATAATAACAAGACGACTCATTGAGTTAATTTGTTTGTTATTCTCACTTTGTAATTTACTTAAAAATAATATTAAGTAGGGTCTACTCTATTATTAGTTTATAATCTTTTGCAATAATATCATATACACAATCATATGTTTGTAAAACATAGTGCCTATGATTTTCTTATATCTTAGAAGATTTACGTCCATTTTTTAATTCTTCTATTAGATATGAATTATGAACTAAATCAAAAGATGAATCCATCTTTGCTTCATTTATATAAGTATCTAATTCGCAACATTGATAATAAATAATATGAGAAAAATAAAATATATAAGGGATATATTCCTTTTCAAAATTTATTTCAATCAATTTAGAATTAAACTTCCCTTTGAAAACACAAATACATTCTGAATTAAATTTCTGTCTGAAATCATCCAAAAAAATAGCATCTCTTCCATTAATGATTCCAACTTCTTTTTTTTTAATAGCTTGATATTCCATAATATTTAATTACATTTTATTTTTGTTGATTTACCCGCATATCTGTACTAAATCGTTTATTAAGATTTATTTCTGCTAAATCTTCGGGAGTAGCCCATCTGGTATTTATTTTTGTTCCTGCTGCATATAAACGTCTATTACCTAATGTAAATACAGCATCTGCATGTGTGCCTTGTTTTAATAATCTTTCTTAAATATTTACATGGAGATCTTTCATTCGAACTAATCTTATTGCTTCAATTGATTCTGCTACTGGATTGTTTTTTAGTAATCCTACTGAATTATTTAATTTACTATCATATTCAAAAATGGGATTTACAGAATCTTGGCTAATATATAAGCCGGTTTCAGGATTATAATATCGAAACCGATTATGAAAAAGAAGTAGATAATGTAATTCAGAATTTTAAGACTAAAAAGGCTTTTTCCTAAAAGGAATTAACCATTATAATGAAATAAAAACTTCTTTGTCTAAAAAACAAAGAAGTTTTTTTGTTAGTTTTTTTATCTACTTTTACGACTCCTAAACACAAGATTTATGAAACTTAAAAAAACTCCCATATGGCAGGGTGTGAGCTGTACGAAAGTCTCTCGGCGCACTTGTGGCGCAGGACACCTAAACTATATGGGTTCTTTATCCTAAACACAAGTTTTATGAAAAACAAAAATGTTTTCAATGACAACGAAAACCTAAACCCCAAAGAGTTTTTAACGATTTTAGAAAAACTAAAATCTATTCCCGATTACCAGAACTTAGGTTTTACCCTCAAATCTCTCTGTAAAATAACCCAAACTGCCCTGCTGGCAGACCTCTCCTTTCCGGAATATACAGAACACAATAAATGGGATATTTACAATATCCTACAACTTCTACGCTCACTTATCCCGGAAGATGAACTGGAACTACTGGATAAGCTGAATAGTTGAACTCTTAAAAAAACAAAAACCAACCCTAAAGGTTGGCTTGTTTATTTATTTTATTTTTTTGGAATTCAATCTTTTACTTGAATACACTAACGATTATCAGTATAAATTTTTATGTGTGCATCAAAAGGTCTAAACAAAACTACATTTGTATAAATTTTATGAAATTCATTTTTTGTAATATTAGGATTAAAATAACTTTTACCATTTATTTTTTTATCACTTAAAAACACAAATACTTTTTTACCATCATGAGAATACCCAAAAATTAAATTAAATACTGTATTATTATTGAATTTAAAATAGCTCTTAAAAAGAACATTTGAAGAACTATAGATTTGATCTTTTAAGTCTAATAAATTCTCAACATGATCCTTTTTAGTTATTTTTAGTAGTAAATGTGAATAGAAAAAATCATCAAATATAAATTTGAAAAAGTATTCCCATAATTCTAATGTATCTAATTTAGAAAAATCTATATAGTATTTTTTACCATCTATCTCTATAAAATAGTTTTGAGTTCTATTCTTAATAAATAAATCTAGCTTTTTTTTACCAAAAGCTTTTTGTGAAAAATCAATTTTAGGATTAATTGTAGAATTAGTTTCTTCATAGATTCCAAAATTTAATTCGAAACCCTTAAATAAATTTTCAAATAAAGTAATTGCTTCTGATTTCTCATCTTTTCCAATAAAAATCCAAGTAGCTGATATTTTATTATCACCTATATAGATCCCTTCATTATCATTAAATATTTTCATATATGTTACAAATACATCCGTAAGTGCATTAGAGTCGGAAACATAGGCGTAGGTATTCAATCCCCCTAAGATAGAGATAGAGATAGGGTCGGAACTGAAGAAAATTCCACTTTCAGGGTCATAATATCTACAACGATTGTAATAAAGCCCCGTTTCTACATCCTCATACTACCCCAGTTGCCTGAACGGAATAAACGACTTATTGTTAAATAAATTTAACCGTATTCTTCCATAGATGTCAAATTTTACCTGCCAAACCAGCTTACCTTTATCATCGTAGGCCTTAGCGGGTCTACCCAAATAATCTGATACAATCGAGTAGGACTTGTCTTCACATAGCTTAGCTGTAGGAAGATAATTTTACACATCTTAATTTTTAAAATTGTGAACTAAAACAGATCAAAAAAATCTGAAAAAAAAACGCTAAACCGCCAAAAATATTAAAAAAACCATTCTCAAACCACCCAAATACAAATTGATAGTGTGTAAAAAGTGGAAACGCAGAACAGTAAAGGGATTGGAACGATTTAGCATAATTTTGGATAACTTTTTATTTTGGGCTGTTTTGACAGCCCAAAACGGACAAGAAACCAAATTTTGTGAAGCAATTTTTATAAATGCGTGGCTTTGCCAAACCTTTTTGTCCCCTTTTTTTCTTTTTTTGATACAAAAAAACCGCTTCAATCGAAGCGGTTTTGTTTTAAAGTTTACTATAAATTTCTTTTAGTTCTTTTTCATATTTTTTTGCATTTGGAATACGAGTAGCTTTTAGATAAGGCTCTAATCCAGAAGGATTAGTTTTAAGCAAAAAATATTCAATTAGATAAAGGAGTAAAAAATTTTTTGAGTAACCAAGTATTGTTTCATTATCATTTTCTTGTTCAGGCTCTTCTCCATTTGGATATTCTTCATCAATTTTTGCATTTTCAAATTTTTGCATTTTATATAAGACAAATTTATTGAAAAAATCTTTATCCATTTCGAGTAATTTCATTGCTTCTTCTTTTGACAAATTTGCCAATTTCATCTTTTGTTCATCACGACTTGCGACAGCATCTCTATATTCGCTAAGAACTTTTAGCCTTGTACTTTTCTTTATATTGTCAACTAAATTTTTATATTGACTTGAATCAATTATTTGTTTTGCAATTTCCATTTTATAATATTTATTTATTGCCAAACATCCACACCTTTAATAACGGTATTCTTACTCTTAGAGTTAATCCCTAAAAGCGAATGGGAACTCTTGGACAAACTAAATAAGAATTCTTAAATAAAAAAAGCCAACTTTTATTTTGTTTAATTTTTTTTGCTAGCTCATTTTAAAATTAATCTTATTTATTTAAGCTATTCATCCTCTACAAATTCAATCGCTTTTTTTATTGGATAAAAATTTTTAGTAGATTTTGATAGGCTATCTATTAATTTGTTATACTCATCTTTTCCTAATATTTCTTTGTAATCGTCTAACATTACATCTAAATTAGTCGAAAAAGATACTTTATTTCTAGGGTTACCTTCTAAATATACTGTTTTTAAAAAATTAATTGCTTCATCTTTATCAAAGTGTAACATTACTTCGAATATTTTAGCTTCAAAAAGTTTACTATGAATTAGTTTAAGTAAGATATCTTTATTTTTTAAATAATCAAAATGCTCAATATCTATATTTCTAAGATAATCTTTAGCTTCATTTTGAGCTTTTGTATACTCATCAGATAATATTTTTAAATCTAACATACTTTATTTATTTACAAACTTTACCATATTCTAAAATATCATCCGTCCCCCAAGTGACATCATCTTTTATTTTCCAATCAGGTATACCTCCTTTTGTTGGACCTTTTAATTCTACATTTTTATCCTTAGTATTAATATCGACATAATAATCAGCACCAAATGCTCCTGTACTATTTTTAATGGCATCTGGATTTTTAGGTTTAATACTTGTTGATGTAGAGCTAATTCCTCCCCTTGAGTCAGTAGGATCGAATTTAAATCCATTCTTCTTAAATTCTTTAAATTCAGCTTTAGACATAAAACGTCTAACAACACCTGGGTTTTGAGGAACACCATTTATTATATCCAACCCAAACGGGTCGACCGTTGTATTGGAGTCGAAGGTATACGCATAAAGATTAGGGTTATTCCCGGCAAGACCTATGGGGTCTTTCCTTTACTCATCAAATCATAATTTGAAGCCCCTGCATCAAGTAATTTTTGTACAGTAGGATTGGTTTTCCCTACAATAGGGTCAACAAATGTTGGAACACCTCCGCCAAAATCAACAGGATTTTGATATACTTCTCTTCCTAAAACCTCAATCGGATTATACTTACTTAATCCAAATATATCCACTTCTGTATTTGTATCACTCACATAAGCATAAAAATTCGGGTTATTTCCTTGCAGACCGATGGGGTCTTGGCATATATAAGTTCCTGTATTACTGTCGTAATATCGGAAGCGGTTATAATAAAGCCCCGTTTCAACATCCTCATACTGCCCCAGTTGCCTGAACGGAATAAACGACTTATTGTTAAAGGTATCTTCCCGTATTCTGCCATAAATGTCAAACTCCACCTGCCAAACCAGTTCACCTTTATCATCATAGGCCTGAGCGGGTCTGCCCAAATAATCCGATACAATCGAGTAGGACTTGCCCTCGCATAGCTTTGCAGTAGAAAGATAGCTTTACACATCCTAATTATTAAAATTGCGAATTAAAAACAGCTCGAAAGATTCTGAAAAAACAAAAAAACGCTAAACCGCCCAAATACAAATTGATAGTGTGTAAAAAGCTCGTACCTAAGAACAGTAATGAGGTTTAGTATAATTGTGAATAACTTTTTATTTTGGGCTGTTTCGACAGCCAAAAACGGACAAGAAACCAAATTTTGCTGAGCAATTTTTATAAATGCGTGGCTTTGCCACACCTTTTTTGCCCCCTTTTTCTTCCGGTTTTGGAGCGGAAAGAGATAAAAAAACCGCTTTGAAGAAAGCGGTTAAAGTCTTAAACTTCTTTTAGTTTGATATTGAAATTATGTTCTATTAGTACCTCTTTCATTTTATCTGTAATTGCATATAGATTTTTTTCTTCACTATCACGAGCTATATAAAAATCGGTATTGACGGAACTACTAAAAACAGGAATATCCATAATTTTTTCGCCCTCTGATAACTCATAATATTCTGATTTTTCTTTGTCTATTAGTTGTATGAAATTTAAAATCCTACCTACATAAAAATCATACGAAATATTATCACAGATAACTTTACAGGGAATAAACTCCATATCCTGCCTTAACTTGTCCTGCAATATTTCAACAAATTGTTGAGAAAAAATAGGAACAGGCGAAGAACATTTTAAATAATCAATCTTCTCTATATTATTACTGTTATATCCTTGTTGAGCTGTAAAAACAAGTTTTTTATGTTCAAGGAACTTTCTATCATTAAGCCCCTCAATGAAATAATTATAATATTCCTCATAATCTTTTTCTTTGATGCTCGACAAATCAACAATAGCTAACTCATTTAAAATACTTGTTCTTAATTCATATAACATAATCTAATGACATTTTAATTTACCTGAATCTAACTCGGCTCTTGTCCGGTGTTGTAAATTGTGAATCTCCGTTTGTATTCTCGTTGGACTCCATTTTCTTTTGTTGCAACCCTTTCAAGAGCATCAAGTCTTTTGCCCATTATATCATTATAATCTGCGTGTACGGAATTGAATCCTTTGTGTAAAGATTTGTTTGGGTTAGGGTCTATTCCTTCGGCTACTGGTAAATACTTCATATTTGTAGCATTATTAATATCCAATCCCGATTTTTGGAATAGAGTATGATTCCGTAAACTGTACGGTATTATGTGATGTCTTTGATACCCTTGCTTTGTCGGCATCCAAGACGGAAATCTATCAATAGGAATAGGACTTAAACCGAAAGGGTCTATCAAAGTGTTTGTATCGTGTACATAGGCATAAAAATTCGGGTTATTACCTGCCAGTTTTATAGGATCTTGGCTTATATAAGTTCCTGTATTACTATCGTGATACCTAAAACGATTATAATAAAGCCCCGTTTCAACATCCTCATACTGCCCCAGTTGCCTGAACGGAATAAATAACTTATTGTTAAAGATATCTTCCCGTATTCTGCCATAGATGTCAAATTCTACCTGCCAAACCAGCTCACCTTTGTCATCATAGGCCTGAGCGGGTCTGCCCAAATAATCCGATACAATCGAGTAGGACTTGCCCTCGCTTAACTTAGCAGTGGGTACTAAACTTCCTTCTTCATAAACCCAAGTAGTCAGGTTTTCGACCGGTTCGGGTTGTTCCAACATAAGCATTCCCAGCTCGTCAGATACAACCTTAGGACGTCGCTCACACTCATAAAACCATTCATGCAATATTGCATTACCATCCCAAAGATAACGATAAATCTTTGTATTTACAATTTTTGCTGTTCTTCTTCCTAACGCGTCGTATTCAAAACGGATCCATTTCCCCTGAGGATTGCGTACTGCTTGTAACATTCCGTTGCCCTGCCATTGGTATTCCCAGTCACCTTGCTGCCATTTGGGAGGGTCAGAATTTTCAAGCGTTTTTTTTTCGTATTTTATCGTATTGTTTGAGTTCAGAATAAAAATGGAAAAGAATCCTTAATTCTTAAGAATTCTTACTACTTTACCATAACTTAAATATATTCCTGTAAATAAGAATTCAGGCTTTACCCTTAAATCTTTATGTAATATCGGGCAAAGGCTCTTTTAGTGGAAACGGAATGCAAGGGGTTTACGCTCTGCCATAGTCCTTTAGACTTTCATAATCTTTTTTTGCTTGTTACATCCATACTCTCTTCTTCTGAATGGGAACTCTTAGATAAACTGTATAAGAATTATACTAAAACAAAACACCAACCTTTATGGTTGGTGTTTTTAAATTTATTTTGTTAATTCAAGAATACCCTGATACAATATTACGTATCTACCTGGATTTAATTCAGAAACACCAAAGCAGAATAAAAGATATTTTTCATTTAAACTTTTTATAGTAAAACATGGTGAAAAGTCAAAACTTTTAACATAATAATATTTTAAACCAGTAGGATTATTATATTCAGGAATTTTTGACTTTAAATTTAATTTATTTACAATTTCATAATATAGAGATTCTTTATTTTCATTATCAATAAAAAAGCTATTCAGTAATAATGATTTACAAAACAATGAAAATGTCGAAAGATAATTTTTTTCAAAATCAGAAAATAAAACCGTAATTTTCTCATTATCAATCTCATAATTGAATATTTGCTTATATAATAAATCTAAAGTACCATCAAATATCGTTTTGTGTTTAGTATTTAATTTATTTAATCTTGTTATTTGCATGTAATACGTTTTAAATATCCTTCATCAATTAATTGTGCTATATTTTTTTCACCTGTAAAATACTGTGTTCCCATACCTTTTTGATTAAACCAAGGTATTGCAGGTCCAGCATCAACTTGTAAAGGTTTTATAACTTTATAAAATTTTAAATCACTTGGAACATTAGAAGATATAGGGAGAGCTCTTGATTCAAAACTAGCTCCTAAAGGTGCAAGAAATCTTCCTCCTTCATGACCAAACCTATCCAATTGAGTTCCTACTGATAAAGTTACTTTTTCAATATTTGTAAAACCTTGAATTAGGCGGCCATGATCCATTCCCCATAAAATCTTCCAAACCTTTCCAATCTTTAGCTTTAAATAATTTATAGGCATCAGATGCCTTTTTATTTTTATTAAATAAACCTTTTGATCTTTTTTGAAAGTCATTCCACGAAGTAGCCATCAACCCCAACGGGTCAACTTCCGAATTAGAGTCAAACGTATATGCATAAAAATTCGGGTTGTTTCCTTCAAGTTTTATAGGGTCTTGGCTTATATAAGTTCCCGTATTACTGTCATAATATCGGAACCTATTATAATAAAGCCCGTCTAGTTCCTTATCTTCGTACTGCCCCAGTTGCCTGAATGGAATAAACGACTTATTGTTAAATAAATTTAACCGTATTCTTCCATAGATGTCAAACTCAACCTGCCAAACCAATTCACCTTTGTCATCATAGGCCTGAGCGGGTCTGCCCAAATAATCCGATACAATCGAGTAGGACTTGCCCTCGCATAGCTTTGCAGTAGAAAGATAGCTTTACACATCCTAATTATTAAAATTGCGAATTAAAAACAGCTCGAAAGACTCTGAAAAAACAAAAAAACGCTAAACCGCCCAAATACAAATTGATAGTGTGTAAAAAGGCGGTACCCAAGAACAGTAATGAGATTTAGTATAATTGTGAATAACTTTTTATTTTGGGCGGTTTCGACAGCCAAAAAACGGACAAGAAACCAAATTTTGCTGAGCAATTTTTATAAATGCGTGGCTTTGCCACACCTTTTTTTGCCCCCTTTTTTTCTTTTTTGGTACAAAAAAAACCGCTTCAATCGAAGCGGTTTTTTAAAATTCTTTTATCTTAAATAGACACGCAGTTATTCCAAAGGTTTTATTGCCAAACAGAAAGATTTAAAATTTGCTACCACATTATATAAACCTTCTTCAAGGTCATATTCCCAAGAAACATACTTTACTATTCCTGTAGGAATTTCAATAAAAAAAACATTTCCGCCAGCATTTCCAGCAAATGGAAAATGAGTTTCCATAAATTTCTTTGCTTCAGATGAACGCTCTTTTATTGCTTCCCATATTTTTTGTATTTGGTCAATTCTATAAATACTTTCTATTTCCAGCTCATAATATTCGTCTTCATCTGTAGGGAGATATTCTGTACTTATTTCTGCTCCTTCTGTAAAATATACTCCGTTCTGTAAAAGATAAAATGGACAAAATCATTCTTGCCCTTAAAGTCTTGTGCAATTACACTTTCAATTTGTTCTTTTGTTAAACGTCCATTTGAAACTTGAAATTTTAAATTTGGGTTCGTAAAAAAAATATTATCCATTTTCAAGATTTATGATTTACATTCAGCTTTTGTTTTTTTTCTTGGTTTGTTCATATCCTTCCCCATTATGCTTTTCTCTGTAATCTTTAACTCCTCTAACGTGGCTTAATTTTGAGTGAACATCTTGTCTGACAAGTTGCATTTTCATAGTATTAGTTTCTGGAGCATAACTAACATGGGGTGCAACCCAATCACTTGAAAACCTTCTTTTAAAAAGGAAGTTTGCCCTCACTGTAATCCCAATACATCAGTCCAAGTATTGGGATCTTTCACGTAAGCGTAAGTATTTAAGCCCCCTGCAATAGAAATAGGGGTCGGAGCTTATGTAGCAACCACTTTCAGAGTCATAGTATCTAAAACGATTATAATAAAGCCCCGTTTCTACATCCTCATACTGCCCCGTTGCCTGAACGGAATAAACGACTTATTGTTAAATAAATTTAACCGTATTCTTCCATAGATGTCAAATTCTACCTGCCAAACCAATTCACCTTTGTCATCATAGGGCTGAGCGGGTCTGCCCAAATAATCCGATACAATCGAGTAGGACTTGCCCTCATATAGCTTTGCAGTGGGTACTAAACTTCCTTCCTCATAAACCAAAGTAGTCAGGTTTTCAACCGGTTCGGGTTGTTCCACCATAAGCATTCCCTGCTCATCAGAAATAACCTTTGGACGCCTTTCATTCTGATAAAACCACTCATGCAATATTGCATTACCATCCCAAAGATAGCGATAAATCTTTGTATTTACAATTTTCGCTGTTCTTCTTCCTAAAGCGTCGTATTCAAAACGGATCCATTTCCCCTGAGTTGCCCCCTTTTTTATTCCGCTTTGGAGCGGAAAGAGATTAAAAAAAACCGCTTCGATTAAAGCGGTTTTTTATTGTTTCTAAAACGTATTTTCTAATCTAATTCGGCTCTTGAAAATAAATCTTGTATTAAGGTTTCGTTTTCGCAGGCTTCTTTGAATGCAATTATAAAGAATTTTAGAGCATCGTGATTTGATGAATAAGCACAAAACATTCCAGCTTCGGGGTCAAACTTAACGACTTCTATTAGTTCGGGTTTTTGTTCCTCCAAAAATACTTTTGCTAAAGAAGCCCAATCGTAACCGTTACCCTCAAATCCTTCTTCTTCTCTTGTTTGGAAAATTTCAGCTTTGTATTCTCCAACATTTAAGCATACCGAAACACTCTTTTCGTGTTCAACCCAAAAGAAAGGCTTAATTAATTCCTTAAAATTTTTAGTGTCCATATTGTTCTAACTCTTTAAAAAGTTCATCGCCATTTGCTTTTATTCCGTCCCTGTATTTCGCAGGTATTTTACTTCCTACACGTTCAAACCATTCATTAAATATCTTTTTCCACTCTTGGACTCTGTCTTTTTTAATTAATAAATTGGCATCAACAGTAAACCTTTTAGCAAGTATAATTAATATATCAATATTCGCCAAAAGCGCTTGTGTTGGCTTTGTTGCGGTCTTTAACCATTCTGCATTTTCTTCAATTTGTTTTATCGCCAAATTAAAGTAACGAGCATTTACCATGTCTGCCATCTCATTACCCTCTGGTGCGGTGCTAAATATTTTCATTTTCATTCTCATTAATTTATAAATTATCCAAAATCTTCTTGAATCAATGCATTGAGACATCTTGTATCTATATCTTGGCTTGTTAAAGATCTTCTCACTAACTCGAAATGGGAACTTTAAGACCAGTTAAGTAATAAGTAACTAAGAAATTCGACTTGTAAAATTTGGTTTTAGTATTGTTATTTATTGATTTTGTTTTTCTCTAAACTCTTTTAATTTTTTCTCAATAAATGCAAAGTCATTAATGGTTTTATCCTTATTTTTTACTCTGTCATATTTTTCTCTCCATTTTCTAATTCCAAATATATAAAATTTCAATCCCTCTTCTGTCAAATCTCCAACCGTTATTTGAGAATCATCATTTGCTTTTTCTCCTTTTTTTAAAATCACTTTTGTAGTAAATCCATTATCCTGTAAAAAATGAACATAATTTTCAAAAAAAAGATATTGTTCTTCCTTAAATCCATTTCTCATTGGTTGGGGAGTTGATAAAGGAGATTGAAATATCCAACTTAATTTTTCTATTACTCTATTTTTTTCCATAATTTCCTTGAACTTAATGACATTTAACTTGTTCTTCGGTTACATTCTAAATCTTAGATAATAGATATGTTTTTTAATCCTATTAACTCAATTCCTTTTAAGTCCACATTATTACATTTTTCTATGACTAAATTTTCAATATTCTTCATTTGTTTTATTGTTTCTTTTACGTGAATTAAAGAATTGCAACTTTGAATAAATATAGTTTTGAGTTTATCACATTTTTCAAGCCCCCTAATTGTAGTAAACTTTCCTTTTATAAGACGTAAGTATTCTAAACTATCAGTTTTGTTTAAAAAATATAAATCTTCAGATTCCACACCACCAATCATTAATCGGTTTAACAATTTTAGATTTTCCCAACCCGTAACTCCAGAATAGTATCCAATATTAAGGTTTTCTAGTTTTGGAAAATTTGAAAGGTCAATAATATTAAAATCCCAACGTAGATTTTTCAAATTTGATAAAACCCAAATAGTCAGATTTTCGACTGGTTCGGGTTGTTCCAACATAAGCATACCCAGCTCGTCAAATATAACCTTAGGACGCCGTTTATTTTTTCCAGATATTAAAGTAAATTCATGATGTCAATTGCTATTTTTATTTGAGCAGCTAGTACCTTTTCCTACTTCTTGTTTTGACACTTTGAATATAAAGAAATTAGAAATCAGCGTTGACGAGATATCAACACCATATATCTCCTTATATAGGAATAATGTTTAATTCATTCCTTAAAAAAGATATCACAACTTTCTTTAAATTTTAGATAATAAGCTTTTTCAAAATACTTACTAGCTAACTTGCTATTTTTTTCAACACCATCACCTTCATCATACATAATGCCTAATCTATACATTGCTTCAGCAATATCCCAATCTGCTGCTTTTGTATACCAATAGAGCGCTTCCTCTTTATTGACTTCGACACCATCACCTTTATCATACATACGCGCTAAATCATATTGCGCATACTCATGCCCTCGTATTGCTGCTTTTGTATACCAATAGAACGCTTTTTCTTTATTAACTTTGACGACTTTGACAGCATCTTTACCTTCGTCATATATACGTGCTAAATGATATTGCACGCGAGCCAAATTCAAATTATCTTTTACCTCTGCTTTAGCTTTAGAATACCAATATCGTGCTTTTTCTTTATTGACTTCTATACCCTTACCTTGGTCATACATATATACTAACTCTAATTGCGGCAAAACATACCCTACTTTTGCCGCTTGAGTATACCAATAGAGCGCTTTTTCTTTATTAACTTCGACACCGTCTCCTGATTCATATATACGTGCTAAATGATATTGCGCATTATCATGCCCCTGTTCCGCTGCTTGAGTGTACCAATAGAGCGCTTTTTCTTTATTGACTTCGACTCCCTTACCTTCGTCATACAGAAGGGCTAAGTTAAACTGAGCTGTACTATCTCCCTGCTCAGCCTCAGTGTTACAAGCAATAAAAGCTTTATCAAATTTTTCTAGAGCAAAATCAATAACGCAATTACTAGCTTAAGCCGTCGTCGATAATAATGCTGTTAATACAATAAATAGTATTTTTTTCATTAGTTTTCCTTAAACTACTAAAATATAATATTTTTTTATTTTAACTACTGACAAGAAAAGTCAAAAATAGACTTACTCTCTATTACTCGTTAACAATGCATTTTTAAATGGCTTATGGGTAAATGGAGTTGGTAATATTGTTAACACGCCAACTAAACTTATTGGGGCACATATAAAAATGTCACTGTTATTAGAGAAGTATTTAACCATAGATATATTTTTTTCACTACTTTATATCAAATTGCCCTCTTCACCAATTAAAAATGTAATAACTTTTGAATGTTAATAACCCTTGGCTTTTTCATTTTTTGTACTTCTATGCTTATCCACAATAGAACGCTAAACATAAATATATGTCATGGTCTACGAGTTTAAACAATCTATTTTTATTAAGATTTGTTTAGAAATAATTCATATTAAATGATCTAATTCAAAATTTGCATAATTTAATGTCAATATAATAAAAATTAACTTGCATAATTAGAATAATGTGGGAGAATTCCCTGCCGCTTTTAGCGGGTAAAAAGGCAAAACTATACTTAGTAGTTTTTTATTGTTTTTTGGGACAGAGGAGCAAAGTTAGTCATGTCCGCAATAAAAATGAAACGAGTTTTAACCACACCTGCATTGATTGCATTTGGTTTAGCTTATATGGTTCCTTTGGGGATCTTTACCACTTATGGGGAAGTCACTGTTACAAGTAATGGACACTTACCTATAGCCTACATCATTACCCTTGCCATGATCTTTTTCACAGCATTGAGTTACTGCCGAATGGCAAATAAACTTCCTATTGCTGGTTCGGCCTATTCGTATGTTCAACGTACTTTTGGTGGAAAAGTCGGTTTTTTGGTTGGTTGGGCTCAAATTTTAGATTACCTTTTTTTACCAATTTTAAATTATTTGGTTTTAGGTATTTATTTAAACGAAGCGTTTCCAGCGATTCCTGCACCCGTATTTGTTTTAGGATCTTTAATTGGCGTAAGTTTACTCAATTATTTGGGAATCAAATTAATTAACTCGGTTAATTTCACTTTGATCATCATTCAAATGATTTTTATCGGTTTATTTATCTTTTTGACATTTACAAACGTTAATTTAACGCCTGATGCTATGATGAAACCATTATTAGTTAATGCTAGCGATTTTAGCGGATTACTTTCTGGTGCAGCAATATTATGTCTTGCTTTTTTAGGGTTTGATGCTATTGCGACATTAGCAGAGGAATCGAATGATGCCCAAAAATCGTTACCAAGAGCAATTATCTGGACTGTCCTTATTGCTGGATGTATCTTCTTAATCGTTTCTTATTGTGCTCATTTAGCCTATCCAAATTGGACTGATTTTGCAGAGAATAAAGATACCGCAAGTTTAGATGTTGTTCGTCGTGTGGGCGATATTAGCCGGTTAGGTGGAGAGTTTATGTATAACTTCTTCCAAGCGGCTTATTTAACTGGTGTATTTGCCTCTGCAATGACTGCACAAACCAGTGTTTCACGAATTTTCTATGCAATGGGTCGTGAAGGTGTATTACCAAAGCAGATCTTTTATCGTATTCACCCTCGTTTTAGAACACCTTATTTATCTATAATATTTGTGGCATGTTTTTCATTATTATCGTTGGTGTTAAGTTTAACATTGGTTGTTTCAATGATTAGCTTTGGGGCGTTAGTCGCATTTACTTTTGTCAATTTATGTGTAATTAAAAGCTATTTAGGTGAAGGTCAAACCAAAACATTAGCGTTAATCATCAAATATGGTCTTTTACCGGCAATTGGTGTTTTACTTTCTTTATGGTTGTGGACTAGTTTAGATGCGACAGCCATGGTAGTTGGTTTAATTTGGCTCGCTATTGGATTTTTCTATCTGATATATTTAACTAAGGGTTTTACAAAATTATTGCCATCTATTGATCCACACGAATTAAATTCAATCATCAAAGATTAGCTTAATTTTTTCAAATAGTTCTACTTAAAAGTAATCAGTTCTCGCCCTTTTAAAACCATTCCGTCGACCTAAGTCGACGGAATAGATATGTTTATAACATTCTGTTTTGATAAAGATTTATCAATTATTCACCAAAACCAGTAGCAAATAATTCGCGGATTTCATCCATTGCAGCTTGCTCGTCTTCTCCATCACAGATGATTTCAACAGTGGAACCACCTTTTACACCTGCTCCAAGCAATCCCATCATACTTTTTAATTTAATTGCTTTGTCGTTATAAACAAGCTCAATTGATGATTTATAGCGACCGGCTAATTTAACTAATGCCGTTACTGGGCGCGCATGAAGACCGGTTGAATTTTTTACTACCATTTGCTCTTTTAACATACTAAGTCCTTCTTTCTATCTTAAGTTAATACAATACCTAGTATTTATATCATAAAATAATCTGTTTTGCTCATTTTTAGATATAAATTTTTATAATTTATACAAAGCTTTTTATTAATTTAAACTTAATACTATTTTATGCCCAATAATATCTGACTACATGAAAGAAAACAGGCGCTGCAAAACAGATTGAATCAAAACGATCAAGTACACCACCATGTCCGCCAATTAGGTTACCCCAATCTTTTACCCCCCTATCACGCTTTATGGCAGACATAACTAATCCGCCAAAAAATCCAAGCAAGGTGATCATGAGAGAAATTAAACCAGCTTGAAAAAAACTAAATGGCGTAATCCAAAACAGACAACTACCAATAAAACTGGTTGTAACTATACCACCAATAAATCCTTCCACTGTTTTGGATGGTGATAGATTAGGGCTAATTTTATGTTTACCAAATAATTTACCAAAGACATACTGCAAAACATCTGACATTTGAACAACTAACACCAAAAAAGCAATAAGTAATAAATTTCGGTCGTGATAGTTATCAATTTGGAGTGACAATAAGGCAGGTACACAAGAGATATTATATACGGTGATGACTAATCCCCATTGTACTTCGGCCGTTCTGTCTAAGAATTTAAATGAGGATCCGGTAATTGTGGCTAAAATAGAAAGAATTAAAAAACCATATACTGGAATGAATATGCTAAATAGACCATACCATGAAACAGCAACTAAAATATATTGCGCCGGCAACGCTATTCCAAAAGCAAATATTAAAACGTAATAATCATATCGGCTAATGCTGGTCAGATTAAGAAACTCTCGTAATGCTAAACCCGATACCACAAAAAATAAAAAAATGACCGCTAATTTTCCGATCAAAAAAGCAGTACCTAAAATCGCCACCATGACCCACCACGCATTAATGCGAGTATTTAAATTATCAATAACGCGATTAGGGGATCGAATTCGATGTTTTAACGTGAGACCAATTAACGACGCAACGATTAAAAATAGAGTAACGCCCAAAAATAACAATAAAGTATGGTATTGATAGTTAGACATCTATTCCCTCAAATTGCTGATTTTTTTAATACTTTAAAAATGAATGTTGAAATCATTTTACAATAAATTATAAATAATACGACTGGCAAATCCGCCTATAAATAGTAAAAGTTGGATCATCACTGTCACTAATTGAATTTTAAAAAGTCGTAATGTCCCTTTTTCGCGCTCATACATTGTTCGAGATTTAGAAAGATCAGATTTGATTAAACCTAATTTTACAAGCGCATGATCTAACTCTTTCAACACTATTGAGGGTTCATGAATATATGGCGTCAAATATTCAAAAAGTTTGATATCGAAATTAGTCCTAAGTGCATAATATTGACTTATTAAACCTAAAATAAAAACAAAAAAACAGATTAAACTTATCAGATTCGAATCATTAATTGCCAGATAAATAAAACCAATGACCAGCGCAGAAATTGTTAAAAACCCAGAAAAAATATTAATTTGCTTACTTAAAGAAAGCAAACTACACAATGTCACAATTTCAGTTTGATTGATGTGAAACTGTTTTCTATTATGATCAGATTTCAGCATGTAGATTTCTGCTCCATTCTATTAATATTAACCGTTGTCTAGTTGAAATAATAATATTACGCCGACATGTTCTTACCTTAGCTATCGCATCATCAACATCCTTGGCTCGATGAGTCCACAACAACCACGCAATAACTGCTGTCGCACTTCTTGAATAACCTAATGCACAGCAGACTAACAATCGACCTTGCAGTCGATATTGTTCAATGATTTCAGCCGTCATTTGACATTGCGCTTGCGTGAGCGGTGTCATATCCAAAATGGGCATTAGCATATAATTACCTTTAAATTGACCTATCGGCAGTTCTGCACATAAATCAACAATAGTTGTAAATTGATTGTGTTTCAGATAGTACGTTGAAGGAATTCTACCTAAATAAACGTTATCCTCAATGAAATTGTTTGGATGGTACCGAATCGTCCATAAACATGAATTAATCCACATAATGATAAAATAAGGGAAATATAATAAAATAACGACGAGTGAAAAATGCCCATTAGATTGTTTTTGATATCCTTTTGCACCTATCAATAAATAATTAAGCGCGACCAACAAAAATGCCCCAGAAAGCCAAAATAACCAAAGTCCCCAACCCATCATATAAATGGCCAAACTCATGGTTAATAGAGTTAAACAACAATAAATAAAAGCCCAACGGTACTGTTTTGATAAAAACGCTAATTTTAGGGTAAATATACCATCATTAGGCCATAACCATATGCATAAACACCCCACCCATACACCAGTTGGGATATCAAAAAAATGATGTTGCCAGGTTGTTAATACCGATAGCGCAATTAACAAACACCAAATATGCAAAATATTACGGAAAAAAGTCTGAAAATAATTAGCATAGAACTGCCATAAAATAATAAGTAATGTGATATGTAATGATGGGGCTTGATTAAAAGGTTTATCAAATCCCATAAGAATATCAAAAAGTAAACCAAAAAATCCGTCCATAGCTGGACGATCAAAACTGAATTTAAGTGGGAAAAGAAGAAAACAACAGACACAAATAATTTGTGCGGTTAATAATCTAAAACAAAGTATTTTTAATGACTGATTCGATTTTGCTAGTAATATAGCAAGTCCATACATTAAGTCTATCGACCAATAGGGTACAATCGTCCATGACCAAAGTGGTATGATCGTTTCCCAATCAAAAACAATGCTACTGACATCATTACGTTCAGCTGTGAATGCATTGCTAAAATTGTAACTAGCAAAGAAAAATACCGTTAACCCGATAAGCCATAAACATTTGCTAATGTTTAATTGAATAGAACCCTGCTTCATCATAACGTTAATCAATTAATCAATGCGCTGAGCTAATGACACCGTAAAAATCCCCCACTGATCAATACGCATTGTGACTTTTCGAAAGCCTGCTGCCATGACAAGTTGATCCATTTCAAGTTGTGTCCGTCTGCGCATTATCCATGGTTGTCCGTCACGATGTGAAGTTAATGCTCGGGCAATAAACTCAAGTTGAGGATGCCAAGGTTGATTGGTATAAATTAAATATCCACCTTTGGGGATAGCATCCGCTAAACCCGATAAAGATTCACGTAATAATGAATTATCACTAAACAATTCATACAAACCAGAAACGACAGCTAATGTTGGTTTAGGCGATAGGTCAGCTAACTGCTGTCTGTTAAAAGCATCGCCCTTTTTAAACTGTACAAAGTGGCTTAAGCCCAATTCATTAATCAAATTTTGACCATCACGAATATTAATATCGCTATAATCTCTAAGGAGTACTGAATCAGGTTTCTTGGCTAACTGATTAATTGTCTCAAGAATATAACGTCCATGGCCTGCTGCTATATCAACAATATTGACGATATTATCGTATTTTTGTAATTGCGATATGGCTAATTTTAATAATTCTTCAAGATGCATTTTACGTTGCCGAATTCCTCGCCAACCCATTGATTGCAAATAAATATAGTCAAAAAACTGACCTAATTTTGAGCTTCCTGAAGGTTGATTACGATAAACATAATCCAATGTGCTACCTGAGTCGAACCCAGTTTCAACTCCAAGTTTGATACCATCAGAAATTTTACTGGCATATTTTAAATTAGCTTTGATGAATTTCCAGTAAAGAGGTTTAACTATTCCCTTCACAGGCAATGATAAATTATCGGCTTCTTGCTTAGTGTAACCAACAAGATCTGCGTTAACCAAAGAAGGAATATTCGGTTGATTTGCAAAGCACCCTATTATAAAACGCCTTGCTCTTTCAATAGCGATATGGCGTTCTTGTTCACCAAACGTGTCATGATAAAAATTAGGCAAGATATGAAATTCTTTTTGAATAGTACCTAAATTTTCATAAAACTGTTTTTGAGGTTTACGTCTGACAACAAAATCAGAACCAGAAACAAGTATTTGAGTCGGCACTGTTATTGCATTAGCATCTTTAACAATACGATCAGCTACAGAATATAAATCAAGTAGCAATCTGACTGAAATTGGTCGAGTGATTAATGGATCTTGATTAAATGATTCTGCTCGTTGTTTGTCATGAGTCAATAATCCAGATTTAACGTAACTATTAACAAAAAAATTACCTTTCAGATTATATAATAATTTTAAACCAGGTACGGCCAAAGGAACATAAAGTTTTACACGAAAAGCAGGCGCACCTAATACTAATGCCCGAATATTGGGGCTATAATCATGCACCCATGCACTCGCAATGACGGCACCCACACTTTGTGCAATAATTGCAATATCTTGTTGCCTTAAACTATATTCATGGGTAATGTGTTCAATAAAAGCATTCGCATCCTTGATCAGCGTAGCAAAATTGGGGGCATCGCCTCGTTCACCTTCTGATTGTCCATTACCTCGGGCATCCCATGCAAAAATGTGAAAATTAGGTAATTCAAGTTCGTCGGCAAGATGCGCTATTCGACCAGAATGTTCATGTCCACGATGAAAAAGCACAATCGCTTGATTGGGTTGGATATCGGCATCTATTGCAGGCCAGTAGCGATAAAATATTTGGCAACCATCATGGCTTGTGAATGTTTTTTGTTGCTGTTGACGCATCGACAACTCCTTGTTAAATTTTAGCTTCTTGCAAACCTTTTCGAATTCGATTCACAGTCGTCCATATGAGTAAAAAAATAATTATCCCTAATAACGCATTTATCCAATTCAATGGTAACAAACCGGTAGCAATACCTAAACTGATTAAGCTAAAAATAAAAGCTCTATCGCTTTTTCCCATTGGACCGTCATACCGTCTGGATGCACCAATTAGTAACCCTAAAACACCACTATATTCAGTTAAAAAAGACAGTAACACAATCAATATCACTAAACCAGTATTGACACTTGGCACCTGAATAAATACTAATAATAACGCACAATCGGAAATAACATCCGTTATTTCATTTAAATATGCGCCTAAATTAGATTTTTGATGATACTCTCGTGCTAACATGCCATCAATGGCGTTGAGCGCCATTCGAATAAACATCCATACTGGAATTAAGAAAAATAGCCAAAGATATTCAATAAAATAACTCACAATCAAGGCGATAAAAATAGAGCCCATACAAGCGAATAAGGTGACCTGATTAGCGGTAATGTTCGCATTATAGAATTTTTCAACGCAGGGACGAAGTAACGATTGAAATCGTGATTTTAATTGATAAATTGATAACACAAACAATCCTTTTATAAATTATCTTTTTACTATTACTTACACTGAATCGTCATGTACTTTAACATTTAAACAATCCGTTGTAACTGGGTATACTTTAATGAACTTACCATAAAATGCAAACGATTAAGCACATTAACTTCACCTGCACCATCATCAAAGTCTAAATAAAGTAAGTTGAGTTTTGGGTTAAGATCTCGCATTCGTTTTTCAACACCTTTAGATACAACATGGTTCGCAATACATCCAAACGGTTGCAGGCTAATAACATTGTTAATTCCCTGTTCAGCAAATGTCATGATGCCAGCAGGTATCAACCAACCTTCACCATATTGATTCGCCAGATTTAAGATTTCTTCAGCCTTTTTAGACATATCACGTATACTATGGAAAGGTTGATAATACTTAAATTGGGACAAAATTTTATTTGTTTTATCAATATACCGATATGCAATCTTTTCAAAAAAGGATATTAGATAAGAGATATAACTCTTTGATGAGAGATAATTATTGACATTACTATCATAATTAACAAAACATTGCGCAAAAAACTCAATCATTGGTGGAATAACCGGTTCAATACCCTGCTCGACTAACCATTCAACACTGTGTTGATTACCAAAACTATTATATTTAACGTAAATTTCGCCCACTATACCGATTTGTGGACAATCTTTATGGTGTGTTTCAATTTGATTAAAGTGTAGAACGGCTTGCGTTAATAGTTCGAAGATGGCCTTTTTACTTTGCTTTTGTTGAATAAGTTGTTGCAATTTATGCATATAAAGCGCTTTAAGCTGATCAGCTTGTTGTTTAACTTTCGCTCTTGGCGCAATAGCGTAATACATTTTTGATAGTGAATCAGTAAAAAGCATCGCAAAAAAAGTTATCGGTAATGTTTTAAACCAATTTAGCTTAAAGCCAGGTTGTTCTATTTCATGAATATTTCCAGTACTAAGTGAAATTATGGGAATATCTTCAAAACCATTACTGATCATCGCTTTTTTGATCAACGATAAATAACTACTCGCTCGACACTGTCCACCCGTTTGAGTTATCCCTATTGCTACATCATTACGGTCATATTTTCCTGAACGCAGTGCTTTAATAATATCCCCAACAATAATTGTTGCCGGATAACAGATTTCGTTATTGCAGTATTTTAATCCCCATTCGACTGAACGCTTATCTGGTTTAGGTAATGTTTCCAGTTTATAACCCGATAACGCAAAAATTGGCGTTAAGAGCGGAGAATAAAAATCGGAGATAAACGGTGCTAAAATGGTTCGACGTTGCTTATCTTGCTTGTTAAAAATAGCCGTTTTTTTACGTTCAACTATTTTTAGCGGTTGCTGATGATTCATTCGTATCGATTCAATAATGGAACGTAAACGTAATCTGACAGAACCGGTTGCGGTAATCTCGTCAACACGAATTATCGTACCGGTTTTACCTTTTGATTCTAAAATTGCTTTACACTCATCGGTAACAATAGCATCAGGCCCGCAACCAAATGAATTAAGTTGAACAAATTGGATATTATTGGGTTGCTCTGCAACGAATGAAGCGGCTGCATATAAACGATTCGGATAGCTCCATTGTGAACAAATTTGAAGTTCTGGCGATAACTGGCTAATGCCACCTAATACAGAATCTTCAGTAATCACATCACAACCAAGCGCATTTAAGATTTCAGGTGTTTTATGGTTTATTAAACTATCACTATGATAAGGCCGTCCTGCTAAAATAAATACATATCGCCCTGTTTGTTTGGCATTATCTAATACTTCAATCGCTTTGTTGTAAAGATTCTGTTTAAACTGGGACTGTGCCATTAATGCTGCCGAAAAGGCGTTATCAATGACTTTTTTCGCTATACCTAATGACCGTAAATATTGAACACAACTTTTTTTGAGTAACTTCATATCCGTGAAATTCATCACAGGATAATCAATCGGAATACCATATTTTAATTCTGGATTGATAGCACTATGTATGACTTCTGCATAACTACTCACAATAGGACAATTAAAACTATTTACTACATTATCAAACTGGGATGATTCAAATACGACCATAGGCATAAAAATACGATCCACTTTTTGACCAACTAATTCCATAATATGCCCATGTACTAATTTAGCAGGAAAACAGATACTATCAGACATCACTGTACCTGCTCCTTGTTCATAAATTTTATGGGTCGAATAAGGTGAAAGTATTACGTTGATACCACTTTGAGTCAATAACGTATGCCAAAAAGGAAAATTTTCATACTGTCCAAGAACACGAGGTATGCCTATATTAATTTTTGCTTGAGGATTTTCGACAGTGATTCGATCAAACAAGAGCGTGTTTTTATAATCAAACATGTTAAAGGCATGATTATCTTTATATTGATTATTACTTAAGAAACGTTCACATTTATTACCGGAATAATATTTTTGTCCATTGGCAAAACGGTAGATCATAATATCACAATTATTTTCGCACCCCTTACAGCGAGAAGGTTTCGCTTTGTTATCTTCAGCTTTTGCTAAGTTATCCAGCCCAATAAATTGTGAAGGTGTATTATTTTCAACAAAATGATTTTTTGCCACTAAAGCCGAGCCATAGGCGCCCATTAATTCAGGGATATTTGAGCTGGTGATTTGCGCACCGGTTAATTGTTCTAAGGCTCGAAAAACAGCAGGATTCTTAAAGGTTCCACCTTGCACGACGATATTACTACCTAATTTACGCATATCGTGCAGTTTAAGCACTTTATGAATTGCATTTTTAATCACTGAAAACGCAAGTCCAGCCGAAATATCCCCCATGGTGGCATTTTCGCGTAGGGCTTGTTTAACTTTAGAGTTCATAAACACAGTACAGCGTGTACCTAAATCACAGGGATGAGTTGATTGACAGGCCGCATCGGCAAAATCAATGGTATTTGAGTTTAATGATTTAGCAAAAGTTTCAATGAAGGAACCACACCCTGATGAACAAGCTTCATTAAGTTCGATATGATTAACCACACCATTGGCAATAAAAATGGCTTTCATATCTTGACCACCTATATCCATGATAAAACTGACATCTGGATCAATATGCTTTGCTGCGGCAAAATGCGCCATCGTTTCAACTAAACCATCATCAATACCAAATGCGGCTTTTAATAACTCTTCGCCATAACCGGTGACACCCGTACGCAAAATCACAATATCTTTATTGGATGTCTCAATTTCTTTTTTTAATTGAGATAATCCTTTAATCAGTGCACTAATTGAATGACCGTTATTGGGGGCATAATAAGTAAACAGTAGTTCATCATCTTCACTTATTAACGTAATTTTGGTTGTCGTTGAACCACTATCTATGCCCAAAAAAGCATTTTGCTTTTTATAATTTGCGATATTTAATCGAGGAATATCGATATATTTCCGTCTTTTTTTCCAGTCATCAAATGATAAGGCTTCATTAAAAAGAGGAGATAATCGAAAAGATTGATTCACTGCAATTTTTGTTGAAGCATTTAATTTCTCGATAAAACTATTAATTGAAAGTTCAGCACGTTCAATCGGATGAATTGCCGCTCCCCAAGCAGACAACAATGTTGGATAAGGCGTTTCAACTAGCTGATCTTCACCTAATTTCAACGTATTAAGCGCTGCTTTACCTAAGGTTGGAATAAAGGAAAATGGACCACCAATTAACATCACTTTAGGAACGATATCATAACCACGTGCTAAGGTATTAACGAGTTGAATACAAACAGCATGTAAAACAGAATAGGCGATATTTTCTTTTGAGACATTACGACTAATGAGATTTTGGACATCGGTTTTGGCAAAAACGCCACAACGAGAAGCAATCGGAAAGATCTTGTCATGATGTTGAGCGAGTTGATCAAATTGTTGAACAGGCGTGTTTAATAAGGTTGCCATTTGATCGATAAATGCCCCTGTCCCACCCGCACAGCTTCCGTTCATTCGAATATCGGGCGGGCGATCGGGAAAGAAGAAAATCATCTTACTATCTTCACCGCCAATATCAATTAAGGTTCTGACTTCGGGATAGTTGCGCTGCACAACTTCAGATGCCGCCACCACTTCTTGGATAAAAGGAATATCGGCTTTTTCAGATATTCCCATACCAGCCGAACCCGTTACCTTGACGGATAGACAAATATCATTACCAAACTTTTGTTTAATTTCATTAAGTAAATTGAGGACTGTCGCCACAATATGTGTATTATGACGAACGTAATTGGTATAAACAAAATTGTCAAACTCATCAAGTACAACACATTTCGCTGTTGTGGAACCAACATCTAAACCAAATTTAAATAATTTTGACATAAGCAGCACATAATCCCCAAAGCATCCATTACTTTTTAATCGATATAATCAATATCGCTTTATTTTTTATGTGTAATAATTATAGCCGAATCTTACTTTTTTTTAATCAATTTGGTTAAAAAATATCTTGTTTTAAAGTTGCGTTTTTAAAATCCTATTAAATTAATTTCTATCAGAGAAAATAGTTAGCTAAAACCATTTTTAATAGGGTGAACTAACTATTTTTTTGCATCTTTTATGAGGATAATAATATGTATTAACTCATTTTTTCTAATCCCTGCTTAGCGATCGCAATAACATTTTTTAAATCGACGCCTTGCGCTTTAGCAGCAAAAATACAACCACAATAACATTGTCGATAGACATCATATTCTTTGCAAAGCTCGATAGAACGTTTATAACCATTATTTTTTTTAAAATCGGAAGGGAGATAATTCACCGAAAAAATTTCCTGTATTTCAAAACCCAGTTGATTGATTTTCTGGCTGTTTTTTTTAGGACTTAACGTCAATGCACTCGCAAAATAATCAAATCCCAATTCTTGCGCTTTAATCGCTGCCAAATCTAACCGCATTTTATAGCAGAGATGACAACGCTCTCCTCCTTCGGGTTCATCACGCAAATGCCCAACTTGTTTAACAAACTCTGCCGGTTGGTAAGGTGCTTCTAAAAACTGGACATGATGCCCTGTTTTCAGGTTAAAATCGTTGATGAATTTTTGTTGAACCAGACTACGGTGTTCATATTCAACTCTTGGATGAATATTCGAATTGGCAAAATAGATAGTAATATCAGCATACTGCGCCAAATACTCTAAAACATAGGTACTACATGGTGCACAGCAACTATGAATCAATAATTTAGGACGAACTGCTTCGTGCTGCCAATCTGCGATGACTTCTTGTAAAACAGAATCGTAATTGATTTTGTTATGAGGATTTAATTTTTCCAGTATATTTTTAGCATTAATTAACATGATGACTCGTTTATAATTTTGATGATTAAAGTCTTTTTAAGCTGCGCTATGATATAGCGATAAACGCAACCATTCAAGCTTAGCATGTAATTTTTTATACTGAAACGAAGGTAATAACTAAAACTTTTTGATAATCTAATGATGACGTCAATAGCGTGCTTTTACTCAATAGTCATTAAACCTGAAGATTATTCAATCATCCAACCTTATTCATTAATTTTTATTAAAACAAACTATTACACTGAATAAGTATTCATCTCAAAAATAATATTAGTGCCCTGACACTTTAGAAAATAAGTTTATAATAATTACCCCAAACATGATAAATCCCATACCGATTACAGCCGCTAAGTCCAAAGTTTGTTTCAGAAAGATCCAAGCAATCAAACTAATAAGCACAATACCAATTCCTGACCAAATCGCATAAGCAATACCTACGGGAATGGTTTTTAATGCTAAGGAAAGAATATAAAATGATGCGCTATAACCAACAATTGTAATAATAGAATAGATAAGATGGGTAAACCCGTTCGATAATTTTAATGAAGATGTAGCGATAACTTCACAAATAATAGCGAAAAAAAGATAAAGATATGCATTCATAATAATACCTATAGTCATTTGAAAAACAAAATTATTGGTTAAGTTTAACCTTAACGTTTTGATGTTTTATTAACCTATCACACCTTAATCAATAATATTAAAGCTTAATTATGGTTTCATTTCATCATGCTAATTTGAACAAACAGGTAAACTTGAAAGCTATCAAAGCTAGAAAATTATTAAAAAGGAATATTAAAATGGTGGGTTGTGAGGGGATCGAACCCGCGACCAATTGATTAAGAGTCAACTGCTCTACCGACTGAGCTAACAACCCATAAAAGTATTTTCGAAGTATATAGTAAACTTAATTCAAAAGCAAATTAGCTATACAAATTTTTTTTGTAAAACATTGATATTAATCTTAATATATCATTTCTTACCTTAACGGCTACATGGTCTAATTGCACATACACGATGTATCATTTTATAGTGGTAGTACTTTATTAACCTTGATATCTATCAGTTAACATACAATTTCAGATATCATCGATAAGCAGTTATGTAGCAAGGTAAAAAAATCTCTCGCTAATTTAGCGAGAGATTTTATTGGCAAGACTATAAATTTTTAATCGCAAGATATTGTTCTTGCAACTTGGTTTTATCATCAATATAGCCTTGTTGTTTTTCTTTCTCTTTGGCAACGACTGCTGCCGGTGCTTTATCTACAAAACTAGCATTCGATAATTTACCGGCAATACGGGCTATTTCACCGTCAATACGGGCTATCTCTTTTTCAAGACGCGCTAATTCATCGTCTTTATTAATTAAGCCAGCCATTGGCATTAATAGCTCAGCACCATCCACCAATTTAGTTACTGACAATGGCCCCGTTTCACCCTCATCTAATAAGACAATTTCGGATAATCTGGCTAACGATTCAATGAAATTGATATTATCACTGATGATTCGATGAACTGTAGGCGAAGCTTTACGAATCAATAGTTGCAATGGTTTACTTGGTGCAATATTCATCTCAGCACGAATATTTCGAACAGCAATAACCACATCTTTAATCCAGTTAATATCCGCAACGGCTTGGTCATCCGTATGCTTGCTGTCAAATGCAGGCATCGGCTGTAACATAATGGTATCGGCTTTAATCGCCATTAACGGTTTGACACTTTGCCAAATCTCTTCTGTAATAAAAGGAATAATTGGGTGTGCAAGTCGTAATAATGCCTCAAGAACGGTGACTAAGGTATGACGGGCAGCACGTTGTTCGGATTGTCCACCATTGGCTAATACTGATTTAGTCAATTCTAAATACCAGTCACAGAACTGATTCCACGTAAATTCATATAAAATATTAGCAGCTAAATCAAATCGATAAGTATCAAAAGCTTCACGATAAGATTTTACGGTTTGGTTAAATTCAGCTAGTATCCATTTATCCGCTAATGAATAAGCCAGATCGCCACCTTTGAAACCACAATCATGTGCTTCGGTGTTCATTAGCACATAACGGCTAGCATTCCAAAGTTTATTACAGAAGTTACGATAACCTTCTAAACGTTTTAAATCCCAATTGATATCACGCCCAGTTGATGCAAGCGCCGCTAAAGTAAAGCGTAATGCATCAGTACCATGTGCTTCTATCCCGTTTGGAAACTGTTTTTCCGTACGTTTGGCTATTTTTTCAGCCAATTGAGGTTGCATCATATTACCAGTACGTTTTTCGAGTAAATCAGCAAGTGATATCCCATCAATCATATCTAAAGGATCAATAACATTTCCTTTAGATTTAGACATTTTTTGCCCTTCTTCATCACGAATCAAGCCAGTCACATAGACTGTTTTAAACGGAACTTGAGGTTTGCCATCTTTATCTTTAATAAAGTGCATGGTCATCATGATCATTCTAGCTACCCAGAAGAAGATGATATCAAAGCCTGTTACTAAAACATTCGTTGGATGAAAAGTTGCTAAATCATCCGTATTTTCTGGCCAACCTAACGTTGAGAATGTCCAAAGCGCAGATGAAAACCACGTATCAAGTACATCTTCATCTTGAGATAAAATAATATTGTCAGATAAATTATTTTCACGTCGAACTTCAGCTTCATCTCGTCCAACATAAACACGACCTTGCTCATCATACCAAGCAGGAATACGATGTCCCCACCATAATTGACGTGAAATACACCAATCTTGAATATCATTCATCCAAGAAAAGTACATGTTTTCGTACTGTTTTGGTACAAATTGAATATCGCCATTTTTCACCGCATCAATAGCTGGCTCTGCTAACACTTTAGCTCGAACATACCATTGGTCAGTTAACATTGGTTCGATCACAACTCCACCACGATCACCATAAGGAATGGTTAAATCATGCGGTTCGATTTTTTCTAAAATAGCTTGAGCTTCACATGCAGCAATGACCGCTTTGCGTGCTGCAAAACGCTCTAAATTTTGGAACTCAGACGGAATATCAGTTGAATAGATATCACTTGCTTCACCATTGGTATCAAAAACTTCAGCTTGTGCACGAATATCACCGTCAAATGTAAAAATGTTGATCATCGGTAATTGATGTCGACGACCGACTTCGTAGTCATTGAAATCATGCGCAGGTGTAATTTTTACACAACCGGTACCTTTGGTCATATCAGCATGTTCATCGCCAACAATCGGAATACGACGGTTAACAAAAGGCAATATCACATAGTGACCAATTAAATCTTTGTAACGCGGATCTTCAGGATTAACAGCCACACCGGTATCCCCAAATAGCGTTTCGGGGCGAGTAGTTGCAACTACTAAATAATCTTTTCCATCAGCAGTTTTGGCACCGTCAGCTAAGGGATAACGCAAATGCCACATAGACCCTTTTACTTCACGATTTTCAACTTCTAAATCAGAAATAGCTGTACGTAACTTCGGATCCCAGTTTACTAAACGTTTACCACGATAAATTAAATCCTCTTGATAAAGCCTTACAAATACCTCTTTAACGGCATTAGATAAACCTTCATCCATGGTAAAACGCTCACGATCCCAATCAACCGAATCACCCAAACGACGCATTTGCTTAGTAATGCTTCCTCCTGATTCGGCTTTCCATTGCCAAATTTTTTCAATAAAAGCTTCACGACCATAATCATGACGGGTTTTACTTTCTTCGGCTGCGATTTTACGCTCTACCACCATTTGCGTTGCAATACCGGCATGGTCAGTACCAGATTGCCATAATGTGTTATGACCTTGCATACGATGATACCGAATCAACGCATCCATAATCGTTTGTTGGAACGCATGCCCCATATGTAAACTACCTGTCACATTAGGTGGTGGAATCGCTATGCAATAGCTAGGCTGGGATTTGTCACCGTTGGGTTTAAAATAACCGCTCTGTTCCCAATGTTGGTAAATGGGCTGTTCGATTTCTTGTGGATTATAAGTCGAATTTTTCATATAAATGCATTAATCCTAATTCAAGGCATAAAAATGGAATTATTCTACTATAAAATAGATAAACAATAAATTGTCATGACACGTTGTCAGGTGGATTTAATCCATAATTAGATTTTTTATCAAAACACAATATTAAATTTAAACTATTTTATTCAAAAAACAGATAAAATGACTTCATATTGGAGATATTATTAGGATAGTTTTTAGCAGAACTTATGCTGAGTCAAAACAATATTTTAAGATTACTACAGCTCTAGTTCTAATTGTTTACAATCTCTATTTGAATGTTTTTTACGGCTTATATTTATTAAAATTGTGGATAATTGTTGATAAATTGGTTTTAGTTCATCTGGCATTACCGTCAAATATTGATTGATAGTTTTGATATCTCCACGTTCAACAGGACCTGTTAATGCATCAATAATCCCTTTTCGATAGATATTTTTTGCATTGCTCAAAAACAATGGGTGCCAAGCTTGCTCACTGAATTTTTCATCAAGTCCACACTGATAAAGTAATTCAACACCTATTTCGACCAAAGCAATAATTTGATTACTTAACATCACGCAAGCTGCATGATAAAGCGGTTTTTTTTGTGCTGGTAAAAAAGCAATAGGATTTTTTAACGGTGTGAAAAAAGAGTGTAATTTACTTAGGTTATTCTTATGCGTTTCAAGTGTAAAAGAAACACCAGACATTGCTGTATAGCAATCGAATCTATCATAGATGGCGTATAATGGATGCAACGAAAATGCATAGGGATGAACAATTTTATTTTTATTGAAAATATGCGAGGTTAAGAGCCCACTACAATGTCCTATCCATTTATTTTGAATTGGCAACTGACATAATTCATCCCATAATATTAAGACTTGTTGTTCAGCTGTCGTAATAAAAATACACTCACAATGATTAACTAATTCAGATAACGTCCGAAAAGCTTGAGTTTGGGTAAATTCACTTGCGATTTTGGCATGCTCATATGTTCGACTATAAAAACCAGCGATCGTCATACCACATAAGGAAAAGTATTTAGCTAATGTGCAACCTACTTTACCAGCTCCAATAAAACCAACAATCATTACATACATAAATAAATATTTAAAAATTAAGGTATTATATCTTAACTTGTCTAATATTCAATTAAATATCTTTATTTACCATTAAGGTTATTATTCATGCAATATTAACGTTATAGCTTGACAATCAAGCTATCATCAGGAAAATTTAGGGAGCAAGTAATTGATTAAAATAGTCAGATCAATTTTCATGTATTTATTGAAACAAAATGACAAAAGGCAATAAGCGCAGTAAATGTTTATTGTTGAAAAAGTAAAAAATTCCATTTGGCTTATTACTTCTTGCCTTTTTGTATAAAGATAATTTATTCACACATAACTGGAATAGTTTTTAAATTAAAGCCAGCATCTTTGTAGGATCTATATCTCATTCTTGCAAGGGTTTTTAATCGCTCATCAACGGGTACAAAATCAATAATATCTCGATATACACCCGAAAATTCAGGGAATTGTTCCTGCAAATTGATCAATAATTGGCGATTACCGCTACTGCGTTTTTGAGGCCAGCATATTTCAACAGGTGATCCCCCTTTCATTCCCTCGCCGACTAAATTATGAGGAACAAAATTATCGGTATCCAGTTGCCAAAGGTATTCATCGATACGTTCAGCTTGAACTTGATCTTGGCAAGCAACCAGCACTCTTTGTTTTGCTTGCCATGCCTCGACAATTTTTTGGCAAGCGAGTTTTTCATAAAACAATATGCCTGTTTCGCTTGCTTCTGTTTGGTTTTCTAACAGATAGAAAATCACTTTTTTCATAAAAATAGTAATGCCGTCTTATTGATCTAACAAATATTGAATCAACATAGCAACCGGTCGCCCTGTCGCACCTTTGTTTGCACCTGATTTCCATGCTGTACCAGCAATATCTAAATGTGCCCAATGGTATTTTTGAGTAAAGCGAGACAAGAAACATGCCGCTGTAATCGTACCACCATCACGCCCACCAGCATTGACAATATCGGCACAGGTTGATTTAATCTGATCTTGGAAATCATTATCCATTGGTAAAGCCCAAGCTTTATCATCCGCTTTATTAGATGCATGCACTAATTGTGATACTAACTTTTCATCATTTCCCATAACGCCCGTATAATGATGTCCTAAAGCCACAATACATGCGCCAGTTAGCGTTGCAATATCAATCACCGCTTTTGGATTAAAACGCTCCACATAAGTTAGTGTATCACACAAAACTAAACGACCTTCTGCATCAGTATTAATCACTTCAACTGTTGTGCCTGACATTGTCGTTAAAATATCACCAGGACGATAAGCATTACCATCGGGCATATTTTCACATCCAGCCATAACACCAACCACATTAATTGGTAAATTTAATTCTGCTACAGCTTGCATTACGCCATAAACGGTAGCTGCGCCACACATGTCATACTTCATTTCATCCATACTTGCAGCTGGTTTAATTGACAAACCACCAGAATCAAAAGTTAATCCTTTACCGACTAAAACAATAGGTTGAGCTTTTTTATCTTTCGCGCCTTTATATTCAATAACAGTCATAATCGATTCATTCTGTGAACCTCTTCCTACTGCTAAGTAAGCATTCATATTTAATTTAGCCAGCTCTTTCTCACCTAAACATGTCGTTTTTAATGATCTATACGTTTTATCGAGCAATTTACCTTGTTCTGCTAAATATTGTGCATTACAGATATTTGAAGGCATATTAGCCAGTGTTTTAGTAGCCAAGATAGCATCGGCAATAATTTTACCTTGCTGAAGATTACAACTCATTGATTGAATTTGTTTTTTATCACAATAAATCAAATTAATTTTCGCTAGATTTGGTTTAGGTGCTTTCTCAGTTTTGAATAGATCAAAGTGATAAGTTGTATCGTTCACAATTTGAGGTAATTGTTTCGCAATCATTAAACTATAGGTATTATTGACTGTTAGTAAATCCCAAGTGATACTCTTAATATTTTTAGCAACTAACTCTTTTACCACATTTTGAATCATTTTTTTTGCTTTAGAAAAGTCAAAATCTTTACATTTGCCACAGCCAACCAATAATAATTTTTGTTTTAAACCATTTATACAAGGATACAATAATGTCGTTTTTCCAAGTTCACCACTCACATCACCACTTTTAATGAGTTGACTAATCATGCCATTGGTCAATTGATCGATTTCATTAACAAATTCAGATTGTTTTTTGCCAGAATCTATTGAAATAATTAAACATTCTGTTTTTTGATTAGCTAAGGTATGACTATTTTTAATTAAGAATTCCATAATGTTTCTCTTGTAAAAGATAATGTGAATAGTATTATTCTATCGATTCATCATGGGATAGCAACAAAAAGATAACTAATTATCGTTATTTCAGTTTATAATACTTAGATCTTAAAAACGTTTAATTTTATATAGGTAAAATGTGATAATTCGTCGATATTTAGTTAAAGAGACATTGAAAACACAAGGTGCAATTTTGTTTATTCTGCTCCTTATTTTCTTTTCTCAAAAATTAATTAAAATTTTGTCGAGTGCGATTGAAGGAAATATTCCTCGTGACTTAATCATGCCCCTGTTAGTCTTGGGCATTTCAAATATGGCCGATCTGATTTTACCACTAAGCCTTTTTTTAGGTGTGCTTGTTACATTTGGTCGTTTATATTCTGACAGTGAAATGGTTGCTATGCATGCCTGTGGGGTGAAAAAAAATGTCACCTACCAAGTTGTTTTTTTACTTTGTATTTTTACGTGTTCATTAAGCTTATTTAACACTATTTGGTTTGGTCCCTGGTCAAGTATCAAGCAAGATCAATTAATTGAAAATGCAAAATTAAATCCCAGTTTAGCTGGTTTATTATCTGGTCAATTTCAACAAACACCGGATGGAAATTCAGTTATTTATATTGGTAATGTTAATAATAATAACTTAGACAATGTCTTTATTGCCAAAGTGAATACTAGAAATAATGAGCGACCATCTATAATTATTGCTAACAAAGGGAAAACAGGACACGATAAAGAAGGTAATCAAATTATTACGTTGGAAAATGCAAATCGTTATGAAGGAACGGCTAATCTAAAAGATTTTCGCATTTCAAATTTTCATAATTATTTAGGAATTATTAAACCTAAAGAATTAGAAATGAACAGTGATGATGATAAAATTGATGTTCAGCAACTAGGTATATTGGAGTTATATCATCACAATACAGCCAAAACTAGAGCTGAATTTTATTGGCGGTTAACATTAATAATTTCAGTCCCATTAATGGCTTTTTTAGTGATTCCGTTAAGTGTATCTAATCCAAGACAAGGTAGACTTGCGCAAATATTACCTGCATTACTTCTTTATTTAGCTTATTTTTTATTAGCAAGTTCTGTAAAAGCTAACGCAGGAAAAGAGCGTTTAGATGCAGAAATATGGTTTTATTTAATCAATATAGTTTATTTTATAGTTGCAATTATTTTGAATTTTTGGGATAGCCTATTTATGCGTAAACTTCGATTAAAATATGTGGCATCATAAAGGAGAAAAACGTGTTTTCGATTTTAGATCGCTATATTGGTAAAACAATTTTAAGCACCATTGGTATCAGCTTATTTTTATTAATTAGTCTTTCAGGGATTATACGGTTTATTGATCAATTACGTAAAATAAAAGGTGATTATGATGCATTCTCAATAGGTCTTTATACTGCATTAATGACCCCCAAAGATCTTGAAACCTTTTTACCGATGGCTGTGCTATTGGGAGCGCTAATTGGGCTCGGTTTATTAGCATCAAGAAGTGAACTTATTGTAATGGAAACATCTGGGTTTAGCCGTTTTAAAATTGCAAAAGCAGTAATGAAAACAGCAATTCCGCTAGTTATTATTACCATGGCAATAGGGGAATGGGTCGCACCTAAAAGTGAACAAACCGCACGTAATATGCGTTCAGAAAAACTATATGGTAATTCACTAATGGCTGAACAAGGTGGATTATGGGCTAAAGATGGCAACAATTATATCTTCATCGGTCACATAAATGATGATAATTCGATTTCAAATATCACTATCTATGAAACAGATAATAACAAATTATTATCAATTACTCATGCTGAGTATGGTTCTTTTAATAATAACAAATGGACATTATCTCAAGTAGAGAAGAATGATTTAACAGATCCTATAAAAGTGACAGGGTCAAATATGTTAACAATGGACTGGAAAACTAATATCGCACCAGATAAACTAAGTATTGTTGCCTTTGATCCTGATTCTCTCTCTGCTACAGGGCTTTATAAATATTCACAATACCTTAAAAGTTCTGGGCAAGATACCAAATATTATGATTTACTTTTTTGGAAAAAAATCATTAAACCAATTTCGGTAGCTGTAATGATGTTACTGGCACTTTCTTTTATTTTTGGTCCGCTTCGAAGTGTGTCAATGGGAGTAAGAGTTATCATTGGAATTAGTTTTGGTTTCCTGTTCTATATAGCTGACAATCTATTTGCTCAAATCAGTATTGTTATTGGTATTTATCCTATCATAGGTTCACTATTAACAAGCTTTGTCTTTTTGATGATTAGTTACGTATTATTTAGAAGACAGAACTAACATATACCATTCATAATGAATAAAGAATAAATCCTATTATCAATTATCGATAATAGGATCTATTTTATCTATTTTTCTTAAACAACTTCAAATATTGCCCATACCCAGCTGCTTCAAGTTTGTTAGTAGGAATAAAACGTAAAGCTGCAGAATTTATGCAATAACGTAATCCTCCTAATACTTTTGGACCATCATTAAAGACATGACCTAAATGTGAGTCTGCTTTGATAGAACGAACTTCAGTACGTTGCATACCATGACTATTATCGTTTTTTTCTAAAATGTTTTTAGCGTCAATGGGTTTAGCGAAACTAGGCCAACCACATCCGGAATCAAATTTATCTAACGAACTAAATAGCGGTTCCCCTGACACGATATCAACATATAAACCCTCTTCATGATTATCATTAAATTCATTTTCAAAAGGAGGTTCTGTCCCATTTTGCTGAGTTACATGATATTGCATTGGTGTTAATGCTGATATTGCTTTTTCTTTGATTAATTTATTCATAATTCACCTAGTCTTTTTAAAATTAATAAAGTGTTATTTTATTAGCATCGATTGAAGGACTTTATCTTTAACCCAAAAGTAATGATATAGAGCCCCAATGACATGAAGCATAATTAATATAGCTAACAAATATGAACTGACTAAATGTGTTGTATGAAAAAACTGATAAAACTCATTTGGTACGTTTATAGCAGGAATGGAAATCATACCAAAAAAATTGAGCGGACGGCTACTCATCAAATAACCAGAAAGTGGAACAATCAAAAGAAAAATATAGATAAACCCTTGAGTAGATTTTGATAAAATCCGTTGCAATCTTTGATGTTTATCTAAAACATCTGGGATGCCATATTGTATAATCACTTTAATACGCCATATCGTTAAAATAAAAACCAAAACGCCGATTGATTTATGTAACAGATATATATTCGGCATCCCTCCCAAAAATTGGGATAAGATGATTTTAAACATAATTATTAAAAACGCTAATATAACGACTACTGCTGATAGCCAATGTATTATTTTTTGTTGACTACGATACTGAGGGTAATCTTGCATAACTTACTCACTTTTAGGTTTAGATTTATCTTGCCAATGCTGAGACAAAAAAGCAGAACGACCAGATAATTGATAATAACGATTATAGTGTTGTGATTGTTTTTTATAAAAATCTTGATGATACTCTTCAGCCGGATAAAAAGCGACAGCCGGTTCGATAGCGACCCGAATAGGGTGAGTAAAACGACTACTTGCCTCTAATTCTTTTTTCGATTCTAATGCTAAATTGTGCTGAAATTCATTATGATAAAAAATAACTGGGCGATATGAATCCCCTCGGTCTGCAAATTGACCATTTTGATCCGTAGGATCAATTTGCTGCCAAAAAATATCCAATAACTTTTTATAACTGATTTTTTTAGGATCAAAAGTGATTTGAACAGCTTCAGTATGCCCAGTATCACCTTGACAAACTTGTTCATAGGTTGGATTTGATACATGTCCACCGGTATAACCCGATACCACACTAATAACACCCTCGTATTGATCAAACGGCTTGACCATACACCAAAAACAACCGCCGGCAAATGTTGCTTGCTCATATTGTTGCATAATAATCTCCAATAAAATGATTTTAAAAGACACCCCTTGAAAAAGCTTAAAAAATCACCATTTCACAAGCTAACCATCTCAGTTTTAGGAGGATCGAATATGGCTAGTGGTTGGGCATCTGATGATGCCGTTAATCAACAAATTGAAAGCACAATTGCTGATGCTATCGAAAATGCTAGACGCCAACTTAAACAAGGTGCTCAAAGTGCTGATTTCTGCGTTGAATGCGGAGATCCTATTCCACAAGCACGAAAGCTTGCATTACCTGGCGTACAATATTGTTTAAACTGCCAACAGGAACTGGATAAGCAATCTGCTAAAGCGGCAATTTTATATAATCGCCGAGGCAGTAAAGATAGCCAACTTCGTTAATGATACAGTTAATTGCTTAATTATTATATTCATTGTTATATATAACTGAAATCACTCTTTTAGTTAAAAACATGTTGGATTCAATACAAATGCCTAGATAATGATTTATACATTTTTGGAGCGTTACTAATTGTTCTTTGCTAGTTTTAAAAGTAAAAAAACAAGCAACGCTCCTTTTTAATACTTTTGATAACCAAAACACATAGAATGTGAATGTATTTTAGCAATGATTTTCTACTTTTTTTTATCTGGATGAGGATCTTTTACTGAGTCGCCCTGCCCTGAAACAATATACCAACCATTTTTAATATGGGGTTTTTTGTTATGATCCGGACATGGAGGCAAGGATTTTTTACTTTGATTTGAAAAAGTATAACCACAATCAGCACACTTGTAGGTGCCCGCTGAAACATCACTACCGTATGAAGCAAATTTCTGTACCATTATTAGCTCCTCGTATAATTGTTTGTTAGTGATAAGCACATTACTTATCTCTATTATATATAAACGTCTATCAATAAAAAATCAAGTTCAGATTTGATTAATTTACAATCGGACTGATAATTTTATCATCAAATTTATCAAAAATCAGATATAATAAAAACTGCTTTTCAAGTAAAAACACGTTTTTAACCATATTCTATTTAAATTAAAACTTACTAAATTTAATCACGTCATTTTTTAATTAATAATGAAAATAAGTAGATTTTTATTTCTCTAAAAAGGCATGGATCAATGCCAGTTAAAATAACTTAATAATTTGGAGGTTGGAAATGTATTTACTACAAATGGCGCCGAAATTTTTACTTGCGTTAATCATTTTACTTATTTACGTGAAATTATCGGGTAAAAGCCAAATTGCCCCGATGTCTCAGTTAGATCAGGTTGGTAGTATGGTAATCGGTGCGTTGGTTGGGGGAGCTTTACTCAGTCCAACTGTTTCAGCCTGGGAAGCAGCAGGTCTTGTCGCAATTTGGGCAGCGTTATTAATTTTAATTCGGTTTATAAAATCAAAGAACTCTCGTTTAAGGGATGCGATTGACGGTGAAGCAATTCAATTAGTTAAAAACGGAAAATTATTAACCGATAATTTTGCTAAAGCAAACTTACCGGTACGTGATTTTGAAACTTTAGTGAACATACAAGGAATATCCTCATTTAGTCAATTAAAACAAGTTTGGTACGAATTAAATGGTTCATTAACCATCATTAAGAAAGGTGAAAAAGATATTGCTGAATTGATTATTGAAAATGGCTGTATCAGTCAAGATAATCTTGAACAACTAAAAAAAGATGAAGATTGGCTTATGCAAGAAATTCATAAACAAGGATATGAAAAAGTCGAAGACATTTTTTGTGCAGAGTGGTTTGATAACAAATTAATCATTTATCCATATGATAAAAAAGAAGAAAAGTCAGCTTAGCACTTACTTTAAAAAAATAACAATTTAATTAACTTTAACTAATTTAACCTGTTAGTTAAAGTTATTTAATTGCACATTTTTATCCACGAGATCTTCAATCGTATACTTTTCAAGCTCTTTCAAAAATGCTTCCTTAGCATCTGAAAGATAATGTTTTAAACGACAAGCAGGACTAATATGACAAAATGACAAACTGCAATTAAGAATATTAAGAGGTTCTATTTGCCTAACCACAGTACCAATATTGATCTGTTTTTTTTCTATTTTTAATTTAATGCCCCCGTTTTTTCCTTGTTTAGTCTCGACATAACCTAATTTGCTTAAATTATAAACTACTTTAACTAAATGGTTTTTAGAAATTTTAAAATAGTTACTAATATCTGCGATACTGACTAACTGCTCATCTTTTACGGAGGATAAATAAAGAAGAACTCGTATACTATAATCGGTAAAACTTGATAATTGCACAGATTTTTCCTATCAACTTAAAAAACTTATCATCTCACATTATAGGCAATATCAATGATTATATTAACTATCTTTTAATGACTAATTGAAATTTATTATAAAATTAGATTCTCGAATTATCATTGTTTTATCCTCATCAACAAGATGAGGATATGTTAAATTTAATTATTCAAGCTGCGCAATAATTTAGAATTTGATTCAAATCTTTACTTGCTTGAGTTGTCAAACGTAAATCAAATTTATCTTTTAAAATATTCAATATATTGTCTGTTAAAAATTCTGGCATCGAAGGGCCAGCATAAATTCCCTTGATTCCAAGCGATAATAATGTCAATAATATAACGATGGCTTTCTGTTCAAACCATGATAGTACCAATGTCAATGGTAATTCATTCACCCCACATCCAAAAGCTTCAACCAACGCCAATGCTAATTGTACTGCTGAATAAGCATCGTTACATTGTCCAATATCAATTAATCGTGGAATACCATTAATGCTGCCAAAATTTTGCATATTAAATCGATATTTACCACAACCTAACGTCAAAATAATACTATCTTTAGGGACTTGATTTGCCATTTCAGTATAATAATGCCGTTCACTTTTACTACCGTCACATCCACCAATTAAAAAGAAATGCTTAATATTGCCTGCTTTTACTTGTTCGACAACCGTTGGTGCCACATTTAACAAAGTGTTACGTGCAAATCCTACTGTTATAAAATGTTCTAATTCAGTGTAATCAAATCCGGATTGATTCAATGCACACTCAATAACAGGACTAAAATCATCTGTTTCAATATGAGTGACGCCTGGCCAACCCACCATGCTTCGGGTAAAGATACGCTGCCCATAGCCTTGAGTAAATGGATTAATAATACAGTTAGATGTCATGACAATAGCGCCGGGAAAATTTGCAAATTCTGATTGTTGATTTTGCCAAGCTGTACCGTAATTTCCAACTAAATGAGAATATTTTTTTAATTCAGGATAAGCATGAGCTGGTAACATTTCACCATGCGTATAAACATTTATGCCTTTATCTTGAGTCTGCTCTAATATCAAACGCAAATCATGAAAATCATGACCAGACACAAGAATACATTTTCCTGCAACAGGTTTTGTATTGACTTTGGTCGGAATTGGATCACCAAATGAATTTGTGGCTCCAGCATCAAGCATCCCCATTACTTTATAATTCAATCGTCCTATCTGCATAGACAATTGAAATAATTTATTAATATCCGATGGGTTATCACCAAGATAACTCATAATTTGGTGATATTCGGTGTAAATATCTTGGTTAAATTGCCCTAAAACTGCTGCGTGTTCCATATATGCAGCCGCCCCTTTTAATCCATATAATGCTAATAAGCGCAGTCCAATGACATCCTCACCCACTTTGTCTTGTTCCCGCTTTAACATAACTAAATGCGAAAAATCCAATATTTCTTGTTTGGATTTGGGAAAATCAAGCTGGGCTACATAGGTTAATGCTGGCAAATGCTCGTTAAATTGAAGTACAGCAGCTTTAGCAAGCTGTTCTAATTTTTGAGAATAGATATCAGCTTCTTCCAGATACGCCAACATTCTATCTGCATCAAAATTCACATTAGTTAACGTTGAAAAAAATGTTTGTGCAGACCATCTATCGATTTGTCTATCTACGATTTCATGTCGACGACAAATTGCAGCCCAAAACGAAACCTTTTGTAAACTGGCCACTAAAACATCTTGAAGATCAGAGACTTCCGCTGTTTTACCACACATTCCTTTAGAATAACTACACCCTTTTTCATTTGATTTTATTATTGTTTGCTCACATTGAATACAAAACATTATTACTCCTGTTTTCTTTCCTCTTACTAAAACAGGTATATAAAATACATGTTTAAAATAAAAAAAGAAAGAGGATTTACCATTTTTAAATTTGTGAAAATTGTTAAAAATATCTAATATTTAATCTTCACTAAAGAGCACTTTATCCAATATTAATACTATAAAAAAGTGGATAAATACGATGCAAAATTAAAATATGATGAGAAGTTAAAAAGAGGCAGAAAAAAGACTATTTATTTGAGAACAGATTAAGAATACTGATTGAGTGAGAAAACATGCCGATTAAATACAACTTTTCAATTAATTACCAAACCACAAATAAAATTATTTTTAAAAATAATTTTAAAATATTCTTTACAAGAATTAACTGATTTTTCAATAAGTTATAGTCTATAATTGATAAATATCAATCACCAGAACAAATATGTTAAAACTATAAAAACAATAGATAATTTAATATTAGTTATCAGAATATAAGGAAAAAAACAATGAAATTTTATTACTTTCCAGAACCACCAAATTAGCCTTATACCTTTTATTGTAATAACCCTGATACAATAAAAGTTATCACTAAAATAAACAAGGGAAATTTTGTTAATTAACAAAAATAGTACTTGTAATAGTTTAGTACTAATTTTATTTGAATATTAATTAGAACAAATAGAAGTTTTTTACGGTTTATACCAAATGGTTTTAATTCAATATAGAAAATAAAAAGAAAATTATAAAATGGTATTTATGACGACTGAAGGATTATCATTAGAATCTTTATAAATACCATATCCAACATTTCCCATAATAGTGTCTAATGCTTACTCACTAACCACACGACAATTTTACCATCCGGAAATTAGCAAATAATTAATACACCAATTATATATATCAAAAAAGAGCAATTGGTTTTATATCATTAATGGTAGATGATAGAGTTTTATTATTTTATTTTTAAGGCAGAGAAAATTACTAATTTGATTGTTATACGTGACATTTTTAATCAGAGATGATATAACAAAAGAAGTATTATTTAAATGCAACCTTATCTTATAATCTAATCGTCATTTTTAATCACTTACAGACCAAATATCTTCTGTTCCTATGAATTATTAACTTTACTGTAATTTGTGTCTTCCTAAAAGAGGTCTATAACATGAAAAACAAAGAGTTAGTTGAGAACTATTATAAAGATGTGTTTATCAATGGTAATGTAGATAAAATCCCAGTTTATATTGCAGAAAATTATATTCAACACAATCCCCAGGTTGAAGATGGTCAAGCTGGTTTTATTAAATTTTTTAAAAACTTCATTAAAACAAAACCTAAGATTGAAATTATTAATGTTAGCTGTGAAGGTAATATGGTTTACGTTTTTTATAAATGCTCATTGCCAGACGGAACCATAAATAAAGTTTGCGATATTTATCGTGTTGAGAGCAATAAGATAGTTGAACATTGGGATGTAATAGAATCTCATGTTGAAAAAATTAAATCTGTTAACCATAACAGCCTTTTTTAAATAAGAATGGTATTTTAACAACCTTATCTAATAGATGCCTAAAATGATAAGGTTGTCTATCAATCATAAGTTTTCTATTTTCCATATTAAAAAAGCATGCTCTCATAATTCAATATTAATAGAAGATTAGAAAACTCATCCGTCTCGTTATGAAATATTCAATAAAAATAGAACAAATCTTTTTTATCTTATGATCAAAACCATCAAAATCAGACCGACATTACGCAAGCTCACTTTTTAAGATTTTTTATTTGATTACAATATTTATTCTAGAAAACTTATAGCTAAAATGAATATTGTTATAATTAATAATTAGTATCATCTTTTTCAGTAATCTTTATAATACTAAAAAGTTTAGCAATAGATAATTAACGCTACCCCTTATCCAAAGTCACTTAAAAGGATTCATTTATGAGTAAAATCTTTGATGATAATTCTCAAACTATTGGCTATACGCCACTTGTTCGCTTAAAACATTTTGGTCATGGTAATATTTTAGCCAAGGTGGAATCTCGTAATCCCAGTTTTAGTGTAAAATGCCGTATTGCATCAAATATGATTTGGGATGCAGAAAAGCGTGGTTTATTAACTTCTAATGTTGAATTAATTGAACCAACCAGTGGGAACACAGGGATAGCATTAGCAGCTGTTGCAGCTGCACGAGGTTATAAGTTAACTTTAACCATGCCTGAAAGCATGAGCATTGAGCGACGAAAATTATTAAAAGCATTAGGTGCTAATTTAGTTTTAACTGAAGCAAGCAAAGGGATGAAGGGTGCTATTGAAAAGGCAGAGGAAATTGTTGCGAGTAATCCCAAACGCAATATCATGTTACAACAATTCAGTAATCCAGCAAATCCAGAAATTCATGAAAAAACAACCGGGCCTGAAATTTGGCTTGATACTGATGGAAAGATAGATATTTTTGTTGCCGGGGTAGGAACAGGTGGTACATTCACAGGCGTAACACGTTACATTAAAAATACCCAAGGTCGAAATATTACGGCGGTTGCGGTCGAACCAAGCCAGTCACCTGTAATCACTCAAGCACTTGCTGGCGAACCGCTTAAACCAGGGCCACATAAAATTCAAGGTATCGGAGCGGGTTTTATTCCGGCTAATTTGGATTTGAGTTTAATTGATTTAGTGGAAAAAGTATCGAATGAAGAAGCGATCGAAACTGCGCGCATTTTAATGGAAAAGGAAGGGATTTTGGCGGGAATCTCTTCAGGAGCAGCAGTTTTTGCCGCTGATAGATTGGCTAACTTACCGGAGAATAGCAATAAAACCATTGTGGTAATTTTACCTTCATCGGGCGAACGCTATTTAAGTACTGATCTATTTAGCGGGATTTTTACCGAAAAAGAATTGGGATGATTTAAAATAAAAATACCGTCAAATGACGGTATTTAATCAACTCGATTTGAAGATTTTATAACAATTTAAATTGATTAACACATTATGCTTCTTGAATAATACCAAAGTGTCGATATGCATGTGGTGTTGCAATTCTGCCACGTGGTGTTCTTTGAATATAACCTTGTTGAATTAAAAAAGGCTCAAGCACATCTTCAATCGTTTCTCGCTCTTCGCCAATTGCAGCAGCAATATTATCTAAACCAACTGGACCACCCATAAATTTTTCAATAATAGCTAGCAGTAATTTACGATCCATATAATCAAAGCCTTCATTATCGACATCGAGCATATCGAGTGCTTGGGTTGCTATTTTTTCATCAATAATACCTTTTGATTTAACATCAGCATAATCTCTAACCCGGCGTAATAAACGGTTAGCTATTCGAGGGGTACCACGTGAACGTTTAGCGATTAAATGAGCCCCTTCACAGGATAAATCCATACCCAAAAATTTTGCACTTCGACTAACAATATATTCCAGATCTTCGACACGATAAAATTCAAGGCGTTGTACGATTCCAAATCGATCACGCAAAGGTGATGTTAATGAACCGGCTCTTGTTGTTGCACCAACAAGGGTAAAAGGTGGGAGATCGATTTTAATTGAACGCGCAGCTGGTCCTTCGCCAATCATAATGTCTAATTGATAATCTTCCATTGCTGGATATAAAATTTCTTCAACGACAGGTGATAATCGATGAATTTCATCGATAAAAAGGACATCATTAGGCTCTAAATTGGTTAACATGGCAGCGAGATCCCCCGCTTTTTCTAAAACTGGACCTGAGGTAGTACGCAAATTGACATTCATCTCATTAGCAACAATATTTGCTAAGGTAGTTTTGCCCAATCCTGGAGGACCAAAAATAAGAACATGATCGAGAGCATCACATCGCTGTTTTGCAGCTTGAATAAAAATTTTCATTTGCTCACGTACATGAGGTTGACCGATATATTCATCCAGATACTTTGGGCGAATTGCACGATCTAAAGACTCTTCTTCTTTTTGAGCTTGTGGTGCTATTAGACGATCCGCTTCAATCATAATGCTTACCTATTTTATAACGCAGATTTTAATGCTTCACGTATAAGCGTTTCACAATCCATTTCAGGTTTAATAACTTTACTGATGATACGGCTTGCTTCTTGTGGTTTATAGCCTAAAGCAATAAGAGCTGAAACAGCTTCACTTTCAATTTGATTTGAGGATTTTTTGATATTACCAGTTTCTATTACGGTCATTGAATCAGATAATTCTTCACCGAAGCGTTTAACACGGTCTTTCATCTCCACTATTAATCGCTCAGCTGTTTTAGTGCCAACACCGGGTAATTTAACCAATGTTTTAATTTCACTTTGTTCAACAGCCACAATAAACTGTTTAGCTGACATTCCTGACAATATTGCTAATGCTAATTTCGGTCCAACACCATTCACTTTAATTAATTCACGAAACAATTCTCGTTCTTGTTCATGATTAAACCCATATAGTAATTGCGCATCTTCACGAACAATCAAATGCGTGAGAACGATAACTTCTTGACCATTATTCGGCAATTCATAAAAACAGGTCATTGGCATAAAAACATTGTAACCGACACCACCCACATCAATGAGCACTTTAGGTGGCTGTTTTTCTATAATGATCCCACGTAAACGACCTATCACAATTTATCCTTAATATTGAGTGTTATTAGCATTATCAATGACATAAAAACAACAGAAATTAATGAATTCTCAAGTAAATTCAACTTATTGAAAACATTGAGTGTCGCCATTGATATCGAATATATTAATTATTGTCGATTAGTTTACCTGATGGAATGAAAATAATAAAGAAAAAACTGTATAAATAGACAGGCAATGAGTAAGAAATTTTGCCGATAAGTTCGGCAAAATATGAAGCACGAATAATAAGTTAACTGTATTAAAATTAGCTGTATTAAAAAGGCATTTTAAAACCTGGTGGTAATTGCATTCCGCCCGTAACTTGTGACATTCTCTCTTTTTGAGCTTCATCTAACCGGCGAGTAGCATCATTAAAAGCAGCTGCAATGAGATCTTCTAACATTTCTTTATCATCTTCATTCAATAATGAAGGATCGATTTCAATGCGTTTACAGCTGTGTGCGCCATTAATTGTAACTTTGACAATACCAGCACCAGATTCACCTGTTACTTCTAATTTGGCGATTTCTTCTTGAGCCTGTTGCATTTTTGCTTGCATCTGCTGGGCTTGTTTCATTAAATTACCCAAACCGCCTTTTCCACCTGAAAACATAATTATTCCTCTTTAAAAAATTTAGTCCTTGATTATACAGGACGAATACTTGTTTCATCAATCTTGGCTTCAAAATATTGACAAATCATCGCGACTTTTGGATCTTGATTAATCGTTACTTTAGCCTGCGCAAGTTTTTGTTGATAAAGGTCTTCACGCATTTCTGAAGGTGTTTTAATATTTTGGTTATCATCAATGATAACGTTAATTTTTAATGGTTTTTGTCGATAACTTGACATCGCTTTTTCTAATTTTGAAATATTTGCTGATGAATTTACGAGATGTTTTACTGCCGATCGCAAATGTAAAACAATATTTTCATCATCAATTTGTTCGATATAGCTATTTATCACAATTTGGTTAATTAAAGGAGCAATATCCAGTTTCTCAATCTCCGCACACCATGCGTCTTTTTGCACCATTTCATCAATTAATTTTTTCATCATTTCAGGCGTTTTATCACCATTTAATGATTCGCGAAAGCTTTTCGTATCAATGACTAATTCATCTTTAGTTTCAATTAGTCCACATGACTGCCATTGATAATTTTCAGCAGTAATTTGCTCTTCATCAGATTTAGCTAAGCTCTTTTCATTTTGCTTCAATGGTAGATTATTATCAGTGACATGCCTTAATGGTGCATTAATACTTGCTTCGTTTGGTTGATTTTTCTCAACCAATTCAGACTTTTTTTTATTCTTTTCCTCTTGTATTAATTGCATCCGCATTTCTAAAATGCTTTTGGTCACTGAAGAAACGTCATCAGGAATCGGCATATCTTGTTTAGCCGATTGTTGAGGACTATTTTGAGAATGTCTTATTTCTGATTGCGAGTTACTCTCAATACGTGATGTTTTTTCTGGCCCTGCTTGATGAAGATTAGGCTCTGATTGTGGTGAACCAAATGCTGATTTTTGATGAATATCAGTCACGGGCGGTACATTACTCATCGAATCAGATGTAGCGTTTGATATGTCACTCTTACTAGCTGATGCTTGAATAGGTAAAGGTTTTGATGGCTGCGGCGCCTGAACCGTTGAATTTGTATTTGATACTAAGGTACTGTTACCATTAGTCTTGGGTTGAAATGCTAGCGCTCTTAGAAAGCTCATCTCAACACCTATTTTTTTGTCAGGTGAATAAGCCAACTCCTTACGACCCATCAATAATATTTGATAAAATAATTGTATATCATTCGGTGCAATATATTGTGCTAGAAAACGAATTCGTTCTTCATTATCGGTATAATCACCCAATGCAGTTGGAACAATTTGTAATAAAGCGATTTGATGCAAAAGCGTAATAGTTTCTGCGAGTAGACTATCCCAATCTACCCCTTGTGTTGCTGCCGCTTCAATTTGTTGCATCAAAGCATTACCATCATTTTGATAAAGTGCCTCAACCAATAAAAAAGGAATTGTTTTATCCAGTGTCCCTAACATAACGCTGACTGATTGCGCATCAACAACGCCATTACCTAGAGCGATAGCTTGATCGGTTAAACTTAAGGCATCTCGCATACTACCATTAGCCGCTTTAGCTAATAATTGAATCGCCTTCGGTTCAAATTCAATTTTTTCAAGCTGCAAAATGTGAGAAAGCTGTTCAGATATAAGCGAAGTATCTAGCACATTTAAATGCAAATGTAGACAGCGTGATAATATGGTAATCGGTAACTTTTGTGGATCGGTTGTTGCCAACAAAAATTTGACATGTTCTGGCGGTTCTTCTAATGTTTTTAGCAAGGCATTAAAACTGCTACGAGATAACATGTGCACTTCATCAATTAAATAGACTTTAAAGCGCCCTTTGGTTGGCAAGTATTGGATGTTATCTAATATTTCACGTGTATCTTCAACTTTAGTTCGTGAGGCGGCATCAATTTCTAAAAGATCGACAAATCTGCCTTGCTCAATATCACGGCAATTATCACACTCTCCACAAGGCGTGGCAGTAATCCCACTTTCGCAGTTTAAGCCTTTAGCAAGTAAACGAGCAATAGAGGTTTTCCCAACACCGCGCGTGCCTGAAAATAGATAAGCATGATGAACCCGACCTAGCGAAAGTGCATTTGATAGAATTTTGAGGACATGCTGTTGCCCTACTACTTCAGTAAATGATTTTGGTCGCCATTTGCGTGCCAGAACTTGATAACTCATATTCACCATTGCGTATAACTAATCAATTTGGCATCAATAATATCATAAAGCGTAAAATTAGTCTTTAAGATGACAATAAACTATTTACAATTGCTTTATTTAGTGTTGGTCTACGTGATATGTATTATTAATCTTGTTTACGTGACTAGTTTTTAATAAGAAATTAACGATAAGAATAAACTGAATTTAGCATGTTTGGATATAGAGTAATATTTGCATTAATACAAATACAAATTAAATGGAGGGGAGTGGAGTGGAAAATTTGAATATTGTCTAGATAAATCCCAACCATTATTTCGATCACATAATGGTTGGATTATTCATAATTATTGTTGATTCAAATATGACCAAGCATATTGTGCGTAAAATTCTGCGCCCATTGTCATGCCGTCCTCATCAACATTAAAACAACCATGGTGATGTGGCCACTGTGTATCTTTTTCAGGATTCCCCGAACCCACTAATGCAAATGCACCGGGAATGTTTTCAGTATAAAAACTGAAGTCTTCACCGCCAGTTGTTGGTGGCTCAAAATAAAGGGCTTCTTCACCAAACGATTCAACGATGACTTTCTGTGCTAAAAGCGCAGATTGTTCATCATTAATGACGGGTAACGTACCATAAATATATTCTACTTCAGCGGTTGCACGATACATTGCAGCGACTTGATTGGCGTAACGGCGAATAGCATCTTCGATTTTATTTCGAACTTCAACACTAAAACAGCGAACTGTACCTTCTAAAACCGCATTTTCCGCAATGACATTAAAACGAGTACCGACATCCATTTTTCCTATAGTGACCACCGCCGGGGTAAGCGGAGACACTTCGCGAGAGACAATCGATTGTATGTTCATCACAAATGAAGATGCCACCATGACAGCATCAACCGTGTCGTGAGGCATCGAGCCATGCCCGCCCTTTCCTTTGAAACGGACTGTGAGCAAATCGGCAGAAGCAAAACTTGAACCTACCACACAGGATACTTTTCCGACAGGTGTTTGTGACCAGATATGCATACCAAAAGCGGTATCCACATCATCTAATACACCTTGTTTAATCATGCCTTTTGCACCTTGTGCGATCTCTTCAGCAGGCTGAAAAACTAGTCTCACATTACCCTTTAGTTGATCACGTATTGCATAAAGCGCTTTTGCCGCAGTCAGTAGCATGGCTGCATGTGTGTCATGTCCGCAAGCATGCATTTTCCCGTTTATGGTTGATTTGTAATCAATATTGTCGCTTAACTCTTGCACTGGTAACGCATCGATATCGGCTCTTAATAAAATCCTATTGCCCGGTTTTCCACCTTGAATATCGGCAATAATACCGGTTGGCTCTGTACGGCGATAAGGGATGCCAATTTTATCGAGCTGCTCTGCAATTTTGTCTGTCGTTCTGAACTCTTCCCACGGTAATTCTGGGTGACGATGCAAATCACGGCGAAAAGCAACCATTTCTTTTATATTTTGTTGTACTATCTTTTTAATATCTTGATTTATCATTTTACTACCTTTGTTCTTGTTATTTAGTCCATCAAAATTAATGCGTTTGATATTGAAAACATATTAAGAAGATAGTTACAAAAAACTGTTCTTAAATCTTGTTATCCGATTAATTGTCATCAAACTTGTAGACATTTATCATTTACTGTGTTGCTGGTGCGACTATCATATTGACCATAAAGCCTGCTAAAACAACCGACACTATAGTGACTGAAATAAATCCACCAATCAACATAGGCGGTAACATATGACGAGTGAGTACCTCTTTTTCTTTTTCATTTTTGGTTAAATTATTAATCACTTCATTGGTAATAATATAATCAGCAGGAAACCCATAGAGTGCTGTTAGTGCTATCGAAAACGCCATTTCTCGACTAACGTTTAACATTTTTCCGGCAATAAGCGAAAAGATAAACATACCAAGTACAGCTGATAATATAAAGACAACCAGAGGCGTAATTAATCTTACTAGCATGTCAGGTGTAGCTTGACTTAATGTGTCAAAAATAAACAGCATAAGTCCCATGACAGCTAAACCAAAACCACCCGCCTTTTTTAAAGGATGACGTTCAAGAAAACCACACGATGCGGCAATTACACCGAATAATAGACAAAGTACAAATGGACTTATACTGATAATAGGATCCAATACTTTTGCCACGTAATAAGCAAAAAAGCCAATAATCGCAATTCGTAAAAAAATAAAATAGGTTGTGTTATACCGTGCTGAAAACATCGCAAACATTTTTGGCATTGGATGTTCATCATTAGATTCGGTTTCTTCCTTATTCGATGTAGACTTAGGATCATTTAAAGCATTCCATGTACCGTCATGATACTTTTTAAGCACTCTTCGTCCTTCACGTTTAAGCATGATTGAAGTTAGTGGATAACCAATAAAGCCTTGCATGACATAAATAATAATGGCGAACACGGCAAGATCTTGCAAACCGGCTTTCGTTGCACCGCCTGCCATTATAATAGCTGAAACAATCCCCCCGACTAAAGGCGGAATTGCAATAATAACTGTGTTGTAGTCAAAAAATAAGTATCCTACGATCACAACCACAATGATGATTCCGACAATGCCTGACAGTGAAATAACGATAGTTTTCCATTGGCGCAGTAATTCTCTAACTGAAAGTAAAGTTCCCATGTTTACGACTAACAGATACATAAACATGACAGCAACGACTTTGGGGATTCCTGCTCGAGCGACAATATCTTTTGGGAAGAAAGTGAAGTAACCTGCTAAGAAAAGCACGGCACAAACAAAAACTGAAGGCACCCATGCTTTGGTTCGTGTAGATACGATATCGCCTAAATAAAGAATTAGTAGCAATAATACTAATGCAAGCATTTGAGACATATCATTCATTGTTGACATAAAAAGCTCCATTTTATTGGTTGTTAATTATTTAACTTTTCCTGTTGGATCATACAAATAATTATCATGCTAAGTTTATTTTTAAATTGTTTCAATATTATATATTGTTAATCATATATTCTTTAATTTTATCCAGAAAAAGATTGCCATATTTTTCTAATTTAATTTTACCAACGCCGGTAATATTGAGTAATTGCTGTTTACTTTCAGGCATCGTTTGTACCATTTCGAGTAATGTTGCATCACTAAAAATAATATAGGGTGGAACATCTTCACTATCGGCAATGTCTTTACGTAATTTTTTAAGATACCCAAATAAAATACGCTCTTCATAAGATAAGATAGTAGTTAAATTTATTGCTCTTGCATAACGATTTAAACGGCTTTTCTTCACAATTTCAAGTCGTGGTTTAGCCAAAGATAATGCAATCTCTCCTTTCAATATTTTGCGTGCACGCTCTGTTAATTGAAGGGTATTATATGCAGCAATATTTTGTATCAGATAGCCATGATAAATTAATTGCCTTATTACATGAAGCCAATAGTCGATAGAGTGCTCTTTCCCAATACCATAAACAGACAAACGATCATGTCCGTTTTCTTTTATTTTCGATCGGTTTGACCCTCGTAAAACTTCTGCAATATATTGCGCACCATAGCGCTGCTCAACACGATATATACAAGATAATACTTTTTGCGCATCCACTAAACCATCATAATGTTCAGGAGGATAAAGGCATATATCGCAGTTATTACAAGGTTCTTGTCGTTGTTCACCAAAATAGTTGAGTAAAACGATACGACGGCAAGTTAAACTTTGGGCAAATGATTGCATTGCATCGATTTTATGGAATTCAACATCTTTATGTTGTCCTTCCATTTTTTCACTAATCTGTTGTCGGTACCAGCTCAGATCATTGGCATTAAACAGTAGCATTACTTCAGCCGGTACACCGTCACGCCCTGCTCGCCCGGTTTCTTGATAGTAAGCCTCGATACTGCGTGGACAATCCGCATGAACAACAAAACGGACATTCGGTTTATTGATCCCCATCCCAAAAGCAACGGTTGCAACAATAATTTGAATATCATCTTTCAAAAAAGCTTCTTGTGCTTGTTGGCGTTGTTGATTAGTCAGTCCTGCATGATAAGCAGCCACGGAAAATCCCCGTGCAGCAAGTTTAGTAGTCATATCTTCTACTTTTGAACGACTAGCACAATAAATAATACCGCTATTCCCTTTTTGGGTTTCAATGAAAGAGACAATTTGGTCGGTTAAATTATATTTTTCGACAACAGTATAACGGATATTTGGACGATCAAAGCTACGAACGACAACTAAAGGATCCACTAAATTTAACTGGGTAATAATATCCGCTTGAGTCATTTTATCGGCAGTTGCGGTTAAAGCAACAATCGGTACACCAGGAAAACGTGCTGAAAGTTGTCCCAATTGCCGATAATCAGGTCTAAAATCATGCCCCCATTGTGAAATACAATGAGCTTCATCAATTGCAATTAAAGAAGGGGGATTTTGTTCGATTAAACTTTGGAAATACGCTAATGCCAATCTTTCTGGTGAGATATATAAAAGCTTAATAGAATGATTAAGGTATCGTTCAATGACATTTTGCTGTTCGGATGACGATTGAGAACCATTAAGATAAGCAGCAGAAATACCATTTGCGGCTAATTGATCTACTTGATCTTTCATTAGCGAAATTAAGGGGGAAACCACGATTGCCGTTTTAGGTAAGATTACAGCGGGGATTTGGTAACATAACGACTTTCCGCCACCAGTGGGAATAATAATTAATGTGTCACGCCCATCGATAATTGATTCGATAATCTCTTTTTGTTGATTTCGGAAAGATTTATAACCAAAAACATTATGCAAAACTGTATCAATCTGATCTTTTATCGACATGCTAACCTAAAAATAAATCACTGCTGTTAATTTATCGAGTATAGCTAAAAATAAAGCAACAAACCACCTTGAACTGATATTTGTTTTCAATTTAGATTTGTTACAGTGATAAAAACTAACAAATCCTGTATTTTTTATAATCAAAAACGTTCAACAGCCGAAAAAACAACCAAAAAATAATTTTTTTACTTGCTTGGAATCAATTTGGAAGCTAATATTTGCGTGTTTCAAATTTACGCCCGTAGCTCAGTTGGTTAGAGCATCACCTTGACATGGTGGGGGTCAGTGGTTCGAGTCCACCCGGGCGTACCATTCTAAAGTCTTATGCGAAAAGGCTTCACAAGGATTCAATTTCACATCAATTTTTTTCTGGGGTAAAACTGGGGTAACTGCGGGGTAAAACTCACTTCGTAAAAATTGATTACTGATTAATCCTCGTCAAAACAAATTACAAACATCTAAAAAATACCACAAAAAGAAAAAAATAGTTAATGACCGCATAAAGCGCTCAATATGCAATACAATCAAACAGTTAATTATAACTAACAGCACTAGTGGGATTTCCAGATTTTTGATGAGGAAAATGTTATGTAAGCATTTAAATGAAGTTTTTGTTTGAATTAATCAATTTAACACAGTTGGTATTTTATTCAAAATATGATGGAGAGAACTTTTCGATTTGATGACAATGGTTTATATCCTATAGATAATTTATTATCAACTCGTTAGGATCATGCTGAGGGAATTGTATTAACTCTAGACTAATATAAAAAATTAAAAATTGAAATAAAATAAACTATCCCTATGGGTTAGTTTATATAAACATTAAATGGGGTTCATCAAATTATACATTTGCATGCCCCACCAAGCGTTGTTCACCAAAATGATTTTTGGGTGAACAGGTTAAATGGATAACGTTCCCTATACACATAGGGGTAAAACGATTATTTAATTACAACAAATTGTAAATAATATGGCGTACCCTATAAATTTTAGTGCAAAATAATAAATTTATGGGGCACTATGTTTTTTCTATCTAAACTATTTAAATCAACAAAATCTCAAACTGTAAATAATTGGCTAGATGAATATATTAAAATTCTTGCTGAACGCAAGTTAAAACCAAAAACAATCGAAATTAAAACGTATTTAATAAAAGTCATCCGCCAGCAAATTGGTGTTAAACCACTCACGCAAATAACCCCTCCTGATATTTCTAAAATCATTAAAATATACACCGATCAAGATAAAGCCCCGTCAGCAAAATGTATGTATCACCTTCTTAAAGATGTTTTCAGGGAGGCATATGCTCAAGGTTGGAATGACAGAAATCCTGCTGAACCAATTAAATGCCCTAAAGTTACGGTAAAACGATCTCGAATGACATTAAATGAGTTTAGAAAAATATTAAATGAAGCTGACAAAATGGGAAATAAAACATTACATGATGCAATGATGTTAGCCATAGTAACGGGTCAACGTCGTTCCGATATCGCAACTATGAAAAAATCTAACATTAAACGTAATTACTTATTAATTGAACAATATAAAACAGGAGCGAAAATAGCATTACCTGTTAAATTGAAATGTAAAAAACTTAATATTAGTTTACAAGATATCATTGAATCGACTAAAAACAATTATTTGCTAAGCAATAATAACAAACAAATAAAGTTAGATACAATAACAAGACAATTTGCACGCTTACGTGATAAAGTTTTTAAAAAAAATTATTGGACAGGTACACCTACCACATTTCATGAAATAAGATCATTAGCAGAACGTTTATACCGAGAGCAACGAGTCGATACAATGACTTTATTAGGACATAAATCTCAACAGATGACAGATAGATATAATGACAATAGAGGGAGGGAATATAAAAAACTAAGAATTAATAAATCATCCTATTTATGAGGTAGGTGACCAAACCAATTTTAAAAAAACGCCGTTAGTTAATAATTCTGTTATTGTAACAATAGATCAATTTGAACATCTAAAAAACCCATCAATCGGTTGGTATATGTTACCGAATGGTTATATACATCAATTCGGGACTTTAAAACTAGATCCGGTGGGTAAATATAACGCTGCAACGGTTGCAGGGGTTACATATTACACACATTTTTATAAAATTCCGCTACCACGGGCATATCCAACAACCCACGTGTCTACAACTGTGAGTTTAGCAGGTGCTACGATCGATATCCCGCAATCTAACGAATACGGGGCATGGGTGAGAAGTAACCGCGGTTCCGATGGTTTAGGGGTGTCGAAAAATTCGTTTGATGTATCTGTCACATCATCAACGCCTGGGTTTATCCCTGTCATTCATTTTTCATCTGACGGTTATTAGGCGGGGGATAAATGTTAGCTAGTACCGCCCGAGTCATTACTCGGGCATTTCAGGAAACACTGCGTTAACATTTGCCGTGTCAATACGAGAAACATTAATCGTAAATAATTCTAGTTGTTCTAGTAATTGTTTTTCAGTATCTGTGGCTACGTTATATTTTATTGCGCGTTGTAATAATGTTATTTTTGCATTTGCATCATTAATCAGTTTATCCCTGAGAGCAATATTTTGTTTGAATTTAAAATCGTTTTCAGCATTTTTATCTAAAACCCATTTTTCCCCGTCCCACTGGTGAAAAATATCGGGGGACGGTTCTGAATACGTTAAATCATCAAATATGATGCAACCAGCATTAATTGCATAATACAATTCATCGTGCTGTTTTGCTGTAATTTCCACACTGTCATTAGGTATTTCGTTGTTAATGTCATCTATATAAAATGATTGTGTGTTGGGGTTATAAAAATGTTTCATATTTAAAATCCTATCGCGATGTAAAAAAAACCGGTGTTAGCATAATTCCCCCACGGATCTCTACACCAACATCCATATTGAGCACGAGAAATCGGGTACGCTGCTGTTGAATTAACCCCTGCAAATCCGTCGCCGGTAACAATAGATAAACACGCATTGGGAAATTCTGTGTAAAACGATTGAATACACCCATTTATCCCAGCCTCAGCCTGATACTGCCCCTCGCCCCATTGCAAAATTAAACCACTCGGCATTTTTGCATAACCGTTTTTTGCAAATACCCCTGCATATTCAGCACTGCTAATCAAACTAGAATTATTAAATGTAGGGCGTTTTTTAAAATCAACCTGTTCACCTACCTCATAAATAGGACCATTACCATTCGTTATTTTTTGTGCGGGTAAAGCATTAAAATAATCTGCCTGTAATCTTTGCCACTTAGACGTGTTGCTCGCCGGTTTTGCATTGTCATTTTCAACTATGGCAATATATAAAACACCATTATATTTTATAATAGCATTTTCTGGATAAGTCACTAACTCACTCCATTCCGGCACACCTTGTTGTAACAAATATAGTATGTTTTTATCAATTCGATTAAATGCACCGTTCATCCATTCCATTGGTGGTTTCGAAGCAGTTTGATCGATAGTAATACCCCAACCTCTACTTACATCGGGAAAATCTATATTTTCACCTTTTTTTGCAGTATCAGCAAAAATTAAATAATCTGGTTTTTTTTGTATAATCATTGAATAGTTCCTATGTCTTGAAGTCGAACAAATTTTCCAAAATTAAATGCAGATGATTGATCATCAGCAGCAAATCCGAATGGTTGGTTATTAGATAACACAAGAAAACGGTACATAACGCCAATAGGACGGACTAATATGTCCATTCTACTGATTGCATATAAAGTTAAGGAGTTGAGATAATCACTGTTTACAAGAATATTCATAGACATATTTTGTAAATCAACTACATTACCATCATTACCAATCACAAATTTAATGGATTCGACAATATTTGATATTTTTCCTGTTTGATAATTTTTAGTAATTTTAGCTTTTATGAAAAAACGGTAGTCATTATCATTTAACACAACTGAAGATAATAATGCGTTACCATATCGGTAAAACTCACCATCACCGAAAGCTAACGCAGTTTTATCAGACAAAAAACCAAAATATTCTCTGGCAATAGCGGTTGGCAATACTCTAGATACCCCAACATGGCGACCGACAAGATCTAGTGCATAACCAGTTGCATCATTGATACTTAGAATATCGCCAATTTGAATCACATTTTGAAAGGTATTTTCTGTTTCTTTGAAAATGGCTTTAATTGTACCTAATGCTTTGGGTTTTGTTCGATATTGCCAAATTAAAAAGTCTTCTCTAGCCATCGATCAAGACCTCAACATTTGTTATTTCTGCATAGTCACGATAACCAATGTTAGCAATGTTAGATCCGTTTACTGTCAGTTCTTTTATATAGAATCCGTCGACGAGATTAATGTTAGATATAATCCGTGAAGCATAAATATTTTCACCAATATCAAATTCTAACTCTCTCAAATTTCTTTTAATTTCATTAACATTTATATCATTAAACGTTTGATAACGTCCTAATGTCATTGATACGTTAATGTCAATTTTTTTAGGTCTATCAAAATAGACTTTTCGTAAAATTCCGTCTAACTTATAAAAAGTTTCAATCTCGCCATGTAAACCACATCCACCGATTTTCTTCTTAGTGATAACCTCAGCTATTTTTTCATCTGAGCCGCCTAAAACAACAGCATTAAATGAGTGTGGAGGAACCGCTTTTTCATCGTTTTGATTGGTAAAGTTTTCATATACCTTACATTTTTTAACACCAACAATATTTTTCAAGGCAGCTGTAATACCTTGGCGATCATCATAATTATTAATTGAATGAGAAAGCATAAACCGCTTTAGAAGTTGACTATCAGTTTCTTGATCAACGCCACCATAACTTGAAGTGTTAGCTGTGACATTATCAACACCAATAATAACGGTACTAGGTGTAAATGTTTCAAAGGCATTAACATTATAATGACCCAGTTCTAATGATTGAAACTTGGCTCGAGCACTCCCTAATTCATTGAGGGTGATAGAATGCATTAATTGCCATTTGTTCTTATTTTTATCAATATATATTGCATTTTGAGGTATGCTAGTATTTGGTGTTCCACTGAATATCACCTCATCAATATATGAATATGAAGCATTAATTCTAGTTATACCGGCATACATAGCACGTTGTTCTAGCCATTGACCCGTCGCTTGATAAGGATCTAGCATTTGAACAATAAATGATACTGCTTGATGAATATTCGTTAATTCTTGAGAAAATAACCCCAGTAATTGTCCATCTGGCGTATCACTATCTAAATTAACATTTTCACCATAAATCGATTTAAATGCTTTTACTAAACGATTTTGGATGATATCAATATCATCAATAGTAATTCCTTTATCTGTTATCTGTAACATTAAATGAGGCCTCATTGGAATTGTTATATTTATCGGTGTAACTGATTTGGATTAGAAATTCACGTGTATCTGTGTCTAATAGAATGTCAAAACTATCAATACTTATGACACCATCAACTTTAAAAACTTCAGTTTTTACATCTATTTCTAACTGTCTTGTATTTGGATTTTTCGTCAGATAATCAAACCATGCAATGCCATCATTACGATTTAAAAACCAATCATTTTTGAGTGAAAGTAATTTGGTTTTAACACATTGTGCAATTGCTTGAGACTTATCTAAATAATTAGCCAGACTTAATCCAAATGACCAATCATGATTTTTATCGAGTTCCCTAACCTTCATTTGGTACTCCTGTTGTTTCGTTACCGCTTTTCACACCGATATGCGTATGTGTATTTAAATCAATACCTTTATTTGTCTTGACATCTTCGGCTGTAATAATTCCAGAACTAAATGTATTACCATTGGACTGACTAAAACTACCAATTTGATTGTAGTTGCCTAATTGCTGTTTATTACCCTCGTGGTCAATATCGCCCTTAATATAGATTTTTCCATTGGTAAGCCTTATATAAGTTTCACCATCATCCGTTTGCATGGATATGCCATTATGGTAAAAATCAGGAATTTTATTTGGAATACTATTGCATCCGACAATAAAAAAACCATCACTCAAATCATTGATTCTATTATCAAGTGGTTTTGAAGCTTGGCCCGAGACAAACCAGCCATCGATGCAACGGCTTGAAAAGACTACAAGTCCTTCATCTCCTTCTTTAATTGGTACGGTAATACAATATCCGCCGGCATGAGGAAATTGTGCTGGTACGTCTACCAATGTGGGAATGGATATTTCTTCACCATTTGCTAATACTCTATTTATCATTGGGATACATTTAACCGTATGACCATCGAAAGAAATCACTTTAGCTGGTAAAGCAGTATATATATTCGATTGTGCCCGTTTAATTTGATTCTCAATTGCTTGAAATAGTGAATTTGTCATATATTCTCCTGACAATAAAAAAACCGCCAAAAGGCGGTTTGATGAGATTTGATTTAATTTTTATCGGGAAATGAGTATTTTTTGTTATGAAAACAATGATGTCAGTTTTATCATCTGTTGCTACATAACTATCATAGAAATGTATGTAATAATGTTATTATCAATAATCATCATTTTGAAGATGAAGACTTTTCAAATTTTCCACTAATGCAAACTAATTTACTATGCCAATTAGTTCCGTATAAGTCTCCATTATGTTCAATAGATTCTATCTTATAGTCACCGTTATATTCAGTTAACCTTGATTCCACTCGAATAAGAGCCCCAATTTTATAATGAGGATTACATAACGTGGTAACTTCCAACCCATTATCGGTTTTTTTGGGGCTACCAATCATGCCGGTATTCATTGATATGACCCATCCCTCGTTATTAGCTAAGGCTTTATTATCTGGAATAACAACTAACTGATCATCTTGTATAGACCAATCGGCATTGTTATTAATTGCTATTTTGTGCATCACTTCACGTGTATCACACATCATAACTTTACCTCTGGGCAAAATCCTATCATTTGGAAGATCAATCTCACCTTTTTGGATTCCTAAATTTTTCAGCACTTCTTCTACAATATCTTTATCCTTTTGCCCTTTTTCCATTGTTTTGAAAATGGTTTTTTCGGTATATATTCGATGACCATCACCACATCGCATGGTGGTGATGATATCCTGCCCAGATAGATTATTTTCAACAGAAAGAATATCACCACAAAAGATTAAACTAAGAATGTCCTCTTTGTAGCAAACTGACAGTTCAAGATAATTATATTGTTTACTGGTAATTAAATTACGATTAGAATCATTAAGATTATAGACTGATATTTCGCCTGTATTAGGTTCAGAAGATAACGTTTTTTTTATAGAAAAAGTCACTCTAAGGTTATTAATAATTACACATTCTTTCCGATTGCCTATTTTAAGTTCAAGAACTCGACCAAATTGCTTCACGATACTCTTCCTTCGTCATGATTAGTAATTGCATACGATTGTTTAAGTCACCTTTAGATATTGCATTAATTCCTAATCCTGATTTGTCATAAAGTACTAAAACAAAAGGTGTATCAAACTCAATAAGAGCAGGACTACTTACAGACAAACCTTTATTTTGGGTAATGTATTTATCATTATCAATATCAAACAAATCAAATTGATATCCTATTGAAACAGCATTAAATCTCAATGTTAAACGTAAATTCATATCATATAACGAAAATGATTGTTCTAAAACATCATCACTGGTTGTTTGAATAACGTACATACTTAATCTCTCAAATTTCCACCAATTACCAAATATTCAATCACTTCATTTAGCATTGGCTTTGTTAAACTAACTAAATAACCATCTAAAAAACCTGTATAAAATTGATTTTTCCTCTTTGGGTTTTTGAGGCTGTGTTTTACCGAGATTTTTTTTAGCAACAGGTTTATTTATAATAGTTGCAATTTTAGTTTCGACAATAAAGATTTCTCGAAATGTTAATACAAATTCACCATAGGTCTCCTTTTTTTGAGTCAACCCTACAGAAGTAAGAACCATGTTTTTGTACAGTTTTGCATTTGTTTGCAATATAACAGGTTCACCACTACGTTGAATCGCCAATAACTTTTCGTAAGCATCCGCAATCCGATCTGAAGATAAACTATTCAATTGTGGGGACTGATATTCAGGAAGAAAATCAGCCACAACTGGATTTTGAATTTTTGCTTCACTTTCAAAATGGGATGCAAATCGATTGACCATACACTGAGCTTGTCCGCTAAATATGTTGAGCGGCATGGGCAATGGATAATCATTAAAATTCGATTCCACAGTACTGTCCACTGACACATTATTTATTTCATATCCAACAATAAGCCCATTTATTGAGATTTCTTTAGGATCTAATACGGCATGATCTGCAATATTAGCCCCACTTTCAATTGGATTTTCAGTTAGTTTTAATTTAGATGTATGCTGTTCAGAGGTATTAATATCTAAACTGAATATAAAATTATTACTAACAATCAACCCATTGTTTGTTGATGATTTATTTAATATAGATTGAAACATCAGTTAGACCCCATTGCTGTGCATGTATTATCGTTGATTCGTCTTGCTGTGTTGTCTACAATATTATAAATGCTATCAAAGCCATCCTGAGCCTGGGTAACATTCATCGTATTATGAATTGTTACTGAATTATTATTAAGGTTTGTATTTGATGAAGATAAACTACCAGCGTAAGCAAAATTTGTATTAACATTAGCTAAATTTTTATTATCATTTAATTTTTTTTCTTCATCATTATTCATATTGATACCTAGCCATGAAAGCTTGTCCTTAATACCATTTTTGGCTTTATTAAGGAAACCATCATAGTTATCTTTGATCCATTTTTTTCCGTCAGAAAATGGTTTTTTAATGAAGTCAAAAACTTTGGAAAAAGCATCTTTAATGCCATCAATAAAAGAATCAAGATCGACACCCCAAATATTGAATAAATCTTTTACTAATTTCCAACCTTCTTTAAATGGAGTTGAGATAAAATCGATTGCGGCTTCAAAAGATTTTCCAATTTTTTCCATGGTAGAAGTGCTATCATCAGTCCAAATGCTAAATAGATTTTTGACAAAATCCACTGCCGCCTCAAAAGGTGAAGTTAAAAAGTCAAATGTGGCGTCAAATACTCTTCCTATAGTTTCAACAGTCTTTTCCGCATTTTCTTCGCTCATACCAAAGTACATGAGAATATCTTTAGCTGCATTTCTACAAGAAGTAGTTACATCATCCCATAAGTTAGAAAAAAATGAGGTTATACCGTCCCAGTTATCATAAATGAGATAACATGCTAAAGCGATTGCTGAAATAATAGCCAGAATTGGATTTGCCATCATAACTGCAGTGAGGGCTTTTATCGCGACACCAATTGTTCTTATTACTTTGACCACTGCTCCAAGCGCTTTGAAAGCATTACCGACTTTAACAATAGCTTTGGTAAGTGAAGAAATTAGTTTGGCTTTACCTGATAACCAGGCTAATTTACCCCCGACAAGTAGTAGATATCCTAATAAAGCAAAAATTACACTTTTCCAGTTTTTATCTAAATTTTGCCACCAATCTATTACTGCCTTTATGCTGTCTATACAGGCTTGCCAAAATGGACCAAATAAACTTTTACCGCCCTTCAAGAAAACCATGAAATCATCAATGATTAATAATAATCCTGTTATCAAACCTATTATCAAACCTAAAGGACTGAATAACATAGCACGATTTAAAATTGCCCAAGCAACACTTAAGGCTATTATGGCGTTTTCCCAACCGATTGTGTTAGAAATAATCATGTCGATAAATTCAAAAGCATGCTTTATCACTTGAATAAAACTCGAAACAACACTTACAACGACATTGATACCTTTGGCAACCAATTCCTTGTTAGTCTCGAGCCATTTATTAAAAGTCTTAACAAGATCAGTTACACTTGGTAATAATCCTAAAGCAATTTTCGTTTTTATGGTGTCAATCGCCAGACCTGATTTCTCAATCTCAGCCTTGTATTTTTTTACTAATGCTAATTCCTTTTTTGAAATTGAAAATAAAAGATTTTTTTTGGTAGAAAGTTCTTCTGCTTTGTCAATAGCGCTATTAAAAGCATCAACAATTTTTTCACCATATTTTTTTGCAGCAGATGAAATTTTAACTAGCTTTTCTTTCAATGACTCAAAATTAGATTTGGATTTTTCAGCTGATTTAGCAGCCTTATCTGTAGACTCAGCAAGTTTTTCTGTATTTCCAGCTGCTTCCTTAGTAGATTTAATAGTTTTTTCTATAGATTTAATGGACTTCTCTATGGATTTAGTAGCGTCTTCTACCGCACTCACAATTTTGTCACCATATTTTTTAGCAACAGTTGTAATGTCATCTAAAGATTCTTTCAAAATTTCAAATTTAGATTTGGCTTCTTCAGATGATTCAGCGGCTTGTTTTACAGATTTGTTAGAACCAGTAATGACATTAGTAAGCGAATCATTTATAACATTACCAATGTTTGATAACTTCATTGCACTGATTTCTAACAAAGTAGTGACTTTAGTTAGATTGTTTACTTGTGAGATATCAACACCAATTTTTATCAAATATTGTTCTAGATGCACTTTATTTCTCCTTTGGCTTTTCAGCCAATCTAACTTCTGCTATCACATTGTGCATTTCGATAACATCATCAAGTGAATAAACAGTTCTTAAATCGTGGAGTGTTGCGTATTTGTTTACAATTACACTCCACATAAACCAATCTACATCGCTTTCTTGGCTATCTCCTCCAAGCTGAGCGTATTTACATTGGATAACAGGCCACTTGGTAAAAAACCCAAAAAATGGAATTTTAATCCCTCAATGATGATTTGATAATAATGGCTTCTGTGAGCATTGAAAAATTCACTAACCTCTCTAGGATTTTGGAATAGTACCTTCTTACCTGCTTCATCAGTAGCAGTAACATAATCAAGAATGAATCGTTCAATTTCCTCAAACTGTTCAGTGCCAATGTTAGAAGCCAATTGACCAATATCAAGCCCTGATTTATCATCCCCCAACGAAAAACAGCCCTTTAAAAGGGCTGTTAATTTTTTGAGATATTTATTGGCTTTGTAAAAATCTGCCTGTTTAAAGACATAAACAACATCGTCTAATGTATAATCTTTGTTTTCCATTATAGACCACCTTTGATGTTAAATTCAGCCTTCGTTGCTTTAAGTGTCCATGTTAAACCATTGTGTGCTGTACCTCGAGCAATTGTCGGCGGCGTAGTAAACCAACATCCGGTTAATAAAAACTCATCGCCATTACGTAAATCTTTATAGGCAATTAATTTACTAGTCGCTTTAGTTGGATTATTAATTTGCTCTTGTCGTAATTGATTTAATACTTCGTTAGTTTCAGTGTGTTGTAATGTTTTAATTGTAACAGTAGCACCTCTATTACAAGTATTAACAAATACGCCTTCACCATTAATACCATAAGTGATATCTCCATCATCACCTATTGGAGCAATACTTATAGAATCTTGAGCATTTTCATAACCAGTAATTTCATAGCCATCAATTGTTAAGACAGCATCTTCTAAAGAAAAAGATTTATTAGACATCGTGTATCCTTATCGATTAAATTGAACAATAATATCAACGCTGTGACCTGCACCAGCAAGTTTTAATGCGCAGTTGATTGGCATCATTTTGCGCGCCTCACGATCAGCCGTGTCTTGCATATCAAAAGAATCAGAATAGAAATAATATCCATTCATGGTATCTCCAGATTTTAACTCACCAATATCACCAAGCGACCATTTACCAAGTCCAAGAAATCCGTTATTGACAAATTGTTCACCAATGATTTTTAACTTACTAATTAAACGTTGTTGACCTTTATCGGTTTGAGGTATCTTTGTTGGTTCACCTTGTAAAGCATTAAAGGCTTGGACTTGAATAGCATTAACAAACGCATCTAAACCAGTTGTTTCATCAATAAATGTTCCACCAATCATTACACCTTCTGCAAGCATATTGACACCAGCATAATCAGTATAGAAATTGATACCTAAGCGACGGCATTTCATTGCTTCATTGACAGTGATTTTGTCATCTGAAGTAACACTAGCCTCTTGTTTAAACTTAACTGTTTTAGCAGTATTAACACCAGTCCAAACGGTAGTTAACGCAATACCCATAAGTTCAGCAGCAGCATGATTATTTCCTTTGTTATTATATTGAACCATCAAACGACCACTATTACGTTTTGACAATGTTTTAAGAACATTATCATCACTGTATTCAATATTTTTAACACGAGTTTCGGTATAAGCTAATACTTTGGCATTTTCAACGCCTTGTGCAACAACCCAATCATGAGCCTCAACTAGTTCACTATCAGTAATCGTATTTGCAAAGTAAACACCATACCAATTTTGATATTGATTTTGTAATGCAGTTAATGCTTCTGCAGGCGACTCTTTACTATAAGTTGTCGCATCCTCTCCTTTAATTAATGATGCTTTACCATCAATTAAATTACAAAGATTACCGATATAAGAGCCTTCTGATTGAGAATCAAACACATATCCAAAATTGTCGCCCTTACCTTCTTTTTGAGCAGCTAAAATAAATCTATTACCAACAGAATCATAAATAACTGAAACTCCACTATCTTTTAATTTAGTATTGATGACTGTTGCAACATCATTCATACTTGATACATTACTAAAATCCAGATCAGTAATTTGATGTTTAGCATCACCAAAATAAAAAGAAAAATAACCATCTTTAATATTCTTAAATTGAATATAGCTGACAGCTAAGGCAGAGCCATTAATTTTTGAACTCAACGCTTTAGTTGTAACGCCTTCTTGCATATATTTAGCAATCAATGCCGTTTTTGGTTTTGGCTGAGCAGAAAATAAAGCAACTGCAGCTTTATATGCATCAGAATCAGTGCCAAATAAATTTGCGACTGTCGTTGCATCAGAAACAACAACATAGCGCGCATCTTTATTGCTAAACTCTTCACACATATCTTTTGTAAAAATAGCCACAACGCTTAGGTCTCGTTTTTGTGCCCCTCTTGGCGATTGTTGTAGCGTTGCATCTACGACTTGACTTAATGGTAAACTCATTTAGTAACCTCGAATGTAAAATTAACGTTATCACCGCGTTTAATTTCGGTTTTAACGATTGGATTGATGGAAAAAATAAGATCTACTTGTGCATGACAAATTGTTTTGTCAGCAGAAGTTGTAGATATGTTTTCAATATCAGAGCATCTAAGATACCCCATTCTTAATTTTTTTAATTTTTGCCATACAGGCGTTAACTTCATTGACTCCGTTAACTTGCATAGCAGATCATAGGCATCATTGCCATAGGTTTTGACAGTTATAGTTGCCTCTTTTAGAGTAGATATCACTTCCTCCTCTTCATTGCCGAAATATAAAATTTCTTTTCCTATTTCAGTTTGGGAAATATTAAGTACAGTGACAAATCTATCTAAACTTGAAACATCAGGCACGCTATCTTCATCAAATATGTTTGATTCCGGTAAGTTCAAAATTCCCGCTATCAAATTTTTAATCTCAGTCATTTCAAGTTTAGAAACAGTCGTGATTTGCATAGTTGCTCCATAAAAATAGAAGATATTGCTTAATGATTTAAAATCATGCTTTTCGTAATTTGGCATTAACAATCAATTTTTTAATTGAGTTAAATTTGTAGTTGGTTTTTTCGATAATTAAGTTATCTAGATTCAGATAAATTAGAATGGCAATTTTTCTAATCTAAAAAGTAATTAAAATTGATTTAAGTTATTAGGAATATTTTGAAAAATTAAACAGGATCATATTAATTTTTACACATAAAGTTAACTTATTGAAATAAAATAAGTAATATTACGTAACTTATTCTTTGCACATAAATTGCGTATTGTTCTTGGGTGCAATCTCCTGACAATAATATTGCTGCCAACCTTCAATTATGGCTCGGTTATAGCCGATTGCGTTGGTGAGACGGTAATAATCTTGTTGAGAAGACTTTGCAAGTCGTAAGGCTTGCTCAGCAACATCGCTGGAGGTGGCACTATTTCGCTCGATGGCGGCAACTTTGACGCGCAACTCGACAAGACCATTATCCACATTATCACGTAAATTCTCTGTTTTAGCCTGTTCATCTTTTATTGTCTCAATGATAGTTGACTCAATTTGTTTAATGGCATTATTATTTTGTTGATATGCTTTAAATTGCGCTTCTAACGTAAGGGTTTTAGTGATAGCTATTTGTTCATCCTTCCAACAGCGATACGCAAAATAGAGCGCAAAAAAAGTGATAAAAATACAACAATACGGTAATATTTTAGGGAGTAACGTAAACTTGTTCATCACATCAAACCATTTAAATACACTGTTTTACCGCCATTTTTAACTGCAGTGAGTACTATTTGACGGTTTTTGGTTGGACTAAATCCGATATGCACCCATTGATTATGCTCTTGGATAAGCTTATCAAATACCACACCGGCATCAATTAAGCGTTGACAAATTTGTTTCGGGGTACCAAATGGAGAACGAAAGTCAACCGCTAAACCCTTTGTATGTGCACTATTTGCCGCACCACCGACCCGGGCATTTAATGCCGGACAACGATAGCCTGAGGTTATGATTACCGGATGTCCTAACGCTTTTCTAACAAATTCAAGCTTAATCGCGGTCAGTTGAACATTAGGCATCAGCTCAGCCGGTACGGAATTGTCTATTTTTAGTCGACTGGCGGTCAGTGAATAAGTAAACTCTTCCAGTTTGAAGTGTTCAGTCAATTTCATTTGTTTTAATTTCCTCTCAATTATCATGTCCACGTGTTTTTTTTAATAATTGTTCTTCAAGTGTTTTGATTAATGTGGCACCTGACCATCCCGCTAACCCAGCCACACCGCCTGCCAGCTCAAACTGCCAGTTAAAATAACTGGCTGCCAGCACCACCAGCGCTCCGGCAAAAGTTGAAATAAAGATCTGAGCAATTAAAATCATCAGATTGAACTTATTACCATTGATAATTTGATAGCAATAACTGGCTAGTGAACCAAGTAAAGTGACAAAAAATAAATAAACGACAACATACCAATTGATATTGTCAGGATCTCTGATTGGCATAGGTTTAATCTTCATAGGTGAGCCTCAAAATGAGGCGATTGAAATAAGAAAGGGTTACACAGCTCTTATGTTAAGTCATTTTCTGAGATTGCTCTGTGAACCCATAAATCGTTATAGCTCTATAGTCGAATTTTAGATATAAAAAAACCGCATTAAAGCGGCTATATAAAAATGAATTATATTTATGAAACTTATCAAGATAAACTTTTTTATAAAATTAAACATAGTGTTATATTAAAACTTTCAATTTTTAGGCAATAAAAAAGCCCGCTTAACGGGCTTTTTAAACAATTCTTGATTTTGAGATAATTATATACTAATTAGCGTACGTTGTCAACCCTTAGATTGAATTTTTGATATTAATATCATCTAAAACACTAAATCAATTTTGCTAAAAGAAATAGTCATATATAAAAACAAAATTAAAAAATCATCTTTATTAATTTGATAATTTGCATATTGATAAAAATAAATCATTTATTGATTGCTTGGATTATCTTATAGCTAAATTATATTTTTATAAAATCATGAACTGTTATATAGAAAAATGATTAATTATAACTAGACTGAATTATTATAGTTTTAATAATTGATTAATAATAATCAATCTATATAAATATTATTTTTGTCGCAAAAAAAAAGCCCATTAATGGGCTTTTCTTACAATTTCTGATTTTGTGACCTTTATATACTGATTAGCGTACGTTGTCAACCCTAAAGCCGATCTTTTTATCATAATATTATTTATTACGCCTAATTATTTTACATAATATCTGATAGTTCGGAAAAGATACCCAAAATCGACCTATTTATATTAATGATAATTTAGCATATCAATTAAAACAAACAATCAAAAAGGTAAGGTATTTTATTGACTAGATGGATTCATATCACAGATATATTTACTTTCTTATACATTAGATAAATGAAAAGTAAATTTGAGTTAATAGAATACATTATTGTTATTGTTATTGTTATTGTTATTTAAAAACACTTGCATTTAATATCTGAAATATCAAATTAGGAATAATAAAAAAGCCCGCAAAGCGGGCTTTTCATACAATTCTGCATTTTGGAATAATTATATAATTGTTTGCGTACGTTGTCAATACTTAGTCTCCAAATCAGTATAAAAGAATATTAATTACTTCGAAAATTAACTTTTAGTCATACCTAAATACTATGTACAGATAACTACGCCTAAAATTCGCATTCACCAATATGTTTAATGTTTCGAACAGTACGTTATTACACACGCTATCATTAGTAATTAAAGCAGAAATTTTAGGTTTGATCGTCGTTTTGGGTAATTTTAGTGGCTTATCTCTTTCTATGTAGATATAATTATCAAGAATTATTTCAACACAATTCGGGAATTTCTGAAATAATTTTATCGTTCCTTTTTCACTATTTAGTTGTTTTTGTTATCGATATTATTATGTCGATAATTAATCTATTTTTTAGTCGTTAATAATGGTTGCACAATTATCTTAAGTTATATATTATCGATAACCTATAGAATTAATGATAACAATAGCTATCAAAAAACCAATAACTATGATTAGTTGATTGGTAATAACTTGACTTATATAATCATAAGCTCTATCAAGATGAGATAAAATTATGACTACATTTACAGATAGATTAAATTTAGCATTGAAAAATTCTGGTTTGTCACAGCATCAATTAGCTGAAAAAGTGAAAATTAGCCAACCAGCTATTCAAAAACTTCTTTCAGGGAAATCGAGTACATCTAGAAAAATTGTCGAAATAGCTAGTGCATTAAATGTCGACTTATTATGGCTAACTAAAGGAATTGGTTCAGCTACAAATAATAAAAGTAAATCAAATGCATCAATGCTCGGTGCTATTGATGAATGGGACCAGCAAACACCTCTTGATGATGATGAAGTTGAATTGCCTTTTTATAAAGATGTTCGACTTGCAGCTGGTAATGGATTTGCAGATGATATAGAAGATTACAATGGATATAAATTAAGATTATCACGCTCAACAATGCGTAAATATGGTATTGATAAAGATTGTGCTGTCTGTTTAACTGTTTATGGAGATAGTATGGAACCTGTCTTTAGAGACGGTTCTACAGTAGGTATAAATCAAGCAGATAAAAATATCCGAGATGGAAAAATATATGCAATCAATCATGACGGATTGTTAAGAATAAAAATACTCGAAAAATTACCGGGTAATCATGTTAAAATTCGTAGTTATAATCCCGAATACAGTGACGAAGTTGTATCTCAAGATGAAATAACCGTGTTAGGAAGAGTTTGGTGGCAATCATCGATATTAGATTAACACATTTAATAGTAATTATTACCGCTACGGCGGTTTTTTTATAACTTTTATTATTAATATTTTTTTACAACTAATACAAAGTTAGCTCACCAATATATTTACAATAAATTAAGTTATTCCTAAGTGATTAATATTGAGTAAATTAATAAAGTTAAGAATGAATAACGGTTTTAATGGGACTTTCGAATAACATTTCAATATAAACCATAATACAAGATATCTGTCATTTTCAAATCACAGGTAAAACCAATATCTTTATCAATTTATGAACGTTATAAAATTAATATTACAATTTTGAATTATTAAATAATATCCATATAATTGGATTAAAATTTCAACTATATAATTAGATAACTTACTTACAAATTGAAACAATATGAATTAAACAATGCAAAATGCAATAAATTGTTTGAAGAAATAGATCATCGCTATTGTTATAGAATGAAACTAATCAATGCAAATTTAGATAACAAAATGAGAGTTTATGTTTATATAAAGCTAAATAATTTAAAATATAAGCGTTATCATTATTAAATTAATCTTAATGATAACGCTTGTATGTTTATAGATTAGATGAATTTACTAGCATTAATGGTAAGTAAAACAAACTTTTTATACGATAGACTAATAGTTGTTCTTAGTAATGAACGCCGCATAATGCTCTTTTCGGTTCATCATTACCCCAAGCGCTAGGAAATGAAATCATTCCATCATGGCTTGAAACAACAATTCCTTCTGTAATTTTTTCTTTATTTTCATTAGTTATAGTATGTGTTTCGTTTGTGTAATACCAACCAAACAGCCACTTAGTTTTCGGATAAGATACTGGAATACTATTATATTTTTGTGATAATAATCTTCCCCATTCACCAAAAACACCTTTACCAATACCACGAGTCATAATATTATATAAACGTCCCTTCATGCCATCTAAGTTTTTAGTCGAATACTCTGAAGCATTGTTTAAATCTTGACGACTTAATAATTGCATGCCACCACTACACTGTGTTTTGGCATCAGCATAACTTTTCGTTGATGTTATTTGTGGCTCAACCCAAAGCCCCAAGGTAAAAGTATAGTCATAATGGATATTTTTATCTGATTTTAAAGTAGCAGTGATTTTCGCTGTTTTAAATTTACTGTTAAACGTTACAATACCATTACTATCAACGGTTACAGAACTGTTATTACTGGTATAATTATAATCTTGTTGTAAACCACCCATGACTAACTGAAATTGTGCACCAGAAAAACCTGTTGTTGGAAAAGGAACTTTAGAAACGGTTGGTTTTACTTTATACCCCTGATTTATTACATAATCTTGAGTGTGTCCTCCTCCTACATAAGGATTAGGTTTGTCTTTGGATATTCCATTCAAGCCCATACCGGTTAGGTTCCAACTAGCATCATTTTCCTGCAAATCATTTTTTACAGAACGCCATTGAGTAGTCGGATCTGTCAAAATTCCATTTGGTTTTGCAAAGCAAGTATTAGCAACAGCTATTTGGTAGGTTTTAGTAATAGTTTTTTTGCCAGCAGACTCAGTTTGAATAAAATTAACCGGATCGCTTTCTTTAGGATTCCCGAATTGCGTATGCACTTTAATATTTGATGCCGTAATTTGCAATTTTAATGGCATTTTATATTTATTATGACTACATGCAATATCTTTAAGATCTGCATCATCAACCTTTTTATTATTACTATCTAGCCAAACGTAATTTAATGTATTTGTAACAGGTGTATTAGCATCAAAAGGATCCCCATTCTTATCAAAATATTCACCATTCACATCATCAATTGCGTTTCTAGGAGTAAAATAACTTTTTATGACAAAATCTTTAAGATTTGTAGTATGATCAAAGTATTTTGTATCTGCACTTTTTATATTACCTAATTTTTCACTGTAATCCACTCCTTTATAATTAAAACCGAGTTTATCAACTATAGATTCAGATGCAAAAAATAAAGGTTTATCTCCTTGAATCGAATTGATAGTTGCTGTTGAAAGTGCAGCATTAGCAAAGTTAATACTACCTAAAATAAACATAGCAGATAGAAAACTAAACCTTGCTATTTTCTTTTTATTTTTTAATACAGATAAACTTTTTAAATAATTCCAATTTGAAGTTGGAATTAAATCTAAACTCAGATTATGTTGAGAATCTAGTTTTACTTCGCTTAAAAATTGCGATTTTGTTTTTTTATATTGTTTCATATCGTTTTCTTAATTAATAAAATAAAAAATCAATCATTACTCAATTTGGATTGATTTCATAAACCTTCACTAGTTAGAACATACTTATGAATCTAGAGGTATGCTCATGGCGCGCATTATCGATCGGATTTATCGATCTATCAATATATGATTAATTTAAAATCACTATCAAAACAATGTATAAATAACTAAATCTAATTTTTTCAAGGTTAAATTTTTAATCATTGACAGTTTATTTTTTAGCAACAAGAATTAGAATAACCAGTTGATTAATAATGTTTTTTATTTTTTATTTGGGGTTTTAGTCTAAAACCAGATTTTGGCAATAATAAGTTTAACCTATTAAAATTATAGGTTAATTTAGCAACAACTTATCAGTGGTTAAATTCAACAGAGATTGATGAAAAAACACCCGCTTATATAATTAATATGATTCAATTTAGAGGGATGTTTTTTGCAATTTTAAAAGGCTTTTGTAAGATTTAATATGAGATATATTTTATAAAAAATAATAGGTTATTTACTTGATGTGACATTCTCATCAAGCAATTTAAAAATACTATTACTTGATGAGAAATAACGTTTAAAAATTAATTTCAGTTCCCATGAAATAACGTCTACCATCTAATGTTTTACCATAATCATCATTGGTGACTTTTTTATCAAATAAATTATAAATACCCGCATAAATTTTTGCCTGTTTGTGTATTTGATAAGATGCACCGAAATCCCAGAAAGTATAACTCGGATATTCCGTTTTTTTGCCATTACGATTTACCGATGTTTCTATTCCAGAATAAACTACTTTAGCCCATAAATCCCATTGTTGAGTAACATTCCAATCTAATTGAGTATTAAATTTTTGTTTAGGGGTTCGATTTAAAGGCTTACCTTTATTGTTTCCACTCTTCTGTTCTGTTTTGGTCCAAGAGTAATTAGCGGATAAAAGTAATTCACTGAATAGAGGTGTTTTAAACGATATTTCAAGACCTTTAATATCAGCTTTATCTACATTTTCCCATTTCTGTATCAAATCATAATATCCTTGACCAGATAGATAACATTTTTTCTTGTTGGTTTTATCATCACATATGTTATAACTTTGAATTTTATTTTTATATTTTGTGTAAAATAGTGTTGCAGTGGTATCTAATCCATAACTATTACTATAGCCTAAGCCAATTTCAAAATTTTGACTTTTTTCTGGTTTTAAATCTGGATTACCTATTATAATTCCATCTCTTGCGTAACCACCTGTTCCCTGTCCCCAATCAGATACGACCTGACGCAATTTTGGTGTTGCAAAACCTGTTGAATACCCCCCTTTCAGAGTAAAATTATCATCAATATCCCAAACACTGTAAATTCTTGGATTCCAGTTATCGCCATAATTTTCATCTCGGTTATAACGTAACCCGAATGTTAAATTTAGATTATCTAAAAGTTGCAATTCATCTTCACTAAATAAAGCATAATTCCAACGTTCAATTTTAGTGATACTATTTTTAAGTTTATTACCATGATCAAGTAACTGCTGATAACTATATTTACCACCAATGGTTAGCATATTGATACCAAAGGGAACAGTAGCTCTTGTATCCACATCAGTGTTACGGATTTTCATTTTTCTATTTTTATTATTGTTTCCTTCAAAGGCAACAAAAGAAGTAGTTGAAACATCTCCAAACAAGCCATTATGAGTTAACGCAAATGAATTATGGTGATTGTCACGCGCAAATTTACCCTGCCTATTCGTTCTAGTTTTACCGGCAGTAGCCTCACTGTTTTGTAAAGCGCGCCCAAAATCCAGATCAAACTTTTGAGAATCAGAAGCATTGACTGATATCTTACCATTTATACTACGTAATTTTTGTGCAGCATGACCATTTAAGAACTTATCTTCATGACGATCAGAATATTGACCATATAACTGAATTCCCAGAATATTTTCTATAAGTGGTCCCATTGTTGAAAAACTACTGGTAAAGGTATTTTTTTCCTCAGAACGATAAGGAATAATAGATTCTAAGCGTAGGCTTGAGTTCCAATTATCTGATACTTTTTTAGTAATAACATTGATTACTCCCCCCATTGCATCAGAACCATATAATGATGACATTGGTCCTCTGACCACTTCAATACGTTCTATTGCGGTTAAAGGTGGAAGCCAACCTTGTTCAAAACCAGAATTATCACTATTTGGCCTTGTTTCACGTGTACTCACCTTTTTTCCATCAACTAAAATCATTGTATATTTTGAATCCATACCACGAATACTAATATCGGTGGAATCTCCACCGCCAGTAATCGTGACTCCTGGTATATCCTTTAATGCATCTGTCACATCTCGATAAGGTTTATTACTAATTTCTTCTGAGGTAATAACCGAAATGGTTGCAGGGGCTTCTTTTATTTGTTGAGCAAAACCTGAAGCGGTAACAACCATTGTGTCTGTATTAGCAGAATTATTAGCTATAGCGTGAGTTGATAAAGACAATAATAGACAGGAATTAATAACATGCGCGGAGAATTTTAAATTTTTTTTCATATTCATTGATATAACCCTATTATTTATATTGATATTTTGCGATTTGATGCGACTGATGATCAATATACCATATGAGAATGATTATCGATAGCTTTTTGAGAATGATTGCTAATATTAAAATTATATAGCTTTAAATAAGATTTAACTATAAAATAAGAATAATTATCATTTACATTAAGGTGAGGAAATGAACATGGTTAGAAATAAAAAAATACTTTTAATTATGATAACATCAGCAATATTAGGCTTAGCTGGATGCCAATCAAAAACGACAATAACAACGGATAATCAAACTATCGTTATACCTAAATATCTCCACAAAATAGTTGTAATGAACTATGGGGCTCTCGATACTTTAGATGCTTTAGGTAAAGGTTCATTAGTAGCAGCCACCCCTCAATCAATTATCCCGTCATATTTAGAACAATATAAAAATAATCATGTCATCGATACCGGTAATATGAAAGAACCCAATATAGAACTAATCAAACAAACTCATCCTGATCTTATTATTATTGATGGACGTCAAGCAAATAAAAAAGATGAGTTGTCAAAAATTGCCCCAGTGCTTAATTTAAGTGTTGATAGCAAACATTATTTTGAATCAACAAAAAATCATATCAATTTGTTAGCGAGCATTACCGGAACCGAAAACACAGCAACTCAACTCATTGCTTCGCTCAATAACAAAATTAACCAAGCTCAAATAATAACCTCAGCAAGCCCTAAAAAGGCCATTGTCGCTATTCACAACAATGGAAAAATGATTCTTATTAATAATAGTTCAAGTGCTTCGCTTATCCATGATGTATTAAAAGTCAAAAGAGCGGTACCACTTTTAGCTAACCAGCCAGCTACAAATGGAGAACGACCAGCACCTACTTTTGTTGACGATAAATATATTAAAACCGTTAAGCCAGATATTATTTTTGTCATTGATCGAAGTCATGCTATTGGTCAACAAGCCATAAAAGCGGACTATTTCGATGCAAAAGTTCTCAATAAAAGTAAAACAACCGTTATATATTTGACACCTGATCTATGGTACTTATCTGGTGGTGGTGCAGAAAGCTTAGAGCGTCAAGTGACCGAAGTGATGAATGCTTTTAATAATTAACATGTTGTTTAAATTGATTCATACAGCCCAGTACAAAGGCTGTATGAGTTAGCATCTAACGTATTTTTAATACTAAGTCACCTTCTTAAAATAAAGTTAAGTCACAAAAGTTGGAATAATCAAGTTGATCTATCAAATTATGTTCGTTTGATTGTATTAAAATATTGTCAGTTCAAGCGATAATTCTACCTAATAAACATTATTAACATTATCATTCAAATCCCATTTTCTGTTAATTAAGAATGTGAAAATCAGTGTATTTACAATGCTTAAATGTGTTAAAATGGCAATATTTTGAATTAACAACAACTAATTAATCGATAAAATTTATTTTATTATCAATTTAATACCCCATAAATATTAAACACTATTACAAATACTATGAATATGTCATCCCCTACTATTGGATTTGTGAGCCTTGGTTGTCCTAAAAATTTGGTTGACTCAGAGCGAATTTTAACTGAATTAAGAACGCAAGGTTATCAGGTGGTACCAAGCTACGAAAATGCAGATTTAGTCATCGTCAATACATGCGGTTTTATTGATAGTGCCGTACAAGAATCGTTAGAAGCCATTGGTGAAGCTTTAAATGAGAATGGCAAGGTCATTGTGACAGGCTGTTTAGGTGCAAAAGAAGATCAAATACGCAATGTACATCCTAAAGTACTCGAAATATCGGGACCTCACAGCTACGAGGCAGTACTCACTCATGTCAATAAATATGCCCCTAAACCCGCATATAATCCCTTTACCAGTTTAGTACCACAGCAAGGTGTGAAATTAACGCCTAAGCATTATGCGTATTTAAAAATATCGGAAGGTTGTAATCACAACTGTACATTTTGCATTATTCCATCACTTCGTGGCGAAATGGTTAGCCGACCAATTGGTAATGTACTTGATGAAGCAAAGCGATTAGCTGATAGTGGCGTTAAAGAGTTACTCGTTATTGCTCAAGATACCTCAGCATATGGTATCGATATTAAAAATCGTACCAACTTTTGGAATGGAATGCCATTAAAAACTGATATCCAAACGTTATGCGAACAATTAGCAACGTTAGGCATTTGGGTAAGGCTCCATTACATGTATCCTTATCCAAGTGTTGATAATTTGATCCCGTTAATGGCAGAGGGGAAAATCTTACCGTATCTGGATGTACCACTTCAACATGCCAGCCCTTCGGTTTTAAAATCAATGAAACGACCAGGCACCATTGATAAAACACTTGAACGAATTTATAAATGGCGAGAAATCTGTCCGGATATTACTTTACGTTCAACATTTATTGTCGGTTATCCAGGGGAAACAGAACAAGATTTCGATTTATTACTCGATTTTCTAAGCAAAGCCAAGCTTGATCGTGTGGGATGTTTTCCCTATAGCCCGATCGAAGGTGCGGCAGCCAATCAGCTCGCGAATCAACTTCCGGAAGAAGTTAAGCAAGAACGTTTTCATCGTTTTATGCAATTACAACAAACAATTTCAACCGAAAAATTACAAAATAAAATTGGCAAAACCTTGTCTGTTATTATTGATGAAGTGGATGAAGAAGGCGCTATCGGACGCAGCATGGCCGATGCACCTGAAATAGATGGTGTTGTCTATTTAAATGAAGAAAAAAGTGTTCACGTTGGTGATATTGTTCAAGTTGAGATTGAACATTCCGATGAATATGATTTATGGGGAACTGTAAAACAGTAAACAATTCCAATGAAACAACATTATCGAAACGAAATCAAAAAACTTATTGCTCTTTCAGTTCCCGTACTGATAGCACAAATCTCGCAAACAGCCATAACCTTCGTCGATACTATTATGGCTGGTAACTATAGTAAAACGGCGTTATCTGGGGTTGCCATTGCAGTCTCAATTTGGTTACCAACCATATTATTTGGACAAGGTTTATTAAGCGTTTTAACGCCAATTATTTCCAATTTAAATGGTGCAGCTAAACGTCATCAAGTTGCTGATCACACTCGACAAGGTGTGGTTATTGCGTTGTTGTTATCAGTGATAATGATGTTGATTTTATACCACTCGGATAAACTGATTAGTTTAAGAAGTTCAGTCGAACATCCTATCGATCCGGAAATGGTTGAAGTTGCCGTATCTTTTTTACGAGCCATAATGTGGGGTGTTCCTGCTTTCTTATTGTTTTTAGTTTACCGCAATCAGTGTGAAGGTTTATCCAATACAAAACCGGCCATGGTAATTATCTTTATTGCATTACTTGCCAACATTCCCATTAATTATGTTTTAATTTATGGAAAATTAGGTTTACCTGCTTTCGGTGGAGTTGGATGTGGCATTACCGCAGCAATTATATTTTGGCTAATGTTTTTTTTAAAACGTCTGTATACATTAACCACTACCAGTCAACGTGATATTCGAAAAACCCCAATCACAAAACTTATTGATTGGGCAATTATAAAAAAGGTTGTTCTATTAGGGACTCCTCTTGCATTGGCTTACTTTTTTGAAATGAGTTTATTTGCTGTCATAGCATTACTGATCGCCCCATTAGGTCAAATTACGGTGGCAGCACATCAAATTATCTTTACTATCAGCAGTTTAACATTTGCAATTCCGCTTTCACTTGGAGTTGCAACCAGTATTCGTGTTGGTTATTTGTTGGGACAAAAAGAACTATCTCTAGCCAAACATACCGCATATATGAGTTTAGCTATTTCTCTGACAATTGCGATAATTGTTGCGTTAATTCTAGTTGTTTTTCGAACACCAATCATTACGTTATTTACTCAAGAAGTCGCCGTTATTACGATTTGTATGCATCTCATTATTTTATTAGCTATCTATCAGGCTTCTGATTATTTGCAAGTTGTAGCCAGCAATGTACTTCGTGGTTATAAAGACACGCAAAGCATCTTCTTTATTACTTTGCTTTCTTATTGGGTAGTAGGATTACCTGTGGGTTATATTTTAGGTTTGACAGATCTAATTATGGAGCCAATTGGTGCTGCTGGTTTTTGGATTGGCATTATTTTAGGACTGGCAGTCGCCGCCATTTTATTAATTGTCAGAATGATATACATCCAAAAACAGCCTGACGTAACAATATTAACACGAGCATCAAAGTAAAATAATGCTGCAAATCTAAAACAAATTTTTTATTCATTCTGAAATTCAACACTAATCAAATAATTGATCAGTGTTGATTTACAATAAACCAAAAATTATTTATCAATAACATAAATTTAAACTCCACTGAAGAATAATCTTCAATTTCGTTATACAACTAACGCAGCCTCCCAAAAATTAAGAAATTGTTAAAATTTATTTCTGTAATTCTTATAAATACTACATTTAAAAGAAATGATAATATCAATTGATTAAAAATCAATTAACTATATAATTACCTACTTTGTAAATAATTCATTAAAGTGTATTGATTTTGTAATGACCTCTAAAAAAAATTTATTTTCTCATATAATCTGTTTTGCTCTTGCTGTAGTGTTAGTGTATTTATTAGGATATCCCCAAAGGAGAGATCGAATATTACTTACCTATTTTTCGCTAATTTTTTTAGCTAGATTTCCTTTTTTTAGGATTTTTTTTGGTATTTCGTTCGTCATTGCTGCATTTTATGCACCAATTGCTTACTACTATGGTCCACCTAATGTGGCTGTTATAAGCGCTTTATTTGAAACCGATATTGACGAAATAAAGGAATTTTTTTCGCAATTGCCTATTTATTTCTTTCTAATAACTTTTTTACTGGTATCTGTATTTATTCTTATTTTTATAAAAATGCCATTTCCTCATGTTAAAAATCGCTTATTAATTATTTTTGCATTGTTATTATTATGTTACAAACCTACAAAATCTGTAATTAAATCGATTCCTAGTGAAACCAATCATTCTATGGTTGAATTAGCCTTAAATAAGGTTAAATATCCTTTTTTTGAGTTCTATAAGGCACTATATGCCAGTGGAAAAATTTATTTTACTGAGAAACAAGCACAGCTTGAACAAATACAGAAACAAAACACCATACCTATTATATCGGTGAAACCTAGTCACAAAAATTACATTATTATTATTGGTGAAAGTGTTCGCAAAGATTATATGAATGCATACGGATTTAATTATGACAATACGCCTTTTGCCAGTCAGAATGCTAATATAGTATGGGATGGCTTAATTTCACCGGCATCCAACACTCAATCATCTGTGCCTCATTTAATAAGCCAATCTATTTTTTCAGACAATAAAACTGTTAATGCTCAGTTAAATAATAATATCGTCAGTATTGCAAATGAAGCAGGATTTGAAACCTATTGGCTTTCTAATCAAGGCAAATTAGGAGAAATTGAGATTACCGTACCTCGCATTGCGGCCTATGCAAAGTCAAGTTTTTACACAAAAAAAGGCGAATACAATGGTAAATCTTCACATGGTAAATTTGATACGTTACTATTGCCTGAATTAGATAGAATTTTGTCAGATAAACATCCTAAACCAAGACTAATTGTCATGCATCTTATGGGTTCTCATTCAAAGTTCTGTCGTAGATTAGAATATGATATCCAATTTGAACTAAACCATGAAAATATTTCATGCTATGTCAGTAGTATAAAAGAAACAGATGATTTGATTAAATCAACGATTGATATACTAAAAAAATACAATGAAGATTATTCTGTCGTTTATTTTGCAGATCATGGTCTTGCGCATTTCAATCAACATCAAGATCTAAGACACAATTGGGAATATCAAAATAGTTACGAAGTACCCTTTATTTTCTTTGATTCAAAAAGTATATCACAACAAAAAATACAGAAAAAAATTTCAGGCTTTCAGTTCGTTTACTTATTAAGTAAATGGATGGGGATTACTTTAGATGTTTCACATGACTACATGCAAAATGAGCTTATTGATATTCCTCATCAAACTAAAATCAAAGTAAAAGATTGGAAAAATGAACTGTATCCATATGAAAAATTAAAGAACGATCCAAATCCGTATTCGAATGAATCAAAAAAATGATCTATTTAAACAACGCCATTACACTAAAGTAATGGCGCTTTACTCATGGTAATGACCAATTATTTTAATAAGTCATTTGCTTTCGCAATAATATTTTCAACCGTAAAACCAAATTTTTCAAATAATTGTTCTGCCGGGCCGGACTCACCAAAACTTGTCATACCCACAATTTTACCATTTAGCCCCACGTATTTATACCAATAATCACTAATACCAGCTTCAATCGCAATGCGAGCAGTGACCGAAGACGGTAATACCGACTCTTTATAAGCACAGTCTTGTTTATCAAACGCATCAGTTGATGGCATTGAAACAACCCGTACTTTTTTCCCTGCTGCCGTTAATTGATGATAGGTTTCAACCGCTAACTCAACTTCGGAACCCGTCGCAATTAAGATCAACTCTGGCGTTCCTGCACAATCATTTAAAATATAACCGCCACGATAAACATTCGCTAATTGTTCAGCTGTTCGTGGTTGTTGTTTAAGATTCTGCCTTGAGAAGATCAATGCTGTTGGACCATCTTTACGTTCTATAGCATATTGCCATGCAATAGCTGATTCAACTTGGTCACATGGGCGCCACGTACTGACATTTGGTGTTACCCGTAAACTTGCCATTTGTTCAACGGGTTGGTGTGTTGGTCCGTCTTCACCTAATCCGATTGAGTCATGGGTATAGACAAACAGTGAACGAATCTTCATTAAGGCAGCCATGCGTACCGCATTTCGTGCATACTCCATAAACATTAAGAATGTTGCCCCATAAGGAATAAAGCCGCCATGAAGTGCAATACCATTCATAATGGCAGACATCCCAAATTCACGTACACCATAGTGAATATAGTTACCATCTGGATTGGCTAAAATTTCTTTTGAGCCTGACCACATTGTTAAGTTACTTGGAGCTAAGTCAGCCGAGCCACCTAAAAACTCAGATAATACCGGAGCAAAAGCTTCAATTGCATTTTGTGATGCTTTACGCGTCGCTATCGTTGCTGGATTTGCTTGCAATTTATTGACAAAATCGGTAGCCACTTGTTGCCAATTTTCAGGTAAATCTCCCTGCATTCGTCGTTTAAATTCGCTTGCAAGTTCTGGATATACTTTGGCATAAGCTTCAAAGCGAGTATTCCACTCATCTTCAATTTGTTTGCCTTTGGTTTTCGCATCCCACGCTTCATAATAAGCTTTCGGAATGTCAAACGGTGGGTAGTTCCAACCAAGTGCTTGACGGGTTGCTTCAATTTCAGCATCTCCCAGTGGTGCACCATGACTGTCATGACTGCCCGCTTTATTTGGTGATCCAAAACCTATTACTGTTTTACACATCAGTAATGAAGGTTTATCGGTCACAGCTTGCGCTTGTTCAATCGCTTGAGCAATAGCCTTTGCATCATGACCGTCAATACTACGAATTACATGCCATCCATAAGCTTCAAAGCGTTTCGCAGTATCATCAGTAAACCAACCTTCTATTTCTCCATCGATTGAAATACCATTTTCATCATAAAATGCAACGAGTTTTCCTAATTTTAGTGTTCCAGCCAATGAGCAAGCTTCGTGTGAAATCCCTTCCATCATACAACCATCACCCATGAATACATAGGTAAAATGGTCAACTATATTATGACCTGGTTTATTAAATTGTGCAGATAAAGTTCTTTCTGCAATTGCCATACCAACTGCATTAGCAATACCTTGTCCTAAAGGTCCGGTTGTGGTTTCAACGCCCGGAACATGACCATATTCTGGATGCCCTGCTGTGATTGAATGCAACTGACGGAAATTTTTTAAGTCATCAATGCTAACTTTATAGCCAGTAAGATGTAATAAACTATAAATCAACATTGAAGCATGACCATTTGATAATACAAAACGGTCTCGATCTGCCCAATTTGGATTGTTCGGGTTATGTTTTAAAAATCCACGCCAAAGTACTTCAGCCATATCAGCCATACCCATAGGTGCACCCGGATGACCTGATTTTGCTTTTTGTACACCATCCATGCTTAATGCCCTTATCGCATTCGCAAGTTCGCGGTGAGATAGCGTCGTTGCATTCATGTTTTAATCTCCAAAATATATTTTAAGTTATTCGATATTCATTTTTCTGTTTTTTAAAACAGATTAATATTATTAAAAAATTAAAGGGGAATATTGATTCCCCTCTATCACTATAGAAGTGCTGCGATCATCTCTTCTAATTTTCCCTGATCCACTGCAAAGGCACGAATCCCTTCAGCTAGTTTTTCTACTGCCATGGCATCACTATTGTGTTGCCATCTAAATTCAGATTCGGTAATCGGTGCAGGTCTTTCTATGACGGTTTGATTAGGATTAAGTTTTTGCACTACTGGAGCGCTTGATTGTTGCATTTCAGCCAATAAATTTGGCGCAATCGTTAATCGGTCACAACCGGCTAATGCTAAAATTTGCTCAACTTTACGGAAGCTTGCCCCCATGACGATTGTTTTATAACCATGTTGTTTATAATAGTTGTAAATATTACGTACTGATACCACTCCTGGATCTTGATCGGCAATATAAGGGTCAATCGGTTTTTTAGCTTGATACCAATCATAAATACGACCAACAAAAGGCGAGATAAGAAAGACATTCGCTTCTGCACAAGCACGTGCCTGAGCAAATGAAAAGAGTAACGTCAAATTACAATTAATGCCTTCTTTTTCGAGAACTTCAGCAGCTTTTATCCCTTCCCATGTGGATGCGATTTTAATCAAAATTCGTGATTTATCGATACCTTTTTGTTGATAAAGTTCTATAATTCGGCGGGCTTTTTCGATACAAGCTTGTGTATCAAAAGATAAACGGGCATCCACTTCAGTCGAAATACGTCCCGGCACCGTTTTTAAAATTTCAGCACCGATATTAACCGCAACTTGGTCACAAGCATTAATTAATTGTTGTTCTTTGCTACCCCCTAATTTTTTTGCTGTCTCAACAGCAGAATCAATCAGATAACGATATTGTGGAAGTTGAGCAGCTTTTAAGACCAGAGAAGGGTTGGTAGTGGCATCTTCAGGAGAAAACTGCTTAATGGAATCGATATCACCTGTATCGGCAACAACGGCGGTTAATTTTTTAAATTCATCTAATTGACTCATAAACTTCTATATCCTCTACAGCTTCAATTTTCTAAAAGATTATAATAGCATTTATCTAGTGATAAAACGACTTAACAAGTCGTTGTTTTAACGTTTTTACAAATTAAACAATAACCTACCTAAGATAGCAAAAAGCAAAAAATTTCAAACATTTGTTATTTTTAATACTGTTGATTGATATCTTTTATCGGAGTGATATTTTTACAATATAAATTAATTTTTTAATGTGACATAAGTCACGAAATTAACTTTATCAAACTGAAAAACATATTGTTAAAAAATAACCTATCAATTTTTATGATCCATTATCAACGAACTTGCTAATAATTAAAAAAATTAAAATAAAAAAATTTTCTAAATCCATGCATAAATAGTTTTGCTGTTAAAATTGCAATTTGAACAATCATCACATTTCTTTGACTGACAAAAATATGGCTGTTCAATAGTGATTATTTTGATCACCTTTTTCTTTACCCAAAAACTTAGTATTGGAAAAACAGCACTTTCAGGTAACCTAAAATGGCGTGCTATATCTTGCAATTCCACACGCCCTTTTAATTGTACATAATCACGAATCGAGGTCATTAACATTTTTTATATTAAACTTATAGGTTTTACCTAATTTTTTATCAATTAAATTAAATAACACAAGTAAATTAATCACAACAAGATGATTTTATAGAATTTTTACGATTGGACATGTTATTTTTATTGAATGAGTAATTCCCTAATTTACGCAGGATAACCATCATCAATGTTATCAATAGTCCACACCCCATCAACCAATAACTTGCAGTATGTGAATAGGCAAGTTGTGTAAATTGATAATAGATTGTCGCCACCAACCAAGCAATTGTAAAAGTCCATACTGCAACAAAAATCATCCAACGCCACCCTGCTTCGCGATAAATTGTCCCTAATACTGCTGTACATGGCGTATAAAGTAAGATGAATATTAAATAAGCTATTACGGCTGACGAAGACGTAAATGATGTCTTAATTTTAGAAATAGCTGTGGAATTAATTGCTAAATCAGTTTTTAAAGTATCGATATCATCATTTAATGAAGACAATCCAAGCGGATCGGTAATCGTTTCAGACAGAGCGAGTAAATTATCAGGAATAGTGGCAAAAGCTGATTTAATGTCTTCAATCCAATCAAATTGTTCATTGTCTTGCGATTGATTATCCATAGAATAAAGTGAATTTAAAGTTGCAATAATAGACTCTTTAGCAAAAATGCCCGTAAAAACGCCAACTGTAGCAGGCCAATTTTCATTATCGATCCCCATGGGCTGAAAAACAGGTGTAACTTTTTGGCTTATGACTGATAATACCGATTGATTGGTATTTTCATGTCCAAAGGTATTATCTGTTCCCCAAGAGTTGAGTAAACTTAAAATCGTCACCATAATTACAATCGCTTTTCCGGCTTTAAATATAAAACTTTTCAAGCGTTGCCAAGTTAAGCGTAAAATGCTACGAAGGGTTGGAATTCGATAAACTGGCATCTCCATAATAAAGGGGGTCAACTCACCTTTTAATAACGTGTTTTTTAAAATCATTCCTGATATAACTGCGACACCAATACCAAGCAGATATAACATAAATACAACCAAAGAAGCATGAAGCGGAAAAAATACGACTGCAAATAACGCATAAACCGGTAATCTTGCCCCACAAGACATAAAAGGAATCATGCAGATAGCCATTAACCGATCACGGGGACTTTCTAATGTTCGAGTTCCCATTATCGCAGGCACACCACAGCCAAATCCCATCAACATAGGCACGAAAGCTTTACCCGGTAAACCAATACAACGTAAAACCCGATCAACGACCATTGCTGCACGAGCTAAATAACCTGAATCTTCTAAAAAAGATAAAGCCAAAAACATTGCAGCAATGACAGGAATAAACGTTGAAACAGTTTGAATCCCATTACCTATACCGTCTGATAATATGACACGAGCCCAATCTGGCGCATGAATAAATTCTAATAAACGTGCTGTTCCATTGACAAAAATTGTGCCGAAAAATTTTTCAAAAAAGTCAACAAATACTGAACCAAAATTGATAGCGACCATAAACATGGCATACATCACAATTAAAAAAAACGGAATGCCAGTAAAGCGCCCTAACGTAATTTTATCGATCTTTTCAGATATATGGGTACTCAATTCACGAGGTTTATCAATAACCATTTTACACACTTGATCAATCGTATCATATCTAGCACTTGCTAGCGCAACATCAATTTCGTTATCACACCATGCCGAAAGGAGTTGTCGACAAATTTCAAGTTTTTCTAATTCAAGTGAATTAAAATGATCTGTGTTGTGTCCTAATAAGGCTTCAATTAGCTGCCAGCGATTAAGTTGATGAACAATACTTTCTTTTGGCAATTCATAAAGATAACGTGTCAAAAGTCTTTGCTGAGATTGCCCTAACGTATCTATTGAAGGATAAGCTTTTTGCTTGTTGACAAGCCTGTTTTCAATTTCTTGATAAAATAAATTAATACCTAATTTTTTGGTTGATGAAATAGGCACAACTGGGCAACCCAGTAAAGCAGATAATTTTGGGTAATCGATATTTTCGCCCATATTCTTGACTGTATCAATCATGTTAAGTACAACAATCATCGGAACTTGCAAATCAATCAACTGAAATGTTAGATAAAGACTTCGTTGTAAATTACTAGCATCAATTACATTAATAATGACATTATTTTTTTCTGTCAGAACAAATTCGCGCGTTATCCATTCATCTTGCGACATTGAAACCGCATCAGATTCAATCGAGTAAGTCCCCGGTAGATCAACGACTTCATATTGGTGATTTTGATAAGAAAATAAACCTAATTTTTGTTCAACAGTCACACCAGGCCAATTACCGACTCGCTGTTTTGATCCAGTCAGTAAATTAAATAGTGTTGTTTTGCCACAATTTGGATTTCCAACCAGTGCTATTTTCACTCATTTATCTCCATTACTTCAATGGTAGCCGCTTCACGACGCCTTAAACAAAGAAGAAAACCACGTATTTTAATCTCAAGTGGATCTCCCAAAGGTGCCACTCGGACAATCGTAATTTTACAGCCTGGTGTTAATCCCATAGCCAGTAACTTTCTACGAAAAGGTAAGGATTCAGGTAATAGACGAGAGATAACCGCCTCATTTCCTAAAGAGAGGTGATTTAATGTTGATACTGACATTAATGTTCCTGTGAATTATGCAAGCACGTTTTATTCCGTTTATTTTAAAAAAAAATTTAATATAAAAATAGTTTTAAAATGAGAATAATTCGCAATATTAATATTTAATATTTAAAAAAATAGAAAAGTTACATTAAAAAATGAAATTTATGCAAAAAATAGGGGTTAATATGTTTTTTTCAAGTGTTTTGTTATGAAAAACAAAAAATCTGAGTGAACCGTTCATTTAGCTTCAAATAGTTAAATTAAAGCGCTTAATCTTCTGATTATTCATTTAATTAAAACTTAGATTATCTTCATATTCAAAATTAGAGATTCAGTAAGACAACTGATATAATTTGTCTTTATACTTCGCTTAAGGAATAAGAATTATGTTAACCATATATGGTATTAAAAACTGCAGTACAATGAAAAAAGCGTTCACATGGCTTGATGACAATAAAATCAAGCATCAATTTCATAATTATAAATTGGATGGACTTTCAGCTGAACAATTACAGACTATTTTGAAATTAGTTGATTGGCAAAGCCTACTCAATACACGAGGTACAACCTGGCGTAAACTGGATGAGTCAGTACGTGCTAAAATTGACAATGAGCAAGCTGCTATGAAACTGATGTTGGACAATCCTTCAATTATAAAACGACCGCTACTAATTAAGGGTAAACATGTATTACTAGGATTTTCAGAAGAAAGTTATTCGCAATTTTTTAAACAACAACAATAAGACCGAGATAATTATGACAGAGCCTGTTATTGAACTAACCAAAGCATTGATTGCTGAAAAATCGATAAGTCCTGATGATAAAGATTGTCAAAATATACTTATTAAACGTTTGACATCACTAAATTTTATTATTGAAGAATTCAATATTAGTCGTACTAAAAATTTTTGGGCTTATCATGGTGATCCTTCCGAAACAACACTTATGTTCGCTGGTCATACCGATGTGGTGCCTGCTGGCGATGAAAGCCAATGGCTGTATCCCCCATTTGAGGCAACCATTGATACTCATGGTGTACTTTATGGTCGTGGAGCATCGGATATGAAAAGTGGTGTTGCGGCAATGGTCTGTGCCGCAGAGGATTTTGTTAAAGCAAATCCAAACCATCGTGGTCGTATTGCGTTTTTAATTACCTCTGATGAAGAAGCTGATGCAACCGATGGAACGGTAAAAGTCGTTAATCATCTTCTTGAACGTCAAGAACGTGTAGACTATTGTATTGTAGGAGAGCCTTCTTGTGACAAGATATTGGGGGATCAAATTAAAAATGGTCGTCGCGGTTCATTGACCGCAAATTTAATTATCCATGGTGTGCAAGGTCATGTCGCCTACCCTCATCTAGTTGACAATCCTGTTCATCGGTTTGCCCCTGCTTTGGCTGAACTTGTTGATAGTGTTTGGGATAATGGCAATCAATATTTTCCCCAAACCTCCATGCAAATTGCAAACATTCAAGCTGGCACAGGTGCTGAAAACGTTGTGCCCGGTGACCTATCAGTGCAGTTCAATTTTCGATACAGCAGTGAACTCACTGACGAATTAATTAAAACCCGTGTTGAGCAACTTTTACAAAAGCATAAATTAAATTATACGTTAAATTGGCGTTTATCAGGTCATCCTTTTTTAACGCCACAAGGTGAATTGACTCAAGCTGCAGCAAGTGCGATAAAAGAGTACACAAATATTGATACAAAATTATCAACAAGTGGGGGAACATCAGATGGACGTTTCATTGCAAAAATGGGCTGTCAGATTATCGAGTTTGGAGTATTAAATAAAACAATCCATAAAGTTAACGAAAATGTGAATTGTCAGGATATCATTACGCTAAAAAGAATTTACCAAAGAATTTTGGAAAAATTGCTGGTTTAATATAGTCAATTAAATTGTGAGCGATTTAATAAATCAATTTGAGCACAACAGAATAACTATTCAATACTGCTTATAACATTTAGCTATATTAACTTCACTAACATTCATTTATTAAAGGTAAAAAAATGGAATGGTTAAAAGATTATTGGTGGATAATTTTAATATTTCTTGCAGGTGTTTTTATCAATACCATTAAAGCACTCAATAAACTTAACTTTAAATCTTATATTGATAAAAAAGGAATTAAACCGATACCTTATGATGACGAGGATAATAATAAAATCAAGAGAGTAGAGGATAAAAATAAAAGTGATTAATCTAAAAATTAATCACTATTTTCTTTATCGGATATTGTTAATATCACTTTTAAATAAAGCTTGATGACGATAACGATCAACCCACATCGCAGTTGAGCCACAAACGGCAATTGGCATAATAATTAGATTTAGTAGTGGCACCATTGTGAAAAAACTAACTAAAATACCATAGACAAGATTATCAACTCTATCCTGCTTAAGTAATTCACGCATACGATGAAAAGTAATTTTATGATTATCGAAAGGATAATCAGCGTATTGAATATTAATTTGCCAAGCAGTGAATAAAAACCAAATTACTGGTGTCACTGTTTGACCTATAACAGGAATAAAATAAGTTAAAAATATCGGTATAGACCATAATACATAATTGACTAATTTTTGGATTTCTCGACTCAATATTCTGGGTAGATCTTTAATCAAGCTAAACCAAGATGTATCAGAAGCAGGAATACCTGTTAATTCAGCTTCAACCTGTTCAGCAAGCAAACCATTAAAAGGCGCAGCAATAAAATTAGCCACCGTACTAAAAAAATAACAGAATAGTATGACTAGTATCAAAATCACCATAAAGCTGATTATATAGCCAAGCCAGTGAAGCCAGCTCGGTACTAAAGAAAGCCCCCAATCAACCATACCTGTAATTGCTGAGAAAAACCAATAAAACAGCGCAGACATAATGACAATATTAGCCAATAAAGGCAAAAAAACATAATGTCTTATTTTAGGGCTAAATGCGATTGACCACCCAAATAGAAAATATTCAAAACCTGATTTAGGTCGATCTTTACCGTTATTAAAATTATGATGGAATCTTATTCTATCTACATTATTATTCACTTTTTTTCCTTTTATAAGTTGATAATGTCCAACTCTTAATCTAACTTATTACTTTGATAATTGGATGTCTCAATTTGGTTAGTATGATGTAACCATTGATTAACTTCTTGCTTAATTGAACTAATCAGTGCCTTACGCCCATTTAATCGAAATTGCTCAATCACTAAAAATTCATTTTTTTTATTTGTTATTAACGCTTTTAAAATGGGTAACCTTAATTGATTATTTGAATGGTCATTATATTGACTCATTCGACAAAGTGAAGCATAAGTTGCTTCAAAGGGGCGATGGTAATAGCAAAATCCTTGTAAATCATCAATATCTTGATCCGATAAAAACTGAGCATCATCCTTGAGCAACATCGTCTCAAATGGTAAATCGATAAAATCTTTAATCCAGAAAATATCTCGTCTCAATTTTTTATTTAATTTATTAGCCATTTCAAAAGCATTTTGGCTAATTGGCTTTATTGCCATTATAGAATAAGTTCCACTACTGGTTTCACGACGACTACCAATATGTACTAACAAAAATCCTAAGCTTTTCCAAAATTCATATGTGATATTACTATAGGCAAAGCTGACTGATAAAAAATCAATGCCATTTATCACAGCTTCTTTGAAAACCTTGTTGATTAATTGTTTTGCAATTTTTTGTCGTCTATATGATTCAAACACAGCAATTCGATTAATACGTACTGATTTTAATTTTGCTGCCGATCTCTCGCCTGCATGCGCAACTAAAGATTGTGCAACCATGTTACCTCTGGGACGTCGAATACCCTTCCAAACGTCATCAATTAATCTGTCTGATAAATCCCCTTCATTTACAGTAACGGCAGCAGCAATTAATTTATTTTCGATTCTAGCACCCCAAACATCCAAATTATGTGCATCCAAAATTCGTCTTAAATCAATTAATGTTGTTTGATAATGGGCTATTTTAAGTAAATAAAAAATTTCTTTTAAAGTTTTAAGGTCATGACGTGCAATCATTGAATAGTCTACTAATTGGTGATTAAGGGGCTGACTACATGACTTAAAACTAGTTCCATCAAGCAATAGGTGATGAGTAAAATACTCAAGTTGATCGTTATTACACCAGCGAATTGGTTTTTTCAGATAAAAATAGTCAACATTATATTTATGCAATAATTTTATGATAAAACCTTGCCCTGTTCCTTCGTAACCCTCCAGCGTCGTGACTAATAAAATTCGAATATCTTTTGAAGTTGCAAGTTGAATTAATTTATTCAACATCGGTAATGGAATCATTGCAGCTTCATCTATAATTAAGTATTGAAAAGTATCATGAAAGCCTTTTTCAATTAGTTCATCGGGCGATAAAAAAAGCGTATTTTGATTAGCAAATTTGTAAAATGTAGTCAGCGCTTTTTTATTAGGTGCCGTTACCACACAGTGATAAAATTGACTAAACTGACCGGCTAAGGCTGATTTACCTCGACCACGTTGGGCTGTTAATACATGTATTGGTTTTCGACTTGCGAGTAGTTGTTGCAATACGTTTTTTTGATCCTCGTGATGATCATTTACATTATGCAGACAAGGGAATTCGTCATTTTTAGATAGACTTGCTAATTCCAAAGTTTGTTTTAAATGTTTAACAAAATTAGGTACTTTGATTGGTTCAGGATTTTCATTCCATCGTAAGCTATCCAAATCTTGCCACGTTTCAATGTTTTTAGGTAATAATAAAATCAGAACGCTTCCCTTTACTAAGGTTCCGGCTAACATAGCAAATGCTTCAAGATTAAATCCTTGTGTCGCATCAAAAATTGCATGTAGAAATTCTTGTCCTAAAAGAGTTTTAGCTTTCGAAGGGGAAATAAAATTAGTAATATATTCCTGTAAAATGGTTTGGTCAGTTATTGTTAGCCAATCCCCTTGATGTTGTTTTATAGTATTACGTAGTTGTTCTATTAATTCATTCAGATTCCCATTAAACACCCAAATATTTCTAGAACTATCAGTATTTGTCATCAACTAATTTTTTCCAATAATTAATGATAATAAACCTGCAGCGATAAGTGGCCCAACTGGAATACCTTTAAAAAATGCAACTCCAATTAAAGTCCCAACGATTAAACCATTTACAATTGTCGGATGCGCTCCAATTAATGAAATTCCACGTGTTCCAAGCCAAGAGACCAGAATACCAACTATGATAGCTAAAATTGATTGCCATGAAGTGAACGATTTTAAGATATCTTTGATGCTTAATGAACCATCAGCAAGCGGAACCATCATAGCTGCAGTTAAAATGACAATACCTATCGTCAGTCCATATTGATTTAAAAATGGAAAATAGGTCGACAATGGGGTTAATTTAAATAAAAGTAACAATAATACGGCAAAAGTGACTGTGTTATTATGCGTTAAATAACACAGTGCAGCTAAACCAAGTAGAAGGAAAAATGAGATATCAAATTGAGCAAGCATCACAATGTAACGCCAATTCTTGTGGCGACTTCCTCATAAGCTTCAATGACACCGCCAAGCCCTTGGCGAAAACGATCTTTATCCATTTTTTTTAAGGTTTCTTTTTCCCATAATCGACAACCGTCAGGGGAAAATTCATCACCCAACGTAATTTCACCCTTAAACAATCCAAATTCAAGTTTATAGTCCACTAAAATAAATCCTGCTTTATCAAAAAGATCGGTCAAAATTGAATTGATTTTAAAGCTTAATGCCTTCATCGTTGATAACTGCTCATCTGTAGCCCAACCAAATGTTTTACAATGTGATTCATTAACCATGGGATCATGCAATGCATCATTTTTTAGGAACAATTCAAATGTTGGCGGATTTAACACCTTACCTTCTTCAACCCCTAAGCGTTTAACCAAAGAACCTGCGGCACGATTTCGAACAACACACTCCACGGGTATCATATCCAGTTTTTTGACGATGACTTCCGTATCAGATAAAAGCGTTTCAACTTGAGTAGGGATACCTGCTTCTTGAAGTTTAGTCATAATAAAATAGTTAAATTTATTATTTACTATCCCTTTGCGTTCAAGCTGTTCTATGCGCAAACCATCAAAAGCTGACGTATCGTTTCTAAATTCTAATATTAATAAATCTGGATTTTCAGTAGTATGAACCGTTTTTGCTTTACCACGGTAAAGTTCTGCCAACTTTTTCATTGTTATAACCTTATATTTAATTGCCAACAAATGATTAAGGAGCTATTCGCTCCTTAGTTCTAAACTTTTTATGGTATAGTTCTTGTACCAATGTAATCAGTAATACCTTTACTTTTGACAGTATTACATTAATTAGTCAAAACTCCCGATACATTTCTACATAAGCATGAAAAACTTAACTAATTCTTCACTGCAACTTAAGTAGATTATTAATCCTTATTTTGTCTATCGCCCATAGCATCTTTTAGCGATCGCTTAATTCTGGATCTTTATCTGTATTCTCGTTTTTGACGCCATCTTTCTCTGCTTTTTGTGGAACAATCCGCGATGATTCTGGTGCTGCATCATCCATTATAAAATTAAATAATCTCACAACATAACGTTGTACTTCTATTGGATCAGATGAAATATCTTGTCCTGCTTTAGATAGGTTTTTTAAGCCAACAGTAATAATTTCTGAACCTGCATGTGTTTCTCTTTGAATGATATAAGAAGCTTGTATAGATAGACCTTCATCTTCAGGATAAATAGATGCATTACTGGTCACTATTTCCTTAGTATTATTGCTACTAATAGGGATATTTCGTTTGCTTAAAGTACTTGGAATGATAGACCATACATCGTTGGAATCAGGGACATTGAGTGTAACAACACCATGGTTATAAGACGCATATGAATCAGGTATTGTTGGAATGGGTATAACTGGTGGACGAACATCAACCTGTTTTCCAACAGCCCCTCCCTCTATTTTATTAGAATAGATATAAAAGTCGATAGTCTCTGCTGGAATCGTTACCCCTTCAGGAACGATTAAAGGTTTTAATGCTGGCGAATCTAAATAATCTTGATTACCGTCAACTTCACGTTTATAACTCTGATCACTACCACAGCCAACAAGGAAAAGAGAGGCTATAGTTGTCATCATAAATGTTTTTTTAATGATCATGTTTTTATTAATTAAGTTTTTATTAAACATAGATGTCTGCTTTTTAATTAAAGGTTATATAAAATATTAGATTAAATTAGCATCTTTTAACGCTTTTTCAACTGCTGGAATCGAAGCATCAGTCAGCGATAACAATGGCAAACGTATTGTCGCATTTTCAATTAAGCCTAATTTAGCACAAGCCCATTTCACGGGAGTTGGATTAGGCTCCATAAACAAGTTATTATGCAAAGAAGCTAGTTTATCATTCAACTCTCTAGCTTGATGAATTTGATTATTTTCAACTAGCTGACAAATAGTCGCAACTTGTTTTGCTGCAACATTAGCGGTAACTGAAATCACACCATCACCACCTAAAATCATAAAATCTAAAAAAGTTGAATCATCACCACTGAGTAATTTAAAATCGTTACCTACAAGTTTACGTGTTTTATATACACGAGATAAATCACCAGTTGCATCTTTAAGAGCGACAATATTTTTAATTTTTGATAAACGCCCAACTGTTTCTGGCTTAATATCACTACTTGTACGACCGGGTACATTATATAATATTTGAGGTAAAGCAGTATTTTCGGCTATAGCTTTAAAATGTTGGTAAAGCCCTTCTTGAGTCGGCTTATTATAATATGGCGCAACCGTTAAACACCCAACCACACCAATATTTTCAACGCGATTGGTTAATTCAATTGCTTCTTTAGTTGCATTTGATCCCGTTCCCGCAATGATATTAATTTTACCATCTGCATAATCAATTGTTCTTTTAATTACATCGATATGCTCATGATGATCAAGCGTTGCTGATTCACCTGTAGTACCAACAGAGACGATCCCTGATGTGCCATTAGCAATATGATATTCGACCAGTTTTTTTAAGCTTACTTGGTCTACATTTCCTTTTGTATCCATCGGGGTAACAAGGGCGACCAGACTTCCTGTAAACATAAAATGACCTCTCATATTATTTATTGATAACTAACTTCAAGAATAAAAAATCTACCGACAAGTATGCGATATTTCTTATTTAAATTCAACTTTTGTTATGCAGGATTATCAATATCAATAAAAATAGTTTCAAGGTCATGTTGCTTGGCTAGCCATTCTCCAAGTTTTTTAATTCCATAACGTTCAGTGGCATGATGTCCAGCAGCATAAAAATTAATTCCATATTCTCGAGCGATATGAATGGTACGTTCAGATACTTCACCAGTAAAAAATGCATCGAATCCTTGTTCTGCAGCAGCTTCAATAAAGTCTTGCCCACCACCACTACACCAGGCAATTCGTTTAATTATTTGAGGGGCATTATCGCCACAAAATAAGACTTCACGATGATTATTATGCAAAACGTTTTCAAGTCTTTTTTTAAATTCTAGAGCGGTTATCGGCTGAGCAAGTGTGCCTTTAAATAAAAGATCGGTGTTATCATCACGTTTATCCACTTCGATTTTGAATAAATCCGCAAGTAATGCATTATTTCCTATAACAGGATGTCCATCTAAAGGTAAATGATATGCATATAAATTGATATTATTTGAAAGCAATGTTTGTAAACGTTTATATTTAATTCCTGTTATCGTTGGAGGTTCATTTTTCCAAAAAAAGCCATGATGAACTAAAATCGCATCAGCATTTAATTTAACGGCTTCATCTAATAATCGTTGGCATGCCGTCACTCCAGTTATCACTTTTTTTATTTGCTTACGTCCTTGTACTTGTAAACCATTAGGTGCATAGTCACGATAGCGTTCAACTTGTAATTCGTGATTGATAATTTGTTGAAGTTCAAAATTTTGCACGTTTTCCTCTCGTATTTTTAATGACTTTTTAAATAACAAAGTGAACTTTTTTTCAAAATCATTTAGTGGATCTCGAACTTATTATAATCGAAATATTGGCAATTTTTTATAATCCTGTCTACATGATTAAGTAGAAACTATTATAAATCATCTCACTTAACGATTCGATCTAGTGACCTTAATGTTAATATTTCAAATAAATTCTTTCATATTTACAAAAGTTTAATAAATAATATTCTGTTTTAAAATGTTTTTTTGATGCTTGAAAACACGAAGTTAAACAAATTAACAATTTTGTTTTTTTTATTATTTATTTGGTTTAGGTTAAATGATACATTACGCAGGTTTATATTAAATGAGGTATAAGATTTGCCATTTTTAGGTATTGGATTAAGTACGATTATCGCTTTATTTTTTGCTGTTCATGCAATAAAAACAAGACAAGAACAATTTTGGTTGTCTATATTATTGGTCTTTCCTTTTATTGGTAGTTTGATTTATTTTTTTGTTATATTTCTACCCGATTTTAGACAATCTCCAGTAGGATATCAAATTGAATCAAAATTATTGAAAGCGTTAGATCCACAACGTGAACTTCGCGAAGCTTTAAGCAATTATGAAATTTCGCCCACTGTTGAAGCAAAAGTCTGTTTAGCTAAAGCATTAATTGATAATGATAGAGCTAACGAAGCATTAATTTATTATCAAGAAGTACTGACTGGCATCTATGAATCTGCACCGGATATTTTATTACAATATGCTTACGCACTCTATCAAGTTAAACAGTACAAAAAGGCAAGAGAAACGCTGGATTATCTAAGAGAAAAAAATCCAAATTATCGTTCAGATGAAGGACACTTACTTTATACCAAAATCTTAGTTGCACTTGAATTAAAAGAAGAAGCTCAAGAAGAATTTAATGCATTAATCAGTTATTATCCAAGTTTAGAAGCCGCTTCTTACTATTTACAAACCTTAATTGAGTGGCATCAAATTTCGCTCGCTAAAGAAGTTTTACAAAAAATTGAATTACGTATAAAGCACTTACCCAAACATGCTAAGCGTATTAATCAGACTTGGATAAAAGAGATTGAAGAAACTAAACAAAAATTAAATAGATAATATTTTTATTGTTTTCGTTAATTATATTTTTTTATGCAATCGACAGTGCTGAATCAAAGGTAAAACTAGGCGAATACGGGAAAAGCTGGCATAATAATTCCATTTTATGCTAAATAAGACCAATATTGTGCCAAATGCAAAATTATGTGAACGTTTCCGTGGTTTTTATCCTGTTGTAATAGATATAGAAACGTCAGGATTTGACCCTAAACTTAACGCAATTCTTGAAATTGCGGCAATCACACTACAAATGACTGATGAGGGTTGGCTAATTCCGGATCAAACCCTTCATTTTCATGTCAATCCCTTTGAAAACTCAATTTTAGAACCAAGTGCCTTAGCTTTTAATGGTATTGATATCGACAACCCATTAAGACAGGCTGTTGACGAAAAAATTGCACTTGAAGAGATATTTAAAATGGTTAGAACAGGGATTAAAGCAAATGATTGCAATCGAGCTGTCATCGTTGCGCATAATGCAAACTTTGACCATAGTTTTTTAATGGCAGCAGCAGAACGTGCCAATATTAAGCGTAATCCATTTCATCCTTTTGCCACCTTTGATACTGCAGCACTGAGTGGTTTAGTCTTTGGGCATACCGTATTAGCAAAAGCATGTGAACTTGCTCACATTCCCTTTGATCACAAGTTAGCCCATTCAGCACTTTATGATACCGAAAAAACCGCTATTTTATTTTGTGAAATAGTAAATCGATTTAAGCGATTAGGAGGCTGGCCATTGCACCAACTGGAGCAAAATCCAATCAATGAGGAATTTCAAAGTAATTAAGAGAGTACTTATACTCTCTTAATTGAATAAAAAATCCATTTTTAAACATGATGTTTTTCAGCTGTTTGTTTTATTAATGTTTGCAGTTCACCTGTTTGGAACATTTCAATCATAATATCACAGCCTCCCACAAGTTCCCCTTCAACCCATAATTGTGGAAAGGTAGGCCAATTTGCATAGTTTGGTAATTCAGCGCGAATATCCGGATTTTGTAAAATATCAACATACGCAAAAGGCTCACCACATTGAGATAATACTTGTACTGCTTGTGCTGAAAAACCACAACTCGGTAATTTAGGCGAGCCTTTCATATACAGAATAATAGGATTTTCTGCAATTTGTTTTTTTATCTTATCAAGTGTTGTCATTTCAGTTGTCATAACGATTTATTCCTTGTTATTTAATAGTTACGTTAACCCATATTTTAACTTAGAATTAAAGCTAGTTATACTATCACCCTTTTAGTTGACGTAATGATAACCTCAATTTTCATCCATTGTTGGTAAGTTACATCAGTAAACAACGGATATATGACTAGATAAATTACTTTAAATTCAGTGAGTAACATCAGTTTATTTTGCATTAAACAAAGCCAAACAAATAAATAAAAGGCTTAACCTATTAGTGTAATAAATGCTTTCATTAATAGCTAAATCTCACTAGTAATGACTTTTTTGTCAATCATCTATTTTGATTTAATTTATTTAACACAAATAATCAAAACATTAATTTTAGCAAGTTGCCTCAGCCCTTTTACAAATTGGCACAATATAGTATGCTACTTACATTTACAGTAACTAACATTCAATTCAAAAAACATCGTGCATCCAATTATCTTAACTTTACGTAAAGTCTTTTATAGTAGTAATCTACTTTTCAGTATTCGTATGTTAATCAGTTTAACAGGTTCAACCTTGGTTCCTTGGTACTTAGGCTATGTGTCGTATGTCATTCCTTTAACACTGGGTGTTGTGGCAGCAGGATTATCCGAAATTGATACACGTTTACTAAGCCGATGTATAAATATTTTATTAACGTTAGTGTGTTTTGCGGTTGCTACTTTTTCTGTTGAGCTATTATTTAATATTCCACTTCTATTCATTATAGGATTAATGAGTTCAACATTTATTTTCATTATGCTTGGTTCTTTGGGGCAACGATATGGCGTTATTGCTTTTGGATCGTTATTAATCGCAGCCTATACCATGTTAGGACATAATTTATTTGATGATAATTACACGCTACCTTGTTATTTATTACTCGGCGCTTTATGGTATAACATTGTTTCTTTGATTGAATCCCTCATTCAGCCAATTCGAACTACCCAACAGACTATTTCAACTTGTTTTGTTAAATTAAGTCATTACCTTGATGCTAAAGCGGCAATGTTTGATCCGGATGAAACTCATGAATTTAAAAGTCAAACATTAGAATTAACCGAATGTAACAATCAAGTAATTAATGTGTTTAATCAAGCTAAACACGCTCTTTTCAATCGATTAAAAGCTTATCAAGGTCAATCATATGTGAAGAAAATGCTTAGTTATTACTTTGTGGCTCAAGATATTCATGAGCGAGCAAGCTCTTCACATGGTGATTATCAAGCGCTAAGTCAACATTTTAAACATAGTGATATTTTATTTCGCTTTGCACGAATTTTGAATTTACAAGCAAAAGCATGTGCCAAATTAGCCGTTTCCATTAAAATGAATCAAACTTATCAGCATGATTCATTATTTGCTCGTCATTTTTCATATTTAGAAGAAGCTATAACCCATTATCAAGCTAAAGATAAAACGGAAGTTTTACTGGTTAAATCCCTGCAAAATCTTTATCAAAATTTGTTATCTATCGACTTATTATTAGCAAATATTGATAATGAACAACATCTATCAAAAGACAAAGAAAATAATGAATTAATTGATGAGGAACTCACAAGTTTCTATGATATCTTTGCTAAAATTAAACATAATTTAACACTCAAATCCGCCCTTTTTCGTCATGCAATACGTATGAGTATTGTTCTGTTTGTTGGCTATATCATCATCTATTTTTCTAATCTTTCTCATGGTTATTGGATTATCCTTACCAGTCTTTTTGTTTGCCAACCAAACTATTCAACGACTAAATATCGACTAAAATTACGTATCATTGGTACTATATTAGGTATTATTGTTGGCATTCCGTTAACCTACCTATTTCCAAGCATCATTGAACAGTTAATTTTAATCATCATAACTGGTTGGCTATTTTTCTTATTTAAAAATTCTCAATATGCTTACGCTACCGCATTTATTACATTATTAGTCTTTTTTAGTTTCAGTTTAATTGGCGAAAACAGTGTAGAAGTTGCTATTTTACGAATTATAGCAACATTGATAGGCTGTTTTATTGCTTGGTTTGCTGTTAGTTTTATTTGGCCAGACTGGAAATTTAGAAATTTAACCAAACTAGTTGATCGTGTTTGCCATGATGATAGTCACTATCTGGCGCTTATTGGAAGTCAATATTTAACGGGTAAAACCAATGACCCAAAATATCGATTAGCAAGACGCGCCGCTCACGATAGTAATGCAGATCTATCGACATTGATTAGCCTGATGACAAAAGAACCTCATGTAAATCGAAACGTGATTGAACAGGGTTTTCGTTTATTAACGCTTAATCACACCTTAATCAGCTATCTTTCAACCTTAGGTTCGCACCGTGATAAGATCATTGCTCGAGATACATTGGATCTATTTGATGATCTATCTGTCTATATCATCAATCTTTTAAACGATAAAAAACTCGATGAAAATGCACAAGTCATGAAAAAAACGATTTCAAATTATATTGAAACCATTTCCATTAATGACGAACAAAACACTAATGATCTTTTGGTTTTACAGCAACTGGCATTAATTTTGGACATTCTACCTGAATTCATTCATTTAGTGGTTCAGTTAGAAGATCCAACCAACTGATTGCTTAGAAAATTTAGATGTTTGAGGATCATTGATGAATCTGGTCAAAATTAATTATATTCTCAAACATCTAATAAAAATTTTTGGTATGCTTCAAGGTAATTTTAATGACTAAATGGATTTTCTTTACCAATGTAAACTAATGGATTGGTAAAATTCTTTAATTTATCAGCATCAATTTCAAATCCAAATATAAAATCGGATTCAAAATAAGGACCACTATCTTCAATAGTGTGATCAGGGCTAATAATCGCTATAGCATTCAACTCATTTAATGCAAATGACTTGAGTTGTTTCGAATCTTTATCGAACACATAGACAAAATCTGAATCTGATAAGCCTGATTTAGCGATAAATATTTCATAATCCCTACCTTCAATACGGTAGTAATTATTTTTATATTCTGCACTTACTGGATCGGTATGATTTTGCTCTGCACGACTTAAGAAGAAAGCGCCAATTGAACGACCACCATGATTAAGTAAATCATCAGTAACAGAGATAAATGCAAAACGTTTTTTTTCTTCTAAATAATCAATATATTTTAATTTATGCAATTCAATATTTTTAGTTATTTGTTTATCATCAGATAGATTTGAAGCTGGGGTAGCTTTTGCATAACACACAAAACTTGACAGTGTAACAACAACTAAAACACCTATTTTTCTAAATGATTTTTTAATACAACTCATACTCCATCCTTGATTATGCGGATATTTAAGTTTATAGGATTAAACTTTATTTTTTATAAAATTATTATTAAACTGTCAAAATACCAAACAATCTAATAAACATATAATAAAACTTTTTGATACCAAAAATAATTGTATTTAATTTTTGGCAATTATACTCTTATTTATGTAACAATAACTCAAAAAAATAAAAAAACTGAATTGTAAATTTTCAATATTCTATATTTTTACCTTTTCAGTTTTAAAATTATCTTACTGATTTAATGAATTTTATAAATATATTATGACCATAAAATGTTTTGAGTGTATTACATCAATTTAATAGTCTGTTAAGTCATATCCAATAAAATCTTGGTGATTATTATTTTTATTTCACTGGTAATACAAGTTTATTAAGACAAATTACTATTCCAGGTTGTCGAGTTCACGGTTTTAGCACATTTAGTGTGCCTTCCTAATACATTTATTTTTATTGTCATTCTTTCAAATACCAACAAACTTTGGTTAAAGTTTAACTGGATAATATCTTGTAAGTCCCATTTAATGACGATTATCACATTTCAATGCTATCCCTTCCTTTTCAGGCACAATAAAATGAAGTTCATCACAGTAAAATGAGAACCATTCAAAGCCAAATACCACTGGCGGTAACGCTTTGAATAGTCGTCCTGCCCATTGGAGTTTGTCTCTACTATCTGTATGAAAATTATTTAATTTAGCAAACATGCCAAGTTCGCCATGATCTAAGTGCTTTTTAAAAATCGTGTGACCTTTATTATCCAAGACTTGTAGTTCTCTTATAGAAGTATCCATATCCGACCCAACAAGATCCTGAACATAAAACGTCATATCATTAGCTTTAGCCATATAGCTTTTTATTAAATTTTTGTCATCACCATAAATTTTATTTGATAATTTATCTGATCCTGTATCCGGATAATTTGCATTTGGAATTAACCGCCAATCAAGTGGTGTAAGTTGTTCTTGTGCAAAAGGATTATCTTTTGTTATAGAAACCAATAAATCATAATCTGAACGAAACCTTGGCAATAATTCTTGCGGTAAGTCGAATCCAATTCGATAATCTTCCGTATCATAAGGAGGCGAACGATCGGATCTAAAAAAATCTAATATCGCCGTTGCTTCTATAGATAAAATTGGATAGGAGTAGAGTTGATTGTTTGTGTAATCATAAATCCAGAAATACGCATCTTCTGCAATCCCTGCCATTTTCATAAACAATTTGCGTTCTTTGTCGGTTAATGTATATTTTTTTGGGGTTAGATTGGCATGTAGTATTTTTTTGTCAGCATCGGGCGGTAAAGTTTCCGATAACGATACATGAAAAAATATCCTATCAGGGTCGAGATATTCGACGCTCTCCACATTATATATCTCGACATCTTTTATTACTTTTATGTTCGATTCAGCAGTTTCAGATTTATCCGAATTGGTGTTGGTGCTGCAATTGCTGAGTAATAACAATGTGATAAAACTCATCAGTAATAAATATAACTGCTTTTTCATTTTATTTCCTATGCACTTTTTATAAGACAACGTTATGCTACTGGTTGTCTGATTCACTGTTTAAGCACATTGAGTGTGCCTTCCTGTTACAGGTATTTTTATTATACCTTTTACTAACAATAAGGCACTTGTGTTAATTTTTACAAGATAATGTCTTGAAAGTTTCATTTAATGGCGATTATCCCCTTTGGTGTTATTTCGTCATTGTAAGGGAAATAAAATCGAAGTCTTCACAGCTAAATGCGAACTATTCAAAGCAAAATACCATTAAAGGTAAATCTTTAAATAGTTGCTCTCCCCATTGGTATTTTTTAATTTAATTTTCTTTACTCTGTGCTTTTAGCCATGCGATTTCTTGTGACCAAATATCCGGATCGATAGTTTCGAGAATCAGCGGGATTTCATCAATTCTTGGATCTTGCATAATATATTTAAAAGCCGTTTCACCTATGTTCCCTTTTCCTAAACTGTTATGGCGGTCAACATGGCTAGCAAGTTCACTTTTGGCATCGTTTAAATGCATGCCTCGTAAATATTTAAAACCAACAATTTTTTCAAATTCGGCGAACGTTTCTTGACAGGCTTTTTCAGTACGTAAATCATAACCAGCAGCAAAGGCATGACAAGTATCGATACAGACACCAACGCGAGTTTTATCTTCCACTTGGTCAATAATTTGTGCCAAATGTTCAAATTTATAACCTAAATTAGAGCCTTGACCTGCGGTATTTTCAATTACGGCAACCACATTGTTAGTTTTATCTAACGTAATATTAATAGATTGAGCAATTCGGCTGAGGCATTCATCAACAGATATCTGTTTTAAATGACTACCCGGGTGGAAATTAAGTAACGTTAATCCGAGTTGCTCACAACGCTGCATTTCATCTAAAAAGGCGATGCGTGATTTTTCAAGTTGTTCACTATCCGGATGACCTAAATTGATAAGATAACTATCATGTGGCAATATCTGTTTACTAGTAAAGCCGTATTTTTCACAGCGCTTTTTAAAGCTATCAATCATAGCGCTTTCAAGTGGCTTTGCATGCCATTGACGTTGATTTTTGGTGAATAGCGCAAAAGCAGTTGCGCCAATTTGATAAGCATTGATTGGGGCGTTATCGACCCCACCAGAAGCGCTGACATGCGCGCCAACATATTTCATACTTTTGAATCCTGATAATTGTGTTAAAAAAGGAATTTATAATTAGTTTGAACCACTATTACGTTGCAACTGATCACGTAAGTTAGGTGGTACACCTTTTATCACTAAAGAATCGGTTTGCGGATCCCATTTAATTCGTTCACCAAGGAGATCGGAATCAAAGCTCAATGTTAATCCCCCGCCACTTCCTGAGAATTTTTTAAGTTGGCGCAAAGCACTACGATCAACGGGAAACGTTTCTTCCAAATCGTAATCACTGTTTTTAACAAATTCCATAAAATTGTTATCACCATTAGTTGGTAATTCATTGGCAAGATTTTTAAGCTCAATTTCTTCACCTGCTTGCAATTGAGCTTGGCAATAATTGTAAACATTTTCACGTGCGTGAACTTTGTCTTGTTTATCAAATTGCATTTCTTGACAATAATCATCAACCGCTTTCACTAAAGTTTTATTTTGTGCTTTAGCATCTAACCCTTCGCTTGCACCTAAGTAATCCATAAAAAAGTCTGATACTTTACGCCCTACTCTTCCTTTTAAAAAGGTCAAATAACGTTTAGAATCATTAGCTGTTTCCCATTCAGTGATATCGATTCGAGCGATAATATCAGCGTGATCAATATCTAAATATTGTGTTTCAGATATATCAAGTTGTTCATTGACTAACATGCTCGAACAACTATTTAAAACCGCAATGATCAGATACTCTACCGCTAAATAACGGTAATGACAAAAAACGACTGTGCCGCCTTCAGCAAAAGGGTATTTAGCAAGTTCATTGCGTAACTGTTTAGTGGATTCTTGACTAAAATGTAAAAAATCTTGGTTGCCAAGCCGTAATTCTTTAAGTGATTGTTCAAATAAACTTTCTTCGTTGAACAGACCGTATGCTTTACTTTTATTATTATAAATACGATTTATATCTTCAATTAAATTAACCACAGCTTGCTGATTACTTAGCATCGAGTCACGCAATTGTAGTTCAATTTCGGTATCGCTTTTTCTAATTAATTTATGCAAGATAACTTTTTCTATTTGTACACTCATTAGGGATTCCTATTTGGATCGCAATATTAAATTATGGTATATTTTACCAAAGCACTGAAAAAGTGCTATCAACAAATGAAAACCTGTTTGACTTATATGAGATAAACATTTCAAAATCGGCAATAACATCTTATCTACTTAAGCTTTCTTACTATTTAAAGCTACAATATATGACGGTGATTCGCTTTCTAAAAATTTTTTTGGCATTAATTGAATATTAATTTTAAATGTTGGTTTGATAAATCTTCAAAGTAACGAATATTGCTAATTCAACTAGCAAACGTCACTGACTTTAAATAATATATCAAACTATATTGTAAACAAATAACCTTTAAAAAAACCTTATGTGGTAATAACAACTATGGCTCACTCCAAAGATATTTATAATGATTTCAGAAATAAAAAAATCAGTTCATTATTTTGGCAATATGCATTACCGGCCGTAATAGGAACTATTGTTAATACGTTATATAACATTATTGATGGTATTTTTATCGGTCATTGGATTGGGCGTGAAGCTCTCAGTGCCGCTGGACTTATTTTGCCAGTCATGAATTTTGCGGCAGGAATAGGTATGTTAGTTGGAATTGGTTCTGCTAGCCGAATATCAATTTTTTTAGGGCGAGGCGAAAATGATCAGGCAGAAAAAGTTGCCGGTACCTCTTTTATGTTAACTGCGCTATTGAGTGGTTTAACATTATCATTATTGCTTTATTTTGTTGATCCCGTTTTACGTTTTGTGGGGTCTAGTCCCGTCAATCACACCTATGCTAGAGAATTTTTAGAAGTCTTTTTACCCGGCAGTATCTTCCTAACATTGACGTTTAACTATAACAATATGATGCGTGCCAGTGGTTATCCGTTTAAAGCGATGGTAACGATGTTTGTCAGCGTGATTGCTAATATAATTTTAGCGCCAATTTTTATCATTGGTTTGGGTTGGGGTATGCGTGGTGCTGCCCTAGCAACGACGCTATCTATGTTGATAAGTTTTCTGTTTGTCATGCAGCATTTTATTAGTAAAAACAGCAATATTAAATTGTATCTACGGAATTTCAGACTCAATTTGAAAATTGTCAAAGCGATCTTATCTATCGGGATGTCACCCTTTGCTATGCAAATTGCCGCTTCCGTTGTGGTTGTGTTTATCAACTGGCAACTCAATCACTATGCACCATTAGCCCATGAATCAAGCGATGATGCTATAGCGGCTTATTCAAATGCAAATCGACTTATTACCTTAATTATCATGATAGTTATCGGCATCAATCAAGGTATGCAACCTATAATTGGTTACAATTATGGTTCTAAAAATTACGCAAGAGTAAAAGCTACGTTTTTTTATGCCGTAAAAGTTGCAACGGTGGTCACTTCAATTGGATTTGTTCTTGGATTCTTTATTCCTGATACATTAGTTAAAGCCTTCAGTTCCGAACAAGATTTAGTTTCATTATCAGCAATAGCGCTTCGTTACACTACGCTATCCTTTGCTTTTGTTGGTTTTCAAATGGTCACAACAAGCTTTTTCCAATGTATAGGTATGGCAAAGATTTCAATTTTACTAAGTCTATCAAGACAAATTTTAATTCTGTTACCCGCCCTCTATATATTACCGTTATTCTTCGGTTTTGATGGCGTTTGGGCTGCATCACCAACAGCGGATCTCTTATCTACTGGGACAGCTTATATAGTGCTTTATTGCTATTTTAAATCAATTAGAAATAGAGATTGTTCCTTAAGACTAAATGAATAGTTTTAATTTTTATTTAACCATTAAAAAGCATCCCTTTGTCAAAAGGATAAAATTGAATAGATAAACAATAAACTTATGACCTATTAAGTAATTACCTTAAAAATTTAGTTATTTTTTTCAGAATGATACTTTTAAGTCAAAAAAAAAGCAGTACTTTTAGTACTGCTTTAAACTTAGTTAGCTATATAAAAAATGTTAGAATGAATAAATTAAACCTAGTTGTCCACCAACTTGTGAATACTTATCAGAACCAAAGCGTCCATCAAGTTGAGCATAAGCGCTTAGCGATTTTGTAAAATTACCACTCACACCTGCTTTAAACTCTGCGAAATTTTTACCCAGATCGGCATCGACATGTTTACCTTTAACTTTAGCTTCTGGTGATGTTGAATCATAAATCCAGTTCGCTTCAACAAATGGTAATATACCTGTAGTCGATTTTGTATTTTGTGCATATAAACGTGCACCTAAGCGTAATTGTGCGCCGTCAGCATTGATATTATCCACTTTTCCAGTTCGACCCAAATTAAATTTATCGCTGTCTTGCCAGGTATAACCAACTTGAGCATGTGGTTCAAATAGCCAATTTGTTTCTTCTCCTTGAAGAGCAATCAAACCATAACCCATTTCGGCAGATAAGCTAAATGCATTGCCATCATACTTACTAGAATAGTTTCTTACATTTGATAAATGTACAGAAGTCTTATGTTTGAACCAGCTATATTGTGCCCAAGTATCGACATAAAGCCCTTCACCATTTGTCTGAGCATTCCAATGACCATACACACCTAAATTATAGCCGTTAACAGTTCCATCACCTTTACGTTGACTATGTTTTTGTTTGGTATCAATTGAACTGTGACCGTAACCACCATAAACACCAACTTTTAATTGATCTGTGCTTAGTACATCAACACCCATTTCTATTACTGATGTTTTGATTTTTACTGACTGTTTGCCATTAAACATATCTGTGCGAGTACGATGATACTTATAACGCATCCAGACATCTGAATCCGGAACATAAATAGCTGCATCACGATCATGTGCACTTTGACGGAACATATTTGACGCGGCTAATTGGTTAGCAAAAACAGAAGCAACAACTGGTGATTTTCTTATATTTGATAATGCACTAGTATATTCAATGGTTAATTTACCATCTTCATCTCGTCCAATAGTATAATCAATTTCACTATCTTTCTTCTCAATTACATTCCAAATCGCTTCATCTTCGCCTTCAACATCAACAAACTGGATTTTTCCGTCATCAACATCGCCATTACCAATTTCAGTAATATCAATATTGGTTTTACCTGAAGCATCACCTTTAATAACAAGTTTATCTGACTGACCGTTTTCGGTATCCAGATAAACATTTAGTCTACCATCATCGCCGTAGTAATCGCCATTTACTGTTAATACAGTATCTGCAGAGTTTTCACCTAAATCGACAGTACCACCATTGACTAGATTTCCAATTGTTTGGTCATGATCTCTTAAATTTAGCGAACCATTTTTACCAATATTGTAATCAGATTTCTCACTGAAGACATTTTTGGCATTTGCATTCCAAGATCCACCTGTTATATTGGTGTTTCCTTCATAAGTATGTTTACCACTAATAAAGTTATCACCAGAGATTACATTGACATTGCCTTTTCCATTTGCTTTGCTATCAATATCCCAGCCTACTTGATAATCATTATTAGTATGATTGAAATTAAGTTCACCCGCTGGTAATGATGGATCTTGATTTACAAAATGGATAGCTGGCACATCAACCGTTCCCGCTTTTTGTGGTGCTTCGTTTGGTTTACCACCAATATTTAATTTACCGCCCTCATTGATGGTTATACCTTCACTTTTGCTTTTGTCGTTTTCAGTTGTGGCTATTTTGGCATCATTAGAGACCGTGATTTCACTTTTGTTACCAATGAATATATCCTTAACCACATTCAATTCAGAATCAGTTCCATCAATAAATACTTTACCGCCATTTCTAACGACTAAAGTACCGTTGACTTTATCACCAATATTGGCTTTAGCACCATTTAAAATATTCAGCTCAGCATGACCTGTATTTGTATTTTTTTCTGGCCCTACACGCATAGTGGCCGCTTTTAATGTTGAATCCTTACCTATAACATTAAAAATTGCGGTACCATTTGCATATCCAAGTAATAAAGTATTTTTTGCATCAAATAAGCCGCCCTCTATTACGTCAACTTTGGCATTACCATTAGAACCAACAATTACTTGAATATTCGCATCTTGAATAAATGCGCTTCCTTTACCTTTCACTGTTAGGGTAGTATTAGAACCAGCTTCACTTCCTATACTTGGCGAAGCCCAAGCAGTATTTGTGAAAGTACCACCATTTGTGATTAATACATTCGCATCACCACCTTGGAAGCCAAAATAAGCAACACCTTGAGCATTAGTAAGATGTCCATTATCAAGAATTAATTCACCTGAATTTCCTGCGCCTCTACCAACTAAAATTCTTGATAACGTTAGTGTACCGCCATCACTAATCGTTAGACTTCCTTTTCCATTTGCCCCTGACCCTAATGAATATTCATCATTGGTTATTTGACCACTTTGAATTGTGCCAGTACCATCACCTTTGATTGTTTCATTCGAATTAATATGTATTGATGCAGCAAGTGCACTTTCAGACATAGCAGCTGTAATCAAGATGGCCGCAGCAATTTTACTTACTGAAGATTTTGTTTTGCCTTTGGCTAGTTCTGATACAGCCAAGCTTATTCCTTGTCTATTTTTTAATACCTTGTATATCTTATTCATTTGTTATGATTTCCTTCATTTTAACGATATTTAAAAAAGCTAATGATATTTTACTAGCTTTTGTAAAAAAATATTATTGATCGGATATAGTGATCAATCAATACCCCATTTATCGAAAATTTCTAACAAATAATGTAATTTTATTTTAATTTATTGTTTTTATTGTTAATTGATAGTTAATTACGTGACAATTAATTAGTGTTTTTTTCGCTAAATTTACAATTCAACCTTGGAAATATGATAACAATTTAATTGTCTTTCTATTTTTTATATGGTGTTGTTTATATGTAATAAATTCGTCATTTAATAGAATTTGCAATCGAGTATTAATCTCCTAAGAAAAATTAATTTAGTCTGCTTTCATTATAGAGTCATTGATCAATTTTAGTTGCAACCTACAGTAGATAAGGAAATACCATATGTTTTACAAACAATTAATCATTTTTAGATTATTTTTACTAGTCTGAAATTAAGGGAAATAATGATCTTTCTTCTTGATTTCGAAGAAAGATTTATTTTGAAGAGGATTTTCACAGGTACCTGATTAAATACCTGATTTTATGTTAGTAATTGACCAAATTAATATTAGATTTGAGATGAAAATAGATGATCGGTTTGCTGGTCAATGTAAGCTTGATTGACAAGTATTCCATCACTCACACCTTCAACTTGAGGACCTTTATCCGTATGTTTTAACATTTTTTTCGTTATCGTTAAGACACTTTTTTGCTGGCATTTTGGACATTGGCAATATTCATAATTTAGAAGAGACACGCTTTCGCCTGTTGTGGTAACAATATCCTTAGTATCCTTATGAAAATCCACATTTGCTAATGCATTGGCATAACTACCTACTCGGCTATTATTAATATTGTCTTCTAATTCTTCATTAGACAAGGAATAGAAAAAATATTTTTTGTACCAAGTTTGGCAATCTTCACAAAAGGCATCTTCTATAAATAAAACTGTTAAAATTGGGTAAAAGAAGACTAAGAATTCAACCAGATAAACGCCAGCTAATAACATCCCTGAAATTGAACCTTTTGATGAGCTACCTTTAGTAATCGTGATTTCACGATAAGGAATAATATCATCTATTAATATAGTTATGGTATCAATTGGCGATAAAAACAGTGAAATCCAATTTGACAAGTAATTAGTGTCAAATAACAAAACTTCAAAAGTAACCAAATTTGAATAATAGGCAAATAAGCAGATTAAAAAAGTCATTAATATATTGATTTTAACGTTACGGATCTTCGCTAATTGAGATAAATTAGATTGCAACATGATTATCAAATAACACATCCCGACAAGAAGACCGATATCAATAAGAATCAATGGAGAAAAACGAGAGATTATGGCATATACTACGCCGAGTATAATAGCCACAAAAATACCAAGCAAAGTTAAAACAATTGTAGAGCCCAGATTGAATTTATTTGAAAATTGATAGTGTTCAGTTGAGGTGTTCATTATTTTTTCCTTATGTTTATAGATATAATCTACTTTGATTATTTCAACAGAAAAATTGAATAATTTATTTTATTGACAGTAAGTAAAACCGTCATTATTTTTATAAAATATATCAAAGCTTATTTTTTGAAGCGGCGTATTTTAATATGAGTAAAAGGAAAGAAAAAGGGGTTTTTTTAATTGTTAAAATCGTACTATTTTTAAACTCATTAACTTCTCAATATTTTGATAATAAAATCAATTGATATTGAGAAGAATTACGTTGTTATATCTAATTAATAAAATTATTCGATATTTTGTACTTGTTCTCGAATTTGTTCTATTAAAACTTTTAATTCAATGGCACTTGCCGTGACATCGGCATTAATGGATTTTGAGGCAATGGTATTCGATTCGCGGTTGAATTCTTGCATCATAAAATCAAGTCGACGCCCAATGGCTTCATTTTTTTTCAAAATTGCATAAGTTTCTTTAACGTGTGTCATCAAACGATCAAGCTCTTCAGCAACATCAATACGTTGAGCCATCATGACAATTTCTTGTTCTAACCTTGAGCTATCTAATTCGATATTGGCTTCAGCTAATTTATTTTGTAGACGCTCTTTTTGCCATTCCAAAATTTGTGGCATCCATTGACGAATTTTTTCAACTTGTTCGGTTATTCCCTCAAGTCGTTGGATGATAAGATCACGTAATGCTTTGCCTTCTCGCTCACGCACAGCAATAAATTCATCAATTGTCGAATCTAATAAAGCTAGAAGTTCTTGTGATATGGTGTCTAAATTTTGCTCTTTAGCTGATAACACACCTGGCCAACGTAAGACATCAATAGGATTCACTTCACCAGATTTGTGCTCTGACTGAATCCAATTAGCTGCATTTAAAATTTGCTTAGCAAGATCTTGATTTAAAGATAATTCTTGATGTTGTGCAGCAGGATCCAATTCAAAACGCAAATGGCATTCAATTTTACCCCGCGTTAAACGATGACGAAGCCGTTCACGAATAATAGGCTCAAGTGAGCGAAACTGTTCAGGCAAACGGATGTAAGTTTCTAAATAACGTTGGTTGACCGAACGAAGCTCCCAAGAAGCGGTCCCCCATGGTTGATTTACTTCTTTTCTGGCATAAGCGGTCATACTGGAAATCATAATGGCTTCCTAAAATTTGTAAAAAACTTGCTGGGCATTGTATCACAAATTCTGTATAATGCGCTCTTAGCTTAGGCTAAACATCAACCTTTTCTTGTTGATGTCCTCCTAAATGGTAAATTCAAAACGATTTTTAAATATAATTGCTGGAGAAATGCATGCGCCCGTCAGGTCGATCTGCGGAACAAGTCCGCCCTATCAAAATTACCCGTCATTACACTAAGCATGCAGAAGGTTCTGTATTAGTTGAGTTTGGTGAAACAAAAGTACTGTGTAATGCAACTGTCGATGAAAGTGTTCCTCGTTTTTTAAAAGGTCAAAATCAGGGTTGGGTCACGGCTGAATATGGTATGTTGCCACGAGCCACTAATTCGAGAACACAACGTGAAGCGGCAAAAGGTAAACAGACAGGTCGCACGATGGAAATTCAACGATTAATTGCTCGTTCATTAAGAGCAATGATAGATCTTAAACTTTTAGGCGAATATACCATTACCTTAGACTGCGATGTCATTCAAGCTGACGGTGGTACAAGAACAGCTTCAATTACTGGCGCGTGTGTAGCCCTAAATGATGCGATCAATAAAATGATTGCCGAAGGTAAAGTAAAACAAAATCCGATTAAATCATTGGTCGCTGCTGTGTCTGTCGGTATTGTCGATGGTCAACCGGTATGTGATTTAGAATATATTGAAGATTCTAATGCTGAAACTGATATGAATGTAGTAATGACTGATGACGGACGAATTATTGAAGTTCAAGGAACTGCCGAAGGTGAACCTTTTAGTCATGACGAATTATTAAAATTATTAGAATTAGCTAAAAATGGCATTGCAACAATTATTGATGCACAAAGACAGGCCTTAAAAGATTAATTGGAGAGGATCGATGAAATCATACAAAAGTGAATTTATTGAATTTGCTTTAAATCGGCAAGCATTGAAATTTGGCGAATTCACCTTAAAATCAGGTCGAAAAAGTCCTTATTTTTTTAATGCGGGTTTGTTTAACACCGGTAAAGATTTAGCCCTTTTAGGTCGCTTTTACGCTGCTGCTTTATTAGATGCCAAGCTTGAATATGACGTAATTTTTGGCCCTGCTTATAAGGGGATTCCGATTGTATCATCAACTGTCGTTGCATTATCTGAACATCACAACGTTGATGTACCCTACTGCTTTAATCGTAAAGAGGCAAAAGATCATGGTGAAGGAGGTAACTTGGTCGGTAGTTCGATTTACGAACAACGTGTTATGCTGATTGACGATGTTATTACTGCCGGAACCGCAATACGTGAATCGATGCGAATATTGGAAGATAATAAATCAAAATTAGCTGGCGTATTAATTTGCTTAGACCGACAAGAAAAAGGTCGTGCCGATCTTTCTGCAATTCAAGAAATTAAACAAACTTATCATTGCGAAGTGATTTCAATTATTACGCTTGATGATTTGATCCAATATCTTTATCAAGATCCAACCAGACAAGATCAAGTTAAACTAGTTGAAGCCTATCGTGCGCAATATGGTATAAACTAAAGTAAACTTTTACACAATCATCAAATAAAATAAAAGCGTTGAAAAACGCTTTTACATCTTTTTAGAATCCCATACATTTTTTAGACATTTAATCTGCTTTTTATCTATAATCTAGACTAGATTTATTTAGCCTTTTATTAGCAATACAACAAGTATTTTTATAAACAAATAAACATTAACTAAGGATAAAAAGATGAAAAAAACAATTTTATTTGCCATGTTACTCAATATTGGTATCGCCTTTAATAGTCATGCTGCTAACTCAGTTACTCAAGAATTGAATGTCAATAATACTTATTTGCAATTACAAGAATTAAAATATGGCAAAAATTTAATACCTGTGGGAGAAGTTGAAGCTAAAATTTCTGAAACCGTCATATTAAAACCTGACACGGTACAATTTTCTGTAACTTTATTAACTGACGCCGCATCACCCAACGATGCCTCAGATCGCAATGTAACGACAATCAAACAATTTAAAGATGAATTAGTGAAATTAGGCTTAACTGAAGACAATTTAGAGACAATTGGTTATCAAAACAATGTGAGAGAGATAAATCAAGAAAATAGTCAAGAAAATTCAAAATATCAAGCAAATATGAATATTGTTATAAAGATTGATAATAACGATAGTTTTGTTGATCTCAATAAAATATTAGATAAATATGATATTAATGATATTCATCAAGTAAAAAGTGATAAAGTTAAGAATCTCTATGCTTTCAATATTCGCGAAACAGCCCAAACTTTAAATAAAGCCAAAGATAATCTTTATAAAAAATATTCAACCATTACCGATGAATTAAAAAAACTTCAATTAACTGATTTCACCATAACCAATTCAGATACGGATAAAATATCACCGGAAAGAATTACAGTAAAACAATATTACGTTCAGCATAATCTTATGGTCAAAACAACTAAGCTTGAACTTATTGGTAAAATTATTGCTAAAGCTCAAGAATTAAAAATGGTCGTCAATGATGATACTCATTACAGCGTTTCGAAAGAAGCTGTTCAAAAAGCAATTGAAGAACATGAAGCAATATTATTAGCTAAACTTAAAAATAAAGTTGAACGACTACTGGCAAAACAATATCTACTAGGTGCCCCTAAACAGCTTAATATAACCGGTGGAGAATTTGATCTGGAATCAGAATACAGAGACGCTCGACGTTATGCGAACAGATTGTATGCTGATGGATACGTGAAGGAGGATGTTAATATTTATGCACCAACAGATTACAGAGTAAAATTGGTTTTATCGGGTACTTTTGAAACACTTAAACCTATACAATAAACTTTTAAGATAAATCTATCATCAATTGAACACGCTCTCCTTAGTTAGCTTTTTAACTAAAAGCTAAATAGTCGGAGAGCGTTTAAACCCAAATATACTTACCATTTTATTTATAATTTAAAGTATTTATTGTACAAATAGTTTACTAAATCAATCATCCATATTTTCAAGCTACTCTTTTAAAACTTCGATTCATTTAGAATGGCTCTGCACATAAAATTTAGCATTGTCGTAATGGTAGATAATTTTCGAAAAATCGAATGGTTCTCCTGCCGATGTATAAAATATCTCTTCAACACATAACGCCGGATCGCCTGCTTGTAAGCCCAAGTATTCTGCTATTTCAGCGTCTAATTTTATCGCTTTGAAATATTTATCTGAAAAACCAATGCTAATTTTACAGATATCTTTCACATAACTAAATATTGAATGCTCAGCAATTTCTTTATTCAAATATGACACCAGTTTTTTGCGATAATAAGATTGTTCAAACCCATATATTTTACCATCAACATATCGCAATCGTTTGACGTAGTAGACTTGTTCACCCTCACAACATCTTAAATTTTCTTTCACTTTTTTATCTGGTTCCACAATATCAACATTAAATACTTGCGATGCTCCAGGAAGATCATTCAAATCCACACTAAACCCATGACTTTCTAAAAAATTGAGATAGCCACTTTTTTTGGGCTGTCTAACAAAAATACCACTTCCTTGTATTTGATAGATGACTCCGTGTCGTTCAAGTCGATTTAATGCTTTAATAATGGTCGTTCGACTTACTTGAAACTGATTAATCAATCCTTCAATATTTGGTAACTGAGTATCTTTGGGTAATTTTTGCTGACAAATAGCTTGTTGAATTTTATCGGCAACGTCCTGATATTTCAGCATTTATTTTCCTTACATTATTAATCAATAGTTAAATCACATTTTATACTTATTATTTTAATATCAAAGCGAGCATATTTAAAATTAGATCTAGATCACAAACAATAAAATTGGTAATTAACAATTTTCAATTTGTCGATAAGATAAGCTAACTGTATTTTTTATAAGGAACTTAAAACGATGTCGTCAAAGATCAGAGACTATAATAAGTTGGCTGTTGATATTTTGAATGAGTTAGGTGGTGAAGATAATATAGTCACTGTCGCTCGTTGTGCAACACGTCTACGCTTAGTGACACAAAAAACCCCCGAAAATGCCAAGGAAAATATTGCTAAATTTCCTGGTGTCATAACCGTTGTTGAAAAAGGCGGACAAATTCAGGTAGTTATTGGCACAAATGTCGATAAGGTCTACAATGCTTTTATACAATTAATTAAAACAGATAATAAAGTTGCAAGTTCCGAAAATAAAAATATATTAAATCTTATCATTGCAACAATGTCAGCAGTATTTGCGCCTTTTGTTTATGTCCTAGCTGCATCAGGAATATTACAAGGGATTCTAATCTTAATTAAATTAGCCTTTCCTGATTTCGGAACGACAGGCACTTACCAAGTATTCAATTTCATTTCGTGGGCACCATTTGCTTTTTTACCTATTTTTATTGCGATTACTGCTTCACAACATTTTCGCTGTAATATTTATATCGCTGTGGCGTGTTGTGCAGCATTGTTATCACCGACATGGGCTGAACTGGCTGCACTCATCAAATCAGGACAAGAAATTAATTTATTTGGTTTGGCATTGTCTGAAACTACTTATACATCTACGGTTTTACCCCCTTTATTCTTAGTTTGGTTGTTATCGTATTTAGAACGATTTTTAGAGCCACGTTTACATAGCATCATCAAACCACTCCTGATGCCTCTTATTTGCTTAGTCATTATGGTACCTCTTACTTTGCTCGCTATCGGTCCGCTGACTGCAAATGCCGCACATTATATTGCTAATGGCTACAATTGGATTGTTAATCTTGCACCATCTGTTGCTGGTGGTTTAATCGGTGCTGTATGGCAAGTATTTGTTATTTTCGGTGTTCATTGGGGAATCACACCAGTTATCATTGAAAATATTAATCAATACGGTCAAGATTCATTCCAAGCTTTCCAAACCATAGCCGTTATTGGTCAAGTGGGCGCAGCATTAGGATTCTATATAAAAACCAAAAATAAAGATATGAAAGGCGTTTCTTTATCCGCTTTTGTTACCGGGATTTTTGGTATTACTGAACCAGCTATATATGGTGTGAACTTACGTTACAAAAAACCATTTATTTACGGCTGTGTATGTGCTGCTTTAGGTGGCATTGTTGCGGGATTCTTTACACCTTATTACTATACCTATGCCGCTTTACCGGGTCCATTAACCATAGTTAATGCAATTAATCCTGAACATCCCGGCTCATTTATAGGCGTTTTAATCGGTTCAGCAATTGCCTTATTTGGTCCGGTATTGTTAATTCAAATTTTAGGTACCGGTGAAACAAAGTCATCGTCAACTGAGCAGATCGAAGATGATACGCCGAAAGTTTTAGTTGATGAAATTAAAATTACAAGCCCGATGACAGGTAAAGCGCTACCATTAAGTGAAGTCCCTGACCCTGCCTTTGCTCAAAAACTAATGGGTGAAGGTATTGCTATTGAGCCAACGGATAATCACGTTTACGCCCCTGATGACGCTAAAATAACTGCTGTATTTGAACGTTCAAAGCATGCTATTGGTTTGACATTAAATAATGGTGTTGAACTGTTAATCCATTGTGGTATCGATACAGTGAATTTAAAAAATAACGAATTTAGTTATCATGTAACATTAAATCAAGAAGTTAAAAAAGGTGATTTACTTATCAGTTTTGATCCAGATGCTATCAGAAAAGCAGGTTATCCATTAATCACCCCAATTATTATTGTCAATAGTGCTGAGTATCAGCAAATTACATTAACCGACAAAATAGATGTTACAACTCAAGATATAGTATTTGACATTAAGCAATAACAAGGAACACAGATATGAAGCAAAAAACTTTTTTATGGGGCGGTGCATTAGCTGCTCACCAATTTGAAGGCGGATGGAATGAAGGCGGTAAAGGTCCAAGTGTAGTTGATGTTATGACAGCCGGTGCCCACGGTGTTCCAAGACAAATTACGCAAGACATTGAAGCAGGAAAATTTTATCCAAATCATACGGCAATCGATTTTTATCATCACTATAAAGAGGATATTAAACTATTTGCGGAGTTAGGTCTTAAATGCCTCCGTACATCAATAGCTTGGACAAGAATTTACCCAAAAGGTGATGAATTACAGCCAAATGAAGAAGGATTACGTTTTTATGATGCAGTATTTGATGAATTAATTGCCAATGGAATTGAACCGGTCATAACCCTATCCCATTTTGAAATTCCTTTACATATTGCACGTGAATATGGGGGATTCCGAAATCGTAAAACGGTTGAGTTTTTTGAGCGATTTGCGATCACCTGTTTTGAGCGTTATAAAAACAAAGTCAAATACTGGATGACATTTAACGAAATCAACAATCAAATGGATACGAGCAACCCTATCTTCTTTTGGACTAATTCTGGCGTGCAAGTCAAAGCTGGCGAAAATCCGCAAGAAGTCCTTTACCAAGTTGCTCATTACGAACTATTAGCCAGTGCTAAAGCCGTTATTGCGGGTAAAAAAATCAATCCAGACTTTCAAATTGGTTGTATGATTTCTCACGTACCAATCTATCCATACTCGTGTAATCCGGAAGATATGATGGCTTCCGAGATTGCAATGCATCAACGATTCTTCTTCCCTGATGTTCATGTCCGAGGTTATTATCCTGCTTATGCATTAAAAGAGTTTGAGCGTGAAGGTTATAAACTTGATATTACGCAAGAAGATTTAGCATGTTTGAAACAAGGCACAGTTGATTACATTGGTTTCAGTTATTACATGTCAACAGTCGTTAAAGCTGATGTCAATAATGATAACCGTGACAATATCGTTAATGGCGCTTTACCGAATGCGGTAGAAAATCCTTATATTAAAAGCAGTGACTGGGGATGGCCAATTGACCCGGAAGGTTTACGCTATACATTAAACCGTTTATATGATCGCTATCAATTGCCGTTATTTATTGTAGAAAATGGTTTCGGGGCAATTGACCAACTCGAAAATGGTCATCAAATACATGACCAACCTCGAATTGAATATCTAGGTGCACATATCAAAGCAATGTTAACAGCAATGGACTATGACGGGGTCGATGTTATTGGGTATACCGCATGGGGAATTATAGATGTTGTATCCTTTACCACTGGCGAAATGAAAAAACGTTATGGTGTGATCTATGTTGATCGTGATAACGAAGGTAATGGTAGCATGAAACGATATAAGAAGGATTCCTTTGATTGGTATAAACAAGTCATTCAGACCAATGGAAAAAGTTTGGAATAAGACTTAGTTAAGCCAAACTCATTTATGGGGATTTTGTGATATTTCAATCATCCCCATAAATTCAGCTTAACGCCTTAATGCTTTAAATAACTAAAAAGGAAAGATTAACTGTTTGTCTAATTGTGGATCAATAAGGGTGACATGAAAGCCGATTAACCTCACTCCCCTATCATTACGCCGTTCTTGCCAAACTTTGTACGCTTGTTCAATCAAATCTTGTTTATCCAACTTTGCCCAGACATGTTCTTGTGTCGTAAGTTGAAAATCATCAAATTTAAATTTTACCCCTTGTCTGGCTATTGATAAATCCGTTCTGACTTTACTTAATCGTTTTTCTAACTCTTCATAAAGTGGATCGAGTTGCATTAAACAGTCATCCCAAGTATGAATATCATCAACTAAAGTACGTTCAACCCCCACTGATTTACGTTGCCTGTCATTACAGACTTCACGCTCATCAATGCCTTGACATCTTTCATAAAGTACTCGACCAAACTTACCAAATTGATTAAGTAATTTAGTTAAATCATATTTCAAGACGTCTTGGCAATTGAACAACCCTAATTCAGCCAGTTTTTTTTCCGTGACTTTACCCACACCTGGAATCTTTTTAAGAGGAAGTTGCTGTATAAATTGCTCGACTTCATCAGGCGTAATCACATATTGACCGTTAGGCTTGTTCATATCTGAAGCAATTTTAGCTAAAAATTTAAGTGGTGCAACACCGGCTGACGCAGTTAATCCCAGTTCATTAAATATAGCTTCACGAATGTCTTTGGCAATTAATGTTGCCGAACCATGACAAAGTTGACAATCAGTCACATCTAAATAGGCTTCATCAAGTGATAAGGCCTCGATTGCTTGAGTATAACGCTGAAAAATCTGATGAATCTGGTTTGAAACTTCTTTATAAACAGCATGTCTTCCCGGTATGACTTTAAGATTCGGGCACAACTTTACTGCTTGAGCCATTGGCATAGCACTATGAATACCAAATTGCCTAGCTAAATAATTGGCTGTCGCCACAACACCTCGTTTACGAGGATCTCCTCCTACTGCAATGGGGATGTTACGGTATCGAGGGTTGTCACGCATCTCAACTGCCGCATAAAAACAATCCATGTCAACATGAATGATTTTTCGCATAATCTGAATGATAGCATCTAAAATATAACTGTATAAATATACAATACCATACCTTAAATGCTTGTGCAATCAGGATATCAACTACTCAAACAATTTATCAAAATCCATTAAACCTTTTTTATCATAAGGATCACCAATCCAACGTACTGATTGTTTAAATTTAGGATTGACTAAACTTTTTTCAGGCTGATATAAACTGTAACTTAAGCCGGCTAAATCAGACCAAGTGTGAATTAAATCTTGTGAGCTAAATTTTCGATCAACGTAAGCTTGATAATCATTAGGATGCGTTTTTAACCAACTTGGTGATTGCCAAAGTATAAACGGAATGGTATACATCGGTTTGGTTGGTGCTTTTTCATTTCGTCCTAAGATATCATACGGTGGTGTTTGATAAACCTCTTCACCATGATCGGAAAAATACAACATAAAACCGTTATTATGGCTCTGTTTAAAAGTATTAAACAAAGTCGTTATTACATAATCATTATAACTCACTGCATTATCATAGCTGTTGTAGACTTTGGCGTTATCATCGTCAATATCGAATGGAATGCCTGTCTTATCTTGAAAAACGTTATATACACTATTTTTCGGATAACGAAATTCATATTTCATATGTGTACCAAGTAAATGAATAACAATAAATTTCTTTTTAGCGGGATCGGTTAACACTTCTTTAAAAGGCTGAATTACAGCATCATCATATTGTCTGGCACTTTGGTTACGATCGTTATTCATATAAAATTGTTTATCTGTTTGCTTTGAAAACATGGTTAACATCGTATTTCGTTTAGTCATTGTTTGTTGATTGGTAATCCAAAATGTTTTATACCCTGCTTGTTTCATAAGATGAATGAGTGACGGTTGCTTTAAATACAAATCGGGATGCTGTTCATCGGCAAAAGTCAGGGCTTGTTCTAAAATTTCGATCGTATAAGGTCTGGATGAGACAACATCGTTGAAAACCAATAAGTTTGGGTTTTCTTTTTTAAATTGTTCAATCATAGGGGTGGTATTTCGGTTATAACCATAAATCCCCATTCTTGTCCGTGTAGTCGATTCCCCAATAATTAAGACTAATGTTCTCGGTGTATCTCCATTACTATCTTTCAAATTTTCGAATGAAGGCAAAGATTGCAAATTGTTCAAAATATTTTCCATATTAGAAAGTTGTGAACGGTAAGCGATATAGCTGCTCATTAATTGCCAAGGTACTGTCGTTTCCATGCGGCTTAATAAATGCGCTCCCGCTCTCTCAAAGGAGGTTTTTTTTACCATTACACTGATTGCTAGTGGCATCAAAGCATAAATAGCAATCAACAATGAAACTATCCACTTAGTTTTATTTTGGACATAAACCGGCTTGACTTGTTTCCAAAGAAATAGCGCCACTAAAACATAGACGACTAATACGGCAATCAATTTAAAACTCAAGTATTGCTGAATATATTCATTAGATTCATTGAAATTTGATTCAGCCATTATAAAAAATACACTTTGTGAAAATTCCTGCCGATAAATCACAAAATACGCTAGCGAAATTAAAGACAATCCGCCAACTATAATCCCAAAGATGGCTGCAATTTTACGAGTATAATTAGGAAAAAATAACACCGGTATCAGCCAAATTAGACTGTAAATAATCGAATCCCTAAATCCGATAAAATTGGAATGTCCCGACAAAGCGATATACAATTGCAAAGCGGATGAAAAATAAGTAAAAAATAATATAATCAAAAATAACGAGGAAAAACTAAATTTCTGATCTGCTTTCAAATTTTGCATAAATATCAATAAAGAATCATGATGAAAAAGTTTTTATAAGATACATTCGGTAGATTAATAAAACCTTAAGCACTCACATTCGATATTGAAAAAACAATAGCCAACTGTAATCATTAATGCATAAAACCAATATTAAGCATATTTTCAATGAATATACTGCTTAGCTAAAGATTAATTTTAGCGGATTAAATCGACTTCAAGCCTAATAGCTGAGCAACATGTTGATGTTCTGAACAGGTTAACTTTTTGGGTGAATGATTAAAAATAATCTGTCCTTCATCGACAACTAAACATCGTGAAAAATAATACAAAGATTCATCCAGATAATGGGACACCATCATTAATGTTAATTCAAATTCTTCACAGATTTGATTAACTAATTCAAGCATTTCAAAACGTAGTGATTGATCCAGTGCTGAAAAAGGCTCATCTAAAAGTAAAATCGGACGACGTTGAATTAGACACCTTGCTAAGGCAACTCGTTGGCGTTGACCACCCGATAATTGTTCAGGGTAACGTTGATTAAATCCTGTTAATCCAACTTTCGCTAAAATATCATCAATAATTTGCATTTGTGAAATATTCAGCTTTAAAGAAGGTTTTAATCCTAAAGCAATATTGTCTTGAACCGTTAAATGGTCAAACAAATTATTATGTTGAAACAACATAGATACAGGGCGTTTTCCGGGAGTGACATTCGTCATATCTTGATGATCGAGTATTATTTTTCCTGAATCAGGTGAAATAAAACCGGCAATCAAACTCAATAATGAACTTTTACCCGCACCACTTGGCCCAACAATGACGACCCGTTCTTTTGCGGCAATACCAAAATTAAAAAACATTTTAAAATTATCATAATGATAATTAATATGATTGAGAGTGATCATCATCCACCAAAACCAATAAACTAAAAGAGATAATTAATAATATTGCCGCTGTGACACTACCATCTTGATAATGATAATGCGATAGTTGCTCATAGAGGTAATAAGGCAATGTGATGACTGACTGCCCACCAAATAGTGCGATAATGCCAAAATCCCCTAAAGATAAGATAGCCGAAAAAACAAAACTTTTTAACATTAATTTGTTTAATGCTTTATATTCAATCAAATAAAAATGATTCATCCCTTCAATATTTAGTGATTGGCTTAATAGCCAATAACGCTTAGTCACATCAAACATAGGGATAGCAAGGCTTTTAATCACAAAAGGTAATGCCATTAAAGCATTACACAATATTAATAAAATGCAGATAAACCAAGTATTACCTGCATACTGATAAAATAATATAAACAATCCTGACGCTAAAATCATGCTGGGAATCGCTAAAATTAACGAACTGGCTAACATTAATCGATTACTCCACGTTATCTTATGATAAATGAGCAATCGACTATTTGTCCAAAGAATAAATAGTGACATTAACAGGGTTACCAGTGCCGATCCCAATGCAATGAAAAGTGAAAACAGTGTTGCATGTTGAAAGGTTGGCGTGAACAGTGACAAACGGAAAAAATAAACACCATCAATCACAATATTTATCAAAGGAAGTAAAATAAATAATCCCCCCATAATAATCATGATTGAACTTAGCAAGACAGCCAAGCCAGAAACAGGAAAACGATAGTTTTGCTTTATAAAACGCATTGTGACTTGTTTATTATTATTAAACTTTTGCATTATTCCCATAAAGCCTACACAACAAAGCAATTGCAATAAGGAAAGCAAAACCGCTTGAATAAAATCAAAATCACGAATGGATTGATAAATCGCTACTTCAATGGTGGTATATTTTGGTCCACCGCCTAAAGCCAACACAATCGCAAAACTTGAAAAACAGAGCATAAAAATCAGCGATGCCATAGGCAAAATTTGCCGACGAAGATGTGGCCATTCAACCAATCGAAAAAAAGTGTAACCTGAAAAATTTAATTGAGCGGCTAGCTGTTTCTGTTCAACAGGCACACTCATCAGCGTTCGGTAAAACAGACAACAAACATACGGAAAATTTAGAAATATGTGAGCTAATAAAATTCCTTTTAAACCATAAATAGACCAAGAAAAAGGCCTGTCTAAATATGTAAAAATACTAGAGAGTAAACCTTGTTGTCCATAAACTGATAAAAGCCCTGTCACGACAACCAGCGCCGGTAAAATGAATGTCACCGGCATTATTCGTAATAATAACCTTTTACCCCAAAACTCAACCATGGATAGAGCCTTTGCCATTAGAATAGCTAAGATAATAGATAGACATGTTGATAGTGTGGCTTGATAAAAAGTTATCCACAAAATATGTAATAAATAGCTATCAATATAACTATTTATCTCACCTGAGGTTATCGCATAATAACAAATGGATAATAGCGCACTCCCCAGAACAACAATTATTCCGCTTGAGGCAATAATACCCGGTATTAATGTTCTAAAATTCAACATGCAACTATCTTGGATTATTTACTGATTGCTGACTGCCATTCACGAATCCAAGATCTTTGTTCTTTTTCAACTTGCTCAGGGTCAAATTCTAACGCCTTTGTGACAGGCTTTATTTGCTGATAAGCCTCAGGTAATGTCGTTTGAATAATCGGGTACATTACATTCTTTTCAGCAATTTGACGTTGTACTTCAGGTTTAAGTAAATACTGTAAAAAATGACGTGCTAACTCAGGTTGCTGACTGTATTTGATAATACCTGCAACTTCAACTTGACGATAATGTCCTTCATCAAAAATTGCTGCTTCATAGCGATGATCATTATTCATAATATGAGCAATCGGCGATGTACTGTAACTTAAAACAAAATCAGCTTCACCTTTCAAAAACATTCCATAAGATTCACTCCAACCTTTCGTAACGGTTACCGTATTTTTTGCGATCTTTTTCCATACATTAGCGGCATCATCACCATAGATTTTTTTGATCCAAAACAATAAACCTAGTCCTGGCGTACTGGTTCTTGGGTCTTGATAAATAATGCGCCAATTGGCTTTATTATCAACAAGTTGTTGCATACTATGTGGGGGAGTTTTTATTTTATCTTTGTTATAAATAAAAGCAAAATAACCAAAATCATAAGGAAGAAAATCATTATCCCACCAATCAGTGTTAAGATTATCAGGTTTATTGATTTGATGAGGAATAACAATATTAGCTAACTTAGCTTGTTGTATGATGTTATTGTCTAATCCCAAAATAACATCAGCATTAGTCTTTTTCCCTTCGAGCCGGATCCGATTTAAAATAGATACACCATCTCCTAACGAAACGATATCCAATTGACAATCACACTCCACTTCAAAACCTTGCTTAATGGCTTCACCAGGCCCCCACTCAGACATAAAAGAATTATAACTATAAACGGTTAAAGTTGGCTTGGCATTGGCAGTAGAAACAATGAAAAAAGATGAAAGAACAATGAATAAAAGAAGATTATTACGAAACATTTTGCCTCCAAAATAGTGAATAAAAGACAAAAGGTTTGAGCAGACATAATAACTCAAATCCCTCCGCTGGCATGATCCAGATCAGGTTCGACGGGTTATGTTAATCAACATTCTCAGCCTTTTGGGCACCCCGTTGAGAACAGGTGATTAGTTTAGTAGGTCGCAGTTTGATTGTAAATAAATATTATCGGTAAAATAAGGAGATTAAGGGGTTCTAGCTTTAAATTTTCAGTCACTTTATTAGCTACAGCAATCAAACTTAAAACCAATATAAACTTCGAGTTTCTTCAAACATCATTCCTTGATAACTCAAAAAACTTATTCAATTTTTAAAAATAAACTTCATCACCATCTTTATAATTATTGTTAGTCATCTTGATGATTAAAATAATAAACTAAATATAATCATAATTTCATTATTTAATTTTTAAGAAATGTGAATAAAGATTAAGTTTTTATTTAAAAAAAAGTAGATGTTACTCTATCGCTTTGTATATAATGATTAAATCAGTTAGTTAATAACGATTAAAGGATTAATTATGTCTCAACTTTCAAAAAAACCTCGCTGGATGCGTGATCTGATACGCTATTTACCATCAAAATCTCAATTTGTTTTAACCGGAAATATCCATGATTTACAAAAATATAAAGACAGTACAGGATCAATTATTTCAGAAAAATTAGAATTATTAATTTTTCAAGTGTTAAAAGATGCGAAGTTTAGCCATGTTTTAATGTGGAATTCAAATTCCGGATTTGAAGAAATTCAAACACCAAGTTTACCTGCTGTTAACAGTGATGAAATATTTAAACGACTTAGATTGAACGCCCTTCATAAATCAGATTCTGCTAAAATAAATCATTTAAGCAATACGTTGGATGAATTAGTCAGTTACAATGAACAACCAGTTGCTTTAATCATCGACTACCAATCTCATTTAAGTAAAGACCATCATAATTTAAGTTTTAGTGAACATCAGCTTTTTGCCCGTAGTCTTGCCTTATCAAAACAAGAAAAACCAAAATTAATAGGTTCAGATAATAAATTATTTTTTAATACGATTATTTGGTTAGTCGAAAACGAAAGCGCACTACCTGATTGGTTACTAATTAATAATCCTAACATCAGGCATATCCCGATAACAACAACCAATTATGCAACGAGAATAAAAACAACTAATGAATAGTATTTATTTGATGTCAATTTTATTGGTTAATCAATTGGTGAAAAACTTACTCAATTAAAAAAATTTATCTACGACAATACTGCACTTGAAACGGCATTAAAACTGAAGAGCGACCAAACGATTAATAGAAACATTGAAAAACTAGGCCAACTGAATCGTTTTTGTACAGTTGCCAATGATTCAAGCAAAAGATAATGATTTGCAATTTTTACAAAAACGAGCTTTGAGTAAAAAACACTCAAACAGCTAATCAAAACCCTGTTAAACTAAAGTAAACGACATCATCTGAGCCGTGACAAGTGTTTACTTTATCGGTATTATATTGGGCATTTATGATAATTGATTAGGTTTAGTGTGAATATTCAACAATTACTAACTCAACGTGTTTCGCAAGCAATGATAATGGCCGGTGCTGATAATAACTGTGATGCCTTAATTAAACAATCAGCTAAAGTACAATTTGGCGATTATCAAGCTAATGGCATCATGGCAACCGCCAAAAAACTAGGAATGCCACCAAGAGCGTTGGCGGAAAAGGTTTTACAACATCTAGATATTGATGACATTGCCGAAAAAGTCGAAATTGCTGGCCCCGGTTTTATTAACATCTTTTTAAAAAATAGTTGGATTGCTCAACAAAATGAAGTTGCACTGAGTAGCGATAAACTGAATATTACCTTACCTGCAAAAGCACAAACGATTGTTGTAGACTACTCAGCACCGAATGTTGCCAAAGAGATGCATGTCGGTCATTTACGTTCAACAATCATCGGGGATGCCACTGTACGAGTTTTAACTTTTCTTGGTCATAATGTTATCCGTGCTAACCATGTCGGTGACTGGGGAACACAATTTGGGATGCTCATTGCTTATCTGGAAAAAATGCAAAATGAACATGCTAATGATATGCAACTATCCGATCTGGAATCGTTTTATCGAGCAGCAAAAAAACATTACGATGAAGACGAAGTTTTTGCTGAAAAAGCACGTAATTATGTTGTAAAACTGCAAGGTGGTGATGAATATTGTCGTGAAATGTGGCGAAAATTGGTCGATATTACCATGACGCAAAATATTGCGACTTACAAACGTTTAAATGTCACACTTTCCGTTGAAGACACCATGGGCGAAAGCATTTATAACAAAATGTTACCCGGCATTGTGGCAGATTTAAAACATAAAAAATTAGCGGTAGAAAGCGAAGGTGCAATCGTTGTATTTTTAGATGAATACAAAAATAAAGAAGGCGAACCAATGGGCGTGATTATTCAAAAACGCGACGGCGGTTACCTTTATGCAACAACCGATATCGCCTGTGCCAAATATCGTTATGAAACACTACATGCCGATCGCATACTTTATTATACCGACTCACGTCAGCATCAGCATTTAGAACAAGTTTGGACAATTGTACATAAAGCCAAATATGTGCCTGATTCTTTAAAACTCGAACACCATATGTTTGGTATGATGTTAGGAAAAGACGGTAAACCGTTTAAAACACGATCAGGTGATACGGTTAAATTAAATGATCTTTTAGATGAAGCGACTGAACGGGCAAAAGTCTTAATTCAAAGTAAAAATCCAGAACTCACTGAACAAGAATTAGCACAAGTCGTCGATGCCGTTGCTATTGGTGCGGTTAAATACGCTGATCTTTCTAAAAATCGTACCACTGATTATGTTTTTGATTGGGACAATATGCTTTCTTTCGAAGGTAATACGGCACCCTACTTACAATATGCTTATACTCGAGTGTTATCGGTATTTAGAAAATCCAATATTTCAGAAGATGACTTATCGGGAAGTATTATTTTAGAAACAGAAAAAGAACGCGCATTAGCCACACGATTAATTCAATTTGATGAAACTATTTCAGTGCTAGCAAATGAAGGCACGCCTCATGTGCTTTGTGCTTATCTTTATGATATCGCAACGCTTTTTTCAAGTTTTTACGAAAATTGTCCTATTTTGACAGCCGAAAATGAAAACCTAAAATTAAGTCGCTTAAAACTGGCTTCTTTGACAGCAAAAACACTGAAAATTGGGTTAGATATGTTAGGCATAAAAACCGTTGACAAAATGTAGCATTTAATAGAATAAATTGAATGGATGCTGAAAAGTAATATGAAAAAGTTTATTATTCGTCATCAAAATAAATTGATGGCTTTTTTATTACTTTTAATAGCCATTATTGCTGTTCGGCTTTATCCGCATCCACCGTTATCGGAATCATTCACCTTTTCAACACGTTTTTATGATGAAAAAGGTGAATTGATTCGTATGACTTTAGCTAGTGATGATCGTTATCGAGTTTGGACTCCCCTAAAAGATATTTCACCTGATATTATAAACGGCTTATTATTACATGAAGATCAATGGTTTTATTATCATATCGGTATTAATCCTTTTAGCTTAGTGCGAGCATTTTCAGCCACTTACTTGGGTGGCGGTAATCGTCAAGGTGCATCAACAATTACGATGCAACTCGCCCGAATGCATTGGCGATTAAATACCAAAAATATATTTGGAAAGCTAAATCAAATAGCCAGAGCGATTCAATTAGAACTAATGTATTCTAAAGAGGAAATACTTGAGGCATATTTAAACTATGCACCTTTTGGACGAAATATCGAGAGTATCGGCGCAGCTTCTTATATTTATTTCAATAAGCCACCTTCAGAAGTTAATTTACCTGAAGCACTTACATTAGTGGTATTACCTCAATCACCTACTTATCGAATTGAAAGAAAAACAGGTCTTGCAGGCAAAGCACTCATTAAAGCTCGGAACAAATTATTTGAACGTTGGCAACAACATTATGAAGTCGATGAAGATATTGCTGCGCTTTTTTCTCAAAAATTGATTTTAAGACAACCCGAAAAACTTCCCTTCAAGGCTCCTCATTTTGTTAATCAAATCATTCAAAATCAAACAAGTAAACCTTACACGATAACAACAACATTAAATAGTAATCTACAAAATATCATTAAAGGGCAAGTTAACTTATTCATTGAGCGTAACCGATCAAAAGGCATACAAAATGTATCGATTATTTTAGTTGATACCCAAACAATGGAAGTAAAAGCATTGCTCGGTTCCGCTAATTATTTTGATCCGCATATTCAAGGACAGGTCAATGGGACATTAGCAAAACGCTCACCAGGATCGACCTTGAAACCTTTCATTTATGCCTTAGGAATTGATCAAGGAATTTTACATCCTCGAACAATTTTAAAAGATGTTTCAACAGACTTTGGGTTTTATACCCCTGAAAATTTTGATCTCAATTTTCGTGGTCCTATATCCGCAACAGATGCATTAATCCATAGTCGTAATATTCCTGCGGTAACTGTAGCATCACAATTACATCATCCAAGTTTTTATCAATTCTTAGTGAATTCTCATATCGCAAAATTAGCCGATGAAAAACATTATGGGTTATCGTTAGTTTTAGGTGGAGGAGAAGTTACTGCTCAAGAACTAGTAGGCTTATATGCCATGCTTGCCAATCAAGGTAACTGGCAACCACTCAAATTTGTAAAATCAGATGATCAAGATAAGCCAGAAAAGCAACTAAGTCCAGAAGCTGCATTTATGACAATGGAAATGTTGAAACAAAACACTCGTCCAAAAGATATATTAAGCAAAATGCAGAGAAATGTTTTACCTGTAGCCTGGAAAACAGGAACCTCATGGGGATTTCGCGATGCATGGACGGCGGGAGTATTTGGTCATTACGCTATGGTGGTATGGCTCGGAAATTTTGATGGAAGTGGAAATCATGCCTTCATTGGTGTAAATGCAGCGACGCCACTATTTTTTAACATTATTGACAGTATCAATGGATATTATCCTAATTTACGTGAACCTAACCGCACTTTGCCGACAAATATGAAACGAGTCGACATTTGTCTTACAAGTGGAAATTTATTAACTAAATGGTGTAAAGCAAAAGGAAAAACATGGTTTATACCCGGTGTTTCACCTATTAAGCCCGATACGATATTTAGACCTATAATGATTGATAATAAAACGGGGAAAGCTGTTTGTCCTCCTTATGATCCCAAAACATCGCACTTAGAAGTTTTTGAATACTGGCCATCAGATTTAGCTGCAATATTTGCTAAAGCAGGACTTCCAAAAAAATCGCCACCTAAAACATCCCATTGTGCTTTAACACAAAACTATTTAGGCGATCCACCTAAGATCACATCACCACTGAAAAATGTGGTTTATCAATTTCGTTCAACTAAACAGAAGAATGAAAAAATTAGCTTTACAGCGAATAGTGATGGTAGTGCAAAATCATTATACTGGTTTGTCAATGACAGTTTTATGGGGGAAACTGAGCCTCATAAAGCAATTGATTGGGTTCCAACTGAAAGTGGTACATTTAAAATAACTGTATTAGACGATATGGGTCGAAGCAATACAAGGAATGTCAAAGTCGAGTTACTCAATTAACTTTTATGAATAGAATCAAGCTAGCAATTTTTGCTAGCTTGCTTTTTATAACACTTGTTTGGCAATACAAATATCTAGTTTTTCAGTATGATCCTTTGCAAATGAAGCAAACGCTTTAAAATGAGGAGTTTGATTATGATTGTTAATTGCCTGTTTAGAGACCCATGTTTCAATGACGATATAAACATCAGGGTCATCAATACTTTGATTAAGCTCATAGCGAATACATCCGATTTCTTTTTGGCTCTCTTCCACTAGTTTTTTAAAAATCGTTTGAAAAGCACCACGAAATTCAGGCTTTATTTTTAGAGTAGCAACTATATTTAACTGGCTCATATAGACCTCTTTTTTGATAACAAATAGTTTAGTGATAATACCAATATAGGTTAATTTAATATCAATAAGTAGACAAAAAAAGATTAATCGACAAATCTCAATTTTTCGACAGCTACTTATTCCTAATAAATAAGCAGTTAAGTTTTTCTTCCTTACAAAATAAATAAAATAAGACTGTGAAGAAGTTAATTTATAGTAATAAAATCTAAAAAATAATACTTTAACTATAACATTTAATTACATATTTACTGAATTTTAAAGCTTGATCTTAATCAAGATATGTTTAGAATTTCTGCCATTAAATAACCAACAAGAGTTTTCCAAACCATGAACCTATGTAAATCAACAATGAGTCGTTTAAAAATTGTTGTTTTTATTTTTAATCCTCCTTTATGGAGGATTTTTTTTAGCTATTATTTTTGATTTTCAAAACAAATTTTAGGTAATTTATCAGTAGAGGCATAATATGACAGACAACAAAAAGATGTTATTAACCAGTCGAGATCAAAGTTTAAAAGCATTTTTAATGAACAAAATCAAGCAAAATGGCGGTTGGGTTAATGCACATATGCACGCTGATCGTGCTTTTACAATTACCGTTGACAGTTTTGACGTGTACCAAAAACAGACATTGATTGAAAAATGGGATACGTTAGACAAAGTCAAAGCCGCCATGACGGAAGAAGACTATTATCGTCATTTTAGTATGGCTGTTGAACGAATGATTGAACAAGGTGTTAGTGCCATGGGCTCATTTGTGGATATTGACCCCATCGCTGAAGAACGTGCAATCAAAGGCGCATTACGGGCACGAGAAACCTATAAAAACGATATCACCATTAAACTGGTGAATCAGACCTTAAAAGGCGTAATTGATAAAGAGGCCCGCTATTGGTTTGATAAAGGTGCCGATCTTGTCGATATTATTGGTGGCTTACCTCGCCGTGATGAACGTGATCATGGTGAAGGTATGGGACTTAAACATCTAGATGTATTAATGCAAACAGGCAAATCTTTAGGCAAAATGGTGCATGTTCATGTAGATCAATTTAATTCATCCGATGAGATAGAAACAGAGCAATTAACAGATAAAACCTTAGAACATGCAATGCATGGTCGTGTAGTGGCAATTCATAGTATTTCAATTACTGCCCATAGCTTAGAATATCGTCAAAAATTATACAAAAAAATGAAAGAAGCCCAAATGATGGTGATTGCCTGTCCGTTTGCGTGGATTGACAGTCCAAGGCGTGAAGAACAAGGCCCAACCCGTAACTCCTTAACCCCTGTTGATGAATTAGCCGCCGCTGGAATTCCTGTTGCGATTGGCACTGATAATGTCAGTGATTATATGCTCCCCTTTTCAACGGGTAACATGTGGGAAGAGCTAAAACTGTTAGTAACAGGATGTCGATATACCGATTTAGATAATGTGGTTAACGTCGCCACTCGAAATGGACGTAAAGTGCTGGGACTTGAGTAATTAACGCAAAGCGTTATAAAGCAGACTATCCCCATGAGATATTAAAAATCCCAACAATGCTGAAATTGTTGGGATTTTTACTATTACTGAACAGCGTCAATGATTAACGACGCTTTAATATTGATAAAAAATTAAGATCCAGCTCGATAATTTGGTGGCTCTTTGGTTATTAGCACATCGTGAACATGGCTTTCTTTCATGCCAGCGCCGGTTATTCGATAGAATTTAGATTGCGTTCTTAGCTCATCGATAGTGGCACAGCCAGTTAATCCCATACAAGAACGTAATCCTCCCATTTGTTGGTGAATGATTTCTTTTAATGGGCCTTTATAGGCAATACGGCCTTCAATACCTTCAGGAACTAATTTATCAGCGGCATTATCAGATTGGAAATAACGATCAGATGAACCTTTCGCCATTGCGCCAAGTGATCCCATACCTCGATAAGATTTATAAGCTCGACCTTGATATAATTCGATTTCACCAGGAGCTTCTTCTGTTCCAGCAAACATTGAGCCAACCATAACACATGATGCACCTGCGGCAATGGCTTTAGCAATGTCACCCGAAAAACGAATACCACCATCAGCAATAACAGGAATATTATGTCGTTGAGCCATTTCAACTGCATCCATAATGGCACTAATTTGTGGCACACCAACACCTGTCACAATACGCGTAGTACAGATAGAACCTGGACCAATACCGACTTTAACTGCATTTACCCCTGCATCGATTAATGCTTTTGCACCTTCCGCAGTAGCAATATTCCCCCCAATAATTTGTAATTCCGGATACGCTTGCCTTGTCTGACGAATCCGCTCTAATACACCTTCTGAATGTCCATGAGATGAATCAATCAATAAAACATCAACACCTGCTTCAACCAATGCCGCAATCCGTTCTTCATTGCCTGCACCAGCGCCCACTGCCGCCCCTACGCGCAAACGCCCTTTTTCATCTTTACAAGCATGTGGTTTTTGTTCTGCTTTATTGTAGTCCTTAACCGTTATCATTCCTTTAAGATGAAATTTAGAATCAACAACTAACACTTTTTCAACACGGTGTTCATGCATTTTTTTCAGCACAATTTCACGTTGTTCGCCCTCTTTTACCGTAACAAGTCGTTCTTTTGGTGTCATGACTGCCGTTACCGGTAACGATAAATCAGTTGCAAAACGAACATCTCGAGCGGTAATAATCCCCACTAACTCTTGAGATTGAGTAACCACAGGGAAACCGGCAAAACCATACTCTTTAGCAAGTTCGATAACATCTCGAATCGTGGCAGTAGGTAAAACGGTCACGGGATCTTGGACGATACCGCTTTCATGCTTTTTCACCCTTTTTACATGGTTAGCCTGAGCTTCGATTGACATATTTTTATGGATAAAACCAATTCCGCCTTCTTGCGCAAGGGCGATGGCTAAATCGGATTCAGTCACCGTATCCATTGCAGCTGACAGCATCGGAATATTGAGTTTAATTGTTTGGGTTAGCTGAGTAGAAATAACCGCAGTGTTGGGTAATACCGTGGAGTGGGCAGGAACTAATAACACATCATCAAATGTAAGTGCTTCTTTAACTATACGAGACATGACAATATTCACCATTGAGTTGAATTGTTGATAAAATATTGCCGATGTATTCTACTGACTTTTGCGATAAAAGACCAGCGGTATTTTGATTCTTGAAATAGTTTGAACAGTTATCCTTCTTATTATTTCATCAAAAATAATTATATCTCATACAAACTAACCTTATAAAAAAAGATTAATGATCAAACAGCCGATTAATCCACTGACAGATATCACTGTTTCGAGTAAAGACCATGATTTCAATGTTTCGGTAATGCTCAGATTAAAATATTCTTTAAATAACCAAAAGCCCGGATCATTTACATGCGAAAAAACGACACTACCCGCACCCGTTGCAATAACCATTAATTCTGGACTAACACCCGTTGAAGCAATTAATGGGAAAACAATCCCACCTGCCGTTAGTGCAGCAACCGTTGCCGACCCTAAGGCTAATCTTAATAAGGCTGCAATTAACCACGCCATAACAATGGGGGAAACAGTCGATCCATGCATTATCTGTTCGATATAAACTTTCACGCCACTATCGACAAGAACTTGTTTAAATGCCCCACCACCCCCAATAATCAATAGCATCATTGCAATAATTTTAATTGAATCAACTAAGCTAGTATTGATGTCTGACATGCTACGGCCACGTAATAAACCAAAAGTGAATATGGCTATTAATACTGATATCAGCGTTGCAATGACTGGATCCCCAAAAAATTCAACATAGGGTAGCAACCAATGCCCATTATTTAACGTCATTTCACTTATGGCTCGGATTGACATTAATATAACTGGAATCAATGCGGTAATAAGACTGACACGAAAACTAGGCATCTGCTGTTCAGTAAATGTTTTAGTATTATATAAGCCTTCTTCAACAGGATGATTAATCAAACGAATAAAAGGTAATTTAGTTAAAATAGGCCCAGCTAGTATGACGGTTGGAATACCTATAATTGTGCCATAAAGTAAGGTTTTTCCCATATCGGCTTTAAATATTTGTGCAATCGCTGTTGGTCCAGGGTGCGGCGGTAAAAAACCATGTGTAACCGACAAAGCCGCCGCCATGGGAATACCAATATATAGCGGAGAGATACCTAAGGTTGCAGCTATAGTTAAAATTAAGGGTAACAATAAAACGAAACCAACCTCATAAAACAGAGCAAATCCAACTATAAATCCCGTAAGTGTCACTGCCCATTGAATCTTTTTATCGCCGAAAGTGGCAATGAGCGTTGTTGCTATCCGCTGTGCACCTCCACAATCAGCGAGTAATTTGCCTAACATTGCACCAAATCCCATAATTAATGCTAAGCTGCCAAGCGTGCCACCGACACCATTTTTGATTGATTTGATGACCTCCATAACGGGCATCCCTTCCAGAACACCGACACTAAGTGCCACCAAAATTAATGCGATAAAACCATTAACTCGCAAAGGTAACATGAGAATCAATAACATCAAGACACCAAAAGCAATAATGATTAATGGCATAATCAACTCCTCTTAATCAACGACATCCCATCTGGTTAAATTTACACAACTAGCCTTAAATACTTTAAACATAATTAGAAAATTGCAATTCAATTAAGATTTGAACACATCGCATTTTATGGGTAAGTACGAATAAATTAACAATAAGTATTTACCCACATAGTATCGATATATGTGGGAATGTTAGAGGAAAATTTACACTATTTATTAGAAATGAGAATAAGATCACACTTTCAAATTTAAAGTTCTTTTTGCGCCATTAAAATATAATTTACATCCACATTGTGACCTAATTTAAATTGATTTTTTAAAAGATGATATTCCATACCAATAATGCCTTTAACCGCTAATTTAGATTGCTCAACTAAGTCCATTAATTCTGAAGGTCGAATAAAGCGATTAAAATCATGTGTTCCTTTTGGTACAAGCCGAGCAATGTATTCAGCGCCATAAATAAGTAATAACTTTGCTTTGGTATTTCGATTGATTGTCGATAAGAATAGTTTGCCACTTGGTTTTAGCAACTTAGCACAAGCATTAATGATGGAGAATGGATCGGGGACGTGCTCTAATAACTCCATACAAGTAATCACATCATAATATTCTGATCGTTCTTCTGCATGCGCTTCAACGGTTTGTTTTTGGTAATCGATAGAAAGACCATTTTGCTCAGCATGCATTTTGGCAACGTTTAAAGACTCCTCCGCCAGATCGATAGCGGTCACTTGCGCACCGAGTTTAGCAAGGCTTTCTGATAAGATGCCACCACCACACCCGACATCTAACACCTTTTTGCCATTAAGTGATTCGCATTGCTGCAATATATAATCAACACGTAATGGATTAATGATATGCAAAGGTTTACATTGACCATTTGGATCCCACCATTGTGCGGCTAATTGTGAGAATTTATTTATTTCGTTAATATCGATATTTTGTGACATGCTGGCGTTTTTAAAGTGTAAAAAATGGGTTTTACTATATGCTAACTCCAATCAATTATCAATAAAATAGCTTACACTGCCCGCTTTTTATTAACAAAAAAATCCACTTAGTTTAAGCGCTCAAATGATATACTTTTTACCAATAAAAAATAGACAATTAATTTAATTCATAAAAACGATATAAATATAATATAAGGAAGACAAATTATGATAATCGCGCTAAGAACAAATCGACCTAGTTTAATAAAAATAATGGATATACCAATTATAGGCAGTTTTATCATGTTTATTTTTGCACTGATTCCAATGTTTATTTTAATGATAACCGATGGTGCTTTTGGATTCAGTTATCAAGATCTCCAAACAAATATAATATATTTTATAGTAGGCGTTTATAACTTCATTTTAGCCTTCTTTTTTGGTATCAGTATTTGGATTATGATATTACCTTCCTGGTTACTTTTTACCCTTATCGGTATATTGAAACTCATCGGTTGGATCTAATAATAATCGAATCATTTGATTCATTTTAATGATTGACGCCAATTCTAGTTAAATTTTTAAACAATATTGTCAATGACTGTAATGATTTCTTGTGAATAGTTTGATTTCATGGCATGATTTAAAGTTTTAATTAAGACATAATTTTACTAAACGCAAATTAAACTATTTATTAAGAATCAAAGGAAAATTCATGAGTACAGGTACTATGAAGAAAAGTCATTCCCAATGGAGCTCACGCATGGGATTCATGCTAGCAGCAGCTGGCTCTGCTGTGGGTTTAGGTAATATTTGGAAATTTCCCTATATGGCGGGTGAAATGGGTGGTTCAGCATTTGTGCTCACCTATTTACTCTTTATGTTTATCATTGGGCTACCTATCCTTGTTTTAGAATGGTTGATCGGGCGCCGAGGGCAAAAAAATCCGATTCATACCATGCAAGATGTGGCCGTTTCTGAAGGTCGTTCAAAATTATGGGGCTGGGTAGGGATAATTGGGGTACTTGGTTCATTCTTAATTCTCTCCTTTTATAGTGTGATTGGTGGCTGGGCAACAGATTACATCGTTCTAGCAGCGCAAGGCACATTTGAAGGTGCGAATGGTGGAATAACCGAAAATCTCTTTACTAATTTTCTGGGCGATGTAAATAGTTTATTAATCTGGCATACAGTATTTATGTTTGCAACGGCCTTTATTGTCGCTCTTGGCGTTGGAGCTGGCTTGGAACGTGGCTGTAAGATTATGATGCCTGGTTTAGGTATATTACTCTTAGTGCTGGTTGGGTATGCCGCATATGCCAGCGGTTCTTCTTTCTGGAAGGCTTGTGATTTCTTATTTACACCTAACTGGTCTGCCTTAAATGGCACGGCAATATTAGCTGCTTTAGGTCACGCATTTTTCAGTCTATCTTTAGGTATGGGAATTATGATGGCATATGGCTCGTATTTAGGGAAAGATGTCAATCTACTCTCAACAGCCCGAACTGTGGTCATTTTGGATGTGATTGTGGCGGTTTTATCAGGATTAGCAATATTCCCGCTTGTTTTTGCTAATGATTTACAACCGGGTTCAGGCCCTGGTCTCATCTTTGTGACACTACCAATTGCATTCGGCAATATGGCTGGCGGTTCAATTTTAGGCATATTATTCTTTATATTCTTAACGTTTGCTGCATTAACCTCGTCAATCTCATTATTAGAACCGACTGTAGAGTTACTCGAAGAAAAAACCCATATGGGACGCAAAACGGCAACCATTGTCACCAGTATTATTATTTGGGCTTTAGGTATTGCTTGTATTCTTTCATTTAATAAATGGGCAGATGTCACATTATTTGGTAAAAATATTTTTGATTTACTTGATTACTTAACCAGTAAAATCATGTTGCCAGTAACCGGTTTAGGTACCATTATTTTTGCTGCATGGATGATGAATCAAAAACGAATTCGTGAAGAACTTAATCTAAACGCTTTCTGGTTTAACATTTGGACAATCTTAACCCGTTTTATTATTCCAGTGGCAATTGTTGCTATTCTTGTTTTTGGATTTTTTCCAGAAGGGAAGTAGTTAATTATCATCTGCAAAGCCTTGATATTTTCAAGGCTTTCTTCCCACCAAGCTAACAAAAAAACAGCAAACAATTACCAAAATTACTTAATCTCTATTGAAAACCTCATTTTCATTCCCATATAACAATACAACAATAAATCAAACTATTATGACAGTGTTATTCATTTAACAGTTATACCCTTTTGCAATCAAATCTGCTCTTGCAGACGTTGAAAGCATGGATAGCTTTATTAATCAAGGTTATCGGTATAAATTGTTAATTGAATCAGTTAAATATATTAGAGGAACTAGTCAATGAGTAAGCAAGGTACAGAAACTCGTGGATTTCAATCCGAAGTTAAACAAATTCTTCATTTAATGATACATTCTTTATATTCCAATAAAGAAATATTTTTACGAGAGTTAATTTCGAACGCATCCGATGCGGCTGATAAATTACGTTTTAAAGCACTTGAAAATCCTAGCCTTTATGCTGGTGATGCTGAGCTTGGCGTACGTATTTCTGTGAATAAAGAAGCAGGAACTTTAACCATTGCCGATAATGGTATCGGTATGACACGTGATGAAGTTATCGAAAATTTAGGTACGATTGCCAAGTCTGGCACCAAAGCATTTTTGGAATCAATCGGTAGCGATCAAGCTAAAGACAGCCAACTAATTGGTCAATTTGGTGTTGGTTTTTACTCTGCATTTATAGTAGCAGATAAAGTCACCGTCAAAACTCGTGCTGCAACTGCTAACGCTGATGAAGCGGTTATGTGGGAATCGGCTGGCGAAGGTGAATATACGATTTCTGATGATAATAAAGAGACACGTGGTACTGAAATTATTTTACATCTAAAAGAAGATGAAAAAGAGTTTTTAGATGACTGGCGTTTACGCTCAATTATCAGTAAATATTCTGATCATATTTCACTCCCTGTTGAAGTACAAACCATCGACGAAGAAAGCAAAGACGTAAAATGGGAAAAAGTAAACAAGGCTCAAGCCCTTTGGACTCGGAGTAAATCTGAAATTACCGACGAAGAGTACAAAGAGTTTTATAAACATATTTCTCATGATTTTGCCGATCCACTCAGTTGGAGCCATAACCGAGTAGAAGGTAAACAAGAATACACCAGTTTACTTTATATTCCTTCAAAAGCACCGTGGGATATGTGGAATCGTGATAACAAACACGGTCTAAAACTTTATGTACAACGTGTCTTTATTATGGATGATGCAGAGCAATTTATGCCAAACTATTTACGCTTTGTAAAAGGTTTAATTGACTCTAATGATCTTCCATTGAATGTATCACGTGAAATATTGCAAGATAACAAAATCACCCAAAGTTTACGCAATGCATGTACAAAACGTGTATTACAAATGTTAGAAAAGCTGGCTAAAGATGATAAAGAACAATATCAACAGTTCTGGAGCGAATTTGGCTTAGTGTTAAAAGAAGGAACGGGTGAGGACTATGCTAACCGTGAAGCTATCGCGAAATTGCTCCGTTTTGCTTCTACGCATTCTGATAGCAATGCGCAAACCATCTCTTTAGACGATTATATTAGTCGTATGCAAGAAGGTCAGGATAAGATCTACTACATTACCGCTGATAGTTATGGTGCGGCTAAAAATAGCCCACATTTGGAATTATTCAGCAAAAAAGGCATTGAGGTCTTACTATTATCTGATCGTGTTGATGAGTGGATGATGAGTAATTTAACTGAATTTGAAGGAAAACAGTTCCAATCAATCAGTAAATCTGACGAATCGATTGAAAAACTTGCCGATCAAGATAGCGAAGAACAAAAACAAGCAGAAAAAGAGCTTGAACCATTTATTGAACGTGTCAAAGCAGTGTTAGGTGATAAAGTAAAAGAAGTTAAATTAACGCATCGTTTAACCAATACACCTGCAATAGTGACCACTGCAGCGGATGAAATGACCACGCAAATGGCAAAACTTTTTGCGGCTGCCGGTCAAAAAGCGCCTGAAATCAAATATACGTTTGAGATCAACCCTGATCATAAGTTAGTAAAACGTATAGCTGATACACAAGACGAAACGGCATTTAGCGACTGGATTGAATTATTATTAGATCAAGCATTACTGGCAGAGAAAGGATCATTAAGTGATCCAAGTAAATTTATTCAAACCATGAATAAACTGCTTGCAGAATAATCAATAAATAATAAAACCCGATATTAGATAGTAATATCGGGTTTTTTGTTAACTTTTATTTAAGTTAGGTAATCGAAATTTACTAAAAATATGATGCCTATCACATTTTCTTATATTTCTTCTTTTCATTTTCTGCTGTCTATTCATAATACCTAAAGTTTTCAATCAGACGGTGACAGATGAAAGTTTATAAAATTCTTAATAACAATGTAGTCGTTACACTTGATTCCAAAGGCAATGAACTCATTGTCACTGGTCGTGGCATTGGATTTAAAAAACGTGAAGGAGACTTGATTGATCCTAAACTGATTGAAAAACAATTTTCCCTTAACAACCAAGAAACGCTACCAAGATTTGCTGAATTACTATCTGAAATACCCATTGAAATATTCACTACTTCAGAAATCATCATCAATCACGCCAAGCAAGTCCTGAATGGAAAACTGCAAGATAGTATATATATTTCACTCACAGATCATATCCATTTTGCTATAGAGCGCCATAAACAAGGATTTGATATTCCGAATAGTTTTTTATGGGAAACAAAAAAGCTCTATCCTAAAGAGTTTCAAGTAGGTTTATTTGCTTTATCGGTCATCAAAAAACGTTTATCCATTGAGTTACCAGAAGACGAAGCGGGTTTTATTACCTTTCATATTATTAATGCTCAACTTAATGATACGATGCCCAATATCGTTAAAATGACCAAAATCATGCGTGAAATTCTTAATATCGTCAAATACCATTTTAATTTTGAGTATGATGAAGATTGTCTTTCTTATCAACGTTTTGTGACACACTTAAAATTCTTCTCACAACGCATTTTGAGTCAAACTCAACTGGTTCAACAAGATGCCTCATTATATGAATTAATTCGTAAAAAGTATGAGCAGGCATATCTATGCACAAAACAGATTGATCTCCATTTAATTCAACAATATCAACATCCACTTACCGATGATGAAAGTCTGTATTTAACCATTCATATTGAACGACTACGCACTGAGCTCAAAAAATAATGTGATGCAGTTCACAATTTGAACATCTCAAAATGAGAAATCATATTCACTTTTTTTTATTTATGCTAGCCTAAGCGAATAAATTTTGGATTGTTATTGCATAGCATTTTATGTTGTGTAAGCAAAACCTAATCACCTCAACTTGAGGTGGTTAGGTTTTTTTTTGCATTTAAAAAAGGATAAGGTATGAAAAACAAACAACTTGCCGAATCAATTATTGAATATGTTGGTGGTCAAGACAATATTATCAGTCTGGTACACTGTGCAACTCGTCTAAGATTTGCATTAAAAGATGATAATAAAGCTAATGCAGATATCCTCAAAAAACAAAAAGGGGTAATAACTGTTGTGCAAAGTGGTGGACAATTTCAAGTTGTCATTGGTAACAATGTTGCTGACGTATTTAATGCAATTATGGATATCACTAGCCTTAATAACACCCCTGCTTCTCAAGAAGCGGGGCCTAAAAAAGGGATTGTGTCACGACTGATTGATTTAGTATCAAGCATTTTTATTCCAGTTTTAGTGGTACTGGTTGCTGGCGGTATTTTAAAAGGGATTGTGTCTCTATTACAAGTATGTGACATTGTTCAGGAAAATACGCCAACATTTACTTTTTTAACCGCTATTGCTGACGCGCCATTTTATTATTTACCGATCATTTTAGGTTTTTCTGCAGTTAAAAAATTTGGTGGTAATCCTTATGTTGGAATGGCGATCGGTGGCGCATTAGTCTATCCGGATATCACCGAGATGCTAGGAAAAGCAATTGAATTACAAACTGAATTTTTCAATATCCCTATTAAATTAATTCCTTATAAATCTTCAGTCTTCCCGGTAATTTTAGCAGCATGGTTTTATTCATTGCTTGAACGTAACTTCAACAAAATCATGCATGACTCATTTAAAAAATTCATTTCGCCCCTACTCGGTATTATCATTACTGTGCCATTAACCTTTGCGCTTATTGGTCCAGTCGTTGCATTTTTATGTAACACTGTAGCTAGTGGCATTATTTATGTTTATGAACTTAATTCTGTTATTGCCAGTATGATTTTAGCCGCACTTTGGCAAGTCATGGTAATATTTGGTATTCATTGGGGACTTGTTCCATTTGCCTTAAATAATTTATCGGTATATCAAAATGATTTTATGTTACCGATTCTGTTTCCTGCTGTGTTCGCGCAAGTTGGTGCCGTATTAGCGGTAAGATTACGAGCCAAAGATCCTGAATTTAAAGCTTTAGCAAGTTCTTCGGTACTATCGGGTATTTTTGGGGTAACTGAACCCGCAATTTACGGTGTCAATTTACCGTTAAAAAGACCATTTGTTATTGGTTGTCTTGCTGCAACTGTAGGTGGTGGAATTGTTGGTTATTATCACAGTGTCATTTATTCGTTTAGTTTTATTAATATTTTCTCCTTTTTACAATTAATTCCACCTACAGGCATAGATGAAAAATTTTATGCTGTCGTCGTTGGTTGTATCCTTTCATTCATCTTGGCACTAATTGCAACCTATCTATTTGGAATGCCAAAAACAAAGCAAACAGATCAAGATGAAACTTCATCGACAAACAATCTTAACCTTTCAGATACTGTTAATACGCAACCTGTCACAGTTTACAGCCCGTTAACAGGAACTATCATTCCACTAAATCAAGTTAATGATCCTACTTTTGCCAGTGAACTAATGGGTAAAGGCATTGCTATTATTCCAACAGAAGGGAAAGCTTACGCTCCTGATGACGGTGAAGTCGTATCACTGTTCAGAACCAAACACGCTATCGGATTTCAGACTGATTCTGGCGTGGAAATATTAATTCATATCGGGATCGACACGGTTAAATTAGACGGTCAACATTTTCAAGCACATGTTCAAGCCGGTAACAAAGTCAAAAAAGGCGATTTACTCGTCAGTTTTGATATCGAGGCAATCAAACAAGCAGGATTTGAAGTTTCCACGCCGATCATCATTACTAATAGTGATGACTATCAGAAGATCCAGACTATTCATCAATCAGAAACTATTGAAAAGGGTGACGTTTTATTAACGTTATCAGCAAATAAGGAGTAACACATGTTAACACAATTTCCGAAAGATTTTCTTTGGGGCGGAGCAATTGCCGCCAACCAAGTTGAAGGTGCCTATCGTGAAGATGGCAAAGGTTTATCTACATCAGATTGTACACCCAACGGTTTATTTGGTGACATCATCGATCGTAATAAAAACACAATTACCGGCATTAAAGATCGTGCCATTGATTTTTATCATCGCTATCCTGAAGATATCGCTTTATTTGCTGAAATGGGATTTTCATGTTTAAGAACGTCAATTGCTTGGACTCGAATATTTCCAAATGGTGATGAAGAACAACCAAATGAAAAAGGACTGGCGTTTTATGACAAACTGTTTGACGAAATGTTAAAACACAACATTACCCCACTTGTCACCTTATCGCATTACGAAATGCCCTACTACCTTGTCACGCAATATGGTGGATGGGGAAATCGTAAAGTCATCGAATTTTTTACTCGTTATGCCAAAACCGTATTTGAACGCTATAAAAATAAAGTAAAATATTGGTTAACGTTCAATGAAATCAATATGTCATTACACGAACCTTTTACCGGTGTCGGATTGGATAGACACAGTAGTAAAGAACAGATCTATCAAGCCATTCATCATCAGTTAGTCGCCAGCAGTCAAGCGGTCAAACTATGTCATCAAATTATTCCCGATGCCAAAATAGGTAACATGCTATTAGGTGCTGTTGCTTATCCTTTAACACCTAAGCCTGAAGATGTTTGGGCTACACTTCAAGAAAACCATGGTTGGCTATTTTTTGGTGATGTTCAAGTTCGAGGTTATTACCCGACTTATATGAAACGTTTTTTCAGAGAAAACAATATTAATTTAACGATCACCGAACAAGATCGACAAGATCTTAAAGAAACGGTCGATTTTGTATCGTTCAGTTACTATATGAGTTGTTGCGCAACCGCTGATGAATCACAAAAAACAAAAGGCAATATTTTAGATATGGTACCAAATCCTTATCTAAAAGCATCGGAATGGGGTTGGCAAATCGATCCAACAGGCATCCGTTACCTGTTAAATATGCTTTATGAACGTTACCAAAAACCATTATTTATTGTTGAAAATGGCTTAGGTGCAAAAGATAAATTAGAAGCAGATGGCACGATAAATGATGATTATCGTATTAACTATATGAACGATCATTTAGTGAAAATTCGTGAAGCTATCGATGATGGTGTCGAAGTGATGGGGTATACCAGCTGGGGGCCAATCGATTTGATTAGTGCTTCAAAAGCCGAAGTAACTAAACGTTATGGATTTATTTATGTCGATTTAAACCAAGACGGCTCGGGAACGCTAAAACGCTATAAAAAGAAAAGTTTTTACTGGTATCAATCTGTGATTGCATCAAAAGGCGAAGTTTTAAAATCTTAACTTTTGTGTCAAACCTAAAATTGGAAAGTAACTGCGTATAGCAGGCAAAACCTAAATAGCTCATCAAGCATAACTGACTATTTAGGTTTTAATAAATAAAAAAAGGATATAAAAATGAAAATAAGATATTTAACCTTCGCATTATTCAACATCATGTCTTATTCCGTTCTTGCAAACCAAATATCCGATAATCATCTACAACAAAGCCTTTTTGATAATACTTTTATTAAAGATAGTAAACTTGATTTCTCTACTCGCAATCATTGGAAATATCTGAAAGAAAATGCCGCTCAACCAAAAGAAGTGCATAGTGCTTGGGGGCAAGTTTTCACGTTAAATTATAAATCAGGCTATCTGTTTGATACACTTGGATTTGACGTCACTTATGATAATGCGATAAAGCTTGGTGCAAGTGATTATTTTGCAACCCGTAATCTACTGTACAACCATGGTAAAGGTTATAGTAAACACAATGCGCATGGCTTTAATAAATTTACTCAGCGTTATATAAAAATAAAACTGGGTGATGAAAGGATAAATTTTAACGGTAAAGTGGGATGGCATAGTGTAAAAGATTTAGGCATCATTAGCTCTTCACAACATTTAACACGAAACAGCTATCTCGGATTTAGTGGCATATTAAAATATGATGACTTTGCTTTTTCATTTGGTCGTTTAGACAGTGCCCTACCCCGTGAATCCGCCCAAAAAGTTCACTTTTTAACGAACGATCGCAAAAAAGTCATTGATCACATTTCTACAGTTGAAATTGCCTATAAAGATACTGATACTAAAATCGATTATTCTTACGGTGTTGCCAAAGATTATTTAAAAAGACATGCGATAGAACTGGCATACAAACCGATTAACAAATTAACAATCGGTTCACAATTTTATGGCAGCTACGCAATGAAAAATTATGATGCCATGAAACAAAATAAAAAAGAGTTTGATTCACATGCATGGCATTATGCAGCAGACATTGAATGGAAAGAAAAAGATTGGAGCATTAAAGCTGGTCTAGCTTATACTGATGCAAACAAACACAATGCCATAGGGTATTATGGACGCCATATCGGTAAGAATAACCGTGGTCGTTTTAATGGACTTGCCGCCGCAGCAGCAGATTACATGCGCGATGGGGAACTTGTGTTCACAACCGTATTAAATTATGATTTTATTAAAGATAACACAACTGGTTTATATATGAACTATGCTGAATTTAATTATAAGCATGAAAGACTAAAAAATGGTGAAATCAATATTTTCAATATTTGGAAACCTAGCACTGGTATGTTTAAAAACCTCTCTATCTTATCAAAAGTAGGTTATGGATGGTCTTACAAAACAATGAGTGCTTCTGATGCCACACCAAATCTAAAACACGGAAGAGCACAACGTTCCCCAACGTTATCAGCTGAAACCGTCATCGATTATCGATTTAATTTATTTTAAATATTTTGTTTAATAAAGGATGAAACATGAAAAAAACAATTCAATTTATTAGCCTATTTTTTGTTATGGTTGTAACTATTTCACAAGCTTTTGCCAGTGAAGTCACAATCTATTTAACCCGTCATGGTAAGACCATGTTTAACAATGTCCATCGTGCCCAAGGATGGTCAGACACCCCATTGATTGAATCGGGTATAAAGGTTGCTGAACAATTAGGACGAGGCTTAAAAGATGTCGAATTTATAACGGCTTATTCCAGCGATTTAGGTCGTGCCCGACAAACAGCACGTATCATCTTAGAAAGTAAAGGCGATACCATTGCTATTAATGAAATGGAAGCCCTGAGAGAAGCCTGCTTTGGCGATTTTGAAGGCGATCTAGATCCCAATATGTGGAATCCTGCTGCACAACATTTAGGTTATTCATCTGACAAAGAATTAATGGCTGATCTTGCTAAAGGGAATATCACTTTGAAAAAAATGTTAGATGCAGTTAAAGCTGTTGAAAAATCGGGACACGCGGAAAATTATCAGCAAGTTAAAAAGCGAATGGAAATCGCATTAAAAACCATCGCTGAATCAGCAAAAGCACAAGGTGGTGGTAACGTATTAGTCGTTTCACATGGTATTGCGATTATGTCTATGGTAGAAGAGCTGCTAGACACCCCTATTACTACCCCATTAGGCAATGCCAGTGTAACGAAAATTCGCTATACCGAAGAAGGTAAATTTGTTGTCGAAAGTTTTGGTGATATGAGTTATGTCGAAAAAGGAAAACAAATTACAAAGTAACATTTCAAACTTATTTGGCTTGCTTAGGTAAGCCAAATAACTGAATAAAATTGGGTGGATAACGGAAAAATGGTAGAAATTAACCTAAAAAACAAGCATAATTTTATACCATTTTTGAGTGCAAATTTTTTAAGGTTTATATGTTTTATTCATCTGATTACTCATCACCATTAGGATTAATTACACTGGCAAGTCGAAACGATCAACTTGTTGCTGTATGGATTGAAGGACAAAAATATTTTGGTGATACCGTAAACGAACCGCTTGAAAACAAACCAAACTTACCCATTTTTAACCGCACAAAAAAATGGTTTGATCACTATTTTTCAGGAAAAAATCCAGCAATCAATCAACTTGATTTAGCCCCTATAGGTACACCTTTTCGTCATCAAGTTTGGGATATTCTTTGTAAAATTCCTTATGGTGAAATCATCACTTATGGCGATATAGCTAAACAAATTGCGAAAACTAATCAGCTTACCAGCATGTCTAGCCAAGCTGTCGGCGGTGCAGTTGGTCGTAATCCACTATCCATTATTATTCCTTGTCATCGAGTCATTGGCAGTAACGGCAGTTTAACCGGTTATGCAGGTGGCATTGATAAAAAAATAAAGCTTCTGCAATTAGAAGGAATCGATACCCAAAGGTTCACTATTCCCACTAAAGGTACTGCACTTTAAATATCCCACTGCTTTTGCTGTAAAGAATATAAAAAATTCAATACCTAAAGTGAATAGAAAACGCCTTAAATAACCTTGAATTCTAAATAAACCAAATTTTTATAATGATTTACTCGATAGCCATTACATTTAGTAAATCATTTACCTATTTGAGCCTATAAACAATGAACATGGATTATTTAAAGTAATTATCTTCTTAAATAAAATTGATTTAAATCATCTTGGTTTAGTTTTTCAAACAGAATGATTTTTATTATAGAATTCAATCGGTAAATGAGGGTAAAGGATTAAGCACTGCATACATTTTACTCTTTAAATATCCATTATTATTCAAACAAACTCTCATTTTATTTTGAACATCGATACGATTGTTTTCCAAATAATCCAATAAACCATCAGCATATCTTTTTGACTCAGAAAGAACATCAAAATGCATTTTTAAGCAACTACTTGCTCCAATATGCTTAAGATTCAAAATATATAAGAAAGCAATATCGCCCTTAGTTAACTCGTTATTTTTCAACTTGGTCGGTAAATAAACCCACTCTTTATTTTGAATACTATTAAGGACAACTTCTAACTTGTCATCATCATATTTATTGTTAACGAAATATTCGTCAATAACAAAATCATCAATGTTACTATCCCATGTTAACTGAGTATTGTTTCCATAATAAATTGTTTCAATATTCTGTAACTTTTGAGGCGTTGAGTTTTTGGGTTCAACCCTTCCAAACTCAAAAGTAATTGTATCATCATCCTCAATAGCTAAGAATTTTTGTGCTTGAATTGCAAATGACAAGTTTGTAAATAATAATAAAAAAATGACTAATATTTTTTTCATTGATAAATTTCCTTTTCCAAACGGTAGTAATTATTTTTATAGTAATTAAAATGTTGTTTTCACGATTGCTATCTTTCTGATATTTAACTATCTCAAAACGATACAAATCAAAATAATTAATAACGAAGAATTTATTAGGATTTGGAAATTCATTAAATCAATATTCAATGAATAAATTTGAATATTATCTTCTTTATGTAAAAATGAATGACAACTATGCGTAGTTATAAACTTCTTATTTCCTAATTCCATGATAAATTTTCTTTTTTATAATTAATTTCAATTAACTTTGTTAAATTAACGTTTTTATTGTTATTTTTTAAATTATACCGACAAGTGACCAATATTATTTTATCTCTCTGATAATATTGGTGACAGTCCCATTATTAAACTAGTTAAATACGATATCTTAAAAAGATACTTTTCAATTTAAATGGCTAACCTCACTAAATTAAATAAAGTATAGAATGATTTTATAAATCTTTTTGTACTAGATATATAAGATTACTCACACAAACAATTTTATATTATACATATTATCGGTATGAATAATAAACATTTTTATCACCATTATTTTTTCATAAAAATAATCAGCTATAAGTCCGTCAGTTTCGAATATTGTATCCAACTGATTTTTACATTATTCGTTTTTATAATTAGATTTTCAATCACTAGGAATTTTTTAAGTTAAATGCCCCAGTAAAATAATTAAAAAAAATTATCTTTTTTTCAAATTTTTATAAAGATGTCTAAATGCCATAATAGGATGATGAATTATCATTCTTGGTCCAGAAAATCGCATAACTTGTTGTATTTTTTGTTTATAATCTTTGCGATAACAATGTTTTGGGCAACGTTCACAGGTTGACTTCTCTTCGCCAAATCGACATAACGTTAAGCGTTGCATTGCATATTTCAATAAATCTTCACATTCATCACATAAATGGCTATGTGGTGTATGGTGTTGCTTATTACAATATAGATATATCATTGTGCTGACGGTAACTTTTTCTTGCTGAATGTTGGGGCCCGTATTTTTTACTACCATAATTTAATACTTATATAACGAGAAAATGTTAAAATTAAAAAATAGTTGATTATAATCCCAAGGAACAATAAAAATGGCAAGAATTATCAATAAGGATACCATTGTTTGTATGTCGCTATCGGCAAGACCTAGCAATTTCGGCACTCGATTTCATAACTATTTATATGAGAAACTTAATCTTAATTACCTGTATAAAGCTTTTACTACCAATAATTTAAAAGATGCCATTTTTGGTATTAAAGCGTTGGCAATTCGTGGTTGTGCAATCTCTATGCCCTATAAAGAAGATTGTATAGCATTTATTGATGAACTTGATGAATCGGTAAAATCAATCCAATCAGTTAATACTATCGTTAATACAAATTATCATTTGAAAGCCTATAACACTGATTATATAGCTGTAGAAAAACTTATTACGCTACATAATATTGATAAAACAACACCATTTGTTTTAAAAGGAAGTGGTGGTATGGCTAATGCAGTGGTTGGCGCTTTTTACGATGCAGGTTTTAAAAACGGCACGATTGCCGCACGTAATCAAGCAAAAGGAGAGGCTTTGGCAAAACGTTATAATTATCATTGGGTAAAAAATGAAACCGAGCTATTACCCGAACAAGCTAAACTGATTATTAATGTTACACCAATTGGTATGCGAGGAAGTGTTGAAGAAAACAATTTAGCTTTTTCTGAAAGCATGATTCGAAATGCCGATATCGTTTTTGATGTAGTTGCAATGCCAGTAGATACACCTATGATTAGGTATGCAAAAAAATTAAATAAACCAATCATTTCTGGAGCAGATGTCGCTGTACTACAAGCACTTGAGCAATTTATTCTCTATACTGGGGTCAAACCAAGTGAAGAATTGGTTAAACAAGCATCCGAATTTGCCAGACAAGAATAAGTGTTATATCTTCCACCGATGTTATTCGGTGGAATCATTAATATTACTGGAATAAAATCTATCACATGGTTTGATGTAATTTTTGATACACTGAAAGTAATTTTTGATGCATGGTAAACTGATCAAGATTCTCATTAGATGATTGAGTTGTAGTTGAAAAATCATTTAGACCATAAAACGTTTTCTCACCAATTGCATATTGCCACATTTTCTCAACACTAGTTTGACCATACATTTTGTTAAATGCCATTTGATAATCATTAAACTTATTCACATCGCGTTGAAGAATAAAATTAACCAAAGTTTGTAAGCAACGATAATTATGATTTCTTTCTGGTGACAAAATGGATTCATTCATTTCGATAGTCCAGTCAATCCACAATTTAGCTTGTTCTAAATCCTGAGCGGCTAGTGCAAGCATTGCTTTTAGTTCACCAACTCGTAACGTAAACCAAGCATTATCTTTACCCGTAGCAATCCCAAGTAGTTCACGAATTCGTGCAAAATCATCTAACCCTTCTTCATCTAATTGTTCAATAATGGCAAGATATTGTTCAGCAGAATATTTTTTTACCGGTAGTGACATAATAAGATCACGAAGATGAATCGCCATGTTGTTATTCGCAATTAAAAGATCTTCAGGCGGATATATTTCTGACATTCCGACAGCCAATATGCGACAAGCATATACACCTAAGTGCTCATAGTCCATAATTAATACTTCCGTATTTTGTTCATGAAAAATAGCCATAAGATTATTAAATTCTTGTTCCGTTGTCCCCGAAAAATCCCAATCCACAAATTCATAATCGGCTTTTTCTTTAAACAAATCCCATGATATTAAACCACTTGAATCAATAAAATGAGTTTCTAAGTTACTTAAATCCGCAATTTCATCATTATCAAAACTTGGTGGTGAGAAAACATCAAGATCTTTTAAACTTCTACCTTGTAATAGTTCCGTCACTGTTCTTTCAAGTGCAACACCAAAATTAGGATGAGCACCAAAGGAGGCATAACAGGTACCATTTTTAGGATTAAACAAGACGACACAAATCACAGGATATTTTCCGCCGAGAGACGCATCAAAGCAATATAGTGGAAATCCTTCATTTTCGAGTGATTCTATTGATGCTAACACGCTTGGATAGCGATGAATCACTTCTTCTGGAATCGTCGGTAAACTCACTGCTTCAGCAATAATTTTATTTTTAACGTAACGTTCAAAAATTTCAGATAAAGCTTGTACTCTAGCTTCATTACGTGTATTACCGGCTGACATACCATTTGAAGCATATAAATTAGCAATTAAGTTAACTGGTACATAAACAATCTTTTGATCGGATTGAGAGATAAATGGTAAAGCGCAAATCCCTCGTTCACGATTACTTGATTGTAAATCAATAAGATCGGTTGCACTTAATTCATTATTTGGATCATAAAATTGTAAAAGTTTTTCAGATAATATCCCTTCTGGCAAGGTATTATCGTCAGGCACTAAAAACCATTTTTCCGTTGGATAGTGAACAAAGCTAGCCGTTGCTGCTTGTTTCCCTAAATAAAAATCAGAAAAGAAATAATTGGTTGATAACCGTTCAAAATATTCGCCTAAAGCCGATGCTAATGCTGCTTTTTTGCTCGCTCCTTTACCATTAGCAAAGCATAAAGGACACTGCATATTTTGTATATGGACTGACCAGACATTAGCTACTGGATTAAGCCATGAAGCCTCTTTAACATCTAATTGATATTTAGCTAATTGTTGATGAAAATAGTGGATTGAATCTTCAAGGGCGGCATCTTTGCCTGTTATATATGTTTTCATAAATTTATTTTAAACTTTATTTGCATTGATTTATTCTAAAATATGTTATCTAATATACAATGATTATTTCAGATAATCATCAAGTAGTTAACATTAAATATATTCAAACCTTAAATATCATATATATAAATCAGTATTGAGGAAAGAAATGAAAGATTTTAAACCAATTGATTTACTGTTTTTTAACCGCTTAATTATGCCAAGTGTATTAACCTTTCTGTACTGGTTAATGTTAGCGTGCGTCACCCTGGGTGGTTTATTCAATATTTTTCAGGGTAGTATTCTTTATGGATTGTTCGGTATAATTAGCGGAGCTGTTCTTACCCGCATTTGCTTCGAATTAATCTGTGTCTCTTTTAGTATCAATAGAAATTTAGAAAAATTAGTTCAATTGCAATCAGATGGTAATCGTAAATCAACTGATTCAAATATCTAAGATTTTTAGCCGTAAAAAGTTAGAATATATCCAACATTAACTGTTGGATATATTTAAAGCCCATCTAGGATTGACTTCAATTGCCAATTCGCTGTTTAGTTTCTGTTTTAAATGAATCATACCCGCATAAGCAATCATTGCACCATTATCAGTACAAAACGCTAGTCTAGGATAATACACTTTTCCTTTTCTTTGTTGCATTAACTGTGTTAATTTACTCCGCAAAGTTTTATTTGCACTTACACCGCCAGCAATCACTAAACGTTTGAAGCCTGTGTGGTCGAGTGCTCGTCTTGATTTGATGACTAAGGTATCAACTAAGGCATCTTCAAAAGCACGTGCAATATCGGCTTTAGTTTGTTCATCTATAATACTCTCTTTACTGTGCTGATGAATGGCATTAGCTGTGGCTGTTTTAAGACCAGAAAAACTAAAATCAAAACCGGGTCTATCTGTCATCGGTCGAGGAAAATGGAATCGAGAAGATATGCCTTGCTCAGCTAATTTTGAAAGTTTTGCTCCACCAGGATAATCAATTCCTAACAGTTTAGCTGTTTTATCAAATGCCTCGCCTGCGGCGTCATCAATGGATTCACCAAGTAACTGATATTCCCCTACTCCAGTCACACTAAAAAGTTGAGTGTGCCCTCCGGATACTAATAAAGCCACAAAAGGAAACTCAGGCGGATTGTCTTCAAGCATAGGGGCAAGTAAATGTCCTTCCATATGATTCACAGCAATAGCAGGTACATTCCATGCATAGGCAAGTGAACGCCCTATTGATGCGCCTACCATTAACGCGCCGATTAATCCAGGCCCCGCCGTATAAGCCACGCCATCAATATCGCGCGAAGTTAAATTAGCTTCTTTTAAGGCCGCTTGAATCAGTGGTACTGTTTTACGAATGTGATCTCGTGATGCAAGTTCTGGTACGACACCACCATAATCAGCATGTAATTTGATTTGTGAATAAAGTTGATTAGCCAGTAATCCATGATGATCATCATAAATTGCTACACCTGTTTCATCGCAAGATGTTTCAATACCAAGGATCTTCATGAGTTTTTACCCGAAAAATTTAATTTGTCATCTTCACTCCAAAGATCTTGTTCGCTTATCTCTTTATCAGCAATGCGATGCTCTTCTGCCGCCCATTCACCCAAATCAATGAGCTGACAACGCTTGCTACAAAATGGGCGATAAGGACTTTTATCTGACCACTCAACTTGTTTTCGACAAGTTGGGCATTCAACTAAGGTTGTTGTTTGATTATTCATTTAATTGTGTATAATTTTCTCTCTAAGTTTATTAGCAACATGCTAATTCAAATTCAATTGTATCTGTTGTACTATTTTCACAAGTTTCAAGAGGTAAAAAACGCACGCTGTAACGCGACATATGCCCAGAAACTTGCGGATAAACTTTTTTATCTAAAGAAACACGAATACGTATCAAATTAATTTCACCATTAGTTTCTTGAAAAAAGTTATTGGTACAAATAAATTTCTTAAATTCACCTAATTGTCTAATTAGTTGCATACATGATGATAAAGACTCATCAAGTAATGATAAATGTTTTAACCACTTTTGTACTTGCTGTGCTCGTGACTCAACTGGCAATTTTAGCCAAAGATAAAAAAATGGAAGGTCAAAACTGCAACAACCTCCTGGAATCATCAAACGTTGTCGTATTGATGTAATGAAACGATCGTCTTTTAAAGCTTGTCCTAAACGAATTGTAGCATTAAATTGGGTAAGGTAAGAATCAAATTTTATTAATAATCCATTGATCAATTCTTTATCTACTCCATCAACATTCAACCAAACAGTTAGTTTTTGCTTTTGAGATTCAATTTCCTTAATTAGATCACTTCTTATATCACTACGTTCAATGATTTCTAAAAGTTCTGATAACGCATGAAAAAAAAGTAGCGCATCATCTTCTTGAAAATGACAATGTTTATTAATTTGATTCAACAAAAATTCAAGCCGTAACCAAGTACGCATTTTTTCATTTAAAGGATGTTCAAAAATAATATCATTCATGTTAATCCATTCTATTTTCTAAATTTATTTAAATATTGTTGGTGTAATTTTCCAACTTGTTGTTTTAATGAACTTAAATCACCATCATTATCAATCGTATCATCAGCATAAGCCAATCGTTTGGCTGAACTTGCTTGCGAAAGTATCATTTTTTTAGCTAGCGATTCTGAAATATGATCTCTTTTAACAAGTCGCTCTAATTGTAATGATTCTGGAATATCAATCATTAAAACCCGATCTGCAAAATTATGTAAGTTATTCTCAACTAACAATGGCACAACCCAAATGATGTACTCAGCTTTTTGTCTGGCAATTTGACGTTGTGTTTCTTGATGTATAAGGGGATGTAATAAATTATTAAGCCAAAGACGCTCATGTTCATTGTTAAAAATAATTTCTCTTAATTGACTTCGATCCAGTTCTCCATTTGGGAGTAAAATCTCTTGGCTGAAATGTTTAACAATTTGAATAAAGGGTTCTGTTCCAACTTTTACTATTTGCCGAGCAATAATATCAGCATCAATGATTGGCACACCCAAATTTGCAAATAAACTTGCAATGGTACTTTTACCACTAGCCACTCCACCACTAAGCGCTACAACATTTGGCATGGGACATATTCCAATCAAACAAAAATCTTACTAAAGTATATCATATAAATAATTGTCATTATATGCTCTAATTCACCTAAACAAAATAAACAAAACTTATAATTTAATTAAATAATTAAATATAACTATAAATAACATCTATACAATATACCTTTAATAAATATATGTTAAATTTGAAAAACTATAATTAGTTAAAGTTTTTATTGTTAAATAATATTAAAAATAGATTTGATAAACAATTTAATTATTAGTAAAAGTTTTCAATTTTAAAATTAAACTTCATAATCTCTAATCCGCACAGATTTAAAATAAATTCAATAAACTATTGGCATTATTATTATAGCTGTATATAATCACATATATCTGTATATATACACAGGGAAAAACCATGAGACCTTTAACAGAACGCCAGCAGCAAATATATGATTTAATCAAACAAAACATACAGACCACAGGAATGCCACCTACACGAGCAGAAATTGCTAAAAGCTTAGGTTTTCGTTCAGCTAACGCAGCTGAAGAGCATTTGAAAGCATTAGCCAAAAAAGGCGCTATAGAAATGATTGCTGGCTCATCCAGAGGGATTAGACTCTTGCTTGAAAACAGTGAAACTAATGAGACAGAAGGATTACCACTCATTGGTCAAGTCGCTGCCGGCTCACCGATTCTCGCTCAAGAACATATTGAAAGTTTTTATCAAGTTGATCCCCATTTATTTAAACCCACTGCGGATTTTTTATTACGTGTTCATGGAATGTCAATGAAAGATATAGGCATATTAGATGGTGACTTACTAGCAGTACATAAAACACAAGATGTTAAAAATGGGCAAGTTGTTGTTGCACGCATTGATGATGAAGTAACCGTTAAACGATTATCTCGTAAAGGTAAATACATTCATTTAATTGCCGAAAATACTGAATTTTCACCAATTGAAGTCAATCTTGAACAACAAAACTTTGCCATCGAAGGAATTGCTGTAGGGATTATTCGTAATGGATCATGGATGTAAGTTAGTATAAAATACTCACAAATCATAGCTAAAGCAGGAGAAATAGCATGTGGCTATTTTGGTTGTTTGAATTTTTAGGTTTTTTAGCTGTTCTACTGGCTATTTTTCTATATTGTCGATTGCGTAAACAACGATTTTGGTCATTTATTTGGCAAAATTTAAAGTGGGTGGCAATATCTATACTTGTGGTTTGGCTTGCAATCGCAATATTGTGCCGAAATCATTTATTTAGCGCTGCTCATTGTTATTTTCGTGGTGAAAGTATGCATGCTAATACAAAATATTCAATCTTTTTGAGTGAGTGCCAAGTAGAAACACCTAGTGGGAGTTATGTGCCAATCGAACGATCCCGGGCTATACCCGGTTCAAGCGATACTCATGACAATCATGGAGCTGATGGATATATTCCTTATTAATCTTTTAAACTCAAATAAAAAAGGTAATTTTAAAAATTACCTTTTTTTATTGTTTTATTTCTATCTATTATTTTAGACTCTTCGAATGTTATGAATTAAAGAGCCTCACTGTTAATTATAGAGTCAATGATTTTAATATTCATTGAACATCTATCAATTTACTTATTGACTAATATGCTATCTATTTATTTAATTCCTCTAATAATAACTTTTGCAAAGCAGAAGCATTTTCAAATGAAGTATAATCATTATTATTGATGGCCTTAGGCTGCTTAGTATTATCCGATGATTTACCCAATACTTGTGAAGCAAGCACCAAGCCAGTTTGTTCAGTTATCGAATGTTTATAAAAATCAATCAAATCTTTCTTATTGATTTTTTTGATTTTTTCTATTTTTTTACTTCTTGAATCAAATGTAAAACGTGAAAAAAGGAAATCGCTTACGTAATACTCCAGTTCCTCATTCAATGTTTGAGGAGGCATAGTGAGTTCATCAAGTATTGCTTTTTTATATTCATCAATATCTTTATTGGATAAAGCCTCTAAATTATTTAGCATTGTAGGATAAAAATGTTGATAACGCTTTAATAAATAATCAGGATCATATTGATTACTTTGAAGAATAAAACTCAAGCCTAAAGATTGACCAATATTGACAGGTACTGCAAATACGGCATAACCAAGTTGTTCTTTGGTGCGTAATTGCTCGAAAAACCATGGTGAAATAATTTTTGAAAGGGTATAACTTAGCATTCCGCCAGTAACTCGATCATAATTAATGGGTATATAACTCATTATCAATGCATTATCTGTACTTGTAGCATGTTGCGTAATGATAGCTTTGAGTGGTGCATTGATTTCAATGTTTTTAAATGGCGTGAATTCTGCTTTATCAGATAGCATTTTTTTTATGGAATGATAAAGATTTAACGAGTTTTCAGCAGAAATATTGCCTAAGCTTAACATATAAGGAACTGAATTAGTTAATAAACTCTTCCGGTAAGTTAAAATATCATCTATGTTAATCTCTTTAATAATTTGACGTTTCACATCACGCTCAAAATAATGTGGATATGTCGATAATGCTGAAATAGGTTTGTAGGCTAAATTGTAACTTTTGGCATGATCAGCTTGATCAAGTTCTTGTAGATACCATGATTTAGCTAAATTGAGACTTAGCTCATCAACATTAGTATTTCGATATTTGTCTAGTATAGCAGTTATTATATCGGGCATATGTTGGTTAAATCCACTAGCAACTATCATCAAACCATTATCCTTACTACTTGATAATTCTATACCAGCTTCACTTGCTTGAAATACTAACTGATCTAATTCCCGACTAACAATATAATCAAGTAATTCAAAGGACACTTGAGATTTAGCATCACTAAAAGCTTGATTATTACGCAGAGAGACTATAATAGCGGCTTTGGGTTCATCGTTGAAATATTGACTTGCAAAATGAAAATGATTACCCCGCTTATTAAATTCATTCGTTTGCAATGGATTAGTATCTTGTTTAACAATTGTAAAATCATCAGGTATATATGGATTTGTAGTTGGCAAAGAAAATGAATAAGTTTTGGCAAAATTTTTCCAATTTATTTTCTGCTCTTGAGTGATATTATCTATTTGATAAGGTACGTTAAGCGAATAAGCTATTTTGTTAGTAGTTTGATCTGGCGATATAACCCATAACCTAACATTATCAGGTGTTAAACTCTTCAACCTAGCTAAAACAGCCGCTTTATCAAAATGAGTTGCAATATAATCAGAATTCAAAATGTTTTCTACCGGATAAGCTAACATTTGATCTGACAGCCACTCAACATACGACATGTCACGCTCTATATTTTGGTATCTAAATTTTAGCGCTAATACTTTCTTTAATTCCTCATAATAAATATCTGAAACCCCATCTTTCTGAATTAATTGCAAATAATTAAAGATTGCCCCAATCACTTTATCTTTTTCGGCAAGTCCTTGATCGGTTAAACTGACATTTATACTAAAGATACCACTATTTCCATAGCGAATTGGGTCGAAAGACGCACTGATACCTTCAATCAAACCTTGTTTTTTTAACTGATCAGACAGCGTATTTTTACTACTGTTAGTAATTAAATAACTGATAAATTCATCACTTTTATTAGCAAAATTAGCTAAATTATTTTCCATTGGAAACTGCAAATAAAGTGTCTTTTTGGGCTGAGCTGGTATCATTGAAATTTGTTTATCAACAGATTCCTTAGTGATTGCTTTTTCATCAATTTGGGGGACAGTAATATTTTTATTAGGAATTAGACCAAATGTTTTTTCAGCTAATTTTGCTAATTTGTTAATACTTTGGTTGCTATATAATACACCGACCATAATGTTGGCTGAATAATAATCGGCATGAAATTTTACTAAAGCGTCTTGTAATTTACTGTTTGGTTTATCTGCTAAAGTCTCTAAATTTCCAATAAAAAAATGTGATGAAGGATGATTTTGATTAATTGTTTCTGAATCAACTTGTCCAAAACGCAAACCATCTTCAGATCTTCCCATTGTCATCTCAGCATTAACAGCATTGCGTTCTTTGTCGGCATATTTTGGGTCTAATATCGGTTCGGCAATCGCATCAGCTAAATAATCTAATGCTGTTTCAAAAGCGCTATTTTCAATTTCAAAATAAAATGATGTTCGATACCTCACCGTACTTGCATTATATTGTCCTGCATGTCGATTTAAAAATAAAGAAAAGCTAGCTGGTTCAGGATATTTCTTTGATCCCATTAAAACCATGTGTTCAGTGTAATGAGCGAGACCTTGATGCGCTGTTGGATCTTGTAATGCGCCCACTGGTAGCGCTATTGAAGCTAAAGATTTAACCGCTTTTGAATCAGAAACGAGTAATACTCGCATTTTATTTGGCAATTCAATTACTTCATATTGTCGATTATCGCGTTCACTTTGTTGCACTTTTTCTAATAATACAGGATGAACAAGTTTATTTTCGATGGCAGAAGATGAATTGGAAATAATTAATGATAATGCAGTTAAAAAAACAACTTTGACTTTCATTTTTTTCATATAATTCTCCAAGTTAAAAGTATCATTATATTCACAATTTAATAATTAAGAAGAAAAATATACAAAAAATAAACAACCCAAACTATAGTTAACAAAAATCACCAAATATAACTATTTTTTGCTGCCTATATTTTATATAATTTTCAACCCATTTAGATAATTGAAACCGTGTAACGAAATGTTTTAAGCAAGTTTGCTGAACCAAAAAATTTCCAATTTATCAAGGCTGTTCAATGAATCTAATTGTTATTCTATTGACCGAATGATCTTCGATTCTTTCACAACTAAAACAATAAAATATAATTATGAAATATATAGAATTAAGGTGGTTATATGTATTATAAGTATGTCTTAATGATAGGTCTTTTCGCTTACAGTTCCACTTCTTTTCCTAACCTAAATAATCATGACAAAGCCGTTAAAGCAGATAAATTATTAAAAGAAAGTATTGAAGCAAAGAAAACTCAAAATTTTGAACTTGCTTTAACTAAGTTACAGGAAGCTCATCGGCTATTTCCTACTAACTCTGACATTTTAGTGCAACTTGGTTTTAATTATTATGCCAGACAAGAATTAGAACTAGCAAAACAATCATTTCAAAATGCTTTAACCATAGCTCCCAATTATGTTGATGCACAATATGGTCTAGTAAGTGTAATTCTGGCGCAAAATAGTGATACGCCATATGCGGCAGAGCAATTACTTGATCAATATTTAAGTCAATCACCAAATAACTCTGAATTATTAAAATTAAAAAAAACGATAAATGAAATTAAAAGTAATATTCATAATTGGACATTAAATATTTCTGGCACACACAGCCATTTAACAAAATCTTATGCAGATTGGAACGAGGCAGATATCGCATTATCTTACAAATTGTCAAAAAATAGTACTATTACAGGTCATTTAGCTCAATCCCATCGGTTTAATATGAATGACCAACGATTTGGCACAACATTTTGGCATACGATGAATGATAGAGCTTATGGCTACTTATCTGGCTTTGCAGCCTCCTCAAAAAAATTCTTTGCTCGCTATACGGTAGCAAGTGGTATTGATTATATGTTATTTAAACCGACAAATGAATATCTTAATTCTCTTCACATCACGCTAGATTTAAAGTTTGACCATTATGATGACGGAAATATTAAAAGTATTACACCAGGTATAGAACAGTATTTCTTTAATGATCGATTATCGCTTGCAGGTAAGTGGTACAATACTTATGACCAAGACAACAATCATACCAATGGTTTTTTAATTAAGTTATCAGTCATCCCGACTGAGAAAATGCACCTATTTCTCGGTTACTCTAATTCTCAAGAAACGTCTGACCGTTCAAATCGTTTTAATCAATCTTTAATCGAGGCGAAAGCGCATTTTGTGGGACTGTCCTATGACATTTCCAACCGATTTAGTGTGAATTTTAACTACACAACTGAAGGACGAAAAGACACAAATCGCAATCGCCGATTGTATAACAAAAACACTTTAGGATGTGGTATAAAATGGATATATTAATACGGTATATCAACATTTACAATGTAAGTATGATTCTTACAGGGATTTTAATTGTTATCTTAACTTCAATTATTTATATTAAGCGAAGATATCAACAAAAAAAATTTGCAAATCTAAAATTAAAATTAGTTAATTTGATTAATGCCAAAAACCGCACGTATTCATTTAGCTCTAACAAAATATTAAAACATTCCATAAATTCAGTCGCATTGATTGCCGCATTTTTTGCTGAAAAAAAGAACAGTGAGCTTGAACCGATAATTTCGATTTTTGAAAATGAATTATTTCAAAAAAAATTGCGCAGATTATTGAAAAAAGGAACAACAAAAGAGCGCATTGATGCAGCAAATATGTTGTCTTATTACCCAACAGAAGAGACTTTTTTTGCGCTAAAAAAAGCTTGTGAAAATCCTAATCCAGAAATTGCTATTGCAGCAGCCCTCAGTTTAGCTATTAGTAACCCAGAAGTAACACTTGCAGAACTCATAATTATATTGTCTAAATCAATACCGCAAGATGGTTTATTTTGTTTTCTACGACTTGTTCCATCAAGTAAACTTTTAGAATTTGAAACCGACATAATAAATCAACAATTTAGTAATATTGATGAAAATTTATCGAATATTCTCACTCAAATTTCAAATAATTATATTACGCCTTACGCTATGTTAGCCAAAGAAGATCGGCGGGAATACATGTGTGCTTTTTATGATGCTTTAATCGAACTACAAAGTAATTCTTCAGGTATTATTCATAGTTGCTATCTAATTAATTTTATTAACGAATTCTGTTATCAAGAAAAAATATCTAGTATTGAAGAATTAATTACAGAATATTTTGATTTTAGTTCTAAACAATTTGTCCATATCCTCGATAAAAACAATAATATTTTCAAAATTAAACACGGGTAAACTTTATGAATAATGATTTATACTATGCAATAAAGATTTGCATGGAAGTACTGGTTATTCTCATAATGATTGTTGGGCTTTTACAAATACTCATCTATTTCTTGCAACTTATCATTTCTGTTTATGTTCTAATTAAGGATCGAGATAACGATAAAAAGATACAAAATATTAAAAAAAACGAGGGAATTTTACCTGCTATATCTATTATTATGCCGGCCTATAATGAAAGCGTTACCATCATTGATAGTATTGAATCAATGCTAGCTACAGAATATCCTAATGTCGATATTATTGTGATTAATGATGGTTCGACCGATAATACCTTCCAACTAATTTATGAGCATTTTCAACTGCAAGAAATCGTACATAATTTAAATAATGCAGATCAAAACCACCTTTCCCACGCAAAAATAAAAGGTGTCTATATTTCTCGAAAAGATAGCCGTCTACGCATCATCGACAAAGTCAATGGTGGAAAGGCAGACGCTCACAATGCCGCAATCAATTTAAGTCAAGCACCTATCGTTTGCCTTATTGATGCTGACTCGATTTTAGAGCCCGATGCATTAACTAAAGCTGTCATTCCCTTTATTTATAGTCCTCAAACAATTGCTGTTGGCGGAACAGTACGAGTTGCTAACAGTTGTCTGATAAATAAAGGCGTGGTAACAAAAATAAAACTTTCAAAAAAATACATTGTTCAATTGCAAGCATTAGAATATATGCGTTCATTTTTAATGGCGAAAGTCGCATGGAATCATATTAAGATATTACCTATCATCTCTGGGGCTTTTGGTTTATTCCGTCGAGATTTAGCCATCAAAATTGGGGGATTTTCGGCTGATTCGGTTGGTGAAGACTTTGACTTTACCGTCAAACTACATAAACTAATCTATGACACTAAAGGTCATTACAAAATAGAGTATGTTCCAACAGCCGTTTGCTGGACTCAAGTTCCTGAAAAATGGAAGGTTTTAAGGAATCAACGTATACGTTGGCATATTGGTGCATTGCAAACCTATTTGCATTTTAAAGAATTTACTTTTAAGATAAAATATAAACGACTAAGTTTTATACTGTTACCTTTTTCAATATTAACGGATATTTTAGGTCCCATAGCTGAATTATTGGGCTATGTATTGTTACCACTTTTTTGTTATTTCAACGTTATTGATGGAAATCTTATTCTATCCTATTTTTTACTTGTTATTAGCTACAATATATTAATTACTTCGACCGCTATTGCTATTGATGGATTATTACTTAGAGGGCTAGATAAGATTAAATATTTTATATCATTACTGTTTATTTCACTCATTGACAATTTTGGCTATCGACAAATCTGTTTATATTGGAAATTCAAAGGTTTTTTTAGGTTAAAAAAAGGTAAATTATCTTGGGGAAAAATGGAGAGAGTTAAATTTGATAAAAAAAATTAAGCGATTATATAACAACCTATTATTTATCCTAATTCTTTTTATTCCTTCAATATGTGCAGGTGATGTTTTTATGTTGAATAGCTTTAAGAGTCCAGCTTCCGTTCAATATATTACATCATCAAAACAATATGAGATGTATGATAAAAATAAACCTGTTTTAAGACCTATCGATAACACAAATTACATAACTAAACCAAGGCAAATGATTTCTAGTATTAATACATTCTTTCATAACAAAGCGTTATCGTTTATTAATGCATCAATGTTGCAAAATAGTTCCAATCCTTCAAAATTGAATATCGAACAATTAACACCTCGTGCTAACTCAAAAGATAGTTCAACAAATTCAGAAAAAAAACAAAATATTGCTATGTGGAATTGGATAGCAACGACCTGGAATAACTCACCTAACCAATTTATCTCAAAGATAAAATCAAAAGGAATTAATCGGATCTATTTACAATTATTTATTGAAAATCAACAAATTGAATATAAAGATCAGCTAATAAATCTAATAGATATCGCATTCCAAAATGGTATAGAAATCATTGCTGTTGAAGGAGCAGCAGAAATGATACTTGAAAGTGGTTTACAAAATGCGATTGAACGTAATCAAATAATTAAACAATTCTGTCAGCAACGTATAAGTAAACCTTGTCTTGCTGGAATTCAATATGATATAGAACCCTATTTATTACCAGATTATGACCAAAATAAAGATCAGATTTGGCTACAATGGACACAAGCGATAAAAAAACTGAGTGAAAGTTGGGGAGGAAAAATTGAGGTTGTAGTCCCATTTTGGTTAAAAGATATTAGCCATGGCATGCAAATTATCCAAAATATTGAACCTTATACCCTAAAATACATTGTCATGGTTTATCGTACTGATTATAAACTCATTTATGATATTAGTGCTAAGTGGTTATCATGGGGAGATGAAAATCTTCATAAAATCGTCATTGCTCTTGAAAATGGTATACTCAGTGAAGAATTCGAAAAATATTACTCCTATGACCAAACGAATAGTGAAATCGAAGAAGGGTCAAATGATGAGAATTCTGATGTTAATTCAACTGATCATATTGTGGACTTCACAGAAATTAGCTTTGGTGGTAAGGAAGATGAACTATTTGATATGATTAATAGACTGACTAAGGTATTTTCAAATTGGAATTCTTTTGATGGTTTTGCCATTAATGGACTATTGGTTGAAGAAGAGTAAATAAGAGCCAGGTTGACTAGCTCTTATTGCTGATCTGATTTATGAAATCAATAAAGTTTTAACTTAACCTTAATTAATGCTCACGTGTTTTTCTAAATTCAATATCAGGATAGCGTTCCTGTGTTAAATTTAAATTCACCATGCTTGGCGCAATATAAGAAAGATTATCACCACCATCAAGGGCTAAGTTTTGCTCGCATTTACGTTTAAATTCTTCCAATTTTTTCACATCATTACATTCAACCCAACGGGCTGTTGTGACGTTTACCGGTTCATAAATGGCTTCTACATTGTATTCCGATTTTAAACGCGCAACCACCACATCAAATTGCAGCACACCGACCGCCCCGACAATCAAATCATTGTTGGATAATGGTCTAAATACCTGCACAGCACCCTCTTCTGATAACTGCACCAATCCTTTTAATAGCTGTTTTTGTTTAAGCGGATCTTTCAATCGTATCCGTCTGAACAATTCAGGCGCAAAATTAGGGATGCCAACAAATTTAAAATCTTCACCCTGCGTAAATGTATCACCGATTTGAATCGTACCGTGATTGTGCAATCCAATAATATCACCGGCATAAGCTTCTTCGACATGTTCACGATCACCTGCCATAAATGTCAAGGCATCGGAAATATTCACATCTTTGGCAATCCTCACATGACGTAACTTCATGCCTTTTTCATATTTACCCGAAACGATACGCATAAAAGCAACTCGGTCACGATGTTTAGGGTCCATATTGGCTTGAATTTTGAACACAAAGCCACTAAATTTTTCTTCTGATGATTTGACTTCACGTTTGTCAGTCTGACGAGGTTGTGGCGTTGGCGCCCAAGCTGTTAAGCCATCAAGCATATGATCGACACCAAAATTACCTAACGCTGTACCAAAAAAGACAGGGGTTAAATCACCAGATAAAAAAGCATCCAAATCAAACTCATTTGATGCACCTTGAACCAGTTCCAGCTCTTCACGTAGTTGCTGAGCTAAATCTTCACCTACCGCTGTATCTAATTCGGGATTATCTAACCCTTTAATAATACGTACATCCTGAATAGTATGACCTTTACCCGATTGATAAAGATAGGTTTCATCTTTATTAAGATGATACACACCTTTAAATAACTTACCACAACCAATTGGCCAAGTGATCGGTGCACATAGGATATTAAGCTCGTTTTCAACTTCGTCAAGCAGTTCCATTGGGTCACGAATATCACGGTCTAACTTATTCATAAAGGTTAAAATTGGGGTATTACGCAACCGTGTCACTTCCATCAATTTACGAGTACGATCTTCCACCCCTTTAGCGGCATCAATGACCATTAAACAGCTATCTACTGCTGTCAATGTTCGATAAGTATCTTCAGAAAAGTCTTCATGCCCAGGTGTATCAAGTAAATTGACTAAACAATCGTTATATGGAAATTGCATCACAGAAGTTGTGATAGAAATACCACGTTGTTTTTCCATCTCCATCCAGTCAGATTTAGCATGTTGAGCATTCGCACCACGCCCTTTGACTGTCCCAGCAGTTTGAATTGCGTGACCGAATAACAAAACCTTTTCGGTAATCGTTGTTTTACCCGCATCAGGGTGCGAAATGATAGCAAAAGTGCGACGAGCATTAACTTCGTCTAGGTAAGCTTGTTCTGTCATAAAATTAATATTCATTAACCTGTACAAAAATAATCGAGCATTTTAACAGGTATCGCTATCCATTGCCATGAATGTATTAACAATGGTTTGCCTTATTTAATTATCTATGCATAATATCTTCATTTGCCTAGCTAATTAGAGCATTTACAATAAAATAGCGTTGAGCTAAGCATGTGATTTATCAAAACGGAACTTTCTATGAATATTCGTGATTTGAAATTATTTTTACATTTATGTGAAACGTGCCATTTTGGTATGACAGCTAATGCTATGCATGTTAGCCCATCGACTTTATCACGACAAATTCAACGATTAGAAGAATATTTTGGTCATCCGCTTTTTATACGTGATAATCGGCAAGTTCAAATCACTCAAATGGGTGAAAAAGTTAAACGTTTTGCTCAACAAGTTATTAATCAACATCAACAGTTGATGCAAGAATTAGAACTATCAAATCAACAGCTCGTTGGTGAATTAAGACTCTTTTGTTCTGTAACGGCAGCTTATAGTCATTTACCAGAAATACTCGATCAGTTTCGAATACACTATCCTTTAATTGAAATTAAACTATCCACTGGCGATGCGGCTGATGCAGTAACAAAAATTCAATTAAATGACGCTGATGTTGCTATAGCAGGAAAACCAAAGCAACTTCCATCAGGAATTGAATTTTTAAAATTCGGTGAAATTGAAATGGTCTTGCTTATTCCAAAACTGAATAGTTCATTCAGCGATAAACTTCACCAAAAAATTCCGGATTGGGATAATATTCCTTTCATTTTACCGGATCATGGACCAAGCAGACAACGAATAGATTTATGGTTCAAACAACAAAAAATTACCAGCCCCAAAATTTATGCAACGGTTGCCGGACATGAAGCCATTGTCTCGATGGTTGCATTAGGCTGTGGTGTTGCATTATTACCTAAAGTTGTGATGGAAAACAGCCCTGAAAGAATAAGAGAACGCATTACAGAATGGTCAACCAACTTAATGCAACCTTTTGACATCGGAATTTGTGTCCAAAAAAGACGGTTATCCGAAAAAATAATCGCCGCATTTTGGAACGTATCGAGTTTGAGTCATACAAAAAATAAATTATAATAAGTATTAGCAATTAACAAACCAAGATTAATTGGATTAATTTTGTTTTTCAAAATAGATCAAATTACCTCTCTACTCTTGATGATCAAAAAGGAATATTTGCAATGAAATTGAGGAAAATTAAAGTTAAAACTTTGTCATTGATTATTTTGTTCACAACAATATCGGTTCCTATTGCGTTTCATGTCCATGCTGATAATCAAACAATACCCGCATCTACCGACAATCGATCAATTAAAGCACCAGATTGGTTAAAAGTTGAAGATACTGTTTATTATGATGGTGAAAGTGATGATTTAGTGACTGCTGGTTTAGGTTTTACCATTTTATCATCATCTATTTTTAAGCCTAACTTCAGTGATCCATCCAAACCAACGTCACAAGAGCTTCGACAGGCTAAACTTAATCGTTTTATTGATATCAAAACTGGGGAAGGAGTATTATTTGGTTTTAACCGCCAAGAATTAAGCCCACTGTTTGATGGGAAAATTCCCGGTTTTGAAGTTTTGGCAACTTTGCAATTAAAAGAAGAAAAAGTAGGAATGTTATTACAAATTCCACTTGATTTTGATAAAAACAATCCTTGCATTATTGCTATACCATCTGTTGATAGCGATGGTCTATATAATTCGAAAGATTTACAAATACGTGGTCTATGGGGACTAAAACATAATTGTGCTGTAGTTTATAATGACAAAGGTTTGGGTAATGGTATTTATGATATTGAGAATAATCGGGGATATGCCATAAACGGACAAACTCAATCGACAGATTTACTCTTCGAACCAAAATTTCATAATCGTGATAAATTTATTGAAAAATATCCAAATCGTTTTGCAATTAAACAACTGCATTCAAGGTTGAATTCAGAAGAGAGATGGGGAGAATTTGTATTAAAATCGATAGATTTTGCATTCTATGCCCTTAACACCCAGTTTCCATCTAATTCAGATTTTACTTTTAACAAAGATAACACATTAGTATTAGTTTATGGCGCTAGTGATGGCGCTGGAGCGGCTTTAAAAGCGGGAGAATTAGACAAAGAACACATCATAAAAGGGATTGTTGCTGTTAATCCTCAAATCCAGCCAAATGCTGAAAGTAACTCTGTTTCAATACAATTCAACAAAAATAAACCTCAAAAAATAGCTTTTAAATCAATCGCAGAATATAGCACTTTTGCCTCGTTATATATTCCTTGTGCGTTACCAGCTATTGTTCTCAATAATGCAAAAAGTTACATACCATTGGCGGATAAATATTTATTTTCCCAAAATCGTTGTGATGAACTTAAAAAAGCAAATTATTTAACAGAAGGAACCCCTCAAGAAGCACTTAACAAACTGCGTGAATGGGAGTGGACTGCCGATATGGATATCCAACTTCCTTATTTTTATTATAAAGAAACTATTGGCTTACCCTATCAATATATTAGCGCTTATGGACATTATGAATTGACCGAAAGAATGTGTGGCTATTCAGTCGCGAGTACTCAACAAGCACCTATATTTTACCAAGGTAAAGTCGCACCATTAACGGAAGTGACTTTTGAACAAATGTGGAGTTTCGCTAATGGACACTTGCCGTTATGGATTGGAGACGACTCAACAATAATTGCACTAGTTAATAATGAAGATGTTCATTCTCCAAGAAGGGACTTCTTTTCAAGTTCAGATAATGATAAAGCAATCAACTATAATGCTAAAGGTGCGATTTGTTTATATCAAAAATTAACCGATCCTCGTGTTAAATTTGGTATGAGTCAAGTTACAGCTACAGGCAATTTAAATGGAATTAAAACAATTATTGTTCACGGTCGAAACAATGTTAAACAACTCCCAAACTATACTTCCCGTGCTTATGTCGCATTAAACAGTCTGGTTGAAGGACAATCATCGCAACTTCGTTATATAGAAGTTGAAAATACGAGTTATTTAGATGGTGGTTATCCTTTTGATAATGTAATGATACCGATTGACTATTATGGTGAAGATGCGATGCAGATGCTATGGAATCATTTGACTAAAGACACTAAGTTACCTGATAGCCAACTTGTTCGTGCAAAATCCCGAGGCGGTAAAATAGGCTTTGCACCTGCATTAAACAAAAATACGATCGTACCAATATCACCATCCCCTGCTAATCAAGATAAGATAACAGTGTTAAATGGTAAGATCAATTTACCCCAATAATTATCCTACCCCATCAATTGAAATACATCTTCAATAATCTAATATAAAATTATTGAAGATGGGCTAGTTAAAATTTCGACACATTTTAGGATACAAAATAAAAAACAGCGCTTCGAATTCTTTGTAGTGCTGCTTAATATCATAAATAGTCTCTTTTAATAACCATAGCTTTGGTCGTCGGGTGGCCATACCATTAAGCACTTTTCCAACAAACTCAAGATTTGCGTAATTTTCTAACCATTTTCCATGCCACATAGACTGCATAAAATGCTGATAATTATTAGGATATAGATGAATAAAGGGCTGAATTTGTTGTCTGGTGTATTGGTCAAATTCAGACACTGATTGACCCATGCCATAATCAGTCCAATGTTTAGATAAAAAATGATCCCATACAATATCAAGTGCAATCGGTGCGACACGTTGATGCGGTTTGATAAAGTGTGTTTTGGCTCGTTTCACTTCTGTTAAACCATCGACCATGCTATCAATTTTACGATGTAACATAATACCGTCGGCTATCGTCTTCGGATAAACGAGATAAGGATCCCCTTTAACAAAATCAGCCACACTATTGCCAATTAAGGAGCTATTAGCTAAAGTGGCAAGATGTAAATGAGCCAGAATGTTCATCTTAATTACGCGTTACTATTCACGATGTTTAAACTCCTCTTCAGCAAAACCTTGTCGCCAATAACTAATAATATGAAATGCATCGGGGGTTAAATGAGGATAATGATCTTTAAGCGCATGTCGAATTTGCTGGGCTAAATCCCGTTCCATTCCACCCCAAATAAGTAAATTATCACTATGGAAAATATTCGCTTTTTTTATTGTTTCAACAAGTTGATTTGGCTGATTAACATCTTGTATCAGCCAGTTAACATGTGTATTTAGACTATTTGGTAAAGCCATAATATCTGTTGGGTGATTAACTTCGATAAACGCTTGAACATTAACATTGTTAGGTAGGTGTTCTAGGGTATAACAAATAGCTGGCACAGCTGTTATATCACCAATCAACATCAAATTTTGCTGATTAAACATGAGTTTTGCCGCTGTGCCAACTAAACCTATCTGATCATTGACTTTAGCCTGCTGAGCCCAAACCGAAGCTAATCCCTCTTGATGAATGGCAAAATCAATCGTTAATTGCTGTGCCGTTTCATCATAATGACGAATACTATAACTTCGAGCCAATTGACGAATCTTGTCATTTATCAGAATTTTATTATTGTCGTCTAATTGTGGAAAAATTATCGTTCCCGTTGAAGGATCAGCAAACAATAATTTTAAATGAGGACAAATCCATAAAGGATTAACCGTCAGCTGTTTATCACAACTAAAGTTAATTCGAATAAAACTATGCGATAACCTTTCAATTCTCAATACTGTTAAAAGTGCGTTAACAATAGATGTTTGTTTTTTTCCTGTCATTATGGCTAACCTAATATTTCATTTTTAACTATCATACAGCAAAACTTAAATTTTTAGGGTATCTTTTCAATTATTGCTCAGAAACACAGACAAACACACTCCACACAATTAGGCGGAATGTGATAACAGATGATGACAGTTTAAATTAATAAGTCAGTGAACCAAACGCATTACGCCAATCTTGTTCAAATTTTACTATCGCTGCATCTACAGCTGGATCGGAGATAAATAGTTCAGCTACATCCACCGGTAAGGTAATAGATTCACATCCGGCTAACAAACAATCTAATGCTTGCCTAGGTGTGCGAAAACTTGCCGCCAATACCATGGTTTGAGGACAATGTAACGCTAACAGTTTTTGTAATTCTTGCACGGTATCTTTACTGTTGCCGCCTTGGGCATCAATTCGATTGACATAAGGCGCAATATATTTAGCCCCGGCTAGCGCACCTAATAATCCCTGCCCTGCGCCATAAACAGCAGTACCTAAAGTAGGGATTCCTTGTTGTGTTAAAGCTCTAATCGCTTTCAGTCCTTCTGCATTAACAGGAATCTTAGTAACAATATTGGGTACGACACTTCTGAGTTGTTCTGCCTCTTTTATCATGGATGATGCATCGCTTGAAAGTACCTGTGCAAACAGTAATTTATCGGCGCCTAATAAATCATGCAGTGTCGATAATAAGGTAAAGAGTGATTGACCGGATTTTGCCACAATGCTTGGATTGGTTGTGACGCCTTTAATCGGTAAAATGGGGGCTAGACGTTTAATGGCTTCAATATCGGCGGTATCTAAATATAATTCCATGGTTAACTCCTGCTGAATGTTCAAATCATTAATCACTGTATTGGTACCATACTAAGTAATCTGTAACCGATAGCCTAGATGACAATCCTGCGATTTACTGGATATTTGTACGCTTGATAAGAAAATGTGAGTGAGATCACACTAAAAACATTTTAAGAATAACCTATTGATAAAATTAACGATTTACTTGATACTTTAAAATACTATTTGGCAGTATATAATCATGATTACGATACAAAACTAGATTTATCTACGATATTATTTTATGAAGATAGCGATATGGCGATAACGATCAATGAAGTGTTAGCAAAATGCCTTAATCATCAACAAACGAATCAGATTTATTTTGCTAATTATGCTCAATCAGCACCACTACTTGCTGATCAAGTCAGTTTACCCAGAATAGAAATCATGATAGAGGGAAAACAATCCATACAATGGGCAGACTATCAGGGAAACATTATTGAAAAAACGTTATTTCCTAGCGATCTTTTATATATCACAGCACAAAGTTGGAGCAAACCCGCTTATACAACCCCCTTCACCACATTAAGCATCCTGTATGATAAACAACAAATTAGCATGACTATCAACCAGTGGGACGGTCAAGCACTGACATCTTATGATCAAATTAATGTGCCTAGGCGAGGAGCACGTATTGGGGCGTTTATCATTCAAGCGCTAGCTGAACTAACTTGGCAGCATCAGCCTTGCGAGCATGCTCCTACCGCTTATCATCTTATTCAAAGCTTATTAAGTCATACCTTCGACTTACTGAATGTTGATGTCGAAACCTCAAGCAAAACAGCTAGCTTATTTGAGGCAATTCGGCAATATATTGATAGCCATTTTCGTGACGATATCACCCGAGATTTTCTCGCTAAAATGTTCTATATTTCACCCAATTATCTATCTCACCTATTCCAGCGAGAAGGTAAAATAGGTTTGAATGAATATCTTACCCATGTACGTCTGGAATATGCAAAAACTCGCCTTAGAGACTATGATTTAAATATCAAAGATATTGCCTTAGCATCAGGTTTCAAAGATAGTCACTATTTTTGTCGAATCTTCAGAAAAAAAACTGAACGTACCCCTACCGAATACCGTCGCCAATATCATAGTAAATTATTACCGATGACGGATAACAACAAAACTAGTTAACTAAATTAAATGGTTGTAAAAAGTAATTTCATTTGATATGGTTTCAAATGAAATTATCTAAATAAGGTGATGTGATGGCAATCCCGATAGCAACCGTTGAAAAACTGATTGAAAAATTTAAAGCTCGTGGACTCTCTTCAAACTATGACGAGATTTTTTTAAGTCGCTTATTGCAATTTAGTACCGAAGCACTATTAGAAAATTTGAATCAAACTTACCGACATTATGAATTAGATGATAAATTATTTGCGGTTTTATTAGTGATTAACGCCTTTCACCCTGAAGGGGTAAAACCATCGCAAATCAGCGAATTAGCCAATTTTACTCGCGTACAAATTACACGTTTTGTTGATACACTGGTGGGAAATGACTTAGTCGCCCGCCAAGCTGATCCGCATGACCGCCGCTCACATTGTTTAATTTTAACCAAAAAAGGCATCCATTTTTTTCAACATGAACTACCACCCATGGAAAAAAAAGTGGTTCAAGCTTGGCAAGTTATTACCCAAGAAGAACGTCAACAGTTACGCACAATCTTATCTAAACTTTTAAAACATCTTGCCGAGTAAACTAAATGAGAATATCCATGAAACAAAAAGGGCTTATCGCCCTGTTAATATTAATCATTATTGCAGTAATTTGGGCAATTTGGTTCATGTATAAAAGTCCTTCATCGCTGATTTTATATGGTAATGTAGATATCCGAACAGTAAACAGTAGCTTTCGTGTATCAGGACGCTTAATACAATTAAATCACGAAGAAGGAGATTCGATTAAACAAGGTGATCTATTAGCTAAACTGGATGCAAAACCTTATCAAATCGCTTTAAATAGAGCGAAAGCAAATTTAATGGTAAAGCAGGCGCAACTTGATTTAATGATAACCGGATATCGTAAAGAAGAAGTTGCCCAAGCAGCAGCACAAGTTTTACAGTACCAAGCGAGTTATGATTATGCTGAAAATAACTACCAACGCATGGTCAAATTGATGAAATCATCATCCATATCTAAAGATCAACTTGAAAACAGCTTAACTTTGCGTAATCAAGCTAACGCTAATTTACAAACAGCAAAGCAAAAACTTGATCAACTTACTAATGGTTACCGAAAAGAAGAAATTGAAGCTGCACAAGCCACCGTGCAAGCGGCTAAAGCCGAGTTAGACCAAGCGGAACTTAATTTATCGGATACCGAACTTTATGCACCAACCGACGGCACCATTTTAACTCGAGCAGTAGAATCTGGCACAATGTTAACTGCAGGAACCCCGATTTATGCTATATCTATAGATAGACCTGTCTGGATACGTGCTTATATTGACGAGGTCAATTTACATCAAGCCATTCCGGGTAGAACTGTCTATATTTATACCGATTCACAGCCAGATAAACCTTATATTGGACAGATTGGTTTTGTATCGCCTACGGCCGAATTTACACCTAAAACCGTCGAAACCCCTGTATTACGTACAGATTTAGTTTACCGCTTACGTATTCAAATACGTCAAACTGGTGACGGTCAAGCGAATGATATGTTGCGCCAAGGCATGCCGGTAACGATTAAATTTGCAGAATAATCGCTATGACTAAACAAAATCGCCAGCAAATCAAACTCACTCATGTGACCAAAGTGTTTAAGCAAAAAAATCAGCAAGTCACTGTCGCACTAAAACCTTTATCGACAACAATTTTTGCACAGGGTGTGACAGGATTGGTTGGCCCTGACGGTGCAGGGAAAACAACACTATTGCGTATGCTGGCAGGCTTGCTTTCGCCAAGTGCAGGTCAAATTAATGTTGCGCAATATAATCCGACTGAAGATCGGGAACAATTGCGCGCAATTTTAGGCTATATGCCTCAAAAGTTTGGTCTTTACGAGGATTTGACGGTTATTGAAAACCTTAATTTATTTGCAGATCTGCGACATATCAAACAAGAAGAACGTCAACAAATTTTTGCCAAACTCCTAAAATTCACCGATTTAACTAAATTTACCCAACGTTTGGCAGGCAAGTTATCGGGGGGAATGAAGCAAAAACTGGGGTTAGCATGTACTTTGCTTGGCGATCCACAAATATTATTACTTGATGAGCCAGGTGTTGGCGTGGATCCTATTTCACGCCAAGAACTTTGGCACATGGTTCATCAACTAGCCAAAGAAGGGATGTTAATTATCTGGAGCACCTCTTATCTTGATGAAGCCGAGCAATGTGAAACAATTTTACTGATGAATCAAGGTGAATTACTCTTTCAAGGTCAACCCTCATGTTTAACTGAACGTGTCAAAGATCGGGTTTACCTGCTCACTTCGCCAACTTCACATCGTCGGTTATTACAAAAAGCCTTAAAACTCCCTGAAGTCAGTGACGGCGTGATTGAAGGTGACCGTATTCGCTTAATACTCAAGCCGAATCACGCCATTGAACAAGTCATAGCAAAACTTGGGACACTTAACATCACTTATCAACCTACCTTAGGACGGTTTGAAGATGCGTTTATTGACCGATTAGGCGGAATAACTCAAAAAGAATCAATATTAACTAAAATTATGCCGCAGGTTGCCGGTCTGCCAAACGATATTGTCATAGAAGCAAAAGATCTTACCCGAACTTTTGGTAATTTTATTGCAACGGATCATGTTAATTTTGCCATAAAGCGTGGTGAAATATTTGGTTTATTAGGGCCCAATGGCGCAGGTAAATCGACAACATTTAAAATGATGTGTGGTTTATTACCGATTAGTGATGGGCAAGCGTTAGTATTGGGATTTGATCTCAAAAAAAGTGCAACTAAAGTACGTGAACGCATTGGCTATATGGCACAACGTTTTTCTTTATATGACAGATTAACTGTAAGCCAAAATTTAAGCTTCTTTTCAGGTATCTACGGCTTAATGGGCAGTGAACAAACACTGCGCATGAATGAGATGATAACCGCATTTAATTTTGAGCCGATTTTAGACAAAACACCAGAATCACTCCCCTTAGGATTCAAACAGCGATTAGCTTTAGCCTGTGCGTTAATGCATAAACCCGATATTGTGTTTCTTGATGAACCGACATCTGGCGTCGATCCTATCACTCGTCGTGAGTTCTGGATCCATATCAACAGTCTAGTCGAAAAAGGAGTTACGGTCATGGTCACCACTCACTTTATGGACGAAGCCGAATATTGTGATCGCATTGCATTAATTAATGGTGGCAAGTTAATTGCTTTGGGTTCCCCCAACCAACTTAAACAATCGGTCGCAAGCAACGCCACCATGGAGCAAGCCTTTATTAAATTGGTTAACGACGCTAACTCAGGGGCAACAAAATGATATTTTCACTATCTCGAACATTAACACTGTGTAAAAAAGAGATGAAACAGATTATTCGTGACCCGAGCAGTTGGATTATGTCAATTATTATTCCATTGATATTACTCTTCTTATTTGGCTATGGTATTAGTTTAGATTCCAATAAAATCCGTGTTGGGGTATTAGTTGAACAAAAAAGTCAACCTGCCCATGATTTTGTCCAAGTATTAAATGGTTCCCCCTATATTGACCCCATATATCTGGATAATCGTTCAGCATTATCGGCAAAATTAAATGCTGGCGAAATTCGAGGTATGCTTATCATTCCAGTTAATTTTGCTCAACAAGTGCAAAATAGGCAAGCAGCCATTCAGTTAATTACCGATGGAAGTGAGCCGAATACCGCTAATTTTGTACAAGGTTATTTAACCGGCGTGTGGCAAATCTGGTTACAGCAGCGCAGTCAACAGCAATTAATGAGTAGTCAACCAATGATCGACATGACTTCGCACGTTTGGTTTAACTCCGCAGCAATCAGCAAAAATTTTATTTTGCCTGGTGCAATAACCATTATTATGACGATAATTGGCTCGATATTGACGTCGCTAGTCATAGCTCGAGAATGGGAACGTGGCACAATGGAAGCATTGCTCTCTACCCCGATGACCAAGTTGGAGTTCTTATTATCTAAATTGATTCCCTATTACTTAATCGGTTTAATAGCCTTAATTATCTGTTTTATTGTCACCGTAGGCATTATGCATGTCCCTTTTCGTGGATCCTTTACGTTATTGTTACTACTCAGCAGTCTATTTTTATTGGTGATTTTGCAACTTGGTTTATTAATATCCACCCTTACGCGGAATCAATTTAATGCCGCAATGATAGCGTTAAACGCGGCCTATTTACCTGCGGTCATGCTGTCAGGTTTTGTATTTGAAATCAATAGTATGCCTGCTATCATTCAACTGGTTACCTATATCATTCCTGCACGTTACTACGTCAATATTCTACAAACCCTCTTTTTAGCGGGCGATATTTTTTCAGTCATGCTGATTAATGCAGGCTTTTTACTGATGTGTTTATTGCTGTTATTTGTGGTGATTTTCAAAAAAACCCGAATGCAATTAGATTAAGGTAAAGAAGTAATACTATGTTAAAATTTTTCAACACTATCGCCTTTTACCGCACATTAACTCTAATCAAAAAGGAGTTAGCCCTACTTTGGCAAGACAAACAGACACGCATTATCTTAATCGTGCCAGTATTGCTACAAATTTTTATCTTTCCCTTTGCTGCAACCTTGAATGTCAATAATGCGACCATTGCCGTTTATCGCCCCACGATTGATGAACCGACGACGGAGTTAATCGATCGTATAGCCCATGCCAGCAGTTTTTCAAACGTATTGATATTAGATTCACAGCAAGCCATTACTGACACGATTAATCATCAAAAGGCCTTAGTGGTTGTACAATTTCCTGCTGATTTTTCTCGCAAGTTACTGAATGGACAATCGCCACAAATCCAAATAATTTTAGACGGTCGTAAATCGAATAGTGCCCAAATTGCCGCTAACTATATTCAACAAATTATTATGCAATATCAGCAACAAAATATGAATCAAGATAAGGGCGGATTAATCGTTCGTCACCATTATAACAGTAATTTAGACTATAAACATTTTATCTTACCTTCGCTGGTTGCACTTATTACCACCATTGGCGTTATGATCGTAACCTCGTTATCAGTAGCGAGAGAACGTGAACAAGGTACGCTTGACCAACTACGTATTTCACCTTTAATGACATGGCAAATTTTTGTTGGTAAAGCGATACCGGCAATCATTGTGGCAACATTACAAGGAACAATCGTACTTATTGCCAGTATTTTTATATATCAAATCCCGTTTCAAGGATCATTTATTTGGTACTATGTCTGTATGATGAGTTACGGACTCTCTTTAGTGGGATTTGGATTATTTATATCAGCACTTTGCTCAACTCAACAACAGGCCTTTATCGGTATTATTACCTTTATGGTGCCTGCTATTTTACTATCTGGTTTTATTGCGCCAATCGAAAACATGCCACTCTGCTTACAGTATTTAACTGAAATCAATCCAGTGCGTCACTTTATCGAATTGACTAAACAGATTTATTTAAAAAACGTCAATTTTTCAATCATCTGGCAAAGTCTATGGAAGCTCTATGCAATCACCATACTATTAGGCGGTATGGCTTATTATTTATTTAAAAAATATATGTAAATAGAAAAAAAGTATTTAACAATATTAAAAATTTAAACAAATGAACTAGCTAAACTTGAGATTATTTATCCTAAAATCACTTAAAATCAATAATCAAAAATTATCAATAAAACACTTCTTTTTGTTTTAATTAATTCATGATGTTTTTGCATTTTTTATGGCAATTTATTGTTTAGCGATTTATAAAACACCTTCTTGTTTAATTTAAATATTATTGACCTAATGACAGTTCATTTGTCATCATATTAGTAAACTGCAATATAAAACAGTATTTCGTTACTCTTTTTTATATAAAATAATATTGATTGAGTAATGATTAAAATTACAATAAACAATTATCAGGATGCACAATATATGGATTATTATTTTCAAATTATGACTGGTTATATATCAGACCTAAAAATATTCAATAACACCGAAACTTTCCTTGAAGCGACAAAAACAGCTGGTTTAACAGAAACAGATATATTAAAAATAGGCAATATGAATCAAGTTCATGAGCTCAATCTTATAAGAAACAGAAACCCTGAATTAACTGAAAAAGATAATTTAGTGCAATTTTTTCAATGTAAATTAGGCAACAATATTATTGAAGGAGTATTTTCAAGAGTTTATTTTCATGATGGTGATTATGTTGAAATGGTTGTAGATCCTATACAAGATGGTAACTATTTTGCTTATGCTGTACGCCGTCCGAAAGACTTTCATTTATGGCTACACCCTTTTGCAACTGAAGGATCGGAATCCATGATGCGATATTCATCATTTTGGGATGATGCAATGATAATTATTTCAATTTCGTTAGTTATTCCTTTGATTTGTCTTATAATGGAAGTCGGGAATAATCCCCTTTTTTTAATATCATTGAGCTTAATTTCTGTTTTATTATCGCTTCATGTTTATCGTAAAAAAAAATCTTATAAGCACACCCTATTATCAAAAACTCAGGTTGCAGAAAAAATATTTAGAACTTTAGGTTATCAAACTCCAGAAAAAGTTGATTTGATAAAAGATGAAAGAGAGTATTTTTACAAAAAGTTTAACGCGTTATTTGATGACTATATTGAAAACTATTTCGACTGGGATGAAGAAGACATTGAAGAAAGAAAAAAGTACGCTAATTATAATGAAGAGGGTTTAAATTGCAATTCATTCGATACACCAGCTATAGATAGATATGAAATCTTAAAAGAGTTTATTGAAATTTACAAAAATGAGGTATCATCAGACGATAATGAACGAGATAAATTAGTTAAACATTTTTTACGTGAAGTTCCCTCTGAAGGTGTTTCATGGGTTGTTTTGTATCACAATGCGCCTTTAATTCCATCTTATATAAAAAAAACACATACCGAAAACTCAATAAAAACGACAAATTAAATGGCTAATAAATGATTAATCAAAACCAACCAATCTTATTGATATAATTTAAAAAAAATGGGGATTAGAATTAATCCCCCTCAAATTATCTTATTCATTAAATTTTTCACATACGACCACTAAAAATGACTATAGATTGCTATTGTGTTAAACGAGCTATCGGTAGACTCCCTAATAACTGGAATCATGTAATTTTCAATCTAACTTAGGATGCTGATCCACTAAATCTTGACGCTGTTCTTGCAGATTCTCGATTTGTTCGTCAATATCTTCAACTTTTTGTTCAATTGAATCAAAATGATCCGATAAAATTTCTTTTGCTTCTCGACGATTTGAAGCGGCTGGTGTGGCGCCTCTTAATGGTTGATTTGCGGTTTCTCGCATTTTTAAACCAGTGACTAATCCAACAATTGCTACAACCATCAAATAGTATGCAGGCATATATAAGTTATTGGTTTCTTCGACAAGCCAAGCTGCCACTGTTGGGGTTGCTCCGGCAATTAATACCGAGATATTAAAAGCGATAGCTAACGCACTAAACCGGATATTGGTAGGAAAAATAGCGGGTAAAATAGATGCCATCACACCTGTAAAGCAATTAAGTAGTATGGCAAGTATTAGTAATCCCAAAAAGATTAAACCAATATTATCACTATTAATCATCATAAAGGCCGGATAAGCAAGAATAAGTAACCCCACACTACCGCCAATAATAAAGGGTTTTCGCCCAATTTTATCACTTATTAAGCCAATCATAGGTTGAACAAATAGCATACCAATCATTATCGCAATAATCAGTAATACACCATGATCGGAATGATAATTTAAATCGTGCGATAAATAACTTGGCATATACGTCAGCAACATATAATAAGTAACATTGGTCACGATCACTAAGCCCACGCAGACCATAAAACTCTTCCAATATTGGGTTAAAATCTGTTTTAACGTAATTTTAGTTGGTTTTTCAGACCGTTGTTCATTAGACTCAGATTGTTGCTGAAAAGTGGGCGTTTCCTCAAGCGCATGACGCAAATACAGACCAATTACCCCTAAAGGTAACGCAAAAAAGAACGGGATACGCCATCCCCAATCTCGAAATTTGGCATCACCTAATAAAGTAGATAAAATGACAACCAACCCTGCACCAATTAAAAAGCCTGCAATTGACCCAAAATCCAGCCAACTCCCCATAAATCCTCGTTTACGATCAGGCGAATATTCAGCCACAAAGGTTGCCGCTCCAGAATATTCACCACCAATTGAAAATCCTTGTGCTAATTTCGCCAGTAACAATAAGATTGGTGCGGTAATCCCAATAGTTGCATAAGAAGGAATTAAGCCAATACAAAAGGTACTTAACGACATAATCACAATTGTCATAGACAGCACCTTTTGCCGTCCTAATTTGTCACCTAATAAACCAAACACCACACCGCCCAATGGACGCACTAAAAAAGGGACTGAAAAAGTGGCTAACGCAGCGACAACTTGAACACTGGGCGATGCATTTGAAAAGAACACCTGCCCTAATATATAGGCTAAGAAACCATAAACACCAAAATCAAACCACTCCATCGCATTACCGAGTGCAGCAGCCGTAATGGCTTTTTTAAGCTTACTATCATCAATAATGGTAATATCATTAATATTCAAAGGTTTTGTAATTGACTTTTTTGCCTTCTTCATAAAAAACCGCCTATTTTCATGCAAATTATGGAATAAGTTGAATACAATTTTGATAAAGACTTGCTATAGTGCTTTAGTGACAACAAATGGTTTATTGATTACTTAAATTTTGAAGATATACAAGGAACAGAAAAAGAATTAAACGATTTATCGTTATTACTATCAATCAATTAAGTTTGATAATTACGTTTAGTTTGACAAAAAATAGGCTTTAATTATAGCAACATAAGATCAGGTTGTAAAATTACAACCAATCTGATAGTTGAAAGTTTCACGTCAATATATTCGACACAATTCTGGTTAAATTTTTTTAAAATAGCTGTTCTACTCTTTTCTAAATCGTTCACCTGTAACAAATTTAACTTTACCTAGTATCCCATGAAATAATCCTTTAAAATGACGTTACTAAAACTGATGAGGTAATTCCTATGCGCTGGAGAGACCAAAGAGAGAGTGATAATATTGAAGATCGCCGCTCACAATCAGGAAGTGAACTAGGAACGCGAATTCCTATTGGTGGTAAAGGTAGAGTTGTTCTATTCATTGTTGTTTTAATCGCCGGCTATTATGGCGTTGATTTAACGGGTTTACTCAATTCAGATGTTATTGATCTTAATAGCACTCCACAAAACAGCGCTGAGTATGCGATTGATGATCCGCAAGCAGCGAAATTTACGTCGGTCATTTTAGCCAGCACCGAAGATTATTGGAGCCAGGAATTTAAACATCTCGGCAAAACTTATATCCCACCCAAATTAGTTCTTTATACAGGCTCAACGCAAACCTCTTGCGGTACCGGTCAAACCTTTATGGGGCCGTTTTATTGTAGTATTGATAAAACGGTTTATCTGGACACTTCTTTCTATCAAGAGATGAAACAGCGACTAGGCGGTGGCGGTGATTTTGCGCAAGGTTATGTCATTGCCCATGAAATCGGTCACCATGTGCAAAATCTACTCGGCACATTTAATCAACTAAAACAATTTAAACAATATTCCGATGTTAGCGATAATCAATTATCAGTAAGATTAGAATTGCAAGCCGATTGCTATGCAGGGTTATGGGGAAATGCAGTTCAAAAACAGAACTTACTTGAAGTTGGTGATATCGAGCAAGCACTGAACACAACCGAAGCCATTGGTGATGATCGCCTACAACGACAACGTGATGGCTATGTAGTACCCGATAGTTTTACTCATGGCACGTCGAAACAACGTTACGCTTGGTTTAAAAAAGGGTTTGATAGTGGTTCAATTGAACAATGTGACACTTTTACTGAGTAACGAACAACATAAGGAAACAAAATGGATGTCAAATTAGTGAATCGTATTTTATTAGTGAATGATGACGGCATCGATGCCCAAGGTATCAAAATATTAAAAAATGTGGCGGAAAAACTGGCTCATGAAGTTTGGGTAGTGGCGCCAATTATAGATCAAAGCGGCGTTTCTTGTTCCGTCAGTTTAAAAGCCCCATTCAGAGTTTCTAAACGTTCTCATACCGAATACGCCGTTTATGGTACGCCAGCAGATTGCATGTTATTTGCATTAAAACATCTAATGACAGACCAATTACCTGATTTAGTCTTATCCGGTATTAATAATGGGTCTAATGTTGGCTTTGAAACGATTTTATCGGGTACCGTTGGGGCAGCCATGATGGCGATGACCCTTGGCGTACCGGCAATGGCATTAAGCCAAGTGAGCAGTGAAGATAATCAACCGACAAATTGGCATTGTGCCATTCACCATGCTGAAAACGTCATTCGAAAATTGCATGGGTTATCAATGCCTAAAAACATCTGTTTTAATGTCAATTTTCCAGATTGTAATGCTGATCAAATAAAAGGATATAAACTCACCAAACAAGGGGAACCGGATGTAAGCGAACTGATACTCACCCCGACTAAAGACCCAGAAGGACATGACTATTTTTGGTTCAGAGCTAAACGAAATCAAACCGCTTGCCATGAAGACAAAGAACTGGATATAGCAAACAGTGGCTATGTTGCAATCACGCCTATGAGTTATGAAAGAACACATTATCCTAGTCTTAACACATTGCAAAATGCGTTAAATTTTGACTAATGCTTAATGCGTACGTCTTTCCTATATCGAAAGACGTACAAAGACTATTAAGGATTTGATTTTGATTCGTTAACAAAAGCACAAAACAGGAAAGAAACCGTCACCATAATTAAAGCGATCCAATATATCATTTCATGTCCAAATGCTTTAGAGACGAAACCTTGAATCAGACCGGCAATGATAACGCTACACGTTATACCATTATTAAAAAGCGTTGAAGCAACGCCCATTCGGGTAGGAAGAAGATCTTGGAAATAGATAATTCCAATATTCGCCACAATACCGATGAAAAGTGCATTAAAAATTTGCAATGAAAATAGTGCTACTTCATTTTTGAACAGGATGATGCCAATATAAAACAGAACACCACAGCCAATTGCAATAAAAAATAGATTACGTTTTCCTAAATAAGGTACTAAAAAACCAGCAATTAGCATAACCGGAATTTCGATTCCTGCAGCAAGCCCCATTAACTGACCCGGCAAGGAATCCGACAGATGTAAACTCGATTTTATATATAATGGCATATCGATGATATACATCATATTCGCCGTCCACATAAATACGGTTGATAAAAATAAAAAAACCACATTTTTATTTTGGAATAACGGTTGATTTATCTCCTGCTGATTTATAGCTTGAGTTTGCTGTGTAGCCGGATTTTTTTCGACTGAAGGCAAAAAAATGGCAACAAAGATCATCGCAACAAAAAACATCCCCATTGCACTTAGATACATGGTAGTAAAACCATACTCAATCGCTAGAGTAAATGACAAAGGTGGGCCAATAACCCAAGCCAAGGAAAGTTGAGCTCGAATAAGTGAGTTAAATGCCACAACATTACGACCCGTTTTAACCGCATACTCACGTGCTAACGCAAAAATTTGTGGCATTGCCGCTGAGGATAATGCCGCAAATAACACACCCAACGTAATCAAAAAGATATAGTGCCGAGAAAAGGCAAAAATCAGACTATTGAAAACACCCATTAAACAACAGAATATGACAATGAGTCGTCTGTCCCCTTTTTTATCCGAATATTTCGCCAACAAGAAACTCCCCACAATACTGGCAATCGCATTGACTGAATAAAAAAGACCGACAAGAATGGGATCAACATTGACTTCATCAGTTAAAAAACGACTTAATGTCGGAGATTGTAAAGCGCCTGCGATCCCGATAATGAAAGTAGTAACAAGAAAAGCAGTAAAAATTACCCCTTTTAATTGTCGAAAAGATGAAGTACTCGGCATAGTGATTTCCTGTATATAGAATGAAATAATTATATACTGAAAATAAGCATAACAAAAAACATGTTAAGCATTCGGGTTTAATCCCACATGATTTGTTTTCAATCCTTTTTAATTAAGACAAACCAAACCTTGACAAATATCATTAAAAAAAGATTTATTTTTAATGATACAAGCGTACAATAAAAATCATCGACTAGCCGAGGTAACGTTATGTTATATAATAACAAATCCACTCATCAGCACGCTGATCATCACTGCCATGATAGCTGCCAAAACATCACACATAATCATGCACATAATTCACTTCATGCCCGTAATATTAATAAAAACCATCAATCCAATCTGGGACGTGAAAATCATGATCATATTCAAACGCAAACCAATGATCTTGATCCTCCACCCGATGAACCTGACCAGCAAAGCCCAACTGTCAAATTAACATGGAAAATTCAAGGCATGGATTGTGCGCATTGCGCCCAAAAAATTGAAAATGGAATCAAAACGTTACCCGATATCAATCAAATAAAAATAACGTTTTCAACTGGAAAACTCATGGTATTTGTGCCCAACAAAAATAAAGAAATTATCAAACTCATTGAAGATAAAGTGGTTGAATTAGGTTATACCCCTATTTTTGAATCCTCACCACATCATCATGAGCATTCACACAGTTTGGATAAAAAAGCACTACTGCCTTTAGTGACGCTAGGTATCTTAATTGTAATAAGTTATATCATCCTGTTAATCAATCATGATATAGGTAAATATGCCTTCATTGTTACGGCTATTATTGGCATCATTCCAATAGCCAAAGAAGCCATCACATTAACCCGTAGTGGCACTCCTTTTGCCATTGAAACGCTAATGAGTATTTCGGCTATTGGTGCGCTATTTATCGGTGCCGCAGAAGAAGCCACCATGGTGATTTTTTTGTTTATGATTGGCGAAATGCTTGAAGGGATTGCCAGCAATAAAGCTAAAAAAGGTATTTCCTCACTGGTTGAATTAATGCCAGAAGAAACCGTGATTGTTGTTGACGGAAATCGAAAAACGGTGGCAAGTCATAGTCTTAAACCAGACGATATTATCGAAATATCATCAGGCGGTCGATTACCGGCAGATGTGATCTTAATCAGTGAGCAAGCCAGCATTGATGAAAGCGCACTAACAGGGGAATCGATTCCAGTCAATTATTTATATGGTGATAAAATTTTAGCTGGCTCACTAGTGGTAGATAACACCATTCAATTAAAAGTTGTCTCAGAAACAGGACAAAACGCTGTTGACCGTATTTTACAACTTATTGAAGATGCTGAAGAACGCAAAGCACCGATAGAGCGATTTATTGATCGATTTAGTCGCTATTATACCCCTGCTATTGCCCTATTATCGCTATTAGTAATGGTTATTCCGCCTCTATTGATTCAGACTGATTGGTACACATGGATTTATCGTGGATTAACGTTACTACTAATAGGTTGTCCATGTGCGTTAGTGATTTCAACACCGGCTGTTATTACTTCTGCGTTATCGAGTGCGGCTAAATATGGTGTTTTAATTAAAGGCGGTGCAGCCCTAGAACATATAGGTTCAATCAAAATGATTGCTTTTGATAAAACCGGAACCCTGACCGAAGGCAAACCTCAAGTTACCGATGTTATCAATCGTGATATCACAACCGAACACTTGTTAACTGTTGTTGCTGCGGTGGAAAGTGGATCACATCATCCGTTAGCCAAAGCTATCCTTGACTATGCTAAACAAAATAAGATTGTTTTTACTGAAGCCAATAATCGTAAAGCGATTGCTGGGGTCGGTATTCAAGGAGATATCAATCAAGAGACTTTTTACGTTGTAGCCCCGAATAGACTCGACACCCTATCAACCCAATTACCCCAAGAAGATGCACAGCTTATACAACAGCTTGAAACTGAAGGAAAAACGGTTGTCGTTGTAGTATCTCATCAAAAATTATTGGGTATCATTGCTTTGCAAGATGTACTTCGCCAAGATGCGGTCAGTGCACTCAATCAACTTCATCAATTAGGCTTAAAAACCTTGATGCTAACAGGTGATAATGAACGAGCAGCCAAAGCTATTGCCCAACAACTCAATATTGATTACCGAGCGGAACTTTTACCGGCCGATAAATTAAATGAAATTGAAAAAATAAGCACCACAACCGCTATTGCCATGGTTGGCGATGGTATTAATGACTCCCCTGCCATGAAAGCCGCTACTGTAGGTATTGCAATGGGTAGCGGAACAGATGTCGCACTCGAAACAGCCGATGCGGCTTTAACCAAAAATAGTTTATTGAGTTTACCAAAATTGATACGTTTAACACGCTTTGCTAACCGTAATATCAAACAGAATATTACAATTGCTTTAGGCATTAAGTTGATATTTTTAATTACCAGCCTATTTGGTATTACAGGACTTTGGCTTGCTGTATTAGCAGATTCGGGGACAACAGCGATTGTCACAGCCAATGCTTTAAGATTGCTTAAACTTAAAAAATAAGGATCATAAATGACAAGTTGCAGAAACGCCATTGTCAAAAAATGAGTTTTAGACGTTTTGAAAACCATATGGCATCTATCTACGCCCACCAAGCAGGGATTTTTAAAAATTGCCTGCTTGGCGCTATTATGAATAAAAGAAAACTTACCTATTATCCATTTTTGTTCGCATGCGAACAGTTTATCCCTATGTATATAGGGAACTCTGAGTATATGCTGGATTGCTGGGGTAAAAAAACGGTTTATCCCTATGTATATAGGGAACTCTGTTGTAGCTCTGTTAACCCCTGCTCAATCCCCGGTTTATCCCTATGTATATAGGGAACTCCTGCGCCGATCTTGCTTTTCAGCAATCCAAGGCGGTTTATCCCTATGTATATAGGGAACTCCAAAGTTAGATTTACTTTTGTTTTTATTTCGACGGTTTATCCCTATGTATATAGGGAACTCGCATTAAGACGGTCTAGCTCAATGGCTTTTAACGGTTTATCCCTATGTATATAGGGAACTCTGAGCCATTAATTGACTGATTATCTACACCAGCGGTTTATCCCTATGTATATAGGGAACTCTTGTATTCAATATCATCGCATTCACTTAAAAGCGGTTTATCCCTATGTATATAGGGAACTCTGTTAGATAATAAACACCATCTGGAATATCCGCGGTTTATCCCTATGTATATAGGGAACTCACGCTCAGTTTCTGGAGACTAGAAAATTTCAACGGTTTATCCCTATGTATATAGGGAACTCACGCTGCGCATTAAGACGGTCTAATTCAATAGCGGTTTATCCCTATGTATATAGGGAACTCTAATTTAAAAAATAGCTCGGGCTCGTTTTTTACGGTTTATCCCTATGTATATAGGGAACTCGGGTGTACATTTCGTCTTGTTTTAATCTAAAACGGTTTATCCCTATGTATATAGGGAACTCCCTAATTATAACCTATTGTTTATTAATTAAAATAGCAAAGTGTAAAATTCTACCAACTTTTTTGTTGTTTTTTTACTCAGTTGGCTTTTAGATATTTTAAACACATTAACTTATATTAATCAGTTAGTTAATTGAATTTAGCTAGGAGTTTAATGCGCCTATTCTTCTTGTAATTTATTTGTGCACCGACCAATTTCTAATTACAAGCTCATTTCTCGGTTTTGGGAATGGATTTTGATGAATTGCTGTGAAATATTTTTCCTTTTTGTACTTTGTCACATTCTACTTGTTATTAACAGGGTAAAGCCATTAACTCACTTGGTAGCATTTTTATCCAAAAGTGGAAAGTTGATAAACATGATATTTATTGAACTTTATAAGCATTTATTATCCCTGTGTATACAGGGAACACTTTGTTACTCATCACTTCGTAAAGAGATTTCGCCACCAATATATGCTTCGATTTTGCCATCTTGTTCAAGCAGTAAAGCACCCTGATCATTTATACCTTTTGCAATACCTCGAATAACATCATCACCAATAAGTAATTTAACAGGACGATGAATAAAATTATCGAGATGATTCCAATCATCAATAAAAAATGCTAATCCGTTTTTTTCAAATTTTTCGAGATTTTCCCGTAATGTTTTTGCAATTTTGGCAACTAATAAATTACGATTGATATTCCCTAAATTAGCCCATTTTTGATTGACAATATTCGTGTCAGGATTGGTCATGTTCAAATTAACCCCGATACCAATCACAACATGGGCACAATCCCCTGTTTTACCTGCTAATTCGACCAAGATACCTGCTAATTTTTGGTCATTAAGATAGAGATCATTAGGCCATTTTACTTTGATATCTTGACCCGATAATTCTCGTAAAGTCTGCGTAACAACAATACCGACAACTAAACTTAATCCCATTGCTGCTGCAATGCCTTGCTCTAAGCGCCAATACATTGAAAAATAGAGATTGGTACCAAAAGGTGAAAACCATTGTCGCCCTCGTCTTCCTCGTGCTTTTGACTGAAACTCGGCTATACAGCAATCTCCCGATTTTAAATCGGGTATTTTATCCAGTATATATTGGTTAGTTGAGTCGATAATCGGTAAAATTTCAACGCGACTATCAGCTTGGTAATACTGATCTATCTTGGATTTATTAAATAAGTCCATCGGTATTTTTAAACTATAGCCTTTACCTTGTATGGAGGATAATTCAATTCCCCATTCACGGAGCACTTTAATATATTTGTTTATTCCGGCACGCGTAATACCAAAATCTGATGCTAGCTCTTCGCCGGAATGAAAATTTCCGTCGGCTAGAATTTCAATTAATTTAAGGGGATTCTGGTAACTGCGCATTTGCTCCTCGCTTGTAGAATAATAAAATAATGAAATAAAGTGAAATTATAGCAAAACTGATGAATAAATAAGAGTTATTGGTTATATCCATTATATAAGCAATTATTGCTGGTGCAATAAGACTTCCTAAAGTATTGGTTAATAACATTGCTTGATTCATTGATACAATATCTTGTTTTCGTACACAAGAACAAGCCCATGCCATGGATATTGGATAAATAGTGTAGATCGTTGTGCCTAATAAAATAATGGCAAAGACATCAAACAAGTTAAATATCAATAATAAACATGCAACTAACATGACCAAAGATTCAATCAGTAACACCACTCGACGACCATATTTATCTGCACACCAATTGGCAGGAAGTTGCGCAATAACACCAGATAAAATGAGTAGAATCATCCAATTAGCGACTTGGCTATCATTATAACCTAAATGTGAATAGTAGACAGGTAATAATGAATATAAAGAACCAATTAACATACCGGCAATCATACAACCGATAAGCCCTATCCGAGAAGGCTTATGTAAAATCATTGGAACAATATTTAAACCGCTTTTCTTTCTTTTAGGTAATTTATAATGAGTAAGTAAAATAAATAAAATAGCTAACGCCATTAATAGTGTAATAACCAGTCCAAAATAGAGTACTTCTTGCGGAAAATATCTTAACAGCGCTTGCCCTAACACCGTACCAATATAATAAGTAGTTAAATAAACCGCTAGCATTTTTCCTCGTGTACGAACTGTTCCGGTAACCAGTATACAACTTTCAATCACAACCCATGTCACCGCACAAGCCATACCAATCATAAAACGCCATATTGCCCAACTATAAAAATCCATTGAAAAACTTAATCCAATGGTGGCAATGGCGAAGAGAATACAACTATAGGTATAAGTATATCTAGCATTAAAATGACTAATTAACCAATTAGCCATGATTGTACCAAGCAAGTTACCAGCAAAATAACTTGACCCTACCAGACCAATTTGTCCTAAAGAAAACTGGTCTTTTTCTAACCACAGTGGTACTTGGGTATTTAATGCTGATAAAGCGATTGTTACAAAGAGTAAACTTGTTAATAAAATCGGAAATGAATAAGAGTGTTTCATAGTTCAAATGATTATAAAAAATTGTCTACATCAATTTCGCCTGTTGCACCGATAAAGCGAATTTCAGGGGAAAGATGTATCGAAAATTTGTTTAAAACGGCATTTTTAACATGACGAGCTAAATTAACCACATCTTGTGCCGTTGCCTTATTGATATTAACTAAAACTAATGCTTGTTGTTGATGAACAGCAGCACCACCAATCTGATAGCCTTTTAAACCACACTGATCGATTAACCAACCAGCAGCTAATTTAACTTGATTATTGGATTGTGGGTATATAGGCATTGCCGGGTAGATTTCAAGTAGTTTGTCAGCAATAACTTTTTCCACCACTGGATTTTTAAAAAAACTACCGCCATTTCCAAGTACGTTAGGATCGGGTAATTTACTGCGACGAATTTCACATACTTTATCAAAAATCATTTTAGGCGTGACAGTTTTAGCATCAAAGTTTTTTAATTCACCATAAGTGAGTACTGGCTGCCATTGTTTAGATAATTTTATACCGACATAAATTACCGCATAACCCTGCGAATAGTGTTGTTTAAAAATGCTTTCACGGTATCCGTATTGCCCGTCAGTCACCGTAATAATATTACCGGTTGTAAGTTCTAGCAATTCTACATAATCAGCAACTTTCTGAAATTCAACACCATAAGCACCGATATTTTGAATTGGTGCAGATCCGATACAGCCCGGGATAAGCGCTAAATTTTCTAGACCGGCAATATTTTGTGTGATCGTTTTTGAAACAATCTCATGCCAGTTTTCTCCAGCGCCTATTCTTAACAACCATTCGTTCTCCGTTTCGGTTATGGTAATACCTTTAATGCGATTAACGATAATCGTCCCTTCAAAATCACAAGTAAAAAGTGTATTACTTCCTTCACCTATAATCATAATCGGTTGATTGGCATTATCTTGCCAAACATTTTGTAGTTCCTTAACGCTTGATACCGTTACGACCTGTTTTGCAAAAACGTCAAGACCAAAAGTATTGGGGATTTTTTGATTCATTATTAACTACCTTTATTTTTATAAATAATTTAATCCTAAATGATACAAACGTAATAACTATTAATTAAATTGAAATTTGTTTAGCTTCAATACCTAATGTCAGTTTTTTGAAGTTTTTACATAACTTAGTTACTTAAACAGAACATGCTAAATGAAGTGAATTATTTAATATCTTGTTAAGCAAATGGAATATAAAAAAGCTCATCTTAACACAACACAAATTAGATTTAATTCATCATAATTAAATTTATCATTTAATTTCTTCAACAGTAATTTTCTGCAAATAGCTTAACAATACATTATTTATAAGCGCTATTAACCAATAATGTCATAATATTTTTTCAAAATCCGTTAATATTAATCAAATAATCAGCTAAAACGATGCTTAAATCTTTTCTGTTTTTTTTTATCATGTATTATAACTAACCTGAAAACCTTTTATTATAAAAGGCACAAAAAATAGTTTTAATAGTTTAAAAAGTACTATTGTTACACAATTGGCTTTAATTGCGTAAATAAATGTGTGCTAGATCACAATATTAGCAATGGTTATTCAATAACATAATTGCAAACTTAGTGATATTTGAGATTTAGAGGAAATTATGAAAAGAGTTTTTATTATGATCCTCGATTCCTTTGGAATTGGTGGAGCCGAAGATGCGAAAAAATATGGAGATGAAGGATCGAATACATTAGGTCATATTGCCGAAGCCTGTGCATTAGGTCAAGCCGATAAAGGACGCCAAGGTCCATTAAAATTACCTAATTTAGCTAAGCTAGGCTTAATCGAAGCAGCCTACGAATCGGCGGGTTATTACCCTAAAGGAATGCGCACAGAAGGTGAAATAATCGGTTCTTATGGCTATGCTAGTGAAATTTCTTCGGGTAAAGATACGCCATCAGGTCATTGGGAAATAGCTGGTGTTCCTGTACTTTTTGATTGGGGGTATTTTTCCAACACCACCAATAGTTTTCCTCAAGAATTATTAGATAAAATTGTAAAGCGCGCCAACCTATCTGGTTATTTAGGTAACTGCCATTCATCAGGAACCATAATTCTTGATGAGCTAGGTGAAGAACATATGACAAGTGGCAAACCAATATTTTATACTTCAGCAGACTCAGTTTTTCAGATAGCGTGTCATGAAGAAACGTTCGGTTTAGAGAGATTATATGAAATCTGCGAAATCGCGCGTGATGAACTCAATAAAGGTAATTATAACATTGGGCGTGTGATTGCCAGACCATTTATCGGTAAAAAAGCGGGTGAATTTGTCCGTACCGGTAACCGCCACGATTTAGCCGTTGAACCACCGGCTCCAACCATGATAAAAAAACTGGTTGATGAAAAACAAGGCACTGTCGTGTCAATCGGTAAAATTGCTGATATTTATGCACATGTTGGTATTACTAAGAAAGTTAAAGCAACCGGCATCGAAGCCCTTTTCAATGCATCAATTGAAGAGATAAAACAAGCCAAAGATAATACAATTGTGTTTACTAACTTTGTCGATTTTGACTCGTCTTACGGTCATCGACGTGATGTTGCCGGTTACGCTGCTGCGTTAGAATATTTTGATTCTCGCTTACCCGAAATGTTAGATCTTATCGAACCGGGTGATCTACTGATTATCAGTGCTGATCATGGATGCGATCCAACTTGGGCTGGCACAGATCATACCCGTGAACATATTCCAGTCATCGTTTACGGTGATAGTGTTCCCGTTGGTTCCCTAGGGCACCGTAAAACCTTTGCTGATATCGGTCAAAGCGTTGCCGATTATTTTGATTTATCACCAATGGAATATGGGCAATCTTTTATCAAAAAATAGGTAACAGAAATTTATTTTTCAAAAACTTTCAGGAGAAATTAATGTCTACCCCACACATTAACGCAATTGAAAATGCTTTTGCAGAAACTGTCTTAATGCCAGGCGATCCATTACGAGCAAAATTTATTGCAGAAACCTTTTTAGAAAATGCACAAGAAGCGACCAATGTAAGAGCGATGTTAGGTTTTACTGGCTATTATAAAGGTCAAAAAGTTTCTGTTATGGGGCATGGAATGGGCATACCATCTTGTTCTATCTATACAACCGAATTAATAAAATTTTATGGTGTAAAAAATATCATTCGTGTTGGTTCATGTGGTGCGATTAGCCCAAATGTAAACATTGGCGATGTGATTATTGGTATGGGTGCTTGCACAGATTCTAAAGTCAATCGTATTCGTTTTAAAGATCATGATTTTGCAGCTATTGCCGATTTTGATCTTACTTGCCATGCGGTAAATGCAGCCAAAAAATTAGGTGTTAATGTAAAAGTGGGTAACCTCTTTTCAGCTGATCTTTTTTATAGTGTTGAACCCGAACTGTTTGATGTAATGGAAAAATACAATATTTTAGGGGTTGAAATGGAAGCAGCAGGAATTTATGGGGTTGCCGCTGAGTACGGCGCAAAAGCATTAGCTATTTGTACGGTATCAGATCATATACGTAAAGGCGAAGCCATGACGGCTGAACAGCGTCAACTTGGTTTTAAAGAAATGATTACCGTTGCGTTAGAATCGGTTTTATTAAATCAAAACTAAAATGGCAGAATGACTGCCATTTTTTTTAAGTAATGAAAAGTATCTAAAAACAGATTATATCGTCATTTAACACAGCGGTTTAATTAAAATGATTCGATAATAATATCTATTGATACTTCACATTAATGTTATATAACGAATAATTGTTGCAATAAGTTTTTAATTATATTTTTGGGTAATACGTTATGAAAAAGTTAGCATTAAATAAGGAATCTAAATGAATACTAAGTTACAACTAAAAGTTATATTTTTTATGCAATTTTTCATCTGGGGATGCTGGTTAATAACATTGAGTTCTTATTTGGAAAGGCAATTAAATTTTACTGGTCTTGAAATAGCTTCTGTATATGGATCGATGGGGATAGCATCATTATTTATGCCAAGTTTGTTAGGTATTGTCGCTGACCGTTGGATACCAGCAAACCGGTTATATATTATTTGCCATTTTATCGGTGCGGTAACTTTATTTGTGGCGGCATCAATTAGCTCACCGGTGATGATGGCAATTGTCATGCTGATTCACTGTTTAGCATTTATGCCAACTATCGCAATATCAAATTCGATTGCTTATTCTTGCTTAGAATCAAAAGGATTAGACGTGATAGCTCACTTCCCAGGGATAAGAATCTTTGGCACAATCGGTTTTATTATTGCAATGTGGTTAGTCAGCTTTTTGAAGTTAGAATTAAGTAATATTCAACTTTACATTGCAGCTGGGGGATCAATCGTTTTATGTCTAGTCTCATCAAGATTGCCATTTATACCGACCTGCCAAAATGAATCTAAAGAAAAATCACTTATCAGTTCTTTAGGATTAGATGCTTTTGTATTATTCAAACAACCTAGAATGGTTATCTTTTTCCTTTTTGCTGTATTGTTAGGTGGGATTTTACAAATAACCAATACGTTTGGTAATCCGTTTTTACATAGCTTTGATAAAATACCAGAATATGCTGATAGTTTAACCGTCCAGTATCCTTCTGTTTTACTTTCAATTTCTCAGATTTCTGAAGTCGTATTTATCTTATTTGTTCCATTTTTCATGAAGCGTTTAGGAATTAAATATGTCATGTTAATCAGTATTTTAGCATGGGTTGCGCGTTTCGGATTATTCGCTTATGGCAATCCATCAAATATTGGATTTGTATTATTGTTGCTATCGATGATTGTTTATGGTTGCGCTTTTGATTTTTATAACATATCTGGCTCAATGTATGTTGAGAAATCAGTCAATAAAACAATACGTAACAGTGCTCAAGGATTGTTTATGGTGATGACCAATGGAATTGGGGCATCTTTAGGTACATTCATGAGTGGATTTATCGTGGATCGTTATACAACCGTTGTGGCAGATGAAAAATTTGTCGATTGGCATACTGTTTGGCTTATTTTTGCTGGTTATGCGCTGGTTCTGGCTGTCATTTTTATGGTGATATTTAAAAATGACACGAATGAATATAAAACTGCTGATGCCGCTAATTAACCATTAGTAATAAGTATAATTCAATACCAGAAGAATAATGATGATTACTCTTCTGGTACAAAACATATCCAAAATATTGACTTTAAAACATACAATAAAATCATTGTATTTAATGATAATAAGATGAGTTTAACTGTTATTAAATTATCAAGAATAATAACGATATCGCTCAAAAAAATAAGTCACACAAAATGTATGGAAAAAGGATACCTTATCAAGGTAAAATACAAAAGTGCAATTGGTAAAACTAAGAAGCCAACTAAATTTCATTGCGAGTGTTAAACATGACTGAATGTGAGACAAAAAAGCAGATTAAAAATAGATAACTATCTCATGAATAAACAAACTCTTCCTAAAGTTATATTACATGAACATGTCGAAGGTAGTATTACTCCCTTCATGGCTAAAAAATTAGCAGATAAAAATCATATTCCCTTTCCCCATTCGTTATGTTATCAGCCAGGTGAATATGATACTAACGAATACAAAAATGGACGATATCGCTATGATGAAACTGATTTTGTTCAGTTTATTCAAACCTATGATACCGTATCCAATTTTGTAAAAACTCCCGAAGATTATTACCTCATCACCTATGATTTCCTTTATCGAAATGCCAAACAAGGGCTAATCTATTGCGAACTCTTTCTTTCTCCTTATCACATTTGCACAACAGAAAAACAGGGTGAAATTTTTTGGGATGAAGAGCGATTTCACCAAACCTTACAGCAAATGGATGCAGCCATAGCTGATGTACAAAAAGAATATAATATCACGGTAAGATATCATGTGATTGGTGTCAGACATCTAGGTGCGAAAACGGTACATGATACCCTATTATTTATTGAAAAAAATCCTCATCCTTTTATTACCGGTTTTAATATTGCCGGTAATGAAAAAGCGGGTCACTTCGATGATTTTCAAGCGTCACACCAATTAGCCAATAAACTCAATTTAAAAAAATCTTATCATGCTGGCGAAATAGAATCCGCAGCAAGCATTATTCAAGCCCTCAAACATGGCGCAGATAGAATTGGGCATGGCATTCGAGCGATTGAAGATCAGGACTTAATCAATGAATTAGTTCGTCGCAACATAACATTAGAAGTTGCGTTAACCAGTAACCGCATTTTAGTCAATGAATTACAGGGAGATATTCATCATCACCCAGTAAGACAGCTTTATGATCAAGGTGTACGAATCACCTTAAATACTGATGATGCAGGAATTTTTGGCACTGACATAGAAAAAGAATATGATTTAGCCCAATCTATCTTTTACTTTACCCGATTAGAATTGTTTGATATCACACTGTGTGGAATTGATGCAGCGTTTGTTGAAGATTTGCAAAAAGTACGCTTAACCGATTATGTGCTGTCCTGTTTCACAGCCGATGATCAACTAGCATTACTGACAGCAATTAATGAAAACAAATATCACCCAGCCATTATTGAACGATTTGTTCATTACCAACATTTATTATTAAAACGGATGAAAAAATAGCATTACCGGAAATAAATAGGAGATTCATATGATAAAAAATAAACTCACTTTACCCCTTTTAACCCTATTGATTTCTGGAACGCTCCATGCAGCAACAGTCGATTTAAGGATAATTGAAACAACTGATCTACATGGAAACATGATGAATTTTGATTATTTTAAAGATCAATCAATCGATACCTTTGGATTAGCTAAAACCGCCAATTTAATACATCAAGCTCGTAATGAAGTCAAAAACAGTGTTCTGGTTGATAATGGCGATTTGATTCAAGGTAGCCCTATGGCTGATTATGCAGTAAATAAAGGGCTTAAAAATGGCGAAATCCATCCAGTCTATAAAGCCATGAATACGTTAAATTATACCGTTGGTAACATCGGTAATCACGAATTTAATTTTGGTTTAGACTTCTTGCAAAAAAGTCTTGCTGGTGCCAAATTTCCTTACATTAATGCCAATGTCTATGATGCAAAAACTGGGCAACCCTTTTTTAAACAATATATTATTGTCGACACGCCGGTTATTGATCGAGAAGGTAATCAACACACTATTAAAATTGGTTATATAGGATTTGTTCCACCTCAAATTATGCAATGGGATAAATTAAATTTGGATGGGAAAGTCGAAGTTAAAGACATCACAGAAACAGCTAAACAGTTAGTCCCGCAAATGAAAAAAGAAGGGGCTAATATCGTTATCGCTATTCCCCATTCGGGCGTTTCTTCAGAACCTTATAAAGCACTTGCCGAAAACTCGGTATACTATTTAAGTCAAGTAGAGGGTATCAATGCTATTATGTTTGGTCATTCACATGGCGTGTTTCCAAGCGACGATTTTAAATCATTACCTAATACTAATATTGAAACCGGCAATATAAATCATGTGCCTGCCGTTATGCCCGGACAATGGGGAAGCCATTTGGGCGTTGTAGATTTAGTCCTAAATGGTGACAATTCAAATTGGCAAGTGACTTCAGGTAAATCCCAAGCTCGCCCAATTTATGACGTGAAAACCAAAAAAGCACTGGTTGATGCCGATCAACATATTACTCACGTACTGAAAGAAGATCACCAAGGCACACGTGAATTTGTCGGAAAACCGATTGGGAAAATTGATAGTGATATCACCAGTTATTTGGCTTTAGTTCAAGATACCACGGCATTACAAATTATTAGTGATGCACAAATTGCGTATGTAAAACAGTTTATTCAAGGTGACCCAGATCTTGATGGTTTACCAGTTTTATCGGCTATTGCTCCTTTCAAGGTTGGCGGTAGAAAAAACGATCCGACTGCTTTTGTTGATGTAAAAAAAGGCGATCTTACATTTAGAAATGCAGCGGATATCTACTTATACCCTAACCTGTTATCAGTCGTCCAAGTTACAGGCAAAGAGGTTAAAGAGTGGCTTGAATGTTCGGCAGGGGTATATAATCAAATTGATACGAAAGTCACGACACCGCAGTACTTAATAGATTGGGATCATTTCAGAACGTATAACTTCGATACGATTGATGGCGTAAATTACCAAATTGATATTACTCAACCTGCCCGATACGATGGCAATTGCCAACTAATCAATGCTAATTCTGAACGAATCAAAAATCTAACCTACCAACAAAAGCCTATCGATCCAACCCAAACCTTCTTGATAGCAACAAATAATTATCGTGCTTATACTGGTGCTTTTCCAGGTACAGGAAGCAAAAATGTGAAATTTAATTCACCCGATGATTTAAGAGTAATTTTATCAGCTTATATCACTAATACTACCCATAAAAATGGAGAGGTGAAGGTGGCTGTCGATAATAATTGGCAAATTGCACCAATAACCAGTAAAACCAAATTAGATATTCGATTTGAATCGTCTCCAACGGATGAAGCAAAAATGGTTATTCAAAAAGATTCCTTATATCCAATAAGTTATCTTGATAAAGATGAGTTGGGATTTGGTGTCTATCGTCTGGACTTACAATCACCAATTAATGTAAACACAATAAATTAATCGAAAAAGGTAAAACCACAGGACTATCTTAATGAAAATTGAAAAACTCATTGAACTAGCTAAAACAGCACGCTCTAAAGCTTATGTACCTTATTCAAAATTCAAAGTCGGTGCGGTATTAATTACTGAAGATGACGAAGCGATTTTAGGTTGTAATATTGAAAATGCATCGTACGGATTGGCTAACTGTGCTGAACGAACGGCTATTTTCAAAGCAGTTTCAGAAGGCAAACGTAAATTTAAAAAATTAGTTGTCATTGGGGATACTGATGGCCCAATTTCACCTTGTGGCGCCTGTCGCCAAGTAATAAGTGAGTTTTGTGATAAAAATATGCCTGTAATTTTGACAAATATGCAAGGGAAAATACAAGAAACCACCGTTGGCGAATTATTACCTTGGTCATTTTCACCAAGTGATTTAGATTAGATAAATTTTTTAGTTAAAATTATCACTAAAAATGAGTAAAAATAACAACATTAAAGCATATTAAAATATACAATTTATAAGCAAACACTCTGACTTATAAAAAGAGTTTAACATTAGATAAATAGATATAGATTCTAACCTAATTTATTGACATTAAGAGAGAAAAATTAATGAGATTTGTAGATATTATTGAAAAAAAGCGTGATGGTAACCCACTAACTACTGAAGAAATCCAATTTTTTATTACTAATTATACCAATGGTACTATTCCTGATTATCAAGTTAGTGCATTATTAATGGCTATTTATTATCAAGGCATGACATCAAAAGAGTGTGCAGATTTGACCACTGCTATGATGTATTCAGGTGATACAGTCGATCTCTCTTCAATTCAAGGTATCAAAGTTGATAAACATTCAACTGGAGGCGTTGGCGATACCACTACCCTTGTGCTAGCTCCATTAGTGGCAGCCGTTGGTGTGCCTGTTGCTAAAATGTCCGGAAGAGGACTTGGTTATACCGGTGGTACCAACGATAAATTTGAGTCAATTCCTGGATTTAAAATAGAATTAGGTAAACAAGAATTTATTGATCAAGTTAATCAAAAAGGTGTGTCAGTTATTGGACAATCGGGTAATTTAACGCCTGCTGATAAAAAACTCTATTCACTTCGTGATGTAACCGGTACTGTCAATTCAATTCCACTTATTGCTAGCTCAATTATGAGCAAAAAATTAGCCGCAGGTGCCGATGCAATTGTTTTAGATGTAAAAACGGGTGATGGCGCACTGATGCGAGAGATGGCTGATTCAGAAAAATTAGCTAACGAAATGGTCAAAATTGGTAATCAAATTGGACGAAGAACAATGGCGATAATTTCTGATATGTCACAACCACTTGGTTATGCTATCGGTAATGCATTAGAAGTAAAAGAAGCTATAGATACCTTAAAAGGTCAAGGCCCCGCAGATTTAACGGAATTAGTGCTAACTTTAGGTAGTCAAATGGTGGTATTAGCCGATAAAGCTAAAACACTTGACGAAGCACGCATAAAACTTCAGGAAGCCATTAACAATGGCAAAGCAATTGAAAAATTTAAAACGTTAATTGAAGCTCAAGGTGGTGATAGCACTGTTGTTGATCATCCTGAAAAATTAGCAAGTGCCCCCTATCAAATTGCTCTACCAGCACTCAAATCAGGTTATGTTTCTCGGATTGTTGCCGATCAAATTGGTATTATAGCTATGCAACTTGGTGCAGGTCGAGCAACCAAAGAGGATGTCATTGACCCTGCTATAGGTATTGTATTGCATAAAAAGGTTGGTGATAAAGTTGAGCAAGGAGAAGCATTGTTAACTATTCATGCGAGCACAGATAAACTGGATGCTATCAAACAAAAACTTTATGACAATATTACCATTAGTGATAATGCGCACGAGCCAACATTGATTTATAAAGTCATTACGGAGTAGTGATTGTCTGTAAGGAATTAGGAGACACCATGTATTGTTTAACTATAACTAAAAAACTATCACTAGTCCTTGCTTTGGGTCTATTTTCGGCCAATTCAATAGCAGATGCTATCACGCAACAGCCAATAGCCCATTCTTGGAAAGAGAATCAATCCTACCAATTCACCATTTTACATACGAACGATCATCATGGTCGTTTTTGGCAAAATGAAATTGGTGAATATGGGCTTGCCGCTCAAAAAACAGTGGTAGATGATATCAGAAAAGAAGTTACCGCCAAAGGTGGAACATTATTACTTTTGTCAGGTGGTGATATTAATACGGGTGTGCCTGAATCTGATGTACTTCAAGCTAAACCGGATTTTATCGGCATGAACGAAATAGGCTATGATGCTATGGCTGTTGGTAATCATGAATTTGATCATCCGTTATCTATCATTCGTGAACAACAACAATTGGCACATTTTCCTTTTTTGTCTGCTAATACTTACTTCAAAGGCACGGATAATCGTGTCTTTGATGCCTATAAAATGTTTGACTTAAATGGTGTCCGAGTTGCCGTTTTTGGTCTTACCACTGATGATACCATTCATCTCGCTTCACCAATGAATACGCGAGGTGTTGAGTTTCGCCAAACATTACCCGAAGCACAAAAAGTGATTGCTCAAATTCAACAAAACGAACACCCAGATATGATTATCGCCGTGACCCATATGGGACACTACGAAAATGGCGAACATGGTTCAATGGCACCGGGGGATGTAGAATTAGCCCGAGGCTTAAAATCGGGCGAATTGAATATGATTGTAGGCGGACATTCTCAAAATCCGGTTTGTATGGCAAGTGCAAATAAACGAGTCACTGAATATGTTCCCGGTACACCTTGCGCACCTGATCAACAAAATGGGACTTGGATAGTACAGGCTCACGAATGGGGAAAATATGTAGGTCGAGCAGATTTTGAATTTCTAAATGGAAAATTGACACTTAAAAATTATCAATTAATTCCTATTAACCTTAAAAAAGAAGTGGATAATGGCAACGACACTAAACGTCTTGAGTTTTATACCACTGAGATCCCTCAAGATCCACAACTATTGCAGATATTGCAACCATATCAAGAACAAGGCAGAAAAAAACTGTCCATTAAAAGCGGCGAATTAGTCGGTCGACTTGAAGGCGATCGCCATATTGTCCGATATCAGCAAAGTAATTTAGGACAATTATTACTCAGTGCTTTTATCGAAAAAACAGGAGCTGACATCGGAGTAATGTCGGGTGGAATGATCCGAGATTCGCTTATTGAAGGAGACATTACTTATCGTGATATTTTAAAGGTGGAGCCTTTTGGCAATAGTGTTGTTTACTTTGATATAACGGGAAGTGAGTTAATTGAATATCTTAAAGTCGCAATGAGCAAAAATGCGGGGTCAGGAGGATTTGCTCATTTAAGAAATATTACTTTCACCCAAAAGGGAGAAAAAATTAGTAATATAAAAATTAATAATCAGCCTATCGAGTTACAAAAAAATTATCGAATAGCAACACTGGATTTTCTAGCGACAGGAGGTGATGGCTATCCGATAATGAATCTATTACCTACTTATGTGAATACAGGTTATCGTGATGCGGATGTTATAAAACAGTTTTTTGAGACACATTCGCCAATTAATGCTGCTGATTATGAACCAATACGGATGATTATCGAAAAATAATCATTAGGTTTACCATTTTAATTAAATAAATTTGCTTTTTAGTATCGAGGTTAATATGCACATGACAGAGTTTCAAAGCAGTTGTTATCAAATCGTCACCGACCCTAATTTATCACCAAAACAGAAAGCCAACTTATTGGCATTAGCGGCAGAAAATAATTTGCCTTATGTTGAACTTGATAATGAAACAAAGAAAGCGTTAGACGAAAATATCCTTTGTGATATGTTTGAAGGTCATGCGCCTTATAAGCCTCGATATGTGCTTCCTGATTATGCTAAATTTCTAAAGCAAGGCTCTGAGTGGTTAGAACTCGAACCCGCCAAAACGTTTGATGATGCAATAAATATGCTAACTATTGCTTATCATCATGTACCATCCGTTACCGGCATGCCTGTCTATCTGGGTTGTTTAGATCAAATATTGTTACCTTATGTTGGGCATCTCACTGAAGATGAACTTTATCAACGATTAAAACATTTTTGGATAATGTTAGATCGTAATTTACCTGATGCTTTTATGCATGCCAACATTGGTCCAACTGATAATGTTATCTGTCGTCTAATTTTACGTGTGGATAAAGAACTTAAACAAGTTGCACCGAATTTAACCTTTATCTATGATGAAAACATCACACCAGAAGCCTTATTATCCGTTGCAATTGGCAATATTTGCGAAACAGCAAAACCCCACATCGCCAATAATATGATGATTCAAAAAGATTTTGATGAAAAAGGCTATGGCGTTGTCAGCTGTTATAACTCCTTACCTATCGCTGGCGGTGGCAGTACTCTATCAAGAATTAACTTAAAAGAAGTGGCAAAGCGCAGTCAACATATTGATGATTTTCTGCAAAACACGCTACCCTATTATTGCCAATTACAATTAAATTTAATCAAAGCCCGTTCAGCTTTTTTATACGAAAAGTCAAACTTCTTTCAAAATAGTTTTTTAGTAAAAGAAGGATTAATTGATGCCAACCGATTTGCACCTATGTTTGGTATTTACGCCATGGCAGAAGCGATTAATATTCTACAAGAAAAATCTAACTTAACGGGTCGCTATGGTGTCGATGAAGATGCTAATGAACTAGCTACCACCATTTCTAAACAATTAGCCGACTTTATTGATCATCATAAAATTAACCATGCTTGGCAAGGTAAAGCAATGTTACATGCTCAATCTGGCATCAGCACGGATAGAGGTACCACCCCTGGCTTACGGATCCCTTATGGCCACGAACCGGATCCCGTTACCCATATTATGGCACTGTTTAAACATCACCATTATTACACATCAGGCATTAGTGATATTTTAACGATTGATGAAACCATTAAAAATAATCCTTCTGCTTTACTGCAAATTTGTAAAGCGGCATTTAAATTTGGTTTCCGAGAGTTTACCGCCAATATTAGTGGTAATGATCTGGTGCGAGTAACAGGCTATATGGTGAGATTATCAGATATCAAAAAATATAAAGAAGAAGGTTCACGGATTAATACCACATTTTTAGGAAGTGAAGCCGCACAAGATACCGTTAATAATAGCTACTTATGCCGTACTCCACGAGTGATCAGTCATGAACAAGTCATGGGCAATCGTTAATAAACTTTTACCCTTTTCTTGCGTTGATGGGCCTGGAAATCGATTAGTTATATTTTTACAAGGCTGTAATTTTAAATGCTTAAATTGCCACAATCCGTATACCATATCACTATGTCAGGATTGTGGTGATTGTGTTGCCACATGCCCACATCAGGCATTAACATTCAGTCATCATCAAGTTATCTGGCAAACATCAGCTTGCCAGCAATGTGATACTTGCCTTCAGACTTGCCAATATCACTCAACGCCAATGACTTTCCGATATAGTGTTGAAGATATACTAAACATCATTCGCAAATACCTACCCTTTTTAAATGGTATTACGCTCAGTGGAGGGGAAGCGACCATTCAATTACCTTTTATTGAAAAACTGTTTCATGCCATTAAACATGCCGATGACTTAAAACATTTAACCTGTTTTATTGATAGTAATGGTTATTTATCCCAAACGGGGTGGCAAAAAGTAGTGAATGTCATGGATGGTGCGATGATTGATCTTAAAGCTTGGGATACCCAAGTTCATAAAAAGTTAACCGGCAGAGATAATCATCGAGTCATAAAAACAATAGAATATCTTTCAAAGATCCAAAAATTACACGAAGTTAGATTTTTGATCATCCCAACTCATACAGATCTTCAAAATAAGGCAGAACAAATCGCGCACTTTTTATTGGCGTTGGATCCGAGTATCAGAGTGAGAATCAATGCATTTCACCACCATGGTGTACAAGGAATAGCTAAAACATGGGAACCAGCATCAAAACAACATGTCGAAAATTTTGCTACTGAGTTAAAACAATTTGGGCTGAAAAATATTATTTTGCCCACTGTTTACTTATCATGATAATTAAATAGTTTTGATTAATGTGAAAATAGCCAAAATATCAGGACGATGACGAGCTAATTAAAAAGATTGAGATATCGACCTACATCTTTATTATTGTAAAATTTTTACAATAAAAATGAGCAGGTTTTTAAATCTGCTCATTTAGTTGAAACCCAAAATTAAATTTAAAGATATTATCTTATCACTTTAACTGCGCTTTTTGAAAAAACAGATAATTTTATATATTTTCTAATATTTAACACATAAGGTATATGCTATATCTGGTTCAACAATAACGTTACCTTCTACAATCCCTACACTGTAGTATCGATTATTTCCATATATATCTTTCACTGATGATTGTTCACTGGTGAAATAGAAATCATAATAGATGAAATTTTTCAAATTTGACAAACCATCTAACATATCTCGACCAATAATATCTAAAGGTGCATAGAAGTAGACTTTACCCCATTCTGGCGTTAATCCTTCACCAATTGCTCTTTTGTACCCATTATTTTTTACATAATAGTTATCATTAGTGGTTGGCGTGTAAGCTAAAGACGAGTTTGTAATCTCAGCTCGTGTTGGCAATCTATCATTATTGTTTTGACATAATCTATTTGAATTTTGCCAATTACCCGGAAGGTTATTTAAGAAATATAACCAATGTTTTATAGAAAAAGTATAATAAAACTGTGCTAGCGTTCTATTATTGGTCACTAATATGACAAATTTATCACCTTGACCAGGTACATTGTCAGTAAATTTAAATTCACTTTTAGAATCAGCGTTTGAATCACGTGCAGTATTAACTAATGAATTATTTGGATTTTTGACCAAGGTATAACTATAATCAGATATAGGATTAACTGGTACAATTCTGAAACGAGCTTCCGGAAAAGCATAAGTTGGGAAATAATTACCATTTTGATCTTTTGCAGTGGCCTTAAAGCCTTGATGAATAGTAAATTGATCGCTGTTATAAGAAGGATTAACATCTATTGTATCAGCACCATAAGGCGCATAGTTCCCACCTTCATCCCAACCATTGTGAGTAATCAAAGCCAGTATACCGGGTCTGATAAAACAGATACCGTCATCAGCACTTACTTCAAATGTTTTTGATACTTCTCTTGGTTCTGAAGTATCAGGTTCACCGTACTGAGTTTTAGCAATAAATTGAATCGTCACTTTTACCGATGATTTTGCATTAGCAGTAGATGAGTTACACACATCACGACCCAAAAATGAAGTAGAGTTAGAAGGAATAATATTATTGTTCTGGTCTCGCCATTCAGCATTAATCGATTGAATGATAAAACTACCGTTAGTAGCCAATTTATCTCCATCCACATCATTGATATCACTATCATTCAAGCTTGAAGTATCGACATCAAATGAATAAAGACTAGGAGACGTATTGTAAGCAACAGAAATCTTATCGCTATTACCCGGCGAAATTATCGCTGGATCAAGACCATCAATATTTAATTTGACTTGAATTCCGTTTAAAACTTTTGTGTCAGCGGTTTCTAGAATTTCAGGTGGATTACCGTGAATATATTGCGCTGTAATAGCAGAAACTGATAATCCAGCTAAAGCGATGTGACAAAAAAGCCCAAAAAAAGCAACAACGGCAATATTCAATATTAATTGCATCAGATAAAGTTTTTTGGAAACAAACATATCACTATTCATGCTAATTCCTCTACCCATAAGCTTGTCTATAAGTTGAAACAAAGTTATTGATTTGAAGTTTTAGTGAACGACAAATTTATCAAAATTTGATAAAAATGTTACCGGTTACATTTTCAATTTATAAAAAAATTACAAGCAATCATAACCATTAGAAGTTGTTAAATTGTATCCATTTAAAGGCAAATTTTGTTGATAACTTGGCAACAACGGATCATTTCGTTATAAAAAAGTGCAATATTCGAATACCGTTAATTACTTTATTTAAGAATATTAAAATAAGAAATGCTAAATAAAAAGATCAGATTAAAACAGTTTAACTATACTAACTTACTGATTAATTAAAATAATTAATTGTACAAGATGACAAATAATTGAATTGATTTTATATAGTATATAATAATATGAGTAATATGGAATAGCTAAATATTGATTTATCATTATTTAATGGCTTTCAGATGAGTATTGGATGGAAAAATACACAAGCTAAATAAGTTAACCTAACTGATTTTATTTTAAGCCATTGTATTTATTATTAGTAATTTTATTAAAATGTTATGAAATAAACATTAAACAAAAAGAAGGCGTTAGCCTCCTTTTCGTTTTATGGAACACATATTAACGTCGCTATTTTCCCTTTTTAAAAGCAGCGGCAAAAGCATTGCCCATTGCACTATTGGTAACTGGCGTTGACTGTGTATTTTTAGCCGTGCTGATTGATTTATTCATTTTCGGTTTGCCACCTTCAGAGTTTGGCATTGTTGAATCATCAAGTCGCATTGATAAAGCAATACGTTTACGAGCAATATCAACTTCCATCACTTTAACTTTGACAATATCACCAGCTTTAACTACGCTTCGAGGATCTTCTACAAACTTATCAGATAAGGCTGATATATGAACTAACCCATCTTGATGAACACCAATATCGACAAACGCACCAAAATTAGTCACGTTAGTTACGGCACCTTCCATAACCATGCCTACTTTCAAATCTTCCATGGTTTCGATATTATCGGCAAATTGAGCTGTTTTAAATTCTGGCCGTGGATCGCGTCCGGGTTTATCAAGTTCTTTGATAATATCAGTCACTGTAGGCACACCAAAATGGTCATCAACATAATCAACTGCTTTGAGTGAGTTTAAATATTTCGAATCACCTAAAATCTCTTTTAACGATTTATGGTTTTTATCTAAAATACGTTCCACAACCGGATAAGCTTCAGGGTGAACGGCTGATGCATCAAGTGGATTATCGCCATCCATAATACGCAAAAAACCAGCACATTGTTCATAGGCTTTAGGCCCTAGGCGTGAAACTTTTAGTAACTGCTTACGGTTAGAAAATTGTCCATTTTCATTACGCCAATTAACAATATTTTGTGCAATAACTTTATTGAGTCCCGCTATGCGAGCTAATAACATCATCGATGCTGTATTTAAATTTACCCCAACCGCATTGACCCCATCTTCTACAACAGCATCCAATTTTTTTGCGAGCTGAGTTTGGCTAACATCATGTTGATACTGACCGACACCAATTGATTTCGGATCAATTTTTACCAGTTCGGCTAGTGGATCTTGCAGACGACGAGCAATCGATACTGCACCACGTATTGATACATCCAAATCAGGAAACTCTTGAGCGGCTAGCTCGGATGCAGAATAGACCGATGCACCTGCTTCACTTACAATGACTTTTTGACCTTTGACTTCAGGATATTTTTTTTGTACATCGAGATAAAAACGTTCGGTTTCACGCGATGCCGTGCCATTACCAATCGCCACTAATTCAACTTGGTATTTAATGCATAGCGCCGCAACAATCATTGCAGCTTTATCCGCTTGCCCAGTATGCGGATAAATTGTTTCAGTTGCGACTAATTTACCCGTTGCGTCAACAACAGCAATTTTTACGCCTGTTCGTAATCCTGGATCCATTCCCATGGTAACTTTCATCCCTGCCGGCGCAGCCATTAACATATCATGCAAGTTAGCGGCAAACACATTGATCGCCTCTTCTTCCGCCTGCTCACGTAAAGTGGTCATCAGTTCGGTTTCCATGTGCATTAAAATTTTAATTCGCCATGTCCAATTAATGACAGCTTTTCGCCATTTATCTGCGGGTTGATCGTTAAAATGAATGCCTAAATGCTCAGTAATAATTTGTTCGCAATAGCTCTCTTTAGGCGTTTCTTCAAATTGCGGATCGGCGTTAAGGGAAAGTTGTAAAAAGCCTTCATTTCGTCCTCTGAACATCGCTAAAGCACGATGAGAAGGCACTTTTGAAATCAGTTCGCTTTGCGCAAAATAATCACGGAATTTTGCCCCTTCTTCCTCTTTACCTGCAACCACTTGTGAAACTAAATGTGCATTATTCCATAGATAATGGCGTACTTTAGCTAGCAATGTCGCATCTTCGGCAAATCGTTCCATTAGGATGTATCGTGCCCCATCCAATGCAGATTTAGTATCGTCAATTCCTTTTTCAGAATTAAAGAATTTTTCCGCTTCGCTATCAGGATCAAGTGATGGATTATCCCATAACGCATCGGCCAATGGTTCAAGTCCTGCTTCAATAGCAATCTGTCCCCGTGTACGGCGTTTAGGTTTATAGGGTAGATAGAGATCTTCAAGTTCAGTTTTACTGAGTGTTTGGATAATTTTTTGACTCAGTTCTGGGGTGAGTTTTCCTTGTTCCTCAATTGACTTTAATATCGTTTGTTTACGATCTTCAAGTTCTCGCAAATAACCTAACCGACTATCTAAAGTACGTAGTTGGGTATCATCTAACCCACCGGTCACTTCTTTACGATAACGCGCAATAAAAGGAACAGTGCTTCCTTCATCTAATAATTGAATAGCAGCTAAAACTTGTTCTGGTTTAACTGTCAATTCACCCGCTATAATATGGCTTATTTGATTATTTATCATGATATCTCTGTATATCTCGTCGATTAACGGAATGTAAACTTATTATGCAAAAAGCTAATTATATAACAAGAGAGGGCTACTTGGCACTCGATCGTGAATTGAAATATTTATGGAAAGAAGAAAGACCTCGTGTTACTCAAGCGGTTTCTGATGCAGCAGCCCTTGGCGATCGTAGTGAAAATGCAGAATATATTTATGGAAAACGACGATTGCGTGAAATTGACAGACGAGTACGATTTTTGACAAAGCGCTTAGAAATATTAACCATTGTCGATCCCGATCCAAGGCAAGAAGGAAAAGTATTTTTTGGTGCTTGGGTAAAACTGGAAGATGAATCCGGTCACGCGCAAATTTACCGTATTGTGGGAGCCGATGAATTTGATCCTAAAAAAAATTGGATTTCCATTAATAGTCCTGTTGCCAGAGCGTTAATTGGTCATAAAGTTGATGATGAAATATCAGTAATGACACCGAATGGAAAAGCTTATTTTTGTATTCTAAAAATTAGCTATACTCAAATAATATAATGTTATATATTGATAATTTAATCGTTAAAAAATAAAGGAATATTATGAAAAGAAAAAGAAGGTTGGTTTCTCAAAGCGTACTTTTTTTATTAATGTTAATGATGGTCGTTTCTTATTATTTTTTTAAACCTAATGATACAAAAACATTATCATCAAATAATGAATTAACGTTAAAATTTGATCATGTTGAATTTGCTAAACTAAATTCTCTCTTTACTATAATGAATAAAGATGGATTTTATATGCAGTCAGACGATGAATTCGGTCCAATTGGCTTCTATGATAAGAATTCTAAGCAATTTTATTCAGTTAATGGATCGGGTCTAAAAAGTTTTAAATTTAAAAGTAATACACCGATTAACGGTCATTACTACCCTGATTTTTCTGTTATCATTTTACCATTTGATTCTAAAACTGAAGCTGAAAAATATAAGAAACTATTGCAGAAACCACTTATTTGTAATCATACCATTGACGAATGTGAATCGATGAAAGAGCCTTATACATTAGTAACTAATGGGCATTTCGTTTTTATACTTTATACCAAAGCCGAAATGTTTAAAGAGTATATAGAAAGATACGCAAAAGTTTTACAACATCTTCCTATGTAATGATTCAATTATTTATAGGTATAATGTCTAGTGTCTATATATTAGGGTGAATTCAGTTTACAATTAAGATCACGATTACTCATCATTGAATTTATTATGATCACTGTCAGTCAATTATTTATCTATCCGATTAAATCGCTTGCAGGTATTCCCCTAAATATGTCAAATGTCATTGAAGGGGGATTCGAATATGATCGTGTATTGATGATTAGTGAACCTGACGGAACATTTATCACCGCAAGACAATTTCCTGAGCTTTTAAAACTAAAAACATCCATTGTTGATAACAATATTCTTGTTTCAACGCCTCATAATGAATCAATCACAATTAAATTTGATGAATTTACTGAAAGTAATGAACCAACTGAAGTTTGGGGTAATCATTTTACCTCTCACATTGCACCTATCAGAATTAATCAATTTTTTAGCCATATTTTACAAAAGGATGTGCAATTACGTTGGATCGGTACCAACTTAACCAGACGGACTAAACGATATCCTCAAACTGCGGTGAGCTTTGCAGATGGCTATCCTTATCTATTATTAAATGAAGCTTCGTTCAATTATTTACAACAAAGATGTTCGGAAAAGCTTGATATTCAGCAGTTTCGTAGCAACATCATCATACAAGGTGCCCTTCCTTTTGCCGAAGATGGCTGGAAAACCATCAAAATCGGCAATGTAATCTTTGATATCGTTAAACCGTGTAGTCGCTGTGTGCTTACCACTTTTAATATTGATACAGCAAAGCCGTTAGCAAATAATGAACCCCTCAATACGCTCCGCTATTTTCGTAGTGATGAGCAAGAGGCAATAGATTTTGGTATGAATATGATTGCGCGTAATTTCGGCTCGATATCAATTGATGATCCTGTCGAGATATTAGAACGACAACCAGCAAAAAAATATATTGAATTTTTTCCTAAAGATAATCAATTAAACCATGAACAATGTAATATTACTTTTGAGGGCAACACATTCAAAGGAAATCAGCAACAAACTATTCTAGAACAACTGGAACAACATAATATTGCTATCCCTTATTCCTGCAGAGTTGGAATCTGTGGTAAATGTGCAGTGGTATTGAAAGCAGGAAAAGTAGCGCCTCTCACTCAATCTGCAATAAAACACAACCACCATATTTTAGCTTGTAGTTGTGTACCTAAAGGTGATATCAACATTGAATTAGTAAAACAATCCAAATAATCATTGATTAAACCTGTTTAAAATGCGTTTTAACTTACACTATGTTGTGAACAACAAAGTCAAATCATCATAGATTAAAATTGAATTTACCTATTACTGATTTAAAATTCGAAAGTTTGGAATAAAATTGTCTAAGAAATGGCTTCTAACTTAAGGTCTGTCAACGAACTCTCATCCATTACATTTTTTTGTATTGGTGCTAGTCTATCATTCATTACTTTAATTGCTTCTGAAAAGTAAAATGTTTTATTCATTGCGACAAAAGTAGGTTGAGCAATAATACACAGTGAAGCATTTTCACCCGCTTCAACAACTAATAAAAAAACCCGTTGCCCCCCCTCTTGCATATTGACTTCAACGATGTCCGCTAATTTAGGACTATATAACATAGGTTGTTGACAAAAATACCAACTTTTTGGCATTTGAGGTTTAATGAAATTGGCAGCAACAATGGCATTAATGGATAATTCAATCTTTTGCGAGTCTGTTAATGCTAATATTTGGCAACTATCATAAAATTGATAATAGGATGTCGCATCACTCACTGAAAATGGAAATTCCTTGAAAACATCGGGAATTAGCATTTTACTGGAATAGCATGAACGAAATAACATATCGTTTGATACTTCAAGCATCAAACTATCATATTGATTATCAAAATACCAACGCCAACAATCTGTTGGTCGAAAAGCAATTTTCATTGATATGTTATCCCTCCATTAAATTAAAAAATTACATAAAAGATAACATAATTTAGGTAAAAAATAAATAAAAAAGTAAAATAAAATTTATTTAATTATTTAATTTTTAAACATTTTAAAGATCTTTATTAAGGATCCAAATGATCTAAGTTAGATCCTTTTTTTGATCTTTAGATCCAAAGTGCTGACATTAAAATTTATCATTTAATATTAATTAAATAGATTTAAGTCCCATATTGATTTTTTGACATAAAAAAAGGTGCAAATAAGCACCTTTTAATATAGCTAATAATGACGGCTTATTAGCTAGCAACATTAATTCTCTTCATATCCGTCATATAACTACGTAATTTTCGACCTATAATCTCAATTGGGTGATGACGAATTTCGTCATTGACATCACGTAATTGCGCATTATCAACGCTACCTTCAGGGATCGCTTTACCAAGATCGCCTGATTGTAACATCGGCATAAATTTTTCTTTTAATAATGGGATGGCGGCATTAGCAAAAAGATAATTACCATATTCAGCAGTATCAGATATTACCACATTCATTTCATATAAACGCTTACGAGCAATCGTATTAGCAATTAAAGGAAGTTCATGTAATGATTCATAATAAGCTGATTCTGGTAAAATACCTGACTCAAGCATGGTTTCAAATGCAAGTTCTACTCCTGCTTTAACCATTGCAACCATCACAACCCCTTGATCAAAGTAGGCTTGCTCATCAATTTTACCTTGATATTCAGCCGCTTTTTCAAAGGCTGTTTCACCCGTTTCTTTACGCCATTTTAATAAGTTCGCATCATCATTTGCCCAGTCTTTCATCATGGTTGCTGAAAACTCACCCGAAATAATATCATCCATATGTTTACGATAAAGATCGGTCATGATCACCTTTAATTCTTTAGCTAACGCATTAGCGCGTAATTTAGCTGGATTCGACAAGCGATCCATCATTAATGTAATACCACCTTGTTTCAATGCTTCAGTAATGGTTTCCCAACCAAACTGTAGCAATTTACACGCATAAGCAGGATCAACACCATCTGCCACAAGTTTATCAAAACAAAGCAATGACCCTGTTTGCAGCATACCGCAAAGGATCGTTTGTTCACCCATAAGATCAGATTTAACTTCAGCAACAAATGAAGACTGTAAAACACCGGCACGATGCCCACCGGTTGCTGCCGCCCATGCTTTAGCGATCGCCAAACCTTCACCTTTTGGATCATTTTCAGGGTGAACGGCGATCAGAGTTGGAACACCAAATCCTCGTTTATACTCTTCACGTACCTCGGTACCCGGACACTTCGGCGCAACCATAACAACTGTGATATCAGGACGAATTTTTTCGCCAACTTCAACAATATTAAAACCATGAGAATAACCTAAAGCGGCTCCCTGTTTCATCAATGGTTGTACAGCTTTTACTACCGCTGAGTGTTGTTTGTCGGGTGTTAAATTAATCACTAAATCAGCAGTAGGAATTAACTCTTCATAACTGCCTACTTTAAACCCATTTTCAGTTGCTTTTTTCCATGAAGGACGCTTTTCTGCAATCGCTTCTTTGCGTAAAGCATAGGCAATATCAAGTCCTGAATCTCGCATATTTAAACCTTGATTCAGACCTTGCGCACCACATCCTACTATTACAATTTTTTTACCCTTTAAAAAATCGGCTTCCGATGCAAATTCATCACGAGCCATAAAACGGCATTGACCAAGTTGGTGTAATTTTTCACGCAAATTCAGAGTATTAAAATAGTTTGACATTAGGATCTCCATTAATTTATTTGTCATAATCGAATTGTCCAACACTATAACTGAATTTAATTATTGCGAAAATTGATATATTTAAAAAATTATATTGCATAAAATGCAATATACTTGCTAAATGTAATGCTTTCTTTTACTCTAAGCCACTATTTAATTATTGATAAATTATTCAATATGGATACACGATATAAGCAAGCAAATAAAGAAGCTAAGCTTTCACTGTTATTAACAATTATTTATCTTCTTGGCTGGATTGTTTGTGCTTACGGCGCTAGCGATAAAACTGGCTTTTTGGGTCTTCCATTATGGTTTGAATTATCCTGCATTATGGTACCTGTCGGGTTCATTTTATTATGCTGGGTCGTTGTAAAATTTCATTTCAAAAACATCTCATTAGAACAAACTAAGTGATCAAAAAATGCATTTAGATATTATATTACCGCTAGTCATCTATCTTATTTTTGTGTTTGCCCTATCTATTTATGCTTATGTTAAACGCAAAAAAGTCAATCAATTTACCGATTACTTTATTGGTAATCGAACAATGGGGGGATTTTTGCTCGCCATGACGCTGGCGGCAACTTACATCAGTGCCAGCTCATTTATTGGTGGCCCTGGTGCTGCTTACAAATTCGGACTGGGTTGGGTTTTGCTGTCTATGATTCAAGTCCCTACTGTCTTGCTATCTCTGGGTATTTTGGGCAAAAAATTTGCCATTTTAGCTCGCAAATATAATGCTATCACGTTAAGTGATATGCTTTATGCGCATTATAAAAGTAAGATAATAGTCTGGTTTGCCAGTATAGCTTTAGTGGTTGCTTTTGTCGGTGCAATGACTGTTCAGTTTGTCGGTGGTGCTCGATTATTAGAATCATCAGTAGGCTTACCTTATAATGTCGGTCTACTTATTTTCGGTATTGGTACGGTGATATATACCGCATTTGGTGGATTTCGAGCAAGTATCTTAAACGATGCTTTCCAAGGTTTAGTGATGATCATTGGCTCAATATTACTTTTAACCGCCATTATTTATGCTGGCGGTGGATTAACGGCTATTGTTGAGCGTTTAAAAGAAATCGATCCTGCATTATTAACACCACAAGGCCCTGGCAATTTTATGGACTTTCCATTTATGGCATCATTCTGGATTTTAGTCTGTTTTGGTGTGGTTGGTTTACCGCATACAGCGGTGCGTTGTATGGCTTATAAAGACAGTAAAGCAGTACATCGGGGCATCATTATCGGTACGATTGTTGTTACAGTTATTATGTTAACCATGCACCTATCTGGCGCACTTGGGCGAGCAATTATTGATGATTTAAGCGTTCCCGATCAAATTGTCCCAACTTTGATTATTAAAGTGATGTCTCCATTAGCTGCAGGTATCTTTTTGGCTGCGCCTCTGGCTGCAATTATGTCAACTATTAATGCTCAACTGTTACAAGTTTCTTCTGTAATTATAAAAGATCTGTTTTTAAGCATTAAACCTGAAACAAAATGCAGTGATAAAACACTCACTCGAATATCGGTTGTCATTACCTTTATTTTTGGCGCATTGCTCATTTTAGCAGCTTGGAATCCACCTGATATGATAATTTGGTTAAATTTGCTTGCTTTTGGTGGTTTAGAAGCGGTATTTTTATGGCCTTTGGTACTTGGCTTATATTGGAAAAAAGCTAATGCAACTGGCGCATTATATTCTATGTTCGCTGGCGCCATAAGTTATACCCTTTTAGCCGCTTATGACATTAAAATTTATTCTTTCTATCCAATTGTGCCTTCATTAATTATTGGATTGGTTGTTTTTATCATTGCCAATAGATTTGGTAACTTAAGGAAAAATTATGCCTTGGATTCAACTCAAAATTAACACAACAAGTGATCATGCAGAAAAGATAAGTGATCTTTTGGAAGAATCGGGGGCGCTATCTGTTACTTTTCAAGATACCTATGATACGCCCGTATTTGAACCATTACCCGGGGAAACAAAACTGTGGGGTAATACTGATGTTATTGGTTTGTATGATGCTCAAACTGATTTAGACGAATTAAAAGCGATACTAAATCTTGACCAGTATTCTTATAGATTCGAACAATTAGAAGATAAAGATTGGGAACGTGAATGGATGGATAACTTTCACCCAATGCAATTTGGCAAACGCCTATGGATTTGTCCAAGTTGGCGACCAGTTCCTGATCCTAATGCGATCAATGTAATGTTAGATCCCGGCTTAGCTTTTGGAACAGGCACCCACCCTACAACTGCGTTATGCCTTAAATGGCTTGATAGTTTAGACTTAAAAGATAAATTAGTAATTGATTACGGTTGTGGTTCTGGGATTCTTGCCATTGCTGCACTAAAACTGGGTGCCAAACGTGTCATTGGCATTGATATTGATCCTCAAGCTATTCAAGCTAGCCGAGATAATGCTGAACGTAATCAAGTAAGCAATGATCTTGAGCTTTATCTGGCTAAAGACATACCGGATAATTTACAAGCCGATATTTTAGTGGCAAATATTTTAGCTGGTCCTTTAAAAGAGCTTGAACCCAATATCAATAATTTAATTAAAGCGAATGGATTACTTGGGTTGTCAGGTATTTTAACTTCTCAATCTCAAAGCGTTTATTGTGCTTATCAAGACCATTTTGTTCTTGATCCTGTTGCTGAACAAGAAGAGTGGTGTCGAATCACAGGCAAAAAAAAGTAAAAAAATGACACTACCCCCTTTTAACTTCGAGAAAAAATGCGTAATATAGCCGACCTTAATTTACTAAGCATTGGTAAAGTTACATTAAGAAATAATTTAATCGCTGCGCCAATGGCTGGAATTAGTGATAGACCATTTCGAAATCTATGCTATCAGTTTGGTGCTGGCATGACTATTTCCGAAATGTTTTTAGCTAATTCAGATGTTTGGCAAACAAAAAAATCAGCTTTGAGGATGGTTTCAACTGATGATATGGGCGTTCGAGCAATTCAACTCGTGGGTTCAGATCCAGATGAAATGGCTAAAGCAGCGGAATTTAATGTTAAGCATGGTGCAGAATTGATTGATATCAACATGGGATGCCCTGCTAAAAAAGTCAACAAAAAAATAGCTGGTTCTGCATTAATGCAGTATCCAGAGCTGATTAAAATGATTTTGCAAAAAGTTGTTGGTGCTGTTGATGTGCCAGTAACATTAAAAATGCGGACTGGATGGGATAAAAATCATAGAAATTGCATTGAAATCGCACAAATTGCGCAGGATTGCGGAATAAAGGCGATTACTATTCATGGGCGTACACGTGAATGCCTATTTGAAGGTAAAGCAGAGTATCATTCAATAAAAGCAGTAAAGGAACAGGTAACTATCCCAGTCATTGCTAATGGTGATATTTGTACCCCTGAACAGGTAAAAGATGTTTTTCAATATACGCAAGCTGATGGTATAATGATCGGCCGAGCGGCACAAGGGCGACCTTGGATATTTGAAGAAATTGCATTCTATCTAACACATGGAAAGTTACAAAAAGAAAAGACAGTTGATGAAGTTGAGCAAATCGTATTAACGCACCTTGATGAACTTTATCAATTTTACGGAGAATACAAAGGATTACGGATTGCCAGAAAGCATGTAAATTGGTATACCAAGAATTATGCTGATAGCGATCAATTTAGGCGCTTATTTAGTGTACTTAGCACCACAAGTGAGCAAGTTAAAACACTAAAAGCATTTTTTAGTCAAATTAGAAACAACAAAAAGAGTTAAGAATACTATGTCAGAACAACGCGTTACAGCTGCAGCACTAAAATTTACAACTGTAAACTCTCAAGACCAAATAACACAAAAACCTTTGCGAGATTCTGTCAAGCAAGCTTTAAAAAACTATTTATCACAACTTAATGGTGAAGATCCTAATGATCTATATGAATTAGTGTTAGCTGAAGTTGAACACCCATTCCTTGATATGGTTATGCAATATACACGTGGAAATCAAACTCGAGCGGCTAATATGCTCGGTATTAACCGTGGTACACTACGTAAAAAATTAAAACAATATGGTATGAGTTAATCAATAACACATTATGTTTTGTTTTAAGTTTGAAAAACGCCTACTTTGCTAGGCGTTTTTTGGTTTTTAAATGAAGATATATTCTTTAAATCATTACATGTTTGAATATCTACAATTAAGTTAAGCAGATTGTCGTTTAATTAATTTAGGTTTTAATTTTATGGTTTGTGGCGATTGTGATGGATTAAGAAAACGATTTAATAACATTTCCACAGCTAATTGTCCAAGTTCTTTTTTGGGTTGATGAATCGTTGTTAACGGTGGAGTCATATACTGGGCAATTTCAATATCATCATAACCAATGATAGCAATATCTTTACCCACTTCTAATCCATTTTGGTATAGTGCCTGATAAGCACCTATAGCCATAGCATCATTACTACAAAATACAGCTTGAGGCAAAATAGGCAGATTTAACAAATTCTGCATTGCTGTTACCCCTGATGCAAATTGAAAATCACCTTGAACTTCATAGCCCTCAATAATAGGCAAATTAGCTTCTTTTAATGCGGTACGATATCCTTGTAAACGAAATTGTGCCTGCGTATTATTTAATGGGCCTGTTATACAAGCTATGCGTTGATAGTTTTGATCGACCAAGTATTGCATAGCGATGGTCGCCCCATAAAAAGAGTTATCTTGAATTGTATCGCAAACATCATTAAAAGGAGACCAATCCATCATTACCATAGGTAATTTGGGATAACGATCAAAAATCTGTTGGGGTATAGATTGTGTTTCGGTACACATAGCGAGTAGACCATCAACACGCTTTTGCAATAGATGTTCAAAATTATCGAGCATCCTTTGATGATCCCCTTCCGTATTACATAATATTAAATTATAACCTCGTTCATAACAGCTATTTTCAACCCCTTTTACAACTTCTGAATAAAAGGGGTTACTGCTTGTTGTTATTAGCATGCCAACGGTGTAAGTTTTATTACTTTTTAGACTTCTGGCAATTGCTGATGGAATATAATTGAGTTGTTTAATCGCCAACTCAACTTTTTCACGAATACTAGGACTTACATAACGATCGTTATTAATAACATGAGACACCGTTGATGTTGAAACTTTTGCAAGATTTGCAATATCTTTCATCGTAGCCAATTTTTCTTACTCTTATAAGTTCTGTAGTCTAAGAAAATTATCAACTTCTTCACGAGTAGGCACAGATGTTTGTGCACCAGCTTTCGTCACTGACAATGCGCCTGCTGCATGAGCATACTTGACAGCTTGGTTAAGTGTTTTTCCTTCCAAAAGAGCAGTCACAAGCATACCATTAAAAGTATCACCAGCACCAATGGTATCAATAGCTTTTACTTGAAATCCAGTAATTAATTCTCCATTACCAGCACAACTAACCCAAGCACCTTTATCACCTAGGGTAATAATTACTATTTTAACACCTTTATTATGCAAAAAAGACGATGCTTTCTGCGCATCAAGAATTGTTAAAACTTTTATGCCTGTTAAATATTCAGTTTCTGTTTCATTTGGCGTAATAATGTCTATATTTTTTAGCAAATCATCTGATAGTTGCTTTGCTGGTGCAGGATTTAAAATAACTTGTGTATGATGCTGTTTTGCTAATTTTGCCGCATGTTCAATTGTTTCTAACGGGGTTTCTAATTGCATTAATATTGCGTCGGCATTGATAATATCATCCGCAAAATTCAGCAAATATTCTGGCGTCACTGCATTATTTGCACCTGAATAGATAGCTATTTGATTTTCGCCTTCTCCATTAACTAAGATTAAAGCAACACCTGTGTTTTCACCATCTATCGTTGTAACAGAATGCGTATTAATATGATCTTCCTTTAACTGTAACTTAACTTTTCTTCCTAAATCATCATTGCCAACAGCAGCAATAAATTGTACGTTTGCACCTAAACGACCTGCAGCAACAGCTTGATTAGCCCCTTTACCACCAAATGAGATCTGGTAAGCGGAACCTGTTAAAGTTTCACCTGGTTGTGGAAATGTAGGGACATTTAAAATATGGTCAACGTTAACGCTACCCAGAACAATTAATTTTTTATCAATCATCGATTTCTTTCCTATTAAAATAAAAATAGAACGCAAAAATGCGTTCTTTAAAAATTTATTTAGTAATAAGCTTTAATTCTACTGGAATTTTTTCATCAACTTTTTCACCTTTTAATACTTTATCAGCAACTTCTATCCCAATTGCTCCAATTTTTTCTGGTTGTTGAGCTACTGTTGCTGCTAGTTTACCTTTTTCTACTGATTTAATACCGTCATCTGTACCATCAAATCCTATAACAAGGATATCATCTCGCCCTGCTGTTTTGATTGCACGTACTGCACCTAATGCCATTTCATCATTTTCAGCAAATACCGCTTGTACTGACGGATAAGCACTTAACAGATTCTGCATAACATTCATACCTTTAGCACGATCAAAATCTGCAGGTTGTGCCGTCAATAATGTAAAATTATTTTGTTGTTGTGACTTTATAAAACCTTCACCTCGTTCGCGTGAGGCAGATGTACCCACAATTCCTTGTAATTGAATCACTTTTGCAGTGGCACCTAATTTTTCAAAAATAAAATCACCAGCCATTTTACCGCCTGCAATATTATCTGAAGCAATATGACTTATCACCTTGCCTTTAATTGATGCTCTATCTAATGTGATAACAGGTATCCCTGCTTTATTCGCAGCAAGTACAGCATTACCAACCGCTTCAGAATCTGTTGGGTTGATTAAAATCACTTTTGCATTTTTAACGATTGTATCTTCGACATTTGCAAGCTCTTTTGCTGGATTGTTTTGTGAATCTAATACAACTAGGTCATAACCTAATTCATTAGCTTTTTTAACCGCACCGTCTTTTAATGTGACAAAAAAAGGATTATTAAGTGTCGAAACGACTAAAACCATATTTTCTTTTGCCAGAGTTTGGCATGCTAAAGTAAAACTCAACACAACACCACTAACAGTGGTAATAATTTTTTTCAATTTCATAACTTTCTCCATGGATAATTTAATTATTAAAAAACTTATTTATTGGTTCGTTTATCTATTAATACTGCCAATAAAATAACCACACCTTTTACTATCATTTGATAATAGGAATCGACATTTAACATATTTAATCCATTATTTAAGAAACCCAAAATTAATGCGCCAATCAATGTACCAATGATTTTTCCTCGACCACCTGACATGCTTGTACCACCTAAAACAACGGCGGCGATTGCGTCCATTTCATAACCTGTACCTGCGTTTGGTTGGGCAGATGATAATCTTGCAACCTCTATCGTACTGGCAAGTGCACAAAGTAAACCACTCATTGCATAGACTATAATTTTGACTTTATCAACATTGATACCTGATAATCGTGTTGCCGCCTCGTTGCCACCTAAAGCGTAGATATAACGTCCTAAACGGGTATATTTTAGTAAGTACCACACAGATGCAAACACAATTATCATTATCCAAATAGGAACTGGCATTCCCAAAACTCGTCCACTTGCAAACCATTCAAAGCATTCAGAGTTATCATTGCTTCCTGTAGAAATTGGACTTCCTTTGGTATATACATTAGTCACACCACGTAAAATAAGCATCATGACTAAAGTAGCGATAAAAGCTTGTAATTGACCTTTGGCGATAATAAAACCCGAAAAAGCACCAAATAATGCACCTAAAGCCAAAGACACTGCTATAGCGATAAAAGGAGATATATCCATACCAATTATCGACGCTGTGATTGCACCAGCTAAAGCAAAAATGGAACCCACTGCTAGATCGATACCAGAAGTTAAAATAACTAATGTCATCCCAACTGCAATAATCGCATTAACCGACGTTTGCTGTAAAATATTGAAAAAATTGGTTAAGGTAAAAAAATTATCACTTAAACATGAAACTATGATGATTAAAACAAGTAAAGTAATCAGTGACTTTTGCTCAACGAGTATATTTTTGAGTGTTTTATTTTGCAGCATCAACTCTCTCCTGTATTTTTTCCAACGGCAGCAGCCATAAGTTTTTCTTGTGTTGCTTCACAAATAGAAAAGTCACCTGTTACTTTTCCTTCGTAGATAACTAAAATACGGTCACTCATTCCAAGGACTTCTGGCATATCAGATGAAACAAGAATGACACTTAAACCCTGTTGTTTAAATTGATTAATTAATTGATAAATCTCTTTTTTAGCACCAACATCTACACCTCGAGTTGGCTCATCCAAAATTAATATACTAGGGCGAGTCATTAAACCTTTGGCAATAGCAACTTTCTGCTGATTACCACCGGATAAAAAGTTAATGATCTGTTTTGTAGAAGGGGTTTTGATATTAAACAATTTAATGAAATTACTTACGGCCTGCTGTTCATCTTTTAAACTTAATTTCTTGAATGGAGTAATAAAATGATTAAGGGCATTTAGGGACATATTATCTTTAACAGACATACCCAATATTAAGCCATCTTTTTTACGATCCTCAGAGATATAAACAATACCGTGAGTTAATCCATCTTTTGGAGAACACGTTTTAATAGGTTTACCATTCAACACGATACTTCCCGATTTTGCAGGATTAGCACCATATATCATTTTCATTAACTCTGTTCTACCTGCCCCCATCAAACCAGAAATACCAAGTATTTCGCCTTCATGGAGACAAAAACTTACATCATTGACGCCAAAGCCGGTTAAATGTTTAACCTCTAGCGTGACCTTTCCTCGCTTCCTATCAATACGAGGATATTGCTCTTCAAGCTTTCGACCAACCATCATTTCTATAAGGATATCTTCATTTAATTGATCAATGGATTTTTCGCCAACAAATTGACCGTCTCGTAATACCGTTACTTGATCACAAATTTCAAAGATTTCTTTTAAACGATGTGAAATATAAACTACACCGCAATTTTGTTTTTTAAGTTTTCGGATAACTTCAAATAATGACGCGGTCTCAGTATCTGTAAGCGCATCGGTTGGTTCATCCATAATAATTACTTTGGAATTAAAGCTAAGCACTTTGGCTATTTCAACCATTTGTTGCTCGCCTATGGATAAATCACTTACTAAACGTCGACTATCGTAATTTAGATGAAGTTCTGCCAGTAATTTATCTGCTTCTTGATATGTCTTCTTCCAATCAATACAACCCAATTTATTTGTAAATTCACGGCCTAAAAATATATTTTCGGCAATGTTGAGTTCAGGTATCAAGTTTAATTCCTGATGAATAATACCAATTCCCGCTTCTTGAGAAGATTTAGGACCTTTAAAGTTAACTTTATTACCTAAATAAACAATTTCCCCTTCATCTTTTTGATAAATTCCGGTAATGATTTTCATTAACGTCGATTTACCTGCACCATTTTCACCGATAAGAGCCATAACCTGCCCTGCCCGAACCGATAAATCAGCACCAGCTAATGCTTTTACGCCGGGAAAAGATTTGTGAATATTGGTCAGCTGTAATAGATTTTCGTTCATAAATCTCTCATTACGTTGTTGGATTAACAGGATTAGAAAATTACGCCCGACTGCAAAATGATGTTAGCAAATGGTGAGCATTCACCCGTTCTGATAACCGCTTTACAGTGATGAGTCTGAACTTTTAACATTTCATGTGTAATGTAGGCCGTCTCAATCGTATTTTTCTGAAGTTGCTCAAACTTTTCAATCTGTTTTAACACTTGTCTGTGCAAATCAGGATTTCGATAAATAATTTCTTCAGCAAGTATCACTTTTTCAATCTGCATATCTTTAGACAACGATTCAAAAACTTGCATGAATGATGGTATTCCATAAGTTAATGCCAAATCGATTCGTTGAATATTATTTGGAATGGGTAAACCCGCATCACCTATTGCGATTTGATCGGAATGCCCCATTTTTGACAAAATCTGAAGTATCTCAGAATTAAGCAATTGACCTTTGTACATAGTAGAATCCTTGAATAGTTACCTAGTAATGGTTATCGAAACGTTTCGACTGGCCATCATCTATTGAATAAATTTTTATAGCAACAAATAAAATCTAAAGTTGTGATCTTGATCAAAGTTAATTAATTAATCTATTTTGGTACAAAATAACATCAAAACAGAAGCGTGACCAAAAAATTGAATTAAATGAAATATAAACCTTTATATTCAATTTTTGGTTTTAGATAATCATAAATAAAAATGAATAGTACATAGATAATGAACTTTCACTAAAAGTTTGTTAAAATGTGGCGATTTTTAAATTATCTAACCTGGAGAATTCTATGGCAGGTCATAGTAAATGGGCCAATACCAAACATCGTAAAGCGGCACAAGATGCTAAACGCGGTAAAATTTTTACTAAAATTATTCGAGAGCTTGTAACAGCAGCCAAACTAGGTGGTGGCGATCCAGCGTCAAATCCTCGTTTACGTGCTGCAATGGATAAAGCACTATCAAATAATATGACTCGTGATACCATGAATCGTGCTATTGCGCGTGGTGTCGGTGGTGAAGATGATAGTGATATGGAAACAATCATTTACGAAGGCTATGGCCCTGCTGGCACTGCCGTTATGGTTGAATGTTTAAGTGACAATCGTAATCGTACGGTTTCAGAAGTTCGTCATGCTTTCACCAAAACTGGTGGTAATTTAGGTACCGATGGTTCAGTATCTTACTTGTTTACCAAAAAAGGCGTTATTTCTTATCCTACAGGTACAGATGAAGACAAAGTAATGGATGCAGCTTTAGAAGCTGGAGCTGATGATGTTGTCACTTATGATGATGGTGCAATTGATGTCTTTACCACACCAGAATCATTTGGTGAAGTAAAAGATGCACTTGATGCAGCAGGTCTAGTTGCTGAATCGGCTGAAGTATCAATGATTCCTGCGACCAAAGTGGATCTTGATATTGATTCTGCACCAAAATTATTACGTTTGATCGACATGCTTGAAGATTGTGATGATGTTCAAGAAGTTTACCATAACGGTGAAGTTTCGGACGAAGTCGCTGCTGCACTTTAATGTCTATCATTCTTGGCATAGATCCTGGTTCTCGTTTGACGGGTTACGGTGTAATTCGTCAAACAGGACGACAATTAACCTATCTTGGTAGTGGTTGTATTCGTACAGCCGTCGATGATTTACCAACTCGATTAAAACGCATTTATGCAGGTGTGAGCGAAATCATCTTACAATTCCAACCCAATATGTTCGCTATCGAACAAGTCTTTATGGCTCGCAATGCTGATTCCGCATTAAAGTTAGGTCAAGCCAGAGGCTCAGCTATTGTTGCAGCAGTTAATAATGATTTACCTGTTTTTGAATATGCGGCTCGTTTAGTAAAACAAAGTGTAGTAGGTACTGGGGCTGCCGATAAAAAACAAGTTCAGCATATGGTAAAACTCTTGTTAAAATTACCCGCTAGTCCACAAGCTGATGCTGCTGATGCATTAGCTATCGCTATTACTCATGCCCATATGAGTCGACATTTAGTCAAATCTGTAAAATAAATTTAATTATCCTACATTGCCCTTGCAAAATAGTGCGATCAGCTAACCTAAATAATAACGAATACGCCTTAACATCAATAGTAAAGCGATAATACTATTTATTCATTGGATTAATTTTTACACCTAAATGTTTAAAATCAGATGACATTTTCATGAGTATAAGATTAAAAATTCAATAAAAAAGCACGATAAAATCGTGCTTTTTTATTGGTCACCTTATTAATAAGATTTCGACTTTACTATTTAATGCACATCCTAGCTAGCGCTAAGATATGCATTTCAATCTGTCAACTTACTACTTTTGATCAGTGTTGTGCGAAAAATTACTTGGTAAAACAACCTTATTTTTATGTTTAGTAAACATTTTGGTAATAAATAAGAAGAATAATGGTACATAAAATATCGCTAAGAATGTCGCTGTTAACATACCACCAATTACCCCTGTACCTACCGCGTTTTGGCTTGCTGAACCTGCACCGCTATTTAACGCTAAAGGTAATACCCCTAAAATAAAGGCAAACGATGTCATTAAAATTGGGCGTAAACGTAATCGACAAGCTTCAAGTGTTGCATCAATCAGCGATTTACCTTCTTTTTCTAAAGCATCTTTCGCAAATTCAACAATCAAGATAGCATTTTTCGCTGACAGCCCCATTGTGGTTAATAGACCGACAATAAAGTAAATATCATTATCAAGTCCTCTAAACATTGTTGCAATCACCGTTCCTAAAATACCAAGTGGAATTACGAATAATATTGAAATTGGTACACTCCAACTTTCATACAATGCAGCTAATGCCAAGAACACGACAATAATAGAGATTATATAAAGTGTCGTCGTTTGTGATCCTGTTTGACGTTCTTGATAAGAAATATCTGTCCAGTCAAATGTAAAGCCTTTTGGTAAGTCTTTTGATAGCTGTTCCATAATTGCCATAGCTTGACCAGAACTTAAGCCCGGCGCAGCAGATCCACTAATTCCCATTGCAGCAACTCCATCATAACGAACAAGCGATGGTGAACCATAACTTTTCGAAGTGGTTGCAAATGCATCATAAGGAACCATTTGACCTTTTTGATTTTTTACATGCCAATAACTAAAATCATCAGGCAACATTCGATAAGCCGCTTCAGATTGAAGATACACTTTTTTGACTCGGTTATTATAGACAAAGTCATCGATATAAGCAGAACCTAATGCAGTAGATAACACTGTATTAACGCTACTGACTGAAACACCAAGCGCTTGAGCTGTTTCGAAATCCACATTAATTTTATACTGAGGAACATCTAACATACTGCCCGGACGCACTTGTTGAAGTTCAGGTCTTTTCGATGCTTGTCCTAAGATTTGATAAAAAGCCCCCATTAAAGCTTCATGCCCTTGTCCTGAGGTGTCTTTTAGCATATAGGAGAAACCATTAGCCATCCCTAAAGACGGAACCGCCGGTAGGTTAGCTATAATTACACGACCTTCAGTAATAGTAGATGCAAAGCCCCAACCACTGCCAACTAAAGCATCCACTTTTTGATCAGGGCGTTTACGCTCATCCCAATCTTTTAAGCGAACAAATCCAAGCCCCATATTTTGTCCACGACCGACCATACTAAACCCTGCAACAGTAAAGACTTCTTTAACAGAATCAGCTTTCTTTTCCATATAAAACTGAGTTGTTTTATTCAATACTGACATGGTTTGTTCTAAGGTTGATCCGGGTGGTAATTCGACCATGACAATTAATACACCCTGATCTTCATTAGGTAAAAACCCAGTTGGTAAGCGGTTAAATCCAAATATTAATCCAACAATGATAACGACATAACAAACAAAGGCAATTAAAGGATAACGTATTACTTTAATTACGCCTTTCTCATAAGTATGGAGTCCTTTGTTATAAAATTTATTAAACGCGCCAAAGAATAGTTTGGTTCCTTTATCACACCAGCTAAATGGTGGAATCGAGATTAATTTTTCCCCAAACGTCGATTTTTTGTTTTTACTTTTTGATGGTGCTTTTAAAATCTGAGCACAAAGAGCAGGCGTTAAAACGATTGCCATAATCACAGACAATGACATCGAGGTAACAATGGTAATTGAGAATTGACGATAAATTCCCCCTGCTGCACCACCATAAAATGCCATAGGTACAAACACAGCAGATAATACAACGGCAATACCAATTAAAGCAGAAGTTATCTGTTCCATTGATTTAACCGTTGCATCATACGGGGACAATCCTTCATCATGCATGATACGCTCAACGTTTTCGATAACGACGATAGCATCATCCACCAGTAACCCGATTGCTAACACCATCGCAAACATCGATAACGTATTTATGGTAAATCCACAAATATATAAGATTGCAAACGTTCCTAACAATACAACCGGAACGGTAATGGTTGGTATAAGAGTTGAACGAAGATTTTGCAAAAATATATACATGACGATAACAACTAATACTATTGCTTCAATCAGAGTATGCACAACATTACTGATAGATAATTTAACAAATGGAGTTGTATCGTATGGATAAGCAAATTTAATATCTTCCGGGAAGATTGCCGATAACTCTTCGATTTTTTTATCGACTAATTCAGAGGTATCTAATTGGTTTGCGCCTGTCGCCAAATAAATGGCTAAACCAGCCGATGGTTTACCGTCATAGCGAGAGATAAAATTATAATCGGATGCACCAATTTCAACGTTGGCAACATCTTTCAATAAAATATTAGAACCGTCGGTATTAACCCGAACTAAAATATTTTGAAATTGTTCTGGTGTTTTTAAACGAGATTGAGCCGTTATCGTTGCATTAAGTTCCTGACCTTCAGTTGAAGGTAATGCACCTAATTGACCCGCTGTTACCTGAGCATTTTGTGCTTGAATTGCCGCAATAATCTCTTCAATTGACATATTGAAATAACTGAGTTTATTGGGATCAAGCCAAATACGCATTGCGTATTCTGAACCAAATAAAGTCGTATCCCCAACACCTTGAACACGACGAATCGGATCTTGTACAGTCGAATAAATAAAGTCAGCGATATCTGCCTGCGTCTTTTGAGGGTTCGTTGAGTAAAAACCAATAACTTTTAGGAAGTTAGTGTTATTTTTAGCAACTGAAACACCATTTTTTTGAACACTTTCAGGTAAACGAGACTTAATACTTTCAACTTTATTTAACACCTGCACTTGCGCAAAATCAGGATTCGTTCCCGGCGCAAAAGTCAACGTAGTTTGAACAACACCTTGCGCACTACTGGTTGATTTCATATAGATTAAATTATCTATCCCAGTCAGATTTTGTTCGATTAACTGTGTAACGGTGTTTTCAATTGTTTGAGCATCTGCACCGGGATAAGCTGCTGAAACAGTAACAGCAGGAGGAGCAATATCGGGGTATTGTTCAACTGCTAGCAGTTTTATACATAGCGCTCCACCTAGCATCATCATGATAGCTATTACCCATGCAAAAACAGGTCTATCAATAAAAAACTTAGCCATAATTAAATCTACCCCTGTTTTATTTCACGCTGTTTTTGATGATATTATCTAACTGTTCTTGAGTAAGAGTAGCTGGCTCACCAACAATTTGGCCTTTCATTGGTTTACCCATCTCAACTGCCGTTAAATTAAGTAAACCTGTCGTGATAACTTGTTCACCAATATCAATACCTTTCGTCACCACCCAATAACCATTAATACCGGTATAAACTTGAATATCTTGGCGATATTCAATGGTATTATCAGGTTTAAGGATTTTCGCTGTATATTGGCCTTTGCCATTACTCGTAATACCTTGTTGAGGAACAAGTTTTGCGTTTTTAATATAGCCTAACGTCAATTGAGGCTTGACGAACATACCTGGCAAAATTTTACCTTCTGGATTTGGAAATTCAGATCTAAGGGTAACGGTACCTGTCGTTTCATTCACCGTCATATCAGAAAACTTGATACTTCCCGCTACGTCATATTTTGAACCGTCATTAAAATAAAGTTCAACATTATTACCTTTCGCGGGTTCATAAATCACGTTTTGATCTTGATTATATTTATTGTAACGCGTTGCCGCTTCAGTCATATCAATATAGATAGGATCTAGTTTTTGAACTAATGCTAATGCCGTTGCTTGACCTGCTGAAACTAATGCACCCTCAGTGACACTAGACTTACCGATATAGCCATCAATAGGCGAATACACTTTAGTATAATCTAAATTAACTTTAGCGGTATGTTCAGCTGCTTGAGCAACAAGTACACTGGCTTCTGCCTGCTGAGCATCTGCCGCTGCTTTATCATAATCTTGCTGACTAATTGATTTGGTTTTTAATAAGCCTGCATAACGTTTTAATGTCAGTTGAGCAATACTTGCATTAGCTTTAGCACTTGCAACACTTGCAACAGCACTATCATAATTGGCTTGATAAATAGCAGGATCGATTTGATAAAGTGATTGCCCTGCTTTTACATTTGAACTTTCTTCAAATTCTCGTTTTAAAACGATGCCACTTACTTGAGGTCTAATTTCAGCAATTTGCGAAGCGACAACTCGACCAGGTAAACCAATCTTTAAAGTGTAATTCAATGGCTCAACTTTAAACACCGTAACTTTTGGTATCTGATTATTACCGCCTTGTGATTTGTTATCATCGCAGCTTGACAGTAAAAATAAGCTGGTGAGTGCTACCGGAATAGTGAGTAATAGCTTGTTAAATCTCATATAAAAATGACCTCAATAAACTTAATCGTTATTTGAATAATTATAAAAATTATTTGAAAGTAACCGACGATTTTACAAAACTTATGCATAAATTGTAAGTATCTTTACAGGTAATAGCACAGAGTTCTAAAAACGAGATTACCAGTTGCACTAAAAAAATTTAAATCGATAATTATGATTATTCGCAGAAATAAAGTAATATATGTATATTGATTTATAGAGGGAAAGTATTTTGAACTGAAAACGACATTTCAAACTACTTGGGACTAATAAATATTTTTTAATTTGCAATGGAAAAATATTTATTTTACATTGTGGTACTCCGTAATCATATTCATTCATTTTTTTGAATGATTTGAGTCTTTATTTAATTTAATTTTGAGATGGTTATTATGGATAATTTACGTATTGTTCTGATTGTTATTGCATCCTTGGTCATAATTGCATTATTGATCCATGGATTATGGATAAATAAAAAGGAACGTTCTTCTCTTTTTAATTCAGAGAAGAAAAGGAAAATTACCTCAATTGATGAACAATCTAACGATGTTTATACAGATAACATCGAAGAAGATGTCATATTGATTAAGACTAAAGACAAAAAAACAGATATTCCAGAAATTGATAATATTGACCTGATTGAAAAAGAACACATTCCTCAACAAGAAGATCTATTTAGTAATCAGATTGTTGAAAACTTGCAACTCGATATTACTCCTGAACCAACTATAACTGTTCATCAAGACTCTTTAGAAGAAACATCTTCAGATAGCACATCTGAAATAATCAACGATAAAGTAACGGCGAGTGATAGTAAAAATACTCAATTAGAACAGGAAACTGATTTTGAGGCGACGATATCAGATCAAACCAGTGAACTGCCAAAATCAAATCAAGATAACGAAGAAGATAAAACTGAAATTATTGTTTTAAACGTAACCGGAATAAATGGTAAATTGTTACAAGGCGATGTGTTATTGGCCAGTATCATGCAATCTGGATTTCAATTTGGCGATATGAGAATTTTTCATCGCCATGTCGATCCTGCGGGTAACGGCCCTGTTTTATTTAGTTTAGCCAATATGGTTAATCCAGGGTATTTAGATCCTGAAACAATGCATGAATTTTCGACACCAGGAATATCAATATTCATGGTTGCCCCAACTAAAGGCAACAACCAACAGAATTTCAAATTAATGTTACAAACTGCTCAGCGTATAGCTGATGACGTAAATGGTGTAGTCTTAGATGATTCTCAACACATGCTTACACCTCAAAAAATCGACACTTACAAAGAACGAATTAAGAAAGCTTGTAACGAAATATAATCCATTACTATTTCAATAAGTAAACTCTCTTTCCACCAATAATAATTGGTGGAAAGTACGAGTCACTAATTAAAATTGTTAATTAGCACCAAAATTTTCAAAAAAAAGTAAATCAATTAATATCATTCTTGATTGATGTGTAATGATGTTGCAAAAATCCATATTTTAATTAAAGAGTCTATTATCATGTCATTATCTAATAAAGCAGAAAACTCAAAGAGCCCTACTACAGATTTAGACAAAATCACTGAACAGTTAAATTCATTACGTAATGAAATAAGACATCATGAATATTGTTATTATGTCTTAGATGCGCCTGAAATTCCGGATGCGGAATATGATAGATTGATAAAACAGCTTCAAACTATTGAACAGCAGCATCCCGAATTAATTACCCCTGACTCCCCTACTCAACGGGTTGGCGGTACTCCCTTATCTCAATTTGCCTCGATAAAACACGAAATACCAATGTTATCTTTAGATAATGTTTTTGATGAGACGAGTTTTATAGCCTTCAATAAAAGAGTAAAAGATCGCTTACACTTAAAAGAAAATGAACCGGTAGAATATTGTTGTGAATTAAAATTAGATGGATTAGCGGTAAGTTTACTTTATGAAGATGGTCAATTTGTGCAAGCAGCAACCCGAGGAGACGGCACAACAGGAGAAGACATTACTGCCAACGTCAAAACAATAAAAACCATTCCACTGGTTTTAAGGGGAGAGCAGATACCAAGACGCTTAGAAGTTCGAGGTGAAGTGTTCATGTCACATAAAGGCTTTGCCAAACTCAATGCTGAAGCAGAAAAACGAAACGAAAAAGTCTTTGCAAATCCTCGTAATGCAGCAGCAGGCTCTCTGAGACAATTAGACCCTAAAATTACAGCTAAAAGGCCTTTATCATTTTTCTGTTATGGTCTAGGTGTTACTGAAGGTGCGAGTCTGCCCGAAACGCATTATGACCGTTTAATGCAACTTAAAACTTGGGGATTACCTGTTAGTGATAAAGTTCAGGTGAAAAAAGGTGCGCAAGCTGCTTTAGATTACTTTAAACAAATTGGTGAAGAGCGCATGTCATTGGATTTTGACATAGACGGTGTGGTCATCAAAGTAAACAGTATCGCTTTACAAGAAGAACTTGGTTTTGTTGCCCGTGCGCCTCGTTGGGCAACGGCGTTTAAGTTTCCTGCGCAAGAAGAAATTACCCAATTAAATAAAGTAGACTTTCAAGTCGGCAGAACTGGCGCAATTACGCCTGTTGCAAGACTAGAGCCAGTGTCTGTTGCAGGTGTAATTGTCAGTAATGCAACTTTGCATAACAGTGATGAAATCGCCCGATTAGGTGTCCGAGAAGGTGACTATGTTTCTATACGCCGTGCAGGTGATGTAATTCCCAAAATTGTATCGGTCATATTAGATCGAAGACCAGCCGACACTAAAGCGATTATCTTTCCAACCCACTGCCCGATTTGTGGTTCTTTAATTGTTCGTGATGAAGGGCAAGCCGTATCTCGCTGTGCAGGCGGACTTATTTGCCCTGCGCAACGAAAAGAAGCGCTTAAACATTTTGTATCCCGTCGAGCCATGAATGTGGAAGGAATGGGCGATAGACTAATTGAACAGTTAGTGGATAAAGACTACGTTAAAACACCCGCAGATCTTTATAGACTAACGGTACCGTTACTCTGTTCGTTGGATAAAGTAGGCGATAAATCGGCTAAAAATTTATTAGCTGCGCTCGATACTTCAAAAAATACAACTTTAAGCCGCTTTATTTTTGCGCTTGGTATACCAAATGTCGGTGAAGTTACAGCTGAAAATTTGGCTAACCAATTTGGTAATTTAACGGCAATTGAAAATGCATCATTAGAACAACTACAATTAGTTAATGATATTGGTGTAGTTATTGCTGAAAGCATCATTGATTTTTTCCAAGAACCCCATAACCGAGACGTAATAGCACAATTAACCAGTGATGATATTGGTATTCATTGGCAAGACACCAATCCACAAGCACAATCAATGACAACCGATTCACCTTTTTCGGGTAAAACGATTGTGTTAACCGGGACTCTATCTGTTTTAACACGTGATGAAGCCAAAGATAAATTAAAACAACTTGGCGCCAAAGTGACGGGAAGCGTATCCAAAAATACAGATCTGGTGATTGCCGGTGAATCGGCCGGTTCAAAATTAGAAAAAGCGCAACAACTTGGCATTAAAGTCATTGATGAACAAGAGATGTTAAGTTTGCTTAATGAATAAGATTGTTTGGACTTGTCCAGTTATAGATAATATAACTGGCAACTCAACACCAAGGAGAAATTTATGCCATTATTAGATAGTTTTAAAGTTGATCACACAAAAATGCAAGCCCCTTTTGTCCGTGTTGCAAAAACGATGGTAACCCCAAAAGGCGATAATATCACCGTGTTCGATCTTCGTTTTACTATTCCAAATAAAGCACTACTACCTGAAAAAGGGATTCATACTTTAGAACATCTATTTGCAGGGTTTATGCGCGATCATCTCAACAGTGATACTGTTGAAATTATTGATATCTCGCCTATGGGATGTCGCACAGGATTTTACATGAGCTTAATCGGTCAACCTGATGAATCGCTCGTGGTTGATGCTTGGCTCAAATCCATGCATGATGTCCTCAATGTAACATCACAAAACCAAATACCTGAATTAAACGAATACCAATGTGGCACCTACAAAATGCATTCATTGGATGAAGCCAAGGCTATTGCTGAAAAAATTATTCACTCAGGTATCGGTATTTGTCATAATCAAGATATCGCATTAACGGATGCTCAACTTGCCACAATGAGACACTAGGAGTTTTTTATGCCAAATGTAACCATCGATTTTTTAGAAGGTCGTACTATTGAACAAAAAAGAGAAATGGCTAAACGCGTAACGGACGCGATTGTTCAAACGCTTAATTGTAAGCCTGAAGCGGTACAAATTATTATGCACGAATTATCCAAAGATCAGCTAGCAAATGGTGGTGAGCTGAGAATTGATAAAGAATAATACTTTTTATTTGCTATAAATACTAATAAATCCTGCTTTATATTGAACGACTTGTATATAAAATATTAAAAACCTCAAAAAATCATATTTCGTTTTTGAGGTTCAACTGTGTCAAATCAATTATCAATAACAACAAATGAGTTTAATGATCGCAGTGATGAAGATGAAGCAAATGCCCCATTTTATGGGCTTTGGTTTCTAAATAGTGTTCGTTATTTGGATTCTCACCCACTTCCAAAGGAACTCTTTCTGTAACCTGAATACCAGCTTGTTCCAATACTCTTATCTTTTCAGGATTATTCGTCAGCAAACGAATTTTTGATACACCGAGCAACGCTAGCATATCAGCACAAAGCTTAAAATCACGCTCATCGGCTGCAAATCCTAACTGCTCATTCGCTTCCACTGTATCTAAACCTTGGTCTTGCAGCGCATAAGCTCTAATTTTATTTAATAAGCCAATATTACGCCCTTCTTGTCGATGATAAATCAAAATTCCTTGACCTTCTTTAGCAATTTGTTTTAAAGCCGCTTCTAATTGAAAACCGCAATCACATCGCAAACTGAATAACGCATCACCTGTTAAACATTCAGAATGCACTCTAGTCAAAATAGACTTTGGCTCTGAAATATCACCAAAAACTAATGCGACGTGATCCTTGCCTGTTGCAATTTCTTCAAATCCGACAATAGTGAAACAGCCCCATGGCGTTGGTAGCTTTGCTTGAGCTACATGTTTTAATTGCATTATTATCTCCGTATTAAATAAATAACATAAACAAGAGCCTATTAAAAATAAACCACATCTATGTTAAAATAGACAGCACAATATGCTTTAATTGAGTTTTTAAATGAGGTTTGTTATAAAAAAAACAATAGCCACATTGGCTATTTTTTTAGTCGTACCATTGTTTATTATAGCCATAAATTGGCACTGGCTACCAGATTCATTAGACAATAAAACTGAATATTTTTTTTGGATCACTGAAACAGCTAGTTATCCATGGGCTATAATTACATCAATAATTTTTTTTATATTATTTTGCGCATTACTGACTAAAAGATCAGATCATGTTCTTAAAAAAATAACTTTAATATGGGTGATTCTTGTCAGCGTTTTATTATCAGGACAAATTATTAAATCCATCATAAAATCACAAACGGCAGAACCCAGACCTTATGTTTTATGGATGACAAAAGAGTTCAATATTAGTGATCAGTATTTTTATTCGCTTTCTAAACCAGAGAGAGCAGAAAAGATTCATCAATTACTAAAAGATTCAACGGTGATTCCTCGTTGGTTATCCAAACATTGGCAAAATGAAACGGGATACTCTTTTCCTTCAGGACATACACTTTTTTCTACAACGTTTGCCTTTTTAGCCATTATGCTGTTAAGCTTTAGACGTCACTATTTTGTTATTACATCTGTCATTTTATGGGCTGTTTTAATTGAGCTAAGCCGATTATTACTTGGCATGCACAGTCCGAAGGATTTAATTTTAGCCATAATAATAGCTTGGTGTATTTCATTAATCGGCTATGTTTATGCACGAAAATGGCATATAGTAGATAAATAATATTCATCAATATATAATTTTTAATCAAATTAAAAAAAATTTTGGTTTTTTGCTAATAAAGGACTATCAAAAAGTGCGAGAAAGCAATAAAAATGATTACAAGACGATTAAATAAAAGGTCACAATTATGAAACTAATTATAATGGTTATTATGATAATAGCTGTGTTTGCTCTATCGATAGCATTAGGAGCAGCTAATGAGCAAGTTGTCGAGTTTAATTATTTAATTGCTAAATCAGAGTTCAAATTATCTGCTTTACTTGCCATTTTATTTGGTTCAGGTTTCATCATTGGATGGCTTTTAACTGGTTTTTTCTATTTGAAAATAAAATTAAAGCTCTCATCAAATAAACGTAAATTAGATAAATTACAATCCAAATATGATGAACTGATAATGAATGACAAAAAAAATGAATTAACCAAAATTAATTAAGAAAAGACGATTATGTTTGAACTGTTATTTCTGTTACTTCCTATAGCAGCCGCCTATGGCTGGTATATGGGTGACAGAAATGCAAAACAAAAATACTTTAATGAATCTAATCGGCTATCTCGAGAATATGTAGATGGTTTGAATTTCCTTTTGTCTAATCAGAAAGATAAAGCAGTTGATCTTTTTCTTGATATGTTAAAAGAAGATGAAGGAACACTTGAAGCTCATTTAACTTTAGGAAACTTATTCCGTTCACGAGGTGAAGTAGACAGAGCAATACGAATTCATCAAGCGTTAATGGAAAGTTCATCGTTAACTTTTGAACAACGCCTATTGGCAATACAGCAACTAGGGCGAGATTATATGGTTGCTGGTTTTTATGACCGTGCCGAAGAAATGTTTCTACAATTAATTGACGAAGATGACTTTCAACAATATGCATTACAGCAACTAATTATTATTTATCAATCAACCAGTGAATGGTTAAATGCTATAAATGCCGCCACTAAGTTAGTTAGATTAGGAAACATTAAATACAGAACGGATATTGCTCAATTTTATTGCGAGTTGGCATCTCTTGCTATCGCTGCTGATGATTTAGAGAAAGCTTACAACTTATTACAAAAATCCGCTGCTGCTGATTCTAAGTGTGCAAGAACCTCTTTAATGCTTGGTCGAGTATTAATGGTACAAAATAAAATAGTACAAGCAATTGAATGTTTTAAGCAGATACTTCAACAAGATAAAGCATTCATTGGTGAGGCCTTACCGCTATTAAAAGAATGCTATTTACAAATAAATGAACAAGCGCAGTTTCAACAATTTTTACAACTCTGTGTTGAACAAGATACAGGAAATGTTGCAGAATTAATGCTTGCCGATTTGGTTGAAAAATCTAATGGTTTAGATGCTGCACAAAACTATATGTATCGTGAATTACTCAGGCATCCAAATTTAAAAGGTTTCTATCGCTTAATGAATTATCATGTGGCAGATGCTGAAGAAGGTCGAGCTAAAGAAAGCCTTTTACTTTTACGTAATATGGTAGGCGAGCAGATAAAGTTAGTGCCCAACTACCGTTGTACAAAATGTGGATTTACGGTCAATTCGATTTACTGGCTTTGCCCTGCTTGCCGTTCTTGGTCAACCATTAAACCGGTTAGAGATTTTGAACAACATTCTGAAAAATAAAAAGAGTTTTTTATGTATTTAATTGATTCTCATTGCCATTTAGACAGCTTAGATTTTAGCAATAAATCGATTGACGAAGTATTGCAAGCAGCAATACAGAACGATGTTAAACATTGCTTAAGCGTTGCAACTACACTTTCGGGCTATGAATCGATGAGAGATTTACTGCAACCTTATACTAAACAGTGTTCATTTTCATGTGGTATTCATCCGCTTAATTTAGATGAAGAAAGCTATGATGCTACTCGTTTTGAAATGTTAGCAAACCAAGAAAATGTGATTGCGCTTGGCGAAACCGGACTTGATTATTATTATCAACAAGATAATCTTGAACAGCAACAAGCAAACTTCAAAGAACATATTCGCCTAGGACGCAAACTGAGTAAACCTATCATTGTTCATACACGTAATGCACGTCAAGATACCTTGAAAATATTAAAAGATGAGCATGCCCATTCTGGCGTGTTGCACTGTTTTACCGAAGATATTGATACAGCTAAACAATTATTAGATATCGGTTTTTATATCTCTTTTTCAGGTATTATTACTTTTAAAAATGCTGAGCCATTACGTGAAGTTGCTAGATATGTGCCGCTAGATCGTATTTTAGTCGAAACCGATTCGCCTTATTTAGCACCTGTACCATACCGAGGGAATGAGAATCAGCCTGCTTATGTTCGTGAAGTCGCAGGTTATTTAGCTGCCCTAAAAGGGGTTTCTTTAGACGAGATAGCATTACAAACAACGAATAACTTTTGTCAATTATTTAATTTACAAGGGGCGTTACATGAGTAATAAGTTAACCATCGATTGGGAAGATTTTTTGACCAATTATTGGCAAAAAAAGCCTGTCATTTTACGTGATGCTTTTAAACATTTTGTCGATCCGATCACGCCGGAAGAACTTGCAGGATTAGCAATGGAAGAAGAGATTGACAGCCGGATAGTCACCAATAAAGATGGAAAATGGGATGCACAATTTGGACCTTTCATCGACTTTAACCATTTAGGGGAAAATCATTGGAGTCTGCTGGTACAGGCAGTAGATCACTGGCATGAACAAGCAGCTACATTAGTTGAACCTTTCAAATGCCTGCCACAATGGCAATTTGAAGATCTGATGATTTCTTATGCGACGGATAAGGCAGGCGTGGGGCCTCATATTGACAACTATGATGTATTTATCATTCAAGGTAAAGGATGCCGACGTTGGCAGGTTGGCGACCGCAATGAGCATTATAAACAATTTAGTGCTCATAAAGCGTTACTTCATGTTGAAAGCTATCAACCTATCATTGATGAAGAAATTACGGCGGGCGATATTCTGTATATACCGATAGGCTTCCCACATAATGGGGTTTCAATCGGAGAATCGCTCAGTTATTCTGTTGGTTTTAGAACCCAAACGTCTCAAGAACTATTAAGTGGCTTTGCGGATTATGTTATCGACAACCTACCTAATGGTATATTTTATCAAGATCCCGATTTAACACTGCCCAAAGATTCTTACCGGATACAATCTTATGAATTAGAAAAATTACAAGACCAAATAATTGAACTGGTTAGAACCCCTAAACTCTTTAACGATTGGTTCGGCAAACATATTACAATTCCTATGCATGAATTAAATATTGTGCCAGTTGATCCACCTTATGAATATGATGAATTTGTATCGCTTTTAAAAACTAATAATCTGTGCCGAGTACCGAGCATACGCATTCTAAAAGTAGGTGATTATGGCTATATACATGGTGAAAAAATCCCTTTGCCAATGCCTGTTATTGATCTTTTATGCCAAGAAGACGAACTCTATTATGAACAGTTTGATGAAGAATCGACGCTAAAGGTCATTTTGGATTTAGTTAACAAAGGCTATTGGTATTTTATCGAAGACTAGTCAAGATTATCCGCTGAGAAACACTCAGCGGAAATTAGCGATTTTTCGTTCTTATTTAAAAAAACGATTAATCCAAAAAATCATCAACACCATATTACAACTCTTTACATAAAATAAAATTTTCAACTTTAGATATATCTTTTAATAGGTTTATATATAAAGTAACTTACAAGAAATGATTATTTTCTAGCACATATCCTATTGTAAAGGCTTTTAGCTTGGATTTTTAAAGTTTTTAAGTATATACTTTGCACCGCTTTTAACTTGCCTTATTGAATACGCCAGCAAGCCATTCTAAAGGTAAAGTTTGAATAACTATTCACAATCATTAGAGGTAAATATGAAGACTGCGATAGACACATCTAAACAAGCTGAAAGTGAAACTGGTTCCATTACAACTTATCAAAAAAGAACGCTTTTTGCCTCTACTGTCGGCTACGCATTAGATGGTTTGGATATGATGATTTTAGGGGTCTGCTTTACTCTAATTCAATCTACTTTTAACCTGACCAACACCGATTTAGGAACATTAACCTCAGTAACATTATTAGGTGCAGTACTGGGCGGAATACTTTTTGGCACCTTAGCAGACAAATATGGTCGAGTAAAAGTCTTTTCATGGACTATTATTATATTTTCAGTATTTACCGGACTGTGTGCTATTTCACCAAATTATGAAAGCTTTTTAGTTTTCCGTTTTTTAAGTGGTCTTGGGCTAGGTGGCGAGTTTGGCATTGGCATGACGTTAGTGTCAGAAAGTTGGCCTAAACACAAGCGTTCAAGAGCAACATCGATTGTTGCTTTAGGATTTCAGTTAGGCATTATACTGGCAGCCTTAACGGTAAATTTTATCGGAGAAGCACATGGTTGGCGCTGGGCTTTTGCTGTTGGAGTACTACCTGCACTGTTTGTTGCTTGGACACGCAAAGGATTGAAAGAACCTGAAATTTGGCAATCTTTGAAAGATCAAAACAAAAATAAAATCGCAATAGGCAAACTATTTAAAAATGTCAAAACATCCTCAACAACTGTTGGTTTAACCATTGCTTGTGCCGTACAAAACTTTGGTTTTTATGGCATCATGACATGGATGCCAACCATGATCGCAACCGAACGAGGACTATCATTCAAAAATACCATGTTTTGGACAATATCAACTACCATCGGCATGTCATTGGGCATTTTAATTTTTGGTTGGTTATGTGACAAATTTGGACGTCGACCTTCTTATATTGTCTTTTTATTAGTTTCTGCCATATCCATTTGGTTTTATTTTCAACAAACCGATATGGTCGTTTTAATACTATTTGGTTCAGTGATTGGTTTTTTTGTCAATGGAATGATGGGAGGATATGGTGCACTACTGGCTGAACACTACCCAACAGATGCACGTTCAAGTGCTGAGAACATTATCTTTAATGTTGGACGAGGAATTGCTGGTGTATCACAAGTCTTAATTGCCTACTTAGCCACGGTTTATTCTATAAGCTATGCATTAGCTTTATTGTCTGCTGCTTACTTGTTATCCGCTGCTGCATTTATGTTTTTAATACCAGAAACTAAAGGAAAGGCGTTAGAATAGTTTTTAATTACAGGGCTCAGCCCTGTAATAATAAAACACTTTATCGAAAGCATTTAACCATGCTAACAAAAGCAAACAACTAAATTTATTTTTTACAATCTGCTGGTTTAATAGTTATTGATAAAGTCATTTCGTTATTAATGTAATAATCGCTTTGCATACCATTTGAGAATGCTTTTTTTAATTGAGCAATATCTTTATCATCAGAACAATAAAGCTCAAGAATGTCTTTACGGATCAATTTTTCGGCTTCCGGTGATTTTAAATCTTCTGCATCGATATTTTTAATATCATACTTATATATGAGTAGATCATTGTTTTTGGAAATATCCACTAATGTAGTATTCTCATCATAAACGATAGGGAGTTGTTTTTTGACAAATTTAATTGCAAAATCTTGCTCTGCTTCCTTAGAGTTGATATTATCACAACCCAATAGTTCCAAACCTAATGCCATCAATACTACAATTTTCATATATTTCATGTTATTACCCATTATCAAAAATTAATATTATTTTGTTGTCTCCACTTTCGATAGACGATTAATAGCGAAAGGAAAACAGCGACCAAAACTTATATAGTTTGGAAGCTGATTTTAATAGATTGTTAAAAATACGCAATACTATATATATTTTTATTTATATACCGATATTAAATCTGAAAATCATTTTCATTTAAAATCTACGTAATAACATTATGAGTAATCTTGATAATTAAAACGCATTATTGAGTTAACCCTAATTAATATACTATTTTACCTTTACCATTTTCATTTTTAAAATCAGATTTAGATAAATACATTTATCAATTGCAAAATAAAAAAGGGCTATGATTAGCCCCTTTTTCTAAAAACTAAACTCTACAATTTATCATCACAATCACTTGGTTTAAGACTAAGGATTAATGCATTATCATTATTAATATAGTAATTATGTGTAGCACCTTCAGGGAAAGCGAGTCTTAATGCTTTCTTCATTAGATCTGAGCTACAATAATCGGTAAGTAAATTATTTAATAATGTTTTTTGGGTATTTTCAATTTTTAAATCATCTTTAGTCAGACCTTTAACATCATATTTATAATTAATAGTGTTATTTTCTTTTGATACATCTACCAGTGATGTATTTTGATCAATATTCAATGGTAATGTTTGTTTAATATTTTTAATTACAGCATCTTGTGCAAAATTATAGTTACCTTCTTTCAACTTATTCATAATATCGTTAGTTTCTGATTTTGCTTGTTCGAAATAATCTTGAGTTTTATTACTGATATCAGAACCTGTTTGTTGTACTTTCTGTTTAATATCATCAACAGTCGATTTAGAGTTATCACAATTAACCAAAAAAATACTTAATAATGCAAGCGAGATTACTTTAAAAAATTTCATTTTTTTGCCTTTATTCTAAGTTAAGTTTTTAACACTATTATGAAAGTTCATAATAGAACGTGATTTAAGATGTCTTGCTTAAAATTTTTAGTCATAAAAGAGCCTGAGCAGCTCTTTTATAACGATATAACTATTGGATTAATTTGTATGCTCACCACCCGTTACACCATAAGTTTCTGCCGTGGTATAACTTGACTCTTCTGAAGCCAAATGTACATAAACCCCAGCAAGTTCAACAGGTTGCCCTGCTCTTTTAAGTGGTGTTTCTTTACCAAATTCAGGAATTGCATCACTAAGTTGTCCGCCACAAACCTGTAATGGAGTCCAGACAGGGCCAGGAGCAACACTATTAGCACGAATACCTTTACTCGCTAATTGCTTAGCTAGTGCTTTTGTAAAAGCAATAATGGCCGATTTAGTGGAAGCATAATCTAATAATGTTGGACCAGGTTGGAAGGCTTGAACAGATGAAGTAGTAATAATTGTCGAACCGGGTTTTAAATAACCTAATGCCGCTTTAGTTACCCAAAATAGCGAAAAGACATTAATTTCGAATGTTTTGCGAATTTGCTCTGTAGTCAGATCCATAATATCAGCTACCGCAGTTTGTTTACCTGCAACCAACGTTAAGTTATCTAATCCGCCAAGTTTATGATGAGCTTCATCCACCATTTTTTTACAAAACGCTTCATCACTTAAGTCACCCGGTATCAATACCGCTTTACGTCCGGCAGCTTCAATGACTTTTGCCACATCTTCAGCATCTTTTTGCTCATCAGGATGATAATTGATCGCTACATCCGCACCTTCTTTAGCATAAGCGATTGCTGCTGCACGACCAATACCTGAATCTCCACCTGTGACCAACATTTTAAGACCTTCTAAACGTTGATGACCTTTATAACTTTTTTCACCACAGTCCGGAACCGGATTCATCTCACATTGCAAACCCGGTGCTTTCTGTTTTTGTTTTGGAAATTTCTCATGATAATATTTGGTCGTTGGATTACAGGTTTGTTTACTCATAATTTTCTCCTAAGTTAAACACATACATGTTCATAAACGATAAATAACTTAAATAAAATCAATTAATAATGACAAAACCATATAACTAGATAAAAGTAGAGATAAATCAATTAACTATATTGATAAATACGATGAATAGTGATAAAGACTTAAATATTATTTTTAAATAATCATTAATCTGTTACGAACAGAATCCAAACATAATATTAACTGTGGCTTTCCATAAAAGACGTGGCGATAATACAATTTATCAATCAACAAAACGTAAATTCATAGAATTTGATAAACGATCTCAGTTTAACAAATAAACGTAGATTAAGCCAGCCTATAACAATTGAATTCAATACTGCAATAGCACAATAAACATAATTATTGAATTAATACATTATGATTTTTCTGACTGACAATCATCTGGATTTAGTTCAACAATAACAATCTCTTCATCATTGATAAAATAATGATAATTCGCACCATTTGGAAACACATTTTTCAGTTCTTTCATTTGTGGCACATTTTGACAATAATCATTAAGTAAATTACTGCGTAAAGTATCAAGGGTAGATGTTAATAATAATGCTTGTTTAGGGGTGTTTTTTACTCGGTATTTATAATTGATACTATTATTATCTGCAAAAACATCAAATAGTGTTGTCAACTCATCAATTTCTATAGGCAACTCGTTTTTTACTGCATTAATTTCTAAATTTTGCGAAGTGAGCAAATCATTATTAGGTAAAGATGAAGTTGAACTTTCAGCAGAAGAATGATTTGACACAGGTTTAGCGTTATCACAATTAAGCAGCACAAAACCAATACTTATTAAAACAATTATCTTTAATATGTTCATACATATTTCGCCTTTTATTATTTTAAAAGTGTTTTTTTATATGAAACTAGGTAAATAAGCAGATAAAAACGATTGTTGATTAACATTTATACACTAATCTTTGTAAAATGCCAATTAAAAACTCGTACAACGATAAAATCATTTTAGACATCAATCACCATTATTTTCAAACTTCTTGCAATCGCAAAAACAAGACTTTAAAAAAACACAAAAAAACAGTTGAATTTTTTTCTAAAACGAGTATTTTGTTAAGAATACTTACTCAAAGAAGCAAAAAAAATTTAAATAAAACGTATGAATTTTTCACTTATTATCGTCCTCATCAACATTCTTGTCAGCGTGGTCATTATTCCAGCGCGGGGGCGTTCTTTGAGTTAAAAAAGCTTCATAGTTAACCCAAAACCCCCGCCCCAAAAAGCGGGGGTTTTTTTATGAGCAATGCAAATACCTGAAAAAAAGAGCGAGGAATAAATGTTAGGAACACAGTGGATAGTAAAAACCTTAAAAGAAAAAGGCGTTACCACCGTATTTGGGTATCCTGGTGGACAAATTATGCCTCTGTATGATGCCCTTTATGATGGCGGTATTGAACATGTGTTATGTCGTCACGAACAAGGTGCTGCAATGGCTGCTATAGGTTATGCGAGGGCGACAGGCAAAACAGGGGTATGTATTGCCACATCGGGGCCGGGAGCAACCAATATTATCACGGGACTTGCAGATGCTTTGATTGATTCAGTTCCAATCGTTGCAATAACGGGTCAAGTACCTAATAACTTAATCGGTACCGATGCCTTTCAAGAAGTTGATGTATTAGGTTTGTCATTGGCGTGTACTAAACACAGTTATTTAATTGATGATGCGCATGACTTACCCAATATATTCGAGGAGGCATTTACCTTAGCCAACTCAGGCAGACCGGGACCAATATTGATTGACGTTCCGAAAGATATCCAGCTTGCCAACTTAGATTACCAACAATATTTAACCAACCACACTTCTCAAAGTTATCTCAACAAATCAAAATCCTTTGTTATCTCTTCTGATGATATAAAATTAACTAAAGCGATGATTCAAGATGCCAAAAAACCCATGCTTTATATTGGTGGTGGGGTTGGGCTTTCTGGCGCGATATCAAAATTAAGACAATTTATGGAAATGACTCAAATTCCGAGCGTTTCAACCTTAAAAGGATTAGGGGCTGCTGATATCAATAATCCCTATTATTTAGGATTAATTGGCATGCATGGTTCTAAAGCAGCGAACTTAGCCGTGCAAGAGTGTGATCTATTAATTGCGTTAGGGGTACGATTTGATGACCGTGTTACCGGAAACCTGAATGAATTTGCTCGCCATGCTAAAGTCATTCATATTGATATCGATCAGGCTGAAATTAATAAATTAAAGCAAACGCATTTAGGGTTACAAGGCGATATCAAACAAGTCTTACCTTTAATTCACCAAACCGTATCGATAGAAGATTGGCATAAAAGAATAGACCAATTACGAAAAGCGTATCCAACTCGTTATGATCATCCGGGCGAACCTATCTATGCCCCAGCGTTACTCAAAAGCCTTTCTGAACAAAAAACAGCTACCACAATTGTCACTACCGATGTTGGTCAACATCAAATGTGGACGGCTCAGCACATGCAATTTAACCATCCACAAAACTTTATTACTTCTAGTGGACTTGGCACAATGGGATTTGGTTTACCAGCTGCCATTGGAGCACAACTAGCAAGACCAAATGATTGTGTGATATGCATTTCTGGCGATGGCTCTTTTATGATGAATGTTCAAGAGCTGACCACAATTAAACGCAAAAAATTACCGATTAAGATTGTATTAATTGATAATCAACGTTTGGGCATGGTTAGACAATGGCAAGAACTCTTTTTCAATCAAAGATACAGCGAAACCAATTTATCTGACAATCCTGATTTTTTAATGCTGGCTAAAGCCTTCGATATCGACGGACAAAAAATTACCCAAAAATCAGAAATTCAAAGCGCCATCGATACGCTATTAAATTCAACAGGTGCCTATTTATTACATGTGTGTATCGATGAACTTGAAAACGTATGGCCTCTTGTTCCACCCGGTGCTGCCAATGAAAATATGTTAGATAACAACAGTAAGGAGTAAAGGATGAGTAATAAAGATCAGCATCAATTTACTATCACCGCTTATGATAAATTAGGAACACTTGAGCGTATCTTACGGGTTATACGCCACCGTGGTGGTCACATTAAACAGATGCAAATGCAGACTAAAGATGATCAGATACTATCATTATCTTTAGCATTAACAACAAAGCGCCCTATTTCAGCACTACTTAATCAGATCGACAAATTGGTAGACGTGATATCGATTGAAATATAGTTATTTTAATAATAAATCATGATGAAATAATAAGTTAAATTTATAAAAGTATACACTTTAGCAGTTAAACAAAATCGATAGTATAGTATAATGCTTGACCGTTTATTGTTGAAAGCACCGAGCTATATCTATGCTAAACAAAAGTAAAATTTAAGAGGAAATAAAAATGAGTTCTACAGCAAAATCGGATTATATTTGGTTCAATGGTGAAATGGTTCCATGGGCAGATGCTAAAATTCATATCATGTCTCATGCTTTACATTATGGTACTTCAGTTTTTGAAGGAGTTCGTTGTTATAAAACTCATCAAGGCCCTGCTATTTTCCGTCATAAAGAACACGCACAACGATTATTAAATTCAGCCAAAATATACCGTTTTCCTGTTCCTTACACGATTGAAGAAATCATGGAAGCAACGCGTCAAACTATCAAGAAAAATAACTTAGAAAGTGCCTATATTCGTCCTCTTGTCTTTATTGGTGATGTCGGTATGGGCGTTAATCCGCCTGCTGGTTATAAAACTGATGTCATGATTGCCGCTTTCCCTTGGGGGGCCTATTTAGGTGAAGATGCATTAGATCAAGGAATTGATGCGATGGTTTCTTCATGGAATCGTGTCGCATCCAATACCATTCCGGCAGCCGCAAAAGCGGGGGGTAACTATTTATCATCATTATTAATTGGCTCAGAAGCTCGTGCTAATGGTTTCCAAGAAGGGATTGCCTTAGATGTACATGGTCATCTTTCAGAAGGTGCGGGTGAAAATCTATTTATCATTAAAGACGGTGTACTATTCACTCCTGTATTATCTTGCTCTGCACTTCCTGGTATTACTCGTGATGCCGTATTAACGCTTGCTCGTGATTTGGGTATCGAAGTCCGTGAACAAATTTTATCGCGCGAATCACTCTATTTAGCTGACGAAGTCTTTATGACCGGTACCGCTGCCGAAATTACACCTGTACGAAGCGTTGACCGCATTCAAGTAGGTATTGGACGTTGTGGCCCAATCACTAAACAGATCCAACAAACATTCTTCGGGTTATTTAACGGTAAAACAGAAGATAAATATGGTTGGTTAGATATTATTAAATAATATCTCAAAAAATCCGCTAACTAATACGGCGGATAAATACTTTTTGTAATGTGATGCACATCAAAACATGATGGACTCATCAAAATGATAAACCGATTAAATCGGTCGCAAGTATAATAAGAACTTGGGAGCAACAAATGCCTAGATATCGATCAGCTACCTCCGTTGAAGGCAGAAACATGGCAGGAGCGCGCGCTTTATGGCGTGCTACTGGCGTAAAAAATGAAGATTTTGGTAAACCTATTATCGCCGTCGTAAACTCATTTACTCAGTTTGTACCGGGACATGTCCACCTTAAAGACATAGGACAACTAGTGGCTAAACAGATTGAAGCATCAGGTGGTATTGCTAAAGAGTTTAATACCATTGCAGTAGATGACGGTATTGCAATGGGGCATGGTGGTATGCTTTATTCGTTACCTTCACGTGAACTTATTGCCGATTCTGTAGAATACATGGTCAATGCGCACTGTGCTGATGCGATGATCTGCATCTCCAACTGTGACAAAATCACACCCGGTATGTTAATGGCATCACTCCGTTTAAATATCCCAACGGTTTTTGTCTCTGGTGGCCCTATGGAAGCTGGGAAAACCAAGCTTTCAGATCAAATCATCAAACTTGATCTTGTTGATGCCATGATTCAAAGCGCCAACCCCAATGTCAGTGACGCAGACAGTAAAGCGATTGAAGAATCAGCTTGTCCGACGTGTGGCTCATGTTCCGGCATGTTTACAGCGAATTCAATGAACTGCTTAACCGAAGCTTTAGGGCTTTCGTTACCCGGTAATGGATCCCTCATTGCCACTCACAAGCAACGTGAACAACTCTTTTTAAAAGCGGCCAAACGCATAGTTGAAATTACCAAACGTTATTACGAACATGATGATGAATCTTATCTACCAAGAGCCATCGCCACCAAAGCAGCCTATGAAAATGCCATGTCACTCGATATTGCGATGGGAGGCTCGACCAATACCGTTTTACACTTGCTTGCAACAGCGCAAGAAGGCGAAATTGATTTTACGATGTCAGATATCGATCGACTATCTCGTCAAGTACCGCATCTGTGTAAAGTTGCACCAAGTACAGCAAAATACCACATGGAAGATGTACACAGGGCGGGCGGTGTGGTATCCATCATGTCAGAACTTGACAAAGCAGGACTACTAAATCGCAATGTTCACAATGTGCTTGGACTATCATTACAAGAAACCTTTGCACAATATGACATTACGCAAACCCAAGATGAAGAAGTAAAAAAAATGTATCGCAGTGGGCCGGCTGGCATCCGTACAACGAAAGCATTTTCACAAGATTGTTACTGGGACACACTGGATGACGATCGGGAAAATGGTTGTATTCGTGACAAAGCGCATGCTTATAGCCAAGACGGCGGACTTGCCACACTCTATGGTAATGTTGCCCAAGATGGTGCTATCGTAAAAACGGCCAGTGTTGCCGCTGAAAATCTTGTGTTTAGAGGGCCTGCAAAAGTATTTGAAAGCCAAGAAGATGCAGTTGATGCCATTTTAGGTGGAAAAATAGTTGAAGGTGATGTCGTTGTGATCATCTATGAAGGCCCAAAAGGTGGGCCGGGAATGCAAGAAATGCTCTACCCTACCAGCTATTTAAAATCAATGGGACTTGGTAAAGCTTGTGCACTCATTACTGACGGTAGATTTTCAGGCGGATCATCAGGCTTATCCATTGGACATATTTCACCAGAAGCGGCTAACGGTGGCGTAATTGGTCTGGTACGTGATGGCGATATTATCGATATTGACATTCCTAATCGAAAATTAGTTTTAGATGTGCCTGAAGATGAACTAGAACGTCGTCGGGTGGCAGAGCTTACTCGTGGCGACAAAGCATTTACCCCTCATAATCGTGACCGCTATGTGTCGTTTGCCTTAAAAGCTTACGCAAGTTTAGCGACCAGTGCTGATAAAGGTGCCGTCCGCGATAAAAGTAAACTAGGTGGCTAAAAGTGAAACAACAAACAATACTGACTGGTGCTGATTATTTAAAAGCAACGCTTTGCAGTGCCGTATATGATGTGGCGCAAGTCACACCGCTTGAAAAAATGGATAAACTATCTGCCAGACTAAACAATCAGATATTTGTCAAACGTGAAGATCGTCAGCTAGTGCACAGTTTTAAAATTCGAGGTGCACAAGCGATGATCGCCAGCCTTTCCCCAGAAGAGCGACAATGTGGCGTTATTGCTGCTTCAGCTGGAAACCACGCACAAGGTGTGGCATTTTCAGCTAGCAAATTAGGTATAAAATCGCTCATTGTTATGCCGTTAACGACAGCGGACATCAAAGTAGAAGCAGTAAAAGGATTCGGTGGTGAAGTTTTACTTTATGGTGCGAATTTTGACGAAGCCAAAGCCAAAGCCTTAGAATTAGCCAAAGAACAACGACGCATTTTTATTCCCCCTTTTGATCACCCACTGGTGATTGCCGGACAAGGCAGTATTGCCATGGAACTGTTGCAACAAAATGCCAAACTCGATCGCATATTTGTCCCCGTTGGCGGTGGTGGACTTGCAGCAGGTGTGGCAGTCCTAATTAAACAAATTATGCCATCGATTAAAGTCATTGCAGTTGAACCTGAAGATGCAGCCTGTTTAAAAGCAGCCTTAGATGCTGGTCACCCAGTTGATTTAAATCGAGTAGGTTTATTTGCTGAAGGGGTTGCCGTTAAACGAATCGGTGATGAAACATTCAGACTTTGCCAACAATATATCGATGATATTATTACTGTTGATAGCGATGAAATTTGTGCGGCTGTCAAAGATTTATTTGATGATGTTCGTGCCATTGCTGAACCATCGGGTGCGGTCGCACTGGCGGGACTGAAAAAATACGTTGAAAAACACAATATTCAAGGTGAAAACCTTGCTCATATCTTATCGGGAGCTAATTTAAACTTCCATAATTTACGTTATGTGTCAGAACGCTGTGAATTGGGTGAAAAACGAGAAGTCTTAATCGCCGTGACGATTCCGGAGAAAAAAGGCAGTTTCCTAAAATTTTGTCAGATCTTGGGGGGGCGTTCAGTCACCGAATTTAATTATCGCTATCATGATGAAGAATCGGCATGCATATTTGTAGGTGTTAAAATCACTAAAAATAGTGAAAAAGATGACATCATGCAACAACTCACTTCAGCCGGTTATCCCGTGGTTGACCTGACTGATGATGAAATGGCTAAATTGCATGTTCGCTATATGATTGGTGGCAAGCCTTGTCAGCCAATTCAAGAACAAGTTTACAGTTTTGAATTCCCAGAATCGCAAGGGGCATTACTCAAATTCTTACAAACACTTGGTACTAACTGGAATATCTCAATGTTCCATTACCGAAGCCATGGGACTGATTATGGTCGCGTTCTTGCTGCATTTGAAATTGACCAAACCAATAGCCATGATTTTGGTAAACACTTAACCGAATTAGGTTATGGTTTCCATAACGAAACTGAAAATCCATCGTTAAAACTCTTTTTAACCAATTCGAATTAAATAAAGGAAGACTATTCACTTTTACGGGCATTGATTAAAGTGAATAGTCCTAAATCTTAATCAAATAGTTTAAGCCTTCAAAAAAATAGATAGATTAACCATGATTAAATTAGCAACAATTGGAACCAATTGGATCACTGAAAAATTCATTGATGCGGCATTACAAACTAAACAATATCAATTAACCGCTATCTATTCCCGTGATATCGATAAAGCCGATCAACTGGCAAAAAAATACCAAGTTAATACGATATTTGATAAGCTCACCGAGCTCGCTCAATATGCCAATGTCGACGTTGTTTACATTGCCAGCCCAAACTCACTCCATTTTGAACAAGCCAAATTGATATTGGAAAATAATAAAGATGTAATATGTGAAAAACCATTAACCTCGAATTTAATGGAAACCCAAACATTAATTAATATTGCCAAACAACATAAAAAACTTATTTTTGAGGCACTTAAAACCGTTTATTTGCCCAATTATCAATTAATTCGGGATTATCTTCCAAAGTTAGGAAGAATTCGCAAAGCACTACTTAACTACTGTCAATATTCCAGCCGTTACGAAAGTTATTTGAATGGCAATAATCCCAACACGTTTAATCCCAACTTTTCAAATGGTTCTATAATGGATATTGGAGTTTACCCACTCAATTTTGGACTAGGATTATGGGGATATCCCAATAAAATAAATGCCAGTGCGACAAAACTTGCGTCTGGTGTCGATGCGCATGGCAGTGTTTTACTTAATTATGACGATTTTGAGGTCATCATTTGGCATTCAAAAGTCAGTAACTCTTACCTTCCTAGTGAAATTCAAGGCGAAAATGGATCGCTTATTATTGAAAATCTTGCCACTTGTGAGCGCGTTATTTATCAACCAAGAATCGGTGAAAAAAAAGAAATCACCCTTACACAACACAATAATGATATGTATTACGAAACAGAAGAATTCGCTAAGCTATATCAACAACGCAACGTAGATCATAACGGTTTAGCCTATTCGAAACTATCATCAACAATCTTGACTGAAATCAGAAATCAAACAGGTGTGGTGTTTCCTGCCGATCAACCTTAAAGATCTTTAAAATATACAAAATGAAATAATAAGTTGCCAAACCTTTATAGCAGAACGCTAACTAATATTAGCGTTCTGGGTGATATATCCGTTGACTGAGTATAAAACAACTATCCGACCAAACACGCTTATTTAATATGTGCAATATAACCCTTAATAATCTCGACACTATTTTTAAATAACTGCTTTTCATTATCTGAAAAATCTAACTCAATAATTTTTTTGATACCATGCTGATCTAAAATCGCAGGCACACCTATTGCCACATCTTGATAACCATACTCCCCATGTAAAATACAACTTAATGCTAACGCACGATGGCTGTTAGTGAAAATATGCTGACAAATTTCAGTAATCGTACTGGCGATACCATATTCGGTACAATGCTTAAATTTAGCAATTTCAAAACCTTTATTCTTCGCTTTGCTGCCAATATCATTAAAATCGATTCTATTTTTTTCTAGATGATTAAGGTTAATACCATAAACCGATGAATGCGACCAAACAGGAAATTGTGAATCGCCATGCTCGCCAACAATAAACGCATCGATACTTTGTGGACCAATATCCATTTGTTCCCCCAATAAACGACGTAATCTTACTGTATCAAGCCAAACCCCAGTACCAATTATCCGATGACGAGGTAAACCTGATAATTGCCAAACTTGGTAAGTAATCGCATCACAAGGGTTAGTCGCCACTAAAAAAATCCCTTTAAAACCATTTTTCATCATATCGGGCACAATCGTTGCAACAATTTTTGACGTACCAGCTAGCTCCTCCGCTCGGCTTTTTTGCGCTAATCCCGAAGTAACCGTAATAATCGCAATATCAATATCAGCACAATCATTGGCATCACGTAAACTGACTTTAATCATGTTTTGCCGATAAGCAGCCGCATCTAATAAATCCTGAGCATGTCCATAAGCCCGATCTTTATTTACATCAACCAGTACAATTTCTTCACAAATACCTCGATTAACCAAGGTATAAGCCGTCGTGGATCCCACATTCCCTACTCCAATAATCATGACTTTACGTAGTTTCATAATAAACTCCAATTATTTGAAAAATGAAATAAAATCAATAGAAATACAGATACGAAAGGGTTTGTCATCACAGCGTTAGTATTGCATATTCTTGTGTAAACGGGGAATCGTTTTCTTATGTTAATGGTGTTCATATTGAAGCAGTTTATTGTATTAGAACACTAAATCTAGTTTGGTGTTATTATCTGCCGATTCGGTTTTTTTAGTATATATAGGGAATATAAATTTTTATATAAATCTGATAATTTTGCTTGCGGTTTGTCCCTGTGTATACAGGGAACACGATTTTGTAATTCCTGGGGAGAATTGATAATACGGTTGATCCCTGTGTATACAGGGAACACACACATAGTTCCATTATGTCCGCTACCAATAACGGTTTATCCCTGTGTATACAGGGAACACGCACGTAGTAGTAGATGCGGTTCTATGCTGAGCGGTTTATCCCTGTGTATACAGGAAACACGCCAACTGTTTATTAGATTTTTGAAAAGTTAGCTTGCCTTTAGAGGTTAAGAAAACTATTAATTATAGGTAAAACTGTTTTAGAATCAGTTAAAGACCAATGCTTTTGACCTTCTATTTGTACCTTTCTCAATCTTTTCCAAACCTCCTTAAGGGCTTTTATCTCAAATTAAAATTACTGTATACTTTATATTCAATGAATTGATTGGTTGCTTTTATTATTTCTAATTTTGCGCCTTTATATCTTATTACTTTAGATTCTGATAAATCATATTCAACATTATTTGAAAATGCTGGGCGAGCAAAATCATTATTAAATTCTTTATACCCAATGTTAATCTTATTACCTACTTTGCCATTATAGATTAGTATTTGCTGGAAAGCGTTTTGATAAGTTACGTTTTTCTTTTGGTACGAAAATGAAGCATCACTTTTACATATAGAACCACCGCTAACAGTTACAATACATAAATCATTATCTTTTTTACTAGTTCTAATTCCAACAGGTATATCAGCAAAGGTTGATTTTCCCACTGTTACTCCAGAGTTTAACTCATTTAAACCAAAAAACAGGTATTTTTGATCCTCACCTACTTTAGGATATTCTCCTGCATGAATAGTAAAATCCACTCCCCTGCTAACTACTGTAGTTTGAGGAAAATAAATAACATCCCTTGATGCCACCGTTCCCTGTCTAACCATATCATCACCGATAAAGGTTTTTGTAACAACATTCAAATCGGGATAGCTTATTTGTTTTGTTTCAACTACATAATTATACTTCACAGTGCTACAAGCGGTTAAAACAAAGCCTAATAAACTTAAAAAGATTATCTTTTTCATACCATTCTCCTCAATTTTTGGATAATAGTATGTGATTTAACCAAATAAATCAACGACGATTTAGTTTTCCACAGGGTCGCATTTGTTCATCAATAATTGTTAGTACTGATTGCTCTTCCATCCTATTCGGATATTCCGCTATTACCAACATTTAAGGGCACATGTACAGTTATATTGCCTCCCAGATTTATTAGATGTTTGCAAAAAATCTAGTAAATCAGCGTTAGTACGAGCATCAACAACACACTCACCAGTTTATCCCTGTGTATACAGGGAACACCCGCCCTTTAATAACCGCCTCTGTAAGAAATTCGGTTTATCCCTGTGTATACAGGGAACACGTCGATGTCCCGTAAATATTGTTGAAAAGCGGCGGTTTATCCCTGTGTATACAGGGAACACGAATACGAATCAACGTATTCAGTTAATGTTAGCGGTTTATCCCTGTGTATACAGGGAACACGTACTAAAACAACACTCTATGAGTTGTTCCGACGGTTTATCCCTGTGTATACAGGGAACACTGGGGGGATGAGCTAAATGCATTAAATGCATCCGGTTTATCCCTGTGTATACAGGGAACACTTTTCGCTATAGCCGTGATTAGATAGCATCAGCGGTTTATCCCTGTGTATACAGGGAACACTAAAAGAGAAATTTTTGGCGTTTAGCTCATTGCGGTTTATCCCTGTGTATACAGGGAACACAAAACTACGTTTAACCCTAAACATTTTCCACGCGGTTTATCCCTGTGTATACAGGGAACACAGGTATCCTAGATCTGCATGTTTCCCAAACGCCGGTTTATCCCTGTGTATACAGGGAACACTCTAATTATAACCTATTGTTTATTAATTAAAATAGGGAGTCGTAAAATTCTACCGACTTTTTGTTGCTTTTTTGTGCAGTTTGTTTTGAAACATATTTAAAATTTAATTTTATTTTTATCAAATAGTTACCTGTATTTACAACAAATTTTTATTAGCTCACACTTTTGAACTTTTTATGCGCACGGAGTAATTTTTAATGACTATATCAAATCTTACTCTTCGGTGTTTGATTTTGTCCAATTATTCAATATTGATCTTTCTTTTGCTCACTTACTTTTTTAGATTTTCTCTTAAATATCATAATAATCAAATTACTAGTAAGAAATTATAATAAAAAAAGTTGAGGATTTGATAAAACTATTTTCTTTTTGGATCTTTTTGAATGGTTATTTCTGTATAAAGGAAACTCCTTATCTTATCTTTGCTTATTTTTTGCTCTATTGTTTCTTTTTTCCTGTGTCTACAGGAAACTCTAATTCAACGCATTGATGTTCGTCAATTTGCAAATCGCACAATTTCCACGATCTTCTAGCCTCTCTGTATGCAGCCATTGCGACAGGATTAGCTAGTACCTTCCGTTTTAATTCACTAAACGTAGTGCAGTGTTTTTTAGTCATCTTCAATTATCTCCTTCAATTAAGCTTTAGCCGTTTTTAGTACCTTCATAGGAATCTTATTCAAATGCTTTAACAAAAAAAGCATTGTATATCGATATCATAGGCAAATAGTTTGAGTAATAATATTTTGGGTTTATCCCTATGTATATAGGGAACACTATTATTCATCACACTGTCTATTAACTCCGATCGGTTTATCCCTATGTATATAGGGAACACTCATAAACTCACGGGCACACAGTATTACACCGCGGTTTATCCCTATGTATATAGGGAACACTCTAATTATAACCTATTGTTTATTAAATAAAATATCGACTTGTAAAATTCTACCGACTTTTTGTTGTTTTTTTACGCTGGGTTGAATAACGCAATGTACCCACTAAGATTTGATGTAATTCTTTCATTGCCGGGCTATAATCTTCAAAATCAAGTTTAGCCATTTAATCTACACAACTTTAGTCGATAGTTCACAAACCTAAAATTTTCCTCTGAGGTAGCAAAACTTTAACGATGACATTCTTAATCTTTGTGACATTTTACAATTCTTTGTCTATCACGATATTTACATGAAATCGATTCCAATAACTTGAAGTGCCCACTATTATCTATTTTATAATGTCTCCATTTTTCAATATCTCTTGTTTCGTGATCACCAACATAATTTAATAACCAAACATTCTTAAAATTTTTATCAATATAGTAATACTGTACAAAAGCAGCTGATTCTGAAATTTTTTCTTTAAAAATTGATAATTTATCTATTAATTTATTATTTTTTTCAATATTCAAAAAAATTTCGAAATCAAATTCTCCATGCTGCTTTTTAGTTAAATTGTATCGATATTCTCCTTTTTGATATATCTCTTTCTTTTTGTTAAATAAAGTGTCACTAACTTCACCAAAATATTGACCTAATTCGTTTAAATCGCACTCATTGTAAAAATAAGAATCAGAATAAGATCCATCAGCGGGAAAATCACACTTCTTATTCATATCCTCTACAATTTTTTTATTTGTCAACATAGGATGACCAAACCAACTAAATTCCCGATGTGGTATCTTATAATTAAATCCTCGATAAGTTATGGGCGATTCATTATTTTTTTTCAATTGCTTCGAAAATATTATTAAGTGATCTGACTTAGTTAGAAAAACAAAATAATTATCAATCTTTATTAAATCAGTTAACCCCGCTTTCAAGCATATATTATCGTCATCATTATTAGGAAAGTTTATTGCCTCAAATTGATCTCCTAAAAGGATCCCTTCTTCTGAGAAAATTTTTTTATATTTTTCTACTTTTTCAGGAGTTTTCCAAAAAGATAAAGGTGTAGTAAGATTTGTTGATGTTTCATAGTGGATAAGACAAATTGTATCAACTATAATATTTCCATCAATTAATATTAGTTTAATTCGCGAATAATTTTCTGTTAAAAATTGTCTGTCATAATCTGATTCATTACCAAAAACAGAATTTTTTGAAACTTTATAATAATCCCAAATATCCGGTGATTCATTTGAATGAACAATTCCTATAGAAAAAATAAACAATAAAATCAGTATTAAAAAATTTTTTTTCATTCCCTTTATCCTTTATGATAATCTTCCCTAGCTTTATCAGAAAAATAATCTTCAATCCAACAATTATCGTTAATATCCTTAACCAGCTTCTTATTTATAATTTGAGGCGTTCCCACAGGTAATAAATTAGTATGAGTTAAAGCGTTCAACGAATGTGAACATGCTAAAATAGGTAAAAATAATAAACCATAAAATAAAGACTTTATCTGCATCATAGATAGACCTCGGCTATTTCGTATTGAAATTTATCAAAGTGCATATGATTATTGTGTAAATTAGTACCATTTTCTCCGCCAAGTAAGAAACATATCTTTTATCTGTTATATTAGGGGTAACAACTAATTATTTATTAAAATTAAATTTATGCATCGCAGTATTGGTATTTATTTTTTGAATAATTAGCCTATTATTACCTTTCCTTAGATAGTATTGAAACCTAACCAAATTTTTTATCTTGTATGTCGCTTTGGAACAAAAGTGCTATTGTGTATTTTTCAATAATTCAAATTTTCCAGAATTTTGATTTATTTTATACTTTTTCCAATTTTCTGCTGTTGTTGATTCTAAATCATAAGTAAAATCCAATGTCCATAATTCATAATCTTTTAAATAATATAATTTCTCTGTAGCCAAACTATCATTGGGATCATTTTTATATTCGTAACATATTATAGAATCTACTTTTTCATTATTTTTATAAGACAATAATTCTATTTCTATAAAAAATTGATTGTCATTTTTTATTTTTTTCAATTTCAACTCAACATTATTTTTTAGTTTAGACATTGTTATTTCATCATCACCTAACTTACTAAATTGAAGATAATAATTGTTTTTTATTTTGACGATTGTGCATAGTTCAGATTCACCTTTACAAGTTTTATTAACAGATAATATAAATTTTTTACTTGATACCAATTTTTCTCCTTGTAACTCACTAAAAGATAATAAATCTTTGTTTTGATTTAGTGCATTTACAGAATTAATATTAAACTGAGTGAATATTACAGTTATGAACAATGCTGAAATATAGATTAAATTTTTCATATTATTTTATATCCCTTAATTTTTGATCTATGTCCTCTATTTTTTGATGTAGTTGTTCTGTTAAGCATTTGGTAATCTTATAGGTAAAATTCTGCGTTTCATCCTGATAATTCGGAGGCTGTGAAGTTAAACACACCATATTGATTTCTTTATCTATTATTTCCATAAACTCGTTAGTATGAGGATTATTAGTTTTAAGAAAATTTAATTTTTGAAATAAAATATTATGATAGTAACGATAAGATTCTATACTACAACTAGTTGAGTATTCTTCTTGATAACAAGTTTTTAGTTTATTAATTTGATATTTTGAAGTTTCAAGCGAACCTTCGAGAATTTTAAATTGATCAGGATAAATAATTTGATATTTATAACCTTCGTCAATTAATAATGTTTTAAGCTGAAACTGTAAGCTTTTTTTATCTATTTGGTAATGTTTCCAAAATATTGGTTTTACACTGGTTTCGACATCTTTTACCAATAATACATAAATATCCATATTTGGTGATATATAATAGTATTGATTACTTAACCAATAATAACCTTCAACATCATAAGAACTATTTGCCAATATAATTTTATCTTCAAGATTTCCTTCATGAATAAGAGATAAGTTGAGTTCTTTAACTGGATATATTTTATTATTAACGGTTTTATTATAGATTTTTTTATTAATAGTAAGCTTTAAATCATCAACATCATATATAACAATATTATTTCTAATAACGTCATATAAATTATCAAAATATGAAGCCATTTGATTAATTGGACAATGCTCAAGTATTTCTTCTCGTTCAGTATTTGTAATATGCCAAAAATTATCGGTTTTTTTGCAATCTTTTGCTAATTTAGAGATATCTATCGCGTTAAGAAAAGATTTACCTTTATAGTTCTCAATAACATTAATTTCCTCTCCATAACAGCAAAAACTGATAAAAAATAAAACTATTTTGATAAACAATAAATTTTTCATTACTTAATCCTTTATTGTGTTAAAAAAGCCTGAAGAACTCATTTGATATTTCTTTTCGTTGGTATAAATTTTTTTATCTTTTGGATTTTCATCTAGCTCAAATAGATTTTGTTGTTGATGTTGTTTTATTAATATTTTGCCATCAGGCTTTATTACAAAATCATTCCAATAGGATATTTCGCCATTTTTAATTTTGTACAAAAGTATTGCATCAATCAAATTTCCGTTATTATCATAACTATATAATTGAAAAGTAAAAACTTTTTCATCATTTTCACCTATAGCCATTTGAATAATGCCTTTATATAAAATGTCCTTAAAATAAAAATAGCAATGAGGAAAATAAAAAGTTGTTTTAGTAAGATATTCAAATAATTTTGGCTTAAATGAAAATTCTTTATTGGTAAATCTTAATGGAAATGGCATATTAGGGGAAAGATATAAGCCATATTCTCCCCAATAGTAATATTTTTTTAACTGATTGGAAGAATAGGGTAATTTAATTTTATGATAGTAACGTAAATCACTCTTAAAATTTTCTGACAATGCAATTTTTACATTAAATAATGATAATAGACAGATTATGATAAATCTTTGAATAAATTTCATTATTAAATTTCCTCAATGTTATTCATGCTTAATACAATATCTTAATTAATATTGTATTTTTTATTAGAATATTATTTAATATAGAAGAATAAAGGTGATAAAGAAAATGCCTTTGATTAGTCTAATTTAAACTTTGTCATAATCGTTATTCAAAATTAATATTACCCATATTATCAATTAAATAATAACTTACCTTATGTTGTTCAGTCATAAGCTTGTCTGTTTCTATATCAATGCAATATTCTGATTCTAGTATTTCAAATTTCTTATTTTTATAAATACGTGTTCTTTTATTGATTGAACACTCTGCTTGTGCACCATCCACAACAATCATTTTGCTAATCAGTTGATTACTCTTATCAAAAATCTGTAATTCAAGAGTTGGAAGGTTATAATATGAATCTTGATCATTACGATCCCAATAAGCAAAAAGGAACACATTTAGCTTGTTATCAAGCGGAAGCTTTTTAAATAATATAGCTTCACCTGTGTAAGGTTTTCTATGCTCAACCATGCTTAATAAAGGTGTATTGGGATCATAAAGCGCATTCAATGGATTTTTTTCATCATATATTTGATTATTATCCGCAAAAAAGTCTTTCAAAGAATGATAGGAAGATGTTTTTTTTGAATATCCTTTAAATTCATAAAGGATATTATTAAGATTTTTATCTTCTGCAAAAGAAAAGAACGAGACTAATAAAATGCATATATAGAAAAATGGAAATCTGATCATTTTTAATCCTGTACATTTATAATTAAGTTAAAATCAAAACCGCATATATGTAAATGGTGGTAATGATCATATCCATTTGGCGGAGCTTTCTTCATATGCTTTGTATATTTAAGTAAAGTATTTGATTGTTTCTTATATGTAAAATATTCCGAATACATTAACGACGTTCTAGCCCAACCAAATTTATATAATGCAGTATTAAATTTTTCTTGCTCATCAAAATCAAAAGTTGAATAAGATAGCCATGTTAGCTCACCATTTCTTTTTTCTGATATATACCTTAGGTCTCCTGCAACCCCATTTATATGAGATTGGCTTATAATTGGCTGTACAAATAAGAGATTTATATTCCTAAATTGATATAGCACTTTACTCAATTAAAGCAAGCAGACTATTTATTTTTAAAGTTTTTATTTTTACAAACCAATTTAAGACCGCCATTTTCGAACTGACATTTTATTTCATCCAGCAAATTAAACTTTCCTTTGTTATTAATTTTGTAATGCTGCCACAAAGTCGCAGACGCACCTTCTTCATCTAAAATATGTTCAAGTAGCCAAACATTTAATTGTTTATCGATGAAAAAATCTAATGTCACTTGAATCATATCACCCCCATGATCTTCATTAGAATAAACAATAAGTTGATTTATTATTTTGCTCGATGATTCGATAAACATCGTAATAATAAACTTGGTGGGTGAAATTGCACATTCACCTTCAAGCTGTTTTTCTTCAATTAGACAAATATCTGTATCGGTCGTTTTTTTTAAATAAATATTAAATTGATTGGATTGATATAAATAGACAATTTTATTTTTTTGTAGTTCTTCAAATATATTCCTAACATTCTGAGTTGAAGGAAAGGTCGATAATTTGCATCTTTTATGATAATCTTCCCTAGCTTTATCAGAAAAATAATCTTCAATCCAACAATTATCGTTAATATCCTTAACCAGCTTCTTATTAATAATTTGAGGTTTTCCCACAGGTAATAAATTAGTATGAGTTAAAGCGTTTAATGAATGTGAACAAGCTAAAATAGGTATAAATAATAAACCATAAAATAAAGATTTTATCTGCATTATAAATAGACCTCAGCTATTTCGTATTGAAATTTATCAAAGTGCATATGATTATTGTGTAAATTAGTACCATTTTTTCCGCCAAGAGTGATTAATTTTTTATAGTGAGGAATATACGGTATAAATTTTTCCTTTGATTAAGTTATTAACAATAAAGCTAAAACCAAAAGTTTTGTTGTAAATTAGTTGCATATATTTTTACCCAGTTTATTATCAAAATGACACTCAAATGAATCCTCTAATTTAAATTTTCCATTATTATTTATTGAATATTTTTTCCAAAAATTAACTAATGGTCCATATTCATCAGCACCATAATTTAAAACGTATATAAAATTATCTATATAATATTTTTGGTACTCTACATAAAAACCATCATAGTCATTTTTTTTATAATAAATAGTAAGATTGTCTTGTATTTCATCATTGATTTTTGTAAAAAGCTTTATTTCTTCAATAGTTACACTGTCTAAGCTTTTAGGATCAATTTCTTTCATCTTTTCAAAATAAATATTAATTCCATTTATTGAATGCAAATACACTTTTTCTCTTAATTTCATTTGACTAATCATTTCATCAAAATCATATGTCATCTTCGATAATACGCATCTCTCTCTGCGTTCATTTATTTCTTTTTCTGTCGCACTAAAAGAGTGTTTAATCTTACAAGAATCATCTATTTTTTTTGCAAATTTTTTAATTGATATATGCTCATCTCCCTGATATTTTTCTAATACTTTACTTAGCTGTTTAGAATAGATATCATTATCCTTTGTTTTAGCATCCACCGAATTTAAAATAAGACAAGTAAAAAAGAAAATTATAGTTAAATTAAATCTCATAAATTGTATCCTTATATAATAGTTTCTATTCTTATAATCAAATAGTTATTATCTTCACTTGTGTTTCATCAAAATCACCGGAATGTAAATGAGAATCATGAAGTTCATTATGATGTTCTGCATTAGATAATTTCTTACAATATTGATTTATACCTATCAATCTTTTTATAAAATGAAATTTAGCCATAGCATCTATAATTTTCTGATCTTTATCTACATTTTGAATATAAGTCGTATCCACACTAGTTCCATTAACATGTTCAGAACTTGGAAAGCAAGAAGCTTCGTAAAAGCAACTTCCTGTCGTTATCAATTCAAAACCGACCTCAGCTAGAGCGCCTATAAATCCAGCTAAAGGAGCTGGTCCTGTATATCGCCTTTTAGTATTACTGAATTGATATTTAATTATAATGTTATCTTTCACATAATTAATCTCATCAGGCATTCGAACTATTTCAATTTCTTCATCTAACGCTACATACTTTCGCCACATATTACCTTCTTTTTGAGAATGCCACCCATACTCAGCAATATCGCCATTCTTATATTTAACTCTTTTCTGGGTGTTTCCTTCATTAACGTTCTCTTTATACTCAAGAATATCTTTATCTTTTCGATTTGGTGCAGTTAACATTCTCACACCATTTTTTTTCTTTTTCGTTGTATGCCAATCGACTATACATACTTCATGCTTGTTATTATCTTTATCATGATAGACATATTTATATTTTCGCTCAAAACCAGGGAGTATGTTTTCAGGTATATGCTTTTCGATTTTTCCATCTTGATAGATATGATATGTCACAATTCCCGCTCCAGAAAAATAATCCACCATTGCCACAGGGTGAATAAACCAGGCTTTGCCGTCTTTTGATAGATTAGTTAGTGTCGGTGCATCATTGTTAGTATTGGTTGATTGTGAGGCTTGTTTGTCGGCTACGTCTTTCCACCATAACGAGGGTTTTATTCGTTTCTTTTTTTCAATTTGCCAGACTCTTTTAATATATTCAAGCTCTTCGTCTACTTTATCGAATGCAAATTTTCTTAGATATTCTTTATCTATACCCAAGCCATCTAACAGTTTAGACATAAATTCTTTCTTTTCATCTTTTTCTTCTTCAAACAGCTCATCTATCTCATTCCACTTTGTTAGCGCTTCATCCGCATACCATTCACTTTCATATTTAACTAACAGATGCCCTATACGCTCTGCTGTCCAGCTTCTGCGTAAACCTTCTTTTAAATAATCTTCTGTAAAAGATGGCGGTGTTTTTTTACGCTGGGTTGAATAACGCAATGTACCCACTAAGATTTGATGTAACTCTTTCATTGCCGGGCTGTAATCTTCAAAATCAAGTTTAGCCATTTTATTCTTGACAATTTTAGCCGATAATTGACCAACCTTAGATTTTTCTTCTACGGTGTTGAATCCTGACCAATGCCATGGGGTAACAAGTTTTATATGTTCTTGTACACCATTTTTCGTATTCACCCATCCTTGTATCGGTATGCCTTCTTTGTTCCCTGCCTGAATATATCGCCAAATTGTATCCGGGTCGTCATCATTTACCGCAATAAAACTTTCATCCGATTGGGAGTTAAGCGAGATTGTTCGCTCAAAATAAACCGTGTTATATTGTTTTGGTTCGGGTAACCCATCCAAGGATAATGGAAAATCATTCCAATAATTTATTGTGCTATTTAATTGCCCATCTAGACCTTTAAGGTGAAAAACATCTTTTGATGCTATCCAGTAATACACGTTTTCAGGACTAAAACGTATTGTAATAGATGTCTTCATATCTTTATTAAGGACTGTACTCGATGCAATAATATCGTTGACAATTTCCACTTCATCAGGAATATCGCTTTTGATTAATTGGGGATATTTTTGTTTGTAACTTTCTAACAGATTCTTTTTATCTTCCTGCGTTAAATAGTACTTTTTACCATCACCTTTTATAATCTCTCCAGTTTTAGTGTCCAGAGAGGGGGTAATTGATAAATTTAACGTATATACTGGTTTGATTTTTACGTAATAACTATTGGTAAGACTAATAAATTCTACTCCCAATCCTTTATGTAAAAAACCGGTGGGTTGGGTAGCTTGAATTAATTGGGCATCTTTTTCGACTAAAATAATCGTTTTTTCATATTCTGGTAAATTGTTCGCTAACGCTTTAGTTTTTTCGATAAAAGCCGGCAAATCATCACAGGTGAATAATTCAATATGCGCTAATTTTAGTAATTTTTCATCTGACGGGCGTTTCATTGTTGCTAATGCGGCAACTTTAGGTTCATCAAAACTCTGGCTTTGGCTTACATTATGTCCAAGATAACCAATAAAATCGCCTTTTTTTATTGCAATGGGCTGTTTTAATACAATAACTTCATTAAACTTTTCAGGTTTTAGCACTGTTGAAGTCAGTGATTCTATCTTAACATAGCCTTTATGAGGTGCGTCCGCACCTCCATTTTCAGCGACTAAGGCAGGTGGAATCGGACACCCCTCAATTTTCCGAATTTTAGCATAGCCATTTTCTTGACCGTCAAATTCGAATGTCGCTGTAATTGGCAAATAAGTCAATTTTTGTGTATCATTGGCAGCTTCATAAACGGCAATCCCTTTCACTTCTTTTTCAGGAGCATCGACCTTGTAATTATCTTCCAGACAAATTTCATAATCTTTATCAGCTTCCGCTTTATTGCCAGTTGGCCGGTCTGTATCGCTCGTTCCTATATCCCCTTTCCATACATACCCTGAAGTCGATCCTAATTCATTTTTATATTCATTTTTCGTAACCAATATACCCTGTGTTATTGACGTGATTTTATACCATCCAGACTTCCCTTTTTTTTGTTCACCTAAACGCACTTTACTACCTTTCAGTAATAATCCAACGACCTTCGAATCCTTACCGTTTTCTCGGATCACACTACCATAAATAGCTCCTGCTTTTTCTTCATTGACTTTGCCTGACTGAACTTGCCAGTAATGCGGATACTTAATTTTATCATCGACAGTTTTCTTTTTCTTTTGCTCATAACCATACCAATCAAGCTGATGCATGTATAAACTGTAAATGGTTATCGCTGGTGGGGTTTCGGTTGAAGCACTAATCTCTGGCATTTTTAAATAGTGGCGAACTAAGGTAAATCCTGTTGAAAAATAGGCAACTTTTTGAAATTCTTCAACTGGTGCTTCTACCTCGTTATTGTCCTCATAGATAATTTTGGGATAAACATCATTTACACGATATGCAATAACTTCACCATTTGCCATACACCGCAGTAAATCATCATTACCGATTTTATTTAATACGTTTTTATCGATATGAATACCACCATGCCATAAACTATTTTCACCAAATGGATAAAAGCCACTGCCTGCTTCGGATAAAGCTTTATAGTAAGCATCTTGACTAAGTGTTTTGCTACCTGTGGGAAAAACAAAATTGGATATTTTCTTTATTGTCATTTTTATTTCCTTAACTAATTAATCCGAAAAACTTTTTGAATTAAAAGTCATGTGTTTTCGAAGTAATAGTTCGAGTTCTTTGTTACTATTAGTCAATTTAGCCGATAAGCAGCCATCTCTAATAAATCCTGAGCATGCCCATAAACCCGATCTTTATTTACATCAACCATTAAAACTTCTTCACAAATACCACGATTAACTCAGGTATAAGCCACAGTGGAACCCACATTCCCTACTCCAATAATCATGAATTCACGTCGTTTCTCAATAAACGCCAGTTTTTTGAAAAATAAATTTAGGAGAATTATTAGATAACTCATTAATTATATTTCTATATTTTAAGAAACAGTTCAAATATAAAACAGAAATTTTACATTGTAAAGATAAATTGTTTAATGTTATTGATTGTATTTTTTGTGATCAAACGATCTATTTGATAAAATATTTACGATTTTTTTACAAGGAGATAACAATGAAAACTAAAATAATATTAGGATTAAGTTTGATTGTACCGTTACCTGGTACAGCATTAAATTTAGAAGGAAATAAAACATATGATAATGAGGTAAACATTAATTTTGATGAAAATGGAATAAATATAGAAAGAAATAGTGAAACCACATTTAATAAAGATGTGACGATTAATTCAAAAAAAGAAAAAAATCCCTCATTAATTCAAAATATTGGATTATTATCAAATATTGGTAATCAAGGAAATTCTGCAACCACGCAATTCAATGGTAATCTCACGATCAATATGGATTTTGATGATACCCGCAATCAGGCAATTGGCATTTTTGGTGGCGATACTGTAACCGTTAACGGAACAACAACATTATCAACCACAGAAAATATATTTGGCCCCTCTATAGCAATTCAGGTCAGTCAAGAAGGTAAGCTACTTCTAAATGGTTCATCCACTATAAAAGGCGTGATAGGTAGTCACTCAAAAGGCCTTTTCGAGACAAAAAAACATACGGACATCATAGGTAGTATTCTGGCATTCGATTCTGGAGCGATAAAATTACATGAATCTTCAGATATTACCGGTGAGGTTTACGCATCTGAATCTGGAGTCATCGAATTACATGGTTCATCAAAAATAAAAGGAGAACTCATCTCAGATGATTTTGGCATTATAAAAACGTTTGATTATTTCAGCATTAATGGGGATATTACTGCGTCTAATTCAGGTCAAATTGATTTAAATAGCAATTCAAACATAAACGGGAATATTATGATTAGTGAATTAGGCAAGATAAATATTCAAAAGGAAACGAACTTTAAAGGTAACATCCTTATTAATGATTCTGGTGAATTAAATATTCGAGATAAAATCAGCATCGAGGGTGATATTTCCGTCGCTAAACACGCTAACTTAACTATGGAAAAAGATTCAACAATTAGAGGCAATATTATTAATTCTGAATCTGGAATTATTAACATTAGAGGGGATTCTAACGTTACAGGTAATATTTTTAATTCTTATTCTGGAACTATTGATATTAAAGGTAATTCTAACATTACAGGTAATATTTTAAATTCCAATTCTGGAACTATTGATATTAAAGGTGATTCTAACATTACAGGTAATATCAATGTTGATCAAAAAGCAAAATTAAACATCAGTGGAAAGTCTTTAATCAATGGAGACATTTTTGCACAAGGTAATGGTCAAGTTAACTTAGATTTAAGTTCTGGTTCAAAACTCCTAGGTACAGTTAAATCATCTAGACAAGATGACAGTCATATAGCAATCAATTTGGCTGACAATGCGTCTTGGGAAATTACACAAGCACAATCTTATGTAAACACTTTATCTGGTTCTGGAAATATAAAGTTTACCAATGATCTTAGCAACAATTCCTATGGTAACCTAATGATTGATAATTTATCCGGTAATCATAATTTTGTACTACGTATGAATAATTTGGTTCGGTTAGATAGATTGAGCTCAATAACAGCAGCGCAACAAAACGATAAAATCATCATTTTAAAATCTGCTGAAGGAAATCATAAGTTAAATATCAATAATGATGGTTCAACCCAAACCGCAGGAAATGAGAAAATAACTTTAATTGAAATGAAAGACAATGCCAAGAATACAGCAAAATTCACTCTCGAAAAACCGATTGAATTAGGAGGTTATATTTTTAAAGATTTAAATCAGCAGGGAAATAATTGGGTATTAACAAGTTCACCTAAATCTAACATTAGTACGACGGCTAATGCAAGTGTAGGCTTTTTTAATAGTAATTATCTAATGAGCTACATTGAAAATCAGACTTTATTGAAACGTTTAGGTGATATGCGTAATAGTGGTAATGTTGGTGATGTTTGGTTACGTGGTTTTACAGGTAAACTAGACTCATTTTCAGGTAAAAAACTCAGTAAATTTGATATGAACTATCATGGCTTTCAATTTGGTATTGATAAACAATTATCAGAAAGTTCACCTTTTGTTATTGGTGCGTTTGTAGGACAAACTTATGGAAATCCGGATTATAACAAGGGTGACGGTTCTTTAAAATCGTTCAATACTGGTTTATATGCTACTTATTTAAACAATAGTGGCTGGTATATTGACAGTGTTGCTAAATATGCACGAGTCAAAAATCAATTTAAAGTAAAAGATACTGCTAATGACCGTGTTCACGGAAATAGTCATACTAATGGGTTAAGTTTATCTCTTGAAACGGGTAAAAAATTAAATTTCAATAATTATTACTTTGAACCTCAATTACAACTATCTTATAGTCGTCAAAATGGTACCACTTTTAATGCCACAAATGGACTCAAAGTCAATCTAGGTGATTATAATTCATTACTAGGTCGCACCTCTGCATTAGTTGGTTATCAAATCAATTCTGAAAATAGCGCAATAAATATCTATGCTAAAACGGGATTTGTACGAGAGTTTAGTGGTGATACTTTCTACAAACTTAATAATAATAAAGAAAGTCATTCATTCAAAGGTAATTGGTGGAACAATGGCCTAGGTATAAATACACAAATCAATAAAACACATAATTTTTATCTTGATTTAGAAAGTTCAACCGGTAATCGTTTTGACTTAATACAAGCAAATGGTGGGTATCGTTACTCATTCTAATGTCTAAAAAGATGAATATAATTTAAACGGCATTATAAAATCACATTTCCTAAGGTAATGTGATTTTTACCTTTTAAGTCAATAATATTAGCAGATTATTACTGGAAGAGCTTCGAAAATAAATCCTTTCACTGACAAGTTTTTTATATCATTATCCTAGTTTAATTTTTCGCAAAATTTCAAAAAAACGACTCAAATGTGTACTTAATCAGTTTTTCGTTATACATTGAAGCTCTCATTTACTTGTTTGGACAAGCTGAGACTTTATTTTAAGAATAATAAATAATCTAAACTTAAATTCACTCTCAATGCTTATCTAATTTCGGTGAGAATCTCCTGATTTTGCTTTTTTTTAATTTCATTTTTATCTTTATACACTTCTTAATAACAAGTATAGAATTGCAGATAATTAATCCATTAATTATTTAATATAACATTAAATAGATTAGTAACGATTAGAAGATTTTCTTGCATATTTTAAGCGAGCTTTCCCATTAGGCATAAAATAGGTACCATATTTAACTAATCCGCCTTCTTTTAAATAACAAGTTAATTCATAACCAAATACCATTGAATCATTAATTTTCTCATCAATTTTGATGTTAATCGATGAAAGTCTAGGTTCATAAGTAAGTAATGTTTTCTCAATTGCTCTCATTAGAATATACGCTGAAGAGGGTAAAGTTCGAAATACGGTTGACATATCAGGTAAACCGAAATCAGACAAATGATTAACCGCTCCAGCTCGACTATTCAAAATTCGCTCAATATTGTCCATTACACTAATGATCGTTTGCTCATTTTCAGCAACTTCCTCAATTGGTATACCCGATTCAAAATAGCCGTATATTGTCTCATATAAAGATGCACTCATTTTTATTTTTCGTCCTGCATTTTTAAAGAGTATTTACTTGCTACAACTTCTCGAGGTTTCGAAATATTAAGATCTTTTCGTGCTAAAGTTATTTTCCAACTACCATTTTTCAGATTAGGCTCTTTAAACAGTCCAATAACACCAACCGCAGTCGCTTTTTTATCTAAAGGTGCATCTATAGAAATTGATGTGTCTGGTCTTAATATGATTTCTTTAGTCTCAATCAAGGTATCTTTTAAAACATCACTATCTTGATCAACCAATTCTGTATAGCTAGCAGAGTTAAATTTCTCGGCATTAGTTAACTGATAAACTCTTAGAACAACTGGTGATGAACGACCTTCATCATCTAAATTTAATTCAGATCTTGCTTTAATATCTAAATAAAGTGTTTTTATCGACCAATTGAATACAGATTGTCCTAATCCTGTCGCGGTATCAGATACACTTTGAGCGATACCACATCCTGTTAACCAGGAAATTGATAAAATAACAATTAGTTTTTTGATTATTCTCATTTTCATCCTCACTTTTTATGGTTTTGATAATCTATTCCTGAATAATGTCCTAAATTTATGGCAACGGTTTCTTGGAGAGTATTATTGTCACTATTATTTTTAGCAAACGACGCTGTTAATCCCAATCGACAATTGCCAGATTTAAGCTGACAACTAGGTAAAAAACTTCGTTTAATATTCAGCATAATTTTAGCATCAACCTTGAAACCTAAATAAACCCGTAATAAGGCCATAATATCTTGAAATAACTGACCGTCGGGCAATAACTCATTAATTTGCGATTCATATTGTGGTGTGATTGCAATAAGAATAGTTTGATTACATTCTTTAAAACGCGATCCTAAAGGCCCATCGCCATTTAAGCCTATTCGTTGTTGACCACTACCACCAAGTTGTGCTCGATTATCAATATTTTGCCATACAGGATAAAATTCTTGAACATTTACTTTGGCATCATTGACCATTATACGAATTAATCCTACAATTCCTTCTACAGTTCTTGTTTTTTGAGACATTAATCCTAATAAAGCAAAAAATCGTGATAACGGCGTATCAATTTGTTCACTTGCCCCTTTGATTCCTAAGCCAATCAGACCAAATAAACATTGAGATACTTCATCGCGTCCACCGCTCAAGAAACTCGCTGGATAATGATATTTTAACCATATTCTATAAAACAGCGTAATAATTCGATGATTAAACATGTCTAAAAAATCGGTCATCGCATGATAGTTTTCTTCACGCCGCATAATTTTATCTGTCAAAGCTGGCGGTAACGCTCCATCAACACCATATAATCCTAAAAATCGTGTTCTTACCGTAGCTGGACGATTAAGGTAAGGCAGTTTTTCAATGTATTTTAATTCGCTTGCAGGAAACGACATATCGACTGACGGAGCAAATCGTATCGGGTCATCAGCAGGTGACTCATTCCGACCTAAAATTGGCTCTTGTGCATAAAGTTGTTCAAGTAACTGGCAAAAACGGAAAAAATTGATTTTTGGCAGTTCTTTTTCCAACTTCTGCATTAAAGGACTGCTTTCGATGCTTTGCTCGGATTCCATACAACTCTTTTTCCTGTTGGTAAAATAACAATAACTAGTTGAGTAAATAAGTTTATATCAGCATACAATGCGAAAAATTGATGTAATAACTCACCAAATAAAATTACATCACCTTCACCTGTAAACTGATAACTATCTAAGGTTACTTCAATTTCCACGCCTCGTTGTAACATTCCCTGTTCTATACGTTTAATCATTCGATGAGAAACGTCAATAATGCCATCTAAACGTCTACGATTAAGTTCGTTTTCAGTCCAATCGTATAAAGCAAGCGTACCACGTAAAACCTCAGCATTCATTAAAGACAAATAATTTGGCGATAAATGCGATAACAATCGCCAAAAAAACCGATCTTCTGTTGGTGGATAACATGGCATAGTCGGGGAACAAAGATTTTGTACTTTGGAAATATTTCCATTTGAATTACTCAGTTCTCGAATACGTGCATTACGTAATGCTTTACGTGGCAACATACCATTAGTACCCGTTACTCTTAAAGACAACGTTTCAGCTTCAAGTTGCTCATTTTTGTTCCATATTTTTCCACCTAAAATTAACCAGGTATCATGCAATCCTGAAGCATTTTTACGTACACGAGTGTGAAAATACCGTTCAGGTGCATCGTGTCGTAACATTCCACCACGGTGTTTGAAGCTGGTAAATGGAACATAGGTATAGCGCCCTTCACGGGTTATGCCTTCTACATGTTCAACTGAGTAAACTTCGATATGACCATCCTGTTTTAATAAAGGACGAAGAAGATATTCACTTTCTAACTGATTGACAACAATCGGATCCGCTTCCATGTCAAATAAATTGATAACAGGAACACAATGCAAACGAATATTATCATGGTTAAATGGCATATCATTAGGCCAAGTTTGATTAAGTGTTAATTCAACATCAATATATGAACAATCCGCAGGCACTTGTTTAATATCAAGTCCTTGTAAATCAACAAACATAAATTTTTCGCGAAATGCAAAATATTCAAGTAGTAATTGATATCCGGCAAATGCATTATCAGGTTTTAACCATAAACGATCTTCATCAGAAAAACCAACTGGGGTTATTTTACCGTTGAAATTAACTCTTTTCTCAGGATCAGTAGAGTAACGTAAATGCATGGTAGCCACTTGTTTTATTAACATATAATAGAGTGTAGATGCTATTGGACCATCAGCATTTAAGTAAAGTCGTAAACAAGACAAATCAATTTGCCCAAAATCAGCCAGTTCTGTGAATTTAAGACGTATAGAAATCATACTACGTCCATCGTGACTAAATTCCAGTCTTGCTCGATTGATTTCTATCGGCTGTAATGTAACTTTTTGTGTCGTTCTGAATAAACATTTTGTTCCAGCAGGCCCTAACGGTTCTGTTTTAATTTGCACCCCTTTTTGAAGAACTTCTTGCCGAGATAAAATAGAATAGTCAGGCGTTAGTTCAACAATAGATAATGAAGGAATTAAACGTAAATAGTGTGGCCAAAGCAGTGAAACTAAACTTTCAGTTAATTCAGGTAAATCGTCATCAATTTTTTGACGTAAGCGTCCGGTTAAAAAAGCAAACCCTTCAAATAATCGTTCTACGTAAGGATCACGGTCACCTACCCGATCGAGATTTAATAAGCTTGCTCTATCCGGATGTATTTTGGCAAACTCTTTTCCGGCTTCTCGCAAATAACGCATTTCGGATTCATAATAGCGAAGAATTAGATCATCCATTGTTATTCTCTATATAGTAATATTATTTAAATAGTTTTTATTAAGATAGTTAGAGCAAATTTATCGCTTTTGCAGGATCGAGTTGCATCAATTCATGTTGTAATTGCTCTATCTGCTCAGGTAAATTTACTTTTATACCATCTTTTGATTGATTTTTTTGTTTCATCAAACGCAAAAGACACCGTTTTACATCAAATATTAATTCTGGTTCCCAGTGGATGAGAGTTAAAGAATCTTGTTGATTATTTAAACCAATTAACAATTTTAGTGCAACATTTTGTTTTCCAAGCTGTTCAGCAACTTTAGCTTGAGTGTATTGGAGCAAGTATCGTTGTTTTGGTGAATGCACTGAGGGCAAACTTTGTAACCATTGAAATGCCTTTTCTATATTTTCACTACGTGCTAAAGCAACTGCTTGCGTTTCAATTTCACCCCAATCATTTTCTTCAGACACAGAAACCGATGGTATACTCTCACCTTCATCCAGATTATGTATACGTGCATTGGCAGCAATCCACATTAAAGTTTCTTCATCAGCAAATGGCGTACCATCCGAGAAACATAGCCCTTCTAATCCATTTAATCGTTCTAAAAACAGACCTAAATCAGCAAGAAAAATATCTGCCCAAGAATCATAAGGATGCCCCATTTTTTGAAGCGACATGATAGTTGCCCGCTGTAGATCTAACCAGAAATGGTTTGCTACTTCAATAAAAGCTGATTCAGCTTGTTCCAGAAGCTCTGACCATTGTTTTTTAGCAATCAATCGGTTGATATTATTTTTTAGTTCACTCCGTGGTGCTGGTAATCGCGTATACCCTTTTTGATCAGCTGGAGGTAACTCAGATATGGTATCCCACTTTATAACTCTTAATAAACGACCAGCAGCTAAAAATCCCTCTTCAGGATTTTCACGTAAAAACTCGGCCATTATACGTGCTTGTTCGAGCACTTCTCGTGTTGAAGAAATAGTATTATTTACAACAATAGTCGAAGATGCTTGAGGCGTTATGGTAGCTTCAGATACAGTAGGTTCTTCTTTTTCAGACGTCTGACTTTGCGGCTGTTGTTTTAGACAATTATTGAAGAAATGATATAGAGCAGATAAATCAGGAGGATCATTAGATTGATTTTGATTTTCACCATTAAATAGCGTCTTACAGGAAAGATCGATTTGATCTAAAGCAACAATAATACGAGACAAACTATTTTCATCTATAGGTTGCAATTGTGTAAGTTGATCGATAAATCTTTGATTAGCTAGCCATTCAATCGAGTTTTTTCGAATATTTTGACGAGATGGATAAAGCATTTCGCCAAATTTATTAAGTAAAACAGCTAAAAGTTCAAGCCCATCAGCATAGCCTTCAGCTCCATCTTGGAATAAACGTGCAAGACAATAGTAAGTAACGACTCGAACATCTTTACTATTTTGTTTTAAAATAATATCACTTTCATTAACAATAAGTTGATAATCAATTCCAGAGAGTTTAGTAATCTCTTCTTTTATATCCTGAAAAGAATCATAATAAGTTAAATCTTCACCGGCAGGTGAATCTGAACTGATTGGCAATAACCAATCAGCCCATTTTTGATTTAACTCTTCTATCTTGGACTCACTTGATTCTTGCGAGCCTAATATACGATTTAACAATTGGCTAAACATTAAATTTTTCCATTATCCGATTTTATTTTTCATTATTTATAATTCAAATACCGTCTGTGGTAAGCTAAAATTGCGTAATTTCAACAATGTTAACGGTCCACCACCTAATTGCGTCCGTAATATAAATCTTAGTTTGCTCCCATCGGTAGTACTCCAAATTACTTCATAGCGAGATGAATCTAATGGTTTAACCGACGCTGATTCAAAAAGTCTTACCATAGCCCAATCTCCATTAAAATATTTGTAGAGCTTCAAGCCTGTTTCATCACTGCTCCAACTAAGCTGAGAATAGGGAGAATAGCCGTCACCAGGCCAAATAAATCGTTTCCACGTTGGCGCTTGATTATAATATTCTAGTTTTTGCCTGTTAATGACCAATTCTGTACGAACAATTTTATTACCACTTCTAGGCATAATATCAAAAGATAAAGACATATCACCTGAAGCAATCACTTCAGAACTTACATCACTAAACAAATTTAATGCTTCAAGAAAATTTGGCGAAAATTTCAAGCCTTGGGCATTGACAGTATTGACGACCCATCTTCCCCCTTTTTTCTCTAAAACACCATTTAACTCACTCAATATAAATTTATCTATAATGCCTGTATCACTTCGTAAAAAACGAGCTAACTCAGCTAAAGATGCTTCATTATCACTATTTTTAAAAGGATAACGACCAGCAAAAGATTTTTCCCATTGATTGACAATATAATTTTGCCAAACTTCATTAAAGCTATCTGTCGCAGGTGCTAAAACAACTTGCCAAGACTGTTCCAACGGTTTTTTAAATAAACTTCGACCAAACCCAGCTAATTCATTACCTAAATTAGCGGCTATTAAATTCCCATAATCTCGTGTTTCAGTTAAATCTACAGAAGTCCCTTTAAATACACTTTTAGCTAAAACTTGCATCATAGATTGTGGATTTGCACTATTTGTGATGTTTTGTAATTTTAAACGAACTTGAGTAACTTTCGCTAAATAAGCCTGTAATGAAAGCCCATTAATATTGTCGTTTTTAAGCAAGCTCACAATTGGTGAAAATGTGGCACTCAATGGCCCTGTAGCTTCACCTTTCTTAGTAGTAGGCACATTAGGCTTTTTATTACCCATCAATTCTTGGGCAGTACGGAATAAATTATCAGAAATACCATCTTTACTATATTCAATTTCAGTTTCATACTTAATAACATTAATCAAGGAAACCAGCGGTGAAAATCGATTATCAGCAAGTAGTGTTAATTGCTCAACCACATCTGAAATGTTATCGGACTGCTGCCATTGAATATTATTTAAAAAATAAACCCATGCAGCACTATACTCATTGAAATACCGGTCTGTAAGTTGTTTAGCCAATATTTCAGGTGATATTGAAGCTGTAAGATTATTTTTGCTACCGTTACCCAATACCCAGTCAATTTGATCTTTACGCGATTTAGCCGCAGCGACAATCTCGTCTCGGATACTGCCTTCCCAAGCTTTACGTGTAAAAATCCCTGGCACTTCAACGTCATTATAGAAAAGAAAATGATTATCGGCACCATCAAGTAATTGGCTTAAACTTTGATTTGTATATTGTTGACTCGCTCGCTGTATTATTTCTTGATATAGCGTGTTTAAAGCATTTTGGATACCTATCTTGTTGATTAAAACTTTTCGAGCACTTTTAACTAAAAGCTTATCCTCATTCAAAGCCCAATCATGATGTGTATTAAGCATTTGCCCCCAAAAACGCACTAAATCAGGCATTAATCTTTGCCAATCACCTTCACTAATACCTTCTGGTGTCCGCCATTTTTTTGCTGCGAACTCACTCAGATATAATCCATCACTTTTATCTGGTTCACTAATCATCAAATATGCTTTTAGTACATCATAAGCAGAATCAACTAATTTAACTCGTTCTGGTGAATCATTTGGTAATTCAGTTAATAAAGTTAAATAATCTGTCATAAGATTATGAAATGGTGTGGCAATATTACGCGAATTAGTCGTTCTATAACTTAGCAATAATTTATTTAATAATGACTCATTATGATTTAAGCCAAATCGATAAAGTATCGGTGTTCCATGTTCTGTTCGATATAAAAGTTGCGCTATACGTTGTTGTAGCTCAGATTGAATTTCTAATCTTTCCGTATAACTTAATCTAATTGAATTATCTGCCTTTTTTGCCAACTCAATACTTTCGTTTATCAGTGATGCGTTATTGAAATAGGAGGTTACTAATCCAACACCCATCATAGCTATTAAACCTATACTGGCTATACCTGATATTAATCCCCATTGAACGCCTATACTTCGACCAGATTGTTGGTTAGCATCGTCACTAATCGAAATCCATGTTGGCGTCATTACAAGGTAGTTATTAAAAAACTCTTGTTCATCACTTGATGACTGCTGTGGAATAAAAAAAAGCCCTCGTACTTGAGGTGAATAAGGAAGTGCAATCAATGTGCTGATATAACGAACAATATCATCAATATTTCCATTGATTAAGTTTTGACTTAACTGAAGCAAAAAGTTATATAGGGAATTATTTTTTACTTGCTGAACACCACGTATACAGCACTCCTGAGAAAGTTGTTTGAGTGATAAAGCAACGGAATCCATTGATTGATTTTTCAATTCAGAAAAAAACACTCCCACACTTTGCTCTGTACGCCCTGTTTGAGACCATTCACTTTGTTGCGGAGCAACTAAATAAAGTGGTGCTGACCACTTTAATAATCTATCTCGTGATTTAAATTGTATTACAGCTTTATCAATAATCAATTGTTGTTGACGTGTGTTAGCCAAGTAATTTTCATTTACAACCCAGATAACAGCATCGAGCGGTTTTTGGGAAAAAGGGATAAACCGTGAAAATTGTTTTTTCAACATCAATAACCAGGAAGTATCGAGCTCTTCTTCAACATCTCCACCATAAATCATTAATGTTTTATCGTTTAATTGCCATTTTTCTTCTTGCAAACGTGGAAAAACTGATTCCACATCAGAGCGCGAACCTAAAACCAGACATTTTCGAATTTTATAACGCCAAAAAGTATTGAAACGATTTTTACAATGTCTCTCAATATCAGAAAACTCACTAAAAACTTGTGGTGTTTTAGGTTTGTCTGATTCTTTAGGATTAAATGACTCTCGTTTAATGACATCTCTTATGGAACCTATCCGACTACTTCGAATAAGAGCAGGTGCTAATATTATACCGACAAGAATTAGCATTCCATAAAGCCATATTTCAAATTTTCTACCAGGGGTTTTGTAACCTAATCCTTCTCCAAAAAGGAATAAACCGATACCTAAGAATATGGCTCCAAATAATATAATGAAAATTAATCCTATCCGTTTCCATTTATTTGTCATTAAAACACCTTTTGCTTAAACTGCCGTTACTACAGAAAATAACCACTGATTTTGTTTTTTGGTAGCAATTAAGTTATTTTGGTTAGTTGTTTTAATCATTTCACAACCTATCGCCAATGCAAGCCAATATGAGAGATCAGCTTGATTCCCTGCAAATTTCTCTAATTTATATTGTTTTTCTGACGTGACATGTTGATTCACCAATTGCTTTGTTATCTCTGCTTCTTGTTCTACTTCTAAATTAACAAACCAAAGTTGATTAACCTGCTTTATCGCCGTTTGCATTTCGCTCATCTGTTTAATACCTACTGACAAATCCTCATCAATCATAGGCCTTAAAATTTTTGCTTCAGCATTTTTCATATCAATATTTTCAGATTCTGGGTGATTTAATAATAAAAATCCAGCTAAAAATGCTGTAGCTTTCGATTGAGTATTATTAATGATGATTAATTCTACCACAGATTCAGAATTATCTATCAAATCAGATATTAACTCTATATTAGACTTGTTTTCAGTAAAATGTGTTAATTTATAAGCATGAGAAATCCCAGAGTTTCGATAAGCTTTATCTAATACTTCATCGATATATTCATAGGATTCAAATGACGAATAAATAGTTATATTGATAGTAGTTTTACTTGATAATTTTGAAATTATCTCGCTCATGGATTTGAATATATCTTCGAGGTTATGGATTAATTCAAAATCACCATCAAATACTAAAGACTTATTTATTTGAGCCTCAAGATTTGATTCATTATTTAAAATCTCATGCGTTGTTATTTTATTGGGTAAAATATAAAAACTATTCATAACAACAGCGGATCGCATTGCCCAATTCTGCCAATTTTGCTCTACATTTTTATGTTCATGTTGCCAAATATCATATTTTTCTTGAGCTAGTCCATATAAATACAATCGAACACTTAATGCCCCACCACCTATTAAGGTAGGAAAAAATCCTACACCTAACCAATAGGTCCATTGAGTTGCATAATTATCATTTGGCCAAATTTTAGCAAGAAAAAAAGCAGTCACAATTGTGAATACTCCAAAAAAAATACTCCATCTTCCACGATTTAATTTTACTGGTGGATTTACAATATTGGTAATATTAGGTTTAGGCCAAGACATGATTTTATTCTATCTCCGCAGTTGTAATTGTCGCTATGACTTTACAGCCGCAAGCGCATAAACATTGATCCATAGCCATTAATCTTCCATCAGAAATACATTTTGATGCCGAGCCAATTATAGGATTTATGCCATGATACGGTACTGGACAACTAACCAAATCACCGACTAAAGCTACCGGTTTACCTTCTATAATTGTTGTAGATGACGCGGTTATAACCATACCACCATGTGTTGTTGGATCGCCTAGCCTTACCACATTTTTACCCATGATCTATTCCCCATTCCCTACTTATTATTATCGATTATTAAATGTAGGGTTAATTCATGATTAACCCTATTTTCGATTTACTCTTTGGATTTTTTAGATTCTTTTTTCTTGCTATTTTTTTCACTACCTTCCGGCTTACTTTTGGCTGTTTTCGCCTTTGATAATTTATTTTTGTTTTCTTCTGTTGCCCATTCCAACACAATACCCTCTGATTCGTCGAAATCAAGAATTAATGTTGGTATTTCACCATTGCTGACAGGATTTCTTTGCAATAACAGATTTGATACCACAGGTAAAATTTGTTGATTTAAAATACTGTCAATATTGCGGGCCCCGGTATCAGGTAATAAACAAGCTGAAACCAACGTATCATAAAGTTTTTCGCCCACATTAAACACAATTTTATAATGTTTTTGTAACCGTTTTGCAACTTTATTAAGCTTAATTTCAACAATTTTGCGTAATGCCTCACCACCAAGTGGTGTGTAAATGATAGTTTGAAAACGCGCAAGTAATGCAGGTTGAAAATGCTCACGAATAATAGGACGCAATAACTCTTGTTGAGTTGCTACATCAGCATCTGGCATTTCTTCAAAAAGCGCCATCAATTCATCACTACCTAAATTAGAGGTCATTAAAATCAAGGTGTTACGGAAATCAATTTCACGACCTTCACCATCACGCATAAAACCACGGTCAAATACCTGATAAAATAGATTGATAACATCACGATGTGCTTTTTCAACTTCATCTAATAATACAACACTATATGGTCGTTTACGTACAGCTTCGGTTAATACCCCGCCTTGACCATAGCCAACATAACCCGGTGGAGATCCTTTTAACTGTGAAACGGTATGAGCTTCTTGATATTCTGACATGTTAATCGTCACAAGAGATTGCTCACCACCAAATAATGTATCCGCTAAAGCTAATGCGGTTTCTGTTTTACCCACACCTGATGTTCCGACTAGTAAAAATACAGCCATTGGTGCATCTTCTGAAGTCAATCCTGTTTTAGCTGCACGAATGCGTTTTGCAATTTCATGCAGGGCATTATCTTGACCAACGACTCGCTGACGTAGATCATCTTCTAAAGAAAGTAAATGACTTTGTTCATCTTTTAATAGACTTTCTAAAGGTACGCCTGTCCAGTCCGAAATAACAGAGGATACCGTGCGACTATCTACATCAAGTGAAAGTAATGGTGTATTACCTTGTAAATCTTTTAACTGTTGCTGAGTTTCATCCAATTCTTTAAGTAGTTTAGCATCAGCAGGTTCATCTACCTGTTTTTGGCGTAATTCAATCAAAGTTTGAATTAATGCTTTCTCTTTTTCAAACTGTGATTGTTTAATCGTTAATTGATTTTGTAATTGATTTAACTTTTCATCAATTTCTTTAATTCGATCGGTCGATAAATGCTTATCCAATACTAAATCTTCATCGATAGCTTTCTGCTCTATTTTCAATGCAGCTATGCTTGCTTCAAGTAAGGTTATCGATTCCGGAATTGTATCAAGTCCCATGCGCACGCGTGCCGATGCAGTATCCAATAAATCAACTGCTTTATCGGGTAATTGTCGACCACTAATATAGCGCCTTGACAACGCAACAGCTGTTTTGACAGCTTCATCTAAAATATGAACACCATGATGTTTTGAATAGCGAGATTTTAATCCTCGTAACATTAAACATGCTTTTTCATCATCGGGTTCATCAACTTTCACGATTTGAAAACGACGCTCTAAAGCGGCATCTTTTTCAAAATATTGTTTGTATTCTGACCATGTCGTTGCAGCAATTGTTCGTAATTCTCCTCTGGCTAATGCTGGTTTTAATAAATTCGCCGCATCTGCGCCTCCAGCAGAATTTCCTGCACCAATAATAGTATGTGCTTCATCAATAAAGAGTAGAATAGGTGTTGGTGATTGTTGGATGCCATCGATAACATTTTTTAAACGTTGTTCGAACTCTCCTTTTACACCTGCCCCAGCTTGAAGCAAGCCAAGATCCAATGATAATATACAAACATTTTCTAGGCTTTTTGGGACATTTCCTTCTGCGATACGAAGTGCTAATCCTTCAACCAAAGCTGTTTTTCCGACACCTGGTTCACCGACTAAGATTGGATTATTTTTTCTACGGCGAGATAAAATATCAATCATCTGTCTAATTTCAATATCACGACCAAAAACAGGATCTATTTTTCCAGCTTTAGCTTTTTCAGTAACGTTTTCTGTAAAACGATCCAATGCTGCCTGTAGGTGTTTTTGCGAAATTTTATTTTTATCAATCTTATTTTGTGAATCAGACTCGGATTCAGAACTGATATCTAAATGTTCGGATGCTCCCTCAGAATATTCCGAATTATAATTTGATTGGTTAGCAGGACTTTCATCTGATATTTCATCTAATTTTGCTCTCATTTTTTGTAATGAAATAGGAGAGACACTTAATAATTGCCAAGCATCCTGTGCTTTTAAACAATGCGGCATATCTTGTAATGCTTGCATAATATGTACGGAGCGTATCACATCTTCGTGATCTTCTAAGGACGCTTTTAACCAGGCTGATTGTAATACAGCAATCAACGCTGGCGATAAACTTGGTTTTGTATTCACAGTATGAGGCAATGCATCAAGATATTTAAGTAAACCAGTCCAGACTTTATCCATATCAAACTGATAATGTCTTGCAATAATAGTCATATCACCTGAACCTTGTTCTAGTAATTTTAATAACCAATGTTCAAGTGTAATCTCGGTATGTGCACGCGTTTGACATAACCCGGCAGCTGCCTCTAAGGATTTAGCACAAAACGAATTCAGTCTTCTTAATAAAACAGAGGGATCAGTAACCATCACTATTTCCTTTTATAAATTCCATCATAAATAAACACAACCCAAATTAATTGGGCTGTGTTTGCTTTCAAATTAACCTCTTGATTCTTCCCAACTATCAGTATGGGTATGGTTGCCATCAAGATAAGTCCAAGTAATTTTTTCGTAAGCAAGTTCAACACGTTCTAAATGATTGAATACTTCTTTTGAAGGATCTTTAATATTGTACATTTCACCTTGAACAGAAATAACTTTTACACCGAACAATTCAGTCTTAAAGTATGGTACTTCTTTACCATCATTACCAATTTTATACCAATCGATTTTGACAGTATTCAAAAGTTGACCTGAAGTAACGGCTCTATAAAGATAAGGTGATGAAACATCAACTTCTTTAACGATTTCTAGTGCATGGTGATTACGTGTACCTTTTAATTTACCTGTGTTACTGTCAGCAGGTATATGAATTTTATGATTAAATTCAAGCACTTCAATACTATCTTCACGCCCTTTAATGCTTACAGAACCCTTGATAGGTTTACCTTGCTCGTCGGTTAAATACAAATACGCTGGAATAGCCATTGTTTATCTCCTTTTTAGTTTAGTTTTGTTTTGTTTTGATTTGTTTTATTAATTTTCATTCACCAAAATACAATTTGATGTTTGAGGAACTAAATTTATTTCAACTCTCCGATTTTTTGCACGATTTTCGGGAGTACTGTTATCTACCAGAGGTTCTTTTGCCCCATGACCTTGTATAGCAAAACAAGCTTCAGGTATATCACTATTCTTCAAAATCCAGTCACGAACAGACATTGCACGATTAAACGATAAATGTAAATTTTTAGTATCGTCACCAACTGAATCAGTATGACCAGTTATAATAATTAGCCAGCCGGTTTGAGGGTTAGCCTTTATCTGTTTTCTAATTTCAATTAATGCATTAATTAACGTTTTTTCAGAACCCGCTTTCAGACTTGATTGTCCACTTTCAAATAATGCCATACTATCTAACCGAATTGGTGGAAGTGGTTTTGGTACAACAACTATAGGTTGTGGAGTAACAATTGGTTTAGAAACATAGTCTCGCATTGCATTATTTAATGGCTCGACTAGCTGTAAACCACGGTAAAGTCCCATACCAAGACGAATAGGCTCACCTTTAGTATAGTATTGGTTAAGCATTGTTTTATCATTTTGCAATATGTCTAACGCTATTTTTTTATTATCATAGTTATCCATTGGAATAGAATGATAATCATTAATATCATTCTGTATTTGCTCAATAAATTTAACATTATTCCAATAAGATGCACCCATTCCCCCCATTACAAATAGCGATGTAATTATGATTAAACCCAATATCATCGTGATAATTGGAGAAAAAGGATAAGCAATCGGCATGAATTTAACTAGAGGATCAGGTGGCGTGATCCCTTCTTGTATATTATGTGTTTTTGGTAAAGATAAACTTGTCGCATCTTCCCATAGCTTTTGCACCAAATTGCCGTTTACCATAGTTTTATTAATAGGATAGATGGCAATGCCTGTTGGAATACATTTAGCAATTGGTTGCTTATTATCAGACAACGTTTTTAATATTACATCTTCAATCCACTCTTGGGTCTCTTGAAGGAAAGGACGAAGTCGTAATCTACGTTCTCTTTCATGATGAGGAATTTTGATATCATTGACCCAATTGTCTATAGGTGATAAAGAATGATCTAAAACATACAATTTGTTTTTTTCTGATTGAAACCAATGGACAGGCAATGGATTATTTTCATCATAAATTAGATCATTAAGTCCAACATGCGTTGAAACATAAACTGGCATTTGATATTTAGCTATTCGACAAGTATCTACCCAAGACTGGCGAAATGCTTGTAATTTAGCTATAAATAAACCTTTCTTTTCTTCAACTTCTGGATTTAAAGCAAGAAAAATCCCAACTCGTCCTAACATGTCCGGCCATTTTGCAACCAGTGAGTCATATACAATCGGCAAATGCGAAAACTCATCGACATATATCCATACTGCTTCAGAAGAAATAAGTATATTAGAGTCAGCAAGAGATAAATTTTCAGGGAAAAAATCTTTTGCAGCATTACCTGTGACTAACAAAATAGGCAAGCGATAACGTTGTCTTGCAGGTAATAACTCAAGTTTTTCGTCTAGAAATTGGACGTTTTTTGTTGATTTAACAACGACTTTTCTATAGCGTTGCATTTTCCACAGCAAACCAGTAGCTATAACTGTAGCTAATACTGCTCCTATTATTTTCCAACCTATTGTAATTTGTAAAAATACAAACAATAACAATAAGCTTAAAATGAGAGCATAAATAATTTGAATACGCTTAGGATAATCGCTCATGCTGAACCTTTTTTAACCAACAAGTTGTGTAACCAATTTATCGAGTTGATTATCTAAAACAAAATAAAGAATAAATATCGAAATAATTGATACTAAAGTACAAATTAACAAAATCGCCTTTCTGCCCCTAAAACGATTACTTTTTGTCTGTTGAATAATAGGGTAAGACTGTTCAGGTTCATATTCACGAAGGGCTTCACGTAATGCTAAAATAAGTTCTTCCCTCTCTTTTTGAGGCTTATCTAGATAATAACCTTGAAAACCTAATCCTAAAACTCTATCAAAACAGGCTAAAACAATTCCTTCTTTTCTATCAGCCTTTAAACGCGCCCGAATTTTTTCAAATAAATCGTATCCTGCATTGTGAGTATTAAAAAAGATAACTTGCAATGGTGAACCTAGCCATTCGTCATAATCCTGATTTTTGGGATTATCACGATGACATAGCAATACAGCTTCATCCAACAAAGCACATAAAGCATAGCTAATATCATCAATAATGTCTTGACTATACTGAGCGTTTAATAATTGTTCTCGTACATTTGAGACATGTTGTTTGCAAAGCTCATACAGTTTATGCCCAGAAGGTATATCTGCTTTTGCTTTTAATTGCACGACAACTAGAATTGGATCTCGTAATAATTCATCGATAATAATATTTTTCGATTCTAAACTCATAACTCGCCCTATGAACGCAATACAGCAAATAATTCTAATGTAATATCAGGCATTGCACGTGGTACATAGAATTCACAACACCGAGCAAGCAACATATTTTTTGCTGCACTATGAGAAAGATCGAGAGCAAAATATTGATTATCTAATCGCACAGGAACCGCTGCAGGCACATGACTTAATGCTTTAATCGGTATACCTGATAATGCTGAATGAATAATTTGTCTCACATCGTCAGGTGCACCAGCTTTACATAAGATTGGGAATCGTGATTGTAATTGATGACCAGGCATACTTGATTGTACCGAAAGATAAAAATCAGCATCTTCGGTAAGACGTGAATCATTCAATCGTCCTGTCCATAATGTATCTTTATCATGTACAAGATCTATTTTGATTACTCTTGATGGTAAGCTTTCTTCTAATAAATTACGAACTAATCCAAAAAGAGGAGGAAAAACATCATTGAGTTTTGTATGATCGTACGCAGGGATACCATCTACATCGTTGGTTAACGAAAACGTCAATAAAGCACCGGTTAAAGATGTTAGTGTTTCATAAAGTCTTTCGGGATGAATTGAAGGATTATCACGAAGAAATTTAAGTTGCGGTTCAAATGTATTCAACGCATTTAAAAGCCAGAATAGAGAGACATCTGCGGTAGCAAATTCGGCTATTTGCTGATTACGTTCATGACGCATTCCAGTCAAATGCTGACGTTTAGCTTTCATTTGAAGGCATAGAAGCTCTAACTCTTTTACAAGGGTTCCACTTTGGGTAAATAAATTTACCATCGGTGGCAGATAATCAGGATCCAATACAAATCGCCCATTTAAATCGCGTTTCAAACGTGCAATAGGACAGGTTAAATAATCGCTATGATTCTCAAAATCAAATAAAAAAGTTAAAGCATAATATTCAACGGCCATTGTTTCAACATTTTTACCCAATAAATCAGGAACTTCTACCCATTCTTTTCGAAAACGTAATGGTCGTTCAATTGATTGATTGTCTTGTAAACAGTTTCCACCATTAGCTTGTAATAATGGTAAACCAACAAAGACCGTAACTTCATCAAGGTCCATAGGAATTTCATTATTGAGTATCCGTGCTTCAGGTAATCTATCTGCGACATTGGTATTAATTAAAACACCATCAGAAAACCGCATACTGATTGAATCGGCTTGTAGCCGATCAACCGTAAGAGCTTGAGTATCAATAACTAAGCTTTCAATTCCCCACGGATTAGCTATCGAAAAGGCAGCTAATTTTTGAGAAGAAAATTGATCCCATAACGCTTGTTGTTGAAACTGTTGAGGTGCCAAAAATACACCTTCGCTCCACAATGGACGAAAAATTTTCATCTGTTTAAACACTCCTATTTTTAGATATTAATCAACTAAAATTTAAGCTTATTCTTTAGCTTTAGGCATTTGTGATACCATTGATAAATTAATATCCATTCCCTCGATTTGGAAATGAGGAACTAAGAATGTTTTAACACGGAAAAAGCCTGGATTATCTTCAATATCTTCAACAATAATTTTCGCTTGTCTTAATGGATGAGACGCCTGAACCTGATCACTTGGATTCGTCATTTCAGTAACCAAATTTTTAACCCATTTATTAAGTTCAAGTTCTAACATTCGTCTATCTTTTGTTGCACCGATATTTTCGCGTTGAATCACTTTTAGATAATGAGCTATACGTGATAATAAGAAAATATAAGGTAAACGTGCATTAATACGGCTATTTGAAGTCGCCTCTTTAGTATCATAAAGAGCCGGTTTTTGTGCAGAATTTGCTGAGAAGAAGCAAGCATAATCCCGATTTTTATAGAACGAAAGAGGAATAAATCCTAAATTTGCAAATTCAAATTCACGTGTTTCCGGAATAAGGACTTCTGTTGGGATTTTCATTTGGTTACCGGTTCCTAAATCATAAAGATGAATAGGAAGGTCTTCAACAAGTCCTCCAGATTGAGGTCCACGAATTTGAACACACCAACCATTACGAACAAAACTTTGCGCCATATTAGCTGCAAAAGCATAAGAAGCATTAGCCCATAAATAATTGTTATGGTCTAATCCCTTCACATCTTCAATATAGTTGAAGCTGCGAACTGGGATTGTGTCAGGGCCATAAGGTAAACGAGCAAGAACTCTAGGTAAAGTTAATCCGATATAACGAGAATCCTCAGTTTCACGGAAGCTATTCCATTTAGTGAATTCAGCACGGTCAAAATAGTTGGCAATATCTTTAATTGCAGCCACTTCTTCCATTGTTTCTTTACCAAAGAATTTAGGGCCCACTGACGTAATGAAAGGCATATGAGCAGATGCAGCAACTTTAGATACATTTCTTAATAATGCAATATCTTGTGGGCTACGATCGAACTCGTAATTTGAAATAGTCACCCCAATTGGTTCACCACCCGGAGTATCATATTCTTGAATATAAGTATGACGATAAAAACCAGTTTGATTAATTTCTGGCGCATCTTCAAAATCTTGGCGAAGCTCTTCTTTTGAAACGTCTAAAAGATCAATCTTCACGTTACGACGAAAATCAGTACGATCTACAAGGAATTTTAATCCACGCCAAGTTGATTCTATCTCTTGGAACGTTTCATTGTGCATAATGGCATCAAGTTGACGGCTTATTTTTTGGTCAATTTGACTAATATGGTAATCTAATAAATGTTTATCTAATTTTTCGATTTTTTGTGATGAACCTTGAATCAATTGAAGTAAAATATTGATTGCCATGGTGACACGTTCATCTTGAGATGATTCAAATAGAACTTCATTGTCTTGGTATTTTTCAATTTCACTAGCTGTTTTGATAGGATTTAAATTTATTTTATCAAATAGCGATTCATAAACACTATTATTTTGTTCCAATACAGTTTTATTTTCATTGTTTTGTGATTGTACGTTCATTACTTTTTCTCTAAATTATTTTAATAACCTTATATCCATTTATAACGATATGATCTATTTGTTATTATTTATTGCTTTCAGAAACGATTGACTCTAATTCAGCGCGAAGTTCATCGGATAATTGCTCATCCTTCACAATTTTTTCAAGCTCACGGCGAAAAGTCGCATTATCTAACAAGTTCGATTTTAGATCTTTTAAAAGATTACGCATTGCAAGTAAAGAACGAAGTTCAGGTACTTTTTTTGCTACTTGCTCTGGTGTAAAATCGTTCATTGACTGAAAAGATAAATCTACACAAATTTCACTTCCATCGTCAGCTAATTTGTTTGGCACTGTAATTTTTGCTTCTGGATTAAAGTTATTCAATACAGCATCAAAATTATTCTTATCAACCGATACTTTTTGCTTATCTGAAAGTGAACGCTTGTCTTTTCCTCGACCATAATCACCTACAGATAAAATTTTGAGTGGTAATTCAACCTTTTTACTAGCCCCGTTAGTGTGCAAATCTAAGCTAATATTTACACGAGCAGCAGGAACTTCTTTTTGATAACTGTTTGACATATTTTCTCCTATATTTCCTTTCAAGATTGAAATTCACTCAATCTTAAGTTGCTAATAAAGTACACGAATCAAGGATAAATTACAATCTTAAGTATTAAATTTATTTATTCAATTTTAATAATTTAGTTGAATAACCCAAATAGCAGAAAGTTTTTGACCGACTTTTGTAAATAATCACATGAGCATTTATTGAACAGCAATAATGGACTGTTATGTTATGCTTGAATAAATAAGAAAAAATTGAATGCTAAAATGACCTACATAACAGCATCATCTATCGCTTAAATAGTTGTAAATTTATATAAATTAAATTGTTTTTTGATAAAATTTGTAAGCAAACTTAAGCAATAATCAGTATAAAATAGATATAAAAAAATTGACATCCTACTATTAAATGATAATAATTCTCATTAGCGTTAAAGTTTTACTCAACATTGTCTGATTGTTTTATCGCAGCACACTATATTTGAACTAAGTTATAAAGATTTATGATGGAAAATTATCTAATAAAAGCAAATATCATAAAACCAATTTTCTTAATCAGATAGATACTGGTTATGCATTACACAAAAGGAGTCGTCAATGAAATTAAATGTTTTAAATAACCGCAAATCATTATTAAATTTAATATTAACATCTTTAATCATTTTTATTGGCATCACTGACTCGGCTATAGCATCAGAAAAAAAATTTAAAGTTGTGACAACATTTACTGTAATTCAAGATATTGCACAAAATGTAGCTGGAGATGCAGCAATTGTTGAATCAATAACTAAAGTGGGGGCGGAAATTCATGAGTACGATCCCACACCTAAAGATATTACTAGAGCACTTTCAGCTGATTTGATCTTATGGAATGGATTAAATTTAGAATTGTGGTTTAAAAGATTTTTTGAAGATATCAAAAATGTACCTGCGGTTGTGGTAACTGAGGGTATCGAACCGATGCCAATTCAAGAAGGAAGTTATAAAGGTAATCCGAACCCACACGCTTGGATGTCCCCAACACTTGCCTTGACTTATATTGAAAATATTCGTGCTGCTTTTGTCAAATATGATCCTAAAAATGCGGATATATATAATAAAAATGCAGCAAGCTATATAGCAAAAATTAAAGCCCTAGATGCTCCACTACGAGAACGTTTAGCTAAAATTCCAGAATCACAACGTTGGTTAGTCACCAGTGAAGGGGCTTTTAGTTATTTGGCAAGAGATTATAATCTTAAAGAAGCGTATTTGTGGCCAATTAATGCTGAGCAACAAGGCACACCTAAACAAGTTAAAAATCTGATTGATACTGTGCGTAAAAATAACATTCCGGTTGTTTTTAGTGAAAGTACTATTTCGGATAAACCAGCTAAACAAGTAAGTAAAGAGACGGGCGCTAAGTATGGCGGTGTGTTATATGTGGACTCATTGTCAACTAAAGATGGCCCTGTTCCAAGCTATATCGATTTATTAAAAGTTACCGTTGAAACAATCGTTGAGGGGTTTGAAAAACCATGAGTCAAATTTGTTTAGACATTAATGATATAACCGTAACTTATAATAACGGTCATACAGCCATACATAATGCAAGCTTTATTTTAGGTGGTGGAACAATATGTGCGCTTGTTGGAGTCAACGGTAGTGGTAAATCTACCTTATTCAAAAGCATTATGGGAATGGTAAAACCTACCAAAGGTAAGGTTTTATTCAATAATATGCCTATCAAACAAGCATTGAAGAAAAATATTATTGCTTATGTACCACAAACAGAAGAAGTTGATTGGGATTTTCCTGTGTTAGTCTCTGATGTGGTGATGATGGGACGTTATGGACATATGTCTTTTTTACGTATCCCAAGTAAAGAAGATAAAAAACAAGTTGATATTGCGCTACAGCGTGTCGATATGCTTGAGTACAAAAATCGACAAATCGGTGAGCTTTCTGGAGGTCAAAAAAAGCGAGTATTTTTAGCCCGAGCTTTAGCACAACAAGGAAAAGTCCTTCTATTAGATGAACCTTTTACTGGAGTCGATGTAAAAACAGAAAATGCAATTATTGATCTTCTTAAATCACTTCGTGAAGATGGGCATCTTATCTTGGTTTCAACACATAACTTAGGAAGTGTACCTGATTTTTGTGATCAAGTGGTGCTTATCAACCAAACTGTTTTAGCTTTTGGTCCTACAGAAACTACTTTTACGCCACAAAATCTAATGAAGACTTTTGGCGGAGCACTTCGATACTTGAGCTTATCGGGTGAACAACTGCATGAAGACGAGGACCCACGCAAAGTATCCATTTTAACCGATGATGAAAGAGCAGCTATTTTTTATGGTGAGAGTGGTGATGATGCCCTTCATCAAAATTTACTGGTTGATCATCATACCTGTAACCAAAAGGACAGCAATAATGGAAATCTTACTTGAGCCCTTCGCTTACAACTTTATGTTTAAAGCTATTTGGGTTAGTAGCATTGTTGGTGCTGCATGTGCTTTTTTATCTGCTTTTTTGATGTTAAAAGGTTGGTCATTAATGGGGGATGCGCTATCACATTCTGTTGTACCTGGAGTGGCAGGTGCTTATGCGCTTGGGCTTCCCTACTCTATCGGCGCTTTTTTTACCGGTTTACTTGCTGCACTATCAATTACTTTAGTTCGTGCCATTACTCGATTAAAAGAAGATGCAATAATTGGTTTTATTTTTTCCACATTTTTTGCTATTGGATTATTAATCATTTCATTAAATCCAACATCAGTTAATGCTCAAACAATTATATTTGGTAATATACTGGGAATTGATGATAGTGATATGTGGCAAGTTCAAATAATTATATTAGTTTCTTTTACTTTACTCTTTCTTTTCTGGAAAGATTTATTGGTTGTTTTTTTTGATGAAACCCATGCCAGATCAATTGGCTTAAAACCACTTCAATTAAAAATCCTATTTTTTACTATTTTAAGCGCGTGTACTGTTGCTGCATTACAAACAGTAGGAGCCATTTTAGTTATTGCGATGGTTGTTACTCCGGGTGCAACCGCCTATTTATTAACAAATCGATTTTCTCATTTACTTATTATTGCTGTAATAATTGGTACATTAACTAGTGCTATTGGCGCTTGGTTTAGTTACTTTCTTAATGGCGAAACAGGTGGTGTGATAGTCACTTTGCAAACTTTAATTTTTATTATGGTTTTTCTTTTTGCTCCTCAGCAAGGCTTAGTTGCTAATCGTCTTAGAGTCAGAAAAAATCGATTAATAGGGAGAACACAATCATGATGGCTTTATGGGATTATATTTGCTACCCATTTACGTTACCTCATATGCAAAGAGCTATAATAGCTGCGCTGGCTACCGGTATTGTCTGTGCATTACTTTCTTGCTTTTTAGTATTAAAAGGTTGGTCATTAATGGGGGATGCGATTTCACATGCAGTTTTACCGGGTATTGTAATAGCTTTTTTGATGGGAATTCCTATTATCATTGGTGCATTCGTTTCGGGATTGCTTTGTTCAATTACAACAGGCTATATCAAAGAGAATAGTCGCATTAAAGAAGATACCGTAATGGGTATTGTATTTTCAGGAATGTTTGCTTTCGGTTTAGTTCTATTTTCCAAAGTTGATACATCACAACATTTAAATCATATATTATTCGGTAGTGTATTAGGTACCAGCTATAATGAATTAAAACAAATTTTATTAATCGCTATCATTGTTTCATTAATTATAATAATTAAACGGCGGGATCTGATGTTATATTGTTTTGATCCTATACAAGCAAAAGTGGTAGGATTACCAGTCAAACTTTTACATTACGGATTGTTAAGTATTCTAGCATTAACTATCGTTGGCTCACTTAAAGCTGCTGGTGTTATTTTAGTTATCGCTATGTTAATTGCACCGGGTATTACTGCTTTTTTATTATGCAAACGCTTTGAATGGATGTTAGTTATTGCTGTTATTGTTTCCGCTTTTTCTACGGTTTTAGGAACATTTATTAGTTATTATCTTGATGCTTCCACCAGTGCCTGCATCGTCATTTTACAAGCCATTATTTTTATATTAGCTCAAATTTATCGATTCACAGAAAACAGAATCGCAATGAAAGTGAAATTATCGCAATAGTGTAATTGTCAAATTGAAACAATTACACTATGACTTTTTAAAATTAATAAACAGATTATTCATCATCCATATATTTACTGGAATCAGCATAATTATCGAAGCGTGAAAATTGACCTTGGAATTTTAATCTAACTTTACCTATTGGGCCATTACGCTGTTTACCTAAAATAATTTCAGCAATGCCTTTATGTTCAGACGCTTCGTTATATACTTCATCACGATATATAAACATAATTACGTCGGCATCTTGTTCAATGGAGCCAGATTCACGTAAATCCGAGTTAACCGGTCGTTTATCAGCTCGCTGTTCTAGACTACGATTAAGCTGTGATAGCGCAACAACGGGGATTTGTAATTCTTTAGCTAACGCCTTCAATGAACGTGAAATTTCAGCAATTTCTAAGGTTCTGTTTTCAGACATATTAGGGACACGCATCAACTGTAAATAATCGACCATAATCATGCTCAAACCTTTATGTTCACGATATATGCGTCGCGCTCTTGATCGCAACTCCATTGGCGTTAAGCCTGATGAATCATCAATATATATATTTTTCTTTTCAAGTAGTAACCCCATCGTACTTGAAATACGAGCCCAATCATCATCTTTTAATTGCCCTGTTCTAATCCGTGTTTGATCTACACGAGACAAAGAGGCAAGCATCCGCATCATAATTTGCTCTGAAGGCATCTCTAAGCTAAATATCAATACTGGCTTTTCTTGCATCATTGCAGCATTTTCACACAGGTTCATAGCGAAAGTTGTTTTTCCCATAGATGGACGTGCAGCAATAATGATAAGATCGGAGCGTTGTAATCCAGCCGTTTTTTTATCTAAATCAAGAAAACCGGTAGAAACACCTGTCACGCCATCATGTGGACGCTGGAAAAGCTCCTCAATTTTTGCAACGGTTGCTTCTAATACTTCTGTTATGCTTTTAGGACCTTCTCCTTGTTTAGTTCGACTCTCCGCTATCTGAAATATTTTACTCTCAGCTAAATCTAAAATTTCAGTACTATCTCGCCCTTCTGTAGAATAACAGTTATCCGCAATTTCATTTGATGCGCTAATTAGTTCACGTAAAATCGCTTGCTGACGAATGATATCACTATATGCCACGACATTAATCGCACTTGGGGTGTTTTTGGATAATTCAGCTAAATAAGCAAATCCCCCTACGTCGGCAAGCAGATCTTTACTTTCTAAACTTTCTGAAAGTGTTATTAAATCTATAGGTGTTCCTTTACCGACTAAAATATGCATCTCAGCAAAAATGAGCTGATGATGGCGTGAATAAAAATCACGCTCAGTTATCATTTCAGCAACAACATCCCAACGCTGATTATCAAGCATTAAACTACCGAGCACCGCTTGCTCAGCCTCTATTGAATGGGGTGGCAACTTCAAACTATGTAGTTTGGAGTTTTTCGCATTTTGATTATTACCTTCTTTATTGGTAATGATTTCATCAGTATTCATTAGATTCATCTTTGTTAATTTAATTCGTATTTAAACCTTTTTATTTAGCCTAAAAATAAGGGACCTAATCTAAGATTTGGTATTTGATATTCTACTGGATAATCCACTTGAACTAAATATAAACCATCAGGTTTTGCTGTTGCTGCCGCTTGCGTTCTATCTTTCATATGCAAAAGCTCATCAATCCATTCAGGTTTTTTATTACCACAACCAACTTCAATTAAACTTCCAACAATATTACGTACCATATGATGGACAAAAGCATTAGCTTTAATATCGACAATCACATATTCGCCTTGTCTGGTCACATTAATATGATGAATGTTTCGCCAAGGGGTTAATGATTGGCACTGTGCAGCCCGAAATGATGAAAAATCATTTTCACCTAATAAATATTGAGCTGCCTGATGCATTAAAGCTTCATCCAAGGGTAAATAATAATGTGATACCCCATTGGCTAAAATAGCAGGTCGATAACGATGATTATAAATAATATAACGATAACGTCGAGCCGTTGCACTAAATCTTGCATGAAAGCTTTCTGAAACAGATTGAGACCATCTTACTGCTATATTTGCAGGTAAATGAGAGTTAACGCCCATTGTCCAAGCACTCTGAGATCGCTCAACTTTAGTTTCGAAATGAATAACTTGCCCGGTTGCATGAACGCCGGCATCTGTTCGACCGGCACAGAAAATAGCTATCGGCTCATCTGCGATGATTGATAAGGCGTTCTCTAACCTTTCTTGGATCGAATCAACCGATGATTGACGTTGCCAGCCAAAATAGCCACTTCCATCATATTCAATTCCTAAAGCAACTTTAGAGATAGTCATTGATGAGGATCTCTAGTGTCTCTACTAACATTAATCCACCTAAATATCGGATATTATCAGCAACAGACCAGAATTGAATTTGTTCATAATGACCATAACTGTGTCTTAAATTAGATAGTTTAATTGTCAAATTAGTCTCTGATTCTGTATTAACTTCGGTAACTGGAGTGGGTAGATCATCTTCTTGAACTTCTACGCCAAACTCACTAAAACGCCCTACATCTAGTTCAATAGGTAAACTGCTAGACACATTCACAGATTGAGCTAAGCCATAAAATACTGGAACAATTATCGATTCTGTAGAGATAGGTAATTGATAATTGTTTATAACCTTACGAATTTGATTTATCTGTGATTTTTCACCAAATGTCACATCATCAAGTTCATGCGATATGGGCAACAAATTAAACGCAAGTTGTTTATCGAATAATGCATTTTCAACAGGCATTCCATTTAATAAGCGTGCACTCTGACCGGCTAATTCATCCACTCCAGGCTTCCCATACAGAGAAGAAGGAATAAAACTCGTCATATGTAAATTAGTCAGTAACGCAATGTCTGTCAATGAAGCTACACAACGCAATAACTGTGCAACTGGGGCAGTTGCAACTGCAATAATATTCTCATTACGATATTCAGTTAATACATTATTATTTACTTGTGGAACGATGAGTGGAATATGATCCTGATCGGCAAAATAACCACTAGCATCAATCACTATACAACCAGACTGTGCAGCAAGTTGTGCATATTTTTCGCTAATTTTTGCACCTGCTACAAAAAAAGCAAAATGGCATTGACTCCAATCCATTTTTGAAGATTCAATTACAGTTAAATTTTTACCGGCAAAACGAACTATTTCACCTTCACTATTATCACTACCTACCAGATAAAGATGTTCAATTTCAATCGTTCGATGTTGCAATAAATCAACTAGTGCAGAACCAACCTGCCCAGTTGCACCCACAATGGCAATATTCCATGCTGACATATATAAACCCAATCAGATAAAAGTTAATGATGATTATATCACTTTATTAATAAAAGTAGCCGAAAAAGAGAGTGATTATTTTTGGAAGATAGATCGATAAATCTATTTTTGTTGAGTTACAAAATCATTGATAAGCATTAGAGTAATTCATAGATAACTTTTTTGACACTATTAACATGAAGAAAATAACATTAACGACCATTGCAAAACAAGCTAATGTATCAATTGCTACGGTTTCCAGAGTCTTAAATACACCAAATTTAACTTCTCCTGAAACTCAATCTCGTGTTTATCAAACTATTGAAAAATTGAACATTGATACTTCTACATATCTTAAACCCATTCATACCATCCCCGAAAATAAAAAAATATTAATTATCGATAATCAGTTTTTCTCTAGGAGTTTAATTAATTTAGGGGTAGAAAACAGGTTAAAACAAAATGGTTATAAATTTTTCTATTTACGTTTCCCTTATGATGATAAAAATGATATTCATCATTTAATCAGATATGTTACACAAAACCTTTTCGATGGCATTATTATCATCAATGATGCCGCTTATTTAAGTAATCTTGTGCAGTATAAAACGACATTACCGCCAATGATATTAGTTAACCATTTTTCACTTGATTTTACATGTTTCTATTTCGATCATTTAACAATAGCCTTTAATATTACTCAATATTTAGTTCATCAGTCACATAAAAAAATCGCAGTTATTTTAAATGATAGCAATAAAATCAGTTCGTCACTCTTTTTACAAGGTTACCAGCAAGCTCTGCTAAGAGCTAATATTGAATTTGATCCTAATTATCTTATTCATCATTGCTTTAGTTACGAACAGGGTCGTTCAGCAATTAAAAAATTAATTGAAAGCAATAAACCACCTACCGCTATAATTTGTACTGATAATATTCATTTAAATTATACGGATGAACAATTTTATGAACTGAAAGATTTTCAACAACCTTTTGCTCCGGTTATGGGGATATTAGATCAAGTGAATGAAAGTAAAAAACAATTAACTACTCCTTTCACTATCACTTATATTAATCATTCCAAAGATCGTCTATATAATGAGTTGGATAAACTTAGTCGAATTTATAAACCTTTATATAAGATGGGACAGGAAGCAGCCAGTTTACTTTGTGATATTCTTAAACATAATAGTCCTTCATCGTTGCAATATCATCTTGTAGAAACCGAATCCATTTTTATTAATTAATGCTAGTTGAAATATAATATTGAATAACATTGATAATATTACAGCACCAATTTTTATGCCCGCTTAATTTTATAATGATATCAGACGTTTAGGAGATAACTTATTGTTTGTTTGAATGCCAGCTCCGATAAATCGTTGATCTTGATAAATTCTCACCAAATTTTCTTTAGTTGAAACATTAACCTCATTAATGGTTGAATCTATTTCAATCGTCCGACCTAACAAAATATTTTTGCCTTGTTGCTCAGAAAGTATTACTTTTGGATATTCATTCATTGGGCTATCAACTGGCATTAGTAACTCATCTTTATCGGCTAGGTTTTGTAAAGCATCTAATGTGACCATTTTTTTGATTGGATAATTAGAAACCTGCAATCGTCTTAAATATATGACATGTGCACCACACCCCAGTAGTTCACCTAAATCATCAATAATCGTTCGAATATAAGTTCCTTTAGAGCAATGTATTTCCAATGTTAATTCATGATTAGTAACATCGAACTGAATGAATTGATTTTCATAAACGGTAATGGGTCTCGCTTCTCGTTCAATGACAATGCCTTGACGGGCATATTCATATAGTGGTTTACCTTGGTGCTTTAATGCCGAAAACATGGTTGGCACTTGTAAAATATCCCCACGAAAATGCGTTAATGCTTCATCAATTTGTGATTGAGTAATATTGACTGGTTTAGAACAGATGATTTGACCATCTGCATCTGAAGTATCTGTTCGCTCACCTAGCTTAGCAATGACTTGATAACGTTTATCTGAATCTAACAAATATTGAGAAAACTTGGTCGCTTCACCAAAACAAATAGGTAACATGCCGGTGGCTAAAGGATCAAGAGCGCCTGTGTGCCCCGCTTTTTTCGCATTAAAAAGCCATTTAACTTTTTGTAATGCATCATTGGATGTCATGCCTTGTGGCTTATCTAACAATAAAACGCCGTGAAGATCACGGCGAGTTTTTTTTATATTCATGATGTCAACTTTGTACTAACGTGTAATGTAATTGTAACCAACTTCTTTTTTTGAAGTTTTATTGCCCAATAAAATTAATCTTTATGACGTTCGTTATCCTGTTTGATAACATCAGAGACCAAACTAGACATTTGCATTCCTTTAACCAATGATTCATCATAAAAGAACTTGATTTCTGGAATAATGCGTAATCGCATAGCTTTGCCAATTAAAGTACGAATGTATCCTTTCGCATCATTGAGTACGGTTAGACCCTGCTCAATAACTTGTGGATCATCGTCGTTTAAAAATGTCACAAATACTTTAGCGTAAGATAGATCACGTGAAATATCTACCCCCGAAACAGTAACCATGCCTAGACGTGGATCTTTGATTTCTCGTTGTAATATGACTGCAATTTCTTTTTGCAATTCATGTCCAACTCGAGATGAGCGATTAAATGCTTTTGCCATATCTATTTTCCTTAAAATATGAATAAGCAAGGTATAAACCTTGCTTATAACATGGTTGTATTATCAATCTTAGATTGTACGCTTGATTTCGATAGTTTCAAAGACTTCGATAGAATCGCCAACACGCACATCATTGTAGTTACGTACACCAATACCACATTCCATGCCGTTACGAACTTCATTAACATCATCTTTAAAGCGACGTAATGATTCAAGTTCGCCTTCATAGATAACAACGTTATCACGTAAAACACGGATTGGATTATGACGTTTAACCACACCTTCTGTGACCATACAACCAGCGATTGCACCAAATTTAGGCGATTTAAAGACATCGCGAACTTCCGCAAGACCAATAATTTCTTGCTTATATTCTGGTGCTAACATACCACTCATGGCTTGTTTCACTTCATCTATTAGATCATAAATAACTGAGTAATAGCGAAGGTCTAAATTTTCTGATTCAATCACTTTTCGTGCAGAGGCATCGGCACGTACGTTGAAGCCTAAAATAATAGCATTCGATGCTGCCGCAAGGGATGCATCCGTTTCGGTAATTCCGCCGACACCCGAACCAATAATTTTGACTTTAACTTCATCGGTTGAAAGTTTAAGTAATGAGTCAGAAATCGCTTCAACCGAACCTTGAACGTCGGCTTTTAGCACGATATTAAGTTCAGATACATCACCTTCAGTCATGTTAGTAAACATGTTTTCAAGTTTCGCTTTTTGCTGACGAGCAAGTTTAACATCACGGAATTTGCCTTGACGATATAATGCCACTTCACGTGCTTTCTTTTCATCACGTACAACAGTTGCTTCATCACCAGCAGAAGGTACGCCCGATAGACCAAGTATTTCAACAGGAATTGATGGCCCCGCTTCGGTCACTTCTTTACCTAATTCGTTGCGCATTGCACGAATACGACCATATTCAAATCCACATAAAACGATATCACCTTTACGTAAGGTACCTGATTGAACAAGTACTGTTGCAACCGATCCACGACCTTTATCAAGGAATGATTCGATAACCACACCACTTGCCATACCAGTTTCATATGCGGTGAGTTCAAGCACTTCAGCTTGTAACAAAATGGCTTCAAGTAGTTGATCTATACCTGTTCCTGCTTTAGCTGACACATGAACAAATTGAGTGTCTCCGCCCCAATCTTCTGACATGACACCATATTGAGCAAGTTCACCTTTTACACGTTCTGGATCGGCTTCAGGTTTATCGATTTTGTTTACTGCAACAACCATGGGTACATTTGCAGCTTTAGCATGCTGGATTGCTTCGATAGTTTGAGGCATGACGCCATCATCTGCTGCCACGACAAGAACAACAATATCGGTCGCTCTTGCACCACGAGCACGCATTGAAGTAAATGCTGCATGTCCCGGTGTATCTAAGAAAGTGATCTCACCATTAGCCGTTTTAACATGATATGCACCGATATGCTGAGTAATACCACCAGCTTCGCCAGAAGCAACTTTTGCTTTACGAATATAGTCAAGCAATGAAGTTTTACCATGGTCTACATGTCCCATGATGGTCACAACTGGAGCACGTGATACTTTTTCAGCACCCGTATCGCGATCACTCATTAATGACTCTTCTAGTTCATTTTCACGGCGTAGAACAACTTTATGTCCCATCTCTTCAGCAACTAATTGTGCTGTTTCTTGGTCAATCACTTGGTTAATGGTTGCCATAGCACCCATTTTCATCATCGTTTTGATAACCTCTGAACCTTTGACTGCCATTTTGTTAGCAAGTTCAGCAACGGTAATGGTTTCACCGATAACGACATCTCGGTTAACGGCTTGAACAGGTTTATTAAAACTTTGTTGTAAGGTACTTTTACCTTTCTTTTTATGGCTACTGCGCGTTACTGCTCGTGCTTCTTCGCGTTCTGCTTTACCTTCAGATAATTTACTGCTTTTTTTCTGCTTGGTTTGTTTAGCATTACGTCCGCGTCCTCGCCCACCTTCAACTTCACGATCAGTATCATCTTCAGCAGCTCTTGCATATTTAGATGTCGTAACATGATAATCTTCATCATCAGAGTTATCAGTGTCATCGACATCATTATATTGTTCAGCTAATTTTCGAGCTTCTTCCGCCATACGCTTAGCTTCGGCTTCCAGTTTTCGACGATTTTCTTCTTCAGCTTTTCGTTTTATTTCATTAGCTTCAGCTTCTAAACGTGCTTTTTCTTCTTGGGCTTTTTTCACTTTAGGATCTACAGTTGGCTCTTGCACCGCTTTGGTAACTGGTTTATTTTGTTCATCTTGTTTAGATTTTTCTTCTTGGGCGCGTTTTTTAGCTTCAGCTTCTGCAAGTTTCTTAGATTCTTGCTCTGCTCTCAATCTCTCTTTTTCTTGCGCTTCTTTTTGAGCTTTCAGTTCAGCTTCCTTCTGTGCTTTCTGCTCAGCTTCTTGTTTTGCCTTTAATTCAGCCTCAAGTCGCGCTTTCTCTAATTCAGCAGGATCTTGTTTAACAATAGTGCGTTTTTTTCGCACTTCTACTTTAATTTCTTTGCTTTTGCCACCACCACTCGATACATTCAAAGTAGAATGAGTTTTACGTTGTAATGTTAATTTTGTTGGCCCTTGCTGAGGATTCAAGTGAGCAAGCAAAGCTTCTTTTTCCTTTTGGGTCACAGTATCAGATGCACTTTTTTTAATTCCTGCATCGGCAAACTGTTGCAAAAGTGTTTGCACTGGAGTTTTGATCTCTTGAGCCAGTGTTTCGATTGATACTTTGGTCATGTGTTACTTTCCCTCAATTATTCATTTGCAAACCAACAAATATTACGTGCAGCCATAATAAAATCGCCAGCTTGATTACTTGTTAACCCTTCTATTCCCACAAGATCATCAGTACCTTGTTCAGCAAGATCTTCTAACGTTATTACGTCATGCTGAGCTAATTGATAGGCTAACTCTTGTGTCATACCTGGCAAATCTAAGAGATCTTGAGCAGGTCTTTTATCACCACTATTCGCTAATGCTATCGTGGTTAATGCATCTTTAGCTCGGTTTCTTAATGCTTCGACGAGTTCCTCATCAAGTTCTTCGATTTCTAGCAATTCATCAACCGGTACATAAGCAAGTTCTTCTAAAGAAGTAAAACCTTCTTCAACTAAAAGTTTTGCCAATTCTTCATCAATATCCAAATGTTTAATCAAATTATTGATTGCCGCAAATGATTCTGCATGATGTTTTTCTTGCAAATCTTCGGTACTCATCACATTTAACGTCCAGCCTGTAAGTTGTGATGCTAAACGAATATTTTGACCGTTACGACCAATAGCCTGTGGTAAGGTATCTGCATTGACAGCAACATCCATTGTATGTTTATCTTCATCAACGACAATGGAAACAACATCAGCAGGCGCCATGGCATTAATCACATATTGCGCAGGATTATCATCCCATAAAACGATATCGATACGTTCACCACCAAATTCATTGGATACAGCCTGAACACGAGCACCACGCATACCCACACAAGCACCAACTGGGTCTATACGCCGGTCATTGCTACTAACCGCTATTTTAGCTCGAGAACCTGGATCACGTGCAACCCCTTTGATATCAATCATTTCTTCACCGATTTCCGGTACCTCAATACGGAATAGCTCTTCCATCATTTGTGGATTTGAACGACTAATACAAAGTTGAGCTGGTTTATTATCTTGTTCAACTAGATACAAGATACCACGAACACGATCACCTATGCGGAAGTTTTCACGCGGTAGCATGTCATGACGTGTCATCATCGCATCAGCATTATTACCTAAATCAAGAATCACGCTTTCACGAGTTGTTTTTTTAACAATACCAGTAACAATATCACCAATTCGATTTCTGAACATGTCTATAATCATGGCACGTTCAGCTTCACGAACTTTTTGTACAATAACTTGTTTCGCGGTTTGTGTGGTAATACGATCGAAAGCAACCGATTCAATCTGTTCTTGAACATAGTCACCAACTTTTACAGAAGGATCTTCGTATTGTGCAGCTTCTAAAGTCATTTCTTTCGTTGGCTGAGTGACTTCGTTCACAACAAGCCAACGGCGGAAGGTGTCATAATCACCTGTTTTGTGATCAATTTTTACAACAACATCAATATCAACTGTATGCTTCTTTTTAGTTGCTGTCGCTAATGCGGTCTCTAAAGCTTCAAAAATTTTGTCTCGCGTTAATGCTTTTTCGTTTGATACTGCTTCAACCACAGCTAAAATTTCTTTATTCATCCTTTACACCCGTACTCTATTTAAGGTTAAAATTAGGTACAATGTTTGCTTTTTGTATATTACTAAAAGCAAATACCTCATCATTATTATCGACTGTTAATGTAATCATCTCATTATTGATGGATTTTATATGTCCTTTCCATTTACGACGATTAGCAACAGGAATGCGTAAACTCATCGTGATTTCTTCACCAATAAAACGTTGATAATGTTCAAGCGTGAATAAAGGTCTGTCCATACCTGGTGATGAAACTTCAAGATTATAAGCATCTTTGATAGGATCTTCGACATCAAGTACTGCACTAATTTGTCGACTAACATCAGCACAATCATCAACAGTAATACCCTTTTCACTATCAATATAAACTCGTAACACTGGATACCGACCACGAATATATTCAATACCGACTAATTCAAAACCAAGCGCATTCACTGGCTCTTGAATAATTTCAGTCAATTGCTGTTCAATATTAGCCAAACAAACCTCCACTGCAGAAAATAAAAAAGGGCATAAAGCCCAACATTCCTTTTAAACTTACGCTTAAATTAATACACGAAAAAAAACCTCGACATGCGAGGCTACATTTAAAACTAACTATAATGAAGCCACTTGATTCGAACTTTCATGCAATAATAACAGGATAAATTGATTTATGAATGAAAATTTAAGTGGTTGCGGGGGCTGGATTTGAACCAACGACCTTCGGGTTATGAGCCCGACGAGCTACCAAGCTGCTCCACCCCGCGATAGATGGTTGATGAGTATACTTGATTTTGAATAAAATGCAACTGAAAATAATGCTTTTTTGACACTTTTACTTGAAGTTATTGAAATAACTCAGTTAGTCATTTTATCTTAGCTAATAATAATTTTTTCATTATTATATCGAAAAAAACATTATTTTATTTTCTGATGAAATCCAAAGGAATTCCGCTGAATTCTCAGCGGAAAAACTGTTTTTGTCATTTAATTTAACTCACTATTTTTATTAACTATGTTGAGTTGCATTTTTCATGTTTTTGACAAAAGTACTTAATTCACTCAACATGTTATTGGGATTATCTAGATTTTTCTCAATTATTTTTACTGTTGCTGATCCAGCAATAGCACCTGCTGCACCGAATTTAATAACTTCATTAACTTGACAAGGTTCAGAAATACCAAATCCTTGAATAGCAGGAGGCGCACCAAATTCAATAAGCTTTTTCAATAAATGGGTAAGGGGTTTATTGGCACGATTTTCCGTCCCTGTCACACCAGAGCGAGATACTAAATAAGTATACGCTTTACCATATTTAGCAATATTTTTAATTACTTCATCATCGGCATTTGGTGGACAAATAAATATTGGAGCAATGCCGTGTTTTTCCGCTGAGACTATAAACTCTTGTGCATACTCAACAGGTAAATCTGCAATCAACACTGAATCTACGCCTGCTTTAGCGCACTTGGCATAGAAGTTATCAATACCATTTTTAAATACTAAGTTAGCATAGATGAGTAATCCAATAGGGATATTGGCATTATGATTTCTGATGTTGGTTAAAATATCGAAGCATTTATCTACGGTGATACCACCTTGAAATGCCCGAATATTGGCGTTTTGAATAGTTGGACCATCCGCCATGGGATCCGAAAATGGAATGCCTAGTTCCAATGCATCAGCACCCGCATCAATTAATGTTTGAATTATTTGTAATGAGAGCTCTGGATTGGGATCACCAACGGGAACAAAAGGAACAAATGCACCTCGTTTTTCTTGCTTTAACTTATCAAACAGTTTTTGATAACGGCTCATTCGACTTCTCCTTTTGCTTTTAAAATATCATAAACAGTAAAGATATCTTTATCCCCACGACCTGATAAATTGACGATTAATAACTGTTCTTTATTTGGGTTTTCCTTGATCATCTTGATAGCATAAGCTAAGGCATGCGATGACTCTAATGCTGGGATAATGCCTTCACTACGTGATAGAGCCTTAAAGGCGGCTAATGCTTCGTCATCAGTAATCGACACATAATCAGCCCGTCCGATACTGTCTAAATAAGCGTGTTGAGGCCCCACCGACGGAAAATCCAAACCCGCAGATATCGAGTAAGATTCTTCAATTTGTCCTTCATCGGTTTGCATCATTGGCGATTTCATCCCAAAATAAATGCCCAGTTTACCATGTTTTAATGATGCGCCATGCTCGCCACTTTCAATACCATGACCACCCGGTTCAACACCAATTAATCTAACCGATTTATCTTCAATAAAATTGGCAAACATCCCGATAGCATTTGACCCACCACCAACACAAGCAATGACAGCATCAGGCAAACGCCCTTCTTTTTCTAAAATTTGCTGTTTTGCTTCACGGCTGATCATTTGTTGAAACTCTCGGACAATGGTTGGAAAAGGATGCGGTCCAGCAGCAGTACCTAACATATAATGTGCTTTTTCATAACTACCAGACCAGTCTCGTAATGCTTCATTACAAGCATCTTTTAATGTTGCAGAGCCTGTTTCAACAGGAATAACTGTTGCACCCATTAAACGCATTCTAAAGACATTAGGTGCTTGGCGCTTAACATCTTTTGCCCCCATATAAATACGACATTTTAAGCCTAAAAGTGCACATGCTAAAGCCGATGCAACGCCATGCTGCCCTGCACCTGTTTCGGCAATGATTTCCGTTTTGCCCATTCTTTTGGCTAATAAAGCTTGCCCTAATACCTGATTTGTTTTGTGTGCCCCACCATGCACAAGATCTTCTCGTTTTAAATAGAGTTTAGTTTTCGTACCCGCCGTTAAATTTTTACATAATGTGAGTGCTGTAGGTCGACCTGCATAGTTGACTAACAAATCGTTAAACTCTTTTTGGAAACTGGGATCGTTGATCGCAGAGATGAAAGCATCCTCAAGTTGCTCAAGTACAGGCATTAATATTTGAGGGACATATTGCCCGCCAAATTCACCAAAATAAGGATTTAATTTAGACATAACCATTCCTTTTTAAAATTAATTAAATTTGTTCAAATACGGCTTTAATTTTCTGTTTATCTTTAATACCTGCAGACATTTCCACGCCAGAATTAATATCTACGCCGATAACCTCAGTGGCTAATGCTGATTTGATATTTTGTGGATTAATACCACCCGCTAAAATCACATTATTTAAATTTTGCCCTTTTAATAATGACCAATCAAAATGTTGTCCAGTTCCCCCAGCTCCATGATCAAAGATATAGCGACTGATTAGCGGATGGTGATGTTCTGGGATGACATCGCTAATACTTAGCGCTTTCCAGATTTGACAGGATTGAGGCAGCTGTTGACGTAAGGTGTGTAAATAGTCTTCATCTTCATCGCCATGTAATTGAACGGCATAAAGTGATAATTGCTTGGCAATTTGACTCACTTGTTCGATATTTTCATTTTTAAAAACACCGACCCAATTAAGTGGAGCTACAGCAATAAGAGACCGCGCTTTTATTGGTGAAATATAGCGTGGTGATTGGGGAACAAAAATTAATCCCCCATAAACAGCGCCAGCTTGGTAAGCTGCAACAGCATCTTCTGTTCGCGTCAAACCACATACTTTATTTTCACCTAGCATAACTTTTCGAATCGCTAACGCTAAGTTAGATTCAGACATTAATGCACTTCCAATTAAAAAACCATTGGCAAATTGACTGAGGTCTTTCACCTGATTATGAGTGTATATACCTGATTCACTGATTATGATGCGATCAGTCGGAATTGTTTTAGACAAATTCTTGACCCGATTTAAATCGACACTCAAATCACGTAAATTACGATTATTAATACCGATGACTTTAGCACCAAGTTCAATGGCTCGTTCGACTTCTTTTTCAGTACTCGCTTCAGTTAGTACACCCATATTAAGTTGATGAGCAATCTGACTTAAATGACGATATTCATCATCGGTGACAACAGATAGCATTAATAAAATAGCATCTGCTTGATAATAACGCGCTAAATAGATTTGGTATTCGTCAATAATAAAATCTTTACAAAGAACGGGTTGTGTCACCTCGTTGCGAACAATTGGCAAAAATTCAAAACGACCTTGAAAGTATTTTTCATCAGTCAGTACAGAAATAGCCGAAGCATAATCTTTATAGACTTTAGCAATACTCGCTGGATCAAAATCGTTACGGATTAAGCCTTTTGAAGGCGATGCTTTTTTACACTCTAAAATAAACACCGTTTTAGGCTGATTTAAGGCCTGATAAAAATCACGATCACTTGGTTTAATTTCTGATTTAAATGTGTCTAGTGGTTTTTGTTTTTTTTGTTCGATTAGCCATTGCTTTTTATCATCAATGATCTGTTTTAAAACAGTCGCCATTTCAACATTTTCGGTTAATGTATTTATAACCATGTTACTCTCCATTTTTACCTTGCTGCTAATTGTTGTAACAACGTATATGCTTTGCCACTATGCATCATATCAATTGCTTGCTGCGCATTTTGTTTTAAATCTGACTGACCAAACAGGCTCATTAACATGGCGACATTAGCTGCAATGGCTGCTTCATGCGCCGGTTTACCATGCCCTTGTAAAATGGCAATTAACATATCACGATTCATCTCAGGTGTACCACCTTCAATATCTTTTAAGGTATACTGTTTTAACCCAAAATCTTGTGGCATCAAAGTAAAATAGCGAATTTCGCCATTTCGAACTTCAGCCACTTGGGTTTCACCATGAATAGCGACTTCATCCATTCCTGAGCCATGAACAACATAAGCATGAGTATAACCGAGCATTTTTAGCGTTTCAGCAATCGGTTTAATTAAATCGGGATGATAAACCCCTAATAAAATACGTTTAGGTCTGGACGGGTTTATCAACGGCCCAAGCACATTGAAAATAGTCCTTGTTTTTAACTGCTGACGTACGGGCGCAGCATGACGAAAACCTGAATGATATTGTTGCGCAAATAAAAAACATACCCCCAGTTCATCTAATGCTTTACGAGATGCTTCCGCAGGCATATTTAATTTTATTCCTAGTGCCGATAATACATCGGACGATCCCGATTTACTTGATACACCACGATTACCATGCTTAGCCACTTTATAGCCTAGTGCTGCTGCAACAAAAGCACTTGCTGTGGAGATATTAATACTATTGGTACCATCGCCACCTGTTCCCACGATATCGGTAAATTCATAATCGGGAATATCAAAACTATCCGCATTTTCAAGCAAGGCTTGAGCAGCACCGGCAATTTCATCGGGTCTTTCACCCCTTACTTTCATGCTAATCACCGCAGTTGCTAAAACGGTTGGTTCAATTTTGCCTTGAATAATAAGATTAAATAGAATTTTACTCTCATCTTGGGTTAATGTTTGTCCTAAATACAATTTATTGATAATGGGTTGAATGTTGTATTCTTGTTTATCAATAATGGCCTCAGGTTTTGATTGTGACTTTGGTTGTGGTGGATTGAGTGCCCACTCAATCGTTTGTTCTAACAATTTTACACCTTGAGTAGTTAAAATCGATTCGGGATGAAATTGAAAGCCATAAACCCGATCATGATCATTGCGCACTGCCATCACAATATTATTACAAAGAGCATTAATGGTGAGTGTATTTGGAATATTTTCGCCTTTTAATGAATGGTATCGAGCAACAGGTAGTGGGTTGGGTAATCCTCTAAACATAGCTTGTTCATCGTGTTCAATAAGCGATGCTTTACCATGTAAAATATCACCTGCTGGTACAATGCTTCCCCCATAGGACTCGACAATTGCTTGATGACCAAGACAGATACCGATAATTGGCAATTGACCTTTCAAACGTTTAAGTAGTTCTGGCATGCATCCTGCTTCACTTGGCGTACCGGGGCCCGGTGATAACATTAAAATAGGGTTTTGCATTTGAGATAATTTTTCAATAATGACGTCGGCAGGAATCGTATTACGATAAACAGTGACACAATGTTTGCTATTGCGTAGCTGATCAACTAAGTTATAAGTAAATGAATCAACATTATCAATAAATAAAATATTAGCCATTAAAATACACCTTCTACATTATGTGCTGCCATAATCGCACGAACAACGGCACGAGCTTTATTACGTGACTCATCAGACTCAAATTGTGGTTCTGAATCTAACACTACACCCCCACCTGCTTGAACGGTTGCAATTCCTTCTTCCACATAGGCACTACGAATGACTATGCAAGTATCCAAATCACCATTGGCGGTAAAATACCCCACTGCTCCACCGTAGCTACCTCGTTTTACTTTTTCTGATTCGGCGATTAATTGCATGGCTCGAACTTTTGGAGCGCCCGTTAACGTTCCCATATTCATTGTTGCTTGATAAGCATGTAAGGCATCCAAATCATGTCGTAATTGCCCTACCACTCTCGAAACCAAATGCATAACAAAAGAGTAACGATCAACCTTTAATAATTCTTTAGTATAGCGAGTACCAGGTTGACATATACGCGCTAAATCATTACGGGCTAAGTCAACTAACATTAGATGTTCTGCTAACTCTTTCTTATCGGTGCGCATCTCAAGTTCTAATCGGCTGTCTAAATCATGATCAATTTCACCATTCGCCGTTAATCCTCGAGGGCGAGTACCAGCAATCGGGTAGATTTCAACTTGATTTGTCGCTTTAATATATTTAAGCGCACTTTCAGGCGATGCTCCAAACAAGACAAAATCACGATCTTGCATATAAAACATGTATGGACTTGGATTATTATTTTTTAGCACTTGATAAGCCGATAATGGGGCTGGACAAGGTAACGTAAAACGTCTGGAAGGCACTGCCTGAAAAATTTCGCCTTGTTGGATAGCATCTTGCATTTTTTTAACAACCGTGTTGAAATCGTCATCACTTTTATTACACGTAACATCAATGCTTGCCAGTGATTGGGTTTGAATTGGTTTTATCGGCTTGCTTAATGTCGCTTCTAATTCAGCTAAACGATGAGTTAAGCGAGATATTTCAATCTGATCTGATGTAAAAGCGGTCGCCTTCAAAATTGACACATGAGCTTGATGATTGATTTCTAATAGCGTTTCCGCTAAATAGAAACAAAAATCTTGGCAACGTTGTTCTGTTGGTAAAATAGGTAAGTTCTCAAATCCTGCCACCAAGTCATAACAAAATAACCCACCAACAAATATGACATCCGAACTACTTTTTTCAGGAATATTTACTATCTTAAGTAATGTTCTTAACGCATCAAAAATCGATAGCGACTTTAAGCGAGAATCCTCATCTTGCAGGCTATCAATCGTTGGAAAACTCAAGGTTAATTTTTGGGAATGATTGAATGTCTTAATTACATCTTCATTAAAAGCATCGTGTAATAACGGTAACAACTTTTCACCATTAGTAGTTAAGGCTTCAAAAGTCACTTGAGAATTTATTGCCGAGATACGTAATGCACTATCAACAATCATGACACTTTTAATACCTTGCTTATTATCGATTTCAGCCGATTCGAGCAATAACGTTGCGGGACGATTTTCGCATAATTGATTAAAAACCAGAGTCGGATCACGATGATAACTAATCGTCTTGATTATCTGGGTTAAGGTTGGCTTATTCATTGTTGACTCTCTATTTTTTAAATTTTTATTATGGATTTATTATTTCATCTATCAGAAACTAAAAAACCCGCATCTGGCGGGTTTATGAAAGAACAAAAATATCCTCATATTACCCGCAAAAAGTCATACGCCACCAATTGAAGTTAGTGAGCGAACGAGTAATTTTGCGTAAATATTGTTCTTTCATCATTTATCAAATTTAAGTAGATTTTGTACTATTAAACTAGTTCAATGATGTATTGTCAATAGATTAATTTTAATTCAATACTGATAACTTTTTCAAAGTTGATTTGTTCATAATAATTACTAGTCAAACTAAGAAATTAACTTTAAAATAGACCAGAAATTTAATCATTTTATTTATAAGGAATTTTTGGATATGCCTATTTTTTACATCGTTATTGGTGTTATTGTGTTACTTGCTTTAGTCACGGTATTAAAAGCGATAACTATTGTTCCGCAAGGTTTTCAATATACTATTGAGCGTTTTGGTAAATATACCCATACTCTTGAACCAGGATTAAATATTATTATTCCGTTTATGGATGGTGTAGGCCGAAAAATTAATATGATGGAACAAGTTCTTGATATTCCTTCACAAGAAGTTATTTCAAAAGATAATGCGAATGTGCAAATTGATGCAGTTTGTTTTATCCAAGTACAAGATGCAGCAAGAGCCGCTTATCAAGTCAATCAATTAGAACGTGCGGTGATTAACTTAATGATGACCAATATCCGTACTGTACTTGGTAGTATGGAACTTGATGAAATGTTATCACAACGTGATCATATTAACTCTAAATTATTAAGTATTGTTGATGATGCAACCAATCCTTGGGGAATTAAAATTACCCGTATTGAAATTCGAGATGTTCGTCCACCAGCAGAATTAATTGCAGCGATGAATGCCCAAATGAAAGCTGAACGTAATAAACGTGCTGAAATTCTTGAAGCAGAAGGTATTCGTCAAGCAGCAATTTTACGTTCAGAAGGTGAAAAACAATCTGAAATTCTTAAAGCTGAAGGTGAAAGACAAGCCGCATTCTTACAAGCTGAAGCACGTGAACGTGCAGCTGAAGCCGAAGCAAGAGCAACTCAAATGGTTTCTGAAGCTATTGCCGCCGGTAATATCAATGCAATTAATTATTTTGTTGCGCAAAAATATACCGAAGCGCTTCAAGAAATTGGTTCTGCTAAAAATAGCAAAGTGATTATGATGCCGTTAGATGCTTCAAATCTAATGGGTAGTATTGGCGGTATTGCTGAATTAATCAAAGAATCAAAAACTAACTCAAAATAATTTGTTTAATATTAATGCCTCTATTTTAGCTATAATGATTAATGCTAATTTAGAGGCATTGTTCTAATATTTATTTAGATGGAAGGAAAAACGATGGCTGATAATTTTACAGTTATTTATTACTATCCTCATTGGATCTTTATCGCACTCGGCGGTATTTTGCTTATAGCTGAGTTACTCGGTACTGGAGGATATTTGCTTTGGAGTGGAATTGCAGCCATTTCTGTAGGACTCATTGCTTGGTTCATACCTTTTTTGTCCTGGCCAATTTTATGGATATTATTTTCAATTTTAACGCTGGTCTCTGCTTACCTTTGGTATGTATGGCTTAAAAGCAAAGGAAAACATCTTTCAAAAAAAGGCGAGCTCAATCAACCCCAACACGATCTTATTGGTATCAAAACAGTCGTCACAGATGCAATTGTTAATGGTTCTGGTCGAGTTAAAATAAAGGATGGTACATGGTCAGCAAGATGTAACAAAGATTTGTCTGTAGGTCAATCGGTTGTTGTTACTTCTGTCGATGGAATAATTTTAAATGTTGAACCTGTTATTTAATAATATTTAGTGTAAGAAAATAGAATTCTTCAATGGAATGTGACAATAAAATGCACCAAAATTTATGTAATCTTTATTGTGTAACAAAGCAGTATCATTGATTCGATACTATTAATCTTAAGATTTATTTATCCTATTAGCCAATAATGATTATTGGCTAATTTTTTAGTTAATAAACCTTTATTATTTGTCATAACAATCAAGATAAATTGTTCACCTTCGTTTTACTTATTAATGTGGCTTGCTTTTAAATTGAAAATTACATATAGAGAGTTATGCCGACAACGCTAAATTTCTTAATTTAACACGTTTTATTTAGGATATTGGAAACATTTTTTTCATTGCAAAAATAGAAAAGCTCAACAATGTCAGATTGTTGAGCTTTAACTAAAATAATTGGAGTTTACTGTCGGGAGGCAATATCACTATGACATCCCGATTCAGACCAATTAATGTGACATTGATGTTTTAACACCACCTTCTGGTATAGGAACATAAGCTGTTTCTTTATCTGTTCTTTGTTTATTGTTGCGAACTTTAAGCGCAGTTTTAATACCAAAGAAGATAATCGTGTATACCACAAGTAAGAATAATATACTTAATCCTGCATTCGTATAATTATTAATAATAATATGATGCATATTGTCAACTTGTTGAGCCGTTAACGTATTACCACCTTCAGCAATTTGACGTTTATATTCTTTAGCTAAATAGAAGAAACCTTCTAATTGCGGATTATCGCTAAATAATTTCAAACCTAATGCCCAAGTTGTACAGATTAGTAACCAAATAGCTGGAATGATCGTGACCCAAATGTATTGTGCTCGTTTCATTTTAATCAATACCACGGTTGCTAAAATTAGCGCGACAGCAGCTAGCATTTGATTGGATATTCCGAATAATGGCCATAAGCTCTTCACACCGCCTAATGGGTCAACAACGCCTTGATAGAGCAGATATCCCCATAATCCCACACATCCCAGCGTACCAATGAAGCCAGCAACAAGTGAGTCCGTTTTTTTCAAGAACGGTACAAAATTACCTAATAAATCTTGTAACATAAATCGACCTGAGCGAGTTCCTGCATCAAGCGCCGTTAAAATAAATAAAGCTTCAAACAAAATACCAAAGTGATACCAAAAGCCCATATTCTCACCCGGTAAGATTTGGTTAAAGACATAAGCAATACCTACGGCTAATGTTGGTGCTCCACCGGCACGATTCAAGACAGACGGTTCACCAATATCTTTTGCTGTTTGTAAAATTTGTTCTGGCGAAATCACAAAGCCCCAAGAACTAACCGTTGCAGCCGCATGAATCGTCACATCTTTTAACTGTGCCATTATCATTGGTGCATCATCAGTCCCCAATTTGTGCAAATCAGGCATTGTAATCCCTAATCCTGCAGGTGGAGTATTCATAGCAAAATAGAGACCAGGTTCGATAATTGAAGCTGCGACTAATGCCATTATGGCAACAAACGATTCCATCAACATTGCACCATATCCAATGAAGCGTGCATCATTTTCATTAGCCAGTAATTTTGGCGTAGTACCAGATGAAATGAGCGCATGGAATCCAGAAACCGCACCACAAGCTATTGTAATGAATAAAAATGGAAATAATGAACCTTTCCAAACTGGGCCGGTACCATCAACATATTGAGTTACATCAGGCATTTTTAAGTCAGGATTTAAAATGACTATCCCAATTGCTAAACCAACAATAACCCCAATTTTTAAGAAAGTTGCTAGATAATCTCGTGGTGCCAAAATTAGCCATACGGGTAACATCGCAGAAATTAAAGCATAGCCAACCAGCACATAGGTAATAGTTGTTGCTTTGAAGGTCAACGCAGGTCCCCAATAAGGATCGTGAGCAATAACGCCCCCAAACCAAATAGATAATATGAGCAATACAATACCGATGACTGATATTTCAAGAACTCGTCCAGGTCTTAAAAATCGCATATAGATTCCCATAAATAAAGCTATTGGCACAGTTGAACAAACCGTGAAAACACCCCAAGGACTTTCTGCTAAAGCTTTAACAACAATTAAAGCTAATACCGCTAAAATAATTAGCATGATCAAGAAACAACCAAACAAGGCAATAGCACCAGGAATTGGCCCCATCTCGCTTTTAATCATTTCACCTAAAGAAGAACCATTACGGCGAGATGATAAGAAAAGCACCATAAAATCCTGTACTGCACCGGCAAAGACAACACCAGCAAGTAACCAAAGTGTTCCTGGTAAATAACCGACTTGAGCAGCCAAAACAGGCCCCACTAATGGACCCGCACCAGCAATTGCAGCAAAATGGTGACCAAACAAAACATATTTATTGGTTGGAACATAATTCAAACCATCATTGTTTATCACTGCCGGAGTTGCTCGAGTCGGGTCTAATTTCATCACTTTGTTGGCGATATAAAGACTATAATATCGATAAGCAACCAAATAAACCGATACCGCAGCAGCAATAATCCATAACGCACTGATATGTTCACCTCGTCGTAGTGCAATAACAGCTAAACAACATGCACCAACAAAAGCGAGAATGACCCAAGGAATATGCTTTAATATTTTATTATTCATAATGATTCTCTTTATGGGTTTTAAGATTAAAGAATATTATACTTAAGACCTTTACAGTCCAGTTTTGCTTGCTATTTCGATAAATACAAATAATATAAACTTGTTAATAAATTAAACTTTTAAAAACAAGTATTCACCATCATTTTCAGCTATTCCTGATATCTTGTTATGGTTTTAAGTATAAGTTTCGACACTTTACTTTTACTTTCGAGGCTATGATAAATTTTTACTAAAACGAATAATACAACCAATTGAGTTATAGGTTCAATGGCAATAATGAGTGGTCTAAAACCGTCGTTAAACGGTCATTTATTTTTACAAAAAATACAATTGGCACTTATAGCCCTAATAATTCTTTGAGAGATTTAAGATAACGGCGACTTACAGGAACAGAGACATCATTTATTAATATAATATTTACACCCGTTGACTCATTAAACCGAATCTCTTTCAATTTTTTTAAATTTACCAGATACTGTCTGTGACAACGAATTAGTGGTGTTTTATCTTCTAAAGTTTTTAATGTTAATTCCGTAAAATATTCCACATTATTCTGATTAAATACATAAATTCCGCTTACTTTCGAAGAGACATAAAATACATCATTCAAATTAAGTAGATAAATGCGATTATGACCAATACAGGGAATATATTTTAAATTCTGTTCAATTTGATTAATTGGATTCGATAAGCAGCGATGATGTAAACGACTAAGCGTTTTACTTAGTCTCTGTTTATCTACTGGTTTTAATAAATAATCAAAAGCTTGTTCTTCAAAAGCTTTGACGGCAAATTCGCTATAGGCTGTTAAAAAAACAATACTTGGCATGGTATCAGGATCAAGCATAGATAACATCTCAAACCCATTAATCTTAGGCATTTGAATATCCAAAAAAACCACATCGGGTTCTAAGCGATGAATTTCGCGGATTGCTTCCATTGCATTACTACACTCTGCAACGACATTTATTTCAGAATCATTTTCAAGTAAGCAACGTAGATTTTCACGCGCAAGAAGTTCATCATCAACGATAATTACATTTAACATTCAATATTTGCATCCTCTTGCAATGGCAATGACAAAGTAACTTTTGTATATTCATCTGGTTGGCACTGAATCTTTATACCATACTTTTCACCATAACGAATATGAATTCTTTTATCGACCAAATTTAGCCCTAACCCTTTGACATCTTTTTTGTCTTCACAATAATTACCAGCATTATCGATAACGACTAAAATTAGCGAAAAGTTATGTGTATAAGCCGTTATCGTTACTTTTCCACTACTGATTAATTGTGATGTTCCATGTTTAATAGCATTTTCAACAATTGGTTGTAATGTAAAGGCAGGTAATTGTGCATGTTCTAAATCAGGTGGAATATTAATTTCAATAGAGAGTTGATCCATAAAACGCATTTTTTCAATTTGTAAGTAAGCGTTGACATGCTCAATCTCATCTTTAAGGGTAACGATTTCATTTGTTCTTTTAAGATTTTTTCGAAAGAATGTAGATAAATTTTGTACCAGTTGAGAAGCTTGATCTTTATCTCGTCGAATAACCGCTAGAAGCGTGTTTAATGCATTAAACAAAAAGTGAGGATTTACTTGAGCATGTAATAGCTTAATTTCTGTTTTGGATAATAATTGTTTGTAATGCTCATTTTGACCAGCCAATATTTGCGCTGACAATAAACTGGCTATTCCTTCACCAAGTGTTCGATTGATTGAACTAAATAAGGTATTTTTTGCTTCGTACAATTTAATTGTACCCACTACCGTATTATTTTCTCCACGTAGTGGTATAACAAGGGTAGATCCTAAACGACAAGATTTATTGATTGAACATTGATAAGGTAAATGAGCACCATCAAGGTATTGAACCTCATTTTTTTCAATTGCTTCTAATGTATTATGGGAAGTGATAGGAGTACCTGGTAAATGATGATCATCACCAATACCAATAAAAGCTAATATCTTTTCACGATCGGTGATAGAAACCGCACCTATATCCAATTCTTTGTAAATAATTTCGGCAACCTTGGTACTATTTTCTTGATTGAAACCGTCTCGCAATAAACCTTCTGTACTGACAGCAATTTGTAAAGCTTTAGCGGAAAAAGCTGAAGTATAGCGTTCAAAAATCGCTCGTCTATCCAACAGAATTCGCATAAACATCGCCGAACCGATGCTATTTGCCACAATCATAGGGGCAGCTATACTTTGAACAGCATGTAAAACTGTTTCGAAAGGTCGTGAAATTAACAACACTAAAATCATTTCAAGAGACTCAACTAATAGTCCTAAAACACCAACTAAAAGAGGATTATAAATGAGATCTACACGACCTTTTTTCATTAATACATAATGAAGAAATCCACTAATTAAACCAATTAAAATGGTGGATAACATACAACTTTCAGCAGTTATTCCACCTAATGTATAGCGATGAATCCCTCCAGTCACCCCGACTAAAAATCCGACCATAGGGCCACCAAGAAGCCCTCCTAAAATCGCACCAATAGCACGGGTATTTGCTATAGTATCTTCAATATGAAGTCCAAAATAGCTACCCATAATACAAAACAGAGAGAAGATAAAATAACACACTAATTTATGCGGCAAATGTACAGTGACTTGCATAAGAGGAATAACAATAGGCGTTTTACTTAGTAAATATGCAATCACTAAATAAACACACATTTGTTGTAAAAGTTGTAGAATCAAATCAAATTCAAGCATAAATCAAATCGCTAAAACAATTCACACATAATAAAGGGCGATGGATTGATAAAGTAGTTTAATTGTCAAGTAATGTAAAAGTTTGGACATTTTTTGTCGTTGAATCAAAACCAACAAACACGTTAAACTTACCTGGTTCAGCGACAAATTGCATTTTATCATTCCAAAACTTCAACATTTCAGGCGTTATGACAAATTTCACTTCTGCTTTTTCACGTGATTTTAACGTTACTTTTTCAAAACCCTTTAATTCTTTTACTGGTCTACTTACCGAAGCGGTAATATCTTGTAGATATAGTTGCACAATTTGTGTTCCTTCTCTATCTCCCGTATTCTCAACAATAGCAGTGACAGTTAAGTTACCATCTTGTTTCATTTCATTTGTCGATAACACAAAATTTATCGAAAAATCAGTATAATTTAAGCCATAACCGAAAGGAAATAATGGCTCATTTGGGCTATCAAAATAGGAGGTGGTATATTTACCCATGTTTATCGTTCCTCTCGGACGCCCTGTATTTAAATGGCTATAATAAACTGGTATTTGACCAACATTTCTTGGAAATGACATAGGTAGTTTTCCTGATGGGTTGTAATCACCGAATAAAACATCAGCTATTGCATTTCCACCTTCGGTTCCTAAAAACCACGTTTCAAGCATTGCATCTGCCTGTTGGAATTCATCAACTAATGTTAAAGGACGTCCATTCATTAATGCAATAACAAGCGGTTTACCCGTTGCTTTTAGTGCAGTAAGCAACCTTTTTTGGCTAGCAGCGAGCGATAAATCTGTTCGACTTGAAGATTCATGTGCCATTCCTTGAGCTTCACCAACAAATGCGACAATAACATCTGCATTTTTAGCTGATTCAATTGCTTCATCAAGCATCACATTAACCGGTCTTGAATCAAATTTTGTTGCAACATCATACAGATTTAAAAAATTAAACAATTCAGGGTCATCAGAAAGATTTGCCCCAAATGCATAACTGATGGCTTTTGGATCGTTGACGGCAAGTTTAATTCCTTCTAAAGGAGTCACCGCTAAATTGGCTCGACCAGCCGCCGACCAACTACCCAAGATATCCCGTTTTGAATCTGCAAGAGGCCCAATTACAGCTATTTTTTGATTTTTAGATAAAGGTAAAAGATTGTGCTCATTTTTTAATAGAACGATACTACGACGAGCAACATCTCTCGCATCTTCTCGATGCAAACGATTGTCAGCAAACATGGTTTCAATATCTAAATTTGGATCTAAATTACGATGAGCGTTTTTAAACAATCCCATATCATATTTGAGTTCCAAAACATGACGACAAGCATTGTTAATTTCATCTTCACTCAGCAAGCCTTGTTCGACAAGTTCAGGAATGAACTGGAGAAAAAACTCGTCATTCATACTCACATCAATACCAGCTTTGATTGCGACTCGAACAGCATCTTTGGCATCGCTGGCAACACCATGATTAATGAGTTCCCGAATTGCACCATGGTCGCTAATAACAACCCCATTAAAATGCCATTGATTACGCAAAACATCAGTCAAAAGCCAATGATTAGCTGTTGCAGGAATACCATTAACACTAGCCAGAGAAACCATAATTACTCGGCTTCCTGCGTCTATGGCGCTTTTATAAGGAACTAAATATTCTTGAAACATTTTGCGCTCACTCATATCGGTACTGTTGTATTCTCGACCGCCTTCTACTGCACCATAAAGCGCAAAATGTTTGACCGTTGTTACCAATGATTTTGTGTCTGTTAAGGACTGTTTTTGCATCTGTTCAACGAATATGCGTCCAGCTTCTGAAGTCAGATAAGGATCTTCACCAAATCCTTCTGACACTCTACCCCATCTAGGATCTCGACTAAGATCAACCATTGGAGCCCAAGTAATATTCAAGCCATCCGATGTAGCCTCATCAGCTGAGACTTGTGCCACTTTAGCGATCGCCTCTCGATCCCAAGTTGATGCTATGCCTAAATTAATCGGAAAAATGGTGCGATGACCATGTATTATATCAAATCCTAATAATAAGGGGATTTTATGCGGCGATTTTAACGCACGATCCTGCATGTTTGATAAGTCAGGCTCGACAATGGTATTGAAAATTCCACCTATTTCGCCTGCCTCAATTTGGTCTAATACCTTATCTAAACTTAATTCGCCTCCAACACTAATTAAACGTAGTTGACCAACTTTCTGTTTAATCGTCATTTTTGATAATAATTCATCAATAAAAACTTTTTTAGACTCACTACTATTAATAGCAAGAATAAAATTAGAGAAAAGCGATAAAGTTAAAAATAAGATTATTTTTTTCATTGTTTTGTTATCAATTTTTTTCATTGTAAAGAATTTTATAAAGATAGAATAACGTAATAACAAAAAAAAATCTCAATCTTTACTAAATTTGTATTAGTGATATATTTTTTGACGTTTATAAGGAAGAATTAGATTAATGTATTGTAATGAATAATTTGAAATTAGCGATAACTTGAGTATTTAATTTAACTTGCCGACATTATCGGCAAGTTGACAGACCATTAATCCCTAAAATTGGTAAATTGAAAAGGTTGACCTAGTTCACCATTTTTAACCAAAGCCATCGTTGATTGTAAATCGTCTCGTGATTTTCCGGTAACACGAACTTGGTCACCCTGAACTTGAGCTTGAACTTTGATTTTACTGTCTTTGATAAGTTTCACAATTTTTTTGGCTAACTCTTTATCGATACCTTGTTTTAGCTTTACAGTGATACTATAAAGTTTGCCACTGTGCTCCATTTCTTCAGGAATGTCCAAAGCCCCTCCGTCTATTCCACGCTTAGTAAGCTTATCACGTAGAATATCCAGCAATTGCTGTACTTGAAATTCAGATTGACTGGTCGCTTTGATTGTTTCATTTTTTTCATCCAATTCGAATGAAGCTTCAACATTTTTAAAATCCCAACGAGTCGTTAATTCACGCGTTGCATTATCTACACCATTTTTTACTTCTGGCATTTGAATTTCTGACACAATATCAAAAGAAGGCATAAATTCTCCTCTTCAAATGTTTATAACTTAATTAGATTGATACGCTGCCACTAACAAAAGTTAGCGGCAGATTAGAAGTGATTAATTGAATTAATCTATAGTACGAAGTAATTCGTTGATACCTACTTTACCCAGCGTTTTAGCATCAACTTTTTTAACAATAACAGCACAATAAAGGCTATATTTACCATCTTTAGTCGGTAAGTTACCTGATACAACAACTGAACCAGCAGGCACTCGACCATAATAAACTTCGCCTGTAGCACGATCATAAATTTTGGTACTTTGTCCAATAAATACACCCATTGAAATAACAGAACCTTCTTCAACAATCACGCCTTCTACAATTTCGCTGCGAGCACCGATAAAGCAGTTATCTTCAATAATGGTCGGATTTGCTTGCAATGGTTCTAACACGCCACCTATTCCAACACCACCTGACAAATGAACATTTTTACCAATTTGAGCACATGAACCAACAGTTACCCAAGTATCAACCATCGTGCCTTCATCAACATACGCACCGATATTCACATAAGATGGCATTAATACAGTATTACGAGCAACATATGCCCCTTTACGTGCTATTGCCGATGGAACAACACGAAAACCTTCTTGCGCAAATCTGGTTTCATCATAATCAGCGAATTTTAATGGAACTTTATCATAATAATTTGTCGGACCGCCATTGATAAGTTTATTTTCATTAATACGAAACGAGAGCAATACCGCTTTTTTTAACCATTGATGTGTTACCCACTCACCATTAATTTTTTCAGCAACACGCATTTTACCGCTATCTAATAAATGAATACATTGATTGATAGCATCTCGTGTAAGGGTATCGACATTCGATGGTGTAATTTCAGCGCGACGCTCAAATGCAGCGTCAATAATAGTTTGTAAATGTTGCATCTCTTGTTTCCTTTAACTTTGAAGTCCGTAAACAAATTAAAATAGGCAAACAGTATATTATAATAAATGGCACTTTTTAAGCGGTTTGTCATATTATCTTAATATCCTTTGTAAAAAACAGATTAAATTTGTGCACTACTGCTCAGTAAACTAAATAAAAACGTCGCTTGATGATTTGATTTATAAAATCAATATTATTTATTGTTTATTTGATAAATTATGCAGGCTTCTGGTTATTCATTATTAGAAATATTAGTTATCATTTGCATCGGTGCCATTTTAGTTTCAATTGGAATACCACATTGGAAAACACTACAACTGCGTGAAGAACTGGTGTCCACCACTAAGCAATTAGCCTATTTTCTAAACGAAGTTCAAATTAAGGCAAATACCTATAACGATACTTATCATTTTTATCTTTTTTCATCTCCATGGTGCTTAGTTGCGAGTAAACAAGAAGATTCATCTTCTTGTTTAGAAGAAGAACTAAAATTTATAAAACCTGAAAATTCAGTTGAAATAAGTGGGTTAACAGATAAAAAAACCATTTCATTTTGGGGACGACGAAATATGGCACAAACCGGCTCTTTGATACTTCGCAATCAAATAGGTGAAACAAAAGTTTTAATTTCCTTTCGAGGTAGAATTCGGTTTTGCTACGAAACAGGCTATTTATCAGGTTTGCCACCATGTTGAAAAATCAGGGGTTTTCACTGCTTGAAATGATAATCAGTATGCTAATATTAAATCTAATTATTACGGGTACCTCTATGTTTTATAAACAATTACATGCAACTAACATGAATTATTATTTAAACACTCATCTGGAACAAAATATTGAGCAAGCTATCTCAGGATTATTTAAAGACATCAAACGAGCAGGATTTATCGCTAACTCACCATCCAAAATTAATCAAAAATCAATTGAAATTAATGATAACAATAACTGTATCATTATCCGTTATGATAGCGAAATTCGTCATGATTGGATTAACGATCCACAACACCTAAATAATTCAGATATATTTAGTTATCGTTATTACCAAAATAATCTTGAATACAAAACTGGGGCAATGAATTGCCATGGTACAAATTGGCAGAAAATATTCGATCCAAATGATATAAAAGTAACAAAATTTGTCATAAAACAGGATAACAATACTATCGAAATGACTTTAGCTGCAGAATTAAAAAAACATCATCATATTAGTCATCAGATATTTAAAATCATTAGAAATGAAAATAGATTATAAAACGCCTAATCAATCCGGATTTAGTGCTATTGTTTTAGTGATGATTTTAATGATAATTGGCTTAACGCTATTAACCGCTTTTAATTCTTTGGTTAGCTCATGGCAAAAAACTATCCTAATAGAAAAAGACTATTATCAACAATTTAATACCGCAAGATCCTCTTTACACTGGGCGAAAACGCAAAAATGGAATGTGCCTACTGCGAATTGGCAATGCAAAGAGGAGGTTAATTTACACTTAAAAACTTGCATTAAAAAATCAAAATTAAAAATAGGTAATTTTACTTTAGTTCGAGGTGAAGCAGATAAACTTTATTTATATGAGTTAGCTTCATTTAATAACAATAAATTAATTATCGATAAAGGAAATTGGCTTGATTACTGCCCAGAAAAAAAACACAGTGATTGTGAATAATAAACATACCGATGGTTTTAGTATTATTGAGGTGATGATTGCATCATTGATATTTTCACTATTTCTGATTGGTTTTATGAATATTCAAAAAAAACTATTGGATAAACATCATTATTTAAAAAATAAATTACAAGCGGATCAAATTGCTTTTCAGCTACTTGATAGCTATCCTTTTGTCCCTCAGCATATTATTCCAAAAGGTTGGGAATACAGTGTACAAAGACAAACTTATAATAATCAATGTACACTTGTAAAAGTGATTATCAATACATCCCAAAATAATAAAAGTCAACAACAAAGACTGTTTTGTAATTAAATAATCGCACTCAGTTAATTCATTATAAAATCATGCAAAATTTGTAAAACTTGTTCTGTTTTCTCAGCATGAACATTATGACCAGCCCCTGCAACAGTGACTATTTTTGCATTAGGAAATTGTGCCATAATGGTATTCACATATTCATCTGTTATGTATGTTGAATTTTCGCCTCGTATAAAAAGTATGGGTTTTTTACAAGGTTCACCATTGCTATGCCAATCACATAGATCGGAGTATTGTTTAACGATAATTCTAGAATTAAATAACCAGTGTCCGTCTTTGAATGATTTTAATAAAAAATAGCTCGTGGCTAAATCAATGCCTTGTTGTTTCATAATATCCATAATGTGTTTTTTATCAGTCACCTGTTGCAAATCACATTGTTTTAACGCTTCGATTACATTGAGATTGGGGGACTTAACATATTTAACTGGTGCAATATCAATAACCACAACTTTTTCGATAATATCCGGGATTATTTGCATTAATTGCATGGCAACTTTACCCCCCATTGAATGGCCAACAACAATCAAATTTTTTAATTGTAAATGCTGACATAGTGTCGCCACATCTTCTGCCATAACCTCATAGTTCATCTCATTTGACCATGGTGAAAGCCCATGATTACGCAGATCAACTTGAATCGTTTGAAAATTTAAAACGAACTCTTTAGCAAGCATATTTAAATTATCCAAACAGCCAAACATACCGTGCAAAAATAAAATGGGTTGCCCATTACCTTGGATTTTATAGTTTAATTTCATTATTTTCTCAGTTAATTAATTTTTTTATAAAAAATTCCACGCTAAACATGGCTAGCAATTAGTAATTAATTCAGTAACAACAAAAGATATAAGTATGTTAGAATTTAATACTATTTTTTTCATTATATATTAAGTCATATGTTTCAAAATAACCCACTACTCGCACAATTAAAACAAGAACTTCATCAACAAACACCTCGAATTGAAGGCACTATTCGAGCACACGAAAAAGGATTCGGTTTTCTGGATGTTGATGTTAAAACTAGTTATTTTATACCAATGGCTAAAATGAAAACTGTTTGTCATGGCGACAAAGTTTCAGGAATCGTTGTCAAAAATAATGACAAAGAATCTTTTGAGCCTGAAATATTGATTGAAAGTGCTTTAGAAAAATTTATTGGTCGAATTGGATTCCAAGAACGTTCAATGGTTATTTATCCTGAAAATATGCCGAGCAATTTCGCTATACCCTGCAAAATAAGTAATCATATCCAACAAAAATTAAAGGAAAACGACTGGGTGGTTGCAACGCTTACTACACATCCTTTAAAAGAAGGTCGTCAAAAGAACTTTTTTGCTCATGTCACCGATTTTATTATTGAAGATGATTCTATTTTTAAATTATGGTTCAAGACTCTAGCTCGTTATAATTTAGAAAGAGTAGCACCCACAGCAGACAATTTATCAATCAACGCAAAAGAGCTTGAAAATCGTCAAGATTTAACAGATGTCTGCTTTTTTACTATAGATAGTCAAGATACTCAAGATATGGATGATGCCATTGCTATATCTCAAGATGAAAACGGTAATTATGATTTAAAAGTAGCCATTGCCGATCCCACTGCATTTATATCACAAGACAGTACCACCGATAAAATTGCAAAAGAGAGAAGTTTTACGACTTATTTGCCAGATTTTAATATACCAATGTTACCTAAAGAGTTAGCTGATGATTTATGCTCTTTAAAAGCAAATATGAAACGCCCAGCCTTAGTATGTCAGATAAAACTGGATCAATCTGGAAATATCTTGCAGGACAATATTTCCTTTACTACTGCTTGGATTGAATCTAAAGCAAAACTTTCTTATCACAATGTTTCGGACTTTTTAGAAAATAATGAAAAGTTATCATCGGATGTGCCATCTTTATCAGGACAACTTAAGCTATTAGCCGATCTAGCTAATATTCGCTTTAATTGGCGACAAAAGAATGCACTTGTTTTTAAAGATATAAGTGACTATCGTTTTCAACTTGATGAAAATCGGCAAGTAAAAGGTATAATCAAAGAGCCACGCCGTATTGCAAATCAAATTGTTGAAGAAGCAATGGTTATTGCAAATCAAGCATTAACCATGTTATTACAAGATAAAATTGGATTTGGTATCTTTAATATTCATACCGGATTTGATACCAAATATATCGATCAGATTGTAAAAACACTCGTTGACCATGGTATTGCAGATTTCAATAAAGAATACCTAACCAGTTTTGAAGGATATAAAACACTTCGACGATTAATTGATGATAATCCTTTTTTAACAACTCGATTACGTAAATATCAAACCCCCGCTGATTTTTCGATTGAAGCACAGCCTCATTTTGGTATGGGATTCAATGCTTATGCAACTTGGACATCACCAATCCGTAAATATGGAGATATTGTTAATCATCGTTTAATTAAAGCTTATCTGCGTAATGAAGAATTGATTTCACCTGATAAAGAACAACTTAAAAACATGAATGAAAGGCGAAAAATGTTAAGATTTGCTGAACGTGATATGGCTGAAAATCTTTATGCTCAATACTTATCAAATAAAGTAGGAGAAACATTTAATGCTGAAATTGTCGATATAAATCGGGGCGGTGCACGCGTTAGACTTACCGACATCGGTGCTTTTGCTTTTCTACCTTTGTCGATGTTACATCCTGTTAAAGAAGAGATTATATCGCTACCAGAAGAAGGACTTATCAAAATTAACGATACAATACGTTATAAACTTGCTGATAATATATCTGTGTCAATTTATCAAATCAAGACCGAAAATCAATCAATTATTGCAAAGATAACAAACAACGAATAATCAATAAGTAATAAATATGATGTCAAAATTGCTACACAACTTGTTTTTACTTAAAACTGCTGTTTTTTAGAAATTTGACATCGTATATTGACGATAATTTAACGATTTAACTCTTTTTTTTCTATATAAGATCTGTTATCTTTTTGGAATTACTATCAAAAAGAGTGATAAATTGTATTAAGAGGAAGTTATGTTATCAATTCATGGGCACGAAGTTCTACACATGATGGAAGGAAATAATTACACAGAATCATCTTTACTGGAAGCTATTGAACAACGATTTGGCAAAGATGCAAAATTTCATACCTGCTCAAAGACTGATATGGATGCGAAACAGCTGATTTCTTTTTTAAAAACTAAAGGAAAATTTTTACCTATAACAAATAGAGAATTTACAGTAAATAGAGAAAAAATCTGTCATCATTAATTCTTTAAAATTGTGCGAAATTTCATTTCACTTTTTTACAAAAAAATTATCGTGTGTTTAAAAAAATATGAGTATATAATTTTTGCGCTAACATTAGTTAACCTGCCCATAAATTACAACTCAAGAATATAATCATGGAATTTTATATATGAAAATAAGTAATATTTTGACATGCGCCATTGTTTCTATTCTTGTTTCAAGTTGCGCCTTAAACTTTTTTCCATCGCTTCAAAGTGATAAACAAATTAGTAAAATAGAAGAACTAAATCTTTTAAAAAAACAGTCAGAGAAAAATAATACTTTTGTTGTTAATGCCAAAAACCAATTAGCCCAACTTATAGGAAACAAAAATTTCGACAATTATATTATTAAAAATGGCATTCTAAACTGTAAAAATAATGAAAATCAATCATTTTGCGTATTAAATTTTTATCTCAATGAATATTATAAACTGAAATATGATTTACAATTAAAGAAAATAACAGAACAAAACCAAGTTGAACGAGAAATTGAACTTAATAAAATAAAAGCTACTGATAGCAATATTAAAAATTATTGTCAGCTTAGTGCCGATTTTATGTCAGCAATTTATACACAAGATACGGCTAAAATTTCTAGTTATTATCAACCACTTTTTAAAATGTCTGAAGCAGATTTAACCCATTTGTATGGCAAAATCAATAAAGATAATTATTCACACTTTTTGATTGAGCAAAACCCAACTATTCTTTTTGAAATGAAGAGCGATTATGTTGAAAAATGCTTAACTGATCCTAAAAATAATATTATTAATTATCTCAACATTTTTAGACAAAACTAATGTGAGCGTTATATGAACAATTTATTGCCTTTAAATCAATCTAGTAAGATTTTTACCTGCAAAATATTGGGTATTCTTACTGCCTCGTTGATTAGTTTTTCTTCGTGGGCATTTTCATTCGATGACGTGATAAAAAAAGCTGAAGATTTATCACATAAAGCTTACGAACAACCATCGAAAAATTTACCAAAAGAGTTATCATCACTTCAATTTGCCGATTATCAAAAGATTGCTTTTAATCATCAGAAGGCCTATTGGGGAAATCAAAAAACACGCTTTAAACTTGAGTTCTATCATGAAGGTATGTATTTTGATACACCAGTTAAAATAAATGAAATTGTGAACAATCAAGTCGAAGAAATTAAGTATGATCCTAGTTATTTCGATCTTAGCCAACTTCATTTAGATAAACTTGATACCAAACATCTTGGTTTTGCCGGATTCAAAGTTCATTATCCAATCAACTCACCGACTAAAACTGATGATGAAATATTTACCGCACTTGGGGGTAGTTATTTCAGAGCCGTAGGTAAGAACCAAATATATGGTTTGTCTGCAAGAGGGCTTGCGCTCGACACAGGAGAAATTACCGGTGAAGAATTTCCTCGTTTTAAAGAGTTTTGGCTTGAAAGACCAGAACCAAACCAAAAGCATTTAGTCATTTATGCATTACTCGACTCACCTAGTGTAACTGGAGCATATAAAATCACGTTAATACCAAGTGTAGATACAACTGTGACAGTGGAAGCTAAAGTTTTTTTTCGATCATCTGTTAAAAAACTTGGTGTAGCACCTTTAACCAGTATGTTTTTGTATGGACCAAATCAACCTTCACCAATATTAAACTATCGTCCAGCTATGCATGATTCAAATGGATTATCCATTTTAGCCAACAATAATGAATGGATATGGCGACCATTAAATAATCCTAAACGACTATCTTTTTCTTCTTATAGTCTAGAAAGCCCGAAATCTTTTGGTTTAATTCAGCGAGACAAAGGCTTTGATGATTTCCAAGATCTTGATGATCACTATGAAAAACGTCCTAGTGTTTGGGTTGAAATTTTAGGGGATTGGCAAAAAGGTCGAGTTGAACTCGTTGAAATTCCTACCGCTGATGAAACCAATGATAACATTGTCACTTTCTGGGTACCTAAAAAGCACTATGACGCAGGTGATATTCTTGATATAAAATATCGCTTACACTATTCTCTCAATGAACTTCAACGTTATCCAAGTAATATAGCCAGAGCAATTAGCACTCGTTTATCCTTAGGTGACATTAAACAAGCTAATTTGATTCGTAAACTTGATGGTTCTAATGCTTATGTCATTGACTTTGCGGGTCCACAATTGTCCAATCAAGATCCGGTTAAAGTAATTTCAAGTATTAACAATGGTTCAATCGTCAGTACTGAATCACAATACAACTCTTTCACCAAAGGTTGGCGTGTAATTGTACGATTTAATGTTGAAGATAGTAAAAAACCAACTGACATTCGTATTCAATTAGCTTCTGAAAAAACCAACGAGATTTTATCTGAAACTTGGAGCGGTCAATATCCTGCACAATAAAGATAATCAAATGAAAAAAAATTACTTTTCTAATACTTCTGACACCGAGAATTGGTGTCAGATAGCAAAAAACAGTGAAATGCCATCTAATGATGCCGCATTTTTAAAATATCGCTTAAACAAAATCAGTGATACTGAAACGTTCATTGATGATAGGCAGCAACTCCCTACTTACCCTAAACTTGAACGTGTTCCGGTTCAACCTCAGCTTTGGAATAAACCTTATAAAGCAAAATTAAAACCTAAAACAAGTTTAATTGCTCTTTTCCGCCGCTTGGTCATGTTTTTTCTTATTGTCATTCAAACCTATGTAGGCACAAGCTATCTATCTTCACTATTACCTTATCAAAGTTGGCAAAAAATCAACTTTATGGCTAATTGGGAATTAAACCCTGAATTAGCAATTTATAGCGTAATTCCCTATATCATCCAAGGATTTATTATTGCGTTATTTGCCATACTGTTTTTGTGGATTTCTATTGGTTTTTGGACCAGTATAATGGGACTAATTTTAGCTATCATAGGAAAAGATCGTTATACGATCCCAATCCCTAGCGATCCTGCGTCTCATATTGACAACACTCATCGAACAGCACTTGTTATGCCAATTTGTAATGAAGATGTTGCACGTGTATTTGCTGGATTAGAGGCGACTTATCAATCATTAGTTGAAACGGGTCACGCTAAACATTGTGATTTTTATATTCTAAGTGATACCAACGATCCGGATCTTTATATTAATGAGCTTAAAGCATGGACTGATTTTAATGCCCAAAAAGAAGATAATGGTTGTAATATTTTTTATCGTCATCGCAAACGCCGTGTAAAACGTAAAAGTGGTAATATTGATGATTTTTGTCGTCGTTGGGGACATTTATATGAGTATATGATGATTCTCGATGCAGACAGCATTATGACCGGTGATTGTATTTTAAAAATGATCGCCATGATGGAGATGACGCCAAACGCAGGTATTTTACAATCACCACCAAAGTCAGTCAGAATGAAAACCCTATATGGACGAATTCAACAATTCGCCAATCAAATTTATAGCGACATATTCTGTTCAGGAACCCACTTTTGGCAATTAAATGAAGCCCAATATTGGGGACATAATGCAATGATTCGTTTAAAACCTTTTATTGAACACTGTATTTTATCCCCACTACAAAAACGTAAAGGTCCACTTCATATATTGTCACATGATCTCGTTGAAGCTTCATTAATGCGACGAGCAGGTTATGGCGTTTGGATAGCTTATAATTTACATGGAAGTTTTGAAGAGCTTCCTGGCAATATGATCGAAGATCTAAAACGAGATAACCGTTGGTGTATGGGGAACTTAATCAACTTAAGATTAATCTTCAAAAGTGGAATTACACTAACCCATCGAGTCATGTTTGCCACTAGTGGTATGGCTTACATTTCATCTCTATTATGGTTAGTATTTTTAATCTTTTCTACCCTACTTTTATTGGTATTTAATTTCTCTGAACCCCAATATTTTTATCAATCTAATCAATTTTATCCCACTTGGCCTAAATGGGATGAACAGTTAGCAATAAGACTATTATCGACGACATTAATATTATTATTTGCACCAAAATTCTTTAGCTACGGCATTATTCTTGTCAGAACAAGAGCTAAGGATGTTGGTGGTATTTTTAAATTAACGTTGTCTATCATTATAGAAATGATTTGGTCAATGATTTTAGCGCCAATTCGTATGATATTTCACAGTAAATTTGTAGTTAAAGCTTGGTTAGGTAGCAAAATTCAATGGAAATCACCTTCAAGAAATGATGATTCTCTCACTTGGGGTGAATCATTCTACTTTTGCTGGCCATTGTCATTATTAGGAATTGTTTGGTTAGGTGTAATCATTTGGCTTAATCCTCAATTTACATATTGGTATATAGCCATTTTAATACCATTAACAATTTCTCCGTTAGTAATTAGAATTTCTGGACTTTCAAGTATTGGTATGAAAGCAAAAAAAGCCGGATTATTTTTAACACCAGAAGAAACACATCCAGCTAGAGTTGTAGAACTAACAGGAGAGTATTTAGTCAAAACAGAAGCAGCGTCTGTTGAACACGGTTTTATCATGGCATTAATTGATCCTGTTTATAATGCACTTGCTTGCGCATTATCGACTTCTCGTCATTTAAAGAATGATAAAAATCAGCTTCTGCGAGATGAACTGATTAAACACTATGAAAATACTGATCTTGAAAAAATTACTAAAGAACAACAACTAGCAATTTTAGAAGACCCATTCATTCTTTCTGCTTTACATTGCCATGTATGGCAACAACAAGAAAGATACGACAATTTGTTCCTAATATGGCAAAATGAACGTCAATATTAATAAATAGGGCTTAAGCCCTATTTTCCTTTTTTTATAAATAACCAAACTTCATGGATTTTTTATGACTTGGCAACCTTCTGCATCTATCAATAATCTTCTTAAACGAGCAAAAATTGTGTCTCAAGTAAGACAATTCTTTGCTGACCGTTGTATTTTAGAAGTCGAAACTCCAACCTTAAGTCAATATGCCGTCACTGATGTACATTTGAGTTCATTTGATAGCATGTTTTTCAAACCTGGAGAATTTGAGCCATCTAAAGGGCAGAAAATGACCCTGATCACCAGTCCCGAATACCATATGAAACGCTTACTTGCTGCGGGCAGTGGTCCAATCTATCAAATCTGTAAATCCTTTCGTAATCATGAAGAAGTGAGCCGAATTCACAATCCGGAATTTACCATGCTTGAATGGTATCGAATACAATTTGATATGATGCAAATGATTAACGAAGTCGATGATCTTTTACAATTTATCTTAGATTGTGAACCCGCAGAAAGGATCTCATACCAAAAAGCCTTTCAACGACATTTGAATATTGATCCTCTTGAGGCAGATCACCAAACTTTAATCAATGCAGCAAACCAACTGGATATGGGTATTAAGACCGATGATTATGATCGAGATTCATTATTACAGTGCTTGTTTACTTTAGGTGTTGAACCTCATATTGGGCAAGATAAACCTATTGCTGTATTTAATTTCCCCGCTTCACAAGCTGCCCTAGCCGTTATTAGCCAAGAAGATCATCGTGTTGCTAGTCGCTTTGAGTTTTATTATAAAGGCGTTGAGCTAGCGAATGGATTTAAAGAACTGACAAATGCGCAAGAACAAAAGCTACGATTTGAACAAAATAATCAAGACCGTATTAAACTAAACTTACCACAACAAAACATTGATATTGAATTATTAGCGGCGATGGAGGCTGGTTTACCTGATTGTGCTGGAGTCGCTATAGGGTTAGATCGTTTAATTATGCTAGCGCTTGATGCTCAGAGCCTAGCGGATGTTGTATCATTTACTTTTGATAGGGCTTAATTATGTTGAATGCATTAAGCCTAACTGATTGGATAGCAATTTTATTTAGCTTGGTATCATTGATTTTATTGATTATCCTTTTTAAATGCCAATTAACAAATACCAATTTGAAACAACTATTTGAAATTCAATTGTCTCAAAAAAAAGAGGAGTTACAAACTTTAGCCAAGCAAGTGATGCAATTAGAAAACGAGTTGAATCAATATCGCCAACAACATGTTGCCCAAAATATGAAAATTAGCGAGCTGAAAACTCGCTTAGAAGAAACACTTAATTCAGCGCATGAACGACAAACGATACTTGAGCAAAGCGAGCAACGTCTCACTACCCAATTTGAAAACCTTGCTAACCGTATTTTTGAGCACAGCGGCAAAAAAATTGAACAACAAAATAAACAAAGTTTAGATTTTTTATTGTCACCACTTAAAGACCAGCTAGAAGGCTTTAAAAAACAAGTCCAAGATAGTTTTGGTCAAGAAGCGAAAGAGCGTCATACACTGACACACGAAATTCGTAATTTGCAGCAACTCAATGAGCTTATGACTAAAGAAGCAATTAATCTTACCAATGCCTTAAAAGGAAATAATAAAACTCAAGGAAATTGGGGCGAGTTTATTCTTAGTCAAATTTTGGATAATTCTGGATTACGTTTAGGTTATGAATATGAAACACAAGTAAATTTAACCAATGACGATAATCAACGATTACAGCCTGATGTTATTGTACATTTACCTCAAGGTGGTGATGTTGTGATTGATTCAAAAGTCACCCTTGTTGCTTATGAACGCTATTTTAATGGTGAAGATGATGTCATCAAAGCTAAAGCTATGTCAGACCACTTGATAGCTGTCCGTAATCATCTTAAACAACTTAGCCAAAAAGACTACCATAAACTGATTGGGATTAATTCTTTAGACTATATTTTAATGTTTATTCCAGTCGAACCTGCTTTTTTATGTGCTATAGATCAGGATCCGTCATTAATCAATGACGCACTAAAAAATAATATTATGATAGTCAGTCCAACCACACTTTTAGTGGCATTGCGAACTATTCATAATTTATGGCGATTTGAGTATCAAAACCGCAACGCTGAGTTGATCGCCGATAGAGCAAGTAAACTCTATGATAAAGTCCGTGGTTTTGTTGAAGATATGGAAAATCTAGGCAACTGTATAGACAAAGCTCAACAAACCTTTCAAAGTTCAATGAATAAACTATCTAAAGGTCGGGGTAATGTAATTGGACAAATCGAAAAATTCCGTGAACTTGGAGTTGAAGTAAAAAAACCGATCAATCCAGACCTAGCACTGCTCTCAATGGATGAGTTAGAGCGTACAGATGATAAAATTTCAAATTAGTCATCCTAAATCAAGGATTAACAATGCTATAAGTTAAAAATTGCTAAATACCAGAATATACAGAAAAAGTGTCATTCACCATTAATAAAATAACGTGTATACTCACTGAGTAAAAAGAGGAATATCTGATGCCTAAAAAAACGATTAAAGAACCCAGTTTTGAAGAAACGCTTAAACAACTTGAGACCATCGTTACACAATTAGAAAATGGCGATTTACCCTTAGATGAAGCATTGAATGAGTTTGAGAAAGGAGTAAAACTCGCCAGAGCAGGTCAAAAACAGTTAAAACAAGCAGAACAACGAATACAAATTTTACTATCTGAAAATAGTGATGCTGAACTTTCAGATTTTTTAGTTGAGAATAATGAATAGTTTAAAATCGTTACAAGATCGGATCGATGCTTTTTTAGTATCATATTTATCTGAACAACCTGTATCCAAATTACAACAGGCTATGAACTATAGTTTGCTTGCTGGAGGTAAACGAATTCGCCCTATTTTAGTTTATTTAACAGGTCAAATGTTTGGATGCCCTCTTGCTAATCTTGATGAACCAGCAGCGGCTATTGAGTCAATACATACTTATTCGCTTATTCATGATGACTTACCTGCTATGGATAATGATGATTTACGCAGAGGTAAACCAACTTGTCATATCAAATTTGATGAAGCTCAAGCAATCTTAGCAGGTGATGCATTACAAGCACTAGCATTTACACTATTAGCTGAAAGTCAATTGATTGATGCACAATCTAAAATTAGTATGATTGCAGAACTTGCTCAAGCAAGTGGTTTAAATGGTATGTGTTTAGGACAATCCCTTGACTTACAAGCCGAACACCAATCGGTCACATTAGAACATTTACAAAAAATTCATTGTTATAAAACTGGCGCATTAATTAAATGCGCAATTCGCCTAGGAGCTTATGCTAGTGGTAACGGTGCTAAACCTTATTATGAACATTTAGATCATTATGCCGAAGCGATTGGACTTGCTTTTCAGATTCAAGATGACATTTTAGATATCATCGGCGAACAAGCGATCATGGGTAAGCCACAAGGTTCGGATGTTGCTCATGAAAAAAGCACTTTTCCAGCATTAATTGGCTTACAAAAGGCTCAACAAATGACTCAACAACTTTATCAACAAGCTATCGATAGTATTAAGCAAATACCTTATAATAGTAAGCCATTACAAGATCTTGCTAGCTTTATTATTAATCGTAATAGTTAATATACTAACTAAATGATAAAAATGAATTTAGATAATTATCCTCTTTTAAGACAGATTAATTCACCAGTCGATCTTAGACGTTATCCGCTTTCGCAATTGCCAGCAATTTGCCAAGAGCTTAGGCAATTTTTATTAACTTGTGTTAGCCAATCTAGTGGCCATTTAGCATCAGGGCTTGGCGTAGTTGAATTAACTACTGCTTTACATTATGTCTATCAAACCCCATTTGATAAAATTATTTGGGATGTCGGACACCAAGCTTATCCACATAAAATTTTAACGGGTCGTCGTGATCAGATGCTCTCTATTCGCCAAAAAGACGGTATACATTCTTTTCCATATCGAGAAGAAAGCGAATACGATGTATTAACAACTGGACATTCCTCAACATCAATCAGTGCAGCTCTGGGGATTGCTATTAGTGAACAAGCAAAACAATCAGGTCAAAAAGTTGCTGCCATTATTGGAGATGGTGCATTAACAGCAGGTATGGCATTTGAAGCAATGAATCATGCTGGTCATATCAAACCCGATATGTTAGTGATTGTAAATGATAATGATATGTCCATTTCTGAAAATACCGGAGCATTAAATCAGCATTTGACACAAATTTTATCAAGTAAAGCTTACGCATCTTTTCGAGAAAGTGGTAAACGAGTGCTTTCCAATATTCCGCCTTTAAAGGAACTATTCAAAAAAACTGAAGAACATTTAAAAGGTTTAGTCACCCCTGCCATTTTATTTGAAGAACTAGGTTTTAATTACATTGGTCCCATTGACGGACATGATGTCGAAAATTTAGTCGCAACGTTACAAAGAGTTAGGCAATTAAAAGGACCGCAATTATTGCATGTCATTACACAAAAAGGTAAAGGCTATGAGCCTGCTGAAAAGAATCCTACACTCTGGCATGGTGTACCAAAGTTTGATCCCATTGATGGAACATTTCCTTTAGATAAAAAAATAGCCCCCACCTATTCACAAGTTTTTGGTGAATGGCTGTGTGAAATGGCGGAAAAAGACAAACGATTGATAGCTATTACACCGGCAATGAGTGAAGGTTCTGGCATGACAGAATTTGCTAAACGCTATCCGAATCAATTTTATGATGTAGCTATTGCAGAACAACATGCGGTAACGTTAGCGGCAGGTTTTGCTATTAGTGACTTTAAACCGATTGTGGCAATCTATTCTACTTTTTTACAACGTGCTTATGATCAGGTTATTCATGATATTGCAATACAAAATCTACCAGTTCTATTGGCTATTGATCGGGCCGGCATCGTTGGTGCAGATGGCGAAACCCATCAAGGAGCCTTTGATTTAAGCTTTTTAAGATGTGTACCCAATTTTGTTATTATGACGCCGAGTGATGAGAATGAATGCCGACAAATGCTCTATACGGGTTACCTTCATCATGGACCAGTAGCTGTACGATATCCTAGAGGTGAAGGAACGGGTGTGAATTTAGAACCATTAAAAACAATACCGCTTGGACAATCTAAGCTATGTCGAGAAGGTGAAAAGATAGCTTTACTTAATTTTGGCACATTACTCCCCGAAGTTTTACAAGCAGCAGATCAAATTAATGCTACAGTTATAGATATGCGTTTTGTAAAACCATTAGATGAGAAAGTACTTTTGCAGATCAGCCAAACACATAATATACTAGTGACTATAGAAGAAAATAGTATCAAAGGCGGTGCGGGAAGTGGCGTCGGTGAATTTTTGTTATCGAAAAAAATAAAATGTGATATTTTAAATATTGGATTACCTGACAGATTTATTCCGCAAGGATCACAAAGTGAAATTCGTGCTGAAATGGGATTAAACTGTGAACATATTATCGATAAAATCAATAAATTTATAAATTAATAGGTAAAATATGGAAACTCAAGCTGTCACTATTCAAATTTTTGGACGAACATTAAAATTTAATTGTCCAGTTGATGAAGTTGACGCACTAAATAATGCCGCAAAAGATCTTGAATCACGTTTAACAAAATTACGTGAAAAATCACCTCAAGTTGGTAGTGATCAATTGATCATGACTGCGGCACTAAATATTTCTTATGAACTCACAAAAGAAAAAGAAAAAAGTGATCAATTTAGTGGTCGATTAAAATTATTACAACAATTGCTTGATTCAGCTTTAACAACGAACAGTGAATCATTTTAATTGTAAATTTAATAAAAATACAGTTGTGTGATTTTTTAAATTTTGTATTATGTTATTCATCTCTGGGATGTTCGCGATTAAGGGTTAGTCCCCTGAGCCGATATTCTTTATTTTAGAATGACGTGACTTTTAATTGGTGTGTATGCCTTTATATAAGGAAACCTAAAAATTAAAACGCGTTGTTCACCTTGAGCCTTGGGTTCAAGGGTTACGACCCTAACGACATCTTGGAGTGTTATTCTTTCTTATAAGTGATAACGTCATGAATATCCGTCAGATTATTCGTCAAAAGAGGCGCCAATTATCTCATCATGAACGTGCAATGGCACAGCAATTAGTCTATCAAAAAATAGCTAATCATTCTGCGATTCATCAAGCAAGTAATATAGCCATATTTTTATCTTTTGATGGCGAAATCGAAACAAAACCTATTATTGAATACTTGTGGCAACAAAATAAATCTGTCTATTTACCTATTATCCATCCTTTTGTGTCCACTCATTTACTTTTTATTCAATACACTCCTAACAGTCAATTAATCAAAAATAAGTACGGTATACTTGAACCTGTTTTAAATGTATTAGATGTCATTCCCTATCAAAAATTGGATATTGTTTTCACCCCTTTAGTTGCATTCGATAATCGAGGTTATCGTCTGGGAATGGGGGGAGGATTTTATGATCGCTTGCTAGCTAATTATAAAGCAGACCAAATTTTACCTATTGGTTTAGGTTTTGCCTGCCAAAAAGTTCAGCGGCTTCAAAATCAGCCATGGGATATACAATTACCCGAAATTATTTATGCCTAAATCGCATTTACAATTTAATTTGGAAAAATGGTTAAAATTTGTATCATTTAATATTAATAAGCGGTATACTTGTTCTTGCTTCATTTCTTAACATTGTTTTTCAAACAATGGCAATTCAAAAGTAATATTTGTAAATTACAATCTTTTTTTACAGTATGTTATTCATCCTTTTAGTTCTTTTTTTGTTATGTATTATTGTTTCATATTTAAGTCTTAAAGAATAAACATTCTAACTCATGGTGGAATTTTATTCCTTTAAGACTTTTTTTTATATAATAAAAAGGAGTGCTGCAATGTCAGAAAAAAAAGCCTTAACCACCAACAATGGAGCACCAATAGCCGATAATCAAAATTCCCGTACCGCTGGTCCTCGTGGCCCTGTGTTAATTGATGACTATCAGCTTATTGAGAAACTTGCACAATTTAATCGTGAAAACATTCCTGAAAGACGTGTACATGCCAAGGGTTCAGGTGCGCACGGTACGTTTACCGTGACTAATGATATCACTCAATATACTTATGCCAGTATTTTTGCCAAAGTGGGGAAACAAACTCCCGTATTTGCCCGATTTTCTACTGTTGGTGGGGAACGTGGTTCATCCGATACAGCTCGTGATCCAAGAGGATTTTCCGTAAAATTTTATACCGATCAAGGTAACTGGGATATTGTAGGTAATAATACACCAGTATTTTTTATACGTGATACCCTCAAATTTCCAGATTTTATTCATACCCAAAAACGTGATCCCAAAACCAACTTAAAAGATCCACAAATGATGTGGGATTTTTGGTCTTTATCACCAGAATCACTCCACCAAGTCACCATCCTCTTCTCTGACCGTGGTATTCCTGACGGTTTCAGGCATATGCATGGTTTTGGTAGTCATACTTACAGTATTATTAATAAAGATAATGTTCGGACGTGGGTTAAATGGCATTTTAGAACTGAACAAGGCATTAAAAATATCCATCCTAAAAAAGCAGCCGAATTAGATGGGAGTAATCCAGATTCAGCCCAAGAAGACTTATTTAATGCGATTGAACGCGGTGACTATCCTAAATGGCGCCTTTACATGCAAGTAATGACTGAAGAACAAGCCAATCATCATCCCGAAAACCCTTTTGATGTCACAAAAGTGTGGTCACAAAAACAGTATCCATTAATTGAAGTGGGCGTAATGGAACTTAATCGTAATCCAGAAAACTATTTTGCTGAAGTTGAACAAGCCGCATTTGAACCAAGTAATGTCGTGCCTGGAACGGGGTTATCGCCAGATAAGATGTTACAAGGGCGAATTTTTGCGTATGCCGATGCACACCGTTATCGTATAGGCACAAACTACCAACAATTACCAATCAATGCGCCGAAATGTCCGGTACACAATTATCAACGTGACGGAGCAATGCGCTTTTATACACCAGATAATGCGCCTAATTACGAGCCAAATAGTGTTGATAGCGCACCTAAACAACAACCACAATATGCTGAGCCACCGATGCATGTGCCTGCGGGTACAATGGATAGGCATGATCATCGTGTTGACGATGATTATTATTCACAGCCACGCGCATTATTCAATTTGATGAATCCCGATCAAAAACAGCTATTGATTGATAATATTGTCGGTTCAATGAAAAATGTTGATCGTGATATCCAAATTAGGCAGCTTAAGCATTTTTATAAAGTCCACCCTGATTATGGTTCAGGGATTGCCAATGGGTTAGGAATTGAAATCGATCTTATCAAAAGTTAGTTCACCTCATAACCAATGTGCCGACTTTGCTTAATCGGCACGATTTAATTTATGGTTATAATAAATCTGGCGTCAAGTTAAATAGACATGCTATTTATATGCATTTATTCTTATTTTGGCTGGCGAACAGGACTTAACTTTATTGTTGAAATTTAACACGGTTTTGATGGCTATTTGGAAGAATTGTTTGAGAAAAGAATAGAATATTGTTTAATTTACAGCTTGGTTAGTGGTTTAACTAAACCAAGCTTTTTATCCTACTTAGTTATTTATTTTTTTGTCTGACTATCTCAAATAAGCAAACGCCCGTTGCTACCGAGACATTAAGCGAAGACACAATTCCCGCCATTGGAATACTGACCAATTCATCACAATGTTCTTTGGTTAATCGTCGCATTCCTTCCCCTTCTGCGCCCATAACCAAAGCCAATGGAATACTCGTTGATGATTTGTAAAAGTCAGTTTGATAAAGTGTACGTTCTGCTTCTCCAGCCGTGCCCACAATCCACACGCGATACTCATCTTGTAACATTCGCATGGTACGCGCTAAATTGGTAACCCGAACAACAGGGATACTTTCAGCGGCTCCACAAGCTACTTTTTGTGCCGTCGAATTAAGCGGAGCCGAACGATCTTTCGGGACTATAATAAAATTAACCCCTGCTGCGTCTGCTGTTCTGATGCAGGCGCCAAGATTATGCGGATCTGTCACGCCATCTAAAATCAAAATAACGGGATTGGGTTGCTGTTCCATCAATAATGGAATATCATTTTCCTGATAACCACGACAAGGTTTTACTACAGCTAAAATACCTTGATGTACACCATTTTTAGATTTGTCATCTAACCACTGGCGGTGGGTTATTTTAACGATTAAACCAAGTTGCTCTATTTCATGCACAAGACTATTAAGACGTTTATCTTCTCGCCCTTTAGCGATGTAAACCTCAATAATTCTTTCAGGAGCACGTGTTAATAGTGCTTCGATAGCATGAATACCATAAACTGTTTCACTCATCTATTTTTTACTCTTTACTTTCTTACTTTTAGCCGTTTTACTTGTTGATGTCGAGGCGATTTTAGTCGCATTTTTATCTACCTTTTTGCGCTTTCCTTTATTTTTATTTGTCGCTTTGACCTTTTTTTTAACGCTGCCACTCACTACCGATTTTTTATTTTTACGCTTTTTAGTCGACGCAACATCCTTATCATTTTTATCATTTAGCTGTTTAGCCTTAGTTTTTGCGGTTTTGCCTTGCCGTTTAGGCTTATTATTACTACTGACCAAGGCAAAATCAATTTTTCTTTCTTCAGGATTAACATTTTCTACTTTAACGCTAACTTTATCACCTAAACGGTAACTGTAATGGGTATTTTCACCAATTAAACGATTTCGTGAAGCGTCATAAATATAATAATCATTCTCAAGCGATGAAACATGTACCAGACCGTCTATAAACAGATCATCTAATCTGACAAAAAACCCGAAGTTCACAACACTTGATATGGTACCATTAAAGACTTCACCCACATGATCTTGCATATAATCACACTTGAGCCAATCAACCACATCACGCACAGCCTCATCGGCTCGACGCTCAGTCAGTGAACAATGTTCGCCAAAATAGAGCATTTCGTTAACGGTATAACGATGCCCTCCTGTCTTACTGGTTTTATGCTGTTCATTGGCTAATATCCACTTAATGGTTCGATGTAACAGTAAATCCGGATAACGTCGAATTGGCGAGGTAAAATGGCCATACTCTTCAAGTGCAAGCCCAAAATGACCCCGATTTTCTGGATCATAAATCGCTTGTTTCATCGATCGTAAAATAACTGTCTGTAACATATCACTATCAATTCGATCTTCTATCGCTAGCATCAATTCGGCAATATCTTTTGATTTTGGATTAATACCGCCACCTAACGATAATCCTAGTTCTTGTAAGATGCTACGTAAGTTATTCATTCGCTCTTCATCTGGACGATCATGAACACGAAACAAAGCAGGTACTTCGGCCTCAATCACCAGTTTTGCCGCTGCAACATTAGCTAAAATCATACACTCTTCAATAATCTTATGTGCATCATTACGTTGCGCTAACTCAATACTTTCGATCCGTTTATCAGCATTAAAAATAAATTTCGGTTCTTCCGATTCAAAACCAATCGCTCCACGAGTAATTCTCGACTTATCCAATACTTTGTATAAACCATATAAGTTTTCTAAATGTGGCACTAAATCATGATAATGTTGACGGAGTTCTTCATCACCATCTAAAATTTTTGCAACTTTGGTGTAAGTCAATCTTGCATGTGAGTTCATCACAGCGTCGTAAAATTGATAACCGGTCAAACGACCTTTGTTTGATATGGTCATCTCACAAACTAAACATAGTCTATCTACCTGTGGATTAAGCGAACAAAGACCATTTGATAACGCTTCTGGCAACATCGGCACGACACGAGAAGGAAAATAGACTGATGTACCACGTAAGCAAGCTTCTTTATCAAGTGCTTTATCGGGTCTGACGTAATAGCTAACATCAGCTATTGCCACCCATAATCTATAACCTCCACCACGATTTTTTTGGCAATACACGGCATCATCAAAATCACGTGCATCTTCACCATCAATGGTGACTAAAGGTAGATCCCGTAGATCTTTACGTCCTTTTTTAGCTTTTTCAGGCACTTCATCACCGAATTTACTCACCTCTTTTTCAACAGCTTTAGGAAATTCATATGGGATTTCATGATTACGAAGTGCAATATCAATGGCTAAGTTTGTGCCCATGATTTCGCCAAGGACTTCTTTAATGATACCGACCGCTTTTTGGCGACGTTCAGGGCGTTGTTGTAACTCAACAACGACGACCGCTCCCATGCGTACAGTGCGTTTCGGTTTACCAGTGATTAAAATATCAAAATTTAAGCGACTATCATCCGGCACCACAAATCCAACGCCTTGTTCAATAAAGTAGCGACCAACAATTAAATTACTGCGGGGCTCTAAAATACGCACAACACGTGCTTCTGTTTTTCCGCGATATTGGTTACTCAGTGGTTGGGCTAAAATCACATCACCTTGTAAGACTTTTTTCATCTGTTCTGGCGATAAAAAGTAATCTTCAGGTTTTCCTTCAACACGTAAAAAGCCAAAACCATCACGGTGTGCAATCACCTTCCCCTTAACCATATCTAACTTTTCAGGAAGTGCATAACATTTACGGCGAGTGAACACGACTTGACCATCGCGTTCCATTGCACGCAAGCGACGATGTAATGCTTCTTTTTGTTCTTCATTTTTGATAGAAACGGCTTGAGCAATTTTTTCTAAGCTAGCAGGTTTCGCCTCTTTGGTAAGGTAATCTAAAATTAACTCACGACTGGCTATCGGAGAATCATATTTCTGCGCTTCTCGTTCATAAAATGGATCGTTTATCATAAGGAATATCCAGAGATCATATTTAATCGGTAGCATAACATAGAGTTATGTAACTTAAAATAAACATTCCTTTTTACTACTAATCTTTATCGATATAATTTACATAGCTAAACAAAACTAAATTATTAAAATTAAAACCGAATATCATTCGGCTCTTTTAAGTCTATAACTGACATAAATTCAATCATGTTTTAGTTATCTATTGAGTGTTTTTTTCACGTTCAATGGCGCGATAACCGATATCATGACGATAAAAACAGCCATGCCAATGAATTTTATCAACTTGCTGATAAGCACGTTGCTGAGCTTCCAGTACTGTATTTCCTAAAGCGGTAACACAAAGCACGCGTCCACCATTAGTATAAACCCGACCTTTTTCCAAACACGTGCCTGCATGAAAAATTTTACAATCATCAGTTGATTCAACTGGTAAGCCTGTTATAACGTCTTGAGTATTATAATCAGCAGGATATCCGCCTGCAGCCATCACCACGCCAAGGGCAGGTCTTGGATCCCATTTAGATTTCACCGTATCTAATTTGCCATTTACAGCAGCTAGACACAATTCAACTAAATCTGATTGCATACGCATCATAATCGGCTGTGTTTCAGGATCACCAAAGCGACAATTAAATTCAATTACTTTGGGGTTACCCTGTTTATCAATCATTAATCCTGCATACAAAAAGCCAACATAAACATTGCCTTCTTGTGCCATGCCATTTACAGTTGGATAGATGATTTGTTCCATGACTTTGGTAAAGACTTCGTCTGTCACAACAGGGGCCGGAGAGTAAGCGCCCATTCCCCCCGTATTGAGCCCCGTATCACCGTCTCCGACTCGCTTATGATCTTGACTTGTTGCCATTGGCTCGACATGCTTACCGTCAACCATAACAATAAAACTGGCTTCTTCTCCCGCTAAAAACTCTTCAATAACCACACGATGACCAGCATCACCAAATGCATTACCGGCTAGCATGTCACGAACGGCATCTTCTGCTTCTTTTTGAGTCATGGCAACAATCACCCCTTTACCGGCTGCAAGTCCATCAGCTTTAACGACAATTGGAGCGCCTTTTTTTCTGAGATAAGCAAGTGCAGGCTCAATTTCAGTGAAATTTTGATATTCAGCAGTAGGAATATGATGTCGTGCTAAAAAGTCTTTAGTAAATGCTTTTGAACCCTCGAGTTGCGCTGCTGATTTAGTAGGACCAAAGATTTTTAATCCTGCCTTTTGAAAGCTATCAACCACGCCTAACACTAACGGATTTTCGGGACCAACAACGGTTAAGTCTATTTGCTGGAGCTGAGCAAAATTGAGTAAACCATCAAGATCATTCGCTTTGATATCAATGTTTTCTATATTAGGTTCCAGTGCAGTACCTGCATTACCTGGTGCAACAAACACTTTTGTAACGAGTGGTGATTGTGCCACTTTCCAAGCTAAAGCATGTTCACGTCCACCACTACCGATAATTAATACTTTCATCCCCATTCCTTTAACCTGTTATTGAATCACTTTTAATTTGTTAGAATTAATGTCTAAAATGACGCATATTAGTAAAAATCATTGCAAAATTATGTTCATTAGCTGCTTGAATAACTTCATCATCACGAATAGAGCCGCCGGGTTGAATCACGCAAGTTACCCCTACTTTAGCCGCCGCATCAATGCCGTCTCTAAATGGAAAAAATGCATCAGATGCGACCACACAGCCTGCTACTTCTAAATTTTCATCTTGCGCTTTAATACCAGCTATTTTAGCCGAATAAACACGACTCATTTGTCCTGCTCCAATTCCAATGGTCATGTTGTCTTTGGCATAAACAATGGCATTGGATTTAACAAACTTTGCCACTTTCCAGCAAAACAGTGCATCGGATAGTTCTTTGTCAGTGGGTTGTCGTTTGGTCACCACCGTTAATTGATTTTCGATGACCATATCCACATCATGTTCCTGAACTAACAGTCCACCATTTACTCGTTTGAAATCTAAACGGCAATTGGGTGTTTGCGACCATTGACCACACGCTAAGATGCGTACATTTTGTTTAGTTTGAGTAATAGCAAGCGCATCTTGATTGATTGACGGTGCTATAATCACTTCGACAAATTGGTTTTCTACAATCATGGTTGCCGTTTTTGCATCTAAAGGACGATTAAAGGCAATAATCCCACCAAAGGCAGACGTTGGATCGGTTTTAAACGCATTTAAGTAAGCATTAAAAATGGTATCACTCACAGCTACTCCACAAGGATTAGCGTGTTTAACAATCACACACGCAGGTTCATCAAACGATTTAACGCATTCAAGTGCGGCATCCGCATCCGCAATATTGTTATAAGAGAGTGCTTTACCTTGTAGCTGTTTAGCGGTCGCAATCGATGCGTCGTTTATATCTTCATCAATATAAAAAGCCGCTTTTTGATGTGCATTTTCACCATAACGCATATCCTGTTTTTTGATAAATTGAAGATTCAATGTTCGTGGAAATTGTCCAGACACTTTGTCGGTTTCACCATAATAAGGCGGCACTAATTGCCCAAAATAATTGGCAATCATTCCATCATATTTAGCTGTGTGTTCAAAAGCTTTAATTGCTAAATTAAAACGATATGGGTAGCTAAGGGAATTGTGTTGTTGATCCATCAATTCAATGATTGGCTCATAGTCCTTGTAATCAACAACAATAGCAACATCTTGATGATTTTTAGCCGCTGCACGCACCATGGTAGGTCCACCGATATCAATATTTTCAACGACATCTTCTAAACGGCAATCTGATTTAGCGACTGTGTCAGCAAAGGGATACAAGTTAACCACGACCATATCAATAGGTGCAATTTGATGTTGATGCATCACATCATCATCTAAACCTCGCCGCCCTAAAATTCCGCCATGAATTTTAGGATGAAGCGTTTTGACTCTTCCCTCCATCATCTCAGGAAATCCGGTATAGTCTGAAACCTCAATGACGGGAATATTGTGTTTCATAAGCAATTTAGCGGTACCACCCGTTGAAAGAAGTTCAACGTTTCGTTGATGAAGAGCTTGGGCAAATTCGATAATACCGGTTTTGTCAGAGACGCTTAGTAAAGCACGATGAATAGGACGAAACTGCTGCATGATGGGGCTCCGAAGTTAAGACTTTAAATCCAAATCAATTGAATCGGTATTATATAGAAAACCATCATCGATGTTTAGTGATTAGTTTATATTCTGATAAATTTAATTATCTCCAGCAAGGTTAATATATTATCTCAAACGTATATTTAAAAATTTTTGTTGAAAAGATATAAAAAGCTTTTTAATTTTTAGGAAATCTTCTTTCAAAGTAAAAATGAAGAGTATTGTTTTATTGATAAAAAAGGATAACATGATAATTATAGTAATGAATTCGTATCATAATACAATTTCAGTTGAAACAAAATTAGTTATCAATAAGCGAGATAATCAAAACTTAATTGATAACTAATCCAATATCTAAGTAATGAGATTTAATCGTCACTATAGCCAAGACTGCGTAATGCTCGCTCGTCATCAGCCCAACCAGCTTTGACTTTTACCCACAACTCTAAGTGAACTTTGGTATCAAAAAAAGATTGCATATCTTTTCGAGCTTCAATACCTATTTTTTTGATCTTTTCACCTTTATTACCAATAACCATTTTCTTTTGACCATCACGTTCGACTAATATCAAACCATTGATACGATACATGCCCGTACGTTCATCAACTTTAAATTGTTCAATTTCAACGGTTACCGAATAAGGCAACTCATCTCCTAAAAAACGCATTAATTTTTCACGAATGATTTCGGATGCCATGAAACGTTGCGATCGGTCAGTAATATAATCTTCTGGAAAATGGTGTTCCCCAACCGGTAAATGTTTTTTCACAATATCTTTGATGATATCAATGCCCTCACCCTTTTCAGCGCTAATTGGTACGACATCAAGAAAATTGATTTTTTGGCTGATTTCTTGAATATGAGGTAACAATTGGGTTTTATCGGTAACATTATCAATTTTATTGATCACTAATAAGACTGGCGACTTACAATCTTTCAATTTGTTAGCAACCATTTCATCATCATCTGTCCAGTGTGTCCCCTCAACGACAAAAATCACCAATTCTACATCACCAATAGAACTACTCGCCGCTCGATTCATAAGGCGATTGATGGCTCTTTTTTCTTCGATGTGAAGACCCGGTGTGTCAATATAAATTATTTGGTCATTATCTTGAGTATCAATTCCAACAATACGATGGCGTGTTGTTTGTGCTTTACGCGAGGTAATTGAAACTTTTTGACCTAATAATTGATTTAATAATGTTGATTTGCCGACATTTGGTCGACCTACAATGGCAACGAATCCACAATGTTGTGTTGTTTCTGTCATTTTATACCTAATTGATTGAGTGCTTGTTGAGCGGCAGCTTGTTCGGCTTTACGGCGACTAAGTCCTCGCCCTAAATATTGATGGTCATCATTTTCAAGTTTGCATTGAATCAAAAATTCTTGCTCATGTTTATCACCAGTGACTTCAAGGATCAGATAACATGGTCGTTCTTGATGTATACCTTGTAAGTATTCTTGAAGTCTTGTTTTTGAATCTTTTTGTTTCACGCCCGGTTTAATTTCAACTAACCGGCTCTCATACCAAGACAGTATTAATCGCCTTACATTTTCAATATCGCTATCTAAATAGATGGCACCAATAATGGCTTCAACCGCATCAGCAATAATTGATTCCCGACGAAAACCACCGCTTTTTAATTCACCTTGTCCTAAAATCAGATAGTTACCTAAATTAAATGCTTTGCCTATTTCAGCCAATGTTGTACCGCAAACTAAACTTGCTCGCATCTGACTTAAATCACCTTCATCTTGCTGTCTAAATCGATGAAAAAGATCATCTGCAATTACAAAGCTCAAAATAGAATCGCCTAGAAACTCTAGGCGTTCATTGTGTCGTTTATTCGCACTTCGATGAGTCAGCGCTAATTCAAGTAAAGAAAGTTTTTGAAATTGATAGCCTATCGACTGTTGCAATGATTTTAAATTTTTAATACTCATAGCGACTAGTGGATGCCTCCAATACGACTAAAGCGAATACCTGTTGGCCATTCATTTGGTTGTTTTTCAAAGCTAATCCATATTGCTGTCGCTTTACCAACGAAGTTTGATTCAGGCACAAATCCAAAATAACGGCTATCGCCACTATTATCACGATTATCACCCATCATGAAATAATTGCCTTCTGGTACAACCCAAGTCGCAATCGGTTGCCCTTTTTGGTGAAAGAAATATTCTGATTTTTCCATGATTCCTTTTGTTGTTAAGATATCGTGAGTATTATCACCAATAGTTTCTTGCTGTACTTGCATATCAAAAGATCTCAAAGAGTTGGAATCGACAATTCCCCTTTCTTTATAATCTTCTAAAGTATAAAAATCGGGATTTGATTTACTTTGTCGATTAACTTGTTTCCAATCGCTTAATTTCGGTTCGCTATAGTTCATATTTAATGGTTTTGACTCTTGTCCTATACAATTTTTATCAGTGCTCTTACAAGCTGGATAGATAAAAATTTTCTTTTGTTCCACAGAGTAAACAATCTTGTCGCCAGGTAATCCAATAACCCTTTTAATCAAATCTAATTTTGAACCATCGGGATGTTTAAAAACAGCGATATCACCTCGTTTAGGATGTCCAGTTGATATAATGACGGTATTGGTGATGGGATCTCGTAATCCATAAGAATATTTCTGAACAGCAATAAAATCACCCACTAATAGTGTTTTCATCATTGATCCTGAAGGAATCTGAAATGGTTCATATAAAAACGATCGAATAACGAGCACGACAAAAAGGACAGGGAAAAAAGATGCTAAACTTTCGACCCAACCTTTTGGCTTACCAACTTCTGCTAGCACTTTACCATCGATGTCACCGTTACACTGTTTACGGACTTCTTCAACTTTACGTTGCCTTGCAGGCTTCCAACGGTATTTTTCTAAAAACCAAAAGATTCCTGTTATCAATGTTGCTATTGTTAATATGATGGCGAATGTATTAGCCATTTTTTTCCCTCTTTTGCTGGTTAATCTTTACCGACATGTAAAATAGCTAAAAACGCTTCTTGTGGTAATTCAACATTACCGACTTGTTTCATGCGTTTTTTACCTTCTTTTTGTTTCTGTAAAAGTTTTTTCTTACGACTAACGTCACCACCATAACATTTAGCTAAAACGTTTTTACGTAGTTGCTTAACGGTTGAACGAGCAATAACATGATTGCCAATTGCAGCCTGAATAGCGATGTCAAACTGTTGTCTTGGTATGAGATCTTTCATTTTTTCGACTAATTCACGACCACGATAAGGTGCATTATCCTTGTGGGTAATTAATGCCAAAGCATCAACACGCTCTCCATTAATAAGAACATCTAACCTGACCATATCTGCAACTTGGAAACGTTTAAAACTATAATCCAAAGACGCATAACCTCGAGAAGTTGATTTTAGTTTATCAAAAAAGTCTAAAACAACTTCGGTCATAGGTATTTCATAAGTTAGAGCGACTTGATTGCCATGATATACCATATTTGTTTGTACACCGCGCTTTTCGACACATAAGGTTATCACATTACCTAAATAAGTTTGTGGAACTAAAATGTTACATTCAGCAATCGGTTCACGTAATTCATTTATGTTATTCACTGCTGGTAATTTTGCTGGACTATCGACGTAAATAATTTCATTAGATGTGGTTAATACTTCATACACAACTGTCGGTGCTGTTGTAATCAAATCTAAATTGTATTCACGTTCTAACCGCTCTTGAATGATTTCCATATGTAATAAACCAAGGAAACCACAACGGAAACCAAAACCTAAAGCACCAGAATTTTCAGGCTCATAAAATAAAGAAGCATCATTCAAACTTAATTTACCTAATGCATCTCGGAAAGCTTCATAATCATCAGAACTCGTTGGAAATAACCCAGCATATACTTGTGGTTTTACTTTTTTGAAACCAGGTAAAGGTTTATCTGCTGGTGATTTAGCAGAAGTTAACGTATCACCAACCGGAGCACCTAAAATATCTTTGATTGCACAAACAACCCAACCCACTTCACCACAATGAAGACAAGTTTTATCAACTTGTTTAGGCGTGAATATTCCAAGACGATCAACATTGTAAGTCATGCCTGTACTCATGACTTTTATTTTGTCACCTTTATTTAATTCACCATTTTTAATACGAATTAACGATACCACACCTAAATAGTTATCAAACCATGAATCAATAATCAAAGCTTGCAAAGGTGCGTTTGGATCGCCTTCTGGTGCGGGAATATCGTTAACAAGTTGTTCCAAAACATCAATAACGCCAACCCCAGTTTTAGCTGAACATCGAACCGCATTGGATGCATCAATACCAACAATGTCTTCTATCTCTTCTGCAACGCGTTCAGGCTCAGCTGCGGGCAAATCAATTTTGTTCAAAACAGGAACAACTTCTAGATCCATATCTAAAGCAGTATAACAGTTAGCAAGTGTCTGTGCCTCAACACCTTGTCCTGCATCAACGACTAACAATGCGCCTTCACATGCAGCAAGTGAACGTGAAACCTCATAAGAAAAATCAACATGTCCTGGTGTATCGATGAAATTAAGTTGATAGGTTTCGCCATTTTTTGCATGGTAATCTAGGGTAACACTCTGTGCTTTAATAGTTATACCACGTTCACGTTCAAGATCCATTGAATCTAACACCTGTGCTTCCATTTCACGATCTGAAAGTCCACCACAAATTTGTATAATGCGGTCGGAAAGTGTGGATTTACCATGGTCAATATGAGCAATAATTGAAAAATTGCGGATATTTTTATTCATATCAATAAATTATAATTTGTATTTAGTTATAAACTATTAATTATTTAAATACTTCTTAATAATAAGCGGTATTAATAATAATTATTCAGCAAGAAAGATTAGCATTTTACACATTTATCACTACTAAGCATAGTGTTATCGAGAGGTTTGCGGTGATTTCTCGACAATATTTTGTGCAATGCGCTCTATAGTGGTACGAGGTAAATTACCTATGATAATAATATTTTTATGAGCAATATTCGTTGAAAAAATAGTACGACCACCTTGTTGTATTAATTGATTAGATAAATTAGCTTGCTCTGATGATACATTAACAGTGAATGAAAATACACCATCTGAATAGAGTTTTGTTGCTATATCAGAGTTATAAAAATTTACGTTATAAGCAGCAATTTCTTTAAACCCTTTTGGAAGCCATGCTAAACGCCAAGCTTCTAATACGTTTTCTTGTTTTTCAATTGATAATAAAATAGGATAAGTTCTAGTATCAAGGTACTCTTTAACTTTTTGTTTATCGAAATTTTCATCAAGATCAATGACTTTAAATTGACTAATGACTTCACTATGTTGATCTAATAAATCGATACGAATAGGTAAATGAATCTCTTCATCAATCCATATCACATAACTGTAGCGATCTCTATCTTTTGCAATCATTTTTACTAGTTGAACACTTCGGTTTGCAGTTCTTGTTTTTCCTAATAAAGTAAAATCATAGATATCTGCCAGTTCACTAAAATTATTATAAATCACATCAGGAAAAGCTTCGACAATGCGAGGGCTAGTGATCGAGAAGGACTCACTATCTGGTTGAAAATAGCTAGTAACTCCATCATGTAAAATAATTTCTTTCGCCGCTCCCTCTAAAAATAGTAATAGAGCTTTGGTATCTTTTTTTTCTTTTGCACCTAAATGCGTATATTCATAGGTAGTAACATATTGGTTTTTATCCTGAGAAAGAAAGTGTATTTGGTAATCAAGATTTTGAACCGCATTACGCATTTTATTGAGTAATGAAATAGGGGCATCATTATCTAGAGCACAGGCAGGTAAAGAAAGAAAAACGAAAGAAAGAGCAGCAATAAATTGGCTACTCTTCTTTTTAATGATATCAATACTAAAATTAAATAAAGATTTCATTGTAGGTTAATGAGCATTTAATCTTTTTTGTAATTCGTAGTCTTGTACAAGTAATCTGATTTTATCATACTGCCTTTTATCAAGCAGTTGCTGATCATTTTGCTGTTGAAAGCCTCCAACTGGCGCAACATTAACACCAACAGGTACAGTATTGAACATCGGAGCACCATCTTTGTTTTCAGTTTGGCTTTGTTGATACTGAACACCGGCAATAATAGCTAAAGTAACACACGCAGCAAGCCCAACCTGACTCACTTTTGCAAGCGCATCTTTAAAACGAATCCAAATTAGATTTTCTTTTTTAGGAATAGCGACGTTATGGATATTTGGTTGCTCAGTCAATTCATTATAAAGATTATCACTAGCAATGACTTGTGCAACTTGTTTAGAAATATCCATAGTTAATGAACAACTATGCAATTCACTTCGCATGGCTTCTCTTACAAGATGGTAGCGATGCCAACAAGATTGCAAACATTCATCTTTTGAAACTTCATCAATAAAACGATTATCTATAGACTCGCCATCCATGAGTAATGAAAGTTGCTCTTTTTGTTCTATTTGCATAGTAGATACCTTAAATTTATGACTATTCATTATCAATTTAACTATTGTTTTCTAACCAATTAATGGTTTTATTTTTTCATCAATCGCATCTCTTGCTCTAAAAATGCGTGATCTAACTGTTCCAACTGGCGTGTCCATAATTTCTGCAATCTCCTCATAACTTAAACCTTCAATTTCACGCAATGTTATTGCGATTCGTAAATCATCAGGTAGTGAATCAATTGCTTCAAAAACCGCCTTTTTAACTTCTTCTGAAAGTGCTAAATTTTCAGGATTTTCTAAATCCCTGAGCGATTCAGCACCTTCGTAAGTCTCCGCCTCACTTGCATCAATATCAGATGAAGGCGGTCTACGTCCTTGAGATGTTAAATAATTTTTTGCTGTGTTAACAGCTATCCTATATAACCAAGTATAAAAAACACTTTCACCTTTAAACAAGCTTAAAGATCGATAAGCTTTAATAAAGGTTTCTTGTACAACATCAGGGACTTCCGATGCTAATACATAACGAGAAACCAAATGAGCTAACTTATTTTGATAACGAATCACAAGTAAATTGAACGCATTTTTATCGCCGTTTAATACACGATCAACTAAAACTTGGTCTGTTACTTGCTCCCCCATTAAAGGCCATTCCTCATTATGTTAATAACTGTTAATCGGCCCACATTAGTCCACTTAAACAGTTAGAGTCTAAAATTTCAAAAAAGTTCCATTATTTTAATAGAAATATTATTTTTTTTCCAATTGATAAGCTTTGCAAATTGGTTACTATATAATAATTATAGATTTTTTATTAATTTCGCTATTGAGATTTATTGCAAAAAATTTGATCTAATTTAATAAAAAGATCTCACGCTTACCTTTATCATTATAAGTGATTTGATAAAATTGAGGGAGATTAAAATTCACCGAACTACTCGTTTTAAAGGTAAAACGATCATCAGATAATACATAAAAATCATTAATATCTTTGACCATATTTTCTTTCGTTCCATTGCAATTACGATAAATTTCTACTTGGTTGTTTTCGTTTAGAATATAAAGATCAAAACCAGAATCAGTATCTTCAAAGAAAAATTGAATGATCCCTTCATAAGCAACACTATCAATTTCTTTAGGTAATTCATTGGTCTGATCTAACATATTTAAAGGTCGACCCTGTACTTTATTATTCGATACGGCACCATAAAAATCGATCGCATTTTCGAATTGATGAACTGATACGCCCAGTCGTTCGAAAAACAGATACCAAGAAGATCCATCGATCCGCAATGGTTTAACTTGCGTTGAATTATTCTGGGTTGTGGTTAAACGTAACTCAATACATTCATCCATTAATTTCTTCATTTGTTGTTTAATTTCATTACCAAGGTATTTACTGTAGCAAAAGATCTCCATTAAATCTGGTAGATCTGCATCTTTATGCATCCGATTAAGGAGCGTTTTGATGGCTTCTAATACACATAGCGAACCGCTAAAATGCAATACCCGAATCTCATTCCAGGAATTTCGGTATAGTAAATCAACTGACCCCACTAAACTAAGTTCTTTTTTACCATAGTTCAAAACATTCTTACTTATCTCAAATTCAATATCTAAATTTGTACTAGGATCATCTTCAAGATTTAAAATAATAGCTAAATGGCGAATTTCGCATGGACCATAAAGTTGTTCTTCAGTTGCAGCAGGGACTTCAATAGGAAAATATTCTTTCAAGTTTTCAATAAATTTATTAATTTTTGTATTACCTTGCTCATCACCATCTCGATAATGAAATTCGGTTGTGTCCGCTATCAAACCATTGAAATAACACCATCCAACTAATTTAACAAGATATTTACTGTACTCAAGATATTGATGACCTGAAATAGATTCTAATTCAGGTTTTTGGTTATAAACATACCAACCCGCTCGATTTATTCGATCTTCTTTTACGTGAATAAACGTTAACGCTTCTTCTTGCAAATTATTAGAAATATTAAGTTTTAAGGTAGTTATTTTACCCGGCAATACTTCGTAGGATGCATAAAGCTTACGGGTTAAAACAGCCATATCTTGCGGGCTTATAATAGAATCTAAATTATTGCGACGACCAAAATTTAATAAATTACGATATCCCGTCATCATCGTTTGTAATAGTATTTCATGCATTTCACGAACTTGTTCAATTTTCCACGTATGGCTTGAATCAAGTTTTGCTATACGTTCGGAGCTCCACCCCCACTCTTTAACGATATTTTCTAATATTTCACGTCGCCATGAAGATATGTATTGAGTTTGAGATAATTTTTCATTCACTTTAAGATAGAAACACATTCTTATCAGCTCGAGCCGTTCAAAATCCTTAATTTCAACAAGATAAGCGGTTATTCTTTCTAAAAGCATATAATAAGAATCTAGGTTGATTCCTTTCTGAGAGTTAAATTCTTGAATAGATTTCCTCATTTCGTAGGCAATAGGTCTATTTTCGGGGTATATCCAAGAATAAGCTTCTAGCAATAATGTTTTTAACACAGCTTTAAATGGTGAATCAATACTTTTATAAAGTTGCCATAAACTGGCTCCAAAATACTCTTCTGCTGATAACCCTGTTAATGGCCCAAAATCTAACCATTCATCTCTGTTTATCAAATCCAACTCAATTAAAGCTTTCACGCATTGTTTATAGGTAGGATATTTTATATTGTTAATCGTAAAATTATGTGGAACAACAAACCACAATAGATATTTTCCAGCTAATAGTGTTGCAGTTCGATAAAACTCTTCAAGTAATAAAATATGTTGTGCCGAACCACAGTTTTCACCCATCAAACATTCATGATGATTATTAATAAAACGATCAACATCTACCACAAATAATGTTAACTTAACGTTTTGTTGCTTTGCCCATTGTTCAACCAGTCGACATTTTTCATTTAAAGCTTGCTTTCTTGTTTCAGATAAATTACTTTCTACACAGACCCAAATATCAAGATCTGACTCTATTGATTGACCTATAGAACATGTACTTCCCATCGAATATAATGCAGATATTGATGGAATGGAATTTTCTTCAGTACAAACAAAATCAAAATCATTTTTAAGCTGAGCACAAATTGAATCTGGTATTTGATAAAAAGCAATACCGCATGGAGTATCTAATTGGTGAAAGCCAGGTAATTTTGGATCATTAAAATGAAAAATAGCAGGTAGCAACGAAAATACACGTTTAAATTCAACTGACATTCCAGCCAAAGCACGTTCATGTTTAAGATGAACAAGATGTTTAAGTTCTTTTTTTACGTTACTAATATTATATTGCATAGCATTATCTAGATTAGACACATGAACTCCTTACGGACTTTCTAAATCTAACATTTTATGAGTAGAAGGTAAATAGAATAAAAATTTTAAACACAACAATGAAACGGCCATGATTACCCTAGAAAACATTACCCAACGAATAAAAAAGCGAAACAACAGCAAATATACGAAAGATAAAGCTGCTGTTTTACTCCCCATTGTCAATATTGAAGGAAAATTAGCACTATTATTTCAAGTTAGGTCAAAAAAGCTTAGATGGCAGCCGGGTGATATTTGTTTTCCAGGCGGACGCATGGATGACTCAGATTTAACTCCAGAACAGACTGCCAAACGAGAAACTTGCGAAGAATTAGGTATCCCATTGAGTGAAATATTTATTTTAGGTGAATTACCTAAATTTATTGCTTCATTCGGATTGATGATTTACCCATTTGTAGGTCAAATAACCACATTAGCCAACCTTAAACTGAATACCAATGAAGTTGAAGAGGTTTTTACCGTGCCGATAGAATGGTTTATAAATAATTCACCTCAACATTCCATAATAAATCTGGGTCATAAAGGTACGGATAACTTTCCTTTTCACCTAATACCTAATATCACCTCAGAATGGCAAAAAAGATCTGCTCATAACATCTTGTATTATTCCTACAATAATCATATTATTTGGGGATTAACAGCTCAAGTTTTAAATGATTTTATTAACACAATCCGTTGATAAAAATAATAAATAAACATCGTGTTATTTGTCAGAATAAAAAAACTATTACTGATTGCAATTTTAGCAAATAATGCTAAACAACATATCTATATAACAAAAATCCTTGAGAATCACTCCGTAAATATTTTTAATAGATAACGTTGTTCAATTATCTCTCGTTAGCAACTTTAAGTCTGAATACTTTTAAAAGTAAAAAAAGACAATATCTGAGAGCAACTTAAGATTTCAACACTCTCTTTTATAGATTTCATCTCTACCCAATGAATAACGGTTAAACATTGATTATCAATTTCAATCATTTAAAAATAAGGGTATTATCATGAAACGTTTCAATAAATCATCAATTGCATTTGCTGTATTATTATCTTTACCTTTTGTAAATGTTTATGCTGCATTACCATTAACTGACGAAGAAAGTAGTCATTTAATTCCGATGAAAGAAATTTCGGTAACGGGTAATTATTTGCAGGCCCAAAATGCAGCAGATGATATTTCAAAAGCTGCCGATGAAGCTGGAGCTAAGTATTATCATATTACTGCACTTGAAGCAGCAGAAACATCAAATTCAGCTGATTCTGCTATTGTTTATGCTGATATTTATCAATCAAATGCACCGATAACATTAAATGAAGAAGAAACGACATACAACGGTATTGTCGCTTATGAACGTAACAAAGCGCTTTATTATTTACCATTTGAAATTGTTAAATTTAAAGGAAGTTTTAACAATACTTCCGAAATAACTACTGAAGCTAGCAAAATAGCAGCAGAAAAAGATGCTTATGCATTTTACATCAGCTCAATCGAGCCTTCTAATTTAAAAAATCAATCACAAGATATTGAAGTTGCTTTATACAAAAAAGATGCACCTGTAAGAGATTATATTGTCACAAAAGCAATTGCAGGTGAAAATGCTTATGAAATCAGTAGTGATGCATTTAAAACAATGAAACCTTATGCAACAATTGTTTTCCATGGTGTATTTAACAATACAACAGAAGTAAGTGCCGCCGCACAAAAACATGCGATTGCTAACGGTGCTCAATTTTATTATGTTAAAGAGGTTTCAACCAATCCAGCCAATACTGCACAAACAATCTATGTTAATTTATACAAATAAAATATTTTAATTGCATTTTCCACGTGTTAGAGGATTACTTTAACCCGTGGAAAACATAAAATCTTAATATATTCAACTAATGAATAATATTGATTTAAAAGCCAACCTTTATCTATTTAATAATTTATTTGTTAATACAATATATTTCTAAATTCATTAAAAAATATAATTTAAAAAAAGATTCGTTATTTCTAATTTTCAATCATTGCATTAAAACGGTTGGGAAACGTATGTTATTAAAAAATGTTAGGATTAAACGATATTTCCATATCACGAAAAAAATATTAAATCACTATTGTTTTATCATTATGTTAATTAGCTCAACAACCTATGCTTTAGATGCTAAAACAGCTCAAGTTATTCAAGGTACTGCGCCTTATTTTACTCAACCTGACTTAGTGGGTTATGAAGGTGCTCGTGAATACGATAAAGCAAATTTTATTTATTTTGGCGTAAAATTTAATGGTACGACCTATTCGGGAATGAATGATTTAAACATAGCAATAAAACAATCTGGATTTCCTGCTGTCGACCCAAACAAAACGACACCAAATCAACTGTTAGCGCTGCTAAAATCCAATTATGGATTAGCAGGGACATTATTACCTTTTAACCCTATGTTAGTTGACAGTGATAGAAAGAATGTTGCTGATGATGAAGGTGATTTACCAATTAAAATAAATCCACCAGAGGCAGGATTAAATATCGAATGGTTTTACCGCTCCATCAATCAATCTTTTTTATTACTTGAACCTGATAGAAACAGAACCTTTTGTGAACTAGCACGATTAGGTTGGAATCCTTATATCCGAATATCAGGACCTGTTGTGTTAGTTACTGAATTTGGTGTGCCCAACTTTAGAGTTTATGCAAATCCTAAACACGACTTCTTTATTTATAATGCGATAAAACCCACAGTGTGCGCTGCTAAACCGTCTATAGCTTACTCATTTGTTTTCGAAGGTCGAGATTATACGGGAGACTGGGCTAAACTGACTTGGGGTGAAGATAACGAATACACCTATGATTCAGGTCTCGTGAATAAGGTACGATCAGGCGGTTTTCCAACAACTGGATTTGATCATGCCCAATTCACCATGTCTTTTGCAGGTGTTCCATTTGATTTATCAACCATTTCAACATCAACAAACTCTAATGGTGTAAATCTGACAACAAATCTTCTTAAAGATAATGATATTGATGACTACTTAGTTAATACAGCGCTTCAATTTCATTTAACTGGTAAAGCGACTAACAAACCGACTTTTTCAATTAAGTCCAATGATAATGAAATATACTCTTTTACAATTAATAAATGGTTTGTCACATCTAATTTGAGTGCAACAACTTATGACCAAAGTTCACAGGCTTGCCAAGGTAATTATGTTGTTCCAACGATTGAAGACTTTACCAATAGTGATCAAACACTCATCACTTCAGGAGCATGTAAATCAGATAACAATTCTAAGAATTGTTTGGCAATCAACAGTAATCATTATTATCGAAAAGTTGGAAATAGTCTTTTTGCGGAATGGGGTGATATCACTAATGAACAAAATCAATATTATCATGCTTATCCGGGTAATAACTTCCCTAAAAATATTTTATATTGGACATCTGAACAAAGGGATATGAATAATCAATATGCCGTAGGACCATCTATAGGTGCGATTGAATGGATAGCAAAAGATGAACCAATTAATTTTGTTTGTGTGTTGAAATAAGTAATTCTACGTCTAATATTTATTGTTAAAACACATTTTTTATATGTGGAAAAAACAAAAAAGCTAAATGTTTTTCAAGAAATAGAAGGATTAAAGATTATTGAATGACAGTCAATTTTAGACACCATTTGTTAAGACTTAGGTTTAATCTTATGAGAAATATAGGAATTATTAATTGTTTATGTTTAGAAAAGCAGCATAAATGGCTGGGGTACCAGGATTCGAACCTGGGCATGGCGGGATCAAAACCCGCTGCCTTACCGCTTGGCTATACCCCAATATTATTCAGGAAAAAGATATCTAGTGGTACGGGTAGTGAGATTTGAACTCGCACACCTTTTCGGAACTAGAACCTGAATCTAGCGCGTCTACCAATTCCGCCATACCCGTATTGGAATACTCAAGAAAGTAACAAACAGAGATAAAACAGATTAACTAATAGATACCAAAAAACGCAGATTGGAATGGCTGGGGTACCAGGATTCGAACCTGGGCGTGGCGGGATCAAAACCCGCTGCCTTACCGCTTGGCTATACCCCAATAAAGGATAACATTAAGATTAAAATGGTGCGGGTGAAGGGACTTGAACCCCCACGCCTCGCGGCGCCAGAACCTAAATCTGGTGCGTCTACCAATTTCGCCACACCCGCATGATATACTTTCGGTAAAAGTATAACTTAATCTTAATGGTGGCTACGACGGGATTCGAACCTGTGACCCCATCATTATGAGTGATGTGCTCTAACCAGCTGAGCTACGTAGCCATTTCATTCGCAACGTCATAACCAACACTGCGAGGCGCATTATGCTTGTGTTACGGCAAATCGTCAACCCTTTTTTTAAGATATTTTAAAAAAAAGTGATGAGTGATTAAGTTACAATCAGATCCAGTTTAATAACGCTTCATTTCGTTTTTTTTGTAACTCAATACCAATTGATTTACCCGTATAACCTTCGGCAATAATATTCTTTACATCGACATCATTAGCGATGTGATAAGCTTTTTCAAGATATTCAGCTTGCGGAAAGGTATTCTGTTTACTCAACGCTTCACTCGCTATAACTAACTGTCTAAGATGTTGGGGATTACGCCAGACATCAATACCATTAAACAAATTCAATATTTCTTCAGTCGTAAGTTTCTCAGCATTAGCAACTTTCTTCCAATATTGTTGAACCATGAGCGCCATTTTAGAATAATGGTTAGGGGCCTTAATTTGATTACATAATAGTTCAACCGATTTTTTATCAGCTAAATTGCCACATAAAACACTAAAACGAATAGTAAGCTCTTTGGTTAGTTGTACCGATTTTTTTAAAGCATCGATTAAATCATCAGATAAATTTAATGTTGGAAATAAAATTGATAGCGCACCACACTGCTCTAGAACTTGAAAATAAATTTGAGGATCTTCCGTCGATAGAGCTTTTTCAGTTTCTTTCCAAACGCGTTCAGCAGTAAGAAAGCTAACTTCGCCTATTGAAACCATCTCTTTCATTAAATCCATGGTCTGATGCGCAATGACAAAACCTAATTTATGGTAGCGAGCAGCAAATCGCGCGACTCGCAAAATACGTAAAGGATCTTCTCTAAACGCAACAGACACATGTCGTAATAATTTATGATTAAGGTCATCAACCCCATGATAAGGATCCACAATATTGCCCTTATCATCCATAGCAATGGCATTAATAGTTAAATCTCGACGGATTAAATCTTGTTCTAAGGTGATATCTTTACCGAAATCACAAATGAATCCATTATATCCTTTACCAGATTTACGCTCTGTACGAGCCAAAGCGTATTCTTCTTTAGTTATAGGATGTAAAAAAACGGGAAAATCTCTACCAACTTGTTCAAATCCTAATGATATAAGTTCATCAGGGGTCGCCCCTACCACTACCCAATCATTATCGATTACAGGTAATCCAAGAAGTTTATCTCGAACGGAGCCACCAACAAGGTAGATTTCACTCATTTTAACGCATCCAACGGTCTTTTTTACGGCGACGAGGAAGAATGATCGGTAAAATGAGACCCAACAAGAATCCGCCACCAGCAACAAGCCCACCATATGTAAACCAAGTAATGATAAGGTCACGGCGTTTATCATCAACTTGATTTAGCATTGATTCCAATTGCGCTCCCTGTGTTTTTACTTGCGATTCTAATTCACTATTTTTACGTTTTAATGTTTGAACCAATTCTTCAGATGTGCGTAATTTCTGAACATAATCACTGACCATTTTTTGTTGATACTGCTCGGCATTATCAACTTTATCTTTATATTCAGCTATTTTTGCTTCTAAATCAGGAATACGTGTTTTTAGACTAGGCTGATCGCTCAGCTTGGCTGTTTCAATCCAAGCAGCATTACCATTTTTAAGCTGGATTCTTGTGTATTTACCGTCTGCGCTTCTTTCAAACGCATTGACTTTAGAACCACTTTTAATGGTACCAGAAAAAGCATGTTGCTGACTTGGACCACGTCGTAAATAAACTTCAACTTCATCGACAACATATTTTTCAACAGCACTAGCATTGAAAGCTAATGCAATAAAAGAAATAAGAGTAATAATATTCTGTTTTTTCATAAAAATTCAACTAATCATCCATAAATATTTACATAATAACATAAAAAATTATCTTTTCGCATAATCATTTTACTATTTATGCTTTTAAATTAATCATTACGAATTCATTCCGATGAATGGAAACGATTACATTTTTATGCGATCTGAATCACACATTAAAAAAAATGTTATTCCCCTATTAAAAAATAATCGATATCTTATTTCAAAAGACATAAACTTTGGAGTATTTATGAACTATCGCCTTAATAACAACCGTATAGATATCCTTTTACGCACTACCCCCTATGCTGAACTTTGCTACTTTGGAAAACGATTACATCACTTTCAACCAGAAAATGTTGAAATGTGTATGTCTGCTGTTCCCAATTCACGTATTGATGTCAATGTACCATTTACGCTTTGCCCTGAAGAAGGATTAGGTAATTTTAGTACACCAGGTCTTGAAGGGCATAGAAATGGTAAAGATTGGTCTCCCGTTTTTAAAACAAAAGAAGTTATTGAAAATGATAATAATATTACTATTATCAGTGAAGATGAAATAGCCAATTTACGTTTAACCTGTCAGTTTATTCTTGATAATAGTGGTGTTTTACAATGTAAAAATAGTTTAACAAATTTAGGTGAGCAACCTTATCAAGTAAATCGACTTTCAATCACCATCCCCATTCCCGAAAGAGCACAAGAATTAATGGCTTTCCACGGTCGTTGGATAAAAGAATTTTACCCACATAGAACAAAAATAGAACACTGCGGATATTTACAAGAAAATCGCCGAGGAAGAACTTCACATGAATACTTTCCAGGAATGATTGTTGGTACAAATGGATTTAAAGAACAAACTGGCGAAGTTTGGGGATTTCATTTAGGTTGGAGCGGTAATCATCGTATTCAAGTTGCGGTAAAAAGCAATGGTAAACGTTTTATTCAGGCGGAAGCGCTATATCTTGCAGGTGAAATATCGTTAGCCAAAGGTGAAACACTTGATACACCTTGGCTATATAGTACATATAGTGATGAAGGTTTAAATAAAATGAGCCATCATTTCCATCAATATTTACGCAACAATATAATTAATTTTCCACAAAATAAAGCTCGTCCGGTACATTTAAATACTTGGGAAGGCATCTTTTTTGACCATAACCCCGATTACATCATGAAAATGGCAACAAAAGCGGCACAAATTGGTGTTGAACGTTTTATTATTGATGATGGCTGGTTCGGAAAACGAGACGATGACTATCAAGGTTTAGGAGACTGGTATCTTGATGAACGAAAATATCCTAATGGTCTTGAGCCGGTGATAAAACATGTGAAAGATCTCGGTATGGAATTTGGTATATGGGTTGAACCTGAAATGATCAATAAAAATTCAGATCTTTATCGTGCTCATCCTGATTGGTTACTTGAATTATCGGGGTATCAACAGCCAGAAGGTCGTCATCAATATTTGCTGGATTTGCAAAATCCTGATGTGTTTGATTATTTACTTGAAAGATTAACATGGTTGTTGGGTAGTTATGATATAGATTATATCAAATGGGATATGAATCGAGAAATTGTTCAACCTGGTCACAATGGCAATCCAGCTATCGTTGGACAAACAAAAGCATTGTATCGTTTACTCGATATTTTACGTAAAAAATTTCCTAATGTTGAAATTGAATCATGTTCATCTGGTGGTGGTCGAATAGACTATGAAATTTTGAAAAGGACTCAACGTTTTTGGGCTTCAGATTCTAATGATGCATTAGATAGACAAACGATTCAACGAGGCATGAGTTACTTCTTTCCTCCTGAAGTGATGGGCGCGCACATTGGTGGTGCTTTGTGTCACACCACGTTTCGTGAACTCGATATGAATCTTCGGGGACTAACAGCTTTATTTGGTCATATGGGCGTTGAACTTGATCCGGTTAAAGAGTCAGAAAAAGAACAACAAGCTTTTTCCCACTATATAAATTTACATAAAAAATTACGTCATTTATTGCATAATGGTAAAAGTTATCGCTTAGATGTCGATGATAGCCTTGCAATGCAAAGTTATGGGGTTGTAAGTGAAGATCAAACAGAAGCAGCGTTTATTATTGCACAGTTGATTTTACCCACTTATGCTTTAAGTGGAAACTTACGCTTAACAGGTTTACTTGCAGATAAATTTTACAGGATTGAAATTCTTGATATGCCAGACAATATTGATCCTAAAATTAATGGGCATGTAATGAAAGCACTACCTCGCTGGATGACTGTTCAAACAACATTATCAGGAGAATGGTTAATGAATATTGGCTTACCTTTACCTGTTTTAGACCCAGCGACAGCAATGTTAATTAGTCTTAGAAAAGAATAACTTTAAAGACATTACAAATAATTTACAATTTTTTAAAAATTTGAAACAGAACCTAATTTTTAATTCAATTTGTTAACAAATTTTAAGGTGAACCGATTCAGGTGTAAATCGAGTTATTGGCAAATAGACTTTTTTACTTTATTATAATTAATTAGGAATAATAACAAGTTAAGTCAAATTTCTAGAGTATTATAAACTGAATCAACTTAAAGATGTAAGTAAAAGATATTTTAAATGAAGGTTCCCTCCCGCTTTACAAGCCTTTTCGTTTTTATCGTTGATATTCGACAATGCTCTATGTTGACAAACTTTAATTATAAAAATTACAGAACACAGGTATAGTTTCAGTAATCATTTTTAGTTGAAGTAATTTATTAAAAAGGTTTTTTTATGGCGACAATAAAAGATGTTGCATATTTAGCAAAAGTTTCAGTTGCAACAGTATCTCGCGTTATTAATAACGCAAATAATGTTAGTGATAATACGCGAGAAATCGTAAAAAAAGCCATGGAAACTTTAAATTACTATCCAGATGCTAATGCACGAGCGTTATCACAACAAAATTCTAATACTATCGGTATTGTCGTTGCGGATGTTTCCGATCCATTTTTCGGTTATATGGTCACAACCGTTGAAAAAGTCGCGTCTCGAACTGGACATTTTTTGTTGATCGGTAATGGTTATCATAATGAAAAACAGGAATATAATGCCATTACTCAACTTATCGAGCATCGTTGTTCATCATTAGTTGTTCATGCGAAAATGTTGACAGATGAAACCCTCATCAAATTAATGCAACAAGTTCCTGGAATGGTTTTGATAAACCGAATTATTAAAGGATATGAAAAACGTTGTATCGCTTTAGATGATCGTTATGGATCATATTTAGGTGTAAAACATTTGATTCAAAATGGTCACAAAAAAATTGGGTATTTATGTTCTGATCATGAAATTACAGATTCTTCAGATCGTTTAAATGGCTACAAGGATGCATTAACAGAAAACAATATAGAAATCGATCACAATCTTATCGCCTTTTCATCACCAAATGAATTAGGCGGAGAACAAGCCATGAAATCATTGTTAGAACGAAACCGCAAAATAACTGCCGTTGCTTGTTATAACGACTCTATGGCTGCCGGAGCGATGTCCATCTTATATGATAACGATTTAAAAATTCCCACCGATGTATCAATAATTGGCTTCGATGACATTTTAATTGCTAATTATCTGCATCCCAAATTAACAACCGTGAGATATCCATTACATGCAATGGCTGAACAAGCTGCTGAACTAGCATTAATTCTAGCCAAAGGTGAAGAGCCATCAAGCAATTTAGTAAACGTGTTTTCACCTACGTTAACCAAACGCTATTCCGTTAGTTCTATAGGTTAAATTATCTACATAACTGCTATAAACTCATCTTAACGTTGTTAAGATGAAACACTTTTAATATGTAAATTTAGTATTTTGTTTTTATTTTATCAAAAAGCTAAAGCTTTAAATCAAATTAAAACTTTATTCATTGAAACCCATTCCTGCTATCGTAATAGTTTCCGATTCAAAAAAAGTATAGAGACTGATATCTGCTCATGTAAACTTTATAAATAAAATCAGACTTGATTAAACAGTTTAATATTGACAGATTAAGTCTCTATGACATTATAAAAAATTAAAACCACACTTCAGTCTGTACACCAAAACTAATTTGGCGTTTTTTGCCATTAAATTCAAATTTACTAATATCATTATTTAATGACTCAATATAAGAAAGATAAAAACGAATGTCAGGTCGTGAAGATAAAATACTTTCCCCTACTTTAAACGAATGATACAACGTTGTTTTATACCCCTCTTCTTTATAAGTTTTTCCATTAACTTTATTTTTTTGGTTAAAGTAACCAAATTCAACACCACTTTGATTATATTGATCCCAAATATAAGCTGGTCTTACTGCTGATTTAAAACTGGTAAAATCGGTATGAGGTAAATTTAAATCATAAGAATAAACATCTTTACCGGTTGTTAAAGCTAACGCATGCGCCATGATAACATTATCAGATAAATACGCCTCGCCTTCTGAAACTAATCGATAAGCTTTACCACCAGTATGTTTACCTATATAGTCGTTATTCGCATTAGCAGCAAATTCAGGATTATTGGTGTTGATATTGGCTAAATGAGATGCAACGGAATTGGTTGCTGTCTGTAATGTTAACTGATTAAACCCACCCAGAAAATTATTTTGGCGTAAAACAACGCTTCCTACCCAAGCATTTTTAATGGTGACATCATCTTGAAGTTTCGATTTGTTTGGCGCTGAATATCGAGCATTAACCGCAAAAAAAGCATCTTTCCATAAAGGAATATCTCGGTAACGCACTTCAATTTCATTGACATCAACATCTTCATGTTTGACTTTTATTTCATCAGTTCCGGCTATTTTTTTATTAACTTTCACGTTCACATCAGCACGCAATAGCGCTAAATCAAGTTTACCAACACCTATTTCCAGATTTTCAACACCAACACCGCCACCAGCTGGAGATTTTTGGGTTTTCCAATCCAGCATTTGAATTTCATTATACGGTAAAGAGTGCTTACCTACCCACAAAGTCGCTTCAGGAAAGTGAGGAACAAATCCTTTAGTTGCTAAGTAGATATCAGAAAACTGCATAATATTGTCGTCTTGTGTATTGAATAATCCTGCTGCTTTATCGGTTGCCACATTACCATCAATCATGACAATTGCATCAACCCGATGACCATCTTGATCATAGACTTTTTGTTTAAAGACGAGATCATACCAACCTCCATATTCATTCCCAAAGCGGCCTAAAGCACCTTCAGCATAATTTTTTGGTTTACCATTGGTGGATGTTGACCAACCACCACGGAAATATCCATTAAAGGAGAATCCAATTTCTTCTTTAATATAATCTTTAAATTCAGTTAAAGTGAATGACTTTTTATACTCAACAGTTTCATTATCTATGACATCGACAGGATTATGATTAACTAACACAATTTGTCTATCATTATTAGGATGCGTAATACCGACTGGTTGTAAATCAACTGATTTTTGTTGTTTAATTGCAGCGGTATGAATTTTAATTTCTTTTTGTTGATTATTAATAACCAACTGTTGTTTCTGTAAGTTTTGATTTAACTGTGCTATTTGCTTATTTGATTCAATTATCTGTTTTTTCAAATCAATTGACTCTTTTGTCAGACTAATTAACCTTTGCTCTAATGAATTAATTCTAGCTTCTAATTCATCTTGAGAAGCTGCCATCGCATTTGGCAAATAAAACAAACTAAGCAGAGTAATTAATACAATTCGTTTTGGTTTTACTTTATATCCAGATTTTGATAAGTATTTCATTTTTTCCCACTCATTATTGATTAATTCATTAATACATCTCATAAATTTGAGACAAAAAAAAACCTAAAGAATAGGTAATCACTATTCTTTAGGTTTTGCCCGCTTTATATCGGTAGCAATCCAACAGCTAATAATAAGCACTTTCAATATAACAAAGAAAAAAAATGATTCAAAAATTAAATCCTATTGTTGTGACTTAAATCACATTAATACTGAAAATATTATCTTATACATAATTTGTTACCGTATACAAAAAAAACTATTAAAAATAATCAAAAAACATTAAATTTTATATATGTATCCGATTACACAAATGATATATTGATCACTGTTTTATTATTTAATTTATTTATAATGAATACGCATTCAAAAATTAGTTAGATTAACGTAAATCATTTGGTACTAAATTGTTAAGATTAAAATGGTGAAAAAATGAATCTCTCTTTAGATGCAATCATAAACAGAAATGATTGGAATAATTTATCTGTTCTAAGTATTAATAGGCTTCAGACGCATCCTAAATTCCACAGTTGGCGTGATAAATTACAAGCTAAAAATAATATTGATTCTGAATCAATATTATCTTTAAATGGCGATTGGTTTTTTAGCTATTTTGATAATCCCAAACAAGTGCCAGAATCATGGTTAGAGAAAGAAATAGACACTAAAACTATTCCTGTTCCATCCAATTGGCAATTACATGGCTATGATGTGCCTGTCTACACCAATATACGTTATCCATTCCCCTATAACCCTCCTTTTGTTCCAGATGATAATCCTACCGGTTGTTATTCTCGTTATATCAATATTACCCAAGCATGGCTTGAAAAAGGTGAAACAAGAATTATTTTTGACGGTGTCGGATCTGCTTTTCATCTTTGGTGTAATGGTCAATGGGTTGGTTATTCACAAGATAGTCGGATAGCAGCAGAATTCGATTTAACACCTTATTTAAAAATTGGACAAAATAGAATAGCAGTATTAGTTTTAAAATGGTGTGACGGAAGCTATCTAGAAGATCAAGATATGTGGCGCTTAAGTGGTATCTTTCGAAACGTATCGCTGTTGAATAAACCTAAATCACACCTTAAAAATATACAAATTGAAACAGCTCTTGATGCATGTTATCAAAATGCTACATTAAATGTTCAAGTTGACGTTAAACACAATGAAAACATGGATCAACTTAATATTGGGATTGAATTATGGGAAAAAGATGAATTAATTTCGGGACAATTTCAACTAATTGGTACCGAAATTATTGATGAAAAGGGAAATTATCATGATCGCCTGTTTTGTCATATTCCGGTTACCTCACCGAAATTATGGAGTGCTGAAACACCAAATCTTTATCGTATCGTAATCAGTTTATATCATAAAAAGGTCGGACTAATTGAGTCCGAAGCTTACAATGTTGGTTTTCGAGTAGTGGAGATCAAACATGGTCAACTTTGTATAAACGGTAAACCTTTACTCATTAAAGGAACCAATCGCCATGAATTTTATCCTGCGTTAGGTTATGCCATAACAGAAGACGCAATGCTACATGATATAAAATTAATTAAACAGCATAACTTTAATGCCGTACGTTGCAGCCATTATCCGAATGATCCTCGCTGGTACGAACTTTGTGACCAGTACGGTCTTTATTTGGTTGATGAAGCCAATATAGAATCTCATGGTATGTTCCCTATGTCCCGTTTATCAGATGATCCTTATTGGCTAGCGGCTTATAGTGAACGAGTTACACGCATGGTGCAACGGGATCGCAATCACCCATCTATTATTATCTGGTCACTAGGTAATGAATCCGGACATGGTTCATCACATGATGCACTATATGCTTGGATCAAAAGTAATGATCCTACACGACCTGTTCAATATGAAGGTGGAGGAGCAAATACGGCTGCTACCGATATTATTTGCCCTATGTACGCTCGAGTAGACCAAGATCAAGTTCATCCCAAAGTACCTAAATGGGCAATTAAAAAATGGATTTCACTACCCGATGAACATCGCCCATTAATTTTATGTGAGTATGCACATGCTATGGGTAACAGTCTCGGCGCGTTTTATAAATACTGGCAAGCTTTTAGACAGTACCCACGATTACAAGGAGGTTTTATATGGGAATGGGCAGATCATGGCATTGGTTGCCGTACCTCATCCGGGGAAAATTATTGGGCTTACGGTGGAGATTTTGGCGAGGCATATCACGATAGACAATTTTGTTTAGATGGTTTAGTCTTTCCTGATCGAAAACCACATCCAAGCTTAATCGAAGCCAAAAAAGTCCAACAACCTTTTCAATTCAAACTCATTAGTCAAAAACCGTTAATTGTTGAAATTACGAATGAATATTTATTTCGTCAAACTGATAATGAATTGTTGCAATGGGAGATCTTGATCGACGGCAAAAAACAAAAAAACGGTCAAATTACATTAAATATGCAACCAGATAGTACGCTAAGAATAAAATTACTAGAAAGTTTGCCTAATTATATCAATTGTGAAGATGTCCATCTTTCTGTCATTATCATTCAAAAAGAAGAGACACCTTGGTCACCGGTGGGGCACCTTGTCGCATGGGAACAGTGGCGACTTGAAAACGTATTCATTCCACCTCTTAAGTTAAGCAAATTGAGAACACCAATGACATTAGAGGAAAATAAAAACAATTATTTGATTTCTCATCAAAGTCAGAATTGGTTATTTGATAAAACTACAGGTTATCTTAGTCAATGGACTAAAAATGATAAACCCTTATTGGCTTCACCATTTTGTGACCAATTTATCCGAGCAGCGATTGACAACGATATTGGTATCAGTGGCGACTTTGATAGCAATAATAATCCATTTGCATGGGTTGAACAGTGGAAAGCTGCTGGTTATTATGATCTAAGCCATAAATGTCTTGGTATGCAAGCTTCACAATCATCTAGCAATATTATTATCGAAGTGTTACACGGCTATTTTGTCGAAAGCCAGAGAGTTATTCAAAGCAAATGGATTTATCAATTTGATCAGCATGGTTGTTTAACATTATCTGTTGAAGTAGATATTGCCAATAATATGCCTGCTCCTGCTCGTATTGGTTTAACCTATCAACTTACTGAAATCCCAGAAAAAGTTGAATGGTTAGGATTAGGTCCCCATGAAAATTATCCCGACCGCAAAGACTCAGCTATTTTTTGTAGATGGTCATTACCATTTTCTGAACTTTATACACCTTATATCTATCCTTGTGAAAATGGTCTACGCTGTGATGTAAAAAAATTACAACTTAACGAAATGACAATTACAGGTCAGCAATTTCAATTTAACATCAACCAATATGGTACAAAACAATTGATGGCTGTTACCCATCGCCATCTTTTGGTTCCGGAACCTTATGCTTATGTCAGTATTGATGCCTTTCATATGGGCGTTGGTGGCGATGATTCATGGACACCAAACGTTCATCCAGAATTTTTATTGACCAATAAACATTATCGTTATCAATTAACCTTTGAGGTTAACTAAGAAGATTACTAATGCAATAAGGTAATAACTATAAGACATAATATTTTATGCCTTATAGTTATGTACTTTATATGAAAAACAATTACAAATAATTAAATATCCGAATTTTGGAGCAACGATTTAAACAATTTGAAACTGTTTTAATTAACACCATCAAATAATTTGTCTAACTCTTCAATAAAAGCTTGTTCAGGAAGATGATAAAAAATACCGTGCTCAGGCATACCTCGTAAAAATAGATAATAAATTCCGCCAAAATGAGTTTGATATTGATAATTAGGCAATCGTTTTTTTAAAAAACGATGCAACGCAAGGCTATAGAGTTGATATTGCAATTCATAGCGATGTTCACACATCACTCTTTCTAATGCTTTTGGCCCATAATTCTCCGCAGAATAACCTAGCCAATTTGATTTATAATCAACAATATAATATTTACCTTGATATTCAAACACTAAATCAATAAATCCTTTTAGCATACCTTGTACTGTTTCAAAATTGAGCATAGGACATTGAGAAGATAAGTTATCATAGGTTTTACAAATACTATCAAGTTGTTCACAACTTATTGCTTGACGTATAGGAAAATAAAATTGTAATTCATTAATACATTTTCCTGTTAATACATGTGATAGAACTAAACCGTGTTGATTAAGATTTGTGGATAATATTTGGTGTAACCATTCTAATAAAATCGGTTGCCAAGATTTATCTAAATTAAGTTTTACAATCGTATCGCTACATAATGCTTCGATATTCTTCTCTGAGAGATTTTCCATTATATGATGCAGTAATGTACCAACATAAGCCCCTTTGGGAAAATGATGAATATCATATTTTAACGCTGTCTCTAAAGCAGTTTGAGATTCTATCGGCTCTTCATCCCAATCGTCTGTTATTTCTGGATTGACCATCACAATAGGATGCTGTTTTTGCAGTTCGGTATAACTTGTTACACGCCAATGATTATCAAGTTTTCGTTTAAATACATTAGCCGTTAAAGATTGGTTTGGTTGATGACTAGTTGTGTATTTATCACTGATCAGCGGTAATTCCACTTGAACTAAATCACCCATTTCAGCAATATTTTTTAACTCATTCTTTAAAAGATAATGAATCGCTGATTGATTCTTCTTCATTGAAGCAAGACCAATACTACAATGATAAACTGATCGCGTCATTGCCACATAAAGTAATCGTAAGTCTTCAGCTATGCGTTCATCTTCTATCTGTTGCTTTATTTCATCTGTTAATAACCAAGCATAAGTTTGCTGAAAATCGTTATTTTTGTCATGATAAAATTGCGTATCTGCAACACGATATTGGCAGATAAAAGGTAACCAGACTAGAGGAAACTCTAAACCTTTTGATTTATGTATAGTGATAATCTTGATAAGATTTTCATCACTTTCAAGGCGCTGTTCGTGATTTTCGATATTAAAATCAGGATTAACAATCTGTTTTGTTAACCAGCGTACTAGGGCGTGTGGGCTATCTAAATCATCCGCTGCTTCTTGTAACAACTCACCTAAATGCATAAAGTTAGTTAAGATTCGCTCACCGTCTTGCCGTGCCAGAATATTTTCCGCTAAATGACGTTTTTTCATCATTCGACGCAACATCACTAATACACCATAATACTGCCAGGTAACCTGATACTGCTTAAATTCTTCTACTAAACTTTCCCATTTATCTTGATCCTCGGTGATTTGTTCAAGCTCAGACATCGTCTGTCCTAATAAAACTGTCATCATAGCCAAACGTAAAGCGGCTTCATTTTCTGGCATCAATACTGCTTGTAAAAGGCAAAGTACATCCTTTGCTTCATCAGATTCAAACACACTATTACGATTGGATAAATAGACACTTTTGAGACCACAGACGGCTAATTTTTGCTGAATAATCTCAGCCTCTCTACCCGTTCGTACTAAAATCGCTATATCTGAAGTCGATATTGGACGATAAGCTTTACTATCACCAATCAAAATTGAAGTGTCAGATAACCAATGAACTATTTGCTTAGCACAACAATTTGCCATCTGTTCTTGATAATCCGCTTTGGTTGTCACCTCTTCTGGCAATAAATAAGCGGTTAAAGCATTTGCTTCTTGTTCCCTAATTAGTAATGATTTTTGCTTATTTTTTTCTGCACAATTCATTGGTAAAAAAGGAATATCATTAAAAACAAACGGATTTTCATGGTAAGCAAATAATTGATTCACTGCTTTTACCATAGCTGATGAGGAACGATGATTCACATCCATCGTAAAATAGTTATCACCAGTTGAACGTTTTGCCTTAAGATAAGTAAAAATATCCGCACCACGAAAACTATAAATAGCTTGTTTAGGATCGCCTATAAATAGCAACCCCGTGTCAACACGTTTATTATCATAAATACGATCGAAGATTTGGTATTGAATCGGATCGGTATCTTGAAATTCATCAATTAACGCAACCCGATATTTACTTGAAATACTTTGTGCTAATCGTTTCCCTGTTCGTGTTACTAACGCCCGATTAAGCTGCCAAAGCAAGTCATTAAAACTTATCTCAGTGCGTTTAATTTTCTCATCATAAATGCCTTTTTGGATTATGGCTACAATATCCATTAGAATATGGCTTCGCAAATCCAGTTTACGCTTATGTAACATCTCAATTTCAGTAAAAACAAAATGATTTGGAACGGTTTTTCCTTCTTTTGTTTTACTCGTCAGAACGGATTGACAAAATTTCTCTAGCTCATTAGGTAACACAAAAGTGTGGGTTGTACTGTTTGCCCATTCTGAGACTTTTGCAAGCCAAATAGGCAGATATCGGCTACTATAGGATTGTTTACTGACTCCTGATTGATTAATGATATCCGCTAATTGATCAACATGCTTTAACCACGCCTTTTTTACCGTTTCAATCATTTTAAAATTTTGCTGATAAAATTCAGCTATAGCTTCGGCAACATTGAGGTTTAACTCAGTTTTCTCGTTACAGGTTTTCGATAAATAAGGCGTAATATCGGCTAATAATTCCGTCGGGTCTTTCCAACAGTCTCGAACTAAATAAACATATGATTTTTCAAGTGGTGTAAAATAGTAACGCCAGAAATCTTGCACGACTTGTAATTGCAATTGATACTCATCAGTAACTAATTTTTGTTCAAACAGCACTCCTGATTCGAACGCATGGCTAGTCAGTATTCTTTGACAGAAACTATGAATCGTGTAGATTGCTGCGTCATCCATTGATTGTAGAGCATCAGTTAGCCGTTGAATCGCTTGTTGACGATCAATAATTAATGCTATTAGTTGCTGATAAATAGGATCATCATGTTCACCATTTAATAATGCAAGCCTTAATTCTTGTATGTTTTGTCTTATACGTGAACGTAACTCTTGAGTGGCTGCTTTAGTAAACGTCACCACTAAAATTTGGCTAACATCAAGTGGTGTAGGATAGCTATTTTCGCCAATGCCAAGCAATAACCTTAAATATATAAAGGCAAGCGAATAAGTTTTACCAGTACCTGCCGATGCTTCGATTAATGTTCGACCTGTTAACGGTAAATCAAAGAGATTGAGCTTTCTTATTCCGCCTGATGAAACCATTCAAGCTTTCCAATATTTGTTGTTAACTCAATGCAGGCAATTGATGCCGTAGTAAACATTGGTGGAGCGACATCAGGACAAAGTTCATTAACCAAATATCCAACTAATGGAAGATGTGAAACAATAATCACTTGCTCGACACCTTGAGAAGGAAATGTCGATAATAAATTGGCGATATAGGCAGGATTACCACCTGGAACTAAAAGTTTTTCAGTTTCGACTTTTAAAACAGAGACTTGTGTCGATAATTCTGCCAATGTTTGCTGGGCACGTAAATAAGGGCTAACTAAACCAAGATCAAATTGGAAACGTTGCTGTTTAAGCCACAGCCCTGCATGGTTTGCTTGACGAATTCCATAAGGAGTAAGGGAACGGCTTGAATCAGATGAAGCAGAATAACCTGCTTCACCATGCCGCATTATACAAACTTTCATTTATATCCAATTAGCGTAATTTTAATTGAAAAATCAGACATTCAGCACCACAACAAAAAGTAAATTTTGCCGTTAATTTAAAACCACCGTCAACTTTGTCAATACTACTGTTAATTTCGCAAGGCTCAGTTGCAACATCTTTTGCAGCTTGAGTTAAAGATGCTAATTTAGCTTGAGCTTCTGGCTCTGTCGCAAATACATGCTCGTACTCAGCGGTGCAATCTTCATTATCTATGATTGTGCCAACATCTACGCAACAACAAGCTGGAGTATCATTTGCTTTACATTTATTTAGAGAATCTGTCATGCCTTACCTCTGTTTTACCGATTAAATTGACAGTAGTATACTCTCAATCATATCTAAGGGCAAAATTCTCATCATGATTTATTTAGAATAGCTTTACTTTAATAACATTTTTTAAAAGATAAAACAGCCTTGTTATTGACTAAACGGAATTAAGAATCCAAGTGGTGATTTGAATTTTTTCAAATCAAAAAAATTAAAACAAACCTTGTCTATATGTCAGTAACGTTCATCAGCAAATAAACGATCAGTTGATAGTTAACTTTGCCTTATTTTCAGTTCTGTTAAGGTATTCTTTTGTTATGAATCCAAATCCGTTTAACCATGAAGGCGTACAACTTAGATTATTGCGATTGAATTTGATTGAGATAGTTAATGTTTCGGTAATTTTAAAAAGATTTAGAGCATGCACAAAATAAAAAAACCTCTACCAGATGGTAGAGGTTATGATGATTAAAATTTAGGTGCAGATGAACGACCGCGTTTTTTTGCAAAACTTTTATCGTTCGATTCTGCTCGGTTACTTTTACGTCCCCGTTTAGCATCAGACTGAGCACCGCTTACTAAACTCATTTTCATTGGTTGATTAAGTACACGGACTTTTTCCAAATGTTTAAGGATATCTTTTGGCATTCCTTTTGGTAACTCAACCGTTGAATGGGTTTCATAAAGTTTAATGTTACCAATATAACGGCTACTAATATCCGCTTCATTAGCAATAGCGCCAACAATGTGACGAACTTCAATACCGTTCTCTTTACCAATTTCAATACGATACATATCCATGTCACCCACATCACGTCGTTCCCGGCGTTTTGGTGATTCTCGATTATCACCTCGTAGTCGACGCTCGCCACCACGATTATCTCGATCACGATTTTCACGAGATGGTTTAAATACCGGATCAGGTGGTAAAATTAATGGACGCTCACCTTGGGCAAGCTTCAATAATGCAGTTGCAATCGTTTCAAGATCCGCACCACTTTCAGTTTGGATTTGGCTCAGTATTGCTTGATATTGATCTAAATCATTACTTTCTAGCTGTTGTTGAACTTGCTGATTAAACTTAACTAACCGACGTTTTTCTAATAATTCTTTAGAAGGTAAGCCCACTTCTGGGATTGGTTTTTTAATTGTTTGTTCAATATTTTTTAGTAAACGACGTTCACGGCTATCAACAAATAAAATTGCACGACCTGCACGACCTGCACGCCCTGTTCGCCCAATGCGGTGAACATAAGATTCTGAGTCTAAAGTAATATCATAGTTAATAACTAAACTAATCCGTTCAACATCTAATCCGCGCGCTGCCACATCCGTTGCGATTAAAATGTCTAAGCGACCATTACGTAATCGATCGAGTGTTTGCTCTCTTAATTGTTGAGTCATATCACCATTTAATGCAGCACAACTATACCCATGTTTCTCAAGCACTTCAGCAACATCAAGGGTCGCTGTTTTTGTCCGCACAAAAATAATTGCCGCATCGAAATCTTCAGCTTCTAAAAAACGAATAATTGCTTCATTTTTTCGCATTCCTCGTACTAACCAATAACTCTGTTCTATATCAGGAGCAGTTTGATTGGTACCTTTAATTTGCACTTCTTTTGGGTTATGCATAAATCGTTTAGTAATACGACGAATAGGCGCAGGCATAGTCGCAGAAAATAATGCCGTCTGATGATCTTCAGGAATAGCAGCCATGATACTTTCTACATCATCAATAAAGCCCATTCTAAGCATCTCATCAGCTTCATCAAGCACTAAACCTTTAAGATTTGAAAGATCTAATGTTTTACGATTCAAATGATCCAATAATCGACCAGGGGTACCGACTACAATTTGTGGCCCTTGTTTCAAAGCACGTAATTGCACATCATAACGTTGACCACCATATAATGGTAATACTTTGATTCCTTTCATGTATTTAGAATATTCAGCACATGCATCAGCGACTTGTATCGCAAGCTCACGTGTTGGTGCTAACACTAAAAGCTGCGGCGCTTTTAAATTGGCATCAATATTCATTAAAAACGGAATTGAAAAAGCTGCGGTTTTTCCACTACCGGTTTGTGCCATTCCAAGAACATCATTACCATTTAATAATAATGGTATACATTCGGCTTGAATTGGAGATGGTTTGCTAAAACCAAGATCATTTAACGCATTAAGGATGTCCTCAGATAAACCAAGGTCAATAAAAGAAACTTCTTTTGTCATGTAAACTCGCTTATAAATTTATGATATATATAAACTTTCTAATTAAATTATTTTCGATCGATATTATTAAATCGATATAGTTATCTAACAAAGCTAAATAACCTATTAATTTCTGCTTTTCCATCAAATGAAAGTATATATAAATTTATGCCAGCTCACTAAATTGAAAATTTACGATTCACAACAAAAAATCAATCTCCATAATGGTTAATCAATTTAAGTCGTGAATGTTATATGGACAAAGTTAATTTTTGTACCATACTCTGATCCGATAAAGGATAAACCAATTAGTATTATCAGATATATTAGAATAACTATTGGCAAAATCAGAACTAAACTATAACAATATTTTCACTTTTAAAACTGGCATGACCCATGTTACTTTTCCTCAAGTAACTTAATTTCATAGAGTGCCTGTTGATGTTCAACAAAGTTATAAATATTATTAGCTAAAGCATATTTAAATAACATTTTGGCACGCTCATTATTACCTTTATTTTGGTAGTATTTTCCTAAATAAAAGTAGATTTCACAAAGACGCTCAGCTAATTGCCGATTATTTTCAACGTCCTCCTGAACAATTTGCATTAACTTAGATTCATTAATTTTACCTAAATAAAATGCAATGATATTGCTACCATAAATCGTTTTATCATTTAGCTGATCATAACGATTTTGTAACATATTTAATGCTGATTTTTCATCAATTTCTTTTTCAATAAGATAAAGCCAAATAATTCTAATTGGCTCGTTGGTATCATATTGATAAAATCTAACTGCATCCCTTACAGCTGATTGATAATGACCTGTACGATACAACGTAATAGCACGATTCAAATAAGCATATGCATAAGCAGAATCCAACTCTAATGTCGTGTTGAAAGACACTAAAGCAACATCAAAATCACCTTCTCTAAGCGCATAAGTACCTAAAAAGTTATAAACGTCCGGTATTTCAGGATTGTAACTTAATAGTGTCGAAAAATCTATTTGTGCAAAGGCTTTAAAACCTAATGAATCATACACAATACCCCGCTCAAAAATGAGTTGCATTCGGGTAACAGTATCAATATCTTTCCGGGATAATTGTTGGCTGATCTGAGCAATTTTCAATTCATCATCATATGAAACTTGCTCAGGAACAGCGAGCACTAAATGAGATTTTGAACAACCTGACATAAGAATAACAGCTAACATAAAGCATAAAATCCTCAGGTTGAACAGTTTCATTTTAAAACCCCTAGTGAGTAATTTTTTATTCAGCAGTTGGTATATCTTCTATTGCTGGTTCTATAGCATCCTTCATACTTAAACGAATTCTACCTTGACGGTCGATCTCAAGAACTTTCACATTCACTTCCTGACCAACCTTCAAATAATCTGCCACTTTTTCAACACGATGATCGGCTATTTGAGAAACATGAACTAATCCCTCTTTACCACCGATAATAGATACAAAAGCACCAAAATCAACAATTCGTGTTACTTTACCTGTATAAATCTTACCAATTTCAACATCAGCAACCAAATTATTGATACGCTCCATAGCATCTTTAGCTTTGTTCGCATCGGATGCTGCAATCTTAACCGTACCATCATCAGAGATTTCAATGGTTGTGCCTGTTTCTTCGGTTAATGCACGAATCGTTGCGCCACCTTTACCGATAATATCACGGATTTTATCCGGATTAATATTCATAGTGTAAATGCGTGGAGCAAATTCTGATATTTCTTGACGCGGTTTGTTAATCGCTTGATCCATTACCGTTAAAATATGCAATCTTGCACCTTTCGCTTGATTAAGAGCAACTTGCATGATTTCTTTGGTGATACCTTCAATTTTGATATCCATTTGTAAGGCACTAACACCTTCACGTGTTCCGGCAACTTTAAAGTCCATATCGCCAAGATGATCTTCATCACCTAAAATATCTGATAATACGACAAATTTATCGCCTTCTTTAACTAATCCCATTGCAATACCTGCAACTGATGATTTAATTGGCACACCTGCAACCATTAGAGCAAGCGAAGCACCACAAACAGAAGCCATTGACGATGAACCATTTGATTCAGTAATTTCAGATACTACACGCACCGTATAAGGAAATTCTTCTTGGCTAGGCATAACCGCAGCTACACCTCGTTTAGCTAAACGTCCATGACCAATTTCGCGACGTTTAGGTGATCCAACCATACCTGTTTCACCGACAGAATATGGCGGGAAGTTATAATGCAATAAGAAACGTTCGGTGTATTCGCCTGTTAATTCATCAATAATCTGCGCATCACGTTCAGTACCTAATGTTGCCGTTACTAATGCTTGAGTTTCACCACGCGTGAATAAGGCGCTACCATGTGCTCTTGGCAATAAATTAGTACGGATATCCAATGCCCGAACCATATCTTTCTCACGACCATCAATACGAGGCTCACCGGCAATAACACGCTGACGAACAATTTGACTTTCTAAATCAATAATGATGTTCATCACTTCGTTTTCATCAAGTTCTTCATCTTGTGCTTTTAAAGTGGTTAGTACATCTTCTTTGATCAGATCGATTTGCGCATAACGAGCTTGTTTTTCTGTGATGCGGTAAGCTTCACCAAGACGATCTTTCGCTAGTTCAGAAACAGCATTGTATAATGCTTCATTTTTAACTGGTGGAACCCAATCCCATTTTTCACGATTCGCTTTCGCCACAAATTCATTAATGTTATCAATGACAACTTGTTGTTGCTCATGACCTAACACAACAGCAGCTAACATTTGCTCTTCGCTTAATAAATCTGCTTCAGATTCAACCATTAATACTGCGCTTTTCGTACCAGCGACAACTAAATCTAAACGGCTATCTTGAAGTTCTTTTACTGATGGGTTTAATACGAATTCATCGTTGAGTAAACCTACTCGAGCGGCACCAATAGGGCCATGGAAAGGCACACCTGACAAGCAAAGTGCAGCTGAAGCACCTATCATTGCAACTAAATCAGGACTGACATCCGGATTGACTGACACAACTGTTGCAATAATTTGAATTTCATTAACAAATCCCTCAGGAAATAATGGACGTAATGGACGGTCAATTAAACGTGCAATTAATGTTTCTCCTTCACTTGGACGTCCTTCACGTTTAAAAAATCCCCCGGGAATACGACCGGCAGCATAGGTACGTTCTTGGTAATTAACGGTTAAAGGAAAAAAGTCTTGCCCTTCTTTGACTTTTTTATTAGCAACTACCGTAACAAATACAGCGGTATCGTCCATATTAACCATGACCGCAGCCGATGCTTGACGTGCTAAAATACCTGTTTCTAAAGTAACAGTGTGACGTCCATATTGAAATTTTTGATATGTTGGATTAAACAAAATAATATCCTCTTGTTAATAAAGCTGTTGAAATGAAAATCTCGACAGGCAGTAGTATTAAGTACAACTTATTGATTTTTTTATTTCAACTATGTAGGGTCATCAACAAAAGATTATTTCACTGTCACGACTAATGACAGATCTATAAATTATAGAGCTCTCATTAGTCGCGCGAAACATGAGATACAATCTTTTAATATGTTGATTTACAATAAACAATTTAATTTTACTTTTGAGCTGAGCATTATATCAAAGCTCAAATTTTTAACAACGAAAAAGAGGCCTAAGCCTCTTTCAAGTAGATTTTGATTAGCGACGTAAGCCTAATTTTTGAATCAATTGGTTATAACGTTCGATATCTTTACGACGTAAATAATCTAATAATTTACGACGGCTAGATACCATGCGTAATAAACCACGACGGCTGTGGTGATCTTTTTTGTGCTCAGAAAAATGACCTTGTAAATCATTAATACGTGCAGTTAAAAGAGCAACTTGAACTTCAGTTGAACCAGTATCGTTAGTTCCACGACCATATTCAGCTACGATTTTCGCTTTAGCTTCTACAGTTAGAGACATAATAAACCTCATAAAATTAATATAAAACATGGTATGTCCGATCTCTAATTCAGACACACCTCGGCATTCATATAAATATGAATTGTGCGCAATTATACTGGATTCTACCAAAATAGCAATTTGAATTGTATAGCATTAGCTTTGTTTAAGCTCAAAACCATACTCTTCTTGAATGAGTTTTTTTAACGCTTCAATATAATTTTGGGCTGACAGGCTGAGTTGTACTTTTTGCGAAGTGATCCAACCAATCAAAATTTTTTCATCAACTTCAAGTGGTATGGATAAGATATCAGAACCATTTAAATCCGTACTTAACACACCTGTACTAATCGTATAACCATTTAACCCATGCAATAAATTAAACAAAGTGGCTCTATCACTCACATGAATGCTTTTTTTATGATAAACCGTACTTAAAATCTCTTCTGAAAAATAAAATGAATTATATTCTCCCTGTTCAAAAGACAAATAAGGGTAGTTTTCAAGGTCATTCAACGTTAACGATTTCATTGATGATAGTGGGTGATTGGTACTGATAAATACATGGGGTTGAGCTTCAAACAGTGGATGAAATGTTAGCCGATGTTCTTTCAGCAATCGTAGAATCACTTTTTGATTAAAATCAGTTAGATATAAAATCCCAACTTCGCTTCGTAAATTAGCCACATCAGTAATAATATCATATGTTCTGGTTTCTCTAAGGGTAAACTCATATTCATCAGTGTGATTTTTTTTGATAAGATTCACAAATGCATTAACAGCAAATGCATAGTGTTGAGTGGAAATACTGCAAAGTTGTTTTGAAGGGACTTTTTTTGAATAGTGTTGTTCTAATAATTCAGCTTGATCTATAACTTGTTTTGCATACCCCAAAAATTCAACACCATCAGTGGATAATGAAACGCCTTTAGACGTTCGTACAAAAATTTCAATACCAAATTCCGCCTCTAATTCTTTAACTGCTGTGGAAAGACTAGGTTGGGTAATATATAAATTTTTTGCTGCTTCATTGATTGAACCTGAACGAGCAATTTCTAAAATATAACGTAATTGTTGAAGTTTCATATCATCACTTATTAAGTCTTATACGCTCATTATTAAATAATATTACGTTTACTATATACCAAAAACTCGCGTATGTGCAGTAACCTGTTGTTTTAAATTGAATGTAAGTAGTAAAAGTAATAAGATTCAATTTGTTTAAATGTGATTGGGATATATGAATAAAGGGTGAGTTGTAAATCTAAAATAATATGTTCTATGAGGAATTGTTGATAGGAATTAATGGAAGGCTCAATTTTGCAAATTGATTAAGTGAGTTAATAGGTATATTTGATGAAATATACTACTTAACATTGTTTAAATGAACAGCAATAGAATCTTTTTAATTTAATACTAAATTATATGAACAATGATAACTTATTAATCGATTTAAAAAAGTTGCATTATCATTGGATGATTCTATTTGCGATTAAATAAAAAAGTTTTCATAGATTAATTTGATGCTCATAATAGTCGAAACAGTGATTAACATGGGTCTAATTAATCTGCGACCTTTAGTTACTACCATTTTTGCACCAAGCCTTGCTCCGATAAATTGACCGATTAACATAATCAGACCAATTGACCAGACGACTTCGCCACCTAAAATAAAAAAGATTAGCCCAGCTAAATTAGAAGTAAAATTTAAAACTTTGGTATGTGCGGTTGCTTTCGTTAAATTAAAACCTGCAAGGGTTATATAAGCCACAGCGTAAAATGAACCTGCACCGGGGCCAAAAAATCCGTCATAAAAACCGATTCCTAATGCTGGTATTAGTGCAAATTGAATGATAGAGAACCGACTTTTACGATCATCTTCACCTACTTTTGGCGAAAGTAAAAAATAAATGCCTACGCTAATAGTTAGTATGGGTAGTAAAAGTTTTAAAAATTCAGCTTGAATATGGATGACTGAAATCGTACCTATAGCAGAACCAATAAAGGCAAATACAATCGCCCACTTTTGCTGTTTCAAATCAACCATGTGTTGACGAATAAAATAGAGACTAGCGGAAAAAGATCCACCACAACTTTGTAATTTATTTGTTGCTAAAGCACTAGCAGGAGGCAATCCAACCGCTAATAAAGCTGGCACAGTTAATAAGCCTCCACCACCAGCGATGGAATCAATAAAGCCGGCTAAAATGGCGATGGCAAATAATAAAACGAGTATTTCATAACTCATAAACGATTACTCATCATAAATTGACATCGCTGCATTGTGCCCGATAACGGAGATAGTGATCCATAAGAACAATAGCCACCATTGCCTCTGCTATCGGAACTGCACGTATACCTACACATGGGTCATGTCGTCCATGCGTAGAAACATCAACCGATTCACCAACTACATTTATTGAACGACCTGATATTTCGATACTTGGCGTGGGTTTCAGCGCAATATTGGCGATTATCGTTTGCCCGGAACTTATCCCGCCTAAGATACCACCAGCATGGTTAGATAAAAAACCATTTGGTGTGATTTCATCTCGATTTTCACTTCCTCGTTTAGTGACAACCGCAAATCCGTCGCCAATCTCTACCCCTTTTACTGCATTAATGCTCATTAAAGCATGGGCGAGTTCAGCATCTAATTTATCAAAAACAGGTTCCCCCAATCCTACTGGAACATTTTCAGCCACAATACACACTTTAGCACCAATCGAATCTCCTTCTTTTCGTAACGATCTAAGCAATTGATCGAGCGATTCAAGTTTCGATTCATCTGCACAAAAAAATGGATTTTGTTCAACTTGCTGCCAATCTTTTAATTCGCACACAATATCTCCCATTTGTGCCAAATATCCACGTATTTGAATACCGAATTTTTCATGTAGATATTTTTTGGCTATTGCTCCTGCAGCAACACGCATCGCTGTTTCACGGGCAGAGGAGCGCCCTCCTCCCCGATAATCTCTTATCCCATATTTGTTGTGATAAGTATAATCTGCATGGCTAGGTCGAAAAATATCTTTTATTTGGCTATAGTCTTGCGAACGTTGATCGGTATTTTCAATCATTAAACCAATGCTGGTACCCGTTGTTACACCTTCAAAAACACCTGATAATATTTTAACTTGATCAGGTTCTCTGCGTTGAGTTGTATAACGAGATGCGCCTGGACGACGGCGATCTAGATCTATTTGTAAATATGATTCCGTTAATGTAAGACCTGGTGGTACACCGTCGACAATACATCCTAATGCAACGCCATGTGATTCACCAAAGGTTGTGACTTTAAATAATTTTCCGATTGAGTTTCCAGACATAATAACCTTATTCCGATTAATGCATAAATTTATTTAAAATAGTGATGATATTTAATCAAGTCTTGTTGTGTTATTGAAAACACGCCAAAACCACCACGCTCAAAGTCTATCCAATTGAATGGAACATCTGGATATTGTTCTTGCAAACTAATCCAACTATTCCCTACTTCACAAATAAGAACGCCTTCAGGTGTTAAATAATTTGTTGCATCATGCAAAATTCGTTTTACTAAATCCAATCCATCAAATCCGGCTTCCAGCGCCAGTTTCGGTTCATATAAATATTCTTCAGGCAAATCATTCATATCCTCATCATCAACATAAGGTGGATTGGAGACAATAAGATCGTACTGTTTTACCGGTAAATCATCAAAAAGATCCGATAAGATAGGCGTAACTTGAAAGTTCATTTCGTGCAAATTGATATTGGTTTGAGCAACATCAATTGCCTCAAGCGAAATATCAGTAATATCAACATGCGCTTCTGGAAAAGCATAAGCACAAGCAATACCAATGCAACCACTCCCGGTACAAAGATCTAAAATATTTCGAGGCGGTGTGGTTAGTAGCGTTTTAAAATGATTATCAATTAATTCACCAATCGGTGAACGAGGTATTAAAACTCGTTCATCAACATAAAAGCTATGCCCACAAAACCACGCTTGATTCGTTAAATAAGGAGTTGGAACACGATCGTCAATTCGCTTTTGAATAATATCAAACAGAAACTGCCTTTCTTCTTCCGTCAGATTGGCTGCGTAAAATTCTGGAGGAATAGATAATGATAAGCCTAAACTGGCTAAAATAAGTTGTTTTGATTCATCGATAGGATTATCCGTTCCATGTCCTAAATAAATATCTGATTGACTGAGTTGTGAAGTTGTCCAGCGAATAAAGTCCTGAACGGTACTTAAGTTTTCCATAATGGCTCCAAAAGATCGAGGAGAGGAAGATATCATTCGTCAATGAAGGTCATCTTATTCTCAAAAATATCGCAAATCGAGTGTTTAAACAAACCTTTAAAATTGTATCACTCATTTATTTCAACAATTTAATTATTCGCAATATAGGGTGAAGAAAGTAAGTTAAATAAATTAAATATATTCATTATGATAATCTATCATTTTAGAATTAATTTTAATTCATTTATGAATTTTTTAACTACGCAAAATATTATCAAAGTATTTTATTATATTCAATTATTCATTCTCAATCATAATAGTAAGTCATAGAAAGTGTTTTTTTAATAATGACTTGATAAATATAAATTTAACAGATATAAAAAACATTTTAGCTTAATGAGGCAATCATGTTTTTTCTTTCTAAATTATTTAAACCCCTAAATACTCATCCAAAATCCGTTAACAATTGGCTTGATGAATATATTACAATTCTTGCCGAACGTAATTTAAAACCCAAAACAATCGAAATAAAAACGTATTTGCTAAAAGTTATCCGTCAGCAAATAGGCGCTAAACCGATCTCCCAAATAACACCACCCGATGTTGCAAAAATTATCAAAATCTATACAGATCAAGATAAAGCTCCGTCCGCTAAGTGCATGTATCACTTACTTAAAGATATCTTCCGAGAAGCATACGCACTGGGCTGGAATGACAGGAACCCCGCCGAACCAATAAAATGTCCTAAAGTTACTGTGAAACGTTCACGAATGACATTTGTTGAGTTTAAGAAAATTTTAAATGAGGCGGAAAAAACAGGAAATAAAATAATGTATGATGCTATGACGCTTGCGCTAGTTACAGGGCAACGCCGTTCAGATATAGCAGAAATGAAAAAATCAAATATTAAACGAAATTATTTATTAATAGATCAATATAAAACAGGTGCAAAAATCGCGCTACCGATAAAATTGGAATGTAAAAAAATAAGCACTAGTTTACGAGACATTATTGAATCAACTGATAATGACTATTTAATATGTCGCAACAATGAAAAAATAAAATTAGACGATATAACGCGTCAATTTTCACGATTACGTGATAGAGTTTATAGCCGAAATTACTGGGACGGAACACCTACCACATTTCACGAAATCAGGTCGCTGTCAGAGCGTTTATATAGAGAACAACGCATTGACACCATGACATTATTGGGTCACAAATCCCAGCAAATGACTGATAAATATAATGATAGTCGAGGTCGTGAGTATAAAAAACTGAGAATAAATTAAACCTATTTACGTGGTAGGTAGTCATTTAGTTTGTTCTGACTGGATAGGGAGATGGGAATTAATGCCATTTCGTCGTGATGAATTGCCGTTCGGCTGGTATTTTAGGAACGGAGACAATTATTTACTCAGTTCGCCACAGGGGCAGGCTCTAAATAGTTTATCTACTAATTATAAAAACGATCATCGTATTACGATTAAAATCATTAACGGTTTACAATATATTAATGTTCCGACAGCGTTTGCGCCAGATGGTCGAGGTTTTTTTATACGTGCTGTTAATGGGATTACTCGACAGGTAGGTCATGTTGAGGATGACGCAATTCGCAATATACGGGGTGGTTTAGTGCATGTTATGCAGTGGCGTGGTAGTGTCCCGTCCGGTGTTTTTAGTTTACGCCCCTCGAATGGCGGGTCAGGGTTAAATAATAGACATGCATCGGTCGTTTGTAATGTTAACGATTCCGATTACCCAGAGAGACCAATAATATTTGACGCATCACAATCGGTACCAACAGCAAATGAAAATAGGGTTTTGAATGTTGGAGCGACCCCAGCTATCTATTTAGGAGTTTAAAATGATTAATTACTATTTTGATAACACAAACGAATTCAGACCGTACACGCATCAATTAGAGGCTAACAATGACACAATGCCACCCGACAATGCGTTACGGATTGCCCCAGAATTTAGGCGTGGGTATTATCCGTGCGAAAAAAAAGGTGCGTGGGTGCTCGTCGAGGATCATCGAGAAAAAACAGCCTATAATATCGAAACACAGGAGCCTGTTAAAATTGATTATCTAGGTAAAATAAAATCCGGTTATACGTTGTTAGAGCCGTTCGAGTTTTGCAAATGGGAAAAAAATAAATGGGTGCTGGATGAGGAGCAAAAAAACACCTATGTTACCCAACAAAACCAATCAAAATTAGTAAATTTGTTATCTGAGGTTAATAATGAGATAGATATATTGACCGACAAAATAGAGCTAGATATAGCAACAGATGATGATAAAAAACTACTGAAAAAATGGAAATTGTATCGTATACAGCTAAAATCCATTGATACAAATAAATTAGATATTGAATTCCCAGCTAAGCCCTAAACGGGCTTTTTGGGGAATGTGACATTTATATTTGAGGTATCCACACGAGTTAATAAAATGCGGTGTTTCTTCCAGTTTTTTAACTGCTCGTCTTCATTAGATTCTTGCATATCCAAATCTATAACATCCTGTAAAATAGCTATTTTCTCGTTGGCTTCAGATATTAATGCTGTTTTTATTGATTGATTTTGCAATATAATTTGCTCATCAGACAGATGAATAGGCTCAGGATCAACCAGCTTTAGCTTTCCTTTTACCTCTTTTAAAGCTTTGCCTTCTTCATTCGCTTTAATAGCCATTTCGGCGTACTCTTGACTTGTATATATCATGTTAATGTCCTCTTACTGTCCATCTAATCCAAGCCTCGCCAGCCACGGGTGAATATGATGCTAACCACAGCGAGGCTAGGAATAATTCTGCGTATGAATATTCAATATCACCCCATATCCCATTATTTATTTTGTCAATGCTAACCCCGTAGTTTTGTGTTTTCATTGGTATTAACAAATTAATAAAATTGCCGCAAACGGCATTTGCGTATGGGGTTTTAGCTAGAATTACACTAGATTGTTCAATGAATCCGTTTGAATATTTGTTATACCAGCTATCGCCGTGCACATATGACTCAACAATGTATATTCTATTGTTTAACTGATCGATTTTGTTGTTAATATTAGACACATCAGTAATAACTGATTCCCCGTTAACGGTTAATTTAGCAAAATCAACAGAGTTACCTACCACGTAAATAGGTGATCCGTTTACCTGTTTTTGAACAGCAGGGATGGTACCAATATCATCCGCCGTTGGTTTATTATTAGGTGAGTAAACTCGCTGAGAATTTTCAGTTAAATTTTTAACATCTAATGAGCCGTCAATTAACTGACTATCTACACCAGATTTTTTAATGAAAACTGAAGTGTCAATTGAGGATGCGGCTTTTTTGGCATCCTCTGCCGATTTTTCAGCATTCAGTTCAGATGTTTTGGCGTTGCTCTCGGATAGGCTGGCTGAATTTGCACTATTACTAGATTTTTGAGCTGAATTACTTGAAGCTGTGGCTGATGAGCTGGCGCTATCAGCACTGTTTTTTGCTGATGCCGCACTATTGAGCGCCGATGAGCTAGCATCTATGGCTGTATCGGCGTTTTTTGCTGTTTGTTCCGCATAGCTTTTACTTTCCTCTAACAGTTTAGCCAGTTCATTTGAAATTGCATATTGTGATTTTATCGTAACCTGTCGCCCGTCTGGAGCGGTTAGGGTGACCTCGTTTTCACTTGTTAATATTGTGTGCCAAGCGTCAAGTTGAATTTGATAATAATTCAGCATTTCGGATATTCGCAACGCTAAAGCCTCAATTGAAACATTGGGCGATGTTGGGATTTCGTAATTAACCCCAGTTTTTGTATCGCCAATATATTCATTTGCTAGCGTCAACTGTGTATCAGATTGAACAGACGCTATTTCACATATTTCTATTGAATTTTTTGTTTTTAATATTAACATTTGACCTGAACAAACACCAATTAATGGATTTGCCCATTTAGTCTCAATACCCGTTACTGATTTACTACCATTAGTAATTGTAATTGTACCTGTTTTATACCAAGACATAACTTTCCTCAAAGTTAAACAATAAATATAATTAAAGTATTTTTAAAAGATAAGGTTCAGAAAACCTGATTCTATTGATATTTTCTAATATCTATAAAGGGGATGTTTTCAATTTTTGGGAAATTTGTAATATGCTTTCCTTTAATATTGACTAATAGATGAAGACAAACACTCTCATTTATTGCTGTAGAAAAAATATCAAATATCAAATTCCCGAATGTTGGCAAGTTAAATAATTTTGATCCGTAAACAGTACATAAAACAGCGACAGGAAAACCAAGTTCAATTTTCAAGCTATTTCTTTCAAGAGTTTGTTTGCTTTTATTAAACAAATTATGGTCTGGCACCCTACAAAAATCCATTTCAAGCGGTTTGCATGAATTGTTATAAACAAGATTATGTTTTTCATTATAAATTTCTAACCCATAACTAGTTAACCTTGGTACATAGTTTGCAAACAAATAAACTTCTAAATTAAATTCAAAGTTATTACTATAAGCAATTTCTATAAACTTAAATCCGTTAATTGAGCGCACAGATGAAACCATCGCTGGAGCATCTTCAATTAACCCTACAGCTCTCACGAATGGAAGCACAATATGTACATCTGAAATTCCCGTATTAATATTTATTTTTCTGATTTTTATATTTCCCCTAGGAATTGTCACATTTATTTTTTTTATAAAATTCATGGGGGTTACATTTGGTGATATAAAAACTTGCCCAGCATTATTTTTGATTGTCAGTCCATAACTCATTTATTACCTCTCAAAAAAACAAAAATATCAAATGAATACCCCCTACTGGTCCAAGTCAAGGTTTCATTGTCGATCCTAACATCTAAAAAAACTTCTGAGATATTTTCACCGAATGACGAGACCCAATTCATTGTAAACATATCAAGATCAAAGCTATATTTTTTTTGCCCACTACTTCCCGAATTAATGCGAAAAAAATCTAAAACATAGACAGGACTAATAAAATTAATAACATCTCGTTGATTATCATCAAAAACCTGTATTCCAAACATAATTATTACCTCAACTTCCCAAGTTTGACACGCAACAATCCTCTTTCATCGAAAACTTTAACGCCCTCATTATTAATTAACACCTTACTTTGTCCCTCAAAAATTCCATTTATTTCAAATTGTCCATTTTTATGCAAAACCCATCCAGTCCGACCCTGCACATAATTATCGGATTGAATTGAATTCGCAATTTTTGCGCTAGTGATTGATGCGTCCTTGATTTTTGCGTTTGTGATTGTTCCATCCCCTATAACAGCATCATTAATAATCACTTGATCTCCATGCGTTGTGAATACTGTTTGAGGATTTCCATTGGCTGAGTTCATGATTGAAAAACGATCTTGAAGAAAAATGACATTGCTTTGCATTCCATGTTCAGTGTTTTCAACCCCCATTGTCATACCTGCAACATACTGTTGACCTTTGTCATCCACTTCAACTTTCATTGTGCGATGAGCTGAAACTTTACCATTTAAATTGTTTACCGTTTCACTGACATCTGAAATGGTGGTAGAAACATCTCCAACTTTTGTGTTAATTGCCTGTATTGATTTGGCAGTAGCGGCATTTTGTTCCGCTGTTGTCTGTTTTAATTCGGATAAGTTGCTATTTATACTACCGTATTTGGTGTTCAGCTCCTTTAAAGCAATGGCAGTTGTTTCTTTCTCAGTTAATAACACTGAATGAGTTTCTTGAATTTCAGCGGACAAGTTGCCGTTTTCAATTCTACGGCGTCGTGTCTCTGTATCATTTGCCAACGCATTTTCAATAATTGATTTAGCGTTCTCAATTGAACTTACAGCGGTATTATCCACCGAATCTACAATCGAGTTCCAAGCGTCTGTTTCTTTTATTTCTTCAAAAATATGGTCTGTCAAATCGTTAGTATTGGTACTTGAAACACCTCTAACCCAATCTGTCCAATCACTGATGTTACCAATTTTATCGACAAGACGAGCACGGTAGAAAAACTGTTGACCTATAGCTAACCCTGTCTGAGAATAATTGCAAGTTGGGTAACTAACATTGCTTAATAGCAGGGCATTTTCTTCATTTTCAGTCAAACTATATTGAATTTCTGTGTAACTACTATCTCCGCTTCCAATTGGAAACGACCAATTAAGGTCAATACCAAATACCACACTTTCGCTAGCAGTAAAGTCTACTGGTCTGTCAGGTTTACCAACTTTTCCTTTGATTGCTTTGGCTTGTGAATAGGCCCAAGGTGAAGATGCATCAATCGCATTTACTGCTCGTACTCGAACTTCATAAACACCGGCGTAAACACCTTCGACGGTAAAATTCGTTCCATTAGTTCGACCAATATTAATCCAAGACGAATTATCTTTTCTCCATTGAGCAATATAGTTTGTCGCACCCTCTACCACATCCCAAGAAGCTTGTAATGATGCCACTGACAGGCCTTGAGATATATAACTACTTTCTGATAAAACAATATTTTTGGGGGATGAAACTGAACTTGGCGGAGTAACTGTTATTGGTTTTGGCTCTAATCGTATACCTTGATCTATATATTTGAATTTATTTGGATCATGATGAATAGCCGTAATTGTAAACTGACCTTCATTAGACGATGATATTGAGGTTACTCTATAATACTGAATAGCGATATTATCACTATCAATACACCATACTGCGCCAGCAACTGGTGTCAGTTTATAATTAGCCGTAACAGTGAGTGTTTTTTTGTCTGTACTAATCGCTCTAATCGTTCGGCTTTGCGCAGTGCCATCCGGTAAATTAAGGACTAACCGATCGCCCACATCATATTCAACGGCTCTATCTAATGTGATTTTTCGTCCTTCAACGGCGTGAATACGCCCGCCATTTTCTTTGCCAGAACGAGAAGGGTCAGCAATCCCAATGATTCGCGCAGGTAAAGGAATATAGCCATCGAGTCCTACTGAAAATGTGATCACTTCATCTTTTGCATTAGAAAGTAAAGCCCAACGTCCACGTCGTTGCGCTTCAGCTTGCGAAGTACAACCTATCGCTGTTAATTTCATGACATTGACATCATAACGACGCATCAAGTCATGGTCCCACACAGCCTCAACATCATCACAATAATGATTGTTAGGATCAGAATATGCAACTAAACAGGATGTATAACGATTTTTATATGAACCACCAGAATAGGTAAAATCGCCAATAACATTAGAAGGATGATAGATAAAATCTGGTTCATCTTGCGGCATATCTGCGGTTAAACAGATCTGATCATTCCCCCAAAATATAATGCCCCGAAATGAAGCCACTAAATCTTTTAGAACGTTATAAGCCTCTTCTTGACTTTGTATATATTCATTACAAGCAAAGCGAGGTTCCATGCCACCTCGACCATCCGGCACCATTTGATCACAATACTGACCTAATTGGTAAATTGACCATTTATCGAGCATTGTTGAGTCAATTCTTACCCCCATACCTGCTATCTCATCACGCATCAAATAATAAGAAAGCCAAGCAGGATTATTGGTATATGCCATTTTAAATCCACCTGTCCAAGTGCCTGAATAGGTCCTGTTTACTGGATCATAATTGTCTGGTACTTGGACAATTTTTCCTTTCAGTTTACAACTAATTTTAGGAATAGAACCATTAAATTGGCTAGCATCTAACTCGATATAAAGTAGAGCGGTATTAGGATACCGTAATTTACTGTCAATAATTTCCGCATATGAAAAAACACTAAACGCATTAATCAATTTATTCGATTTTGAATCAGGTGTTAGTCGTCTAACACGTATACTCCACCCTTCTAATGCATTTGGTAAATTGATGCGATGATCTCGCTGATATTCTGAGGTTGTTTTTCCATTAAATTCACCACGAATAATCGTTTCAAACGCACTGCCATCTGTTGATAAGTCAATAGTATACTTGGTAACAGTTCCTACCGTATCACCATTTTCTTTATAATGTAAATGACTTGGTAAACTTAATTTGATTCTTATGGCATCTAATTCTAGATTACTAAATGATCGTATCCAAGGATTGTCAGATTTTACTGTAAAAGCGGCTTTTAACTCATTACTTATCTCAGGTATTCCTTGAATATAATCTTGCGTTTGGGCACCATTACGAAATTCCCATGCAACACCATTAAAATTACGTGTGCCATCGAGATTGGCTAGTGGAGTATTATCAATGAATATATTTTGTTCTGTTAGATCGCCTTGAATTTCCCCTTCACTTAATGCTAAAAGCACTTTGAGCTTTGCTGTTGAAAGCAAATTATCGGGTTGTTCATAAGGTCTATGTTGTTTTTTTTTACCGCCCTTTTGACCTTCTATTAATTGCATAATCCACCTATTGTTGATCTTCTGAATAAATACCCGCGTTAATCACTGCGCCACCAATTTCACGATTACCTAATAAAACAGGAACAGGATATCCCACCGCATTGGTATTAACGGGCGCCCCAAAACCATAATTAGGCTTATTTTCAGTATTTGATGCCCCACCTGCGTTAAATTTAGGCTGAGGGGTAAGTAATTGCACAATGCCACCTAATGCCATGCTCAAACCAATACTAGCTAAAACTGAAGATGCAGTAATTTCAGCACCCAATAGCGTTAAAGAGGCACCACCAGTAAAGAAAGCACCAATTAAAGCAACGGCTCCGATCACAACTTGTAATAAACCACCACTTTTGGCGCCTTGAGCTATCGGCATAATCATATAATTTTTGCCATTAACATTAATATCAAACTCATCGATTCCAATATTTTTTCCATCCACAAAAAAGGCAAACTTAATGCCTTTTAAATGAGCCGTACTCATATATTTTTCAAATCCTTTTATTGTCGCACAAAGTGCGCGTAGCAATTCACGGATATTGTTTACGTCATACGTATGCTTTTTTCCAAATTGCCTTGCCATTGCACCTTTCAAAGTTAACTTACTGAGCATTAAATAACTCCTTATGCCGCACAATGCGAACAGTTCTATCTCGAAAATATTTACCGTAAGGTGTACGTGTAGATAATTGACCGTACAGGTGGTGTAAAATAAGATTATCCCCCACATAAATAGCAGCATGATTTGTGACTTGCGAACCAATGCGCATCATAACTATGTCCCCGACTTTCATTTCATTCAGACCGACTTCAACAAATCCTTCTGCTTGCCAATTATCATCATAAAGATGCTCTTTCCCACTATCCCACCATTCTCGTGGCACTGAATAATTGTTTAATTTAATCCCATATTCACGATCATAATAATCCATTATTAATGACCAACAATCAGCGTGACCAAGCAACCATTGCCGTCCGGTATAATCTCGATTTATTCGTGGCGATATTGTGCAAAAATCACCATCAGGGGCAGACATTATTCCCCATTCAATACCTGTATAATCACATTGAATACGGTCAAACTCTGACGGAACCAGTGACGTAACATCAGGATGAGAATGAATAATCATGATAATTTCACCTTGTTTTTCTGCAGCTAACTGTTCTTCTGGTGATATTAAAAAATGCGCTTGTGGATTATCTGAAATGTTTTTACAAGGTAGATAGATCTGTTTTTTTCCCGTATCAATAATGAATCCACAAGCTTCATTTGGGTATTCGCTATCCACATGCTTTTTGATTGAATCAAGTAATTTTTGTCGCATATTACTTACCTTGAAGATTAGCCGCAGGAAAACCGCCAAACGGAAGAGGTTTATTACCATGTCGGGCTTTACAATCTTTTAATAGTCCTCCACATTCATCTTTTGCCGGATCATCAACGGCAATTCCGTCTTTGGTGAAAAACTTATTTCCAGCATAATCACAGCCTGTACCTGAGCGGTACCATCCGCGCATACACCAAGTACATAGTGTTGTGATTTGCCTGGTAGGCAATTGTAAATTTTGAATATCAAATGGCGAACAAAGTTCAAATTCAACAATAGCTTTCGTTTCTTCGCGTTTATTATTAATAAAAAATAATTGAACTCTTTCTTGAGTTGGATCGGCTGTGGCATTACCTGCTAACCAGTTGTCTGAATCAAGGTATTTTGCCATTGTGGTATGAATTTTTACTCTCGCTTGAACTAAATCATCATAATCTATACACAATCTAGTCACTCTTCCGTCAATATTACCGATTGACAATTTAGGGGTAGGTTGTGCACCCGTACTACTTAATTCAAGATCGCTTAATTCATACGGATACGGTAAATATTCTTTACCTTGCCATTTTATAGAAGGTAAATTTCCAACAGCAAAGGAAGCCCACCCTTCAGCAGAGATATTATGAGAATGAAATCGTAAAACCTCATCAAGCCCAAATTTTGTACAATCAACTTCAATAAGTTGTATCAGCTCATTGCCTTCAATGGCTTGTAAATCTTGTGTTATTGACATGTTCTCTCCATCAATCCCCAAAACTTAATTAAGAAAATTTTTTGAGGTCTACATTTGAATAATTAAGGTGCATAAGATTGGACAAAAGTAAAACTTAGCTTTACCACATTCGAAGAGATAAATTCAGATTTGATTGATTCGTTTTGAACACGATATAATCTTTCTTCTCCCCAAGGGTTAACCCACTGAAAGGAATGAATAATATGGCTGTTAAGAAACTGACGGATTTCAGATAATTCGTTACAATGACCCGTATAGGACAAATCCCATGTTTCACCTGATTTATTGATTCCAGAACTCCAAATTTGCGAATATCCATCGTTAAATTTTACTTCTGTGATACTCATTTTTTCCCCTCCATTGGGGGAATGCATTGTTTTCCATTTAAATTTATCTACTTTCATATACTCCTCAAACAAAATTTGGTTTTGAATATGTCTAGGTAATTTAGTTGAATTAAAAACATCAAAATTGAGTAATTAACAATACAATTTTTTGACATAAGCGTGAAAACGGATATTTATTAATGTGATCAATTCTAACTTTATGTTTTTTTTTGCAATAAGAAATTAACTTAATTTTGTTGAACTGAATCCATTTACGCGCTATAGACGACTAAAATACGATGATATTCCAAGAAATAGGGATGACTAAAAATGAGTTGTTATTGTGTTTTAATATTCGAATAAGTATTAAAATTATGCCATTTAGAGATTTTAATAAGAATCTAAATGGTTAATATTATTACTTCATCGCATACATGACGTTGTATAACTCTCCTCCCGGTGAAACTGATTTTTTAAACATCTCATTCATTTGCCGTCTAATAACTGCATCTACTTGAGATTGAACTTGTTTTGGATCGGTATTTTTGCCATGAGTAGAAGTACTATTTTCTGAAGACATATTTAATACAATATTGGGATTAACAGTGATTGCATTTGAAGAAGGAGTTGTGCGTTGGGCTAATGCTATCGGAGCCGAAATAGAGGTATGAATATAACCACCGCTATCGTATCCTTTATGAGAATCATTCATCAGACTATAAAGATAGTCTACACCTAATCGTTTAGTTGCCTCTTTTGTAAAAACAAACTCGCCTTTATGAACAATTCCTGCTGGTTGGTACTTATTACCTCGTCCGGTAAAACCGCCCGGTTCCAATGCATATCCCACACTTCCACCCGAAGCATATCCAAGAATTCCCCCCCCTGTATAAGCTTGTTGAAGCCCTCCGGTCGCTTTTCCTCCACCACCAAAACTCGTTAAAGCAGATTGAATAATCTGCGCTAAAATCAATTTATTAATAATTTCAATTAGATTAACTAAGATAGTTTTTGCAAACTCTTGAAAGTTTGCTTTGCCTGTTGTGACAAGCGTTGTCATCATTTGAGACATAGATCCAATTGAATTTTGCGCAAAATCTTTAGCAACACTAAAAACATCTTGAGATGTTTCAGCAAATTCTTTCAAACCAGTTGTTAAACCAGCTATCCAATCTCCTTTTTGTAAATCTTCTTGCACAAAACTTTCTTCTAAAAGTTGAGCTGCCTCAAGGTAGTTTTGGGTTATAGTGATGATGTTTTCTTGACTTAGATTATTACTCGGATCTAAATCTTGTTCCTTGTTTCTTTCTAAATTAATTCGACTTTGATACCTTGACGATTGAGATGATGTCATTCCAAAGGTCGCTTTTTTATCTGCAATCTCATTTTGTAATTGAGTAGAATTGTGAGTACTATTTTGTAAAATCTGTTGGACTTTGATTCGACCATTGATTTCTTCAGAAATTGACGCATTTTTTTCATATTGAGTAAGTAACGACGCTTTATTGGCTAGTAAATAACGTTCTTCTGCGGTTAGTCTACTTTTATTGTTTTCTTGTTCCAAGATGTTAATCTGAGCTTGCAAATCAAAGTATTTTTTACGTTCTGCCGTTATCGCACCGATCGTTGCATTCTGTTCTTTTAATGATTCTAGTTGAATTTGAAGATTTTTTTCATCCCGTTGACTAGTTTTTAATAATGACGGCGCACTATTTTTTGAAGAAAATAAAGTATTTATTTTATTTACATTGCCTTTATCGCCTTGAGGGTTGCCAGTTAAATCATTTGATGACTTCAGTATTTTTGTTGAATTGCTGACTTTGGTAATAATTTCTTTAAATTTTATTATAAAATTATCTAAATTATCATTTCCTTTACCAGCTATTGATGAAATGTCTCCAAAATAAGCTCCAAGATCATTTAATTTTGCTTCAAACTCGAATGAATTTGAGGCATTTTTAATTTCTAACAATTTATTTAAAAAAAGCTTAGCTTCTTCATTAGTTATATTCCAGGTTTTAGCAAGTTGCTCAGTGCTTGATTTAAAAGAACTAAAGATTTTATCATACACCTCTTGATTAGCCTCTCTATATTGTTCTTTACTCTCCCAAATATTATCAATTTTTTCAGGTACTTCAATTCCATTTGGATGTTTTTGAATATAGTCCAATTCATTAGTTATTCTGTTAAATTTAATCTTTGATTCTTTTAAAATTTCTTCAAACACACCTTTTGAAGACGCAATTGATTTTTCTGAAAGTCTTTTTGAAGTCTGAATAAATGCCGTCGCAAATTTGGGATTTATATTTGCTAGTTCCTTTAATTCATCAGTAAATGAAACTGTTCCATCTTTATTTAGTTTAACAATACTATACAGTTTTTCTTGAGACTCACTTAAACTATCAGTGGCAGATACAGCATTATCAAAATAGTCAAACAAATCCTTACCGACAACGGCACCCACTTTAACTATCGTACCAATAGCTTTCCCAACAGGACCGAACAATTCACCAATTTCTATTCCATGTTCCGCCAGTGTCATTAATGGATTTTTCTTCACATTCGCTTGTGCTGACATCTGTTTCATTTGATTTGAAATCTGACTTAATGCCGCACTCATTTTTTCACTTGTATTGGCAAATGTTTCTTGCGATTCAATTATCCCAATTAATTGATACTTAGAGCTTTCAATTATTGAATTAAAAACTTGAAAAGCATGAGCATCAATAAATCCATTTCCATTATTGTCAGATAATTGTTGTTGCACGTAAAGCAGATTATCCAATGCTTTGTTGACCGGATGAATGATCCCTAATAACTTATTATAGACTCCAATTTGGTTATACAAAGATTCCAATTGACGTTTACTAATATTGTTATGCATTAGTTTAGATGTATTTAGTGTTCTCAAACTTTTATCAGTGGTTTTAAGCTTTACATCTAACTCGTTAATTCTTTTAATCTCTTTATCAAGATTGCCTGTATCAACTTTTAATGATAATGTAGTTGTTTTTGACATAGATTACCCATATTAAATAAACCGACTTTCGTCGGTTATTTTGATTTGTGTATGATTGTTAAGGCCTGACTTTCCATTAACCGAATATCATTAAAAATTTTTTGGTTTCCTTTAATATCAAGCATTTGCATTACCCAAGGTAAGCAATTATAGTCAAGACCTAAAATACCACTCATGCTTGTTCTCCACTGCGTTGACATGGCTTGGAATAACTGGAAAGCATCCCAGTTATCTGACCATATTTCTATATACTCATCTTCATAATCGACTTCCGATAGCCCAAAAGAATCAAGTTCAGCTTTTGAAGGCATTGATGAATAAAGTGCAGTGGCAAGCTCTATGAGTTTTTTTCTCGCTGTCCCAACATCTCTTTATAATAAGTATTGGTTATTGCTTGCCAAGCAGCAGGATAGTTATTTAATAAGATATTTAAATTTTCTTGATTAAACTCTTCATCCAAATTCCAACCGGATACAATTTTCATCATAAATTCAATGATAGGTTTATCCTTAAGCTCGGTCTCAAACACGGTCAGTTTATCAACTGAATAATGTTTGAAATCAAAACTAATTTGACCATCGTCCAATCCAGGACGCGGAATGGAAACTTCACATCTAAATGTCGGATCTGCAATAAGTTTAAATTTTGCCATGATTAAAATATCCTAGTTAATCTTTATAGAAAGTAATTGCTGGTGATTCAACTGTGGCACTCACTTTTACAGTTTCAATATCATTAATGGCTGTTGTTGGCGTTGGATCAAAAGCAATACGGACAGAGTCATAACGTGTTTCTTTAGCTTTAGGAACATACATTTTCATTGCAACAACATTATTGGTTAAATCCAACTGCTGTAACAATGTGTAGATAGGTAATGAGCTGTCATGAGCAATGGTAAAACTTTTACTTTTCGCTGATTTGATAGTCGGTAATTGACGTTCTGCATCATCATCAAGGAACTGAATTTGAATAAATTGCTGTTCACCACCTTCAGTAGCAACCTCTTTAATTTGAGGTAGTTGTTCCCATTCTGTGATTTTGGTGATAGTTCCTTGTCCTTCTCCAACAGGGAATACCGTTGTATTACTAGTATTAATATTACCCAAAGTCACTTCATTGTTATTTACATGAGAAATTTTTGCGACAATATTATTCAATTTAGTCCATGATGAAGTGAGCATGACTTCGTCCCCGACCACTAGTCCATGCCCTGAATTTAAAGTTACCACTGCTTCTTTAGCATTAGAAATTGAATTAAAGTTAGTTACTTCATTGTGTGATTTTTGTACATATACACGTGAACCATTAGGTAAAGCAAAACCCATAATATATATCTCCTTAGATTTTATTTAAAATATAGAATCAGCACGATAGTTAAAGCTGATCGGTAGTGTATAACAAGCATTATCCATTTTTGCTGGATAAACACTTGGTATAGAATTTACATAAAGTGAAAAGTTAGGACTTGTTAACTCTAAATTGAGTGGAAAATGCTGAATAATATCATCAGATATTTGTTGAGAACGTAACTTACCGCTATTGATAGGTGCGACAACAGAAATTTGATAAACACCTCGATAAACCTTCAATTTTCCTTCTGAATCAACGCTTGTTGTTACTTCTGGTAAAATATAAGTTCTGAGATAAATATCGGAATGAGAAAGTATTTCACTATTTTCAGCGAAAACAGGTAAGTTTAGTTTCTTTGCAATAATATCAAGGTGAGATTCAAGCAATGCTGAGATTGTTGAAATCAAATTATCATCTCCTTAGCGACATTTTATAAATAGATCTTGTTAATTATTGTTTGCTCCTAAATTTCATAAAAACTTCAAAAATTAAGGAAGAGTTTTTTAAATTTATTCAATAAATTCGATTAGAAAAAGCTATTTACACCTGATAAAACAATTATCTATTACACATAAACAGTGTGTTATTTTGAGGTGCAATGACTTGACAATAATATTGCTGCCAACCTTCAATTATGGCTCGGTTATAGCCGATTGCGTTGGTGAGACGGTAATAATCTTGTTGAGAAGACTTTGCAAGTCGTAAGGCTTGCTCAGCAACATCGCCGGTGGTGGCACTATTTCGCTCGATGGCGGCAACTTTGACGCGCAACTCGACAAGACCATTATCCACATTATCACGTAAATTCTCTGTTTTAACCTGTTCATCTTTTATTGTCTCAATGATAGTTGACTCAATTTGTTTAATGGCATTATTATTTTGTTGATATGCTTTAAATTGCGCTTCTAACGTAAGGGTTTTAGTGATAGCTATTTGTTCATCCTTCCAACAGCGATACGCAAAATAGAGCGCAAAAAAAGTGATAAAAATACAACAATACGGTAATATTTTAGGGAGTAACGTAAACTTGTTCATCACATCAAACCATTTAAATACACTGTTTTACCGCCATTTTTAATTGCAGTGAGTACTATTTGACGGTTTTTGGTTGGACTAAATCCGATATGCACCCATTGATTATGCTCTTGGATAAGCTTATCAAATACCACACCGGCATCAATTAAGCGTTGACAAATTTGTTTCGGCGTACCAAATGGAGAACGAAAGTCAACCGCTAAACCCTTTGTATGAGCACTATTTGCAGCACCACCGATCCGGGCATTTAATGCCGGACAACGGTAACCGGAAGTAATGATGATTGGGTGCTCAAGGGCTTTTCTGACCAGTTCAAGTTTTATTGCTGTTAATTGGATATTGGGCATCAGTGCTGCCGGTACTGAATTGTCTATTTTTAGTCGACTGGCGGTCAGTGAATAAGTAAACTCTTCCAGTTTGAAGTGTTCAGTCAATTTCATTTGTTTTAATTTCCTCTCAATTATCATGTTCACGTGTTTTTTTTAATAATTGTTCTTCAAGTGTTTTGATTAATGTGGCACCTGACCACCCCGCTAACCCAGCCACACCGCCTGCCAGTTCAAACTGCCAGTTAAAGTAACTTGCCGCTAGCAAAACCAAACCGCCAGCAAAGGTGGAGATAAAGATCTGAGCAATTAAAATCATCAGATTGAACTTATTACCATTGATAATTTGATAGCAATAACTGGCAAGTGAACCAAGTAAAGTGATAAAAAATAAATAAACGACAACATACCAATTGATATGGTCAGGCTCTTTGATTGGCATAGGTTTCATCTTCATCGTGAGCCTCCTGCTGAGGCAGTTAAAAATAAGAAAGGGTTACGCAGCACTTATGTATAAATTATTTTCTGAGATTGCTCTGCGAACCCGTTGAATTGTGATAACTGATAGTTAAATCGTAGACATAAAAAAACCGCAATGAAGCGGTTTAATAAAAGAGACTTATATTAATGAAGTTTATTTAATTTATTTTGATTATTTTATATGAATAAACAGGATGTTAAATAACACATTGCAAATTAAAGGCAATAAAAAAGCCCGCTTAGCGGGCTTAAGTAACAATTCTTGATTTTGAGATAATTATACATACATTAGCGTACGTTGTCAAGATTAACTATCCCATTTTTTAAAACACTAAATGTTGCAATAACTCCAGTTCAGTGCCGGTTAACATCGTTTGCATCGATAATGCACCAATAATGTAACTTTCACCACTACTTTTAATTTTTCGGATATTACCTTCACTACAAGCTAAATCCTGAGCTATTTGACGTAAATTTTTAGGTTTAATGATTAATGTAGACGATTTTTGTGTTTTATTTCTTTCGATATAAATATGATCATCGACAATCATTTCATCACCATAATAGAATTTGATGAGAACTTTCGCTTCTTCTTTTATTTTCGCTATTTTGCTATTTTTCATTGTCGAGATAATTGCATCAATAATTAATCCATCTTTATCTAAACAGACTTGTTTATATTCCTTTTTCTGTGATTGATAAAGACTAAAACCTTTTCGTTGTATGTAAGCTTCTTTTCTAGCCCAATTACCCCATCTGGTTAATACTTGAGTAATATCATAATCAGCGTTCAAGCTTACTTTATTGAGCCATTGTTTCGGGGTAGGACATTCTTCAACATTGATCTGTTTTGCTAGCATTATTCACCTCAGGTATTATTTTATTTCTAATCAAAAATTTGTATTTATGCGTCAGTAATAGTTATTTAAATTATTAATCCGCTATTTATTTGCTTGCTGCTTTTATTAACTTTGTTATTAACATGCTTGTTCATTGAATGAAAAATTAAAATCAGCGCTTAAACTCTTCCTTTACTTTATTAAGTTCATATTGATTAATATGTCTTCGACGGTATTCATAAAGTTGTTCAATAAGTTTTTCTGCTTCTTTTATTTTTTCATCAATAGCATCTAATTGTTGTTGAGGCGTCATTTTTTTTCTTCCATTCTGATAATTTATGTTATTAATATTATCAACAATAAACTGCAAAATCAATAACTATTGTTATTTAAATTTAACTTTAACAATATAATTTTACACAAAAATAGAGATAATTTATTTAAAATCAATTAAATGAAATAAAAATGTTTATTTGCATCTATTAAAATTCGATAACAAATCCTTTTTTTGATAACTTTAGATATTGACAAATTTAATAACTTATATTATCATAATCACCATCAAAACTAATTGAGTTACCAAAAAATTAGCAATACTTCGAGTTACTAGTGGGGTAATAAGATTCAAGTAGCTAGCAGGGGCATATGAACATTCTGCAGTTTTGATGAGATATTGAAAGAACAATTCATTTAATATGATTGTTATTAGATATCTGATAAGTGAAACAATGGTTACATTTCACACTCTTTTGCCCCGAAATCGGGGCTTTTTTAGAGGTTATTATGACTAATCGAGATTTTGTAAAAACAGAGAGAAGATTAAAAGATCGATTTCACAATGATTATCAATTAACACACAGTGAAATTCAATTTGCCCTTTTGTGTACTTTTATTCTAATTATCGGTGGTTTATTTGGATTTTTTTATTGGATTTTACAAATTGCAACGAGTTAAGTGATGAATAGATTATATCAGTTAGTTGAGAATGGCTATGAGCGAAATTATTGGAAAATGATGGAGCGCATTGAGGCTCAAGATGCGATAGAAGAATGGATTGATGAACGAGCGTCTACACTTATTAAAAACTTTAGTAATGAAAATGATTGTCAAATACTTGAACTGATAAAATCAAAGCTCGATAATCACGCTGTTAATGTTGATATTTACCATCAGTTCATTATTGATATTTGTTATTCGCAAGCTAAACAAGAATTAAATAATAAATTATATTAATTGATAAGTCACTTTATTCAAACTAACTAAATTTTCATAATGAGTTTATAAAACAATCAAATAGAATTCTGATAACTCATAAATTTGAATAATATATGGCGGTGAGGAAGGGATTCGAACCCTTGATACGTTGCCGTATACACACTTTCCAGGCGTGCTCCTTCAACCACTCGGACACCTCACCGTTTTATAGAGCCTGCTTTATATTGGCAGGCTGCATACTATAATGATCGTAACAAAATTTTTCAAGTATTTTTAATTCATGCACACAATAATACCGAAAACAGCAATCACCCCCAACGAGGCGATTACAGTTAATAATGCATATTTTAAATCTGTATTCATACTTTATCTCCTATTTTTATTTATTCGCTTTTGTTGTCTATCTTACGGAAATATTGAATGAAGTTATTTCTTCATCACCTTGCCGTAACGCAACATTTGCATAATTTGGAACAAAATCCAGTAATATTTCAATTGCTTCATCTAAATAAGCATCGGGTTTTTTATAATCCTTAGGTAGATCTTCCATTTTTTTAATTGGCGATAAACCAGCACGATTTAAACGCTCATTCATTCGTCGTAAATCACGATCTTCGTCATTTTTTTGTTCTGCTTCACGCTCTTTCTTATTTAACGAAACAATATATTGGCTATCTTTTTTATTGTTGAATCTTTTTATATCTTGTTCAAGATAAATAAACTCAGGATTATTTGCAATTCGCGATAAATGCTCTTTTTTAAGTTTCGATAGCATTGGTTTAAGATTTGCAACTTTAGTATATTTTGCCGAAGGTATCTTATCCCATGGCAGAGCATTATCTAAGAATCGTTCACCTGTTTCATCAACATACTTAGTTCTACTCATTTCAATGTCTGGTTCAACACCTTTTAACTGCGTACTACCACCGTTAATGCGATAAAATTTTTGAACCGTATATTGAACGCCACCCAATTCTGGCCAATCAGGATGTAAACTTGCATCCACTGGATAAGCAATATTTCGAGATGTTTGAACTGTACCTTTACCATAAGTCGTTTCACCTACAATTACGGCACGTCCGTAATCTTGCATTGCTGCAGAAAATATTTCGGAAGCAGACGCACTATATCGATTAACCATAACAACAATTGGACCGGAATACTTGATGCCTTTATTTTTATCGTCATAAACTGTCACTTTTTGTAAGTTATCGCGTACTTGAACAACAGGGCCTTTATCAATAAATAATCCAGTTAATAGGATAACTTCACCGAGCGAACCTCCCCCATTGTCACGCAAATCAATAACAAGACCTTTTAAGTTTTCTTTATTAGCTTGCGTTAATAATGATTCTACTTTATCTGTTAATCCAATATAGAAACTTGGAATCTCAATAACCCCGACTTTTCCTCGTTCATTATCGATGATCTTCAATTTTGCTTCTCTATCTTCGAAATGAATTTTATCGCGAGTTAATTCTATAACTTTGGGTTTACTATTGTTACCTGCTGGTAAAATTTCTAATTTAACTACTGTCCCTTTCGGTCCACGGATTTTATCAACCACATCATCTAAACGCCAACCAATCACATCTTCTATCGCAGCGTTATTTTGACCTACACCAATAATTTTATCACCCACAGCAAGTTGCTTACTTTTCTCAGCTGGACCACCAGTTACAAATGACATAATTTCAGTATAATCATCTTTTTGACTTAGGGTTGCGCCTATACCTTCTAATGATAGACTCATTTCAGAATCAAAATCACGTTTTTTACGTGGTGCCAAATAACTTGTATGAGGATCAATTTCACGAGCAAAAGCATTCATGAAAACTTGAAAAGCATCTTCAGTGTTTGATTGAACTAAAGTTCTTAATACACGGTTATAACGTTTGCTTAGTATATCTCGTATCTCTTGTTCATTTTTACCGGATAAAGATAAGCTCAGTTCATCATATTTAACTCTTTTATTCCAATAAACATCAAGTTCTTTCTCTGAACTTGCCCACGAAATATCTTCCCTTTTAAAATCGATACTATCCTTAGATGAAAAATCCATTGGGCGAGCGAGTACTTTTAAAGCATATTGATAACGTTTATATCGTTTTTGAATAGCTAGATTATAAATATCGTAAGCTAGTTTTAAGTTACCATCTAATAATTCTTGACCTATTGATTCTTGCTTACTTCTAAAACGATTAATATCACTTTGCGTAAATATCGCTTTATTTCCGTCTAATAATTTGAAATAACGATCAAAAATCTTAGCTGAAAAGGCACCATTCAAATCAAAATTACGGTAATGTGCTTGAGTAAAATAATTCGTTACTCGATTCGCTACGATTTGATGGATTTCATCTTGTTTTAAAGTGGGTAGTTGTTCAGCTGTAGGTTGCTTAGCATGAGCACTGTGGCTAACTATAAACATCACTAAGCTTAATTTTAAAATACCTTTTAATAAGTTACTCATGGCAATTCTCTATTTAATTATGTGCTCAGGTTTAACGGTTAATTGCATACCAGAGCCAACTTTTACTTTGATATGATCTTTTTCAATATTGACGATTTGTACCTTTAATGTTTTATTACTTAAACTCACTTTGACAAAATCACCAATCTGTAGAGTTTTGGGCGCTTTCTGTAAGGAAGAATGAACTAAGTTAGGTTTCAAATCTGTTCGCTTTTTAAAATTCTCTTTAGCCTTACCTTTGCTTTCTTTTAATTGTTGCTGTGCATAATCCATTTGTTGTTGGGTAATTATTTCGCCTTCGTTACCATCTAAATCAACACGATGCACGCCCGTTTTAAGACAATATAAGTATCGCCAATTATTAGTATAAACCCTTAAAGCAATGCGAAGCTTTGTTTTGCTAATTTCTTCTTTACCGTCTAGGCGAGAAAGAATATCTTGAAAGATACCTATTTTCAGAGGTTTGGCTTCACCTTCAAGACTAAAACATTTCGGAAACTGTTGAGCCAGATAAACAATAATTTCTTTACTGTTTGTCAATTGAAATTGCTTTTCCATTCTTTTCGCCGTCTCGACTAAACTATTAGAACGAGGTGAAGAATGCACATTTGCTCCAGTTTTATCTTTATTCTCTTTTTTAGATCGTTGTTTAGCTTTTTCTTTACTAATCTTTAGCTGCTCCTGAGCGAGATCCATCTGTTCTTGTGTAATAACTTCATGATCATGTCCATTCAAGTCTATCCGATATTTACCTGTTTTAATACTATGCAAATAACGCCAACTTGTTGTATAAGAGCGTAATGCTAAACGTAGTTTAGATTTACTCAATTCTTGATTTGAATCTAATCGTGAAAGAATATCTTCAAATATATCTATTTTTAATGGTTTAGCTTCACCTTCAAGCGTAAAACAATTAGGAAATAGTTGAGCTAAATAAGCTATAATTTCTTTATTATTTGTCAATTGAAACTGTTTTTCCATTAGTTTTTCCGTAGCATTAAAATTTTAAATTATGAAAGGGAAATATTGGGTTTTTATTTTGTGCTAATAGTTTTGAGTATTTTTCAAATTTCTGATTACTAGCTTCTGGCTGTTGCTTAACATACCGTATTTTTTTCTGATTAACCTCATCTTTTCTGCTTTCAATCCTATTGGGCTTAAACCGTTTAAAAAGGATTATGAAACTTTTTAAATTCCACCTTTTTATAATATCGATATTTAAGATAATTCGTGATTTAACTTTACTCATTATTTCATAGACTTTCAAACGATAAACAATATCGCGTAAAATATCAATCTTTAACGGTTTTGTTATCGTTTGAAAAGTGAAACAAATAGGAAACTGCTGAACTAAATAAGCAATAATCTCTTGACTATCTGTTAGTTGAAATTGTTTTACCATTTGTTATTCCGTTGCAACAAGTTTCCTAATCTTAAGGCGCTAAAGTATATATCAGCTTATGCAATAACACCTAATCATCTTTTTTATTATGTTTTTTGATGAAAGACATAAAATCTTTGATACCATTTCGCATTAACCATGAGGCAACAATGGATTTTTCTTCTGCGGTTAACTGGTCAAAAGCTGTCATCCAAAGTTGAAAAGGTTCGATTGGAGGTATTACATAACTCGCACTCTCTTCTTCAATATATAATGCTTTTTTGACATCAAAAGGTAAACTGCCAATATGGTATTCAAGCGCTTTACCACGAACACCTGTACGTTTACGTGATGTCCATTTTTCGGCTCTTGCTTTACGATTTATACCTTGTATTGTCGAAGGCATCCCTGCAATGTTTGATAGCTCTTTTGATGAGAACCATTCTTTCATTTTAACCATCCTACTTTTAAATAACCAGAAAAAAATACAGAAATTTAAGAAACTTTGATACAATAATTAAGAAACTAATTATTAAAACTTTTAAGCCTTTCATAAGCAAATTACTAGTTTTAATAACTTAAAATCATAACATAGATAATCAAAGTTATAAACTAAGAGGGAATAAAAAAATGGAAATTAAATCCAGCGACTGGCATCAGGCCGATATTATAGCTGCATTAAAAAAGAGAGGGACAACGTTATCTGAACTATCTCGTCAATCGGGATTTAGTTCAACAACTCTTTGCAATGCTCTTGTCAGACCATGGACTAAAGGAGAAATTATTATCGCAACAGCCCTTGATTTAGAGCCTAAAGAGATATGGCCTAGCCGTTATATTGATTTCAAAACTAATCGCCCAATAAAACGAGTGGTAAGAAATATAAAAAGAAAATCAACAACACATAAAGTTGAAAAAAACAAGGAATAAATTCTTAAGAAATAATATGGAAATATAAAGAAATTTATAATTCTATATTTCCATATTATATGCATTTATTTTCTTAATATTCATTTTGTATTATTTTTGTTGAAAACGATAAAACAATCATTGTTGGCTTAAATATTTTATTTTGCTTACTTATCAAATAGATAATTGATAAATAATTTACATATTAAATCAGCTTAAATTGTTTATTTTATTCCGTTCAATAAGAATCGTTATGCCTGTGCATTAAAAGAATATATTGAGCAAGATATTTTTTAGAAATATAACATAGTTAACATGGTGAAAAAACTTTGTTCGAAAAGGAAATAATTAATTTATCAAAAACTCTTTTAGAAAAAGCATAAGTAATAATATAAAGTTATAGATACAAGAAAAACTTAACAGGTTATTCAATGATGGTAAAAAGCAGATTTTTAATAGTTGAAACAAATAACATTGACATTCCTGTGCTCATCAATTCACTGAATTATTAAAGTATTTGAAAAATAAAAATGGACGTTAAATTCAATTAATTTTTAATAATTTCGAGAATTTATGATGTAACGCGCTAACATAACCTAATAATAATTCAATCTTCGTAACATGACGAATAATATAATCATTCCTTTTATAAATCACTCAACCGTTTTAAAACAAAGATTCTTTGCTAGACAAAAAGAAACATTCCGCTATACTTACTGCCGAAATTAACCAGACAATCGCTGCTTTGTTGTAGTCCTTGTAAAAGAGGAGACAAACAGAGGGGAGGAAAGTCCGGGCTCCATAGGGCAGAGTGCCAGGTAACGCCTGGGGAATTTTGGCGTGAGCTAAAATTTACGACTAGTGCAACAGAGAGTATACCGCCGATGGCTTATATTTAAGATCAGGTAAGGGTGAAAGGGTGCGGTAAGAGCGCACCGCGCAACTGGTAACAGTTGTGGCACGGTAAACTCCACTCGGAGCAAGGTCAAATAGGGATTCATTGGCGCGGCCCGCGTTGAATCCGGGTAGACTGCTTGAGCTAATGCGTGAGCATTAGCCTAGAGGAATGATTGTCCACGACAGAACCCGGCTTATCGGTTAATTTCAATTTTTCTCTTGAGGATTCCCGTTTTCAGCAACATTAGCTTGCTTCTTTTTAGTTAGCCAACGTTTTAAAGCTAGCCAGATTGAGAAGATCAATCCTAAAATCAATAAAAATGCAGGAATAAGCATTAAAAGTGACATGATCTGCTTCTCATAGGTTTTAAAAATTGGTGATAAACCAAATAGATAGCCTAATGTAACAATCAAGAAAATCCATAATGTTGCACTAATCCAATTATAAATATGAAATTTTCTGCTATGTAACCCAGACAATCCCGCCATCATCGGTAATAATGTTCGTACAAAGGCGATAAAACGACCAATAAATAGGGCTTGTAATCCATATTTATGGAATAAAACTTCAGATTTATGATGATATTTTTCAGGCAGGTGTTCCATCCAACCTTTTACAAGTTTGGTATTACCTAACCAAAGGCCTTGTATATAACCTAGCCAAGTTCCTAAGGCAGCAGCAGCTATTAATATGACATTAATTAACCCGAAATGGAAAACATCAAGACTAATTAGCACTCCTGTTAAAAACAGTAAACTGTCACCTGGTAAAAAAGCCGCCGGCAATACACCATTTTCTAATAATATAATAACAAACAACATACCATATAATGTCCACAAGACATTAGGGTTTGAAAGTGTTGCAACATCCATATTTATAAAAGCTTGATAAAGAGTAATGATTGTTTCCATTTATTTTAAAATCCTATTCATCTAAGTTATTAGTGGTTAATAGTACCACCTACAGTTAAATTATTCACTTTCAATGTTGGTTGCCCAACACCTACTGGTACACTTTGTCCGGCTTTACCACAGACACCTACGCCAGAATCTAATGCAAGATCATTGCCTACCATAGATATTTGTTGCATCGTTTCAATGCCGGAACCAATAAGCGTTGCACCCTTTACCGGAGTAGTAATTTTGCCTTTTTCAATCAAATAGGCTTCTGAAGTAGAAAAAACAAATTTACCTGATGTTATATCCACTTGTCCACCTGCAAAATTAGGTGCATAGAGACCATAATCAACACTGCTGATAATCTCTTCAAAACTTGAATTACCTGGCAACATGTAAGTATTCGTCATGCGTGGCATTGGAAGACAAGCATAACTTTCTCGACGCCCATTACCTGTTGAGTGGGTATTCATTAACCGAGCATTAAGCTTATCGAACATGTAACCTTTAAGTAAACCATTCTCAATAAGTACAGTTTTTTGACTTGGTGTACCTTCATCGTCAATAGTCAACGAGCCACGGCGATTCTCTATCGTTCCATCATCTACGATGGTACAAAGTTCAGAAGTCACTTGTTCACCGATTTTATTTGAGAATACAGAACTATTTTTACGGTTAAAATCACCTTCTAACCCATGCCCTACTGCCTCATGCAATAATACTCCAGGCCAACCAGCCCCTAAAATTACAGGCATTGTCCCAGCAGGTGCCGCTTTTGCCGATAATAAAACTAAAGCTTGTCTTACCGCCTCGTGAGCAAAACTGTCTGCTACGGTTTCGGAGGTTTTGGGATTAATGGTTAAAAAATGCTCATAACCAAAACGACCACCTCCTCCACTTGATCCTCGCTCACGTTTACCATCTTGTTCAACTAACACTGAAATAGATAATCTTACCAATGGTCTAATATCCGCACACAACGTACCATCAGTTGCAGCAATTAAAACATCTTCATAGCTACCTGTTAAACTTACTGAAACTTCAGTTACTTTAGAATCCAAAGAACGAATCAATTTATCAAGATGTTTTAACAACGCAATTTTTTGTTCTTGGCTAAAACTGTTTATTGGATTTAAAGAATGATAAATCGGAACGGTATCAACGTTTTTAAGTGGTGTGACTAAAACAGGTGCTTGCACTTTAGTAATCGAATTCGCTGCCACTACACTTTGCTCTAAACGCATTAAAGATAGCTGATCCGTATAAGCAAATCCTGTTTTTTCACCAACAATAGCTCTAACTCCGACACCTTGATCACGATGAAAAGAGGCATTTTTAATAATGCCATCCTCAATAGACCAACTTTCATAAAAACCCGATAAAAAGTATAAATCGCCATAATCAATTTGTCTTGAACTCAACATATCTAATAAACGCAAAATATCCGTTTGACTTAGATTATTTGGTTGGAGTAATCGATCACTTACTTCAGTTACAATCATAAATTCCTTTATATTTTCTTCTAAATTAAATACAAGTTTAAAGTTGGTAATACCTATTTGATAGATTAATGTTTATCTCAAGCGTAAACGCTCTACAATGAAATATATTGTTCATTTTTGATATTTCAATACCTTATAGGATTTACATCAATACTACATCATATTGTTCTTGGATATAAAGTGGTTCAACTTTAACTTCAACACGTTTTCCAACAAACACTTTAACTTCAGCAAGTGCATGCGATTCATCATTGTTTAACGCATTAGCAACTGCCGCTGAGGCATACACCAATAGATATTCAGAACGATGTGCTTTATGAACTCGAACTATTTCACGTAATATTTCGTTACATACTGTTTCAACAGATTTAACAATACCTCGCCCCTTACAAGCAGGACATTCTTCACATAAAATATGTCCTAAACTTTCACGGGTACGTTTTCTTGTCATTTCAACCAAACCTAGACTTGAAAATGAATTAATCGTTGTTCTGGCTCTATCTTTTGATAGAAAGTCTTGCAGTGATTGGAGTACACGTTCTTGATGCAAACTTTGTTGCATATCAATGAAATCAATAATGATAATACCACCCAAATTTCGCAAACGTAACTGACGAGCAATAGCAATGGTTGCTTCAATATTGGTATTAAAAATTGTCTCTTCAAGATTTCGATGCCCGACAAATGCCCCAGTGTTAATATCAATCGTCGTCATGGCTTCGGTTTGGTCAATAATTAAATATCCCCCTGACTTCAATTTAACTTTACGATCAAGTGCACGTTGAATTTCATTTTCTGTATCGTAAAGATCGAATATTGGCGCACTTCCACGATAATGTGATAATTTGTCCGTGACTTCAGGCATAAATTCTTGGGTAAACTCAACTAGCAAATCATAGGTCAATTTTGAGTCAACTAAAATTCGCTCAATAGGGTCACCAACGAAATCACGTAACACGCGTTGAGATAATTGTAGTTCACCATATACCAAGTTTTTTGTGGTAGGTCGAGCCATACGCTCTTGAATCTTTGACCATAGCCGTTTTAGAAAATTAGCATCTTGTTCTAATTCATGGGCGCTTGCACCTTCCGCTGCGGTTCGAACGATAAAACCACCTTGTTCAGTGACATATTGCTCAACAATTTTTTTTAATCTTTCTCGTTCTTCTTCGCTATCAATACGTTGCGAAGTCGCCACATGGGCTGAATTAGGACCAGGCATTAAAACTAAATAGCGGGAAGGTAAGGTAATATCAGTAGTCAATCTTGCACCTTTAGTACCTAAGGGATCTTTGACGACTTGTACCATTATATCCTGCCCTTGACGGACAAGTTCCGAGATATCTTTAACTTGAAATTGCTCTTGTTCACTATCTGAAACACATTCAGTATGTGGCATGATGTCAGAAGCATGTAAAAAAGCTGCTTTTTCAAGACCTATATCGACAAATGCAGCCTGCATACCTGGTAATATTCGGATAATCTTTCCTTTATAAATATTACCAACAATACCTCGTCGTGATTCACGATCAACATGAATCTCTTGTAAAACACCATCTTCAATATAAGCGACACGCGTTTCTGAAGGAGTGACATTCATTAATAGCTCTACAGACATAAAAATTTCCTTGATTGAAAGTCAATTAATTGATCGCATAACGTCGTCTTACAAGTCGCAAAAATAGGTAAATTACTATCCATAATAAACTGTCAATCAAACTTGATAGTAAAATAAGTGGGGACATAGTTATAATGTGATAAATAGCTATCTGAAATAATATTAATAATAAATTATAACATATTGAGATACCAAATATGATGAAGGATTGCTGCCATAATGCTAAATTACGCACCAATTGATATCTAAAAATTAATAGATAAGCAATTATCGAAAAAATGAACGCATGGATACCTAATATCGTACCAGAAAATAGATCCATGACAAGCCCAAAAATAAAAGCAGTACCTATTCCAACACGATGTGGTAAAGCAATAAACCAGTAAGCCAATATTAACATCAACCAATGAGGTTTAAAAATATTGTAAGATGACGACCAAGGTATAATTTGCAAACACAACCCAAAAAATAGGGTAATCCAAATAATTAATATTCCTCTATGGCTCCTCATGTTTTACTCCTTGGTCACCCCATAGTAACAATAGATAACGCAGACGTTTTAAATCGGCTGTTGGTGTTGCTGAAATAAGTGGGGATGAATCGCTAATATCAATCTTCACTGATGTCACTATCGCTACAGGGTATCCTTCAGGAAATCGCCCATCTAGTCCAGAAGTGACTAAAACATCCCCTACTTTAATGTCAACATTATTCGGTAAAAAATCAAGGGTGAGATCATTGTTACATCCATTACCGACAGCAACCATTGATATATCATTTCTTTGTATTTGAACGGGTATTGCATGTTGATAATCACAAACTAAAATAGCTCTGCTAGTGTTCTGTGCGATTTCGTAAATTTGCCCAACGATTCCCTTTTCATCAATGATAGGTTGCCCTATATATACACCATCATTTTTTCCTTTATTGATTACTACCTGATAAGCATATGGGTTAGTATCAGCCAATAAAACTTGTGCAGCCATTTTATGCTCTTCATGCCATAAAGGTGCTTTCAATAACTCTCTCAACCGATTGTTTTCATGTCTCAAATGTTCAAGCAACAAAAGATCTGCTTTTTTATTCATTAACTCTTCATTTAATTTTTCATTTTCAGAGGCTAACTCTTCTCGTGTTTTTGCCATTTCATGAAGTGAATCAAACGAAGCTCTAGGTGAATTTGAAACATGATAAAGTGGTGAAACAATACTATCTAAGTAATAACGAACTTCGTTAAAAGGACGATAATTTATATCAAGTATTATTAAGATCAAAGCGAGCAATATTGAGGTCAATAATTGCACACTAAGAGGAGAACGATTAGAAAAAAGTAATTTCATTGTTCAGTACTTACCTATAAAATACTCAAGTTAAATTTGAATAAAGATATGTTTCCGCCGAGAATATCGACGGAAAAAAGTAAGATACATAATTACGACGAACATAATTGATAATGGCTTCATCAAATCGGTCACCACCAATACGTGCGGAAGCAGAATAAACAACGCCATTAAGCGAAATCACGGCAACTTCAGTTGTTCCACCGCCGATATCAACCACCATCGATCCCGTTGGTGAAGATACTGGTAATCTGCAAAACGTAACATTTTTTCCGTCACAGAAAAGTCAGCAATAACACCATCTTTCATTGGTCTAATTGCTGCAATATTACCCGGAGTACGCCCTAACATCTGTTTCGCAGCCTGTCCGACAGCAGCAACACTTTTCGGTGTTCCAGAACGGTCTTGTCGAATGGCCACAACGGAAGGCTCGTTCAACACGATCCCCTGCCCTTTTACATAGATAAGTGTATTGGCTGTACCTAAATCGATCGATAAATCATTTGAAAACAGGCCGCGAACTTTTTTGAACATAATAAAAACTCTTCCTAGAATTAATCTTGTTTAAGTATATTTTAGAGTTTGAAGCAAGCTAATTATAAAACAATTTTCTTTTAAAATTGTACAAATAATATCTTATTTAATCTTGTAATTCCATAGCTAGCCCCAATAATAATTGAGTCTTATTATTGTAGCGCAATTCTAAAATAATACCTAGAAAATAGTATAGAAATAGAATGTAAAGGAGATATATAATGACAAATAGTATTTTACAGTGTATCCTTCGGCGTTAATGTTGAGTTACAGCCTTATTATCACCTTAAAAGATTACTTTTAAGATATTAAGGATGCATTAAATAATCGTTACTTATATCAAATAAACACGGTGTAATTCATGGATATACGCAAAATTAAAAAATTAATCGAGTTAGTTGAAGAATCAGGTATTTCAGAACTTGAAATATCTGAGGGTGAAGAATCAGTACGCATTAGTCGCACTGTAGCAACAACAAACTATTCTGCGCCTGTACAAAATATTCAAATACCTCAACCAGCTCCTGTTGTTGTAACTTCAGCTTCTTCAGCAGAAGAAGTCATCAACGATGTAGCATCAGTTGATGTTTCTGGTTCAACAATAAAATCTCCAATGGTAGGGACCTTCTATCGTACTCCAAGTCCTGAGTCAAAAGCTTTTGTTGAAGTTGGACAAACTGTCAATGTTGGCGATGTACTTTGCATTGTCGAAGCGATGAAAATGATGAATCAAATTGAATCAGAAAAAGCAGGGACTATTAAAGCTATTTTAGTTGAAAATGGTCAACCCGTTGAATTTGATCAACCATTATTCATTATTGAATAATCAGAATTTATTTAATTAATTTATACGATTAAGAGATTGAATATGCTTGATAAAATTCTTATTGCTAATCGTGGAGAAATTGCTCTACGCATTTTACGTGCATGTAAAGAACTTGGAATTAAAACTGTTGCTGTTCATTCTTCGGCAGATAAAGATCTGAAACATGTGCTTCTTGCAGATGAAACCGTTTGTATCGGTCCTGCAGCATCTGCCAAAAGTTACCTTAATATTCCAGCATTAATCTCTGCAGCCGAAGTAACAGGTGCAGCAGCTATTCATCCAGGATATGGTTTCTTATCAGAAAATGCTGATTTTGCTGAACAAGTTGAACGTTCTGGTTTTATTTTTGTCGGTCCAAAACCTGATACAATCCGTTTAATGGGTGATAAAGTATCAGCCATTGAAGCGATGAAAAAAGCGGGTGTGCCTTGCGTACCTGGTTCAGATGGCCCGTTGAGCAATAATATTGAAACAAACAAAGAAATTGCTAAAAAAATCGGTTACCCTGTTATTATCAAAGCATCTGGTGGTGGCGGTGGTCGTGGTATGCGTATTGTTCGTGAAGAAAAAGATCTTGAACAATCGATTAAAATGACCAAATTAGAAGCCAAAACCGCATTTAATAATGATATGGTTTATATGGAAAAATTCCTTGAAAATCCACGTCATATTGAAATACAAGTGCTTTCAGATGGTCAAGGTAATGCAGTTTATTTAGGTGAGCGTGATTGCTCAATGCAAAGACGTCACCAAAAAGTAGTAGAAGAAGCACCAGCCGTCGGTATTACGCCTAAAATGCGTAAATTTATCGGAGAGCGTTGCGTTAATGCTTGTATTGAAATTGGTTATCGTGGCGCAGGTACATTTGAGTTTTTATTTGAAGATGGCGAGTTTTACTTTATTGAAATGAACACGCGTATTCAAGTAGAACATCCTGTTACAGAAATGATTACTGGTGTTGATTTAATTCGAGAACAAATCTTAATTGCAGCAGGAAAACCGCTTTCAATTAAACAGAGTGATATTCATATTAAAGGTCATGCGATTGAATGCAGAATTAACGCAGAAGATCCAAAAACATTTATGCCATCACCTGGTAAAATTACCCGTTTTCATGCTCCGGGTGGGTTTGGTATTCGTTGGGAATCTCATATCTATGCCGGTTATACTGTACCGCCATATTATGATTCGATGATTGGTAAATTGATTGCATATGGAGAAACTCGTGAAGTAGCAATCGCTCGCATGAAAAATGCGTTAGCAGAACTCGTTATCGATGGTATCAAAACTAATATTGATCTTCATATCGAAATTATGAATGATAAAAACTTCCAAAAAGGTGGAACAAATATCCATTACTTAGAGAAAAAATTAGGCATTTACGAGTAGTCTGCTAATGTCTAATCTCGACAATAATATTGATATATTATTATGTTAATTATCTGATTTATCAGATTATTAACAAAACTTAATGATTCCACTTATCCGCCGACTTATGTCGGCGGTATTTTTTTACCGCTTAGCTTCTTAATCCTTTACCGCTCTCAATTAATCGCCATACAGCAATATACAGAATCACCACAAACAAGATAAGCATAGAAAAAGTGATCCATAGCGAAACATCGGTGGTGCCAAGAAAACCATAACGGAAGCCATTAATCATATAGACAATAGGATTCAATTTAGATACCCATTGCCAAAATGTCGGTAGTAACGTAATTGAATAAAATACACCACCTAGATAAGTCAGTGGCGTTAATACAAATGTAGGAATAATACTAATATCATCAAATGTCTTTGCATAAACTGCATTCAATAATCCAGCTAGCGAAAATAGAATTGAAGTGAGTAGTAATGTGAAAACGACAAATACCCAAGAGTGAACTTCATATGTCACAAAAAAGAGCGATACTATTGTCACTAAAGTGCCTGTTAAAATACCTCGAATAACGCCACCACCAACAAATCCCCAAATTAAGATATGTGTTGGTACCGGTGCAACTAAAAGCTCTTCAATATTACGTTGAAATTTGGCACTAAAAAATGATGAACAAACATTCGTATAAGAGTTGGTAATTACCGACATCATAATTAATCCTGGTACTATAAATGCCATATAACTATGACCACCCATATTGCCAACTCGTGACCCAATTAAATTGCCAAAAATTATAAAATAAAGTGACATAGTAATAACGGGTGGTATCAAGGTTTGGATCCAAATTCTTAAAAAACGTATGACCTCTTTGCGCCAGATACTTTTTAAGGCTATCCAGTATAAATTATTCATTATCGGCTCCTTTTGTTTGAGTATCATTACGCACCAAATCAACAAATAACTCTTCAAGTCGATTGGTTTTATTGCGCATGCTGATTACGTTGATTTTTTGTTGATTAAGTTGCTCAAACAATTGATTTAATCCATGCTGTTTATCGACTTTAACTTCTAATATACCTGGCTCAATGTTAGTAAAGGTATACCCGGTTAGCTCCAAGGGGTGAGAGGTTGGCAAATAATCAATAATAATCGTTTCAGATTGACTATTCGCCAGTAAATCACGCATAGAGGAATTAGCAATGAGTTCACCATGTTGAATAATACCAATATGCCGACATAACATCTCTGCTTCTTCTAAATAATGTGTAGTCAGAATAATAGTAATACCCTGACGATTAATTTCTCTTAAAAAATCCCACATGGAACGTCGTAATTCAATATCAACCCCTGCCGTTGGTTCATCGAGAATTAATAATTTAGGTTCATGAACAAGCGCTCTTGCTATCATCAATCGTCTTTTCATGCCACCTGATAACATGCCTGCCCGGCTATTACGCTTATCCCAAAGATCTAAAATCCGTAAATATTTTTCAGCACGTTCGAGTGCTAATTTACGGGGTAATCCATAGTATCCTCCTTGGTTTGCAACAATTTGGAGTACTTCTTCAAACTGATTGAAATTAAATTCTTGTGGCACTAGCCCTAACTGCCTTTTGGCATTGACGATATCTTTATCTAAATCAAATCCAAAAATTTTAACTTGACCCGATGTTTTGGTAACTAGCGAACTAATAATACCAATTGTAGTCGATTTCCCGGCACCGTTTGGTCCAAGCAAAGCATAAAAATCACCTGCCTGAACAGTTAAATTAATACCTTTTAATGCTTCTACACCATTTTTGTAAATTTTTTTGAGTTCAATTAACTCAAGAGCAGGAATAGATGACATGTATGTATCCTAAATGAGTAATTTATGATTAAAATGATATAAGATCCTATTTGATGAGATTTAATATTGACAATATAATCAATCATTGTAAAGCGCTTTTTAGCATTATTTGAATTGATATTAAGATAAAATTATTACTAAATTTAAAAAATTATAAATTTGCTTAATTTAATATTTATTAATTTCGTAAAGCTCTAATACGCTATAATTCTTAAAGAACTAGTTTAGATATATATTATTGTTGAGGTAGGAATACTATGCTAAAAATCGGACTCGTTTCTGTATCAGATAGAGCTTCAAAAGGAATTTATGAAGATGAAGGTATTCCTTCACTGCAATCTTGGCTTACAATGGCGTTGAAAACACCATTTAAAATTGAAAAACGAATTATTGCCGATGAAAAACCACTTATTGAACAAACATTATGCGAACTCGTTGATAATTTACATTGTGATTTAATTCTAACTACTGGCGGAACCGGTCCAGCAATAAGAGATGTAACACCTGATGCAACCTTGGCAATAAGTGATCGTGTTATGCCAGGTTTTGGTGAGCAGATGCGTCAAATTAGTCTCCATTTTGTACCTACGGCTATATTGTCCAGACAAGTGGGTGTAATACGAAAAAAATGCTTAATTTTGAATCTTCCTGGTAGACCTAAATCGATCAAAGAAACACTCGAAGGAGTAAAAGACACTCAAGGTAATGTAATAGTAAATGGAATTTTTGCTAGCGTTCCTTATTGTATCGACTTATTAGAAGGACCTTATATTGAAACGAATGAAAATATTATTAAATCGTTTCGCCCCAAAAATGCGATAAAGACCTAACTTTAGTTTTATGCAAATTTCATGCATAATTATGACGATAATATAGTAGATTTAATTGTTAAAAATGAAAAACGTTAAATCAATAACTATTACAAGTCGTTAAAACGAATCAATTTCAAAACTGTTATAAATAAAATCCCAAAGGTACATTATGAAACAAGATGATCTCACTAAAGTTTTTAAAGAGATGCTTAGCCAAGAAAAGTTTAGTTCGCAAGTAGAAATAGTACAAGCGCTTCAAGAACAAGGATTTGATAATATTAACCAATCTAAAGTATCAAGAATGTTAACTAAATTTGGCGCGGTGAGAACTCGTAATGCAAAATCTGAAATGGTCTATTGCTTACCAGCTGAAATTAGTGTGCCAACGACAAGTAGCCCTTTAAAAAATTTAGTGCTGGATATCGATTATAATAGTTCCATGGTCGTGATTCGCACTAGTCCTGGTGCAGCACAGCTTATCGCAAGATTACTAGATTCAATTGGTAAATCTGAAGGCATATTAGGCTCAATTGCTGGTGATGACACAATTTTTAGTACACCAACGAAAGGGTGTACAGTCAAAAAATTATACCAGACCATACTGGCTCTATTTGAACAAGAACTGTAAAGTCATCAAAATTATATTTTATTAATATTCACTGATTTTTAGTGATAACCTATTGACACAATTATCAGAATCGTTAATTCTATATGACACTGATTTTGTAACCTATGTTACAAGAACGAAGAGGCGCATTACTCAGGTAAATCATTTTAAGGACTGGAACTGTTGACAAATGATTGAGGGGATGTAGTGCCGAGATTTGATAACTGTCCAGGAAGTTATTAAATCGACTGCAAGGGCTGAATCCCTTGGGTTGTCACCTTAACAGGTGGAGCGCTTCGCGGTGTGTACTTGTTTAACGGTAAATAGAACATACCCCGCTCTATCTCTGTTAAAAATAAAAAATTTTTAATATGAGGAATCCATGGAAACATCATTTGTAATTGCTAAATTTGGTGGTACCAGTGTTGCCGATTACCAATCTATGGTAAACAGTGCAAATATCGTTATCGCCAATCCGAATGTCAAAGTTGTGGTATTATCTGCATCTGCAGGTATTACAAATTTGTTAGTAGCCTTAGCTGAAGGACGAGATGCTGAAGTAAGAGCACAACACATCGCGAAAATTCAATCCATTCAATATAGTATTTTAGAACAACTTCCTGAAAACCCTACATTGCGTGCTGAGATAGATCAGATAATTGCTAATATTGCCTCTTTATCAGAAGCTGCTAGTCTAGCTACATCATCGGCCCTAACCGATGAACTTGTCAGTCATGGCGAAATCATGTCATCTAAACTTTTTGTAGAAATATTGAAAGAAAGACAAAAAAATGTGTTATGGTTTGATGTGCGTAAAGTAATGCGTACAGATAACAAATTTGGCAAAGCCACACCAATAATTGAAGATATTAAACAGCTCTGCTGTGCGCATTTAAAATCATTGTTTTCCAATAATATCATTGTTACACAAGGGTTTATTGGTTCAGAAAGCACCGGTAAAACCACTACATTAGGGCGTGGTGGTAGCGATTATACTGCCGCTTTACTTGGTGAAGCATTAAATGCAACACAGATCGATATTTGGACAGATGTTGCCGGTATCTATACTACCGATCCTAGAATTGCGCCATCCGCTAAACGGATTGACGAAATTTCCTTTGCTGAAGCAGCAGAAATGGCGACATTCGGCGCCAAAGTATTACATCCTGCAACACTAGTGCCAGCTGTTCGAAGCAATATCCCAGTATTTGTCGGTTCTAGCAAAGCCCCACAAGCAGGCGGAACTATTGTTTATAATACTAACAGTATCAAATCAGACTTGCCATCCTTTAGAGCATTGGCGTTGCGTCGCAAACAAACATTACTCACCTTAACTAGTTTAAATATGTTACATGCGCAAGGCTTTTTAGCAAATGTGTTTACTATACTCGCTAAACATAATATTTCTGTTGATTTGGTTACAACTTCAGAAGTCAGCATTGCATTAACTATCGATACTATGGGAACTAATACTAATGGGACTAGTTTATTAACCAAAGCACTATTTGATGAGCTATCAACTCTTTGTCATGTTGAGGTTGAAGAAGATTTAGCATTAATTGCTATCATTGGCAACAAACTCACATCAACCAAAGGTATAGCTAAAAACGTATTTGGTGTTTTAGATGATTTCGTCATTAGACTGTGTTGTTACGGTGCTAGCACACATAACCTCTGTTTATTATCAAGAAGTAATGATGCTGAAGAAATTATTAAAATACTCCATAAAACAATATTTGAATAACGATATCTATGAGGAAGATAAAATCTCTTCCTCTTTTATTATTTAGTAAAGCAACAAATCCAATCCAAAAAATAAATTGTAAAGCCAAATAAAATATCTAAACATTTAATAAAAAAAATTATAGAATATAGACAATCTACTTTATGTAGTGCGTTCATAAAACTATTCTTTATATTTCAATATAGTCATCAATCTTCATATTGTTTGTTATTAGTGATTTATACGTTTAAAAAATGTATTGCTTTTAGTTCAATTTACTACATCAGTAAGCTAACATTAAACACAACAAAATAAGGGTAAATTATCATGGGTATTATAAGTTGGATTATTCTAGGATTAATTGCTGGTTGGATCGCTAAATTTTTTATGCCATTAGGCAGTGTAGGAGTGGTTAAAACCATTCTGCTTGGTATAGCGGGTGCCTTGGTTGGAGGCTATATAAGTACATTCTTTGGCTGGGGTAGCGTAACTGGATTTAATTTTCCAAGCTTGTTTATCTCAGTATTAGGGGCGATTTTATTGATATATCTTTATCGTCTTTTTAGATAAAAATTGAAGTTTGTTTAAACCTGGCGGAATAATTCCGCCAATTAATTTCTCTATACAAATAAAGAACATATTTTAATCAATAATTTAAATAATCCTTTTATTATTCCAAAACAAATATAACCAACAACTAAGCAAACAAAGAGTGTCGCACATAAGATACCATATGCTATTAACGCTAAAATAAAACAACCAAACAGTACAGGTATAACATAAATAATGTCGATGGATATTATCCTATTAATAAAAACATAAAAAGCGATTGTTGTCGCTATTAAAATAGTCCAATAACATATTTTGAAAACTTTCTTTTTAGGTTTAGAGTCAACAGCAATTCCTATCGCTTCCAAACATCCACCTATGGCATCACCAAAATCTAATGGCATAATTTATATTCCTTTATTTTTCGTTGTAAAGATGTTAATAAGTAATTTCGCCCTATGTAGATTTTTGTTATATTAATCACCAAAATCACTTATATATAAATAGTAAACTATAATGCTCAAAATATTCAATACATTATCTCGAGAAAAAGAAGTTTTTCAATCTATTACACCTAATAAAGTCGGACTTTATGTCTGTGGGGTGACGATTTACGATCTTTGTCATATTGGTCATGGGCGTACTTTTGTCGCATTTGATGTTGTTTCCCGTTATCTGCGCTTTTTAGGCTATGAGTTAACTTATGTCCGTAACATTACAGATATTGATGATAAAATCATTAAAAGAGCCCTTGAAAATGGCGAAACCTGTGAGCAATTGACCGAACGTATGTTACAAGAGATGTATGCTGATTTTGATGCATTGAATATCAAACGTCCTGACGTTGAACCTCGTGCAACTCAACATATGCAACAGATTATTGAATTGGTAGAAGAGTTAATAAAAAAAGACCATGCTTATATTGCTGATAATGGCGATGTGATGTTTTCCGTCGATAGTGACCCTAACTATGGTATTTTATCTCGTCAAAATTTAGAACAACTACAAGCGGGGGCCCGTGTTGATGTTGTTGATGTGAAACGCAATCCAATGGACTTTGTGTTATGGAAAATGTCTAAACCAAACGAACCAAGTTGGGATTCGCCATGGGGTAAAGGTCGCCCTGGTTGGCATATAGAATGTTCAGCAATGAATAGCTACCAATTGGGTAATCATTTTGATATTCATGGTGGTGGGTCTGATTTGATGTTCCCACACCACGAAAATGAAATTGCTCAATCAACTTGTGCCCATGATGGACAATATGTGAATTATTGGATGCATTCGGGTATGGTAATGATTGACCAAGAAAAAATGTCAAAATCACTAAATAACTTTTTCACGATTCGTGATGTATTAAAGCATTATGATGCAGAAACAGTTCGCTATTTCTTATTATCAGGTCACTATCGCAGTCAACTCAATTATAGTGAAGAGAATCTAAAACAAGCTCGAGTGGCACTAGAGCGTTTATATACAGCTTTACGGGATACCGATTCTAATCATCCTCATACCACACCAGACAGTGATTATTACCGTCAATTCTGTCAAGCAATGAATGATGACTTCAATACACCTGAAGCTTATTCCACACTATTTGATCTTGCGCGTGAAATTAATAAAGCAAAAGCGGAAAATGATATGGCGCATGCCAATGAATTGGCAGCCGAATTACGCTATTTATCCTCTGTTCTAGGTTTATTAGAACAAGATCCAGTCAAATTTTTACAAGGCGAATCACAAGACGATGTTGATAGCACCTTAATTGATGCTTTGATTCAACAACGTAATGAAGCCCGTGCCAGTAAAAATTGGGCGTTAGCCGATGAAGCTCGAGATAAATTAAATGCTATGAATATCGTGCTTGAAGATGGTGCTAATGGTACCACTTGGCGTAAAAAAAGTTAGGAATATCAATAAAAGGTAAAACACCCATTTAAAAGTGGGTGTTTACGCCACCTGTTACAATTTTTTATCCACTGACGTTAAAATACCCCGTAAAATATTTAACTCTTGTTGTTCAATTCGTGCTCGAGTAAATAACCGACGTAAGCGCCCCATAATTTGACCGGGGTGATTAGCATTAATAAATTCTGTCTTCAATAAAGTTTGTTCTAAATGCTGATAGAAACGTTCGATATCTTCATCTTTTGGAAACTCAATACTGTCTATATCAGCCTCTGGTTCAGTTAAAACAGAACCCAAGTTTAACATCGACATACGAATTTCATAACAAAGCACTTGTACTGACATTGCCAAATTCAATGAGCTATACGCTGGATTTGCAGGAATCCCTACATGATAATGGCACTTTTGCAACTCCTCATTAGTTAACCCCACTCGTTCACGACCAAAGACCAAAGCAACTTTTGCGTCACTATTCGATGCCTCTTGAATAATTTTATCGCCACACTCTTTAGGTGTGAGATTCGGCCATTGTAAGCTGCGAGGACGAGCACTAGTCCCAATCACTAGCCGACAATCTCCAATCGCCTCTTCCAAAGATGAAAAAATTTGGGCTTGCTTAATAATGTCACTCGCCCCAGCTGCTAAAGAAATGGATTGAGAATCTGGTTTTATCACCGGATTAACTAAACAAAGATGCGTTAATCCCATTGTTTTCATTGCTCTAGCGGCTGACCCCATATTACCAGTATGCGAAGTTTCAACTAAAACAATCTTCACGTTATCTAAATAATTCACATCATCCCCATTAAAATGTATCAAGTTCCTATTAGGAGTAAATAATTAACAGTATATAGGAAAAAGATTGCAAAATGCAGATTTGAAATTTTAGTGATAAAAATCGTCATAACTCATTTTTAAATGTTAATCACAAAATTTACAGAAAAAACAAATAACTGATTGACGAAATTAAAATAATTTGCCAATGTAGAGACAGAACCCTTGTTTGGGTTAGCTCAATTGGTCAGCAAACTTTTTAGCAAACATAGTGGAGGTCAATCATGACGTTAAGTATTACCAGTAAACAAATGGATATTACTCCTGCAATTCGTCGTTATCTTGAAGATAAGTTTTCTAAATTAGATAAATGGAGAGCACTGTTAATCAACCCTCACTTTATATTATCAAAGGAGCCCGATGGATTTATTGTTGACGCAACCATTGCAACCAAAGGGACACCTTTAGTTGCTTCAGCTAAACACATTGATATGTATGCGGCTATAAATGATCTTATTGGAAAACTCGAAAAGCAACTCAATAAGATTCAGCATAAAGGGGAATCACGCCGTGCCTTTGATAGCATCAAAGGTGTCGTACCTGAAGAGCAAGTTTAAACAATAGCTGATCACAAATGAATTAAAAGGCACTTTGATAGTGCCTTTATTTTTTAGCTTGTTATAATATTGCACATCTATTTTTTATTTACTTAAGCCAAATGACTGTTAATCCTTTACTACCCTTGCGAGATCAAATTAATGAACTTGATGCGAAGTTATTAGAACTTGTCGCTAAACGTCGCCAAATTTCAACACAAGTCATTCAAACAAAAATTGAAGCTAACATTCCTGTACGTGATTTGAAACGTGAACGCTCATTAATCAACTCACTTATTCATCAAGGAAAAGCCTATCATCTTGATGATATTTTAATAAAACGGTTATATCAGGTCATTATTGAAGATTCCGTATTATTACAACAGAAGATCTTACAAGAAAAACTCAATCACAACACCATAGCGACAGCAAAAGTTGCTTTTTTAGGGCCAAAAGGTTCTTATTCCCATTCTGCTGCGCGACGTTATGCGAGTGCTCACTTTGAAGAAATGACGGAATCCAGTTGTTCAACTTTTAAAGATGTTTTTGAGCAAGTCGAAAAAGGAATAGTTGATTTTGGTATTTTACCTATTGAAAACTCAAGTTCTGGTTCGATTAATGAAGTTTATGATCTTTTACAAAAAACCAATTTACATATCATTGGTGAACTTTCATTACCTATTGATCACTGTGTACTTGCTATCGCTGATGCCAAACTGGAGCAAATTGACACTATTTATAGTCATCCACAACCATTTCAACAATGCAGTAACTTTTTAGAAAAATCACCTCATTGGAAAATTGTCTATTGCGATAGTACCTCATCAGCCATGGAGATGGTAGCAAGCCTCAATAAGCCAAATGTTGCAGCAATGGGTAACAAAGACGGGGGTGAATTATATGGACTACAAGTACTTGAACATGATTTTGCTAATCAAAAAGAAAATATCACCCGCTTTATTGTGTTAGCTCGACAACCTGTTGACGTTTCAAATCAGATACCTGCTAAAACAACTATCCTAATGAAAACAGGTCAACAAGCTGGGGCCCTAGTTGATGCATTACTAGTATTGCGCAATCACAACATTGTCATGACGAAGCTGGAGTCTCGACCAATCCACGGTACGCCATGGGAAGAGATGTTTTATATCGATTTGCAAGGTAATCTTAATTCTCATGAAATGCAAACCGCACTCAAGGAACTCTCAGCTATTACCTTATACACCAAAGTGCTTGGCTGCTATCCAAGTGATTCAATTTCATCTCTCATGTAATATATTATTAACACTATGCAAAAATTTTCCAATGCCGTGCTCAAGTGGTATGAACAGTACGGCAGAAAAACGTTACCTTGGCAAATTGAAAAAAGTTCTTACCATGTTTGGTTATCTGAAGTGATGCTACAACAAACTCAAGTTGCTACAGTCATCCCCTACTTCAATCGTTTTATTGAGCATTTTCCTAAGATAACCGATTTAGCGCACGCCCCGATTGATGATGTATTACATTTGTGGACTGGACTGGGTTACTATGCTCGAGCCCGTAATTTACATAAAGCGGCGAAAATGGTTACTGACAAGTTTAAAGGTCACTTCCCTACTCTATTTGATGATGTCGTTGCTTTACCCGGTGTTGGGCGTTCAACTGCTGGCGCAATTTTATCGCTATCTCAAAACCAACATTACCCTATTTTAGATGGTAATGTAAAACGGGTTTTAACACGCTTTTTTGCAGTTGAAGGTTGGCCTGGCAATAAAAACATTGAAAATAGACTTTGGCAATTGAGTGAACAGGTCACACCAAAACACGAGGTAGCAAAATTCAATCAAGCGATGATGGATATTGGCGCAATGGTTTGCACCCGCACCAAACCTAAATGTAACTTATGTCCACTACAAAGTGATTGCATCGCTAATCAAACAGACAGTTGGCAACAATACCCTACCAAAAAACCGAAAACAACCATTCCTGAAAAATCGGCTTATTTTCTGATGCTTGAATACAATCAGTGTATATGGCTTGAAAAACGACCACCATCGGGTATTTGGGGCGGTTTATATTGCCTACCACAATTTGCAACAGAGCAAGCATTAATCAATTGGCTAAACGATTGTGGAATTCAAACAACCCCACCAAAACAAATGATTTCTTTTCGCCATACTTTTAGCCACTTTCATTTAGATATCATACCGATTCATTGCATCATGGTTAACAACACGAAATGTTTAGATGAAAGTAATGGCTACTGGTATAACTTAACAGCAGAAAATGCAAAAATTGGTTTAGCAACACCCATTTACAATTTATTGCAGCAATTGAATGCATGATTTAGAAATAATCTTCAGACAGAAAGTTAAAATTATTGATGAAACAAGTTTAAAATTAATTTGTTTTAGCAACTAGCTATTGAATTAGCTATATTATATTTTAAATATTCTTCACAAAAAGTTGGTAATTAATTGTTCACCAGTAATTTAAAGGAATTCCATATGGCTAAAATATCTTATTTGAACACACCCTTTACGATCAAAAAATTATCTTTAAAAAATCGTATTGTTATGCCACCAATGTGTCAATATCAGGCTAAAGACGGCCTACCGAATGATTGGCATTTTATTCATTATGTTTCAAGAGCTGTTGGGGGCGTTGGATTAATTATTGTTGAAATGACTAACGTTGCACCAAATGGACGAATCTCGCCTAATTGTCTAGGTTTATGGAATGATGAGCAACGAGATCAGTTCAAACGTATTGTTGATGCCGTTCACGCCCAAAATGGCAAAATAGCCATTCAAATTGCCCATGCAGGGCGTAAAGCTTTAGGAGCTGATGATGTGGTATCTTGCTCTCCTCTTCTTTATGACGGCACTAACGAAGCTAATAAACAGTGGCAATATCAAATGCCAAGAGAATTATCAAAAAATGAAATCGCTGACATTATTCAAAAATTTAAAGAATCAACTCAACGGGCAGTTGAAGCAGGTTTCGATGCAATTGAAATTCATGGTGCACATGGTTACTTAATACATCAATTCAGTTCACCTAAAACCAATTTACGAACCGATGAATATGGTCAAGATAAGTTGCTATTTGGCGAACAAGTCATTAAAGCAGCTAAATCCGTTATGCCAAATGACATGCCACTTATTATTCGCTTTTCAGCCCAAGAATATGGTAAAGATGGATATGGTATTGATTATGGATGCAAGATTGCTAAACGTTTTGCTGATGCAGGTGCAGACGTTTTAGATGTCAGCGGTGGTGGTGACGGACAACTCGATCCCGCTCACACCCCTGATTTTCATGCCGGTTATCAGGTTTACTTGGCTAGCGCGATAAGACAATCGATAGATTTGCCAATAATAGCTGTTGGTATGCTTGAAGATCATTACTTAGCCGATTATGTTTTAAGCCGAGGCGATGCAGATTTAATAGCTGTTGGTCGAGGCTTATTAAATGATCCATATTGGCCTTTACGTATTCCTTCATCGCCATTTATTCCGACATCATATCAAATAGCATTCAAATAATTTAATCAAAAAAGTTATATCCTGTAGCACAAGTTACAGGATAATTAACATCAGCTAAATTATATCTTCATGGCATATTTGATTAACTGTTTTTTTAATGGTGAACAGTGATCGATAGTATTCATGCCTACCGTTCTTACTGCCTTTTTAAGCAAATTATCCCCATTAAACATATCTTGAATAGTTTGCATTGCCGCTAACATTACCACCGTATCTTTACGACGCGTAAACTGAAATGATTTTAGATTACTGACTAAACCAATATCCTGATTCGCATCGATTAATTTTTTTATTGTCGATACTAACAAGGCCGAATCTTGAAAACCTAAGTTGACTCCTTGCCCGGCTAAAGGATGAATTGTGTGCGCTGCATCGCCAACTAAAACTAAACGATGTTTAATAAACTGCTTGGCAAAGCGTGCTTTCAAGGGAAATATCATTCTCGGATTAACCAACTGACAAAAACCTACTTTATCACCGGTTAATTGAAATAATTGATATGAAAACTCCGTTTCGGATAATGAAACTAAATTAGCTGCATTGTCAGGTTTAGTTGACCATACTAAACAACTTCTATTAGGATGATAAAGCGGAAGAAAAGCAACTATACCATTAGGATAAAAAATTTGCTTTGCACAAGCATGATGTGGAAATTCAGTTTCAACAGTTGTAATTAGGGCATGATGAATATAATCGCGTTCAAAAACAGCAATGTTTTCATGATTACGTATCCAAGAATTTGCACCATCTGCACCAATTATAAGTTTAGCTTGTAAAGTAACCTGATCTGCCAATGTCAAAAATGCACAATTATCATCAAACTCACTATTAATCACTTCTTGACTAAAAAGCGTAATATTGTTGCTAGCCAAAGCATTGTGATAGAGATAATGAGATATAACATGATTTTCAATGATATAACCTAAATTTGGATAACCATAATCTGTAGCATGTGCAGATAAATGAGCCTGCCCATTCTTTTCCCACACATCTATTTCTGCAAATTCTTGTACTCGACCACTTGAACAAAGCGCATCCCAAATACCAATTTGAGTAAAATAGCGCTGGCTAGCACCATTTAGCGCTGAAGCTCTGACCCCAATCTTATCCGTTTGTAAACATTCATGTTGATGAATATTTTTATCAATAATGGCAATTTTCAAATCATAATGACTTAAAGCACAAGCCGTTGCCAAACCTACTAAGCCACCACCAACAATGGCTACATCAAATTGAATACTCATATTTTAATTATTTATTATCTAATTTAGGATCATTATTGGATTCAATATCTTCACTCATTTCCTTTTTAAATCCTTTCAATGCCGAACCTAAATCAGCCCCTAAGTTTCGTAGCTTTTTAGTGCCAAATAACAACACGACGACGGCAAGAAAGACTAAAAGATGTGGGATACTAAATGACATAATAAAATCCTCTTAATTAAATTTTATTAATTCGTCTAACAATAGAATTGTAAACAAATGGTATATATTTTTATGTATTATACCTTTTTAAAAAGAGATTTCATAAGAAGTTTAAACAAAAAAAAAGACCTGCATATAAATATGCAGGCCAACATGAAATATAAGGAATATAAGGAAAGAAAACAATGAAAAATCCTTACACTGCTTATTATCCATTTTTTTTCGTTTTAGTCAACGTTTTTATTTGTTTTTTTATTTATTTTAAAAATAAACTAAATTTCAAAATAATTCTTTTAAAATCAATACAAAACATACTTAAAAATAGCAACGCATTAAAATTGGCGTATTTGATATATATCAAATATGAACAAAAAAGCATTTAAAAAGCAAATGAAAAAAAATTTTTTCGCAGAAAATAAATAATTTTCAGCAGAAAAACAAAAATATTTATTTTTTTAAAAAAACCATATCAATCATTTTTTTGTACGAAAAGCAATCTAAAAACTTGACTATAAAACGAACATTTCAACTCAGAATTATATAAAAAAACTTTTTATATCAGCTTTTCAGTTGTTGTGCTATGTAAAACTTATAAAATATACACTATAATTAAAAAACGGAAGTAATAGGAGAAACAAATTAGAAATGAATATGATTAAAAATAAAAATGTAAAAACATTTAAAGATAGATTACATAGCTCAATGCAAGGTTTATCTGTTTCTGCCTTCGCTAAAAAATGTGACATGTCTGAAACCGTAATTAGAGACTATTTATCTGGTAAAACTTATCCATCACTTACACGCTTAGAAGTGATTGCCGAAAAATGTAATGTTTCATTCAATTGGCTAGCTACGGGTTATAAATTAGAAGTGTTAGATCCAAAAAATGACGATGATGTTTACAATGAAAATATCTATCGCATTCCTGTTTACAAAAAACAATTACCCACTAAAGAAGAAGCACAATTACAACGCTATGTCCGTGAAACTCCACCAGTTATGAATTACCCAATTGTCGAAGGTTGGGCATCTCATCGAGGATTGGACATAAAAAAACTAATTATTTATTGGGCTAAAGGCGATTTGATGTCACCGGAAATCAACAACAACAATGGACTTATTATTAATACAGACGTCGGCGAAATAATTGACGGTGCAATTTATTTAGTTGAATATGAAGATATCACTTTTTTACGAAAAGTTCGCTTAACGCTCAATGGTTGGATACTGATTTGCAATAATAATCAATACCCTACAATTGAAGTATCTAAAACAGATTTCAATAAATATCATTTTGTAGGTCGTGTTGTACAAATTATCAAAGATATTTTTTAGTTAATTAATAGTCAAAAATTTTTATTCAAGATATAATTGTAAAACAAGGGAGAGCAATAAAATTTTTCTCCCTTACTACTTCTTTTTAGTACATTTCTTTAGTAAGAATAGGTGAAATATCAAATGTTTTTTATTCAATTATCAATACCGCTTTAAATACAAAAATATTCTATTCTAAAGTGATCAACTTCAATTCTCATATTTAATATTATTGACTAAATTCAATGCGCAATTTTAAGAACAATTAGGTCTACTATGTATCGATTTTTTGAAAAATTGGTGTCACCTTATCCTAAAAGTGAACCACAGCCAGCAGCAAAAGGTTTTTTAAATTTTATATGGCAGTCCACAAAAGGCACTCGATTATTTATGTTATTACTGGTGATATTTAGTGCACTAAGTGGAGCGTTTGAAGCTTTTTTATTTGCAGCACTTGGTAAAGTTGTTGATTGGCTAGCTGTTGTTGAACCTAATCAGCTATGGCAGAAAGAAAAAACAACTTTATTATTATTAACTCTTATTATTTTATCGAGTACTTTGATTATTGCTTTGCAAACAATTATAAAACATCAATGTTTAGCCGGTAACTTTCCTATGAGAATGCGCTGGAATTTTCACCGTTTAGTCCTTAATCAAAGCATGCGTTTTTTTCAAGATGAATTTGCAGGAAGAATATCAGCTAAAGTTATGCAAACAGCGCTTGCTGTTAGAGATACCTGTTTTTTAGTTGCCGATATTTTAATCTTTGTTCTTATTTCGTTTATTACGATGGCGGCAATAATTGGACAGTTAGATCCATGGTTACTTCTCCCTTTTATTGGCTGGTGCATCATTTATGCTTTAGCTATGTATTATTTTATTCCTCGTTTAAGTAAAGTTGCCAGTATGCAAGCTGATGCACGCTCGACGATGACCGGACGAGTGACAGATGCGTACACAAATATTATGACAGTTAAACTGTTTTCGCATGCAGGCAATGAAGCCAAATATGCACAAGAATCAATGGATGAGTTTTTAACGACAGTCAACAAACAAATGCGTTTGGTAAGTAGTTTTGAGATTGTAAATCATCTATTATCAATTTTATTAATATTATCAACAACCGGCATTGCATTATGGTTGTGGTCAAATCAATTAGTGGGAATTGGCGCAATTGCAACCACCACGGCAGTAGCACTTCGATTAAATGGTCTATCCCATTGGATTATGTGGGAAATGGCAGCTTTATTCGAAAACATTGGTGTTGTAAAAGATGGTATCAATACCTTCTCAACCGCAAAAACAAATGTGGATAAACCAAATGCAAAAGATCTTGTGATAACGCAAGGAAAAATTGAATTCCAAAATATACATTTCACCTATGATGAAAAAATCGGCAATACAATTATTGAGGATTTAAATTTAACAATCAAATCCGGTGAAAAAATAGGACTTGTTGGGCGTTCTGGTGCGGGTAAATCAACACTGATTAACTTATTGTTACGATTCTACGATTTGCAAAATGGAAAAATAATTATTGATGGGCAAGATATTACAGAAATTAGTCAAGAGAGTCTGCGAGCTCAAATTGGAATGGTGACACAAGATACCTCATTGTTACACAGGACAGTTCGTGAAAATTTACTCTATGGTAATAATCAAGCTACTGAAGAAGAAATGATTAATGCAGCTAAAAAAGCTCATGCAGATAAGTTTATTCAAACTTTAATTGATGCAAGCGGTAGAACTGGTTACGATGCCTTTGTTGGTGAACGGGGTATAAAATTATCTGGTGGACAAAGACAACGAATAGCAATAGCTAGGGTTATTTTAAAAAATGCACCGATATTATTATTGGATGAAGCAACAAGTGCATTAGACTCTGAAATTGAGCAAGCCATTCAAGAAAGTCTTTATACATTGATGGAAGGTAAAACTGTTATTGCTATTGCACATCGATTATCAACAATTGCAGCGATGGACAGATTAATCGTACTTGATCAAGGAAAAATAATAGAGCAAGGCACACATCAAGAATTATTAGATAAAAATGGGTTATATGCTCAACTTTGGAAACATCAAAGTGGTGGTTTTTTACCTGATAATTTATAATATTTATTGAATAAAATTGTGTACATGCTTTTAAACTAAAGCATGTACAAACAATTCATTACTGGATAAAATTTTTATAAAATTCAGATTCAAATCGCATTATTGCACTATTTTTGGGTTCATCTCTTCTTTCTGGATGATATCCCGAAAGTAATTGAACAAAAGCAATATAACCACCATCTGATTTTTCAATAAAGCCGGCTAAATTATAACTCCCTTGAATATACCCTGTTTTAGCTCGTATTGCTTCTTTGAATGGTGGTTGATTAAAACTTTTTCGATTCTGCAATGTACCATCAGTTCCTGAAATTGGTAGTTTTTCAATAATTTCAAGTTCGGTATCATGGGCCGATATATATTGTAAAATTTCCATTATTTTATCAGCACTCACTAAATTTAATCGCGATAATCCCGAACCATCAGCAATAACAACATTTTCTAAATTTATTCCAGCTTTAGTTCGTAAAATTTGTTTAACCGCATCACGACTATTTCGCCATGTACCTTGGATATTAAAATGATGAGCGCCCAGCGTTCTAAAAATTGTATCCGCATATAAATTATTTGATTTTTTGAGCATAGTAGTTAACAGTTCCGAAAGTGGAGCTGACTTACTCGAAGTTAATAATGTTAATTTAGCCGCTGTTTTTTGATTGCGCTCTGTAATCGTACCTGTGTAAGAAATATTCTGTTGTTTAAGCTCCCGTTTTAAAATAGCAGAAAAATAATCAACACCATTTAAAACCGCAAATTTTAATGAGGCTTTATCAGAACTGGCAGGAATACAACCTGATAAATAGTAGCGATTTTTTTCAGAATAACTTGCGTCAAGTTCACAATATTTGTCACTTAAATCTTTACTATTTTTGGCAATGGTACGTACATTACCCGTTACTGTGACAGGAATATTAGTTGGTCCAGATACAGATGCTTTATTACCGATTTTTCCAGGCGTAATAGTCGCATAAAAACAATTATCATCAATAATTGCAGCTGAAGGTGGAGCATTGTAACAAGCTGTTAGATTATTCCAAGACCAACCTTCTGCCTTATCATGGCCTGTGAAAATAGAAGTATCTAAAATCACTTTGCCCGAAATTTTTTCAATACCTTTTTGATGTAAAGTTGCTAACATACTTTTCAAACGTTCACGAGTAAAGCTAGGATCGCCACTCAATTGAACAATCAAATCCCCATTAAGCTGCTTGTTCTTGATTGAACCATTAGTTAGCATTCGAGTTTCAAATTGAAAATCGCTGCCTAATTCTAGTTGTGCAGCAAGTGCAGTAATTACTTTTTGCACACTTGCAGGCTGTTTAAACTGATCACTTTTATATTTAGCTAATGTCTTGGGTTTTTTGCCTACGGATTGAACTAAAATTGACAAGTCACTGCCCTTTGGTAATGAAGACACGTAAGGTTCAACAGATTGGGCTTGTAATAAACTTGAAAAAAAAGCAATAAAAAACAGACTAATAGATCTGAAATTTTTCATCAAAATTGACTCAAAAAGATTTAAATTAAATAGATAAAATAGGGTTATAAATATATCGTTTTTTAGTAAAGCTATCAATCTTTAAACTATCACTTTTTGTACTAAAATAGTTTAAAAGCAAACAAACTTTAATATGTAAGAGAATTAATCAACTCAATAAACAAGTTACAATAAAATAATCACCTTAATGACTTTCCTTTTTCAATACAAACACTATTGATTTGTAGAAAAAGCTCATAATTTTAATCGAATATATTTAATATATATAAACGATATCGACCTTAAGATCTAACTGACTACAAAAAGTTAGCAGGGATTGCCCCTGCCTTAATTAGTAGAGTTTATTCAGTTCTTTTTCGTGAACGAATAAAATAGCTTATGCCTAAAATAATAAACCAAATAGGTGTTGCAATTAATGCATGACGTGTATCATCTTGGAATGTCAGTAGCACAAGAACAAATATGAAAAAGGCTAGACTAACATAACACATCAAAATTCCGCCTGGCATTTTAAATTGAGATTGCTGATGTAGATTAGCTTTTTTATGACGATAAGCAATATATGAAATCAGAATCATAGACCATATAAACATAAATAAAATAGCCGATATGGTTGTAACTATAGTAAAAGCTTCAATCACATTTGGTACAGTATAGATCAGAACGACACCACCAAATAAGCAACTGCATGAAAATAATAGACCATTAGCCGGAACGGAACGTTTCGATAATTTACCAAACGGTTCAGGTGCATCTTGTTTTTTAGCCAACCCAAATAGCATACGACTGGTTGAATAGACGCCACTGTTAGCTGATGAAGCAGCCGAAGTCAGTACCACAAAGTTGATAATACTAGCGGCAGCAGGTAATCCAATCATAGTAAACAATTCTACAAAAGGACTTTTATCAGGAGAAATCAAAGTCCAAGGTGTTACACTCATGATAATAATTAATGCAAATACATAGAAAAAGATAATACGGGCAGGAACAGAATTAATTGCATTGGGTAAATTTTTATTAGGATTGACCGTTTCGGCAGCGGTGGTACCCACAAGCTCAATACCTACAAAAGCAAAAATTGCAATCTGAAAACCAGCAAAAAACCCCATGGTGCCATTTGGAAAAAAGCCACCATATTCCCATAGGTTAGAAAATCCAGCGGTACTATTTGTCAAATCTGAATGAAAAGAAGTAAAAATCAATACAAGTCCAATTATAATTAACGCAACAATTGCAGCAATTTTAATCATTGACATCCAAAACTCTGTTTCACCAAACATTTTTACTGTCAATAAATTTAATACCGAAAGTAAAACAACAGTTAATAACATCGGTATCCAAGCGGGTAAATCAGGAAACCAATGTTGTGCATAACTGGCAATTGCAACAACGTCTGCAATTCCTGTTATCACCCAACAAAACCAATATGTCCAACCTGTAAAAAAACCTGCCCAAGGCCCTAATAAATCATTGGAAAAATCACTAAAGGACTTGTACTCCAAATTTGACAACAGAATTTCTCCCATTGCTCGCATTACAAAAAATAACATAAATCCAATAATCATATATACTAAGATAATTGAAGGACCAGCAAGACTAATGGTTTTACCTGACCCCATAAATAACCCAGTTCCAATTGCACCACTAATTGCAATCAATTGAATATGACGATTAGAGAGATTTCTTTTTAGATCATTGTTTGAGGATGTAATGCTCATCGCTATTCTTACCTTTTATGTCGTAGCTTTTAATTTTATCAGGAATATAGGACTATAAAGTCTATATCATTAAATCTCAAGTTGAAATATAATTAAAACTTTTTATGGCAAGTTACAAATTATCAGTAGTTTCTTATAATAGAATTGTGTAGCATAACAATCACTGTTTTAAAATCATTATAATTAATAAGATGAAAGAAATTATCAAACATTATCGGATTTACTTGTTATTTGTTTTTTTTATTTCAACTTTAATCTCAGGTTGCCAAAATAACTCAACCAAACAAGGTCAACAATATAAGGACGGGAAATTTAAACAACGATTAAATATTAGTTATCCTGATTTAGATACACCCGTAAATATTACGGATTATATTGTACAAGTAGATAAAATTAGAACTGCATCACCGGTTTTATATAGCCAAAATGAACATATCTATAAAGCTATCGATGATTGGATAAATCGCTTATTAGGATCCAATGAATTTGATAAAGTTGGCTTAAACAGTTACGAAATGGCAGGACAAGATGGATATGGTAATGTCCATTTAACTGGATATTATACCCCTGTAATCAAAGCTAGGCACAAGCCTGACGCCAAATTTAAGTACCCTATTTATAAAATGCCGACACATGTAAAACGAAAGTTGCCTAACCGGGAACAAATATACAAAGGTGCTTTATCAGGAAAAGGGCTTGAAATCGCTTATAGTAATTCCTTGATGGACAATTTTATTATGGAAGTACAAGGAAGTGCATATATCGATTTTGAAGATGGAACCCCATTAGTATTCTTCGGTTATGGCGGTAAAAATGGTCATGGTTATTCAAGTATCGGTCGGATTTTAGTTGAACAAGGTGAAATTGAAAAAGAAAAAATATCAATACAAGCCATTAAAGATTGGGCCAAAAATAAAAATGAAAAACAACTTAAAGAATTGCTCATACAAAACCGTTCATTTGTGTTTTTTAACCCAAAACATAATGCTGAAGTCAAGGGTGCTGCCGCTGTACCATTGATTGCTAATGCAGCTATTGCTTCAGATAAATCTCTTGTTCCGCTAGGCTCCGTGGTTTTAGTGGATGTACCGCTTCTGGATAATGATGGTCAATACCGTGGTAGGAGAGAAACTCGCCTAATGGTAGCCCTTGATGTGGGGGGAGCAATAAAAGGCCAACATTTCGACCTTTACCTTGGTATTGGTGAAGCATCAGGTCAATTAGCAGGTTTCTACAACCATTTTGGTCGTGCTTGGGTAATTAAACCCTAGATCTATAGCATCGACGTGATTAAAAGAAACTGTTAAAATAAGGATAGAGCGGCTCAATTAAGGATAACTCATGAGATTATGCGATCGAGATATTGAAGCATATTTACAAAATGGTAAATTAAAAATTACACCTCAACCGGCATCGAATTGTATTAATGGTGCGACTGTTGATGTTAGATTAGGTAATCAATTTCGGACTTTCCGAGAACATACAACCCCTTTTATTGATCTAAGTGGTCCCAAAGAAGAAGTTTCTGCAACATTAGAACGAGTAATGAGTGAAGAAATGGTACTACCTGAAGGTGATGTGTTTTATCTTCATCCCGGAGAACTTGCTTTAGCGGTCACATTAGAATCAGTCACCATTCCTGATGATTTAGTGGGTTGGCTAGATGGACGTTCTTCCCTAGCCAGACTTGGGCTGATGGTCCATGTCACAGCACACCGTATCGATCCAGGCTGGCAAGGTCAAATTGTATTAGAATTTTATAATTCAGGTAAAATCCCGTTAGCGTTAAAACCAGGTATGACTATTGGTGCCTTAAGTTTTGAAACTTTAACAGGGCCTGCTGCAAGACCTTATAATCGTCGACAAGATGCAAAATATAAAGACCAACATGGTGCAGTTGCCAGCCGTATCGATAAAGACTAAATCAGTTTACAACTATAATATAGGAACACTAATATGATAAAAAAAATATTGGTTACTTTTTTAATTTTAATTTTTATAATTGCAATAGGGATCGTATCACTTATTGTTTTTGTTGATCCCAACAATTTCCGTGGATTTATCTCTGATAAAGTGAGAGATAAAACAGGATATGAATTATCTATTGAAGGTGATTTACGTTGGCACATCTGGCCACAAGTCAGTATATTAACCGATTCAGTTAAATTAACCGATACAGGTGCTCAAAAACCAATTTTGACCGCTGATAATATGCGACTTGATGTAGAACTATTTCCATTATTTTCTAAAAAAATAGTTGTCAAAAATGTATTTGTTAAATCAGCCGTTATCAATGTTACTGATGACAGTAAAGGTCAAGTAGCAAAAAGTAAAGAAAGTAATAGCACCGCAAAACAACCAGTACCAAATACTGAAGATAAATCGCAACAAAATGAAGAAAAAGAAAAATCTAGCTGGAAATTCACATTAAACAAATTTGAAGTTGCAGATAGTACTTTGGTTTTTCAGAACAAAGATACATTAATTAACTTCAGAAATCTTAACCTAATAGTTCAACAAAATAGCGAAAAATATCTTTCAGTTGATATTAAAGGCAATATTGACCGAAATCAGCAGGATTTATATTATTCCGCCATTGCTGACATTGATTTAACTCAATTTCCAAATATTGCAAAAATTGATTTAAAAAAATTTGATTACACACTCAAAGGAATTGGTATTCCTAATGATGAGTTAGTGGGTAATTTGAAAGGAATCATTAATTATCAAAAAAATCCACAAAGCATAAACACACAAAATTTAATTTTTTCAATTAATGATAATATTTTTACAGGTAATGTAAATGTAAACCTAAATACTAAACCTTCTTTAGAATTAAATCTTAATTCTGACAAGTTAAACGTTAATACATTTATTTCAAATAAAGAAAAATCTAAAGAAAATACGAACATTAACCCTCAACAAACAACACCTGTTGTATCAAGCGTTAACAAATCAACAAACGAGCTTACCTTTCTTAATGCTTTCGATGCCAATCTTAAATTAAACATTAAGCAATTAATCGCTAACAAAATGATATTAACTAATGTTTATGCTGATTTACAAAACAATGATGGTGTTGCAACAATTAAGGCTATCAATTTTGACTTTGCTGATGGCACGGTAACCACCAATGGGGTCGCTAATGGCAAACAAAAAAATACTCTAATCAAGCTCAACACTAAAATTAACAATGTTGATTTAAATAACTTTTTTAATCAGATTGATACAGCCAAAGATTTAGTTGGACGCTTTAATGCTTCAGGCCAATTAGAGATCAATACAATTAAAGCCAATAAGTTATTAGAAAACTTACATGGAAATCTTGCTATCAATATAGCTAATGCAAAACTTGATAATATTAATATCCAAAACATTATTAATGCTGCCGCAGCTAAATATTCTAAGGATGTTTTAACACCTGAAAATCAAAATAAATATACTGAATTCCATACAATTGAAGCTAAAGCTAACTTAAATAATGGTAATTTAGAACTTACCACCTTAACTGCTGATTCTGAAACAATTGATATTATTAACGGTTCAGGAAGAGTTGGTATGTTAAAAAAAGATATTGATGTGAATCTAAATATTAAAATGTTAGATGGTTGGAATGGCAAAAGTGATACCATTGCTAAATTGCAACAAATGACTATTCCACTACGTATTTATGGTCAATTTACTAAACTTCATTATCAGATAGATCTTAATCAAGTATTTAAAGATGTACTAAATGACAAATTACAGCATGGACTTGAAAAACTTCGAGAAAAAATTGAAAAACGAAATTCAAAAGATAACGACAAAGACAAAGACAAAGACAAAGACAATAATGACTTTAAGTCTAAATCACGGCAAAAAGCGGCTAATATATTAAGCGAATTGTTAAAGAAATAACCAGCAATATCGCTAAAATATGATTAGTTTTAAAATTAGATAATAGCAAAAATGAAAAAAGGTGAGGATACCTCACCTTTTTTTATATTTAATATAAATAATTATAAAATAAACTTGCTAAGATCTTCATCAGCAACAAGTTTATCAAGATGATCACCTACATACTTAGCATCAATAGTAATCGTTTGACCACCAAGTTCACTCGCTTCAAATGATACTTCTTCCATTAAGCGTTCTAATACGGTATGTAAACGACGAGCACCAATATTTTCATTTTGTTCATTAACTTGCCAAGCAGATTCCGCAATTTTACGAATACCATCTGCCGTAAAATCAATGTTAACTCCTTCTGTTGCCATAAGAGCCTTATATTGTACAGTTAGTGAAGCATTCGGTTCAGTTAATATGCGCTCAAAATCTTCACTTGTTAGTGCTTGCAGTTCAACTCTTATTGGTAAGCGACCTTGAAGTTCAGGAATTAAATCAGATGGATTAGCTGTTTGGAAAGCACCCGAAGCAATAAATAAAATATGGTCGGTTTTCACTGCGCCATGTTTAGTTGAAACAGTACATCCTTCAACAAGTGGTAATAAATCACGCTGTACACCTTCACGTGAAACATCTGGACCCGATGAATTACCTCGTTTACAGACTTTATCAATTTCATCAATAAACACTATACCATTTTGTTCAACAGCTTCAATGGCTTCATGTTTAAGATCTTCAGGGTTAACTAATTTAGCCGCTTCCTCTTCAATCAACTGTTTGAATGCATCTTTGATTTTCATCTTGCGTGGTTTCGTTTTTTGTCCACCTAAGTTTTGAAACATTGATTGCAGTTGGCTTGTCATTTCTTCCATACCTGGAGGAGCCATGATCTCAACACCAATGTTTACTCCTGCAATTTCGATTTCGATTTCTTTATCATCAAGAGCACCTTCACGCAGTTTTTTTCTAAATGCTTGTCTTGCTGTCGAATCAGTATTATTTTCAACTTGGCCCCAACCATCTTTTGAAGGCGGCACTAGAACATCTAAAATACGTTCCTCTGCTAATTCTTCAGCACGGTTACGATTTCTTTCCATCGCTTCTTGACGAATCATCTTAACCGCAGAATCTGTCAAATCTCTGATAATTGAATCAACTTCTTTACCAACATATCCTACTTCAGTAAATTTTGTTGCTTCAACTTTAATAAATGGAGCACGAGCAAGTTTTGCTAATCGTCTTGCTATTTCAGTTTTACCAACACCAGTTGGGCCTATCATCAAAATATTTTTAGGGGTAACCTCATGTCGTAATGCTTCATCTAGTTGCATTCGGCGCCAACGGTTACGTAATGCAATTGCAACAGACCGTTTTGCTTTATCTTGCCCTATGATATGTTGGTTTAATTCGCTTACAATTTCGCGAGGGGTCATTTCAGACATAATAAAATTCTCTTAAATCAGTTTAAATTAATAATTGAGTTCTTCGATTGTTTGGAAATTATTGGTATAAACACAAATATCACCAGCAATCGATAAAGATTTTTGCACAATATCATGCGCCGATAGTGAAGTATTATCAAGTAAGGCTCGTGCAGCCGCTTGTGCATAAGGTCCTCCTGATCCTATAGCAATCAAATCATCTTCTGGTTGAATAACGTCCCCAGTACCAGTGATAATCAGTGAAGCACTTTCATCAGCAACAGCAAGCAAAGCTTCTAATTTGCGTAGCATTCTATCTGTTCGCCAATCTTTTGCTAGCTCAACAGCAGATTTGGTTAAATGACCTTGATGCATTTCTAATTTACGCTCAAATAACTCAAACAGTGTAAAAGCATCAGCAGTACCACCGGCAAAACCTGCAATCACTTTATTGTTATATAAACGACGAACTTTACGTGCATTCCCTTTCATGATAATACGTTCGCCTAGTGTGACTTGACCATCTCCACCGATTACAACTTGACCTTCTCGACGGACACTGACAATTGTTGTCATATTCTGCTCCTTCTCTTACATAAATAACTATATTCGGAATGAATAGAATATATATTGGGATGATTAATCCATTTTCAACATCTTAATTTAAAGATGTTGAGGATTTATTTATATGACAATAACACTATGTTATTAAGAAAGTTTTACTAGCATTAGTTAGGAGTGTAATTAATTTTCATTAATTTTACTTCATTATAAAGTTCTTGGGAAGGAATCGGCATATGTGCTAGCTTGGCTGCTGCAACTGCCTCACGACATAATGGTTCATCACCGCCTAATACTTTTAAACTCAATATCAAACCATCTGGAGCAATTAATATTTCCAGGTTACAATATTTTCCCGCATAAAGTTTGTTTGGATTAATAAACTTATTACTTATAGCTGTTCTTACCGAATTTATATATTTATTTTTTGCATCATTCGAATTACCTTTACTTGATGCAGGACTATTAGATGAACTTGGTTTACCTGAAGTGAGTCCGCCAAGAAGGTCATTGACTGCTTTTTCATTCTTGGCAGCCTCAGCTCTCTGCTTAGCTAATTGTTTCTCTTTTTTCGCCTTTTCTTGTGCTGCTTTTTTTTCAGCTTCTAATCGTTCTGCTTCTTTTTTGCGTTCCGCTTCTAGCTGTTCCTGTTTTTTTCTTTCCGCCTCAATACGTTCGGCTTCTTTTTTACGATCAGCTTCTAGTTGTTCTTGCTTCTTTCTTTCCGCCTCAATACGTTCGGCTTCTTTTTTACGATCGGCTTCTAGCTGTTCTTGCTTCTTTCTTTCCGCCTCAATACGTTCGGCTTCTTTTTTACGATCGGCTTCTAGCTGTTCCTGTTTCTTCCTTTCCGCTTCTAATCGTTCTGCTTCAAGTTGATCTTGTTTCATTTTTTCATCAAGCTTCAAACGCTCCATTTCCAATTTTTTTAGAAGCTGTTGTTGTTCAAGCTGCTTTTGTTGTAATGCTTCAGTTTGTTTGTTTATCTGATCGTCAATTTGTTCTCTTAATCGCTGTTGATTGATTTGGCTTTGTGATTGCCTTTGTCTTTGCTCAACCATAATAGAAGGATCAACCATAATAGCATTCAGAGATTGACCATTGATGTCACCGTAACTATTACTATCATCTTGCATAACTTTATAGCATAAAATTATGATTAAAATCACATGCAAGACAATAGACACAATTATGGCCAGACTTAATTTTGAATTTGATTTTTTAAACATTGCTGACATTTTTCATTTAGATTTTTAAATATTAAATTGGTTGAGTCATCAATCCAACCGATTTAACACCGGCAGATTGCAATAAATTCAACGCCTTTATAATTTCATCGTAGGGAACTTCCTTAGATCCACCAACCAAAAATACAGCTTTTTCATTCAAAGCCAATTGCTGTTTGGCTTCTGCAATAATTTGTTCTTGAGTAATATTTTCTTGTCGGACATCATCTACCCTAAGTGCATAAACGCCAATCCCGATAACCTCTAAAATTATTGGTTTATCAGAAGATGGAACTGTTTTCGATTCTGCTGCTTCAGGTAAATCTACTTCCACACTCTGATTCACAATTGGTGCGGTTGCCATGAAAATAAGCACTAATACTAGCAAGACATCCAGCAAAGGTACAATATTGATTTCAGATTTAGTTGAATAACGTGAACGTCTTCGCATAATTATTTCCTAACAGCAACAACTTGACGTTGTAAAATAGCAGAAAATTCATCAATAAAGTTAAGATAACTTTGTTCAATTCGACTGACTTTTAATGATAAGCGGTTATAAGCCATAACAGCAGGAATCGCTGCAAACAAACCGATGGCAGTGGCAATCAAAGCTTCAGCAATACCTGGAGCAACCAATTTTAACGTCGCTTGTTTAGCGTCACTTAAAGAAATAAATGCATGCATGATTCCCCATACAGTACCGAATAAACCGATGTATGGGCTAATTGAACCAACTGTACCTAAAAAAGGAATATGCATCTCTAAATTATCAAGTTCCCGATTCATAGCTAACCGCATGGAACGTGATGCGCCATCTAAAGCAGCTTCTGGCATATTAGGATTGATTTGGTATAAGCGAGTGAACTCTTTAAAACCTGAATAAAAAATATGTTCTGTTCCAGCAAGTTGTTCTTTACTTAATTTTGCTTTTTCAAAAAGAACATTTAACTCATCAGCAGCCCAAAAACTATTATCAAATTCTTGAATTTGTTTTTTTGCTTGACCTAAAACTCTACTTCGCTGAAATATGATTGCCCAAGATATGATTGAAAATACTAATAAAAGCAACATAACACCTTGAACGAGTAGGCCCGCATTTAAAAACAATTTAATAATATTCAGATTATCCACTTATATAAACTCCAAAACTAATGACTTAGGAAGCCCACATGGCTTCATTTTACTTATATCAACACATGCAATAATAACATTAGCTGAACTAACTACTTGCTTATCTTGATTAATAATAGTTTGCTTAAAAAAAATCGATGCTTTGCGAATTTGATCTACTTTACATGTAACCGTTAACAAATCATCTAAACGAGCTGGAAGGTGATAGTTAATATCCATCTTTTTGACAACAAAAGCAATATTTTCTTGCAATAACTTATGTTGGCTAATTCCAAGATCTCTTAACATTTCAGTTCTAGCACGTTCATAAAATGCAAGATATCTAGCATGATAAACTACTCCACCGGCATCGGTGTCTTCATAATAAACTCGGGCATTCCAATTAAATTCTTTCATACTGTCATTCATATATATAAACTCTATGAGAGTCATTATAACGAATTATCAATTACGCTGCACTATGATATAGAATTCGCCAAATGAAAACAATTATCATTTGTAACAAAATCTATTTTTAAATTGCTTAAATACGAAAAAGGTGACTAACAGTCACCTTTAGTTAATTATTCATGCTTTTTTATTGATTATTGTCGGACTCTTTATCTCCACTATGATTTTCGACCCAAAGTCCTGTAACAGCTGAAAGCATAACCGCTGCAATAATCCCGATAAACCATAAAAAGTAATACATAATAATACCTTAATAAAGTGAATGTTTATTATTTTCAATATGATTTTTATCAAGTCGCCCAAACATTTTGATATACGACCATGTAGTATAGAACAAAATGATAGGTAAAAATATGAGCACAACAAAGAACATAATGTTAAGTGTTAATTGACTTGATGTTGAATCCCATATAGTTAAACTTGCATTAGGCATAATGCTTGAAGGAATAATGAACGGGAATGTTGCAATTCCATAAGTTAATAAAACACAAGCAATGGTTAACGTTGATAAAATAAACGATAATGCATTTTTATTCATACCTGAACAAATAATGTTAAGTAAAGGTAGTAAAATCCCCAATACAGGCACAATCCATAAGATTGGACAATTCATATAATTGCTTAGCCATGATGCATCCGTAGAAACTGTTTTATTTAATGGCTGTGATGTTGCAGAATGATCTAAAGAAGTTACAACTTCATAACCATGCATACCAAACATAACCCATACCCCAGCGAATAAAAAAGCAACCACTAAAACTACACATGATATTTGTGTTGCTTTTCTTGCTCTTAAATAAAGCTCACCTGAAGTTTTAAGCTGTAACCAAGCACCACCATGCGCAACAAATAGCATTAAGCTAACAATACCGACTAATATCGCAAAAGGATTTAATAAACCAAAAAAGTTACCATCATAGAAGACACGGTAAGATCCATCAAATCTAAATGGCACACCTTCTAATAAATTACCAAATGCCACACCAAAGACCAATGCAGGAACAAAACTACCAATAAAAATTCCAGCATCCCACAAATTTCGCCATTTCGAATTTTCAAGTTTACTACGATAATCGAAACCAATTGGTCTAAAAAATAGCGCACAAAGCACTAGAATCATCGCAATATAAAAACCAGAAAATGAAACAGCATAAGCAAATGGCCATGCTGCAAAGATACCCGCACCTGCAGTAATTAACCACACTTGGTTACCGTCCCAATGTGGCGCAATCGCATTTATCATAATACGACGTTCTGTATCTGTTTTGCCAATAATCGGAAGTAGAATCCCTACTCCCATATCAAAGCCATCAGTGACAACGAAACCAATCAATATCACGCTTATTAGCAACCACCAGATAGCACGTAGAATTTCATAATCAATCATCATTGTGTATACTCCCTTAGTCCTATTCTGTTATTGGTTGTGTCTTTTCATAATGATATTTGCCTGTACCTAAGGAACTAGGACCTAAACGAGCAAATTTAAACATTAAAAACATTTCAGCAACTAAGAACAAAGTATAAAGCCCACAAATCAATATCATCGTGAATAATACTTCACCAGGAGTTAGAGATGAATTTGCAACACCTGTAGGAAGAATATCTTGAATTGCCCATGGTTGACGACCATATTCTGCGACAAACCAACCACATTCACATGCTAGCCATGGGAATGGTAAAAATAAAACTAACATACGATGTAACCAACGTTTTTCACCAATTTTATTTTTATATGTTACCCAAACCGATAAAGCTGTTCCTAGAATCATTAACAAACCAAGACCGACCATGCCTCTAAATGACCAAAACAGAGGCCAAACAGCTGGAATAGAATCTTCAGTCGCCGCTTTAATATGCTCTTCTGTCGCTTCAGAAATGGTAAGATTATCTCTATCTGTAAATCGTTTAACTAAGTAACCGTAGCCTAAATCTGCTTTATTATCTTCAAATGCCTTAACAACAGCAGGATCCTGATTACCTTGCTGAATTTTCACCAGATTAGTATAAGCTAAAATACCTTTGCGGATTCTTGCTTCATTACTTGTCAGAATATCTTTTAACCCTATTACTTGAGTATCTAATGAACGTGTTGTCATGATGCCCATCGCATATGGTATTTCAATCGCAAATAAATTTTCTTTATTTTTTTGAGAAGGAAAAGCAATAACATTAAATGATGCTGGAGCAGGTTGAGTTTCCCATTCCGCTTCGATAGCAGCAAGTTTAGCCGGTTGAACGGTTGTCATTTCATGGCCAGCTTCATCACCCATAATTGCAACAATGATAGAAGCTATAAATCCAAACATGGCCGCAACAGCAAAAGAGCGTTTTGCAAACTGAACATCACGTTTTTTAAGTAAATAGTAAGAACTGATACTTAATACAAATATTGCACCCGTTAAATAACCTGCGGCAACAGTATGTACAAATTTATATTGTGCAACCGAATTAGTAATTAACTCATAAAAGTTTGCCATTTCCATACGTGAGTTAATAGGATTGAAATCAGAACCTATTGGGAACTGCATCCAACCATTAGCCACAAGAATCCATAAAGCAGAAAAATTAGAACCAAATGCTACACACCATGTCACTAACAGGTGTTTTCCTCGACTCAGTCTATCCCAACCAAAAAAGAATAAACCAACCATTGTTGATTCTAGGAAGAATGCCATCAAACCTTCAATTGCTAATGGCGCGCCAAAAATATCACCGACGTAATGTGAATAATAAGACCAGTTAGTGCCAAATTGAAACTCCATTGTTAAACCAGTTGCTACACCAACTGCAAAGTTGATTGCAAATAGCTTACCCCAAAATTTGGTCATATCCTTCCAAACTTGCTTACCACTAACAACATATACAGTTTCCATTATCGCTAGCATAAAGGCTAGTCCTAGCGTCAATGGGACAAAAATAAAATGATACATTGCCGTGAGTGCAAATTGGAGGCGTGATAGTTCTACTATATCTAACATGATTGCTCCCTTTCCTCTAATGCCCACAAAAATATTACGTTTCTAAATATTGTACACCAATATTTTGATAATAAAAATTGATGAATGTCAAAAAAACGTCACTTAAACTGTTTTTTTACTGCATCACCAATTTCAGTAAGACTATTCACAACAGTGATACCAGCAGCTTTTAATACTTTCACTTTTTCTTCCGCTGTTCCTTTGTTACCCGATATTATTGCACCCGCATGCCCCATACGTTTACCTACAGGAGCTGATACGCCTGCGATATAGGCAATCACTGGCTTACTGACATACTTTTTGATATATTCAGCTGCTTCTTCTTCTGCACTGCCACCTATTTCTCCAATCATGACAATTGCTTTTGTTTTCGGATCTTGTTCTAAAAGCGCTAAAATAGAAATAAAATCACTACCAGGGATAGGATCCCCTCCGATACCAATACAAACAGATTGACCAAGTCCAATATCTGTTGTTTGTTTAACCGCTTCATAAGTTAGTGTACCAGATCGAGACACGATACCAACATGACCTGCTAAATGAATATGAGCAGGCATAATACCAATCTTGCATTCATCAGGAACAATAATACCGGGACAATTTGGTCCTATCATTATTACATCGGTCTCTTTTAATTTTTCTTTAATAACCAACATATCTAAAGTTGGAATGCCTTCAGTTATACAGACAATTAATTTAATGCCTGCTTCTATAGCCTCAAGTATAGAATCTTTACCAAATGCTGCGGGTACATAAATCACACTTGCCGTTGCTCCTGTTGCATCAACGGCTTCTTTAACAGTATTAAAAACGGGCAATCCTAAATGGACAGTTCCTCCTTTACCAGGAGTAACTCCCCCGACTAGCTTAGTACCATATTCAATAGCTTGTTGCGAATGAAAGGTCCCTTGACTACCTGTAAAACCTTGACAGATAACCTTAGTATTTTTGTTAATCAAAATAGACATAATAACGTTTCTCCACCTTTCTTATTATTTTGCAACAGTAACGATTTTTTGTGCTGCGTCAGTTAAACTTTCAGCTGTCATCACATTCAATTTACTTTCAGTTAAAATCTTTCTCGCCAATTGTGCATTATTACCTTCTAGTCTGACGACCACAGGAACGGTTAAACCAATTTCTTTTATTGCAATAATAATCCCTTCAGCAATTAAATCACAACGGACTATCCCACCAAAAATATTAACTAAAATAGCGCTGACGTTTTTATCTGATAATATGAGTTTAAAGGCTTCTGTAACACGTTCTTTAGTCGTTCCCCCCCCAACATCTAAGAAGTTAGCTGGTTGGCCACCATAAAGCTTGATAATATCCATCGTCGCCATCGCAAGACCTGCGCCATTGACCAAACAACCAATATTACCATCAAGCGAAACATAACTAATTCCATGCTTAGCCGCGATTGATTCACGTACATCTTCTTGCGTTGTATCTCTTAAAATATTTAAATTAGGGTGTTTAAATAGTGCATTATCATCCAAAACTATTTTAGCATCTAAACAAATTAAATCTTCCGAATCGGTAATAACTAAAGGATTAACTTCCGCTAAAGACATATCATTTTCTAAAAATAAGGTAGCAAAGTTAACAAACAGTTTAGCGAATTGATTAATAAGTTTTCCAGATAATCCTAATTTAAAAGCTAACTCTCTTCCTTGAAACGCACAAGGACCAGTTAATGGATCAAGCGCAACTTTATGAATCAAATGAGGGGATTTTTCAGCAACACTTTCGATATCAACCCCACCTTCAGTTGAAGCCATAATAACGACACGTTTAATACTGCGATCAATCACAGCACCTAAGTAGAGTTCTTTTTGAATATTGGAAGCTTTTTCAATTAAAATTTGATTGACTGGTTGACCTTCAGATGTGGTTTGATAAGTCACAAGCTGTTGACCTAACCATTTTTCAGCAAAAAGTTTTATTTGATTAAAATCATTGGTGCATATTACGCCACCAGCCTTACCTCGACCACCTGCATGAACCTGACATTTTGCTACCCATGCACCTAACTCGGATTTTGATGCTAATTCAGCTAGCGTGTCTTGAACTTCATCAATTGAGTTACAAACAAAACCTTCAGGCACGGGTAAATTATATTGCTTAAAAAGAGATTTGGATTGATATTCATGCAGGTTCATAAAGAAATTCCATGACTTAAGTTAATATTAAAAAATAGTCACAATTCTAATGCAAGATAAATAAATTGTGTAGTAAATAATATCTTATATTTATTGTATTTGAGAATTATTGCTGATAATAAGTGACAATGATATACTCAAAAGCTAATTTAATATCGTAATAATTGTAAAGGTAAAAATATGAAACAAGTTGGGATTTTTTTTGGTAGTGACACAGGTAATACAGAAAAAGTTGCTGAACAAATCCAACTCATTTTAGGGAGTGATAAAGCAGATCTTTTTGATATTCGAAACGCTACAAAAGAGCATATAGAAAAATATGACTACCTTTTTTTCGGCATTTCAACTTGGTATTATGGTGATCCACAAGCTGATTGGGAAGACTTTTTTCCTAACCTTGAACAAATCGATTTTAATGGAAAAACTGTTGCTATCTTTGGTTGTGGTGACCAAGAAGATTACGCTGAATTTTTCTGCAGTGCAATGGGCATGTTACGTGATATTATTGAACCTAATGGCGCAAAAATAGTTGGGCATTGGCCAATTGAAGGCTACAATTTTGAGGAATCTAAAGGTTTAGTAGATGATGACCATTTTATTGGTTTAGCTATAGATGAAGATCGTCAACCAGAATTAACCACAGAACGTATTCAAACTTGGGTTAAACAAGTTAAAGCAGAAATGAATATTTAATCTATTGAAATGATTTCTTTTATTTTCCGTTCATCATTTTTATAATAAACAATTTATAGCAACTAAACTATATTGGGATGTAATATGACAAATCATGATAGAGATAATAATGCAGCGCTGAAAAGTGCGGGTTTAAAGGTTACATTACCTCGTTTAAAAATACTAGAATTGCTGCGTGACCCTTCGTGCCAGCATATTACCGTAGAAGATCTTTATAAAAAGTTACTTGATATGGGAGAGGAAATCGGTCTTGCTACCGTTTATCGCGTGCTGAATCAATTTGATGATGCAGGGATTGTCACTCGCCATAACTTTGAAGGTGGGAAAGCAGTTTTTGAACTTGCAACACAACAACATCATGACCATTTAATTTGTTTAGATTGTGGTGAAGTCTTTGAATTCCGTGATGAAGTGATCAATGCGAGGCAAAAGGAAATCGCTGAACAATATGGTGTGAAATTAACTTTTCATAGCCTTTATCTTTATGGTCATTGTGATTCCGGTAACTGCAAAAAACACCCTGAACTTCATACTAAAAAATAAGCCTATTTTATAGGCTTTTTTTACTTTTCAAATTATCGTAATTCTTCTGTTAGGTTAGTAATTAAAATGAAACAGCTTTTAAACTTTATCCCGCTTGTTGTCTTTTTTGTCTTTTTGACAATGTATGATATTTTTATTGGTGTTCAAGCATTAATGATTGCATCATGTGTATCACTTGTTATTGGAATGATTTTATACAAAAAAATTGATAAAGTAGAATTAATTTCCTTTTTGATGGTGATGATTTTTGGTGGTATTACGCTCGCCACAAAAGAAGCGATATTCATAAAATGGAAAGTAACAATTATTAATTTTTTATTTGCATCTGTTCTATTAATCAGTCAATCTATATTTAAGAAAAACTTAATTCAAAAAATGTTAGGCAAAGAGTTACAATTAGATGACATTATTTGGAATAAACTGAATTTAATATGGATAGTCTTTTTTATACTTTGTGGAACGTTCAGTTTGATTGCAACTTATTATATGTCTGATAACTTTTTTTGGAAATTTAAAGTATTTATTTTACCCATTTTATCATTGTTATTATCTTTGATTTCAGGAATTTATATTTTCAAAAATATTGATAAAAAAGATCTAGAAAGTAAATAGCATATGCAGGAGTATCTTTAAATATGAGACAAAATATTGAAAGTCCTAAAGGACAATTAGTACTAAGAACACTTGCTATGCCTTCGGATACCAATCCTCATGGACATATTTTTGGTGGTTGGATTATGTCTCAGATGGATCTCGCTGGGGGAATTTTATCGAAAGAAATAGCTAAAAACCGAGTTGTAACTGTTAATGCTAGCAGTATTACTTTTCATAAACCAGCAATGGTGGGAGATGTCGTGTGTTGTTATGCGCATTGCCTAAAAACAGGTAGAACATCAATGACTATCGCTATTGAAGTTTGGATTAAAAAATTAATCGACACAGAAGATACAACTCAACGTTTTCGTATCACGGATGCTGTTTTTACCTATGTTTCAGTTGATAAACACAATAATCCCAAGCCATTGCCTGAAATATTTCAATATTTTGATTGTAACAAAGATCCAATTAGTAAACTAAATCTTAATAATAGTTAATAAATATGCAATTATACTCATTTCATACATTAGTTAGTACGTTGATATTTCTGATATATTGGTTGCTGATTGTTGCAACCACATTACGTATTGTCTTCAAACGAAGACCAACAACTTATGTGATTGCATGGATGTTAATTATCTATATTTTACCTATTGTTGGAATCATACTCTATTTCGCAATCGGTGAGGCACATTTAGGACAACAACGAGTAAAACGAGCTCAGCAAATGCGTCCTACTATTGCTAAATTTATTCAAAGACTTGAAGATTTTCCTGATATTTTTACAACAAAAGTTAGTCAAGTCAGCAAACCTATATTTCAATTATGTAAACATCAGACTGGACTTGATGGTATAAATGGCAACCATATTGAGCTACTGAGCGAAACTGATGAGATATTTGATCGCTTAATTAATGACATTAATCAAGCAACCTCGAATATTGAAATGGTATTTTACATTTGGAATGAAGGTGGTAGAGCCAATGAAGTTGAAAATGCACTAATCGCAGCAACAAAGCGTGGAGTAATTTGTCGTTTAATGGTGGATTCAGCTGGTAGCCGACACTTTATTAGAACCAATGCAAGTAAACGTATGCGTGATGCGGGGATCATAATTGTTGAAGCTCTTAAAGTAAATTTACTTCGTTTTATGTTTAGACGACTTGATTTACGTCAACATCGCAAAGTAGCTATCATTGATAACTATATATCTTATACTGGTAGTATGAATATTGTCGATCCACGTTTTTTTAAACAAAATAAACACATTGGTAAATGGGTCGATATCATGGTACGAATGAATGGCCCCGTTACAACATTGATGGGTGCAATATATGCCAGTGATTGGGAGTTAGAAACAGGTAAATATTTAGCCCTACCACAAATTACAGATTTTGCAGAACCGCCTGAAGACAAAAAACATATTATGCAACTTATTGCTTCAGGGCCAGGATATACTGAAAATATGATTCATCAAGTACTATTGACAGCAATCTATTCTGCACAAGAACAAATTATTTTTACTACCCCTTACTTAGTTCCTAGTGATGACATACTCCATGCTGTTGTTACCGCGGCTCAGCGAGGAGTAGAAGTTATCATTATAGTACCAAAAAAGAATGACTCTCTAATGGTTAAATGGGCCAGTCGAGCTTTCTTTTCCGAACTATTGGATGGGGGGGTCAAACTTTATCAATTTAATGATAACTTGTTACATACTAAAAGTGTACTAATCGATAATCAGCTTAGTCTTGTCGGTACGGTAAATTTAGATATGCGAAGTTTATGGCTTAATTTTGAAATTACAACGGTTATTGATGATGCTGAATTTGCAAACTCATTATCTATCCTATTGCAAAAATATTTATCACAATCCGATCCTGTCAATGTATCCGAATGGAAAAAACGCCCAATTTGGCAACATATTATTGAACGGCTATTTTACTTTTTTGCTCCGTTATTATAATAAAATTTAAATCATTTGGTATTCAAAACGGATAATTATTAGTAGCCGTTTTGAGACAGATCGGGTTGAAACTGGTTGCTATTTATTCGAAAAACATCGGTTTGTATTTCTCCATCTTTACCAAGTTTAATTTCTCGCCAACCGGGTGCCTCTAAAGATAAATTAAACTCATAGGATGCCGGTTTAAATTGCACGCAAGTTGAAGGTGTCGAAAATGCTTTGCAACCATACCAAGAATGCATTTGATTTTGATGTATATGCCCCCACCCTACTCCACTTATTTTAGGATAGTTTTGGATGATATTTTTCAATTGATCACTATTTTTCAATATATGTTGATCTAGCCAATGACATCCTGACTCGATAGCGTGATGATGTAAAAAAACAAGAGCATATCTATCATTATAGTTTTCAAGCGTTTTTCGTAAAAACGCTAGCTCTAAATCAGATAAGTAACCATATGCTTGCCCTACTACTTGACTATTTAACAAAATTAAAAGCCAATTATCACCCAATAAAACAACTTTATTTTCAGCTAGTTGGTAATCTTTAAAAATAATCTGCATGTAAGCATAGTTATCATGATTTCCGGCTAGCCAGACACAAGGCGTATTTAATTTTTGGATTTGCTTTGCAAATAACGAGTAAGCTTCTTTAGAGCCATCTTGTACAAAATCACCTGTTGCTACAATCAAATCATATTGTTTTTTTAAAGATTTTATCTCATCCATAACAGAGAGAAAACTTGCATTTGAATCAACACCTAATAACTGATTATTATCATTAGCAAATAAATGCGTATCAGTAATATGCAATATATTACCGAAATCGCTATTTTTTATTGGAAGGTGTAAAAATGACTGCAAAATTTACCTCAGCATCTGTTTTATTTTCAATTTTTATTATCAACTTAGTCATTAAATAGGACATTATGATTGGCTTTGATATTTATTTTTTTATTATAAATTCAAGTACGCTTACAAAGTGTAAAATGGATCACATTTTTATGAAAGAAAAAATTAAATGTGATCACTTAAAATTTTATTTCCATTCTTCCTGTAACAACGCATAATTGAGCTGTAACCATTGAATTGCAATAATTGATGCAGCATTATTGATAACTCCTTCTTGAACCCATCGATAAGCTTGCTCTCGACTGATTACGTGCACTTTAATATCTTCGTTTTCTTCGGCTAATCCATGAATTCCTTTAGCTGTTGAGGAATCAACTTCACCAACTAATATGTGCAGTTTTTCAGTTAATCCACCTGGCGATGCTAAATAACTAATAACAGGTTTGCAACGCCCTATCGTTATTCCCGCTTCTTCTATGGCTTCTCGTCTTGCAACATCTTCACATGACTCATTATCATGATCCATCATGCCAGCAATAAGTTCTAATAACCATGGACTATTTTGGGTTTCGATAGCCGCTATACGGATTTGCTCAATCATCACGATTTGATCACGCTTACTATCATAAGCTAATAATACTACAGCATGACCGCGTTCTAAAATCTCTCGAGAAACTAATTCGCTTTTAGTTCCATCGAATTTACGATATTGAAAACGATACTCTAGCAAAGAAAAAAAACCTTTATATAAAACACGTTTAGTTAAATTAAACACATCTTTTTTGTCAAAAAGGATCGGATTATTATTAATTTTCATATAAATTCTCAATTTTAGACTAAATTTTAATAAAAAGTGCGGATAGCAAACAAACTATGCTTACTATATCTTATTTATCTGTTAAAATTATACAATTAAAAATACTACAATATTTGAATGTTTTTTAAAGAGAAAATTGATGAAAAAAACTTTAACTTTTCTAATCGGCTTAGCGTTAAGCCACTCTGTCTTTGCAGAGAATTTGGTTCAGGTTTATGAACAAGCAAAGATAACTAATCCGGATTTGCGCAGTTCATTAGCTGAAAAAGACAAAGCCTATTCAGCCATCTCTGGATCTCGTGCCAGTTTATTACCACAAATAGGTTTAAGTGCCTCTTATGGTGTCACACATGGTCGTCGAGACTATAGCGGTATCAAATCGAAAAGTGGTAATTTATATCAATTAACTTTATCGCAAAGTCTTTTTGATTATTCTAACTGGAAAGCTTTAGATATCACTAAAAAGCAAGCCACGATTGCAGATATCGCTTACCAGTATCAAGGACAAACCTTAATATTAAATACTTCCGTTGCTTATTTTAATGTTTTAAAAGCTCTTGATGCATTAAGTTTTATTGATGCTCAGAAAAAAGCGATTGGACGTCAATTAGAACAAACACGTCAACAGCACCAAGTTGGATTAGTGGCAATCACCGACGTGCAAAATGCTCAAGCTAATTACGATCTTACTCTTGCACAACAAGTTAATGCATTAAATGACTTAAATAATGCAATTGAAGATTTACGCCAAGTTAGTGGTCGTTTTTATTCTAAACTAGCAACCATTAATACGAATACGTTTAAAACTGAAGCACCAACTGCAATTAGTGCATTGTTAAAACAATCAGAAACGTCTAATCTTAATTTGTTAACAATGAAACTTAACCAAGATATTGCTCGTGAACAAATCAAGCTTTCTCAATCAGGACATTTGCCAACTGCAAGTTTAGATGCTTCAACAAATTTAAATAAAACTGATAGATATGGTCGCAATACAGGGCCAAATGGTGGCAATGGTAAAACTTATTCTGGCAATAATTATGTAGGTCTAAGTGTAAATTTACCTATCTTCTCAGGCGGAGCAACGACTTCGAAAGTTGAGCAAGCACAGCATAACTACATTAGCTTTAGTGAAAAACTTGAGAGTACAAATCGTGCTGTAATCAACCAAGTTCGTTCTTCTTATAATAATATCTCTTCATCAATCAGCGCCATCAAGGCTTATCAACAAGCAGTGGTTTCAGCTGAAAGTTCATTAGAAGCGACAAACTCGGGCTACCAAGTTGGAACACGAACAATAGTTGATGTACTTAATGCAACAACACAACTTTATAGCTCAAAAAGAAACTTGTCTGATGCAAAATATAATTATCTAACCAGTTTATTACAGTTAAAATATGCTGTAGGTACGTTAACTGCTAATGACTTAGTTTATTTAAACAGTATGTTAGGTAAAGACGTAACGACATTAGTTACCATCAATAATTAATTTATTGTGGTTATTTTAATAAAAAGGCGATTAACTCGCCTTTTTTTACACCTAATCATTAATGATAAATGCTTTTTAACTAAACCTGAAACTCTAAGACATAGCATTAGTCACAAATTCAGTAAACATTTTCATTTTTGGTAATGGTTGTCTATCGGCGGTATAAAGCATGTGCACTTCTCTGGCTGGTGGTAAAAAATTTTGCAATATAGGCAGTAACTTATTTTGCTTAATGGGCTCAATTAGCATAGATTCAGGTAACATTGTTATACCCAACCCTTCGATAGCAGCAATAGCTAAAGCAGAAGTATCATTGGTTTGTAATAAGCCAGATATAGGAAGATTACATGATTTGCCATTAACGGAAAAAGGCCATACATAATCATTTTTATTCCGATTTACATATTGATAAATTAAACATTGATGGTGTTTTAAATCCTCCGGTACAGCAGGTATGCCATTTTGAGCCAAATAACTGGGTGATGCAGCAAAAATAAGTTGAAAAGGTTTGAGCTTTCTTCCAATTAAACCCGAATCATTTAATTGCCCAATTCGAAATAAAATATCAAAATCGTCTTTTACAATATCGACATAACGATCACTCAATTGAATATCTATATTGAGTTTAGGATAGCATTTCATAAAGCGACTAATAACTGGAATGAGATTATAATGCCCATAACTAACTGGCGCACTAATCCTTAGTCTACCTTTAGGTTCATCAATAAATTGTTGTGCTAATACTTTAGATTCTGCTATTTCACCAAGAATTAATTTAGAACGCTGATAATACTGTTTACCAAATTCAGTAAGATTTTGTGAGCGTGTTGTTCGATTAAGTAGTTTTAAACCTAAATATTTTTCTAAAAAAGCGATATATTTAGTCACCATTTGCGGCGATGTATTTAAAGAAACTGATGTAGCGACAAAAGATCCCGTTTCTACAGTTAATACAAACGCCTCCATACACTTTAAAAGATCCATATTATCAACCTCCAGTTGTTAATAAATTAATTAATATCATATTTATTCTCTACCATTTTATAATGATAATACAACAAAATAATTAATGATATGGAGCTTTACATGAAAAAAATAGGTATTATTGGTGCAGGTTTTGTTGGTCAAGCATGCGCTAAATTGTTTATCCAAGCTGGATATCAAGTTATGCTTAGTAATTCAAGAGATAAAAAATCGTTATACAGTGTCGCTAGCAGTTTAGGTTGTCAAATAGGTAGCCAGCAAGAAGCAATTGAATTCAGCGATCTTATTTTAGTCGCTATTCCATTCATTAATTACACTCTTTTGCCAAAAGATCTGCTCAGTAAAAAAATCATCATCGACACAATGAATTACTACCCAGATCGTGACGGTCATTTTGAACAACTAGATAACCATCAAATTACAACAAGCGAACTTGTCGCTCAACATCTTGACCAGTCTAAAATTGTCAAAGCATTTAATGCAATACTTGCCAAAGACATTGTTAAAGATGCCAAGCCGGATGATAAAACAGACAGAAGAGCACTCCCAGTTGCTGGTAATGATATGCCAAGCAAACAAATTATATTCAATTTACTAGAACAAGTTGGATTCGATTATATCGATACCGGAGATTTATCTCAAAGTTGGCGATTTGAACGAGCAAAACCTGCTTATTGTGTACCTCTAAATCGAGACCAGTTATTTGAAGCACTAGCTAAAGCTTCAAAAGAAGAAGAATTACCCCATAATTCATGGAAATAATAATAAATATTAATCTTATTCAAATATGAAAAAGGAAAGAAAATGATCAATAATGAAAAAAAATACACGGCAATAACCGGCGCCAGTTCTGGCATTGGTTATGCCTGTGCACTTGAATTTGCTAACCGCAATAAAAATCTAATATTAATAGCAAGAAGAGAACAACAACTGCAAGCATTAAAACAAAAAATAGCTGAAGTGAACCCAAATATCCAAGTCATTATCAAAATTTGTGATTTATCTCAAGCAACTAATGTTAATTCTCTGTTTGAGCAATTAAATAGCTATTACATTGAAACATGGATAAATAATGCGGGTTTCGGACATTATGGAAGCGTTGAAGATCAAAATTTAGAGAAAATACAATCCATGTTACATTTAAATATTGAAGCTTTAACTATTTTATCCACACTTTATGTCCAGAAATATCATAATAAACCTGATACACAGCTAATAAATATCTCATCAAGAGGTGGATATACTATAGTACCTAATGCAGTTACCTATTGCGCCACTAAATTTTACGTTAATGCCTTCACGGAAGGATTAGCACAAGAGTTAAAACAAGCAAAAGCAAAATTGACGGCAAAAGTTTTAGCACCAGCTGCGACCAAAACGGAATTTGGTCAAAAAGCGAATAATGTTAATGAATATGACTATGATAAAAGTTTTAACCAATATCACACAGCAGAACAAATGGCTGGTTTTTTAATGAAATTATATGATAGTGATCAAACTATCGGAGAAATCAGCACTAAAGATTTTTCATTTTCTTTAAAAAATAGCATATTGCCTTATTCTGGCAATCCTTCAGAAAATCAAAAAAGTTAGATAATTAATTAGATAGATGACAATTAAACAGCATTTAAACGATATCCTACTCTTTAGCTCAAAACCATCATTTAATAGTGTTTTGAGCTTTTTTTATCTAAGGGTTTCAACTTAAATATCGTTGTTCAAAAAGTTTTCAAAAAATTGCCCCAAATTTTTTAAAAATTACATTTGAATTAAATTCATCAGCGACCCAATCTTGGCAATTCTTTCTTCAACTTTTTTGGCTGCTCCGTCTAACGAATAACCATCATCAATCAATTCTTGAATGAGGATTATCTTTTTAATGTTCGCTAAATCAAATTGACGCGATTTAGATTTTGGATCCACTGTTTTGATAATGCCTTTTTCTTCCCAATAACGCAATTTTCTTACTGGAATTTTAGTTATTTCAGAAACTTCCCCAATACCAACAATTACCGTTGATAAAAAATTATCATAAGAATTTTTTAAGGATTTTTTTTCCATATCAAAAACCTATTTATACTCAAAGTAAAAATCTATTATAAAACACAATATATTTAAACAACAAATAATGTTGTACTTAAAACAAATTTGGCTTTATAATTCAATCATTGTACTTTAACTACAATAATTGTATATATAGAGCCTAAAATGAAATATAAATTAATCATAGGTACCTTGTGCATTCCTCTTCTTGCACTTGGTGTCGTTACCCAACTTTATTTACTAATGCCTGTCTCAACCAATCTGTTACAATTTGTTAAACATGCTACGACCAATAATATAGGATTATTAACCACTCTATTTGGCTTTTTTTACGCTGTCGGGTTAATTATCTGGGGAAGTTTATCTGATCGAATTGGCAAGGATTTAACCTTAATCATTGGTCTATTATTACTTGCTTGTGTTAGCTTTATCGTACCACTGCTACACAACTATTATTTATTATTATTTGCTCGTGCAGTTCAAGGCTTTTGTGCTGCTTCGTTTCCTCCCGTGGCTTTAGCTTGGGTTTCAATTAATCTGCCAGATAGTTCAAAACCTAAAGCAATATCCCTGATCAGTTGCGCATTTTTACTTGCAGCAACGATTGGTCAATGGTTAGGATCATTATTGATTTCAAACTCCCTTTATTATGCAATGTGGTTTTTAACAGGTATTTATGCATGTGGCGCAACTATTTTTTACTTTTACTATTTAAAAAACAAACAAAACTATCAGGTTACCCCAAGCGCAACACTCCTTTCAATATGTTGCAAGATACCTAATATACTCACTAATAGAAAGTTATTACCAGTATATCTATGCTCGTTATTTGTCTTACTTAGTTTCGTCTCACTTTATTCTGTGTTGCACCGTAGTGCACTTATCGTATATGTTCCAACTTTAAGAAACATTAGCATCATTGCTATGCTATTTAGTTTAACCTCCAGTTATCTATTTAAAGTGATCAAACCAACGTATGTTCTTGCGATAGCACTTTGCTTAATGGCTTTTTCATTATTTATACATACGTTTTTCTTAACTGATCGATTAAACACATTGGTTATTCTCTATTTCTGCCATTTCATGCTAATTATTGGTCTTGCGTATGCTGTTCCTTCCATGATCGTATGTATAGCAACGCAATCAGAGATAAAAGATCGCGGTATTGCCACATCACTGTATACCTGTATTTTATTTATAGGTGCAAGCCTTGGAGCATTATTACCGACATTTATTACCCCTCCTATTTTGATAACATCGCTTTCTATTTTACTTATGGTCTGCGCAATACAACTCATTTTAAATTTAAAAGCTCATCATTAAGGATATTGATTTATGACAAAACAACTAACCATACTGACATTTATATTAAGTTTTTTTTATTCAAATTGTTACGCACAGCAACTTAACCAAACTAAGGAAACGTCTATGACTTCAACACAATTGGCAAAAATCAGCACACAACTTTCCCCAAACTTTCAGCAATTATTACCTGATAATGAGCTTAATTTTAACTTAGTGTTAACACATAAAGGACTACACAACGAGCAACCGGTAACGTTATACCGTTTTGAACCACAAGAAACCATGCATCTTAATAGCCAACATGTTTCATTTTTACTCGATGATAATTCAAATAAATTGCAAGGATTTGTTAGATTATTACCACAGTATCAATCAACTAAAGCACAAGTGACGAAAGATAAAGCATTAGCAATAACGCTCAAATTTCTTGAAACTTATGCACCAGATTTATTGAAAAATTATAATAATAATTGGATAGATACCCATGATGAAGAGATTATGGTGAATGGTAAAAAAGTGACTTTAACTGGCATGAAAGTTAAATGCCGCGACTTAAATACAGGTCTTTACTTTTGGACAATTATTGCACCGGATGAAACTATCATGGTTTTTGAAAGAAATGTTGAGTGGGACTTTATTCGTGCAGGTCGTCAAACACAAAAATGGCTACATGACAGTTGGTTAAGAAAAAAATTATAAAGAAGCGAGATAATTATGGATATTAAACTCATGGGAGAGATTAATGAATGAAGCGGCTTTTTTTAATGTTGATAATACGCTAATCAACATCGAAAGTATGTTTGATTTTTATCACTATTGGGCTGAAATAACAGAAAATAAAGATAAATACAATTCTTATATTAAAAACTTTAAGCAAGACATTGCTAATAATGTTCCAAGAACAATTGTAAATCGAAAATATTATCAGGAATTTCAGAATCAAACTCTAGAGAGTTTAAATGATAGAGCAAATAAATGGTTTGAAAATTTATTACAAAAAAATCCACCGTTAATACATAAAACTATAGAACGTTTAAACTTTCATAAAAAAGAAAATTTCAGGATTGTTTTTGTATCTGGTTCGATGAAACCTTTGTTAGAACCTTTAGCTAGATATTTAGGTGCCAATGATATCCTCTGCACAACACTTGAAATTGAAAATGGGATACTGACAGGCAATATTTTACCACCACAAACAATTGGTGAAGGAAAGCACGTTGCCATGAAAAACTATGCAGTAATAAATAATATTAACCTAGGAGAATCCTTTGCATATGGCGATGATATTTCAGATATACCAATGCTTGAGTCGGTAGGCAATGCTGTCTGTGTTGACCCTAAAACAGACTTGATAAAGTATGCAAAGGAAAAAAATTGGGAGATTTTATAATATAAGATTTTAACTTTTTTTATTATCAAATATCAATTTTAATTCATCTTAACAAGCGTTTTAACTTGTTAAGATGTAAAAAAAGAAAACAATTAATTACGAAATTCGCATACCTGGTTTTGCTCCACTATCAGGTGACAATAAGTAAACGCCTTCACTATCATCTTTACCACTTGCACAAAGTACCATGCCTTCAGAGATACCAAAACGCATTTTACGAGGCGCTAAGTTAGCGATCATAATCGTTAATCTGCCCACTAAAACTTGAGGATCAGGATAAAACTCTTTAATGCCTGAAAAGACATTACGAGTTTCGTCTCCTATATCAAGTGTAAGTTGCAATAATTTGTCTGATCCTTCAACAACACTTGCATTTTTAATTAATGCAACACGCATATCCACTTTTGCAAAATCATCAAAATTGATCGTGTCAGCAATCGGTTCAGCAACTTTTTCTTTAGCTGGCGTCGCTAATGCAGCTTGTTGTTTTGTTTCATCAATCATAGCAGTAATTTTATCCATATCTATACGGTTAAATAGGGCTTTAAATTTGTTAATATTGTGTCCGGTCAAAGGTTGATTAATCGAATCCCACGTTAATTGGCTATTTAAAAATGCTTCAGTGCGTTCTGCTAATGCTGGCACAATAGGTTTTAAATAGGTCATTAAAATACGGAATAGATGAATCCCCATTGAACAAATATCTTGTAATGCTTGATCTTGCCCTTCTTGTTTTGCTACAACCCACGGCGCTTTTTCATCTATATAACGATTTGCTTCGTCAGCCAGTGCCATAATTTCACGTATTGCTTTACCGGATTCACGTTGTTCAAAATAATCAGCAATTACTTTTGATTTTTCAATGAACAAAGCATAAAGTTCTGGCTCAGAAAGATTATCAGACAATTTACCGTCAAAACGTTTGCTGATAAAGCCTGCCGAACGGGAAGCAATATTAACAACTTTATTGACTAAATCACTATTAACACGTTGGACAAAATCTTCCAAATTTAAATCGATATCATCAATATGTGGCGACAATTTCGCTGCATAATAGTAACGCAAGCAGTCTGGATCTAAATGTTTTAAGTAAGTACTTGCCTGAATGAAAGTTCCACGTGATTTTGACATTTTTGCACCATCAACCGTGACATAGCCATGAACAAAAATATTGGAAGGTTTACGATGTTCACTACCGTCTAACATTGCTGGCCAAAATAGACTATGGAAGTAGACAATATCTTTACCGATAAAATGATAAAGTTCAGTCGTTGAGTTTTTATTCCAAAACTCATCAAATATCGCTTTATTATTTTTATTACAGTAGTTAAGGAAAGATCCCATATAACCTATTGGCGCATCTAACCAAACATAAAAATATTTACCGGGTGCATCCGGAATTTCAAAACCAAAATAAGGAGCATCACGACTAATATCCCAAGGTTGTAATCCTGCTTCAAACCACTCTTGCATTTTATTCGCAACTTGATCTTGCAATGTGCCCGATCGGATCCATGCCTGTAACATTTCTGAAAAAGCGGGCAAATCAAAAAAGAAATGCTCTGAGTCTTTCATTATTGGGGTTGCGCCAGAAATAACCGATTGAGGATTAATGAGATCAATTGGATTATAAGTTGCACCACAAACTTCACAGTTATCACCATATTGATCTGGGGCTTTACAACGTGGACACGTGCCTTTCACAAACCGATCAGGTAAAAACATCTGTTTTTCTGGGTCAAATAATTGTGATATTACTTTTGTTTTGATATAACCATTGGCTTTTAGCTTTTTATAAATCTGTTCAGATATCTCACGATTTTCTGGACTATGCGTTGAATGGTAATTGTCATAACTGATGTTAAATCCAGCAAAATCACGTTGATGCTCAGTTTTAACTTCTGCAATCATCTGTTCAGGCGTCATCCCTAGTTGTTGGGCTTTAAGCATGATTGGCGTACCATGCGCATCATCTGCACAAATAAAGTAAATCTCATTGCCACGCATTCGTTGATAGCGTACCCATACATCAGCCTGAATATGTTCTAGCATATGTCCTAAGTGAATTGAACCATTTGCATAAGGAAGTGCACAAGTCACTAATATTTTGCGTTTTGTTGTCATGTCAATTTAATACCCTTTATTACATAATGTCGGGAATAGTACATCAAACATGGGATTATCGCTAGATTTATGCCATAATTTAATAAAAATTCTTTCCAGATTCAGAAAAATCAGCAAACTAATGATTCACGATATTTTGGAAAGCATAAAATAATTTGGCTGTTCTCAATATTTTACTTAAATAAGCATGATAATTATACAAATCAGCATTAAAGCAGATAAAACCGTAGATAAAAATGAAGGCTAATCACCATGGAACCCAAAAAGATTCTTGAAAATTTTGCTCATCCTACTTTGCGAAAAAATTTAATCGAATTAGGTGCAGTTAAAAAGTGTGAAATGGAAAATCAAACTTTGCATATTCATTTAACGATGCCCTTTGCATGGCAAATCACTTTTGAAGAGCTGAAAAAAACCATTACACCTCAATTACTCGAACTTGACGGTCTAAAACAAGTGAATTGGCAAATTGATTTCAATATTGCCACCCTAAAACGAGCAAATCATCAACAAGCGATAAAAAACATTAAAAACATCATCGCTATTAGCTCTGGTAAAGGTGGAGTCGGTAAATCATCAACCGCGATTAACCTTGCGCTTGCACTGCAAAAACAAGGCGCCAAAGTTGGTATTTTAGACGCAGATATTTATGGCCCTTCTATACCTACCATGTTAGGAACCGAAAAACAACAGCCACTTACTCCAGACAATAAACATATGACCCCAATTATGGCCTATGAATTAGCCAGTAACTCGATTGGCTATTTAGTCGATTCAGATGGAGCTATGGTATGGCGAGGACCAATGGCAAGTAAAGCATTATTGCAAATTTTACAAGACACGCTTTGGCCTGAACTTGATTATTTAGTAATTGATATGCCACCAGGTACAGGAGATATCCAATTAACACTCGCGCAAAGCATTCCTGTTACCGCCGCGGTGATTGTTACCACGCCACAAGATATTGCCTTAATCGACGCTAAAAAAGGGATCACAATGTTTAATAAGGTTAATGTTCCGACGTTAGGCATTGTCGAAAACATGAGTTACCATATTTGTGAAAATTGTGGGCATCATGAGGCAATTTTTGGTGAAGGTGGCGCTGCACAGCTTGCCGAAAAATATCAAACTCAATTACTTGGGCAAATACCGCTACATAAAATGTTGCGACAAGACCTTGATACCGGAACGCCAACAGTTATTAGTCATCCAGACAGTGAATTTACTCAAAATTATTGTCGAATTGCTGGGCAACTTGCCAGTGAATTATATTGGCAAGGCGAAGCGATTTTACCGGATATCTCATTTAAAGCGTTATAGTAGTTTAACTTGATATTGGTTGTTTAACGAAACAACCAATATCAGCCTTAAATTGATAAACATTGGATTTACAATCCAGTCATAGCCGTTGTTAACTTTTATTACTTTTTGCTTTGTTGATTGGTTTTTAAGTGGTTAAACTCCATTTTGGCTTTTGCTAATTGTTGATTAAACTGCGAATTAGCGTGCAATTGAGCAACGACACTCGCCGCCATCACTCTAGCTGCATCAATATCACTTTGCCAATGGTATCCACAAATAACACGACTTTCACCCACTTCAAGACCACGTTTTAAAATTTCATTTTGACGTTGTGGGTTGATTTCAGCTAACACCAGCGATATAGCAAAACCAATTGTTGTATGTCCTGATGGATAAGATCCATTGGTAGACAGCGTTTTTTCGTCTTCTGGTCGGCAAGTCGGCTCATTGAAAAATGAAAATGGTCGAATACGGTTGTAATAATTTTTAGCAGAACGAGTAGCCAGATCACCAGCATCTTCTTTCATTGTAGTAATTAATTTATAAATTTCGGGCGTTTTGGTTGCCGATATGTCTAATCCAAAAGACTTTGAAAATTGCTCAGTAACATTTTCTTTACTCGAATCCGCATCAACATAAGCTTGCTTTCCTCGTTCGGTATGACGCATCGATTTACCCCAATCATACATAGCTTTATCTCTTAAAAATTCGACACTGGTAAATGCAGGAGGAGGGGGTAACAATTGGAAACTATCGGGAGCTTCATTTTCGGTAAGAAAATAGTCATTGGGATGTGTTGTCACATCTTTTATTTCTAGAGCAAATGCTTGGAGACAAAATAAAACATACAACACAATACTTTTAACTAACATTTTTTGCATAGCCATCCCCTTTATCTTTCTCGATATCAATATTCCAATATGGTTTGTATACAAATGATTAAATGTCTTATTACACTTTTCATATAATGAAGTCGTCTAAATCATTTAGTTTAATAACTTTGATTTATTTAGTATTTATCAATGTTAAAATGGATTATTGAATTAATAAATGGCAACATTTATATTATGTGATAACTATCACATTCCCATATAGATCCCTTTCAAATAGTGATACTAAGATTAAATAATCTTTTTTGATTTAATCATACTTGTTGAATAAAGACTCATTTAGAGTTAAGAAAAAATCTTATCTCTAAACATAAAAAATACTGCGCCAAGCAAACAGAAACCAGCCCAAATATAATCAGTTTTAAAAGGTTCTTTTAAGATAAAAATTGAAAAAGGTATAAAGACAGATAAGCTTATGACTTCTTGAATAATTTTTAATTGACCAGCGGTGGCAACTTGAAAGCCTATACGATTAGCAGGAACCTGCAATAAATACTCAAATAGCGCAATACCCCAACTAATAAAAACGGCAACAATCCAGACTTGATTATGCAAAAAACGTAAATGACCATACCAAGCAAACGTCATAAACATATTACTAAAAATTAATAAACATATTGTAATAAGAAGTTGATTCATGATTATCATCATTGCAAGTAGAAAGGTATGGATATTATATACCAGTTGCGAATGTAGGTACAAAATCGATAAAGAATGCCGATTAGTTGTCATCAAAGATGATAGAATTATCTTTGCTGTCTGTTTAATAAAGAACATTATTCAGTTATAATGACAATCAATCTATTTATCCCTTCTTTGAAAAACAACATGATAAATAATGCTAATAAACGGTCTCGAATTTGGTCGTCAATATTATGTTTGGCATTTGCAGCATTTATTTTTAATACCACCGAATTTGTTCCTGTAGGGTTATTACCCAACATCGCTAAAAGTTTTTCAATGGATGAAGCACATGCTGGATTATTATTAACTATCTATGCTTGGTCTGTTTCATTATTATCGTTACCCTTAACGGTATTAACCTCAAAAATGGATCGCCGAAAACTCCTTGTTTTCTTATTCTGTTTATTTATTGGTAGCCATATCTTAGCGGGTTTTGCTTGGGATTTTTATAGTTTAATGGTAGCCAGAATTGGGATCGCCTGTGCGCACGCTGTATTTTGGGCTATTACTACGCCTTTAGCTGTTCGACTTGCACCCAATGGCAAAAAAGCTAAAGCAATGGGTTTTATTGTTGTTGGCGTTTCAATGGCAACAATTTTAGGTATTCCAATTGGCACGATAATTGGACAAGTTGTTGGTTGGCGGATTACTTTTTTATGTATCGGTTTTATTGCTTTTTGTGTCATGGTTTCATTACTCTATTTATTACCGCCTGTGCCAAGCACAGACACCTTATCTATCCGTGATATTCCAAAAGTACTTAAACGACCAATATTACTTAATATCTATCTGTTAACAGCAATTATTATTACTGGTCATTTTTGTGCTTATACCTATATCACCCCATTTATGATAAATGTCGGTGGCTTTAACGAAAAAGTGGTGGTTAGCATACTATTAGCTATTGGTTTTTCAGGTATGATCGGCAGTGTTGTCTTTGCTAAATATTCGGATAGACATCCAACAGCAATTCTAATCATCCCTTTGTTATTATTGATGATTTGTTTACTTTCACTCTATGTTTGCTCGTTCAATTTAATTACTGCAATCTTACAAGGCATGTTATGGGGACTTGCGATCACCATCATCGGCATGGTTATGCAAAGTAAAGTCATTGATGTTGCTCCAGATGCAGCTGATATTGCAACATCTGTTTATTCAGGTATTTATAATATCGGCATTGGAGCAGGTGCGTTTGTAGGTAGCCAAGTATTAGTCAGACTATCAACCGAGTATATCGGGTTTATTGGTGCAATATTTGTCATTTTCGCATTAGCACTCTTTTTTGTATTAACAAAAAGAACATGGTAAATGCTAACAAGAGCTTGCCAAGCAAGCTCTTAACACGACTATTGTTGACTTAACGACTCAAGCGCTTCCCAACGAGCAAAGATGGCTTCTAGTTCAGCTTCTTTATTGGCCAAATCAGTTAAAATCGGGCTCGTCACCTCGTGGGGTTGATTGAAAAAATCACTGTGCCCTATTTGCGCTTGTAAATCAGCTATTGCTAATTCCAATTGCTCTATTTGGCTTGGTAACTGTGCTAATTCACGTTGTTCATGATAACTTAACTTTACTTTCTTTTTCGCTTCAGGCACGTTAGCTTGAGCAGTTACCGCTTTTTCATCTTTTTTAACCGGTGCACTATTTTTATTCACCGACACGGGTTTTGCTTGCTGCTGTTGCTGTAAAGCATCAGTATATCCGCCTGCATAAATACCGATATGACCTTTTTCTTCAAAAAACCAACATTGAGTAACCACATTATCAACAAACTGTCGATCATGGCTAACCAATAAAACGGTGCCTTGATAATCATTGACTAGCTCTTCTAATAACTCTAATGTTTCAATATCCAGATCATTGGTGGGCTCATCGAGTACTAATAAATTACTTGGTTTTAAAAATAATTTAGCTAACAATAAACGATTTCGCTCTCCCCCTGATAATGCACGAACAGGAGTTCTGGCGCGTTTAGGTGGAAACAAAAAGTCCTGCAAATAGCCAAGCACGTGACGAGATCGACCATTAACCATCACCTCTTGCTTACCTTCAGCCAAATTATCCATCACTGTCTTTTCAGGATCCAACTCAAGTCGATACTGATCAAAATAAGCGACTTCCAATTTGGTACCACAATGGACGCTACCCGATGTCGGCTGTAAGTTACCTAACATCAGCTTTAAAAGTGTTGTTTTACCTATACCATTAGGACCAATCAGCGCAATTTTATCGCCACGTAATACTTGTACCGTAAAATCATTAACCAATAATTTATCTGCGACTTGATAGCTCACATTATCTAATTCAAAAACAATCTTGCCAGAGCGCAACGCTTCTTCAATTTGCATTTTCGCACTGCCCATGACTTGGCGACGCTGCGCATACTCTTGTCTCATTGCTTTTAAAGCACGTACTCTACCTTCGTTACGTGTTCGACGAGCTTTAATCCCTTGACGTATCCAGACTTCCTCTTGAGCTAATTTTTTATCAAATTCTGCATTTTGCAACTCTTCTACACGCAAGGCCTCTTCTTTACCAATAAGGTAGCTATCATAGTCCCCACCCCATGAAGCCACTTTTCCCCTATCGAGATCAATAATACGTGTTGCCATTTGTCGAATAAAAGAACGATCATGTGAAATAAATACAATACTGCCATTAAAGCTTTTTAAAAACTCCTCAAGCCATTTAATCGTTTCAATATCTAAATGGTTAGTTGGCTCATCCAGTAATAACACTGACGGTTGACACACTAATGCTTTAGCCAATGCAGCTTTACGCAACCACCCACCTGATAAGGATGACAGTAGCGCATCACCATCTAATGAAAGTGAAGAGATAACATTACGAATGCGATTATCAAGTTGCCAACCATTTTGTTGATCTAATTGCTCTTGTAATTTCGCTAATTTAGCCAAATTACTTTCACTGGGATCGAGTTCAATACGATGAGATAAATCATAATAATCCCTCAATAATTGAGCTTGTTCTTTTAAGCCTTCTGCAACGAAATCAAAAACATTTCCTTGAATATCCCTTGGAGGATCTTGTTGTAAACGTGACACAACAACATTATTCTCATAAATAATTTGACCTTCATCTAATGGTACTTCTTTATTAAGGACTTTAAGCAGTGTTGATTTACCGGCTCCATTACGTCCGACAAGACAGACTCGCTCATTAGCTTCAATTGACATATCAATATGATCAAGTAGGGGCGCATCGCTAAAGGAAAGGTGAGCATTTGTGAGGTTGATTAATGACATATTCTGTATTTTTATTTGGCAATTAACTGATATAACGTTATTCTATCATAAAGTTGCCTTAAGCAACTAAAATCAATTCGCCAAAATTTTACTAAAAACTTCGCTAAAGTGAAATTACTGTTCTCTTTCCTTAAACAACTAATACTGTTATATTTATTTAATTAAAGGAAATATAAATGAATTTCAGTATGGAGGTTATTATGAGTCATATGTGGACATTTCAACGAGTTGGTGGCTTAGATCAAGTTGTATTTAAAAATGCGCAAGACATTATCAATTTACCCAATCTTGATCCAAAATTATGGGTTGCACTGAGTTGTCCTACAACTGGACTGGATTTTGACAAAAGAACGTTAACATTATTAGATGAAGACCAAGATGGGCGCATTAGAATACCTGATATTTTAGATGCGATAAGCTGGACAAGAAGTAAAATACTCTCTTTCGAAACAATTTTGAATGCTTCCGATGTGTTACCTTTGTCACAAATTGATACCACAACCGAAGATGGACAAAAGTTACTAGTCACAGCGAACAGTATTCTTACCAGTTTAAATAAGAGTGGTTATGATTATTTAACCCAAGAAGATGTCCAAAAATCGATTAAGATTAATTCAGGCAAATTATACAACGGTGATTTAATATTCCCACCTTCAAATGAACTGTCATCTGACATGCAAACTTTTATTAAATCTGCAATAAAAACCGTTGGTGCTGAAAAAGATATGAGCGGTGAAGAAGGTATTAACTTAGCCATTGCCATGACATTCGTCAAAAATCTACAAACATGGAAACAATGGCAAACAGATATCAGAAACACCCAAACACCATTTGGTGAAAATAGTTCAGAAATATGGAATTTAGTTCAAGCATTAAAACCCAAAATTGATGATTATTTTTTGCGAGTCGAACTTGCCCAATATGCCCCACAAGCACAAACAGCATTAAATGTTGATGAAAAATATATCGTTCCAACTGAGAATGGTTTACTATCAGATGAAGCGTTAGCAGAATTACCTTTATCTAAAATTGATACCCACAACTTCCTTGATCTAGTAAATGGTCTCAATCCTTTATGGAAAACTAAAATTACACGATTTAAAAGTCTTGTTTCTCCACTCTTAACAAATCCTAATCAATTAACAGAAGAGGAATGGCAACACATTCAATCAAGTCTGGATGCTTATTCTTCTTTGATTAATTCGTCACCAAAAATGGAAAAGTTAGAGGTTACAATTCAACCTACTGCTAGTATTGAAGAGTTATCGACCAGTACAATTAATAATATAATAAAAAAAGATTTATTTTCTCAATTTCAAGAGATGGTTGAGCAAGATAATAAAACCCCGATTTCTGCTTCCGATGTGCTAATTCTAGAAAAACTAGTTCTCTTTCATAAACATCTTTATCGTTTATTGGTTAATTTTACCTCTTTTTCAGATTTCTTTTCACTTGAAAAAAGAGCGGCATTTCAACTTGGTAAACTCTATATTGATGGTCGCTGTGCAACACTTTGTGTTTCAGTTGATAACATAGCCAAACATTCAACGATGTCTGGTTACTCAGAGTTATGCCTACTTTATTGTGAATGTACACGAAAAGGTGAAAAAAAGCTGATCGCCGCAGCCATTACCGCTGGACAAGGTGATTTATTGATTGAAGGTCGAAATGGTGTATTTATTGACAACGATGGTAATGATTGGGATGCTAATGTGGTTAAAATTATCACAAAACCAATCAGTATCCAGCAAGCCATATGGGCACCTTATCAACGTATTGGTCGCCTTATTACTGAACAAATTAACAAATGGGCAACCAGTAAGGACGCTGATATCGAAAAAACCGGTACACAAGTCTTACAAAATCCAGAGACTAAATTTGATATTGGCAAAAGTGTCGGTATATTTGCCGCAATTGGTTTAGCTATTGGCGCAATCGGTACCGCTTTAGCAACTATTTTCCAAGCGCTATTTTCATTAAGCTGGTGGCAACTTCCTTTGGTTATTATTGGATTATTCTTAGTCATATCGGGACCTTCTGTCATTTTGGCTTGGCTAAAATTAAGGCACCGAACACTTGGACCACTTCTTGAAGCATCCGGTTGGGCAATTAATGGGCAAGTTAAGATAAACTTATTATTAGGCGGATTACTCACTAGTAAAGCGGAATTACCAAAAAATGCTAAACGTAATTTACGAGATCCAATGAGAAAACGTCGTAATAAATTTGCTATTGTATTTTGGATAGCTTTAGTATTAGGTATAGGTATAACAGGTGGATGGTTATGGCATAAAGGTCATATAAAACACTTTATAGAGCAACATAAGCAAGAACTCATACAAAAAACTAGTGACACAGAAAAACAATAAAAACAAATCAATGATTATCGCCGATGATTGGCGATAATCATTATATCTTAATGTTGATAAACAGGTAAACGCCGACATATTGCTAATACTTTTTCTTTAACAGCTTGAATAGCTTGTTCATCATCAATATTATCTAAAACATCACAAATCCAATTAGCCAATTCACGAGACTCTGGCTCTTTAAATCCTCGCCTTGTAATCGCTGGTGAACCAATACGAATACCTGATGTCACAAATGGACTTTGTGGATCTTTTGGTACACTATTTTTATTCACGGTAATATTTGCACTACCTAATGCTGCATCGGCTTCTTTACCTGTAATTTTTTTATCGACTAAATCAATCAAAAATAGATGATTGTGTGTTTCACCTGAAACAACTTTATAACTCCGCTTTAAAATCACATCAACCATTGCTTGTGCATTTTTAACGACTTGCTGTTGGTATTGTTGATAAGCTGGTTCCATTGCCTCTTTTAATGCCACCGCTTTTGCTGCAATGACATGCATTAAAGGCCCACCTTGGGCACCCGGAAATACCGACGAATTTAATTTTTTATAAAGATCTTCACTACCACCTTTTGCCAAAATTAATCCCCCCCTTGGTCCACCAAGGGTTTTATGGGTTGTTGTGGTGACCACATGCGCATAAGGAACAGGATTTGGATAAACACCTGCTGCCACTAAACCTGCAACATGCGCCATATCCACAAATAAATAAGCACCCACACTATCAGCAATTTCACGCATAAGCTTCCAGTCAACAATACCAGAATAAGCAGAAAAACCACCAATAATCATTTTAGGTTTCGACTCCTTAGCAATGGTCGCTAACTGTTCATAATCAATACGACCTGCCTCATCAACACCATAGGCAACCACATGATAAAGCTTGCCTGAAAAACTAACTGGTGCACCATGGGTTAAATGACCACCTTCAGATAAATTCATACCCAGTACTGTATCGCCAGGATTTAATAACGCAGTATAAACGGCAAAATTAGCTTGCGAACCGGAATGGGGTTGTACGTTAGCATAATCAGCACCAAATAACGTTTTAGCTCGTTCAATAGCCAGTTTTTCAACGATATCAACATATTCACAACCACCGTAGTAACGTTTACCTGGATACCCTTCTGCATATTTATTGGTTAATTGAGAACCTTGTGCTTGCATGACTCTTGGGCTGGCATAATTTTCAGATGCAATTAATTCAAGATGATCTTCTTGACGTTGTTCTTCACCCTTAATGGCATCCCACAACTCCTTGTCATAATCGGCAATAGTCATTTCTTTACTAAACATTTTGACTCCTTATTTTCAATTACATTGGCTTTTAGGCTGTTGGTTAACTTTATGCTTAAAAATCACGATGAATTATCCTTACCTATTCAACATTTTATTTCAATCTTTTTTATGAGTTATAAATAATATTTATAGAAATAAGATTATAAAAATATCGATATGCTAAATATCCGATTAACTTATCAAATGGTTATGATTTAACCTTAACAAAAAAATGTTAATTTTTAATTTATTTTTTGATAAATAATAGATTAATTACACTCAAAATTGTCAGTTAACAGCATTCTATCTAGCTATTGAAATAAAAATACTCGCTGCTTTTTATTTTTCATAATATTAAGTATATACTTATGCAAAAGTTAATTATTGAGTATTTTGTTCTATGCCACTTTCGACATTAATTGTTTTACCTCTCTTAATTATTACCGTCGTGGTTGCCTCTTTTTTTAAACGCAAAAAGTGGCAACTGCTGGTGATCAGCCTGTTGACAGTTTTTATTGTCATGGAGTTAACTTCAATCTATTTTAGTGGCGGCTTTATAGATTATCAGTTTTACGTCAATTTAAACATCAATGACATTGTACAAGGATTATTTATTTTTAAAGTACAAGCACTCTTGGTTACTGCTGTCTTTTTGGGTTTTGTATTTTTACTGTTCAAGTTAGCGGGTTTATTTAAACGCAAATGTCATCCATTACTGCGTTTGGTATTTGCTATCATTGCCATTATTAGCATCAGTTATCACAATGGCCCGTTAAGCCGTTTATACGAAATTTATCAAGTGACAAACGCACCGCGGGAATCATTTGAACAAGCTCTACAAACGCTCAATATGACTGACTATACTAATAAAAATCAGTTAATTAGTCATAAAGGAAAAAATATTGTTGTCATTTCGTTAGAATCGTTTGAGCAAGGTTTTTTAGATTTTGCGGATATCACACCGAATTTAAGACAATTACGTCAAACATATACTTTCTTCCCGAATATGCCAATGAGTGTTGGTAGTAGCTGGACAACTGCATCAATGTATACTTACATGACGGGCGTGCCTTTTTTAATTGGTGGGTACTCAACTTCTCCATTGATGAAAAGTAATCAAACTCAATTAATTAACTTAGGTGATGTCCTTAAAAAAGCGGGATATCAAACTCGCTATGTTATGGCTGGCCCTGACTTTGCTGGTATCGGTCACACAGCTGAACTATTGGGAATGCAAGTTGTTTCGGAAAAAAATTATCCATCCCAATACCCTAAAGCACCATTTGGATTATATGACAAAGATATTTTTGATATCGCCAAAAAACAAATTAATGATATGAATGAGGCAAATCAACCTTTTGCTTTATTTATTTCAACCGTTTCAACCCATGCCCCTAATGGATTTTACGATGAACGAATGGCATCGGTTATTACACCTAAAGATGACAATATGTCATTTGTTGCTGCCTCACTGGATTATAATGTCGGACAATTTATCCAGTATTTAGAGCATAACGGATTGCTTGAAGATACGATCTTTTATATTTTTCCAGATCACTTAATGATGGGTTCAGGTACCCCTACCATTAATCGCCTATCTCAAAAAGAGCGTAAACTTTATTTATTAACCAATGCAAAATCTGAAAATTTGAACAAATCTCCCGATCAAACAATCTATCAAATTGATTTGCCTAGATTGATTTTAAATGGTGCACAAATTAAAAGTAATGCTAAATTTTTAACCGATTATCTAACCGAAACCGACAGGAATAAAAAACAATTTATTGAACAAAATAAATCCAAAATCGCAACCTTAAATCATTCGGCAGAACAATAAAAATAGGGTTAAAATGACTGTCGATACCATGCTCATAGTTACTACCGTTAGTTTTTTGGGAATGATTTCGCCCGGACCCGACTTTTTTTTAGTTTTAAAAAATAGTTTAAGCTATAGCCGAAAAATAGCTTTATTCACGAGTTTGGGTATCATCATCGCCATATTAATCCATATGAGCTATTGTGTTGCAGGTATCGCATTACTAATTTCTACAACACCTATACTCTATAATGCATTACGTTATGTTGGTGCTACATACTTAATTTGGATAGGAATTAAAGCGTTACTTGCCAAAAATAGGGGTTCTAATTATATAGGTTCCGTATCAAATAGTAGAATAATCACCACCAAAACAGCTTTTATTCAAGGTTTTTTATGTAACTTGCTTAATCCTAAAGCGACTTTATTTTTTCTAGCCATATTTACTCAAGTACTAAATGAAAATTCTACACTGTATGATAAATTATTAGTTGCTCTGATTATTTGGACGGAAGCCATTTTGTGGTGGCCTTTTGTCGTCTTTATTTTCCAAACCCAGACCATCCAAAGACGCTATTATAAAGTACAGTTTATCATTGATAAAATCTTAGGGATTATGATTGTGATACTAGGTTTGAAAGTTGCTTTAGGAAGTTAAACTAACAATACTAACTTAAATTAACACTTATGTAAGTCTCTATTGAACGTCAGTATTGCTAATTCAAAAAAAATAACTCGCTTTATTTTTGAATATTTGGCTGTTACTTGATACACTGTGAGCTAACATAATAAATCATTATTTACATTTTTAATTATAAAATGATACAAATCATATGGTTACCGTTTAAAGACATTCCATAGGCTAATTGAAATGGATAAATTATTAAAATATGGTCGAGAACTTCTTGAGTTAGAATTAAGCGAAGCTCAAAAATTACCTCAACGCCTAGGCGAAGATTTTATTAAAGCTTGCAAACTCATTTTGATGGCAAAGGGGAAAATTGTTGTATCAGGTATTGGAAAATCGGGACATATTGGAAAAAAAATTTCAGCTTCTTTAGCAAGTACTGGCTCTCCTTCTTTTTTTATGCATCCAACAGAAGCGCTACACGGAGATCTAGGTATGGTAAGTGAAAACGATGTTGCTATTCTAATCTCATATTCTGGTCGTGCAAAAGAGTTTAACTTTATACTTCCAATACTGGCTTCAATGAATGTTCCTGTTATTGCAATAACTGGGACATTAGACTCACCATTAGCAAAAGCGGCAGATGCTGTGATTGATATTTCAATTGAAAAAGAAGCATGCCCTATGGGATTAGCACCAACATCAAGTTCAACTAACACCTTATTGATGGGGGATGCACTCGTTATTGCTGTGATGCGAGCTAGAGGTTTTAAAGAAGAAGATTTTGCTCGTTCACATCCAGCTGGTAGTCTAGGTGCAAAATTACTTAATCAAGTTAAAGATGTAATGAGAACAGGTGAATCAATTCCAAAAGTTTCACATACTGCAACAGTTTTTGACGCAATGCTGGAACTTAGTAGGACTGGCGTTGGATTAGTGGCAATCTGTCAGGATGATAATAAAATTATAGGGGTATTTACAGATGGAGATTTAAGACGATTGTTGTTAAAAAATGGTACACTACATGACAGTATAAAAACCGTTATGACGAGTCCCGGATATAGAATACCCGCAAGTTGGAAAGCGACTGAAGCTTTAAAATCATTTAATTATCACAATATTACTGCTGCACCTGTAGTGAATACTGAAGGTGAATTAGTTGGCGCTTTAAATATACATGATCTGCACCAGGCAGGTATCAGCTAAAACTATTGCTAAAATACCTATTGCAAAAAGGGGCTTTCTATTGAGATAATTACCACCCTAAATTTTTGTCGTATTAGACGGAGATACAAGAAATGTTACACAATAGGCATCATATGATTGTTAAAATCATCAAAGTTTTTATTGTGTGGTAAATTTTAACCAAAATTAATAGATGATGAAACTACAATGGCAGAAAAGCGAAATATTTTTCTAATTGGCCCTATGGGGGCAGGAAAAAGCACAATAGGTCGACAAATTGCGCAACAATTAGGCATGGAGTTTTTTGACTCAGATCAAGAGATCGAAAAACGTACGGGTGCTGATATTGCCTGGATTTTTGACTTAGAGGGTGAAGACGGATTCCGCGCCAGAGAAGAGAAAGTCATTAATGAATTGACTGAGAAACAAGGTGTAGTCCTAGCAACTGGTGGAGGTTCAGTGTTATCTAAAGAAACACGTAACCGATTATCAGCTCGTGGGATTGTGATCTATCTAGAAACAACGATTGAAAAACAAATGGCAAGAACTCAAAAGGATAAACGTCGTCCATTATTACAAGGTGGCAATACTCCTCGAGAGCTATACGAAGAACTTGCAGATGAACGTGAACCACTTTATCAAGAAATTGCAGATATTACTATCAAGACAGATGAACAGAGTGCTAAAGGTGTTGCTGGTTATATTATCGATAAAATAGAGCAAATTTAGACTATTAATTTTTATTATTAAAGTTGATACTGAACTAATAACATAGCAACTCAGTAAGTTAAGGAGTAAATATGCGTGTAGATAGAGATGACCGTTACATATCAGAAAAAGCAAATAAAGACTCTAAAACTTCATTAAAATTACTAAATTTAGTTGAAAATTTTTCTAAACCAAAATTAATAATTCTTGGTTGTGCCGTCGTCATTTTTTTGATATCACTCTATTTTGTGCTATTTAGTTCTTCAAATAAAAATGAGCCAACGCCATTGACGCCTCCTGACGTCAATGGATCTTTATTATCGAATACTGATAACAATATTAATGAATCAATAGGTAGTGCTTCAAACCTTTCTATAGGTAACACGCATGCAACTAATTCCGATTCTTTAACCAATAATCAAGCTACATCTGTATTAAGTGGAAATTCAATTGAGCAACAAACACACACAAGTAAATATAATTCAAAAAATGAACCAAATTATTCTAATGAAACTCAAACGGTCAAACAGAAAGTAAATACTCAAACAAAAAGGACTGTTGGAAATACAAGTAACTCAAAAAATATTAATTCAATTTTCAACAATGATGACTATACCATTCAACTTAGTGCATCATCATCAATTGAAAATTTAAAAAAATTAGCTGAAAGATATAACATTACTGATTACCAAATTTATGAAACTAAACGCGATAATAATAGTTGGTTTGTTTTAGTAAAAGGTAAATATTCATCATATGATGAAGCACAAAAAGTTATCAAGTCTTTACCGAGTGCACTACAAAAAGCTAATCCATGGGTCAAATCTGGCGCAGCAATAAATAAAGAGAAAATTGGAAAGTAAAGGATATGGTTCATTTATCCTATCAAAAACAACATAGGAGTTTCCGTTGAAAAAACAACGAGCCTTTTTAAAATGGGCTGGAGGAAAATATGAACTTGTGGACACCATTAGGCAGTATCTACCAGAGGGAGATCAACTGATTGAACCTTTTGTTGGTGCAGGTTCCGTCTTCTTAAATACCAATTATAAAAGCTACCTTTTAGCTGATATTAACAATGATTTAATTCAATTATTCAATTTATTAAAAACGAAACCGAATGAGTTTATTAATGATTTAAAAACATTGTTCAAACCTCAGAATAATCAGCCTGAGGCATTTTATCAATTAAGAGAGGTATTTAATTATAGTAAAGATCAATATTTACGATCTTTATTATTTATTTATTTGAATCGCCACTGTTATAACGGTTTATGCCGTTATAACAATAGTGGGTATTTTAATGTACCATTTGGTCGCTATAAAACAATCTATTTTCCAGAAAAAGAACTTAACTTTTTTGCACAAAAAGCACAAAATGCGGAATTTATATGTGCACCCTATCAACAGGTTATGAAAAAAGCAAAGCAAAATTCTGTGATATACTGTGATCCACCCTATTTATCACCAAATGAATCGGCCGGATTTACGGCTTATTATTCAAATAATTTTGGCTATGAAGAACATAAAAAACTCTCTAAATTAGCCGAAAAAATAGCTTATAAAAATAATATTCCAGTACTGGTATCCAATCATGACACGGATTATACAAGAACGTTATACAGTAAAGCTCGCCACCTTTATCGAGCTGAAATGCGACGCTCAATTAGCTGTGATGGTGAAGGTCGAAAAAAAATTGACGAAATATTAGCGTTATACAAAAAATATTAAAAAGTTTAAGTATAAGCTTCTATGATTAGAGGTATGTTATGAAAGAGTTTATTATTGCACCATCAATACTTTCAGCAAATTTTGCTTGTTTAGGTGAAGAAACACAAAAAGTGATTGATGCAGGAGCTGATGTAATCCATTTTGATGTCATGGATAATCATTTTGTACCTAATCTGACAATGGGAGCGATGTTTTGCCAAGCGCTACGTGACTACGGCATAAACGCCCCAATCGATGTCCATTTAATGGCATCACCTGTCGAAGAACTTATTGTCTCTTTTGCAAAAGCTGGTGCTAGCAATATCTCTATTCATCCCGAAGCAACGATTCATCTTGACCGAACGTTGCAACTTATCAAAGATCATGGTTGTACCGCTGGTTTAGTTTTTAATCCGGCGACTCCGTTAGATCATTTAGATTATGTAATGGATAAAATTGATATTGTTTTATTAATGGGGGTTAACCCCGGTTTTGGTGGGCAATCATTTATCCCATCAACATTAAAAAAATTACAACAAGTTAAACAACGCATTATTGAATCAGGGCAAAAAATCAGACTTGAAATTGATGGCGGTGTCAAAGTTGAAAATATTGCAGAAATAGCCAAAGCTGGCGCTGATATGTTTGTTGCAGGATCTGCTATTTTTGGACAACCTGATTATAAAACAGTTATTGATGCTATGCGAAAAGAATTAGCAGGAGTTAAACATGCCTAAACTGGATGACATTCAAGCGATAGCATTCGATCTGGACGGCACACTCGTTGATAGTGTACCCGGACTTGCATTAGCTATTCAGCAAATGCTTGCTGATTTACAATTACCCACAGTTAGCAAAGATCAAGTTAAAAATTGGGTAGGTAATGGTATCGATGTTATGTTAGAACGTACATTTAAAGCAATCGATATTACCCCAACAGCAGAATTGTTTAGCCATGCTAAAAATTGCTTTAATCAGCACTACGATAAAGTTATCGATGCAGAAACAAAACTCTTTCCACATGTTAAAGAGACCTTAAAAACACTTTATGATAACCATTATCCATTAGCACTTGTTACCAATAAACCTGCACAATTTTTACCTGCTTTATTAGCATCATTAGGCATTAAAGAATATTTCAAACTGGTGCTAGGTGGAGGTGATGTTATCAAGTTAAAACCTCATCCAGCTCCACTTTATCAAGTTATGGCAACGTTTGGGCTTTTTAACGATCAATTACTCTTTGTCGGTGACTCTAAAAATGATATCACAGCAGCAAAGAATGCTAACTGCCCTACTGTTGCGTTAACTTATGGTTACAACTACGGTGTATCAATAGCGACTAGTGATCCGGATTTTTTATTTGACGATTTCAAAGATATATTAACCTTGTTACCACTGCCCAAAGCTGAGGCAAAAAAATAACAAGTAAAGTAACAGAATGAATAGATTAGGAATAAATTATGAGTAAACCGATTGTATTTAGTGGCGCTCAGCCATCAGGAGAACTAACACTTGGCAACTACTTGGGTGCTTTAAAAAATTGGGTTGCTTTACAAGCGGAATATGATTGCGTTTATTGTATTGTTAACCAACATGCCATTACGGTACGACAAGATCCTCAAAAACTACGTAAAGCGACCCTTGATACCATGGCGCTTTACTTAGCATGTGGTATTGATCCGAAAAAAAGCACTATATTTGTACAATCTCATGTACCAGCTCATGCTGAATTAGGTTGGGCATTGAACTGTTATACTTATTTTGGTGAACTCAGTCGCATGACACAATTTAAGGATAAATCATCACGACATGCTGAAAACATTAATGCAGGGCTTTTTGATTATCCTGTTTTGATGGCAGCCGATATTTTATTATATCAAGCTAATTTAGTCCCTGTTGGTGACGATCAAAAACAACATCTCGAATTATCCCGTGATATTGCAATGCGCTTTAATGCCCTGTATGGTGATATTTTTACTGTTCCTGAACCCTTTATCCCTAAAGTTGGTGCAAGAGTAATGTCATTACAAGATCCAACGAAAAAAATGTCCAAATCCGATGAAAATCGAAACAATGTAATTGGATTACTTGAAAATCCTAAAGATATTGAGAAAAAAATCAAACGTGCAATGACCGATTCTGATGAACCACCTGTTGTACGTTATGATTTAAAAAATAAAGCAGGTGTATCAAACTTACTAGATATATTAACTGGCGTAACAGGAAAACCCGTCACCGAACTTGAAAAAGAGTTTGAAGGTAAAATGTATGGACATCTTAAAACGGAAGTGGCGACACAAGTGATTGATATGATAAGTCAATTACAAACACAATATCACCAATATCGTGATGATGAAGATTATCTCTTTTCAATCATGAAAGAAGGCGCTGAAAAAGCTCGAGCTAAAGCGGATATCACATTGAAAAAGGTCTATGACGCTATCGGTTTTGTATAGTCTAAAATCAAATAACATAATTATTATTAACACTAAACAGTATTAATTGGCTTAATATAGGCATTTATTATCACCATGATAATAAAAGATATAAGAGCCATTTAATTAAAATAGGTTAGTTATGAAGATTATCATTCTTGGGGCAGGACAAACAGGCAGTGCGCTTGCAGAATATCTTGTTACTGAAAAACAGAACGATGTCACTGTTGTCGATGAAGATCATGATAAATTGCAATCTTTGCAAGAACGCTTTGATTTACAAGTCATTTGTGGAAAATCATCTTATCCACAAGTTCTTGAAAGTGCCGGTGCTGAATCTGCTGATATGCTTGTTGCTGTTACCAATTCTGACGAAATCAACATGATGGCGTGTCAAATTGGGCATGTCATGTTTAATATTCCGCAAAAAGTGGCGCGTATCCGTGCACCGGAATACAATGATGAAAGATACCCTTTTTTCAACAAAGAGTGCATCAATATCGACCATATCATTGCACCAGAAAACCTTATTACTAACCACATCAGTCACTTAGTTCAATATCCAGGCGCATTACAATTTGCCTCATTCAACGATACCCGTGTATGTCTAGTCGCTGTTATGGCGTATTATGGTGGCGCGCTAGTTGGCAGTGAGCTATCAGAGCTTAAAGAACATCTTCCGCATGTTGAAGCCAGAGTCGTTGCTATCTACCGTAAAAATCGCTTTATTCGTCCTCTAGGTTCTACCTTGATTGAAGCTGGCGATATGGTTTATTTTATTACTCCGCCAACCAATATCAAAGCCGTGACCAGTGAGCTACAACGTTTAGAAAAACCTTATAAACGAATTATCATTAGTGGTGGTGGCGGCATTGCGCTTGCACTGGCTAAGCGTTTAGAAAATGATTATCAAGTCAAACTAATTGAACGCAATGCCGAACGGGCAGAACTCATTGCTGAACAGTTACTTAATACCACGGTATTACATGGCGAATCATCAGACCAAGAATTGCTATCCCAAGAACAGATTGAACTTACCGATCTTTTTATTGCGGTAACGGGTGATGATGAGTCAAATATTATGTCATCGATGCTAGCAAAAAGAATGGGCGCTAAAAAAGTCATCGTTTTAATCCAAAAACAAGCTTACTTAGAACTCATTAATGATAGTGTGATTGATATTGCTATTTCACCTCAACACGCCACTATTTCTGAACTTTTAAGTCATGTCAGACAAACAGGCATCGTCAAAGTTGTATCACTACGACAAGGCGAATCTGAAATTGTGGAAATCGTTGCGCATGGCGATAAAGAAAATTCAAAACTGGTCGGAAAAAACATCAATGGATTAAAGCTACCGTCTGGGGCAACAATCGGCGCAGTTGTACGTGATGAAGATGTTATTATTATCAACACGGATTTAACGATTGAAGAGAATGATCACCTAATTATTTTCTTGCCGGATAGAAGAGCGATTACCGATATCGAAAAATTGTTACAATAACATTTAAATCAAAATTTTCTATTATACAAACTTGTTAAAAGCCAATAGGCAGTTCATAATATAAGCATAATTTTGACTCGGGGTGTTTTTTATTCATTAAAAAACTGAGAGTTTACCCGTTGAACCTGATCTGGATAACACCAGCGTAGGGAAGTCTAGCCATTCAACTTTACAATAGGCAAATTCTTCCCGATAAATCAAATAAGGAATGAACATGTCAGTAACCACATCGCTTCAAATCACTCAAGTTACACCTTTTATTAATCTTGTCAAAACGCAACGACCATTAGTTCATTGTATAACAAATGATGTCGTACAAAATTTTACTGCTAATGTTCTACTTGCTATTGGTGCTTCACCAGCAATGATTATTGCTGAACAAGAAGTGGCTGAATTTGTTAAAATTGCTAATAGTTTACTGATTAACATCGGTACAATTAATCCCAATACCGCCAAAAGTATGCTACTTGCAGCAAGCCAAGCTCAACAAAGCCAAACCCCATGGGTACTTGATCCTGTTGCCGTTGGTTCGGCACTTGCTTATCGTACCGAAATTGCGCATCAATTATTATCATTTAAACCCACCGTTATTCGTGGCAATGCTTCGGAAATCTTAGCGCTTAGCGGTCAACTTGCATCATCAAAAGGCCCGGACAGTCAAGACTCGACAAAATCCGCTTTACAATATGCAAAACAATTGGCACAAGATTACCAGACTATCATCGCAATGACTGGTGACATTGATTATATTACTGATGGTCATACGACTTACGCTATAGCAGGCGGTGATATTGCTTTAACCAAAATTACCGGAACAGGCTGTTCCTTATCTGCTATGGTTGCAGCGTTTATTGTAAATTCAACCGATCCACTTTTAGCCACAGCAGCCGCTTGCTATATGATGAAAAAAGCTGGAGAAAAGGCAAATAAACAGCTTGGATTAGGCAGTTTTGCCGTATCGTTATTAGATCAATTATCACTATTTTATTCATCATACTAATAGGGACGTAGCATGCAGAAAGAGTTGGATCTTACTCTCTATTTAGTGCTCGATCCGACACTATGTGGGGGAATCAGTGGCATGGTCGACACCACCAAAAAAGCCGTTGCCAACGGTGTAACCGCCGTACAATTACGATCAGAACAAGAATTGACAGGCAAAGATTGGTATAAAGCTGCTTTAGCCTTAAAAGAAGTGCTCAGTCAAACATCAGTACCCCTATTGATTAATGATCATGTTGATATTGCTTTAGCTGTCGATGCAGATGGTGTGCACGTTGGTCAAAATGATTTACCCATTGATGTGGCTCGACGATTGATCGGTAAAAATAAATGGTTAGGGCTATCTGTTTCGAATCAGCAACAACTTGAAACCGTTCCTTGGCAAAACGTCGATTATATTGGAATTGGTCCTATCTATCCGACTTCAACCAAAAAAGATGCATCACCGGCAATAGGTGTAGAGAGGTTAACTCAATTAGTCAAAACCAAACATTGCCCTGCTGTTGCCATTGGTGGTATCGACGTAACAAAAGTTACAGAAATAATACAAACAGGAATTGAAGGCGTTGCAGTCGTATCGGCTATTTGTGGTCAATCCAATATTGAACAAGCAACCACCTTACTAATCAATAAAATACATCAAGCTAGATAGGAAGCAACATCATGACAATTACAGCCCTAACTATTGCTGGTTCAGATCCCAGTGGGGGAGCTGGCATCCAAGCCGATCTCAAAACGTTTTCGGCACTCGGTGCGTATGGCATGTCTGTCATTACCGCATTAACAGCGCAAAGCACCCAAGGTGTTGATGCGGTATTTGGAATTCCACCCGAATTTATCGAAGCAGAATTTAACACCTTATATCAAGATATTCACATTGATAGTGTGAAAATTGGTATGCTAATGAATAAAGAAATTGTCACAACTGTCTATCAGTTATTAAAAAATCATCCTATACCATCGATTGTACTTGATACCGTTATGATCGCTAAAGGGGGACATGCACTTTTAAAACCCGATGCCATCACCGCCATTCGAGAACAATTATTGCCACTGGCAACAATTATTACACCTAACTTACCCGAAGCCGCAGCGCTTTTAGATTGTGATGAAGCGAAAAATGAAGATGAGATGCTAAAACAAGGACAAGATTTACTTAAACTAGGTTGTAAAGCAGTTTTAATGAAGGGCGGGCACTTAGCCAGTCAAGAAAGTCCCGATTATTTAATCACCTCAGACCAAACAATCAGAATGACATCGCAAAGAATTCAAACGAAAAATACGCACGGTACAGGTTGTACATTATCAGCAGCTATTTCAGCTCTACTGCCTAAAAACAGCTTAGAACACGCTGTTAAACATGCGAAAGAATATCTTCATGGCGCCATTCGTCATGCTGATGATTTAAACATTGGTAAAGGAATTGGGCCAACACACCACTTTTATCGTTGGTGGTGATCAGATATTACCATTAAAGTATTGTTGCACTAGAGCACAGGTATTTTATTTTTTCAGCTTCGGTTAAGTTCTTAACTTCTTTTCCATAGAGCTACTTACGGATGATATCCGCAGCCAGATCACCGGTTACGGCACCGGCACCACCGGCAAGTCCTGAGTTGCCTTGTAGTTCAGCGACCACCGCACCCAAAATCGCATGGGCAATAAGATTACCGGCTACATCATCGGTCTTCCAGTTTCCGTTTTCTTCCTTATGACCGGTATGCTTTTTGATTTGCTCCGCTACCCAAGGCGCACTGGCACCGGCTAGTCCGCCTGTGATGTCACCGGTGATAATGCCGGTCACTATTGATATCGCACTGTCTATCCCTTTGCTAACATCACTCCCCATTCCGCCCAGGTTTTTATTATTTTCTCTATTCGTTTTTAACTGCTCATCAACAGCAACGTAATAGAAGTAGTCTTTATTCTGATTATAATAATCCTCAACAGTTTTATATTTGGCTTTTTCTGCATCGCTCAGCTTATTATAGGCCTTTTCCGCTTCCAGCTTTGATAACGCATCTTTATTTTTATCTACTTCATTTTGCGCCTGAATTCGGTCATACTTATTCATTACACTTTTTGCTTGCTGTGCTATGTCTTTGATAAGCTCGACCGTTTCTATTTTGTCTAACTCTTTTTGCTTATCAAATATCTGTTTCAGCGGATTATTCGCACTCTCCGTATCCCGACTTAATTCATTGATATCCTGTTTTTGCTGCTCTTTATTGCGGATGATTAACTCGCCTTTTTCAACCGCCAATTTCGTCGTGCTTGAGTCACTATCACTGTTTTGATAAGCCGTTGTCGGTGCCATGCCCCCGGTAACGATACTGATCAAGACTTGTCTTACTTTTGTTTAGTGGATATTAGATAAATGAAAAGCTTAGAATTAACTTAAGTTTGGAAGGAAGGTTTAAGAAAATATAATGAATAACGGCATAGATTAACGACGAACTGCTAACCACAACAACTAATGACGCTAGTTATTATGGTTAAAACACATTCTAAACTAAAATCAACCACAGACAAAACACCGGCACTACAACCCAATGAGCGATTCTATACCGTGGGTTACGTGCCACAAGGCACAAAACCCAACCGCAGACCAGAACTGACCATTAAGGGCAGATGGCTGGAGCAATTTGGTTTTTATGTGGGCTGCCCTGTTATCATTAAGATCGAGCAGGGCAAGTTAATTATTGAACTTGCTATATAGTTCTAAAAAATAATAAAAGATCCCCTACTGGTTAGGCGGGGGTTATTCATTAGTAGATGGTTTCACACTGTATGCTAGATAGTTTTATATTTCTTAAAAAACCACTCATTCTATCTAGATACCAATTAAAATCTGGAATATCTTTCCCAGATAAATACTGACGATTTATTGACAATGACATAGATAAATAATTAGGGTAAATTAATAAATTACCTCCTGATTCATTATCATAAACCATCACTATACCAATTTTATTCATAATATTATGAGAGTTTATAAACTCATCTAAATTGAACAGGTTCATGTCCATATTCAGCCAGTCATAATCATCAATATCATTTGACGATAGATAAGTAACTATATTTTGATAATAAATATTCCAGCCATTATTTATTAGGCACTTTAATATCTCTTTAGGAGAATATTCTTGTGCAAAATTTATATCTATGCTGACTTGCATTCCCATATTAATATTCCTTAAACGGTATGTTTTTCGATGTTAACCAATCTTTAACATGCTGAGGGATAGGTGTGTTAGAATGTACTTCAAAAGAAGTACCGTTTTGCTTGGCAATACTCGCATGAGATCCCACATCGGATTTGAATTTCTCAAATCCTTTACTACCTGCCTGAGCATGGTCTTGCCAATAGCGTCCTGATTTAGCCTCATACCAGATTGAATTATTTGGACCATAAGCGCCATCAAACTCTCGTCCTTTAAATGTAAAGCTACCTTTACCACCTAAAGTTTGATTCAAATAATTTTCAAAATCCTTACCGACAAGTCCTTGAGCACTATTCGTCCCCTTTCCAGCATTAATCTCTTTTTCTTTTTTTACATGCTCACCAAATTTGCTACTTTCGTTGGCTTTCTGATTGGTAGCCTGATTATCTAGTATTTTATCCTTAGTCTCTTTATAATGTCCACCGCCTTGCTCGACATTTCCTTTGCCGTGTTGCGTTTCTAAGGCTGTTTTATCTAATGGTTTGTTAGCACCCGTACCCTTTCCAGCTAATATACTTTAGCTTGATTTGTCACATAAATTTTTATATAAAGTCTACGTATAACTTTTAATTGCTTCATGATAACCATCTTGACTAACAAAATAATTCATGAAAAAGTCAAATTCCCATATTGATGATCTTATAGAATTAAAACGTTTTAAATCCATTGATTTATTCTTTTTCATGACTTCTGTTTCTTTTTCGTTATTTATTTTTTGTATACCTTGATAACCAATTTGATCATCACATCCTCTCATTAAGGGAATGATATTTTCCTCTTCTAATTCTAGAAAAACTTTACCTTTAAAAATAACCCGACTATAAATATTAGAATCCAAGTGTTCTATATCATAGCCACCTAATGATATAAGACGATCTTTAGTATTAAATTGTAATCCAGACGAATAATAATAATTATTCTTATTATGGATAACCATAAGATCATAACAACATATATTTTCTATAATAAGCTTAGCTTTTTTGGCTAAAATGATTAAGTCTTCATCAATATTAATCTTACTTTTAATATTGATTGAAAGTATCTGATCTCGCCATACTTTATCGTACATATTTACAGATAAATTTTCTAAATGTACTTGGCAAGTTGAGGTTTCCTGATCAATTTCAGGTAAAGACGAATAATTTCTTATTCCACTTAAATTATCAAAATCAATTAAATACTCATAACTATCTGTACAATCTATATTATATTTCATTACGTAGCCTATTTTTTCTTAAAGATATATTCATTAATAGTTGGGTTCTTGATAGGGCTTCCATCTGATTGTGTATACCCCTTACTTGAAATCGTTTTTTTCTCAACTAATTTTAACCCATTGTCTGCTGCTATTTTTTCTATATTTCTAATATATTTATTTCCCCCACCGCCACGAATTATTAATACACCATCTTTATTTAATACTCTCATAACTTCATTATTTATTGGTTTATAGCCATATGGATTATCTATAATTACTTTATTTTGAGAACCTGTTGCAATATTTGACAAATCATTAGCATTGCCAGGATAAACATTTTTTCCCATAGGATAATCAGGATGAGATATATTATAAGCGCCTTCAATCGGTTTATTTCCTGCACCGATATTTAATGTTCCTCCTTGTTCGGGTTTGTTTAAATATCCTCCAGTCCCCTTTCCAGCATTAATTTCTTGTTCTTTTTTTACATGGTCACCAAAATTACTTGATTCATTACCTTTTTGGGTTTTTGCAACATTGGATTCTACATTACCTTTGATTATACTTTGAAGATGCGTATTTGTACTACCTGTACCTAATCGATCTATCATCTTATTAAGCGCTGTCATTGATTCTGCATTACTTGAATCAGATAAATAATCTTTGCTTGCTTCATTTAATAACTGTACTAGATTAGTTTTATCTGTATCTGTTATAGCGATATCAGTTGCAGCTAAAATTGTCATTGCTGTGCCGATTGGTCCGGGTAAATATTGTCCAATTTGTTCTGGTGCTCGCATCCATAATTCAGCATAATCGCTACCGTTAGGCATTCCTTTTCCTTAACTGACAATTAAAGGCAGGTGGCTGGAGCAATTCGGCTTTTATGTTGGCTGCACTGTTATCATTAAGATTGAAGAAAGCAAGTTGATGATAAAGATTGATTTGCAAATTTAAAAATAAATGGTAGATTTTCCCACTACTATGTGGGAATTATTCAGGAAATAAATATGAGCAAACAACTAGATAAAATAAGTAAATTTTTAAGCTATATTTTGAGACATCAACCAGAAGCTATTGGAATCACATTAGATTCCAATGGTTGGGTTAATATTGATAACCTAATCATGCAATCTAATCAACATGGAGAACATCTTACTAGAGAGTTGATTGAGCTAGTTGTTAAAACAAATGATAAAAAACGTTTTACGATTTCTGATGAAGGTTTAAAAATACGTGCAGCTCAAGGACATTCAACTCAACAAGTAAACATTAGCTATTCTGAACGAATGCCTCCAGAATTTTTATATCATGGCACTGCAACCCGATTTATTGATTCCATTAAAAAGCAAGGATTAGTTGCTGGAAGTCGTCATTATGTTCATTTATCTGGTGATGAGAAGACGGCTAATAAAGTCGGAGAAAGACATGGGAAACCGGTAGTATTAAAAGTAAAAACCTTGCAGATGTATCAACAAGGTTTTAAATTTTATTTGGCTGATAACGGGGTCTGGTTGACTAATACAGTCCCTAATACTTTTTTAATATTTGATTAAATCTTCTCTAACTCAGCCTGTTCTGCTTTATATTGGGCTGATTCTTCTTTGGCTTGTTTTAACCATTCATCAAAATCACAAACACTACCTCTGTTCTCCCATCCGGAAGAAGCAAAAGCATGAACAAAGTATACTTTAGGATTTCCTGATTTATCTGAGCCATCAAAACAAACAATATCATCAGTATTAGAAGCCTTGGCAAATGGTATTAATTTTCTAGTTGGATATTGTTTTTTTAATTCAAATAACCATTGTTTAGCAAAATTTTCAAATTCATATAAAAACCACCATGGCTCCAAATCAAGAACGTCTTGTTTAGAACAAATTTTTAAAAAAGATAAAGGATATTTAAACCCTTCAGGTAATTCTTCTTTCGAATATAAGTAATGAGCCATATTTTTACTCCTTAGTTTTACCACTAATGCGAGGGGGTGTATTTGAACCAAATGGATTATTTTTACTAAATCCACCTGACTGTTTATTAATCCTTCCTGTTATTGCTTCTCCCCAAGTTGTAGGTATAAATCCTTTTTTAGGATCAGAAAATCTATTTACTTCAGATGGTGAAAGCTTATCATTAAAATTTCTAACATTAGCTTTAATATTTATACCAGCTTCTCTAGCTGCTGCTATTCTTGTGTTATCCATACTTGTAAATTTGCCGTCAGGCATTTTAATTACATCAACTGGATCTCCTTTCCAACCATTAGTTTTCATGTTTGTAACAAGATCGTCATAAGTATATTTCATATCAGTCCCTCGTTCTATTTTATTATAAGAAACGGTATTCTGTGAAAATCTAATTTCATTAGGATTTAGATTAGATATATTATTGACAGTCCCCTTTCCAGCATTAGTGTTGCCTATTATCCATCGCCCGACTGTTTTGACTTTTCTCTATATACATCAGCCACTTGCAACATCTTTTGCCTTAGCTCACTATTCTACCGTATTTTTTTGCCCCGACACGCTTTTTTTCTCCGTTTTGCCATTTTGCTTAGCTCACCCTTGTAAAACCGTTGAGAGGTCTATCTCGTTTTAGCTGCCCTTATATCGGAGCCCAACAGCAGCTCGCAGCTTGTCTGTGAGATGATGGCGGGCTGTGCCCGTGTGGGCGGCATAGAGCCCACGTAATAAAGATTTAGTGGGGAGCCCCGCTTGCGGGGCGGACGGGCAAGTAAGATAGCGAGCACGGCAAGGAGCAAGGAGCGATTGCGACTGCGAGCCGAGCGCAGCGTTGGCTTACTTGGGGATGGGCGGGGTGTAAACCAGACAAGGCGCAGCCTTGTGGCATTATTGCTCTTTGTTTGAGCCGGCAGGACGCCGGCGAGTTCGTCACTGATGTGGATTGCCTTTGTTAACCGCATAAGTTTGACTGACAGCTGGCTGACAGGCGAACTTGTGCCCCTCTCGGCACTAAAAAGCCCATTGCGGGGGCGTAAGACATAATGTGGATTATACGCATTAAGCCACTCACTTAGGTTTAGGCTGTGTTGTCGTGCCATTTGGCGCCGTGCGTATAATCCCCCCACATTATGTTGAATGGGCAAGCGGCAACACCCCAGGCGGGTAGGTTGTGCGGTGACTTTTTGCCGGTTGACCATTTACCCCCGCACACACTGAAGCTGGCTAAGCAAGAGGCGGGCAGGACGCCCGGCTGTTGCGTCCACTGTACTCAGCAGGCTCACAGAAGCAGCTAACTGTCCGGCAGCTGCGTGGCCTTTGTCCGCCTGCCTTTGGCTGTCCGGCCGGTGTTTTTCGTTGCTTTACTGCTGATGTTTTTCCGCTGCATACTGGCCGCCGGATGGGTGGCACTATGGATATCTTTTAAGGCTCTGATGGAGACTTGGGTGTATATTTGCGTGGTTTCCGGGCTGGCATGTCCCAGCATCGCCTGTATCCATCTTAAGTCTGCACCGTTCTCTAACATTAAGGTTGCCATGGTGTGCCGCAGCAGATGACAGGAGCCGTTTTTACCGATGTTCGCTTTCTCTATCAACGTCCTAACTAAGTGGCTCAGGCGGTTAGGGCTGAACGTTTCACCCTCTTTAGTCAGGAACAGGACGTCACTCTCTTCTTCTGCCTTACTGTAACTTTCCAGTAGCGGCCGGGTTTTATTCTGATATTGCTCAACCCAGTAGATTGCTCGTTCGCCTATCGGGATTATTCGGTCTTTATGGCCTTTGCCTTGCCTTATTGTGATTATGCCGCGTTCGCTGTCGATGCTGTATTTGTTTAAGCTAATCAGCTCGCTGCGCCGTATGCCTGTGCTGTACAACACCTCAAGGATGGCGCGGTCTCTTAGCCCGAACAAGTCGCTGGTATCCGGTATATTCATAATGGCTTCAACTTCGCTTTCTGTCAGTATCGCTTTAGGTAGCCGATACTCTTTTTTCGGCAGCTCAAGCTCACTGGCCGGATTGGATAAGATGATGTGCGATTTTGTCAACCATTTGAACCACGCCTTTATCGGCACTAAATAGCTGCGCTGCGTTCGGGCACTTAACGGCTTACCATCCGTTTTACGGTGATAGAACAGATGCCGCCGGTAGCTTTCAAGCGTTGATAAGGTAATTTCATTCGGGTAGCTTAAGCCTCTTTCCTCACACCACACTAAGAACGCTCGCAACATCTCTTGCCATTTCTCCGTGGTTTTCGGTGAGTAGTTGCGGATAAGCATCGATTCAAGGAAGGCTAACATTTGGCTGTACAGGCTGCGACGTTCGTGTGCATAACGACCTATCGGCGGCTTGGGCTGGCTGCGGGTTTCATTGGCCATGATTGACCGCCTGTTGATGACTGTCTTTAAGGTTGCCTTGTGTAGCTGCGGGCGGTGAGGTTTTACGCTTTTTAGATTTTGTTCTGATTGTTGCGTTGTTATCCTCACCGACCGCTTTATCATCTACGTCAGATACAGACTGGCTTTGTGCGGTATTGTCATTAACCGACTGACCGCCGACCTTGCCCCGACCAGTCACCGACCGCTTTTTAGTTTGCCCCGACCGTTTCGTTTTGCCTGCATCATCCACCGGGGTTATCTTGTTGTCATTGACCTTATTATCTGTTTTATCTGACGGTGCTTTATCATCGGTTTGCCTCGGTTGCTTAAGCTGTTCAACCGCTAACAACCCGCACAGATGACGTTGTTGATTGTCGCCGTTATCTTCACCATCATACAACAGACTGTACTCGTAACTTAAGCCTTTACGGTACAGGCTCAGGTACTCCATTTCAACCAGTCTTCCAAGATGGATTTTTAATTGCGTATCGCCCCAGTGAGTGTACGCCCTGACTTCACGGCGGCTAAAATGGTATTCATAAGGCTTGATACACTGACGTTCACTTTCAGCCTTCACCCAGTCTTTTAGCAGGTTAAGCAGCTTTCTTGTCTGCGGCGGCATTTCATCGAGCGTGCGGCCTAAGATAGCGTGTGCCAGTTCGTTAGCTAACTGTATATCATCCAGTGTCACTTCGATATATTCGATAAGCTTTCCCCGATGCTCAACCCGTTTTATCTCCCGCTGATATTGATGCAGCAAGGTAATACTCTGTATCAGGGTTAAGTATTTCATATGGTCACGCCGGGTGCGGGTTTTATCACTTAAAAAGGTCAGTTCATTGGCGTAAGGGTTTACCACTTTAAGCGGCTTAAGCAGTCGCTGGGCGTTTTGGTGCAGTTCAGTCAGGTACTGTCTTTCACTCTCTGCCAGTAAGCCCTCAAGGGTTTGTCTTTGTCGCTGAAGCGCATGTATCGCTTTGGTCTGGGCTTCGCTTTCATTGACTGACAGCACCAGGCAGCGGTTTAACAGCTCTTCATCCACATCAATAGCCGTGGTGGTTAACATCAGCATTACCGGACCTTTGACCGTATATTGTTTGGTGACAAGGCTGCCGCTCTTTTCATCCTTGCCAGTACTGGCGATAGTCAGCTCGCCATCCGACTGCAACAGCTTTAAGGCATAGGCCGCCTGACGTACCCCTTCCTCTTCGGCGATGGCCAAGATTTTATGTTGTAGGTTAGTTTCACCTAAGTAGAACAGGCTCTGCCCGGTCATGGCGGAGTATTGCACCCGCTCCTCCTCCGGTATCAGGCTTAACACCGCATCCATCAGACTGCTTTTACCGGCTGCTGAGCTACTTTGTATCAACACAGCCAAGGGCTTATCCAGCTTACGACTGACTGCTGCCAGATAACCCGCTAACAGATTATTACGCTCACCCACCACTCCGCACGATGCTAAGTCATCAGCAATACGGCTGATTAAGTCAGGTGAACGCAGCAGCTCAAGGGCTGAGGCTTGCTGTTCAGTGTCAAGCTCAACCACGCCACCACAACCGTGATTAACGGAACCGTTAATGCTGTCTTGTATCGCTTTATCCTGTAACCGTTCAAGTAACAGCAGTATTCGCCCAAGGTCACGTTTAATCACCGATTCATCTAAGGCCAGTTCACCACACGCCTGCCGGATAAACAGGCTTCTGGCTTTAGCCTGATACAGCTCTAACTGGTCGATATGGAACAGACCCGTTTGACTGCCCCGCACCTGAGCATGAATTTTCATGCTTGAGGTTGACAGGTTTTTGGCTACGTCCTTTAACCGCCATTCTCGGCTACCAAACACCACTAATAACTCACCGGACGGCAGGGTCTGGTAAGGGATATCCTCACTGACCTTATCAACACCTGAGCCTGACACATTAATACCGGCATTCACGGAGGCAACTGCATTCAACGGCTGCGCCTGCTCCAGCAACAGGTCAAGACTCTTTTTTGGGTTACCGCTGGCAACCAGGAAGTCGTTTGCATCCATCCCTTTAGGGAAGATAACCCGATAACACGTTATGCCGTGCTCTGCCAGCATACCGGCCAGTTTCTCCGCAGCATTATCGCCGGCATCATCCCGGTCATAGGCGATATACACCACCTTAACCTGATGATGTTGCAGTGCCACCAGATGGTCATCAGTAAAACCGTTAACCCCGTAGCTACTAATCACATTGCGATAACCGGCACACCAGATTGTCATCGCATCGATTAACGCTTCACACAAGATAACCGTATCCGACCCTACCAGGCACGATTCATTCCAGACCCCAACTAACGGTGACGGTAAATACAGATGTTTAGGGTTGCCCTTGATGATTTTATAGTCCGGCTGGGTGCGGCGGCCATAAAGTTGCAGCACTTTACCACGCTGAGCCACACAAGCCGATTCACTAAAGCCCATTACCGGCACCATAAAACAACCTCGAAAGTGGTCCTGATGGGTTGATGACCTCACCACACCTAAGCTTTCCAGTCGCTCCCGCATCTGCTTGCCGGCTTTACTGCTTTTTGATGGCATCACCGGTGCAATGCCGTGTAGCCCGGCATAACCCAGCTTAAAATGAGTTAACAACTCCGGGTCAGTCAGACCACGCTTAACCAACCACTCTTTGGCCTCAACCGACGATAATAACTGGTTGTGATAGTGCTTAACTACCTGATGCAACAAGGCCTGACCGTCGTCGTCGATATCGGTTAATACGCTGCGTTCACAAGCAGCAACAGTGCCAGCCTGAGCACCTGCGGGAGCGGCTAAAGAAGAGGATTGCGTCACAGAGGGTAACTGACCGGATACGGACTGGAGATAACCAATCGCCTTACCCATACTCAGCCGCTGGCTTTGCATCACATAGTCCAGCACCGAGCCTGACATGCCACAGCCAAAGCAGTGATAACAGTTTTTACTCACCGATACCGAGAACGATGGCGTCTTCTCAGTATGAAACGGGCAGCACATCACATAGTCCTTACCCTGACGATGCAGTTTATAACCTTCTAACCCAAGCAAGCTCACCAGTGATACTGACTGTTTTAAACGCTCCAGCTCGGCACTTGAGAGACGGCTCATAAAAAGCTCCTTATAAAACCTTGTCAAGACTATTTATATGTATTATATTAGCACATATATGTGTTCTTTAGTCAAGGGGTTATTTTTTTAGGGGGTACAATATGGATAAATCACTTTTATGGTACTCACCTATGTCACTGTCACAACGATTAATTACATTACGCAAAGAGCGGGGGCTCTCACAGCAGGCTATCGCCGAGGTGATTGGACTTCACCCTAATAGCTGGAAGAAGTACGAGACAGGTCAGGCTATGCCTTCTGTTGATGCCTTAACTAAAATTGCTAAGACATTGAACGTTAGCACCGATTTTTTATTATTTGATGAACATGAACGTGTGCCTGAGAATGAACTTTCGTTACAGTTTGAGGCGATTAGCCAACTACCCGAAAACGAGCAAAGTATCATTAAAGAAGTTCTGGAAGGAATGATTATCAAGTACCAGGCAAGGCGCTGGGACTCAGCAAGGCTGGCCAAAAAGAAGGATGAATAGATAATAAAACAAGCAGTAACATCAATCAGCGCAGGCTAACAGTGTTGACGCACCGCTAACCTGCTAACCACAACTAACTATACTGGAGTTAACTATGGCTAAGACACATTCTAAGCTAAAATCAGCTACAGGCAAAGAGCCTGCATCGCAACCCAACGAACGGTTTTATACCATCGGCTACGTGCCACAAGGCACAAAACCCAACCCCAAACCACAACTGACCATTAAAGGCAGGTGGCTGGAGCAATTTGGTTTTTATGTCGGCTGCCCTGTTATCATTAATATTGAACAGGGTAAGTTAGTAGTAGAGATTGATTTAAGAGTCTAAAAAATGATAACTTATAAATAATCTTTAATTCTTTTATATAAAAATTCATAAAAATTAGCAGCATAAATCTTACATTCAGCAGATGGGAACATAATGTATATTGGACATTCCCCATTATCAAATTTAGTATAGTCAAAATAATACACATCACCAAAATCTGTTTGGCTAACAACAAGTTGTGTGTTTTTCATAATGTTATTTTTCATATCAATGATATGATGATAAACAATATCCCCACCATTAACCGATTCAAAATCTAATCCGTAAATGCTGTATATTTCCTCTCCACATATATCACCACCACGGTATTCACGTAAAAACCATTTATAAGAATTAGTTAAAGGAAAACCTAAATATTTTTCGGCCTTTAAAATCCATGATTCATCAACCGCATCTTCCGGAGTACCGAAATTAACTATATTCTCATTTTTATTAATGAATTCAATTAGTACATTTTTTGTTATTTCATTCATAATTTTTACCTATATGTTTTTGCTCTCTCGATCCAGTATTGAGTTTTCCATTTATTGAACTCATTTCTATTAATTCCAGAAGGAATTGTATTAGGATTAACATGAATCGCTTTTTTATTTTGTTGATGAAATGTTTGCGTAACTTCAGCAATAGCTCCATTTTGATTTTGTGTCATATGGTGTAAATTAATCGAATTTCCATCATGACCAATAGGTGCTCGACCAGATGCCATTCTTTCTAAATTTGTTCCTTTAATTATTTTCCCTTTATCTGTCCAAGTTGTCATCAAATTCGGATCAAACAAATCATTACGTTGATAAACTTTATTGCCATTAAATTCTATAGGATCTTTGCTCCAATATTTTCGTTCTTGCCCAAAATATTTTGCTGCATCAGCCTGTGTTACACTATTCGTCCCCTTTCCAGCATTAGTGTTGCCTATTATCCATCGCCCGACTGTTTTGACTTTTCTCTATATACATCAGCCACTTGCAACATCTTTTGCCTTAGCTCACTATTCTACCGTATTTTTTTGCCCCGACACGCTTTTTTTCTCCGTTTTGCCATTTTGCTTAGCTCACCCTTGTAAAACCGTTGAGAGGTCTATCTCGTTTTAGCTGCCCTTATATCGGAGCCCAACAGCAGCTCGCAGCTTGTCTGTGAGATGATGGCGGGCTGTGCCCGTGTGGGCGGCATAGAGCCCACGTAATAAAGATTTAGTGGGGAGCCCCGCTTGCGGGGCGGACGGGCAAGTAAGATAGCGAGCACGGCAAGGAGCAAGGAGCGATTGCGACTGCGAGCCGAGCGCAGCGTTGGCTTACTTGGGGATGGGCGGGGTGTAAACCAGACAAGGCGCAGCCTTGTGGCATTATTGCTCTTTGTTTGAGCCGGCAGGACGCCGGCGAGTTCGTCACTGATGTGGATTGCCTTTGTTAACCGCATAAGTTTGACTGACAGCTGGCTGACAGGCGAACTTGTGCCCCTCTCGGCACTAAAAAGCCCATTGCGGGGGCGTAAGACATAATGTGGATTATACGCATTAAGCCACTCACTTAGGTTTAGGCTGTGTTGTCGTGCCATTTGGCGCCGTGCGTATAATCCCCCCACATTATGTTGAATGGGCAAGCGGCAACACCCCAGGCGGGTAGGTTGTGCGGTGACTTTTTGCCGGTTGACCATTTACCCCCGCACACACTGAAGCTGGCTAAGCAAGAGGCGGGCAGGACGCCCGGCTGTTGCGTCCACTGTACTCAGCAGGCTCACAGAAGCAGCTAACTGTCCGGCAGCTGCGTGGCCTTTGTCCGCCTGCCTTTGGCTGTCCGGCCGGTGTTTTTCGTTGCTTTACTGCTGATGTTTTTCCGCTGCATACTGGCCGCCGGATGGGTGGCACTATGGATATCTTTTAAGGCTCTGATGGAGACTTGGGTGTATATTTGCGTGGTTTCCGGGCTGGCATGTCCCAGCATCGCCTGTATCCATCTTAAGTCTGCACCGTTCTCTAACATTAAGGTTGCCATGGTGTGACGCAGCAGATGACAGGAGCCGCTTTTACCGATGTTCGCTTTCTCTATCAACGTCCTAACTAAGTGGCTCAGGCGGTTAGGGCTGAACGTTTCTCCCTCTTTCGTCAGGAACAGGGCGTCACTCTCTTCTTCTGCCTTACTGTAACTTTCCAGTAGCGGCCGGGTTTTATTCTGATATTGCTCAACCCAGTAGATTGCTCGTTCGCCTATCGGGATTATTCGGTCTTTATGGCCTTTGCCTTGCCTTATTGTGATTATGCCGCGTTCGCTGTCGATGCTGTATTTGTTTAAGCTAATCAGCTCGCTGCGCCGTATGCCTGTGCTGTACAACACCTCAAGGATGGCGCGGTCTCTTAGCCCGAACAGGTCGCTGGTATCCGGTATATTCATAATGGCTTCAACTTCGCTTTCTGTCAGTATCGCTTTAGGTAGCCGATACTCTTTGCGCGGTAGCTCAAGCTCTGATGCCGGATTGGACAGGATGATATGCGATTTTGTCAGCCACTTGAACCAGGCTTTTATCGGCACTAAGTAGCTGCGCTGGGTGCGGGTACTTAATGGCTTGCCGTCAGTTTTACGGTGATAGAACAGATGCCGCTGATAGCTTTCAAGCGTTGATAAGGTGATTTCATTCGGGTAGCTTAAGCCTCTTTCCTCACACCACTCTAAGAACGCCCGTAACATCTCCTGCCATTTCTCGGTGGTTTTCGGCGAGTAGTTGCGGATTAACATCGATTCAAGGAAGGCTAACATTTGGCTGTACAGGCTGCGACGTTCGTGTGCATAACGACCTATCGGCGGCTTGGGCTGGCTGCGGGTTTCATTGGCCATGATTGACCGCCTGTTGATGACTGTCTTTAAGGTTGCCTTGTGTAGCTGCGGGCGGTGAGGTTTTACGCTTTTTAGATTTTGTTCTGATTGTTGCGTTGTTATCCTCACCGACCGCTTTATCATCTACGTCAGATACAGACTGGCTTTGTGCGGTATTGTCATTAACCGACTGACCGCCGACCTTGCCCCGACCAGTCACCGACCGCTTTTTAGTTTGCCCCGACCGTTTCGTTTTGCCTGCATCATCCACCGGGGTTATCTTGTTGTCATTGACCTTATTATCTGTTTTATCTGACGGTGCTTTATCATCGGTTTGCCTCGGTTGCTTAAGCTGTTCAACCGCTAACAACCCGCACAGATGACGTTGTTGATTGTCGCCGTTATCTTCACCATCATACAACAGACTGTACTCGTAACTTAAGCCTTTACGGTACAGGCTCAGGTACTCCATTTCAACCAGTCTTCCAAGATGGATTTTTAATTGCGTATCGCCCCAGTGAGTGTACGCCCTGACTTCACGGCGGCTAAAATGGTATTCATAAGGCTTGATACACTGACGTTCACTTTCAGCCTTCACCCAGTCTTTTAGCAGGTTAAGCAGCTTTCTTGTCTGCGGCGGCATTTCATCGAGCGTGCGGCCTAAGATAGCGTGTGCCAGTTCGTTAGCTAACTGTATATCATCCAGTGTCACTTCGATATATTCGATAAGCTTTCCCCGATGCTCAACCCGTTTTATCTCCCGCTGATATTGATGCAGCAAGGTAATACTCTGTATCAGGGTTAAGTATTTCATATGGTCACGCCGGGTGCGGGTCTTGTCCGATAAGAACGTCAGTTCAGTCGCATAGGGATTAACCACTTTTAGCGGTTTTAGCAGTCTCTGGGCGTTTTGGTGCAGTTCAGTAAGGTACTGTTTTTCACTCTCTGCCAGCAACCCGTCAAGAGTTTGTCTTTGTCGCTGAAGCGCATGTATCGCTTTGGTTTGGTCTTCACTTTCATTGACTGATAACACAAGGCAGCGGTTTAACAGCTCTTCATCCACATCGATAGCGGTTGTCGTCAGCATTAACATCACCGGGCCTTTGACCGTATATTGTTTGGTGACAAGGCTGCCGCTTTTTTCATCCTTGCCGGTACTGGCGATAGTCAGCTCGCCATCCGACTGCAACAGCTTTAAGGCATAGGCCGCCTGACGTACCCCTTCCTCTTCGGCGATGGCCAAGATTTTATGTTGTAGGTTAGTTTCACCTAAGTAGAACAGGCTCTGCCCGGTCATGGCTGAGTATTGCACCCGCTCCTCCTCCGGTATCAGTGATAGTATCGCATCCATCAGGCTGCTTTTACCCGCCGCACTGGATGACTGGATTAATACGGCCAGCGGCTTATCTAACTTTCTAGAGACGGCGGCAAGATAACCCGCTAACAGGTTACTGCGCTCGCCGACCACGCCACATGAAGCTAAGTCATCCGCCACACGGTTAATCAGTGAAGGCAGGCGCAGTAGCTCAAGGGCTGCCGCCGTTTGTTCATCGTTAAGCTCAACGACCACACCTGAGCCGTTATTAACCGAACCATTAATACTGTCCTGTATTGCCTTATCCTGTAACTGTTCAAGTAACAGCAGTATTCGCCCAAGGTCACGTTTAATCACTGATTCATCTAAGGACAGCTCACCACACGCCTGCCGGATAAACAGGCTTCTGGCTTTGGCCTGGTACAGCTCTAACTGGTCGATATGGAACAAGCCACTTTGCACATCCCGCACCTGCGCATGGATTTTCATACTGGTTGCCGACAGGTTTTTCTCAACGCCTTTAAGCCGCCACTCACGACTACCGAACGTTAACAACAGCTCACCATTAGGTAATGTCTGGTAAGGGATATCATCACCAACTTTATCGGCACTTGTGCCAACCACATCAACGCGAGTATCAACATTGGCATTCACTGACGTAACTGCATTCAACGGCTGTGCCTGCTCAAGCAATAGGTCAAGGCTCTTTTTCGGGTTACCGCTGGCCACTAAAAACTCGTTAGCATCCGTGCCTTTGGGGAACACCACCCGATAACACAAGATACCGTGCTCGGCCAGCATCACCGCCAGTTTCTCTGCGGCTTTATCCCCCGCATCATCCCGGTCATAGGCGATATACACCGCTTTGACCTGATGATGTAGCAATGCCGCCAGATGGTCATCAGTAAAGCCGTTAACCCCATACGACGAGATAACATTACGGTAACCGGCACACCATACCGTCATGGCATCGATTAATGCTTCACACAGTATCACGCTATCGCAGCCGACCAGACAGGCCTCATTCCACACACCACCAAGCGCAGACGGCAGATACAGGTGCTTTGGGCTGCCGGATTTGATTTTATAGTCCGGCTGAGTGCGACGGCCATAGAGCTGGAGCACCTTGCCGCGCTGTGCCATATTCGCCGCTTCACTAAAGCCGATTACCGGCACCATAAAGCAGCCTCTAAAGTGGTCCTGATGGGTTGACGCCCTGACCACACCTAAGCCTTCCAGCCGCTCCCGCATCTGGCGACCGGCTTTACTGCTTTTTGATGGCATCACCGGGGCGATACCGTGCAGCCCGGCATAACCCAGTTTAAAATGGGTTAACAACGCCGGGTCAGTCAGGCCACGCTTAACCAGCCACTCTTTGGCCTCAACCGACGATAATAACTGGTTGTGATAGTGCTCAACCACCTGATGCAGCAAGGCCTGACCGTCGTCGTCAATGTCGGTTAAGGTCTGACGTTCAGTATTCGCAACAGCGACGGGTTTACCCTCGGTTGGAGCGGCTAAAGAATAAGGTAAAGTTGGAAGCTGACCCGATACGGACTGAAGATAACCGATGGCTTTACCCATACTCATCCGCTGACTTTGCATCACATAGTCCAGCACCGAGCCTGACACGCCACAGCCAAAGCAGTGATAACAGTTTTTAGCCACTGATACTGAGAACGACGCAGTTTTCTCCTCATGGAACGGGCAACACATCACATAGTCTTTACCCTGACGACGCAGCTTATAGCCATCCAACTCAAGCAAGCTAACCAGTGACACGGACTGTTTTAAGCGCTCCAGTTCGGCACTTGAGAGACGACTCATAAAAAAGCTCCTTATAAAACCTTGTCAAGACTATTTATATGTATTATATTAGCACATATATGTGTTCTTTAGTCAAGGGGTTATTTTTTTAGGGGGTACAATATGGATAAATCACTTTTATGGTACTCACCTATGTCACTGTCACAACGATTAATTACATTACGCAAAGAGCGGGGGCTCTCACAGCAGGCTATCGCCGAGGTGATTGGACTTCACCCTAATAGCTGGAAGAAGTACGAGACAGGTCAGGCTATGCCTTCTGTTGATGCCTTAACTAAAATTGCTAAGACATTGAACGTTAGCACCGATTTTTTATTATTTGATGAACATGAACGTGTGCCTGAGAATGAACTTTCGTTACAGTTTGAGGCGATTAGCCAACTACCCGAAAACGAGCAAAGTATCATTAAAGAAGTTCTGGAAGGAATGATTATCAAGTACCAGGCAAGGCGCTGGGACTCAGCAAGGCTGGCCAAAAAGAAGGATGAATAGATAATAAAACAAGCAGTAACATCAATCAGCGCAGGCTAACAGTGTTGACGCACCGCTAACCTGCTAACCACAACTAACTATACTGGAGTTAACTATGGCTAAGACACATTCTAAGCTAAAATCAGCTACAGGCAAAGAGCCTGCATCGCAACCCAACGAACGGTTTTATACCATTGGCTACGTGCCGCAAGGCATAAAACCTAACCCACGACCACAGATCACCATTAAAGGACGCTGGCTTGAGCAGATAGGCTTTTACGCTGGTCAGTCGGTCATCATTACAGTTGAGCAGAACAAGTTAATTGTTGAACTTGCGAGGTAGATCTAGGAAGTAAAAACAAGATCCCCACGGTGAGGTGGGGATTAGGAGATTACTTTATATAATCTCTATTTATATCGCCTGTTAAATAATATTGAGAGAACATATCTAAAATCATTGAATAGTCATTAGTTACTTGTCTTTTATCCCAATAATCACCAAGAATTTCAATCTGTCCTTGTTCACCTAACTCATTAAAATAAGATTTTATATCTATTTCATCTTCCGTTTCATCTTCTAATGTTAGTAGATAATTATTATTTTCTGCTTGAGTTTGTAGCGATGTTATTCCTGTTTCCCTATCAATTATAGATAATGTGATACTCCCTCGAGAATTTTTTAAATTAATTAGTAAATTCTTTAAAAAATCCCAATTAAAAGAATAAGTGTGACCACCTTTATCTTCAATAACCCATGACAATAAAAATTTCATTATTTTTGTACCTCAAGTTTTTTCATTCCTGGTCGCCAATAATAGGTTAACCCTGTTTTTGCTTCATATATTGTTACCGATTTAACATCAGCAGCTTTTGCGGCAGAAACAATATCCGAACGGCAATAACTACAAATCGCTTTCCCTGCCACATTAATTTTCAAATCAGCCCCTTTAGCCAGTCCTGCATTATGAGCTTGCTGAATTGCACCTATTTCTGCATGTGCATTAGCCATATTCCAATTAGGAAGTTCTTTACCTGTAGCTATTTCTTTATCTCTTATTTTATCTGCAATCAGTGTTGACTCATTTGCATTTGCCTTGTCCGCAGGTCTTGCTTTTTGATTAGTATCTTTAAATTTAACACCATTAACTTCTAACTCAGCCGTGACTGTTGGTTTAACAACCGTCGTTCCCTTTCCAGCATTGATCTCTTGTTCTTTTTTTACATGTTCACCAAATTTGCTACTTTCGTTGGCTTTCTGATTGGTAGCCTGATTATCCAGTATTTTATCTTTAGTCTCTTTATAATGTCCACCACCTTGCTCGACATTTCCTTTGCCGTGTTGCGTTTCTAAGGCTGTTTTGTCTAATGGTTTGTTAGCACCCGTACCCTTTCCAGCATTAGCGTTATAACCCATCGATGCAGCTAAAGATTTCGATACAGAATCCGCTATTAAAGCCCACCTATATTCCTTTAAAACTTCAAGTACAGGTCTACCACTTACTTTTGATATTGCTTCAATTTCTTTCCAATAACTTACTGAATCCTTGTCTAATCCTAACAATATATTTTGAAGGTTATTCGAATCTTCCCTGTAAACATCACTATATCTTATAGTTCTTGCAGCTTCTTTGGCATATTCATTTTGCATTTGCCATGCTTCTTGTAGTAATCCTTGACAAGCTGAACTTGATATATTACCTGCATAACAAGTTTCTAGCAAAACCAGATCACGTTTTTTATCTAATTTTTCAATGTACTCTAATTCTTTCTTTTCATCTTCCGTTAACTCCTCACCTTTCCAGTTCGGTTTTATCCAAGATAACTCAGCTTTTCGTCTTGCTTCGGAAACTTTTAAATAATTATTCTCAACCGCATTCTTACCTGCTGCTATACCCGTGCTGACATCACCGACATCACCGCCTACACTGGCTACAGCCAGTCCGGTGGCAAGTTGGGCTAAGGCGCTGATGTTTTCTTTTTCAGCTTCGGTTAAGTCCTTAACGTCTTTTCCATAGAGCTGCTTGCGTATGATATCCGCAGCAAGTTCTCCGGTTACGGCACCGGCACCGCCGGCTAGTCCTGAGTTGCCTTGTAGTTCAGCGACCACCGCACCCAAAATCGCATGAGAAATTAAACGGGCAGTTTCATTATCTCCTGTCTGGATTTTTATCTGCTCCGCGACCCAAGGTGCACTTGCGCCAGCCAGTCCGCCTGTGATGTTGCCGGTGATAATGCCGGTCACTATTGATATCGCACTGTCTATCCCTTTGCTAACATCACTCCCCATTCCGCCCAGATTTTTATTATTTTCTCTATTCGTTTTTAACTGCTCATCAACCGCAACGTAATAGAAGTAGTCTTTATTCTGATTATAATAATCCTCAACAGTTTTATATTTGGCTTTTTCTGCATCACTCAGCTTATTATAGGCCTTTTCCGCTTCCAGCTTTGATAACGCATCCTTATTTTTATCTACGTCATTTTGCGCCTGAATTCGGTCATACTTATTCATTACACTTTTTGCCTGCTGTGCTATGTCTTTGATAAGCTCGACCGTTTCTATTTTGTCTAACTCTTTTTGCTTATCAAATATCTGTTTCAGCGGATTATTCGCACTCTCCGTATCCCGACTTAATTCATTGATATCCTGTTTTTGCTGCTCTTTATTGCGGATGATTAACTCGCCTTTTTCTACCGCCGATTTTGTCGTGCTTGAGTCACTATCACTGTTTTGATAAGCCGTTGGTACACCCGGGCCTCCGGTTCCCCCACTCACCGAAACATGCGTCACTTTAAAGTCAGCCTTGTTTTTTATATCACTGAAGCTGATGGTGCCGGTATCAAGTTTGTTCTTACTTTTATCTTCCGCTTCCGACGCTATCACCGCACCTTTTAAGTCAGTATTATTACCCACATAAATATCATAACCGCCTTTTCCGGCAAATATCCCCGACTGGTCTGTCACACTTGCCCATTTACTGTCTATATTCGTTGCTGATATCGAACCATTGGCACTAAATCCTGTGCCTCCCGTGCCACTGACCGAGGCACTGATTTTCTCGTAGTCGTAATCATCCGTATCTTGCAGTGACTGAATATTCAGGTTATTCCCGACATCCATCTTCACCGTATCGCCTTTCAACTGACCACCCACCACATTGACATCATTGCCCGTTTTGATATTCAGTTTGTTCTTGGCATCAATAACGCTTTCCGTCCATGCACTGCCGTCAGCAACTTCCCGCTCACGACTAAAATTACCGTTCGCTTTAAACCGCAGACCACTTTCATCTCCGCCTACCTGGAATTGAATACCTGCCGCCGCACCATAACTTTTTTCATCCCGGTCACTGTGCTGCGTATTTACCGCTCCAATCACATTCAAATCACGATTTGCCGTCAGGTTAATATCATTGCCGGCTTTGATATCACTGCCTTTTAACGTGATATCACCCCCGTTTTTATTCGCATCACCCGTGGCAACAATATTGATATTTTTACCCGCTGACACGCCACTGCTAATCACATTATGTTGTTCCTGATTGACTTCACGCTCAGTCCGTTGCGTTCCCACCATGGCACTGACGCCAATCGAGGCTTGACTTTGACCTTTATCGTTCTTCAGCTGTAAATTTTGTATCTCTTCTGTAACTGTTAAACCTGACTTTATCGATTGCAACGCCATTATCTTATCGTTGTCTTTATGTTTCGCCCGCTCAAGAGCTTGCGCTGCTTCATAAATATTAGCAGCCGTCCCCGTTAGCGCAACCGTTAATCCGGATTTTTCATAACTGTACTCTTCTTTATAGGTCGTTTTCGCATCAAGCGATGTGATTTCAACATTTTCTGCTTTTAAGTTAACATCCTGCTGCGCAATAATGTCACTTCCGCGAACGTTGATATCTTTACCTGCCTGTATATTCACATTGCCATTAGTGCTACCCACTACACTACCTACATAAGCCTGCTCATTATCCGTCTGTTTTAAATCCTCTTTCATTTTGCCAATGGTGACACCCAGTCCACCACCGCTCAATAAACCTGATTCCTTTTTGATAGTTTGTTGATATTGATAGTAAGATTCTTCTGCAGCATCGATATTAACATTATTCCCCGCCTGCAAATTCACATCACCCGTTCCGACAACCTGACTACCGCTCACCGTTAAATCATGACCGGCATTTATACTGATTTCATCACCATAAAGCTCACTCCCCACTTGCGTTGTATTATCTATTTCAAGATGGTTAATTGTGGTTTTACTGTTTAATAAACGTTTACTGTTTTTCTGCGTTCGGTCTGTTAATGCAGTATGCTCTTGCGATGCCGATAAAGTAATATCATTGCCCGCTTCCAACTTTAACTTATCATTCGCCGACACTATCGCCGAATCGGTTTGGATATCATGGCCGGCTTGTAAAGTAATACTGCCATTCGACTCTATCTGCGTTCCTACTACCCGGGTTTCGTCAATATCTCGGTAATCATTTTCCCCAAAACTGGCATGTGAACGCGATTGAGTCTCCACTTTGTCCAGATGAATATCATGACCTGCTTTTATTTCAGTTTGGCTTGTTTCACCGCCGGCAATAACCATCGCCCCCTTCATTTCAACATCATGACCCGCTTGTAGCTTAATATCACCGGCTTTACTTTGTAGAGATGCGACTTTATCAATCACCGTCTCAATATTATAGTTACCACCATACACAACCTTTGTGGTTCGGGTTGTTGTATTTAATGAAATATCATTTACCGCAGATAAAATAATATCTTTATCCGCATAAAATGTGCCACTGCTTTTCAAACTGTCATTTGCATTAACCGTTATGCTCTCACCTTTCCAAATCCCTTCCTGCTCTATATTTTCAGCCAGTACATTCAGTTTATTCGCAGCAAGAATATTTCCGTTTGAATAGATATCACCATCGCTGTTGATTTGTACATCTCTTCCCGCTAATACACTTCCGTCTGTCGTAAGCATCGGGCGATTAACAATATATACCTGAGGCACAAGAACTTGCTCTGCTTTACCATCAACGATAACCGTTTTACTTACCAACCAAACCATATCACTGGTCAAATTTGCCATCTGCTCAGCTGAAAGTGCCACACCCAGTTGAAGTTGATATTGCTCAGCATACATTATCCCCGCATCCATCAACGCTTTGTATTGCTCGATGTCACTTGTATAACCTTTGAGATACCGCTGCCCTGTTAATGCGATTAGTTGTTGTTGTATTAGCTGTTGTTCATAATATCCATCCCCCAACCGCTTTTGCATGACATTCGGGTCAGATTGGATGCGACTGGTGATATAGTCGGAGCTTAACCATTTTTTACGGTTCGTAAAGCGTGGGTCAGTTTCAATTAAATAATTACTTTGTGGATTTTTATTAACGGTATGTAAGCTGTTATTTGGCAAATTAACATTAGGCTCTATAGTACTAACTGAATCAACTTGTATCTGTTGTTGATCATTCTTATCAACCTTTATGCCTGTTTCATTTTTTTCACGTGCATCAATCGTATTCTTGTTAATAACCTGATGGTCATCTATTTTCCCTACATCCAAATCCAGTGTCTTTTCAATCGTTTTTCGATAGCGAGAAGGAAATGCCACTGCTTCATAATCTCGGTCAAATCCTCCGTGCCATTCGCGGTCATGCCGAATTTGCCACCCTTTATCATTATATCTGTCAATACCCTTCTCTGCGATATTATCCAGTAATCCGGCGGTTAATTGTAAAGTTGCACCGGCTAAAATCTTACTGTTGATATTGGTGACATGATTAGCATCAATGGCTAAATTTTTACCTGAGACAATTTCAGCCGGGTCAGTTCGTATAATTTTAGTTTGGTAATGTGTTTGTTTGTACTTATATTCAATATATTTATAACTGGATTGAACAGTGCCATCCGGATTATACACAATAAGTGTAGGGTAGTTTTTGTCGCCATGTCCTTTTTGGATTCGATATTCATTACCACTGTATCGACGACTGCTATTTCTAAAAGAATATTCCCGCTTTTTTTCTTCGCTGACTTTTACCAGCTCTGTTTCAAAATCATCATTAATATTATTAAGTTCACCGGCATTGATTTTCATATCGTCACCGGATTCAATGCGTGCAGAATGATTATTAATTACATCAGCCTCAATAGCTAATTTACCTAAACTTAATAACAACGCATGGCTATAATTGTTTAATGTCTCGGCCTTAATTTTAAAATCATGACGAGCAGCTATTACCGGTGCCTGTTTATCATCCGCTCTGTTGTTCAGTGTTTGAGCATAAATCTGTAAATTGTCGCTATAGATACGCCCGCTACCGGTATTATTCAGCGTCGTGGCGGTAATGTTTGATGTTTCGCCATCAATTAAACCTACGTTAGTCAGCGTTTCATGTTTGAAATTAAGCTGATTACCGCTAATTTCACCGGTTTGATGATTAGTCAGTGACTGACCGGTTAAAGTAAGACTGTTGCCCGATGTAATAACACCATCATTAATCAGCGTATTGTTTGCGTCAATACTGATATCATGGTTTGCAATAATTTCATTTTGGTTATAAAAAGCTTTAGTCAATTTTAATCTTATATCATGCTCCGCCAATAACTGACCGTCACCACTTAGCTTATCTGCCTGAACAGATAAGTCATGCGCTAAAATTTTTGCGGCTCGATTATCAAAGTCATCCACGTCAAAAGTGGCTTGTTGGCGAATTAACATATTGGCCTGTTGATTCAATAGTGTCGTTGCTTTTAACGCCAGCTGCTTAACATCCCATGATGATTGCTGATTATTAACCGTTTTAGCATCAATGGCGGTTAAACCTAAACTTTTAAAATGTGCCAGCTGATTATCTATCTGGTCACCAGATAACGAAATCAGGTTGTTACTGGTAAAATGCGCTCCATGGTTAATGATTTGATTGTCCGCGGTCATGACAATATTTTGCTCAGATAAAAAAGTCGCACCATGATTGTCAATCTCATAAGCATTAAATGATTGATTACCTTTACTGCTAATGTTTGCTTCATTCGTGAAGATACTGTCCTTTGCCTTAAAAGTACTGTCTTTCTCAGATACAATCGAAGCGTGTTTTAATGAAATTTGCTTTGCCTGAGCGTGAATATCACCTTTTGCTACAATTGTTGCCCTTTCATGATTAATCATGTTTCCGGCTGTCATGCTGATATTGTTATCAGCAACGAGTTGGCTTTCGCGAGCCACGATATTGTCTTGAACATTAATAACGATGTTTTGACCGGCATTAATCATACCGTGCTCAACGCTGAGCGCCTTAGCTGTAACATTTACTGTTTCTGCAATGTGCTGACTGTCATCTAAATTTACTATGTCTCCAGCCTGAATATTGATTTGATGACCGGCTAAACTTTTCCCTTTAGATACGACCTGATTAGCATTTAAGCTTAATACGCCCGGATTATTGAGTTTTCCACTACTATCAACACCCGCAACGAAAGTACCGGTTGCAGTGTTTTCAATCTTGTCTGCCGTTAATGTGACATTTTTATGTGCCACGATGGTTTGAGTATTAGTAATCGATTCTTGCGTTTTTAAATCAATATTTTTTTTAGCATAGAGCTGTTTTTGATTGTTAATACCTTTACGGCTATTGAATACAAGATGTTCATTTGCCTGAATGATACCTTTATTAACTATCTTGCCATCAGCGCTGAGCTTGATACTACCTGTACGTGCGCCCAGTTCACCTTCATTATAGACCCCAACCCCTTTCTCGGTGCCTACCATCTGGATTTTACCGGCATACATCCCGCCCAGTGCTGACACATCCAGTGCCACTTCCGGTTTTGGACTGTTATCCTCCGCTAACGGCGTGATAGTCTGTGCATTGCGGCTGACTTTATTACGACCGGTCACCACATTTAAATCATTGGCCCATACCGCCGAATTTATTGACACTGAACGCGCAATTAAATCCGTGTAACTTTGTCCGGTGCTGTCGAGCCCTTTACCGGCTACCGAAATATGCCCCTGCTCAACCTGATAACCGGTTAACTCTCCGTTGTCTATTATCGGTTTACCTGTGGTGAGTGTGCTTCGGTCTGCGTTAATAAAACCACATCCGTGACAGCTAATCCCGGACGGATTGGCGATGATGACCTGCGCTTTTTGACCGGCAACCTCAATGACACCATTTAACTGGCTCGGGTTACGGGAGTTGACTTCGTTTAAGATGATTTTTGCTGAGCCTGTTTTTAAGTACTCATTACCTTGTACATAACCGCCAATCTGAGTTTGAGTGATTTTGCCGCTGTTATTTAAAATCACCCCACGCTGTGAAACATCAAACTGCTTGTATTTATTATGAGAAAGCCCTTTTTTGTTTGGCGTCTGAATATTAACCTGCGTGACCCCATTCGCCGCCTGAATAACTTGCGCCTGCTGCGTTTTCTTTGCCTGCGGGTCGGCAATAATTTGACTGCCATGAGCCGGTAAAGAGAGGGTGACAAACCCGAATGATATCGACATCAACAAGGTAACCGGTTTTAATGTTGCCAACACGGATTTAGATAAAGTCTGACCTAAACCTGATGTTGATTTTTCGTGACCGGTAGGGGTTTTTGCTATGTCAGCCACCACCATCTGTATGCCACGTTTTTTATTAAAGATAACCCGATATAAATACTTGTTCATGTTCTATATTCCTTACAAAATACTTTTAATCTTGCTGTATTTATCCATTTTGGTTTGGTTTAATTAAAACAGTTCAATTTATTCATGGTTTTGTTGTAATCTTTGTTTATTTTTGCATAAAAAATAACGTACTGACTAAACAAACCTAATGAGTAAATAGATAAATCAGTTAACATTGAATGGTAATAAATGATTATTTGAGGGTATATGGTATAAGGCTTTTGAAGTATTTTGCTTTAATCCCACAAGCAAATAGGTCTTTGATAATCAATTAGTTAAAGCTATATTAATAAAAGATACAAACGCAAAAATTTTCAAGACACCAATCTAAAAAAACAATACCGAAACACAAAACTTAAATAATATTAACACTTATTACTATAAATTTACACTTTAGCATATTACTGTAAAGAAGATTAGTTTGTCTACATTTATTTGGCAAATATTGATCCGAGATAGATCATCAAATAATCTTGTTTTAGATGAAAACGATAATATTGGAGGAAAATGAAGTAGATTCAGATGATTTTAGGGTTGTATTTTATTCAATATTTAACTATCTAATCAATATCAAACCTGCTTTGAATCGTTATCAATATTAGTTAAATAATAATTGTATCTTATATGAATAATATTAAAATAAGTCAATATGTTACTTTGAATCGGACGCAGATTAAACCTCAATAAAATCAAGTTTACCTCAATCGCCCGAAAAAAATACCAAGTAAAACTTTTAACAATTAATACGAAATTCCCACAAATTCATACCCTGCTTCATTAATAGCAGCTATAGCGGCTTCTTGGGATATGGTTCCACCCTCAATATCAACTTCATGTATGGCTAAATCTATGGTTACTTTCGCTTTTGGATCAATATCATTAATCGCTTTGGTAATGGCATTAACACAGTGCTGGCAACTCATATTATCGACAATTAATTTCATGATTGACCTCTCTTTTAAATTAAATCTTAGTTAAAAAATTAAGAAGACTAAATAATAAATCAATTAACTTATTTATTAAATTGTACTGTTCTACCTTGTAGTAAAATAATTATATATATTCAGAACAGCTATCATTAAACCCAAATATTATAACAATTGATTGGCATCTATCCCCGAAGCATTTTTTACGGTGTCAAATAAATCATTTTCATCATACTTATAAGTATCTTTTGACACATGATCAAGCTCGTGGCTGGAGTCGGATTATCCAATTTAGATTGTACTTCATTTTAATAACGTTCAAACCAATTTGTTATCGCCACAATTTTTGTGAAACAACAAAGAATTTCGCATTGAAAAGTTAATAAAGCTAAAATTTTGCAAGATAATCTATATTGTTTGCGAAAAAGAATTTTTCATTTAAGAAAGCGACAATGACATCAGTTGTTTTATCATACACAATTTTCTGTTTCGAGAAAACTGACTCCAATAAATTATCATCCTGCAAATAACGTAATGTTTTAAATCAATTAGTTTCCAATACCTTTTACTATTATTGGACAATAAATTGAATAATCTTGGATTAATATCGTTATTATAAATAATTAGTGATTCGTAAACTGCTTAAGTTTTAAAAAATAATTGTCTTAATTTATAATTCAATTTCTGTTTTTCTATATATAAATTTTTCGATGCATTTATTTTATTTACTTCTGAATCAACAACAAAAAATGCTATTAATCCAGAACTTCTTTGACACTATTGTTACTAAAACGTTATACTAAAGGCGATATTTTGTACATCTGAATAGTTAAGCAGTTTTTTCAAAAGCAGTTTAAACATAGGGGGGTGTAATTTGGGTATCTTAAATAATATTTTTTCTAAAATCTTTCCAAGTGCTCAAGCAGCTGTCGGTAATGTCGCTGACGCTGTTAAAAATCAAGTCAACAGCATTACAGGTCATGATAAAGATGCAACAGCATCAAATAATCAGAATCAAGACCAAAATCAAAATCAACAACATTCAGACAACCAAACGCCAATCTCTGACGTGGATGTTATGTCAATTCTTAATAATTTAGCGAGTAAATTTCCTGAGAAACTTAACTGGAAAACATCGATTGTTGATCTGCTAAAATTATTAGGAATAGATAATAGTCTAGATGCTCGTAAAAAATTGGCAAAAGAGCTTAATTATACAGGCAGTACTGATGATACCGCAGCAATGAATACTTGGTTAATCAAAGAAGTATTTAAACGAATTGCTGAAAAAGGCGGTAATATCACTCATTTATTTTCTTAATTCAAGATTGATACGTGATTTGTTATCCACCTGATCTTCAGGTGGATTTTTTAATCGATAACTTTGATATAAATTAGTTTCAATTAAATTTATTAAGCTTTGAAAGCGTGTAGTCGATTCATTGCTGCTTCTAGACTTTGGGATAATAAAATATCTGTGCAGCGTGCAGATTCATCAATTGCTTTATCTATTAATTCCTGTTCTGGTTTAGAAGGCTTATTTAATACAAAACCGACCACTTTATTTTTATCACCCGGATGCCCGATACCGATTCTTAATCGATAGAAATTCGGATTATTACCTAATTTGCTAGCAATATCTTTTAAACCATTGTGACCGCCATGACTCCCACCAAATTTTAACTTCGCAATCCCCGGATTTAAATCAAGCTCATCATGCGCAACTAAGATTTCTTCTGGTTTTATCTGATAAAATGAAGCCATCGCTTGAACAGCTTTGCCACTTAAATTCATAAACGTAGTAGGTACTAATAAACGTATATCATTTCCTGCGATGTTTATACGTGAACTATAACCAAAAAATTTGGGATCGTTTTTTAAAGGTTGTTGATAACGTTGTGCAAGCAAATCAACATACCATGCCCCTGCATTATGTCGAGTTTGGGCATATTCGTTTCCAGGATTAGCAAGTCCTACGATAAGTTTTATGGTTGTCATGATGTTTTAATTATTTAGTGTTATTATTTGAAGATGTTAAATTGAAAAAGCCCCAAAAACGGGGCATTTTTATCATTAAAAATCAATTATTGATGGAACATTGCAGAAATCGATTCTTCGTTGCTTATGCGACGAATTGCTTCCGCTAACATTCCTGATAATGTTAATTGACGTACATTTTGCAATGCTTTAACTTCAGCTGTTAATGGAATAGTATCACAAACAACTATTTCATCAATGGCTGAGTTTTTGATATTAGTGACTGCTTTACCCGAAAAAATCGGATGCGTTGCGTAGGCAAATACTCTTTTAGCACCACGTGCTTTTAATGCATCAGCCGCTTTGCAAAGTGTTCCAGCTGTATCAATCATATCATCAACTAAAATACAATCTCTATCGGCAACATCACCAATAATATTCATCACTTCAGCTTCATTAGCACGTTGACGACGTTTATCGATAATAGCCATATCGGTATCATTCAATAGTTTTGCTATGGCACGAGCACGCACCACCCCGCCAATATCTGGAGAGACAACAATTGGGCGTTCAAAATCACGTTGTAGCATATCTTCTAAAATCACGGGGCTACCAAATACATTATCCACTGGCACATCAAAAAAGCCTTGGATCTGTTCAGCATGAAGATCAACCGTTAATACCCTATCAACACCAACAGTTGATAAAAAGTCAGCAACCACTTTAGCTGTGATCGGAACCCGTGCAGAACGCACTCGACGATCTTGTCTTGCATAACCGAAATAAGGAATAACTGCTGTAATACGACCTGCAGATGCTCGACGCATTGCATCAATCATAACGAGCAATTCCATTAAATTATCATTGGTTGGTGCACAAGTTGATTGAATGATAAAAACATCCTCACCACGGACATTTTCATTGATTTGAACATTTACTTCTCCATCGCTAAAACGACCAACGACAATATCACCAAGAGAAGTATAAAGACGATTAGCTATACGCTTTGCTAGCTCAGGAGTGGCATTACCAGCAAAAAGCTTCATATCAGGCACGAGAAATCCTCAAGCATGTAAACATGATTACGCATTCGTAATCGGTTAATTCGGAGTGACAATTATATAATCATTTAGTGATCATGCTCAACTACATTATAAAAAATTATCAAAATAATTTAACCTGCCTAGCAAAAAAGTGTAGGAGTAATTTTGTTAAAATATGTTTTTTGACGTCAACTTAAAATCGAGTAAACTAATTCATCATCGCTATTTTATAGTAGCTTTCAATTAGCTTGAATCAATTTTATAACACAAGTAGATAATCTAATGGCAGAACAATTACATACAGATATTGAAGAACAAAAACCGAAACGAACAATACGCAGTTTTGTGCTACGACAAGGTCGCTTGACCAAAGGTCAAGAACAAGCTTTACAAAATTTGTGGCCCGTATTTGGGGTCGAATATAATGCTAGTTCCCCTATTCACTTTAAACCTAATCAACACGTCGTTTTAGAAATTGGATTTGGAATGGGGGCATCGCTCATCGAAATGGCAAAAAATGCCCCCGAGAAATCTTTTTTAGGTATTGAAGTACATAAACCGGGGGTCGGAGCTTGTTTGATGGCAATTGAAGAAAATCAATTATCAAACTTAAATGTGATGTGCCATGATGCAGTCGAAGTTTTAGAAAATATGATTGCAGATAATTCGTTAGATAAGGTACAAATATTTTTCCCTGACCCTTGGCATAAAGCAAGGCACAACAAGCGTCGAATTATTCAGCCTGCTTTTGTCGAACTTATCAGACGTAAATTAAAAGTTAATGGTATTTTACATCTGGCAACAGATTGGCAACATTATGCCGAACATATGCTTGAAGTGTTGAATCAAGCGACAGGTTATAAAAATTTATCATCAACAGGAGATTATATTCCAAGACCAGCAGACCGACCTATTACCAAGTTTGAAAAAAGAGGTCAAAATCTTGGTCATGGTGTTTGGGATTTACAGTTTCAAAAACAATAACGTTATTAAGGAGCCGTTATGGAAAATCAAACTCTTGATTTCATTTATCATCGTCGTTCAATTCGTGCTTATAAACCCACCCCATTGACGCAAAAGCAAATAGCATCGATGATTCAAGCAGCACAATCGGCTCCGAGTTCTAACTTTCTTCAATGTTCAACCATTATTCGTATCACAGACAGTGATAAGCGAAAAAAATTAGCTCACTATTCAGGTGATCAAAATTATATTTATCAAGCTCCCGAATTTTGGGTGTTTTGTGCCGATTTTAATCGACATTTTCAAATTGATGCAACGATTCCTCTTGAACGAGCCGAACAACTTTTAGTCGGTTGTATTGATACCGCCTTGATGGCGCAAAATACGGTTATTGCTGCGCAATCGTTAGGATTAGGTACAGTCTATATTGGTGGTTTACGTAATAATATATCTGAAGTGACCCAATTACTAGCCTTGCCAAAATATGTTATCCCCCTTTTTGGTCTCTGTATTGGGTATCCAGATCAAGAACCCGAAATGAAACCTAGATTACCGAGTGAATTAATCTTTTTCGAAAATCAATATCAACCAATCAATCAGACATTATTGGCACAGTATGATGAGCAAATAGAGGATTATTATCAAACTCGTAGTTCTAATCAAAAAGAAGGCGGATGGAGTAACAAAATAGCTGAAACGATCTACAAAGGACAACGAGAATTTATTCTCAACTATTTACATCAACAAGGCTGGGTGAAACAATAATGAACAATCGCTACCAATTGGATAAAGTCGTCATATTAAGCCGACATGGAATCCGTACACCATTACAAAATACACTTGAATTTTTAGAACAAGCTACGCCATTTAAATGGCCTGAATGGGATCACCCTTATGGTTATTTAACTACCCGAGGCGGTGCGCTAGAAGTTTATTTTGGACGATACTTAGCGACATGGCTTGAGAATCAAAATATAAAATACAGTGCAGATGATTCTGATGTGTTTGTATATGCAAATAGTCTACAAAGAACGGTTGCTACAGCTCAATTTTTGACAGCCGGTGCTTTTGCTGGATACGATATTGCCATAAAGCATAAATATCCTATTGAAAAAATGGACTCCATGTTTGACCCGAGTTTACGCATCGACTCTGACGAATTTAAGCAAGCGGTTATTAAGGAGATTGATGAAACTGTTACAGCAGAATCAATCTATAAAAATTTAGCACCTGCTTATGAAATTTTAGCCGATATTTTAGACTATAAACATTCCAAATTTTATGCACAATATCAATGTGATTTAGCCGATATTCCTGTTGAAGTTTATTTAAAAAAGCATGAAGAACCGGCTCTTTTAGGTGCATTAGCGATTGGCATTAGTGCAGTGGATGCATTTTTATTACAATATTATTCGGGCTTTCCTAAGGAACAGATTGCGTGGGGAAGAATCAATAGCCTAGCGCAATGGCAACAACTTATTCAGATACGTAATCAATATCTAAACTTAGTCTGTCGAACTAAAACGCTTGCCAAACATTCCGCTGCAGAATTGATTAATATGATAAACAATCTTATGCTTCATGATGATCGAAAAATTCATTTACTTGTGGGACATGATAGTACAATTGCTTCATTATTCGGCGCATTAGATTTTGAACATTATCAGTTACCGAATCAATACGAAACAACGCCAATCGGTGGTAAAGTCATTTTACAACGTTTTCGTCATTTAGAGTCTGGAACACACTACTTCAAAGCCGAATATGTTTATCAAAGCTTTGAACAACTATTTAGCGGTGCTCAAATCAGTATGAATAACCCACCACAACATTTTACGTTGCAGCTTAAAAATGCCATGCAAAATCAAGATGGTTTTTATCACTGGCATGATTTTCAGCAGCGTTTAAACATATTTAAAGGATGATTTAATCAATTCATTACTCACGTCAGTATTTATCATACATGGCGTGAGATGATTTTAACATTTAACAACTCGTTATTGTTACCCCCCTTTTACATTGTCTAACCTAAAAGTCATCCCCACCTTAATCTTCAATGAGTTGATAGAATGGATGAAAACGGTTTCACTTACAAATGTAACCGATTTCATAAAGTGTTATCTAGATCACTTTTTTCATCATTTTATGGTGATAATATTCAATATAGAACTGAGCAATTTTATTTTTTAATCAATTGTAATCGGTTTCTTGATGAATGCGTATTCATTCAAATTTTATTAAAGGAAGTAAATTATGAATCAAAATATTAAGGCTACAATGCATAATAAGAATTATTGGATTTTCAGTTTTTATTTCTTTCTCTACTTTTTTATTATGGGCGCCTATTGCCCTTTTTTTCCCGTTTGGTTGAAAATGAACGGACTTGATGAAGCAAAAACAGGTTATGTTTTTTCTTTTATTTCTTTTTTTGCATTATTCTTTCAGCCTTTATTTGGATTGATATCAGATAAATTAGGACTCAAAAAACATCTCCTTTGGCTCATTACTTTATTGTTAGTGCTGTTTGGTCCATTTTTTATTTTTGTGTTAGGGCCCCTTCTACAATTTAATGTCACTGTCGGCGCAATAGTGGGAGGATTATATCTTGGAATGGTCTTTAGTGGAGGTGCGCCTGCTATTGAAGCGCTGGTTGAAAAAATAAGTCGGCGCAGTGGTTTTGAATTTGGGCGTTGCCGCATGTTTGGCTGTTTTGGTTGGGCAATTTGTGCATCATTTGTTGGAATTATGATTTCGAAAAATGTCAACGCAGTTTATTGGTTATGTTCCGGTTTTGCATTAATTCTACTTATTTTAGTGAAATTAGCTGATCCGGCAAAAACCACTACAACCGATATCGTTGAACAAATGGGATTAAATAAAAGTGATTCATTTAATTTAAAACTGGCTGTCGATTTGTTAAAAATGCCAAAAATATGGTTTTTTATGCTTTATATTATCGGTGTTGCCTGTACTTATGATGTTTTTGATCAGCAATTTGCTAACTTTTTTACGTCGTTTTTTTCAAGTGAACAAATCGGTCGCGAGGCCTTTGGTTATGTCACCACACTGGGTGAATTTTTAAATGCTACTGTAATGTTCATTGCACCATGGATTGTGAAAAAAATAGGGAGTAAAAATACATTGTTAGTTGCCGGAGCTATTATGTCAATCCGTATAACTGGCTCAGCCTTTGCAAGTACAGCCGTTGAAGTTATTATTCTGAAAACCTTACATATGTTTGAAGCACCACTATTACTTGTCGGCGCATTCAAATATATCACTAAACACTTTCCTATTCGATTATCGGCTACAGTCTATTTAATTGCATTTTGCTTTGCAAAACAACTTGCTATTATGTTTATGTCCACCTTTGCAGGGCAAATGTATGTTAAAATTGGATTTGAAGGAGCATATTTAGTTCTTGGATTAATTGCATTTAGCTTTACGCTAATCTCCTCTTTTACATTATCTGGACGGGGACCTTGGGATCTGTTTATTCACAAAAACAAGCAGCCGTCAGAAATACAACAATAACTGACTATAACGTTTAAGATGAATTGAGGTTTCAATATGAAGATATTAGTAACAGGCGGTTGTGGATATATAGGAAGCCATACGTGTGTTCAATTAATTAAAGCGGGTTACACGCCTATTATCATTGATAATTTATTTAATAGTAAAGCATCGGTAATAGATAGAATAGAACAAATAACAGGACAATCTATTAAATTTTATCAAGGTGATGTCTGTGATGCTAATTTATTAGCTAGAATTTTTGAAGAACAAGACATTCAAGCCGTAATCCATTTTGCTGGTTTAAAAGCCGTCGGTGAATCGGTATATAAACCCCTTGAATATTATGAAAATAATGTTTATGGCAGTATTGTTTTAATGAAAGCCATGCGAAATGCAGGCGTCAAACAATTAGTTTTTAGTTCATCAGCAACTGTTTATGGAGAATTAGCACCTGTACCTTATGTTGAAACCCTGCCACAAGGATTACCAACTAGCCCTTATGGTAAAAGTAAATTAATGGTTGAACAGTGCATCATGGATTTAGGCATAGCCGAACCCGATTGGTCATTAACTTTACTACGTTACTTCAATCCTGTTGGCGCTCATCCAAGTGGTTTAATGGGAGAAGATCCACTCGGTATCCCTAATAATCTTATGCCTTATATTACTCAAGTCGCAGTAGGTAAACGGGAATCATTAGCAGTTTACGGAAGTGATTACCCCACAGAAGATGGTACATGTGTACGGGATTTTATTCATGTCGTTGATTTAGCGGATGGGCATATTGCCGCATTAAAAGCAGATCGAAATAACACTGGCGTTCATATCTATAATTTAGGTTCTGGAGTGGGTTATAGTGTTTTACAAGTCATCAATGCTTTTGAAAAAGCATCTGGCAAACCACTTAACTGGCATTTTGCTCCAAGACGTGCAGGCGATTTACCCGCATTTTGGGCTGATGCGAAAAAAGCAGAGCAAATGCTTGGCTGGAAAACTAAATTAACACTTGACGATATGGTAAAAGATTCTTGGCACTGGCAATTGAATAACCCACAAGGTTATCCTGAATGAAAAACAAGTAAACATTAATTCAAGCAGAATTATAAAGAGGCAAAAATGGAGACGTTTAATCCTATTGATCATCCTCACCGTCGGTATAACCCATTAACCGATCAATGGGTTTTAGTTTCACCGCATAGAGCTAAGCGACCTTGGCAAGGTCAACAAGAAGCACTAAATCAAGAACAAAAACCCAGTTACGATCCCAACTGTTTTTTGTGCCCCAGCAATAAACGGGTCACGGGTGATAAAAATCCCGACTATACAGGCACTTTTGTCTTTACCAATGATTTTGCCGCATTAATGGATAATACCCCTGATTTGCTGCCAACTGATGATCCGCTTTTTCAAATGCAAAGCGCCAAAGGAACCAGTCGAGTAATCTGTTTTTCTCCCGATCATGGCAAAACCCTGCCGGAGTTAGACTTAACGGCAATTGAGGGCGTGATTAAAACATGGATATCACAGCAAAAAGAATTAAGTCAAAATTATCCTTGGGTACAAATATTCGAGAATAAAGGAGCAGCAATGGGATGCTCCAATCCTCATCCGCACGGACAGATTTGGGCAAATAGCTTTATACCGAACGAAATTAAACGTGAAGACGAGAATATGCGTCATTATTTTGAAACTTATCACCGAAATTTATTAGTTGATTATGTTGAAAAAGAATTGATCTATCGTGAGCGAATAGTCGTTGAAACTGAACATTGGCTTGCTGTCGTGCCTTTCTGGGCAATATGGCCTTTTGAAACGTTATTATTACCCAAAACGCATATTGCACAATTAACTTTATTAACCGAAAACCAACAAATTGATTTAGCGGTTGCGCTGAAAAAATTAACAAGTCGTTATGATAATTTGTTCAATTGTTCTTTCCCTTATTCTATGGGATGGCATGGCGCGCCATTTGTGAAAGATAAAACTGAATACTGGCAAGTACATGCACATTTCTACCCACCTTTACTCCGTTCAGCGACAGTCAAAAAATTTATGGTCGGTTACGAGATGTTAGCTGAAGTGCAGCGGGATTTAACACCTGAACAGGCAGCTGAAAGACTGCGTAATGTGAGTGATATCCATTATAAAGAAAGAAAGGATAAATAGATGAAAGCATTAATCGATAAAACTAAACAAGCATTTGCAACTCAATTTGGTTATCAATCCGACACCACAGTACAAGCTCCTGGCCGGGTTAATTTGATTGGTGAACATACCGATTATAACGATGGGTTTGTATTACCTTGTGCAATTAATTATGGCACAGTAATAAGCGGTCATAAACGTACCGATAAATTAATACGTGTAATTGCCGTTGACTATGATAATCAACAAGATGAATTTTGGTTAGATTCCCCCATTGAAAAGCATCCTCAATACCAATGGGCTAATTATGTTCGAGGTGTGGTTAAATATTTACAAAACTATACAAATACGCTTTATGGTGTTGATTTAGCAATTAGCGGTAATGTCCCCCAAGGTGCAGGATTGAGTTCATCGGCTTCGCTTGAGGTGGCTATCGGAAAGATGTTTCAAGTTCTAAATAATTTACCTTTAGATGGCACTAAATTAGCATTAATCGGTCAGGAAGCTGAAAATCAGTTTGTTGGTTGCAATTGTGGAATTATGGATCAATTAATCTCGGCACTTGGACAGGAACATCATGCTTTACTTATTGACTGCCGTACGCTCTCTGTTCATCCAGTTTCAATACCGGATGATTTGGCTGTTGTTATTATTAACTCGAACATTAAACGCGGATTAGTCGATAGCGAATATAATACTCGTCGTAGGCAATGTGAAGCAGCAGCAACAGCACTTGGCGTAAAAGCATTGCGAGACGCCACATTATCAGATTTATTAAAAATTAAACCAACGCTTGATCCTATTGTTTTTAGACGTGCGCATCATGTTATTTCCGAAAATGAGCGGACTTTGCTAGCATCTCATGCACTTGCAATTCATGATTATAAATTATTATCAACATTAATGGCGCAAAGTCACAATTCAATGCGAGATGACTTTGAAATTACTGTACCAGCAATTGATTATCTGGTTGAAATCATTAGCAATGTCATCGGTGATCAAGGTGGTGTACGTATGACAGGCGGTGGCTTTGGTGGCTGTATTGTTGCATTGGTAAATAAAGACAAGATTGATGCAGTAAAAAACGTTGTTAACAATAATTATCAGAATAAATTTGGTATTAAAGCAGATATATATATCTGCCAACCAAGTAAAGGAGCGCATGCAATATGTCTTTAAAACTGATCACACTTTCTAATAAACAAGGGATGCAGATTAAATTGTCTAACTGGGGAGCGACATGGCTCTCTTGCTTAGTACCTGTTGAGAAAGTCAATCGTGAAGTATTACTGGGTTGTTATTCGCTAGAACAATATCAACAACAACATGCTTTTCTAGGGGCAACTGTTGGTCGTTATGCCAACCGAATTGCCAATGCATCCATTGATATTGAAGGTAAACATTATAAACTTATCGCTAATGAGGGAAAAAATCAATTACATGGCGGAGCAGATGGATTTGATAAACGAGTTTGGCAAGTTCACTCTCAATCTAATCAACACGTGACATTTAGCTTAGTTTCTTGTGATGGTGATCAAGGTTATCCTGGCGAGTTAACAGTTGAAGTCACTTATGAATTGACAGAGAATAATCAGGTTATCATCTCTTTCAAAGCTTCGACATCTCAAACCACTATTGTTAATTTAACTAATCATGCTTATTTCAATTTGGATGGTGAGAAGAGTAAAGATATTCTAAATCACACATTACAAGTCAATGCCAGTCAATTTTTACCCGTTGACAAATATGGTATCCCCTATGAAAATTTAGTTAGCGTCACTAAATTTGATATGGATTTACGCCAAGCAAAACGATTATCCGAACGATTACTTGATAGTCCAGAACGACAAAAAACAGGCGGTTATGATCATGCCTATTTATTGGATAAAACCCAGCCGATTGCTGCACAATTAACCTCATCCGATAATAAAGTAACCATGCGTGTCATGACGACCAAACCTGCATTACAGGTTTATACCGGTAATTATCTGCAACATACGCCAAACCGTCATAATGGGGAATATAACAATTTTGCAGGTATCGCACTAGAAGCACAATTTCTACCAGATAGCCCTCATCACAATAACTGGCCCCAACCTAATTGCTGGTTGAAATCCGATGAAACGTATCAACATCAAACAACATATCAATTTGTGGTAAACTAAAATCACAGAATTAATGATGAGATATCTTAATCAAACGTTTAATAAAAGACATATTCGTTCAAAAACAATGCATTAAAACAATTGAGCAGCATTCAAATCACTGTTTCAAAAGGTTAACCAATTGAATTCTTGAAGTATTATCATTTTCCTATAATAATTAATCAAAATCAGGTTTTTCTCACGATAGCCTAACAATTTTTTTAAGAATTCTGTATGATATGAGTATCATTGCTAATGGAAGATATGATAAATGAAAACAAAAAGTTTAACTGCAATTTTTCCGGGAACTTTTGATCCTATTACAAATGGGCATATTGATCTTATCACTCGAGCATCACTTTTATTTCCTCGATTAATTGTTGCAATTGCTGAAAACCCAAATAAAAAAACGTTATTCAGTCTTAAAGAACGCGTCAATTTAGCATCCAGTTCGGTTGAACACCTTCTTAATGTTCAAGTGATTGGTTTTGATAATCTAATGGCTGATTTTGCGCAAACTTACAATGCGACAGTTATTGTTCGAGGTGTGCGAACTACTCATGATTTTGAATATGAAAGACAATTAGCTGAGATGAATCGGGCGCTGAAACCTGATTTAGATACAATATTTTTAATGCCTTCAATGGCGATGGGATTTATTTCTTCTACCATTGTTAAAGATGTTGCTTATCACGGTGGTAATATCTCTAATTTAGTTCCATTACTTGTTAAAACCGAATTGTTAAAGCGATTAACTTAATTTCAGATTTTTATGGCTATTTTTTATACTGCTCCACCCAAAAAACAATCTACCCAAAAATTGACTGTCACTATCTCTGCATTAGATGCGTTTGGACAAGGGATAGCAAATCATAAAGGTAAAACCATTTTTGTAAAATCGGCATTACCTGACGAAACTGTTGATATTCAGTTGACAGAAAATAAAAAAAATTATGCTAAAGCGAAAGTTATTAAATATCACAATCAAAGTGCTCAACGAGTAAAACCATTATGTCAATATTATCAGAAATGTGGCGGCTGTGAATTACAACATATCTCACCACATTTACAACAACATGCAAAATACCATGCACTTATCAATTTATTACAAAAAGAATGTGGGCAATCGTTGACTCATATTACTGAATTACCACCTCAAATTATTGCCGATCAACCCTACCATTATCGTCGACGAGCTAGACTTTCGATTAATTTGATTAAAGGTGAATTATTCTTTGGTTTTCGTCAAGCTGAATCCAATCAAATTATTAATATTGATCACTGCCCAGTACTTCAAGAAGATTTAGATCAATTATTAATGCCACTACAAATACTGCTACGTAAAATTAAATCGAAAAAATCACTCGGTCATGTTGAATTAATCTCTGTTGATAGTGGCATTATCATGGTATTAAGGCATACCACACCAATGTTAGCCGAGGACATAGAACTTTTAAAAACTTTTGCCGAAGCTGAAAAAATTTCTCTTTATTTATATGGTCAAAATTTATCACATATTACAGGAAAAACTGAACATTATTATTTAATTAATACGTTAAAACTGACTTTTAGCCCGATGGATTTTATTCAGGTTAATAATAAAATTAATCAAAAAATGGTAACACAGGCACTCGACTGGCTAACATTAAAGCCAACAGACAGAGTGTTGGATCTATTTTGTGGTATGGGAAACTTTTCATTGCCAATGGCAACAATATGTCATTCGCTAATTGGTATTGAAGGCGTGAATGAACTAGTTGAAAAAGCAAAATTAAACGTTATATTAAATAGTGATATAATTTGCGCAGAAACTGTTTTTTTAACAAGCAATTTAGAGGATAACCAACAATTTTTAGCATGGAATCAATCACCGTTTGATAAAGTTTTATTAGATCCTGCTAGAGCTGGAGCACTTAATGCTACCTCAGAAATTATCAAAATGGCACCATCGAAAATTGTTTATATTTCGTGTAATCCAGCGACGTTAGCTAGAGATAGCAAACAATTTATTCAAGCTGGTTACAAAATCGCTCAAATTGCTATTTTAGATATGTTTCCGCAAACTAAGCACATTGAATCAATGTTGTTGTTAACAAAATCAGGATTGTAATTATGGTATCAATTAGGGGTGCACATCAACACAGTGAAGAGCACTATTCTCTTGCTCAGTTTGATGTTGAACAATGGGCAAAACAGGAATTACAACTGACTAACGCTGAAAATTATCAGACGTTCAAACATGTTTGGGATTTTTGTTTTGAAAGTAGCGCGGGAGCTTCAGAACAAGTCGCTTGTTTTCAAAATGCCGTTGAAATGGTTGAGATATTATCCACCCTGAATATGGATATAAATAGTCTGTGTGCAGCTTTATTACTTCCTTTTCTTGATACTAAGGTTATTCGTCGAGAAGATATACCAGAAGATTTTGATCGTGAAATGACTCATATCCTTTCTAGTATCATTCGAATGAAAGAAATTCGACAACTTAGAGCAATTCGTAATGGTAGTGCCACTTCAGAACAAATTGACAGCATACGTCGCATGTTATTGGCGATGGTCAATGATTTTAGAAGTGTGGTAATAAAAATTGCAGAACGTATTACCTATTTACGCAATTTATTACATGCGCCCATTGAAGAGCAAGTGCTTGCAGCTAAAGAGTGTTTTAACATTTATGCACCGCTTGCCAACCGTTTAGGTATTGGTCAATTAAAATGGGAACTTGAAGATTTTTGTTTTCGTTATTTATATTCTGATGAATATCGCTTTATCGCCAAAAAACTACATGAAAAGCGACTTGATCGTGAATCTTATATCAATAATTTTGTCAAACATTTGCAAGAATTAATGAACAAAGATCATATTCGTGCAGAAGTATATGGACGCCCGAAACATATTTATAGTATCTGGCGAAAAATGGAACGAAAACACTTAGAGTTTGAAGATCTTTTTGATATTCGAGCGGTAAGAATTATTTGTGATCGAATTGAAGATTGTTATAACGCATTAGGTATTGTGCATAGTCATTATAAACATATTGCTAAGGAATTTGATGATTACGTTGCAAACCCCAAACCCAATGGTTACCAATCTATTCATACGGTGGTTTATGGACCACAAAATAAAATCATCGAAATCCAAATTCGTACCGAAAAAATGCATAATGATGCGGAATTAGGCATTGCGGCACATTGGAAATATAAAGAAGGCAGTACTGACAAAATGACTGCCTATGATCAACGAATTACTTGGTTACGTAAATTATTAACTTGGCAACAAGAGATGTCAGAAAGCGGTGAGATTCAAGAAGCCGTACGTAGTCAGATTTTTGATGATAGAGTTTATGTCTTTACGCCAAAAGGTGATGTGGTTGATCTTCCAACAGGCTCAACACCGCTTGATTTTGCTTATCACATTCACAGTGATGTTGGTCACCGTTGTATTGGTGCAAAAGTGGGAGGACGAATCGTACCATTTACTTATAACTTAAAAATGGGCGATCAAGTTGAAATTATTACCCAAAAACAACCCAATCCCAGCCGAGATTGGTTGAATCCAAATACCGGATTTGTAAATAGTAGTCGGGCAAGAGCTAAAATTCAGGCGTGGTTTAAAAAACAAGATCGACATAAAAATATTGCTGCAGGTCAACAAATTTTAGAAAACGAGCTTGAGCCTTTAAATATTAACTTAAAAAGCGTTGAAAAAATGCTAATTGATAAATATAACGCCCATTCCTTTGATGAGGTTCTTGCTGGTATTGGTAGCGGGGATGTGAGAATTAATCAATTGGTCAATTTTGTCAATGCCCAAATTAATAAACCAACCGCTGAAGAAGAAGACGAAGCAGCGTTAAAACAAATTGTCCAAAAATCCAATTCACAAACCAAAAATACCAACAAAATCGGGAATAAAAAAGGAAGTGAAATTATCATTGAAGGTGTCGGTAATTTGATGTGCACCATTGCAAATTGCTGTCGCCCTATTCCTGGTGATCCAATTGTCGGATTTGTGACTCAAGGGCGAGGTATTTCCATTCATCGAGCTGACTGTGAACAGTTACAAGATTTAAAAAATCACGCCCCTGAACGTATTACCAGTGCGGTTTGGAGTAATGAAACCAACTCAAGTTATACAATGGTGATACAGATCATCGCTAACGATCGTAGTGGCTTATTGCGGGATATCACAACAATTTTAGCTAACGAAAAAGTCAATGTTCTTGGATTGATAAGTCGAAGTGATATGAAGCAACAATTGGCTAATATTGACGTCGACATGGAAATCTTTGATCAAGACTCGTTAAATCGTATACTGAATAAAATTAAACAACTACCTGATGTGATTGAAGCAAGACGCCATCAAGGGTAAGCGATTTGCTAGGCTACCCTAAGTCTTGCTAAATAAAACATCATTCCGTTAAAAAGTTGAGTTACGTTCTAACACTTCAAAGTAATAATTGTATGGATTCTTATCATCTGCTTGATGATGTTCTTGAAAAACTTGTTGCCATGTTTCTGGTGCGTAATAAGGAAAATAAGTATCACCTTTTAAATTCGCATCGATATGGGTTAAATAAAGCTTGTCAATAAATGGCAAAACTTGTTGATAAATATTACCACCACCGATAATAAACGCTTCATCGCAATTAAGCCTTTTGGCAAGAGAAATGGCTTCATCAATAGTTGTTACCCAGCTGAGATTTGAAATTCGATCTGATTCAGACTCTACTTTTACTTGCCTTGATATAACGATATTATGTCGATTAGGCAAAGGTTTTCCTATAGATTCAAAAGTTTTTCTTCCCATAATGACAGGTTTATTAAGGGTATTCTTTTTGAACCATGCTAAATCGGCTGGCAAATGCCAAGGCATTTGATTATTCATGCCAATAATACGATTATTTGCCATCGCGACGATAATACTAACTATCATTTTTGTACTTTTACACATAACCTAATGATTTTATTCTCTGTTTTACATTTTCAGGAAATATCGTTTTACTCCATAATCGTTGACTTAATGAAAGAAGTGATTCTTTACGCCCATCAACAATCCAATTAGCCACTTCATCAGCAACATTAGGGTAAATTATTGGTGTCGGTGAAGGTAAAGCTAACCAATATTTCAGTTTAATACTGCTTAAATTTTCCATTACCGTTGCCATATCAAGCGATTGTAAACATTGAGCATTATAAATTTGTTCAAATTGCCCTGAAACGGGTTTAGTTAAAATCTTTTTGCCCAACGTCAAGGCTTCAGATATCAACGCAAAACCAGTGTTAGTAATAATTCCTGAACAACTAATTACCGCATCCATAAACCCATTACGGCACAAAGGATGCAAAGTAACATTATTGCATTGTGTTATTTGCTTTATGTTCGGATGAAAACAGATGAATTGGTGTTGAGGAAATAACTTAAGTAACTCAACGATTTCGTCCATATTTTCAAACGGCAAATAAACAACAATGCAACCATTTTCTGTCGGCGCTACTTGAAATGAATCAATCATTGGTGGTAATAATTTATGTCCGAAATGAAACCAATGTAAACCAATTGGTGTAGTTACAGGAGCGTAATACTTCATGATCACATTTGCAATCAACCCATATTCTTTAGGTTTAAGATACTGACAGACGACTTGATTACTAATCCCTATACATTCTCGATGCTGATGATAAGCGGCCCAAGCACTAACAGGTTCAAAATCACTAATAATACAATCATACGTTGATAAGTCTAAATCACGCACATCCTTAATTAATCGAAAAGCACGGATACGTTGAACTGTTTTACGAAAATTTATCTTTCCGTTAAGTGTCGCAAAAGTCACCCCTCGAAAAGTCTTATAATTACCAAAAACATCCATATCAAAATAATCTTTTGGATCACGCCCACTAAAAATATAATCGACATCAGCACCAACTTTTTTTAGTGATTTAGCTAACGTTCGACAACGGCTTATATGACCATTTCCAGTTCCTTGTACACCAAAAAGAATTTTCATATTGTAATTATTAGTCAATTGAAGTTACGAGATATCATACCAGAAGACTAAATAATTATCTTGCTTAATTTAAACCATAAAGAAGGAAATTTAGGGGTATAATTTACAATAGTTATGACATAAATTTGGATATTAATTTAATTAATCATTTTTAAATTTAAAAAATATGCAGATCTTTTTTAGTATCGATAAAATATTCAAATAATTAGCAATCAATAGAGTAGTTACACAAATAGCTATGCTTAAAAAACGTGCTATATAATGATGTTTGAAGTAAAATAGGGTTAAGCAATGATCAGATGAGTCGTGAGATTGTAATATGTCAGCTAAGATGACCTACAAACGAATAAACATAATTGTTGTATTAACGACAATTTTATTGTTGTGTGGTTATTCTGCTTTACAATCATCTAAACGAGTATTTGATTTTGACTCAACTTGCCATTCAACTGATCAACACTCGTTGACATTCAGTGACCACTCAAATATTGATTACTCCAAAGGGTCAATGTCAAAATTAACTTGTTCTTCAATAAATCATTGTATTGTATGTGGGGCAGTAGTTTCAAATTATGCCATTAACCTCTACAAACAAACCAAATTTACAGATTTTATATCACTCAAGTTCATTGCAAATAATAATGAATTTATTCCTGAATTAAGACCACCACGAATTACTTAATAAGTTATCTCAGTTAGATAGAATTTGTTAATCACTATCTGTTATGAATATACGTTATCTGTCGTAATGCCCTTTTGCATCACGATATCAGCGTTTTTGTTAAATCAGTTAATTTATTATAGGAATATTATGAAACGTCGACATTTTTTACTGAATATTACGGCTGCTGTAGGTGGATTAGTTGCAACCAAAACCATTGCTAAAATGGATCATTCAACTATGTCTGGTATGACCTGCGAACTCAATTCAGATGATTGTAAAATGGGGGATAATATGCACGAACATATGAATATGAACATGAATATGAATATGAACCACAATGAAAAACCACAAAAACTTTTACCTACTTCATCACTGACACAGAACCAACCTTTACCTAGTTTGATCAGTTTAAAAAATGAGAGTAATCAATCAGGAGTATTTGAAGCAACTTTACATCTTAAACCCGTGAAAATTGCCTTAACCCCTGATATAACGACTGAATTTTGGGCTTATAACGGCATGATTCCCGGGCCAAAAATTGAAGTTAACGAGGGAGAACATGTTAAAATCACAGTAAAAAATGATTTACCACAAGCCACGACCGTGCATTGGCATGGTTTACTTATTCCATCGAATCAAGACGGTAACCCTCAAGATGCCATTCCAGCAGGAAAAAGCCGTGTTTATGAATTTGATGTTCCTAAAGGAAACGCAGGCACATTTTGGTATCATCCTCATGGACATGAAACAGTAGCTGAACAAGTTTATCGAGGCTTAGCTGGAACATTCATCGTTCGAAGTAAAGATGATCCTTTAAATTCTCTTCCTGAACAACACTGGTTCTTTTCAGATTTAAAATTAACGGAGAAAGGTGAAATAGCCGATAACACCATGGTTGATTGGATGAACGGTCGTGAAGGTCAATTTGTATTAATTAATGGGAGTTATCGACCTAAAATTAAGGTTGATTCAGCAACACGTGTTAGAATCTGGAATGCTTGTTCAGGTAGATACCTTAACTTATCTATTCCTGATTGTGATGTTTTTTTAGTGGGGACTGACGGTGGATTATTGTCTGAACCTGTACCACTAAATAAACCATTACTATTATCACCTGCTGAACGGGCAGAAATTGTTATTCTTCCTAAAAAAACGGGTACGGTTTATTTACAATCTATCGGTTACGATCGAGGCAAAATGGGCAATGTACCGCCTGAACAAGATATGTTACTTGCAGAGTTAGATTTAACGCAGTCAAACTCAATCACCTTGCCATCAACACTTCGTACCTTACCAAAACTCGGACAAGCCACCGCACACAAAAAATTGGAATATACCGAAGTGATGGACATGAAAGAGCCGCGTGGCGGAATGTTATTTTTAATCAACGGTAAACGCCATGATATGAATCGTATCGATCTTGAAAGCAAAATTCATGAGGTTGAAGAGTGGACTATTCATAATAACTCTCATATGGATCATAACTTTCACATTCATGGTGCACAATTTATGGTCGTTTCACATGAATTTAATGGTACAAAAACACCACCTCCATACGTGGCATTAAAAGATACAGTGAATCTTCGACCCCATGAAACAATCACGATAAAGATTCAACAAAATATGCCCGGATTACGCATGTATCATTGTCATATCATTGAACATGAAACACTGGGTATGATGGGGCAATTGATGGTGAAATAGTTTATTAAGTTCATCTATCTTGTCACTTTATCATAGACAAGATAGATACCCCCTCCCTTTTAAAAAACTTTATAACTGCGTTGGCAACTTGAGTAATAATAGTTTTGCATTTTGGCAAATAATGCTAACATATTGCCATTATGATCATGACTAATTTCTGGCAAATACTTAGTAAACGTTTAACAATTAAAACGGCTTTATCGCACTTATTATTAGGTGTAATTGCTACTGGGTTTAGTTTATGCCAACAAGATGCTATTCCTAATGAGTCAACGGTTTCTCACGTCGGTATTATGGCGATTAAAGAAATCGTACAAGATCAACAAATATCGCTTCGAAAGGAATCACAATCATTAATCAGTCTACATAAGCTCAGTACTATTCCTGTATTTATTGCTGTTAGCTATAATGATTTTTCTTTTAACAAACCCATTCAAATCACTTCACACAATGCGATAAGAGCAGGGCCTGAAAACATCATTTAACTCACTGGTTTATAACTTAGTTTATATGTTTTATATAAGGTTTCTGCCTTATATCCTCCCTATTGAAAAGAAGAAAGAGAAATTTATGTTATTAAAATTATTAACCAAAGTATTTGGTAGCCGTAATGAACGTGTATTAAAAACTATGCGTAAGCGTGTAGAGAAAATTAATGCCCTTGAACCTACAATGGAAGCATTAACAGATGATGAACTTAAAGCAAAAACTACCGAATTTAAAGAAAAATTAGCGTCTGGTACTCAGTTAGATGATATTTTGGAAGAAGCTTTTGCTGTTGTTCGTGAAGCAAGTAAGCGTGTTTTTGGTATGCGTCATTTCGATGTTCAGTTGATTGGTGGTATGGTATTAAATGAACGTTGTATTGCTGAAATGCGTACTGGTGAAGGAAAAACTTTAACGGCAACATTACCAGCTTACCTCAATGCACTAACTGGCAAAGGGGTGCATGTTGTTACGGTCAATGATTATCTAGCACAACGTGATGCAGAAAATAATCGACCTTTATTTGAATTTTTAGGTTTAACGGTAGGCATAAATCTACCTAATATGCCGCCGGCAATGAAACGTGAAGCTTATAATGCTGATATCACTTATGGTACGAATAATGAATATGGCTTTGATTATCTCCGCGATAATATGGTGTTTAGCAAAGAATCACGAGTTCAGCGACCGCTACATTATGCGCTAGTCGATGAAGTTGACTCAATTTTAATTGATGAAGCCAGAACACCATTAATTATTTCTGGTCAAGCAGAAGATAGTTCTGATAAATATATCAGCATCGATAAAATCATTCCTCATCTCATTCAACAAGAAAAAGAAGACTCAGACCAATTCCAAGGCGATGGAGACTTCTCAATTGATGAAAAAACACGTCAAGTAAACTTAACGGAACGTGGATTAATCAAAGTAGAAGAACTATTGATAAAACTTGGCATTATGGAAAATGAAGAGTCATTGTATGCGCCGAGTAATATTGTATTAATGCATCACGTTAATGCAGCGCTACGTGCTCATCACCTATTCCATCGTGATGTGGACTATATCGTAAAAGATAACGAAATTATTATTGTTGATGAACACACTGGTCGAACAATGGATGGACGACGTTGGTCGGATGGCTTACATCAAGCGGTTGAAGCAAAAGAACATGTTAAAATTCAAAATGAAAACCAAACATTAGCTTCAATAACTTTCCAAAACTATTTCCGTCTATATGAAAAATTAGCGGGTATGACGGGTACAGCGGATACTGAAGCCTTCGAATTTAATCAAATTTATGGTTTAGATACCATCGTTATCCCAACTAATCGCCCAATGCAGCGTATCGATAAATCTGATTTAGTTTACATGACTGAAAAAGAGAAAATCGACGCAATAGTTGCCGATGTTCTGGATTGCTTAAACCGAGGACAACCTGTTCTTGTTGGTACCGCATCTATCGAAAAATCAGAATTAGTCTCGAATGCATTTAAAAAAGTAGGAATTAAACACAATGTATTAAATGCTAAATTCCATGCCCAAGAAGCTGAAATTATTGCAAATGCTGGTAGTAAAGGCGCAGTAACCATTGCAACGAATATGGCGGGTCGTGGTACGGACATCATGCTAGGGGGTAATTGGCAAAGCGATCTTGCGAAACTTGAAAATCCAACACCTGAAGATATTGAAAAAGCTAAACAAGCATGGCAAGAAAGACATGAAGAAGTCATTGCACTTGGCGGTCTTTACATTTTAGGTACTGAACGACATGAGTCTCGCCGAATTGATAATCAGTTACGTGGTCGTGCTGGTCGTCAAGGTGACCCTGGTGGCTCACGTTTTTACCTATCTCTTGAAGATCCATTAATGCGAATTTTTGCTTCAGACCGTGTAGGCAATATGATGCGTAAATTGGGTATGAAAAATGGAGAAGCAATCGAACATCCGTGGATAAATAAAGCCATTGCCAATGCGCAAAAGAAAGTTGAAAGTCGCAATTTTGATATTCGTAAACAATTACTTGAATATGATGACGTTGCCAATGATCAACGTAAAGCAATTTACCGTCAACGAAACGAATTATTAGATAACTCGGATATCAAAGAAACTATCGATTCAATTCGTGGCGATGTATTTAATGCGTTAATCGATCGTTATATACCACCTCAATCAATTGAAGAAATGTGGGATGTGCCTGGTCTAGAAGCGGCATTAAAAAGCGACTTTGATCTCGAATTGCCTATCGCAAAATGGTTGGATGAAGAACAAAATCTTCATGAAGAGACACTGCGTGAACGTATCATACAACAAGCGCAACAACGCTATGAAGAAAAAGAACAAATTGCAGGTTCTGAAGCATTCAGGCATTTCGAAAAAAATGTGATGTTACAAACACTGGACAATTTATGGAAAGAACATTTAGCGGCTATGGATTACTTACGTCAAGGTATTCATCTACGTGGTTATGCCCAAAAAGACCCTAAACAAGAGTATAAACGTGAATCATTTAATATGTTTGCCGACATGTTAGAAGCTTTAAAATATGAAGTAATAGGGATTCTTAGCCGTGTAATTATACGTTCACAAGAAGAAGTTGAAGAAGCTGAAAGACAACGTTTAGCAGAGATGGAAAAATTGTCAGCTAAGCAACATGCTAGCCACGAATCTATCACTAATATTGATGATGATAATGACAGTGAAAACAGATCTGGACAACCAATTGTACGTTCAGAAACAAAAGTTGGACGTAATGATCCTTGTCCTTGTGGTTCAGGGAAAAAATATAAACATTGCCATGGAGCTGTTCAATAAATAAAAAATTTAGTATCATCAACTTATCTTGATGATAAAATAAACGATTATCATCGTCCGGCAAATTTAGGGGAAATTTAAAATTTCCCCGAATTTTACTAAAAGACAGATGGAATTATGAGAAAACATATCGAAATTGCAATAGGAATTATACGTTCACAAGATTGTGAAATTTTTATCACTCAACGCGGAGAGGACTCTCACCTTGCCGGCTTTTGGGAATTTCCAGGCGGAAAAATAGAACCCGGTGAAACACCCTATCAAACTTTGCAGCGCGAAATAGCCGAAGAAGTCGACATTCTTATTCATAATGCTCAGTTTTTGAAAGTTGTAAAACATAGTTATAATGATCGTGATATTACCATTCATGCTTATTTAGTTGAAGAATGGGATGGCGTTCCTTTTGCCAAAGAAGGCCAACCTAGTCGTTGGGTAGATCAAGAGGATTTAAACGCTGACGAATTTCCTGATGCTAACAGACCAATTATAGAAATGTTGAAAAATCGAGATAAACAAATTTAATTGTTTTTTTAGATAAATCTCGTTATCAGGCTCGATTCTTAAACTGGATTTGTTTTTTTGGCTAATGATTCTTATTGATGATTTGAATCAGTTGTATTTAGTTCCTATTGAATAAATACACATTATCAATTTTTTCAAAATTTATCCTGCACAATCTCAATCGATTTCGACATATTATTATCAAATCGGTGATTGTAGAAATTCCCTTAATAACTGATAAAAAAATTCAAAGGAAGAGTGTAAAGCAATTTCATTAAGATAGAATGAAAAAAGTCAACGCTCACAAACTATTTCAGACTTTCTTAACCTGTTTTATTTCTAAATAAAGAAATGAGCCACAATAATTATCAATTGTTACCTTTATACAACTAGTTTTCTAAGCATGCTAAGAAATGCATTAAATATTCTTGCTATTTCTGAAAATAACTAACCTAATATTTTTAATTATCAATAACTAGGATTTATTATGTAGTCTTTGCTCAGCCAGAGCTAAAAAAACAATGCCAATAATAATACTGATTGCACCCAATAAGTGCGACAAAGTAATTTTTTCATCAAAAACCAATACTGATACGAGCATCACAGTGACCAACTGCAAATGTGAAGCGGCAAAAGCAGGACCAACTGGCGCTTTCTTTAATAACACCATCCAAGTAATAAAAGCACCAGTATACCCAACCATCACTAAATAAGCCCAATAGTGACTGAAGATACGAATTAACCAATCAATATTAAACTCGAAAGGCATTGCTGACAAGGTGGTAAATTTAAAACACATCTGACCGAAAGTATCAAAAAATAATAGAAATACAAAACCAACCAAATAAAATTTTCTCATTCCGTCATTCCTACTAATACTACTCCTGTAGTAATAAAAAATATGCCTAATAATCGAAATAATGTCAGATGTTCTTTAAATAAAACTCGTCCTGCTAGCATAACAGTTATCATATTAAATGAACCTAACAAAATACCTTGAGATAAAGGGACTTCACTCAAAAATGCTAACCAAAAGATAAAACCAACAAAATAAGAACCGAAACCAATCCATAACCAAAAATTACCAAAAAGTTTATGCCAATAATCCAAACCTTGTTTATGTTTGGAAGTAATTGCAGCATATTTAAAAGCTATTTGCCCAACGGTATCACAACTAACATTAAGCAACCAAAGTACAATAATTAAGGTTGACACAGGTGACATTCTCCATGAATTTCAAGCACACTGTGCTTAATTAAAAACTTATTTTGCTGCGCTAACTGTTTAAGTTGTTTTTCGATATTTTCGGAATGTTTTTCGATGATTTGTTGGCAAATATCACAAATAAACAGAATTGAAAGATGTTCAGGGTCTTGGAAGTGAGGACAAATAATATAACTGTTGCTAGACTCAACTTTATGGATAAAACCTTGTTCAAGTAAAAATTCCAATGCACGATAAATAGTAGGTGGTTTAGCTTGTGGCTCACTGACTTTCAATAAATCTAAAAGATCATATGCACTCATCGCTTTATTTGCTTTTAACATAATATCTAAAACTGTGCGACGCTGCGTAGTCAGTTTAATATTTCGTTTTTTGCATAAGGTTTCAATCTTGTCTATTATCAGATTATGCATCTTCTTACCCTTGCCAATAGTCATTATTTTTTCAATGCGGCTCTTCTTCGTCTTATTTCTTTAGGATCATTTATTAAGGGACGATAAATTTCGATACGATCGCCATTATTTACGCAATCATTAAGTTCACAACGTTTACCATAAACTCCAACTAAATGATCATCTAATTGAATATGACAAATTGATAAGATATTTGATTTTATAATTGCTTGCAAGACATTAGTTTGTTCATCAACATTGCAATCAATAACGGTTGGATTATTTGGTAATGCATAAACAACTTGTATACTTATCATTTTAATAAATCTGCCTTGCTCGCTTAGAAAATGCCTCTACCATATTTGTCATCACTTCTTTAAAAACTGGTGTCATAGTCATATCTAATAATTTATTTTGAAATTCAAAATCTAAACTAAAACTAATTTTACATTCAGTATCATTTAACGATGTAAACTGCCATTTGCCCGAAAGGTGTTTAAACGGACCTTCTAAAAGGGTTAAGTCAATTGAATGAGGCTCATTAATTTGATTTAATGTGGTAAATGATTTTTTGAAACCAAATTTTTCAACTTCAATAAATGCAGCAACAACATTATCTTGTTTTCTAATAATCCCAGTTGCGATACAATCAGGGACAAATTCAGGATATCGCTCAATGTCATTAACTAATGCAAACATTTGTTCGATAGAATACGGTTCGATAACTTCGTGAAATATATGTGCCATAAGAATAAATTACAAAAAATAAAAATTGTGGCATATATTACCACGTAACTCTATAATAACGCACATTATGACTAAGAAAAAATCACACAAACCCGGTTCAGCAACCATTGCTCTTAATAAACGTGCCCGCCATGAGTACTTTATTGAAGAGGAAATTGAGGCAGGATTATCCCTTCAAGGTTGGGAAGTTAAATCCCTGCGTGCAGGAAAAGTTAATATTAGTGATAGCTATGTTCTACTCAAAGATGGTGAAGCATGGCTATTTGGCGCAACCATAACCCCGCTTAATGTCGCTTCCACACATGTGGTTTGCGAACCGATGCGTAACCGCAAATTGTTATTAAATGAGCGTGAGTTAAATTCATTATTTGGTCAAATCAACCGACAAGGTTATACCGTTGTTGCACTTTCGTTATACTGGAAAAATGCTTGGGCAAAAGTGAAAATCGGTATTGCAAAAGGTAAAAAAGAGTATGATAAACGTACCGATATCAAAGAGCGGCAATGGCAAGTTGATAAGGCTCGCATTATGAAAAACGCTAATCGCTAATTTTTTAGATCATCCCCCTTAATCATCAGTTCCACGATGACGTATAATCATGGGACTGATGAAAAATGCATTGTGCTTTAGCTCTTTGAAATTGATTAAATCAGCAATCACGCTCACACAAGTGAGTGCCATTGTTTCAAAATCTTGGGCGATAGCATCTATAGGATAGTTAGAATAATTAAGATAGATATTATAATCGTAGGAACAAAGACAAATATTTTCTGGTTTAACTTTACTTTCAACTAAATAACTTAATATCTCCTGTAAAATATTACCTGATGGCGTAAAAATTGCTTTAGGTAAACGCCCCAACTCTATGTGTAAACGTTTCAATAACTCATAACCCTTATTTGGGCAATAATCATCACACACAATCCAATGAGGTTTTGGAGTTAACCCTACTTTTATTAAACCTTGCTTAAACCCTTCTAACCTTGATTGAATCGAGGTTAATTGAGTATCACAGCCAATAAAATAAAATTCATCTAAGTTTTTAGCATAAGGTTCTATTAGATTAGCAACAGCAGACCTTGCTTCGCTGGTTATAAACGGTAATCTAGTCTGTTCAATGTAACGATCAAAAAACAGAACGGGTGTATGTTGATTGATACTCAAATAAAAATCATCTGTATCCAATGACGTTACCACTATCATCGCATCCACTTTACGCTCTACCAAATTTTGTGCAACATTAATTTCAACATCCTTATTATAATGGCTACATGTAATTAACAGCTGTATATTTTTTTCTCGAAATGACGCTTCCAGATGATGTAAAAACATTGAAAAAAATGAATTCGACATATCCGGAACAATAACACCAATTGTATTTGTACTATTTGCCTTCACCAAATATCGTCGAATATGCGATTGTTCTCTATATTGTTCGGCAATTGACAGTACTTTTTGTCGTGTTTGCGGTGAAATACGATATTTCTTATCCCGTTTATTAAAAATATGACTGACGGTCGTTGCCGACACGCCAGCCAAACGAGCAATATCATTGATTCTTAATTTATTACTCGTCATATTTCACCTTCCAGTCTATCTTGGCGTACGTTGTTGTTTATTGGGAAAAGTAGGATTATGATTTTCCGACGGATTTTGATACCAATAAGCTACACTTGAAATATCATCGCAACGTTCGTATAACCTGATATCATCATTGCCAATTTGTTGAAAAGCTAGTTTGATATTCTTATGAAAAGCGACTGGATCAGGTAAATGCCAACGATATAAGCCATGCATAGGAAGCGCATCATCACCAAAACCATGTACTGGATTTGAATCGCCTGTTTGAAAAAAGTCTCGTGTTGCATCACGATTAGTTTGATAAGGATAACCCATAAACAAAGTTTGGAAACATTTCGCTTTTGGTCTTCCTTGACTGTCGCGGTTATGGAACGCCCAAGCTCCACCAAAATAATCTTCTGAGCCAGTTGAATGTTGCGTTGGATAATCACTATCATCATCGAGATAGAATTTGAACTCCCCTTCTCCCCACCAATAACGTTCTAAAGCTGTTAAGGCTAGATATGTGCCAACATAATAACCATGCCCATTAACATTATCTAAAATAACATAATCTTGAGCAAAATTCGTAACTCGTTGACGGCGCCATTGCGCATGAAAATAAAGTGGTTGCTCAAACGGTTTTGGCATGATGGCATAGTTAATGGTAAAAAAGAAATGTTGTAAATCAGCTTCATGCTCATTGTGAATTTCGATTCTAGCCCTTTTATTAAATGGCATTCTGAAATAACTATTGAAACCACCGGTTGGGTTAACCACAATTGGCATTGAATTAATATCACACCGTGCTCCAAAACCATTACAGAAAAAATCCCCTATAGGGCTTTCAACCGATGGGACGGTTTCATCATCCCAATAAATCCGAATGACCACATCTCGCAATACAAAACTTCCTCGATGTGTCCTATCCGTTAAGGTAAACCACATATGCCTAATTTCAGCAGGCCCGTTAATTTCCGCAATAGTTATTTTTTCCCCTGCCGGAATCGAGATACAACCTTGTCCTTTACGGCTAGGACCTAAAGCACTCGCTTTCATACAAGATTTGCCTTTTTCACCGGTCATATTTTCAGGTGAAATAGTTCGAGTCTGTTCAAAGTTAAATTGTGTCACTGAATTGAATATATTCATTTTAAATCCTTAATATATTTTATTAAATTCTAAATATCAAAGTTTGGTAAATTTATGGTCAATTTTTTTGTTCTGTATTGCCTAATCTTTTATCTCGGCTTAAGAAAAAAATCGCAAAAATCATAAAGCCCAATACGACTAACCCCAGATTATTAAAAGTCGTCGCAGCACCTGCTGTATCGTAAACATCACCGACATAAGTTGAGAACAATATTACGCCGACTGAACCGGCAACTTGATAGCCAATTAAAAAAACAGTGGCTGAAAGACGTGCATTAAAATTATTATCAATATATTTAAATACAGAGACTAAAATGGTTGAGATTTCTAAACAATGCATCAGTTTAATTATCGATATAATAACAATGCTATTAACATGACCAGTTAAAAATATCCGGGAAGCCGATATGAAAGCAGCAAAGATAAGTGCATTTTTTGCACCAACGCGATTAACAACAAAGGGCACACAAAACATCACTGCCGCTTCTAAAAAAACTTGAAAAGAATTTAATAAACCATATAAACGATAACCATCATTTACATCGGTAAATTGTTGCGTAAAATAAACGGGGAACAATTGCTGATCATAAATATTATAAAGACTATAAGTACCTAGTACATAAATTACAAATATCCAAAATTTTTTAAGCGCAAACACAGAAAGAATTTCATTAAAGGTTAATTTTTCTTTCTTTTGAAACACCACACTCGAGGATTGAGTTAAGTCAGGTTTGAAATTGAGGTTCAAAATCATAAAACAGATACCGACTATCGACGCCGCCCAAAAATTAAGATGAGGATTAATACTGATCAAGATTCCAGCGAAAAACGTTCCTACTGCATAAGCAATACAGCCCCAGGTACGGCATTGACCAAATTCAAACCCAAATGCCCGACTAATTTTTTCACAATATGAATCAATCAGCCCCATCCCTGCAACCCAACCAAAACCAAGAAAAAAACTACCAAAAATCACACCGATATAAAAACTATGGCGTAACAGTGGTTCATAAACATAGATTAATGCAGGTGCGGCACAAGTAATAATAATACTTTGAAACCAAATAAGATGTTTTTTCAAAACTAATTTATCTTGATAGATCCCATAAAGAATCATAATAATTAGCGATATAAAATAGTTAAATGAATAAATAATACCTGTTTGCTTTGCTGTTAAACCTATTTCCTTACTGAGCCAGATTGCATAAAAAGAGAAAACAAAACTGCCTGCTGCGTAATACATAAAGCTATAACACGAAGCAAACCAATAAGTTGGCTTTTTATAAAATGCACTTGTCATAATTTATCCTATGAAGAGTTAACCACTAAGAAGGAGTATGAAGAGCTAAAAATTTAGCTTTAAAGAGTTTGTTGGATAAATGTGATCAATATCAAAAATTATTTTTAGAAATAAAATAAAATAAACGCCATAAGATAAAGTTATCACTCATAATTCTAACTACTTGAATAGCAAACCCTAATCAATTGGAAAAGAAATGTAAGCTAACTTATCCTAACAATTTAAGAAAATATGTCATATAAATTTAAAAGTTGGTCACCTTAAAAAATTTATTTGGATCTTGAATCATAGAAACAAGTTTAAACATTAATTTTTCGGAATATTTTAGACATCTAAAAATCTTAGAATAACATTCAATAAATAGCTTTTTAATGTAGCTAAAATTTTTCATTTTATAGTAATAGTAAACCTGCCTTATAAGCACAATAAAGCTAATCTGTATTACATATAGAATGATAAAGAAAATACAGCCAATTTGAACAAAAACATATATGACAATCGAAAAAGTTGACACACACCATTTAGCCAAATTATAACAACAAACAAAGGCTGTTTATTGACTTGTCAGTTATGTAAATATTTGCATAAAAAGTATAAAAAAAATTAGAGTAATATTATTTAACTCTAATCAATTAGATGTTATTTTAAGTTTAAATTTAAACAACTTAGGGATATTAAAAAATAAATTATGACCCAAAAACGAAATGAGCATCATAGGCTTTATCAAGTCATAGCTACAGAACTGAAAAACCGTATAATTAGTGGTATTTATCCGGTAGGCAGTAAGTTACCTTCAGAACGATTAGTTTGTGAAGAACTCAAGGTAGGACGTTCAGTAGTCAGGGAAGCAATTATAATGCTTGAAGTTGAGGGATTTGTATTAGCACGCAAAGGGTCAGGTATCCATGTTATAGGTAACAGTTCACCAAGAAATCTCTCAGCAACATCACCTGGTTTAAATTTCGTTAAAAGTGGGCCTTTTGAACTGTTACAAGCTCGACAGCTTATTGAAAGTAATATTGCAGAATTTGCAGCGACTCAAATAACTAAAGAAGATATTGTCAAATTACTGGAAATTCAACATAATGCTGAAAAAGGTGATCATCACCGAGATCCAAACTGGGATTTAAAATTCCATACTCAAATCGCGATGATAACAAGGAATAATGCACTCACAATGATTGTCAAAGAGACATGGCAACAACGAACGTTGAATCCATTGTGGAAAAAACTTCATGAACAAGCTCCCGAGGACACAATCAATAATTGGTTAGAAGAACACAATAAAATTATCGAAGCACTTATAAACCGAGATCCTAAAGCCGCAAAATTAGCCATGTGGCAACATCTTGAAAATACCAAGAAAACACTTTTTGAGGCTGCCAACAAAGATTTTGAAACTAAACGCGATCATTATCTTTTTTCGGATAATCCTGTCATTAGTATCAACGTAAATGAATTTGATTAATAAGCTCTAGCCCCATCAAGCTTTGGCTAACGCATAGCTATCAACTAATTTAAAATCAAAAAATTTGACTTTATCCGAATTAATTGACGCTATATTGTGTATAAGACCCAACGTTAAATAGCGTCAAATCGCTAATAAATAAAAGTTTAATTTCTATTTACAATTTATCTTTGATCATCAATTTCTACACCAACTGGCGGGGTAAATTGAAACTGACTAAGCGTAACCTTTCCAAGTTTTTGGCGAGATAGATCATAAAAACTGCGTTGTCCATCTTCTTCAATAATCGTAAAATTTGAAATCATGCCATTAGGTAAGACAGAAATTATAAAATTCTGATTAGAATCATCATTTGGTTTTAAAGTAAAAGAATCTTGTTTACGACTAACATCATAACTATCCCAAATTGGGTTATGACTATCTGTTATCAACAACATTAAACGGTTATCAACAGCCTTTTTTAAATTCATGACGGTTACTTGTTCAACGGCAGGGGTATATATCCACATATTTTTACCATCAGAGATTACTGTCGTTTCATCTGGTTCAGTCATTTTCCAATTGAAATAGTAAGGTCTTGTTACCCAAAGATCGCCTTTTCCTTCCTGAACCAATTGGTTATCAGCGGTTTTCACATTTTGAGAAAAGCGTGCATAAAATCCTTCGACCTTATCTAATCGTTGTTGTAATACTTCTTTATCACCAGCCCATGCGGATACGCTAACTAATAATCCCATTAACACTAAAAACTTTTTCATAACGAATCCTTACTTTTTATTATCTATAACAAAGCGTTAAATCTTGTTTCAAAAACTTATTAGGTCAAAATATTACCGTTTTTCGTTAAGTTCGAAAAGTTATTTTCTTTTCTTTTTCACTTATCAATTAACAAGTATATAATATAATGAACTTTTAAAACTTGGATACTACCCGTTATGCCTAGCATGTCATTTGATTTTACGACCGATGAATTTCAGCCTTTAGCGGCAAAAATGCGTCCACGTAATTTATCAGAATACATTGGACAAACTCAGTTACTAGGAGCGGGGAAACCATTACCTAAAGCGATAGAAGCTGGCAATCTTCATTCCATGATTTTATGGGGGCCACCGGGAACGGGGAAAACTACATTAGCTGAAATTATAGCGCATCATGCTCATGCTAAAGTCGAAAGAATATCAGCAGTCACATCCGGAATTAAAGACATTCGTGAAGCCATTGAGCGTGCAAAAATCAATCAACAAGCTGGAATCCGCACAATCTTATTTGTTGATGAAGTACATCGTTTTAATAAAAGCCAACAAGATGCATTCTTGCCCTATGTTGAAAATGGTACGGTCACATTCATTGGTGCAACGACCGAAAATCCATCATTTGAACTCAATTCTGCTTTGTTATCACGCGCTAGGGTTTATTTACTTAAATCATTAACCAATGCCGATATCGAAAATATTTTACAACAAGCTATTGATGATCCTGTTCGAGGTTATGGCAATAAACATATCGTGTTATTACCAGAAACAAAAAAACAGATTGCCGAATTTGTTGGTGGAGATGCCAGACGTGCACTGAATACACTTGAATTATTAGTCGATATGTCCGATGGCAATGAACTAACACCAGCGTTACTTAAGGAAGTCATGGGTGAGCGCAGTGCCAGATTCGATAACCAAGGTGACCGATATTATGATTTGATTTCAGCCGTGCATAAATCAATTCGTGGTTCTGCGCCCGACGCTGCTCTTTACTGGTACGCAAGAATCATTACTGCTGGTGGAGATCCCCTTTATGTTGCTCGTCGACTACTGGCAATTGCCTCTGAAGATGTTGGTAATGCCGATCCACGAGCAATGCAAGTTGCTTTAGCAGCATGGGATTGTTTTACGCGTGTTGGTCCGGCAGAAGGTGAACGCGCTATCGCTCAAGCTATTGTCTATTTGGCGTGCGCTCCCAAAAGTAACGCTGTTTATCTGGCATTTAAACAGGCTATGATTGATGCACAATCAAAACCTGATTACGATGTGCCTGAACATTTACGTAATGCACCAACCAGTTTAATGAAAAATTTAGGTTATGGAGCACAATATCGTTATGCTCATGATGAACCGAATGCTTTTGCAGCAGGTGAAAATTATTTTCCACCAGAATTGGCTGATAGCAAGTATTACCATCCAACTGATCGAGGTGCAGAAAAAAATTATGCCGATAAGCTGGCATGGCTAGAAGCACAAAATAAATCGAGTTCACAGCAACGCTATAAAAAAAATGATTCATAAGTAAAACCTTTCAAAGCAGTTTCCTTTTATAACAAAAAAAAACGTTTACTAACCGATAGTTAACAAATTTAATTTTTATTGATAAGCCCAAAAACACACTATATATAGTAATAAAATGATTAATAGGCACTACATATTGTATATTTTGACAAATATCAATTATGATAGGCACCTCAAAAAAACGGGATAAAACTGGATGGAAAATGAATAAATCAATATTTGTGACCAAACGAGATGGTAAGAAAGAACCTATCAATCTTGATAAAATTCACAAGGTTATCACTTGGGCAGCGGAAGGATTAGAAAATGTTTCGGTATCCCAAGTTGAATTGCGTTCACATATTCAATTTTATGATGGTATACGAACTTCAGATATTCACGAAACAATCATTCGAGCAGCAGCCGATCTTATATCGCAAGATGCACCTGATTACCAATATTTGGCAGCACGATTAGCCATTTTTCATTTACGTAAAAAAGCTTACAACCAATTTACTCCCCCACCACTTTACGAGCACGTTAAGAACCTTGTCGCAAGTGACCGTTATGACAAACACCTGCTTGAAGATTATACTCAAGAAGAGTTTGAACAAATGGATAAAATCGTCGATCATTGGCGTGATATGTCTTTTTCATATGCGGCAGTTAAACAACTTGAAGGTAAATACTTAGTTCAAAATCGGGTAACTGGCGAAATCTATGAAAGTGCACAGTTTCTATACATTTTAGTTGCAGCTTGCCTTTTTGCTAATTACCCTAAAGATACACGTCTTAGCTATATCAAACGCTTTTATGATGCGGTTTCAACATTTAAAATTTCATTGCCAACGCCAATTATGGCTGGTGTTCGCACCCCAACACGCCAATTTAGTTCATGTGTACTTATCGAATGTGACGACAGCTTAGATTCCATTAATGCGACAGCAAGCGCAATTGTCAAATATGTGTCACAACGGGCAGGCATTGGGGTCAATGCGGGCAAAATTAGAGCACTGGGTAGTTCAATTCGTGGTGGTGAAGCTTTCCACACTGGCTGTATCCCATTCTATAAATATTTTCAAACGGCGGTAAAATCTTGTTCACAAGGTGGAGTTCGTGGTGGTGCTGCAACGGTATTTTATCCACTTTGGCATTTAGAAGTCGAAAGTCTATTGGTTTTACGTAATAATCGAGGTGTTGAAGAAAACCGTGTTAGACATTTGGATTATGGTGTTCAGATTAATAAATTAATGTATCAACGCTTAATCCAAAACGAAAACATTACGCTTTTCAGCCCGTCAGATGTACCGGGTCTATACGAGGCATTTTTTGCCGATCAAGCAAAATTCGACGCCCTTTATCATCAATATGAACAAGATGTGAATATCCGAAAAAGAGTGGTAAAAGCGGTGGAACTCTTTGCCCTGTTAATGCAAGAACGTGCATCAACTGGACGTATTTATATTCAAAATGTTGACCACTGTAATACTCACAGTCCATTCAATGCTCAGCTTGCACCTGTACATCAATCTAATTTATGTATGGAAATTGCGTTACCAACTAAACCGTTGAATAATGTTAACGATGAAAAGGGTGAAATAGCACTATGTACACTATCTGCCTTTAATTTAGGTGAAATTCAATCGTTAGATGATTTTGAAGAGCTCGCCGATTTAACCGTTCGTGCCCTTGATTCACTGCTTGATTATCAGGATTACCCTGTTCCTGCTGCTCGCAATTCATCCATTAATCGCCGTACATTAGGCATTGGTGTCATTAACTATGCCTATTATTTAGCAAAACATGGGGTAAAATATTCAGACGGCAGCGCTAATAATTTAACCCACCGCACGTTTGAAGCGATGCAATATTATCTTTTAAAAGCATCCAATAACTTAGCGAAAGAAAAAGGTGCATGTAACTTATTTAACGAAACGACCTATTCACAAGGTATATTACCGATAGATACCTATAAAAAGGATCTTGATACCATTACAAAAGAGCCATTACATTATGATTGGGAAGCACTGCGTGAATCAATTAAAACTCATGGTTTACGTAATTCAACCTTATCGGCATTAATGCCTTCTGAAACGTCATCGCAAATATCTAATGCGACTAATGGTATTGAGCCGCCACGAGGATATGTCAGTGTTAAGGCCTCAAAAGATGGCATCTTAAAGCAAGTGGTACCTGACTATAAAGATTTAAAAAATTTCTATGAACTGCTGTGGCAAATTCCTAATAATACGGGCTATTTACAACTAGTTGGTATCATGCAGAAATTTATCGATCAATCAATTTCGGCTAACACCAATTATGATCCGACAAAATTCCCGAATGACAAAGTACCGATGAAACAATTACTTGCTGATTTATTAACCGCATATAAATTTGGAGTCAAAACACTCTATTACCATAACACACGTGATGGGGCGGAAGATATTCAAGGGGATATTGCACTAACTGAAAGTGATGAAGGTTGTGAAGGCGGAGCTTGTAAAATTTAATTGCCTTTTTCGACAAAAATAAAGCATTACTTTAAAAACGTTCGATGGGGATTTTAATCCCCAATAATTGCCCTTTTTTGCTATCGATAGGTAGTGGTAAAAGCAACTAAAATCAGTTAGGAGTACGATTATGAATATGAATTACAGTACCTTTTCGCATGTACATAACGATCAGCTTAAAGAACCCATGTTTCTTGGTCAACCAGTTAATGTGGCGCGTTATGACCAACAAAAATATGAAATGTTTGAAAAATTAATCGAAAAACAACTTTCGTTTTTTTGGCGTCCGGAAGAAGTCGATATATCTCAAGACCGGATTGACTATGCGGCACTACCCGAGCATGAAAAACATATTTTTATTAGTAATTTAAAATACCAAACATTATTGGATTCGATTCAAGGTCGTAGTCCAAACGTTGCTTTACTCCCTTTAATTTCAATTCCTGAACTTGAAACTTGGGTAGAAACGTGGTCGTTTTCAGAGACGATTCACTCTCGCTCTTACACACACATCATACGTAACATTGTCAATGATCCTTCTGTGGTATTTGATGACATTGTGACAAATAAAGAGATCCAAAAACGTGCGGGTGACATTGCGGGTTATTACGATGATCTAATTAGCTATGCGAGTTATTACAACTTATTAGGTGAAGGTAAACACACGGTTAACAATAAAACCATTACCATAAGTTTACGTGAATTGAAAAAGAAACTGTACCTTTGCTTAATGAGTGTTAATGCCCTTGAGGCCATTCGTTTTTATGTCAGCTTTGCTTGCTCTTTTGCTTTCGCTGAACGAGAACTAATGGAAGGAAATGCAAAAATCATCAAACTTATTGCCCGTGATGAAGCCCTACACTTAACGGGAACTCAATTTATGATTAATACGCTTCGTAGTGGTGAAGATGATCCTGAAATGGCTGAAATAGCTAAAGAGTGTGAACAAGACTGCTATGATCTTTTTTTACAAGCAGCGAATCAAGAAAAAGAGTGGGCAGCATACTTATTTGAAGGCGGTTCAATGATTGGCTTAAATAAAGATATTTTATGTCAATATGTTGAATATATCACCAATATCCGTATGCAAGCGGTCGGGCTTAAACTACCATACGAAGTCAAATCTAACCCGATTCCATGGATCAACAATTGGTTAGTATCCGACAATGTACAAGTTGCCCCACAAGAAGCCGAAATGAGCTCTTATCTAGTCGGTCAAATTGATTCTGAAATCAATGAAGATGATTTGAGTGATTTCACTTTATAGTTAATCTTTTCACTAATACTTTTTTATTCAGACTTGCTTAGGTTTTATATTCAAACCTGGGCAAGTTTTGTCTTTGATGGTTAATCAAATTTACAATTAAGTATCAAAATTATTTTTTTCATTGATATAAATAGCGCTCAATAATTGATTAATGACAATATTAATTGTATGATTAAAATAAGATTAATTAAAAAAAGCAAAAACAAATTAACAAAAAATTATCTAATTTAAATATTTTAACCTTAAATTTAATGAATATGTGTTATATTGTAATTGTTTTAACCTTTTAAAGCGGTACCGTTAATCAATCTTAAAAAAATTAATTCATTTTTTACTTACATTAAACATGGGTTTTAATATGAAAAAACTTTTATTGAGTAGCCTTATCGGTTTTGTTTTGGTTGGTTGTGGTGAAAACAAAGTGACAGAAGAGATGCTTATAGGTGATTGGGAATGCACTCTTATCGGTCAAGAAGCAAAATGGAAAGATGGCAAATTTGAAGATTATTCCCCTATAAAAACAGACAATGGGAAAATCAAATATTTCATGAAAAACAATACGCTATATTTCAATTTTGGTACTAACGAATCTTATCCTTACAATTTACATTCTTACTACAATAATGAAGAAAAAATCCAATCAAATAATGGAATTACTTACAAAGTACAAAAAACTATCAATTATGTATCACAAAATAAATTCCAAACTTCAGAGTTAACTGAAATCAATTTCGATAATAATGAGATGAGAAACAAAAAAATTAAGGTAGAAGTCACCTGTGACCGCATAACACAATAAATTTTCTAAAAAATTAATAGTATAAACTGTGGCTTGACAGCTATCTTAATAAAGGGGACGATATACAATAATTGAATTTTTTAATTTAATATAATTCCCATGACGCAAGCGCATTTGTTTTATCCTATTTCACCGCTAGATTTTAGAGATGATGAAATCAATATTCATCATCTTAAAATGCAACTTGATCAGTTTCAACAATGGTCGATAATGCAATTTAAACAGAATGCAGACATTGATGAATTAGTGCATCTACGCAGTCAATTTATCGATAAATTACTAGCACGATTATGGTGTTATTATCAAATTCCAGCTCAAACTTCATCACATTTAAAAAAAAATCGTATTGCATTAATCGCTGTCGGAGGCTATGGACGAGCAGAGCTACATCCTCTATCAGATATTGATATTTTAATATTAAGTGATTACCCACTTAATCATGACATCGAAAAACAAGTCAGCGAGTTAGTACGATTGCTTTGGGATCTTCATTTGGATATAGGTCATAGTGTCAGAACGCTAAAAACATGTTTGCAAGAAGCCAAGAATGATATTACTATCATGACCAATCTAATTGAATCAAGATTAGTTGCCGGTAATGATCCATTATTACATGCGCTACGACAACACATTTTTAGTGATAAAATCTGGCCTTCTCCTGCTTTTTATCGTGCTAAGATTGCCGAACAGCAAGCCCGACATCAGCAATATCACAGTACAACTTATAATCTTGAACCTGATTTAAAAAATAGTCCCGGCGGTCTACGTGATATGCAGATCATTCAATGGATTGCGATTCGTCACTTTGGCGATGAATTTTTACAAAAAATTGCTGATTTTAATTACCTCACTCCGGAAGAGATAGACGAATTTAAAACTTGTCGTAAATTTTTATGGCGTATTCGTTTTGCGCTTCATAGTGTCATTACTCGCTATGACAACCGCTTGCTTTTTGATCGCCAATTAAGTATCGCCAAGCTGTTAGGCTATCAAGGTCAAGGAAACGCACCTGTTGAACAAATGATGCATGATTACTATCGAATTGCACATAACGTTACCGAGCTAAATCAGATGTTACTGCAATTATTTGATGAATCTATTCTTGAAGTTAATCCAAGCAACAAACCCTATGATATCGATGAGCACTTTCAAATCCGAGAAAGATTAATTGATGTAAAAGATGATAGTATCTTTAAAAAAGATCCAACAATGATATTACAGCTGTTTTACACCATTTTGCTCAATCCTCAAATCATTGGTCTCTATTCTAATACCATTCGTCAGTTACGCTCTGCAAGGCGAAAACTTACCACATTATTATGTGAACACCCTAAAGCCAGAACACTATTTATGTTAATCATTAAGCATCCGGATGCCATTGCAAAAGCAATTTTACCCATGCATCGTTATGGTATTTTAGCGGTCTATATACCTGGTTGGAAACATATTGCTGGCATGATGCAATTTGATCTATTTCATACCTATACGGTTGATGAACATACGATACGATTACTCGTAGAGCTAGATAGTTTAAAATCAGAACAAGGAAAACAGAAACATCCTAATAGCTCAACGGTATTCGCTAAATTATCCAGACCTGAACTGTTAATTATTACGGGGTTATTTCACGATATTGGTAAAGGTCATCATGGCGATCATTCTGAAATTGGTGCCAAATTAGTTGAAAAATTTTGTCAATTACATGAGCTTGAAACAAAAGATACCGATCTAATTGTATGGTTAGTACGCTATCATTTACTGATGTCAGTCACGGCACAAAATCGCGATTTACAAGATCCTGCTGTGATTCAAGAATTTGTTCAACAGGTTAAAAGTCGCCGTCGCCTACAATATTTACTCTGTTTAACTGTTGCTGATGTTTGTGCGACGAACGAAACGCTTTGGAACAGTTGGAAACAAAGCTTAATACGTCAACTGTATTTTAATGCCGAACACTTATTTGACATTGGCATTCACCAAATACCTGAACAGCGGAGTATTGCTCGTCAGCACAAGCAAGATGCATTAACTAGTTTAATTGCACAAAATTATGATGAACAACACATCAAAAACTTCTGGCTAAACTTTCGTGTTGATTACTTTTTACGTTACAACACTGAACAAATTGTTTGGCATGCCCAAAATTTGTTAAACCACGACTTAACGCAAACTTTAGTAATGATTAATCCAACACCGTATCATGGTGGCACAGAAATCGTTATATATTCACCAGACCGACCTTATTTGTTTGCTACCGCTTGTAACAACTTAAGTATGCACAATTTAAATATCCTTGAAGCACTTATCATTACCAATAAACAAGGATTTGCGCTTGATACCTTTATTGTACTTGAGCCTAACGGCAATACCGTTCAGCCTGATCGCCACGAAGGTATAATAAAAGCACTTGAAAAAACACTACAACAACCGGTTTATAAAGGTGTTACCGTAAAACCACCAAAGCAACGATTACGCTCTTTTTCAGTGCCGACACAAATTAACTTTTTATCATCCTTTAACGAAAGTCAAACCTACATGGAATTGATTGCTTTAGATAGACCAGGACTTTTGGCGTGCGTTGGTGAGGTTTTTGCCAACTTGGAGATTTCGTTAAGAAGTGCCAAAATTGCGACTATCGGCGAACATATCGAGGATTTGTTTATTTTAACCAACAAACATAACCATGCCCTTGATGATGATACCTGTCATAAAGTAAAACAATCCATCATTGTTGCACTTGAAGCAATGAATTAATCAATTAAATTAAAGATAAAACCTATGCAATTTTTTACTATTTTGTTTCCTATTTTTTGCATTTTCGTGGTGGGATTTATTGCACAGAAAATCTTACATTTTGATGTGGCAAATCTGTCCAAAATGTCACTGTATGTGCTTTCACCCTTTTTGGCATTTAAAACATTTTATACGCATACCTTAACAACAGAATACTTATTCTATATTTGCTATATTTTTGGTCTCTGTGTTGTTTTGGTGATCATTATTTCACTCTGGTCTTTTTTGATGAAATATTCCAGCAAAGAACGTTGTGCAATGATTTTAAGTGCTTGTTTTATGAACAATGGCAATTATGGCACACCGGTACTACTTGTCTTTTTTGGGGCAGTTGGTTTTAATTTGGGCGTAATTATGATGGTGCTACAACAATTTGTCATGAGTACCATAGGTATCTATTATGCTGCAAAAGGAAGTGCTCGTGATGATATTGTTACGCAAAAAGATGTCATTAACAAAGTTATTCGCATGCCTGTGGCGTATGGAGCTTTTTTAGGTATCCTTTTTCAACTTTGTAACATTCCTTTGTCCAAATCGATTATGACGTCAATTGGGATGATTGGTGACTCATCTATAGTGGTGATTATGATAATATTAGGTATGCAATTAGCGAAAATAAAAATCACTCAACTGGATTATCCAAAATTATCTTTTGCACTCCTTACAAGGATGATTCTATCGCCAATTGTTGCTTGTGCCATGGTCTACTTCATGCCTATTGCGCCAGTATATAAGCAAGTGCTAATCGTACTAGCGGCGATGCCAAGTGCAGCAAACACGACGTTAATGTCGGTACAATTTGATACGCACCCAGAACTCGTATCAAGTGCCACTTTTTTCAGCACTTTAATCAGTTTAATTACCCTACCTATTGTTCTATCTTTGGTTGGAGCACCTATCCCATATTGATCCATGATCTCTCGATCTGAGAGATCTTATCTTTCACCATCAAAAACCATTTTTTTGATAAACGTTATCTGGATTCGGCCCTACGCGTAGATTTTGGTTAAGTCCATTAATCGCTTGTGTTTCATCTGGAGTGAGTTCGAAATCAAAAATATTGGCATTCTGCTCAATTCGATCCGGATGTGCTGATTTAGGGATCACAATGTAACCATTTTGAATATGCCAGCGTAATGTCACTTGTGATGCTGATTTTTGATATTTATTACCGATTTCAATTAGTAAAGGATCAGTAATAACTTTATTGCGTGCTAGCGGAGACCAAGCTTCAATAGCTATCTTCTGTTGTCGTAAATATTCCACTAATTCGATTTGAGTTAAATAAGGATGAATCTCGATTTGATTAATCATTGGCTTAATGTTTGCTTTGGTTGAGAGTAATTCTAAATGCGAGATTTGAAAATTACAAACGCCGATTGCTCGCACACGCTTTTCTTCATACAGTTTTTCAAACGCCTTCCATGTATCAAAAAAAGTGTCACTTAATGGCCAGTGAACTAAAAAAAGATCGAGGTAATCAAGCTGTAAATCTTTTAGCGACTGATCAAAACCCGCTAATGTTTTATCATAACCTTGATTGCTATTATTGATTTTAGTGGTAATAAACAATTTATCACGTGCGACATGGCAATCTTTAAGAATTTGCCCGAGTTGCTTTTCGTTTTGATAAAGCTGAGCGGTATCAAACGCTCGATACCCCGCATTAATAGCCGCATTTACTGCACATGATAATTCATCACAATCAGTTAATTGATAGGTGCCAAAACCGAGTTGCTGCATTGCAACATGATGACTCAGCATAACTTTACTGTTGATCGAAATCGTCATGATAACCTCTTCTATTTTATTCAAATTATTGATTAATTATATCGATCATATAGATATTATCAATTAATTTAGAGTATTACCTCTTCTTCATCACTACCCCACTCTTTTTCGAATTGCTTCACAAACTCAACCAATATAGCGTGACGCTTTAATGCGATTTTTTTAGCAACTTGTGTATTCATCCTATCTTTGAGTAAAAAAAGTTTTTCATAAAAATGGTTTATCACTGTATTAGGTTGTTTATAGTTTTCTTCATTTAATAATGTTCTGGGTAATATAGTGGGATCATACATAATATTGTGCTTGTTCCCTCCGTAATAAAAAGTCCGAGCGATACCAATAGCACCAATGGCATCCAATCGATCTGCATCTTGCACAATTTGTCCCTCTAACGATAACGCCTTTTTTTGAGTAAGATTTTTTCGATATGACATATTTTCAATAATGTCAAAAATTTGTTCTATTTCGTTTTGGCTGATAGTTTGTTGAATCAAAAAATCGTGTAACTCATTAATGGCGTGATTCACATCTGATACCACTTTTTCATCGATAACATCATGAAGATAAGCACTCAAAATCACGATAAAATGATTGGCTGTTGGTTCATGTTTTAAAATTTGTTGTGCCAATTTAACCACTCTTTCAATATGCGCCATATCATGACCAGAAAAATCGTCAGCAAGTTTTTGTTTAACAAAAGTTTGAACATTATTGATAATTTTTTGTTGATCTAACATTTTTAATTCCTGATTCAATAAGCTTATTAATACCATTTTTCAAATTAAAAACGGATATTACTATTTTATATCACTAAGCTAAGCATTTAATTAAAAGATCATATTGATTAAATATATCAATCATCACAGAAAGATGATTTTTTAACTCAAGATTATAGTGAGTTATTCTTGATTCCAATTGTTAATCTAAATAATTTTAGCTAAATTTTAATAGAAACAATTTATCACAAAGTCCTACTTGGCAATAAACAATTAAAGACATGACTAATATAAAAGCTACCGTGAAATATATTAAAAATATCATTCTTCTCTGAAATAAACAGAAAAATGTAGAAAATTTATCTTTTTTTATATTTTCTTTAATATCTCTCGATTGTTTTCATGAAATCCGATCGGTAGAATTAACTTTTTAAACCGGATTAAAGCAACTTTTGGGGTTGACTAAGTGAAAATATCAGCGCGTAAAGTTTTGCCTTGGCAACTTATAGAATACTTCACTCGCTATCGCCAATTCTTAGCGCTACTATTAGGTCTTTCAATATTTTTAATTGCACTATTTGTCTGTTGGCATTTGCTTAAAGAAATTAATATCAATGATTTAAAGCTGGCTCTACATCAACTTTCCATTCATGCAGTTTTATTATCCTGTTTGTCCGCAATAGGAAGTTACCTCATGTTAATCGCTTATGAATGGTCAGCTATGCGTTATGCTGGCGTAAAGTTAAAATTATCCGTTATCGCATTAGGTGGTATTTGTGCTTCAGCCGTTGGCAATGCAATTGGTTTATCTGCACTATCAGGTGGTGCAGTAAGATGTCGACTATATTTTCAATATGGTCTAAACACGATAGATATTGCCAGAATGTCAATTTTTGCCACACTTTCATTGGGTGCTTCGTTACCTCTACTTGCAGCTATTGCCGCTCTCACTCAATCTAATGAAGTCCTACAGTCCTTACATATTTCGGTAATCTTCGTAAAGTTATTAAGTTACACAATTATTGTAATGTATCTATTGTTGTTCAGTTTTTTCTATTTTCATCGATTACCCGAAAAATCCAATCATGCATATCAATCAGTTAAATTATGGCATTGGTCAATCAGATTGCCCTCTATTCGCTTAGCATCTTCTCAATTTATAATTACCTTGTTTGATGTCATTTTAGCCGGTTCAATCCTCTATTTTTTATTGCCTGTGCAACCTAACTTTATCAGCTTTATCTTAGTTTATACTCTTGCTTTAGTTGCAGGCGTTCTTAGTCATATCCCTGCTGGTGTTGGCGTATTTGAAGCGATAATGCTTGGTGCTTTTTCAACTGAAATAGGTCCCGCATCATTGACTCTTGCTTTAGTGATTTATCGAATTATTTATATTTTTATCCCGTTAATCATTGCTGGCATATTGCTACTTTTGAACGAAACAAAACATCATTTAGCCACAAATCAAGTCAAGGAAGATGAAACAGGTTTAGCGGCTCCAGTCATTGCTGCTACTGTTTTTTTTGCTGGTATAGTGATGATGTTTTCGAGTATTACTCCCGGTTTTAATGCACAATTTGTGAATACCTTTATTCCGAATAAAGTTGTCAATTTTGCTCATTTAATATCGAGTTTAATCGGTGTACTATGTTTATTGCTTGCAATGGGATTACGACGACGTTTACTCATGGCATGGAGTTTGTCAGTCGTTTTATTATTTATTGGTAGTATACTTTCAATAATACGTGGATTTCATTGGTTTGAAGCATTCACCTTATTTGTTATTGCCCTTTTACTTATCAAATACCGATATGCTTTTTATCGAAAAAATCGTTTGAGCATATTACCATTATCTTTCAAATCGTTTGCAATCTGTTTTTGTTTGATCGCTTTTCTAGTATGGTTAATATTTTTTATCTATCAAGATGAACCTTATAGCCACTCATTGTGGTGGCAATTAGAATTAGACAGCCGAGTGCCACGAGCATTGCGTGCGGCTTTAGGTAGTTTTATTCTATTAAGTGGCATTATGTTATTTTGGTTATTTCGTCCTGCATTACCCATTTTGACAAAACCAACAAAGAAAGAGCTAAATACCGCCTATCAAATTATTTCAGAATCCAAACAACCTGAAGGAGGACTTGCCTTAGCAGGTGATAAGTCACTTCTGTTTAATGAATCACAAACAGCCTTCATCATGTACGCTAAACAAGGTCGAAGTATGGTAGCACTTTACGATCCGATTGGAGATTGTGCCGATCGCCCAGATTTAATCTGGACATTTCGAGACCTTTGCGATCAACACCATTTACGCCCTGTTTTCTACCAAGTTAAAGCAGCGAATTTACCTCTGTATATGGATATTGGATTACAAGCCGTTAAATTAGGGGAAGAAGCCTTAGTCGATTTAGATAAATTTGATCTAGCCAATAAAGGTAACAAAGATCTTCGCTATACATGGAATCGAGGACAGCGTGATGGACTGTCAATTGAATTTTACACATCATCTACAGCACCTTATGATGAATTAAAAGCAGTATCTGACGAATGGTTAAAAGGAAAAAATGCCAAAGAAAAACAATTCTCGCTAGGGACATTTTCCAAAGAATATCTTGATCACTTTACTATTGCTGTCATCAAACATGAAGGGCAAATTATCGCTTTTGTTAATTTGCTCGAAACCAATCAAAAACAGTATGCCAGTATTGATTTAATGCGAGTAAAACAAGGCATTCCTAAATTAACCATGGAATTTTTTATGGTTGGATTAATCCTTCATTATAAGAATCAGGGGTTTAAATTCTTTAGTTTGGGAATGGTTCCGCTTGCAGGAATGCAACGACGACATGGCGCGCCATTAATTCAAAGATTAGGCGCATTAGTCTTTAAACGAGGTGGACGCTTTTATAACTTCCAAGGTTTACGACGATTTAAAGAAAAATTTGCCACGCATTGGGAACCGCGTTATATGGCCGTACCGGCTGGCTTAGATCCTTTTATGGCAATACTTGATACGACTTTACTCATATCGGGTGGCATAACAGGATTAAAAAGGAATAAGAGTCAATAAAATGAAAAAAATTATCCGCTATAGCTTACTTGTTATAATGGTGATATTAACGAGTTTATTTGCTGGTGCTATTTGGTATTTTACAAAAGGTCATGCAACGGCTACGATTAAAAACATCCCAATAAATCAAGAATTCTCGGTATTAATGGCAACGCCTAAACATTCAGCCGAAGCTGCTGCGGTTATTGTTGCAACTAAAACCAATCATTTTACTCCACAACAACTCTTAGATCTCTCTCAAAAAACAGGAGCAAAATTAGTTCAATTTGAGTTAAAACCACAAGCAACTTGTCATGAACAGCTCAGCCGTTTTAATTATGCGACCAAAATATTAAATGAAAGAAATTATGTTGTAGCAGGTATGCAAGAAGGTGCCGCATTTGCTTATCGTTGGTTAGCTCAACAGCAACAAGCGAATGCTAAAGCACTATCAATTGAATTTACGTTAGATCATAAAGATTGTGATGCTCCATTACCTGCTCAAGCAAGTCATGGTACTTGGCAAGTCATTTGGAATAATCCACCAGAAGATCAAGTTGCGGTATTTCCTAGGCAACAAAAAAAGATTAATGTGACCACATCAATAGGTGAATATTTAGCATCACCAGTTGAATTATTAATTTCACATTTATCATCTATTTTATTTGATGAACATAAAAACTTACCCGTTATAGCATTACCCACAAACGGGAACGACGTTCACCCCAATACTGTCACACTATATTATTCTGGTGATGGTGGATGGCGTGATCTGGATAAAGTGTCAGCCGAATATATGGCATCACATGGTTACGCAGTGGTGGGCGTTGATGCGCTAAAACTTTTTTGGCAACACCGTTCGGTTGAGCGAAGCGCTAAAGATCTAAGCGACTTAATGCAACAATACCGCCAAAAATGGGGAACTACTCAATTCATTCTTGCTGGCTATTCATTTGGTGGTGATATCTTACCGGCACTGTACAATCGTCTGTCAGCCACTGATCAAAAAAGCGTACAAGCTATAATTTTGCTCGCTTTCTCAAAAAGTGCAAACTTCGAGATTGAAATTAGCGGTTGGCTTGGTCAATCGGGTAATGAAATGCAAACGGCTGCTGAAGTAAACAAAATACCCGCCAATAAGTTATTTTGTATTTATGGGGCTGAAGAAAAAACAGACACAGGCTGCTTGCAACCAGAAATGAAAGGCGAAGCTTTTGAACTCCCCGGAGGACACCATTTTGACGAAAATTATCAACATTTAGGTCAAATTATGATGAATGCCATTGATAAGCGCATAAACTAATAAGATCTACGTTTTAGATAACAAAAAAAGAGGAGATTTCTCCTTTAATTTTTAAGATTAAAACAGTAATATAAATTAACCTATTTTTTTATTTTAATTTTTCTTTCGGATAATAAAACACCACAGAGCGTAAATAATGTGCCAAACGCAGCAAGCCAAGTAAACGGTTCATTCAACATAAGCACTGCCCCAATAATTGTTAAAATAGGAACCAGATAAAGATAAATACTAATTTTCACAGCCCCCACTAATTTCACCGCATAATTCCAAGATGCAAAGCAAATTGCAGATGCCCCAACGCCTAAAAATAGAATATTAAATAGATTGGTAGTATTGCTAAATCGGTCTAAATTCAGTTTAAAATCGAATAAATAAAGTGCAGGAAGCATGAGCAATAAACCATAAAAAAAGAATCGTCGGGTTAATAAAATAGTGTTATACCCTCGATTACTGCTTTTTTTAGTTAAGATCGAATAACATCCCCAAAACAAACAAGCAAGCATGGCAAGCAAATCGCCAAGAGGATTCATGGAAAGCACATATTTGCCATTAAAGCAGATTAACCCAACGCCAACCGAGGCAAATAAACAACCAACATAAAAACGTTTGGGTGGTGTTTCAGCCTTGAGAAAAAACATAGCTAATAGCGCAGTAAAAATGGGGGCTAATGTTGTGATAATTCCAACATTTGAAGCAGTAGTATAGGTTAATGCAATATTTTCACATAAAAAATAGCAGGTAATGCCACATAATCCAGCACAAAGAAAAATAAACTCTTGTTTTACTCCTTGCCAGACTAACAAACGCGGGCATAGAATCCAGAGAGTTACATAACCCAGTAAAAAACGAAAAAATAAAATCTCTATCGGTTTAAACTCAATTAATAATGTTTTGGTGGAAATAAACGTCGTTCCCCAAAAAAACACAGTCATTAATGCAATTAAATGCCCCTGTGTTCTTTTTGTTAATAACATATAGACCTCGAAACTTACAGCAATGTAGCCGTCTCTGAGTAAATTTTTACTCACCTTTTAAAGTGCATTGATAAATATATTAGGAATAATACAAAAATTATGTTCATTGCTCACTTGATATTGTTAAAAATAACGCTATTTAATAATATGCATTTATACTAATGCTATGCTCTATTGTGTGCAAACAAATTAAAGTCGTTAAAATGATAGATAAATATAAAGAAGGAAAATAATAGATAAAAAAAATCCACCCGAAATTCGAGTGGAGGGCAAAAAATGAAAAAACGTAATCTGTTAATATAGACAAGCAAAAACAGAAAAAGTTCAATTTAATTTCAGATATTTTTGAGTTTTTATAAAACTATTTTTTAACCATTTGATTTTTAATATTTATTTAATTAAATTTTTTTCAAAAAAAGTAAACTTTTTTGCTTTTTTAAAATAATACTTAATAACGTGCCACACTTTCTAGCAAATTTTCTTCAACATTTTTCATAAACTCTCATTTTCAGAAGAAACGATATAATGTTAACAAAATGAGTAAAACTAAATTAGAAAAAACTTCATTGTTCAACCAAGACTAAGCCAACTTGTTTTCATCCTTGATTTCACCTATAATGCCCCGATATTGTATTACGTTACTTATCACAATTGGGGCTGATTCTGGATTCGACGGGATTTGCGAAACCCAAGGTGCATGCCGAGGTGCGGTTGGCCTCGTAAATAAACCGCAAAAAAATAGTCGCAAACGACGAAAACTACGCACTAGCAGCTTAATAACCTGCATAGAGCCTTCTCTCCCTAGCCTCCGCTCGTAGGACGGGGATAAAGAGGAGTCAAACCCAAACGAGATCGTGTGGAAGCCTTGCTTGGGGCGGAAGCATTAAACTTAATCAAGCTAGTCTATCGGTAGCGTGTTTGTCCGCAGCAGGTAGGCGAAATTTAAAGACAAACTACGCATGTAGTACCAAGGATGTAGAAATTTCGGACGGGGGTTCAACTCCCCCCAGCTCCACCACCATTCAAATCAATAGATGTCAATTGAAGTAAAAATAACTCTAAAAATCAATGATAAACTTTGAAAGATAAGTTTTTTGTACATTCAACTTAACTAATATAAATACCACCGCCATAAAATAATAAGATGAATGGTAAGGAAATCTTTTTATTTGTAAGTCGAAGTGATAACAAAGTTTGGCAATTAGGTTATAAACTATGTTATATAAATAAGGAAACCGATATAACAATTTAACATTATCCGCAGCTAATAGTTAATCAAGTAGAAAGATACTTTGAAATAACATGAAGTAATCTATTTGATTCACAATTTTTTCAATTACCCATTAAATGACATAAATAGATGCTCAAAAAATCTCATAGAATACCGCTGTGTTTTAATTAAAATTATTGATAATTTAAAAAATCGCTTTTAAGTCATGAAAAACTTTTTAGAAATGAGAGATAAATAATCATTTGATATAATTAAATAAATAATGGAACAAATCTAATTGGTTGCAAAGTCCAAGGGACGTCTATTGATCAGTATTGGTGATCCAAAATAACGATATATTTAGACTGTATAACCATTAAATTTGAAAGGAACATTTTATGAGACTTGAAGAGAAATATATAAAATTTGGTTATTTTTGGCTTCCTGAAAATCAACAGAATTCAATAGCTGGGGTTCTCTCCATTTATGATGGTGGACGGGCAGAATTAGAAATCATGGGTAATTTTGATGAAGATAAAGAAATTGGATTTATTTGTGAACATGAAAATATTCGTCTAAAAAGAATAATTGGATTTGTCGAAGACGATGGATTAGTAACACTGGAAAATTGCATTTATCTTAAGAAAAGTTTTGGATTTGGAAACATAACTAAATCAAAAATTTTGGCTAATACAGTTTTGAGTGGGGCTGAATGGGGAGCCGATGAAATCGTTACTTTTAATACATTTTCTTTTTCTGTTGATTGCTTAGATGAATGGGTTGAAATAAGTGGTATTCATGTAGAGAGTGATTGGAAAAATAGATCAGTAAGTATTTCTTATAACAGACCTGAAAAAATAAATTTTATACTTGATAATGGGATGGAAATTGAAATTAATTTTCATTACACATCTCCTAGTTTTCCTCATATAAAAGAGGCAAAGATTACTCAAAAGGCTTATTTTACATTAAAATCTGAAGAGTTACGTAAATTAAATGATTTTATAGCTATTGCCTATAAGATAACCAACCTTATGTGCTTTGCTATGGACAAAGTTGTGAGTATAAAAAATGTTTCAGCAACATCATCTAAAAAACTAGATAAATTAGGTGAAGACGAATACCCAACTGAAATTAAATTATTCTATCAAGCCATACCATTTGTAGAAACTGTACCTAAACGTCATTCTTTTGAAATGTTATTCAATTTCAAAATTATAAGAAATAATGCTCAGCAAATATTCAACAATTGGTTAAATGCTTATGAGTATTTATCTCCCGCATTTAGTTTATACTTTTCAACTCAAAGAGGAGATCAAAAATATCTTGATGGTAGGTTTCTAGCTTTAGTACAGGGTTTAGAAACATATCACCGAAGAACTAGTGATGAGAAATTAATGAAGAAAGAAGTTTATGAATCATTAGTATCTAAAATTCTTGGTGCATGTCCCGAAGAACATTTAGAATGGCTTAAAGGCAGACTAATGCATGGAAATGAAATTACCCTGAGTAAAAGGTTGAAAATGCTTATTGAACCATTTAAATGTTTTCTGGGAACAAATAGTGAAAGAAATAAACTTTTGAGACAAATTGTAAATACTAGAAATTATTTAACTCATTATGATGAAAATTTAAAAGATAAATTAGTTACTGGACGAGATCTTTGGATTCTATGTTTAAAAATGGAAGTTATATTCCAGTTTCACTTTTTACATGTTATTGGCTTCACTACTGAAGATATCAAAAAGACGGTTGAAAATTGCACTAAATTAAAAAATAAAATTGAAGAAATCAAAAAAAAGGATAAGACCGAATAAAATATTCGATTTTTTATTTTCAAACCAAATCATCATATCTGACATAAATTATATTCTTGTATGAGAATTGTTTGGTATGCCATAAAGAAATATTCAAGGAGAACAGCAACGCTGTTGCCTGATAGTTAATTAAGAAAATTAAGCTATTAATAAAATAATGCCCCTGTAAATATATTTTTTGATTGGTTATCAATATAGAAAAACTATGATTATCAATAACCTTTAATAGATAAAATGATTGTTAACCTATTTTTGTATACTGGCGAAGCAAGTTCTTTAACTCGACCTACTGATACCACAAAAGTTATTTTTATGATCAAATTATTATTTACATTTTACTGTTTTCAACAGTAATTTTATGTGGTGTAATATTTTTTTCATGATATATATAAGGGAGAATTTTTTATGGCTAATTTTTTTAAAAAAACATTTGGTGGGTTAGAAAGAAGTTATTTGTTCCGACAATATTTATTCGGTTTTGTTTTTGTTATACTTATATTAATGCCTATATCTCAGTTGAAATTATCTGATATTATAGTTCCAACTACAATTGCTTTAATCCTGTGGGGATTTTATCCATATTCTAGGTTCGTTTATGAAAGCATTATAGAGTTTATAATAGGTGATAATATAATTATCTCAAATATCTTTTTATTTTTATTCTTAAAAATAATGACTATGGGAATATGCTTTTTTTTCTCTGTTTTTATAGCTCCTTTTGGATTATTGTATTTATATTTTTATCACTCTAAATTGGAAAAACAATCCAAAGCTAATGTTATCGATAATTAGTTATAAAATATATCTCAACAGAAAGAGGAAAGAAGAATAAAGCCTTTATTTCCTCTTAGACGACATAAAAATTATTTATCAATAAAAATAAGATCCTTTATTGACTTTTCATTAGACCCTATCCTAAATTTTGTGTATTTGCTAGTTAGAGGTAACGAGTCATTCTATCACCAAATTCTATAATGAATCGATTCATCGCACTTTTCCAGTTTTGAATAGGCATAGTCCATTTTTATATGCTTGTTGTATCGCTAAATAGATAACCTTTTTAACTGAGGCATCGTTCGGGAAAACCTTAGGTTTCTTGATAGCATGACGAATAACACTATTTGATCCTCGGTTAGCTCTCGGCGGCTGGTTTTATTGGGTGCCAATTGCCTTTCAAGTGGTTGATTTACCAACACCGAGGCGACCTGCGACCTCACTGATTGAAAGATGTGAATTTGATAATGAATAATAATCCGATTGTTGTTTAAATTCAGGACTAAATTTTTTGACCATGATGTGTCCTCCTATGATTTTCATTTATATCATAGAGGCAATATCTGTCTACTTTTTTGGCGAGGATCAAGTGACTGTACAAAGTAATATGATGGGTTCTTATTTGGTTAATTATGATCTTTCAAAACAGAATGCAGATTGAGTACACGCTTTTATAACTTTAAGCGTTATAAATAGAAAATATGAAACAAAGTGCGTTATATGTTAATAAACAGGCTTATATACTAAATAAGTATCTAGATCAATCACATAATCTACTTGAATGCTTTCATCATATGGATAAATATCATAGCTATAACGAGCACAAAAAACAGATATAAAATCTTGTATATCGCAATCGGCTACTACTGTCATCACTCGATGTTTTAATTGCCCTATAGATGACACTTTACCAGAGAGTAATGAATCGCCATAAAAACTTTCTATTTTTATTAACATAAAAGTATTTCCTTTTATACAGTGCTTACATTAATTTTGATGTTTATCTAAGTGTTAAATATATTTTAAACAAAGTGCTCTATTACCTTACAGTAACATAGTAAACATACCCTGAACAATATAGGCACTAAAAGGTAATGGCTAGTGATTCATCATATTCTTTTTGAATGTGCTCCCTCAGTTTTTCTTTGTTATAACAACCTAATAGTGAACAGGTGATGAATGTCAGTAAGGTAAGTTTAATTAATGTTTTCATTCCGTGCTTCTAAGGTTTCATCATAAAGAGGGTTATGGGTTCATGATATAATTCACCGTCATCGCCTTTTATAAAGGTAACAGTTTCTGGATAATTTTTTCCTGGCAACTTGACTTTTACTGTATATAAGGCATTAAGCTTATCTTGATTATTTAACGCCCAATCAGGCGTATCTAATACCTGATAATCAATTTTTACATCCACATTTGTCTGATTTTTTCGATATAACCCACTTTCATACGTTTTTTCTGTTATATCTTTTACTTTTACTATTTTTTTAGGACCATAGCAAAATGAACTATTGTAAATAGGGTCTTTATCTCTATTATCAATAAATTGATGCCAATATTCACGCCCCAAATCGGTTAAATCATAGCGATAAATGCCTGATTGCCCTTCTACCGGCGTTTGGCTTAATAAGCCTAACTCTGCAAACAGTGGTAAGGTTTTCGCTAATTTACCTTTATTCCAACTCGCTCAATGAGTATCACTTTCTAATACCGGCTCATCAGTATACGGCAGTTTTACTGAACCGAGAAAATAGCAAAAGTCACCTTTGGTTTTAGTGATTGATCTTGCCCTATCATATTCTTTTTGAATATGCTCCCTTATTTTTTCTTTGTTATAACAACCTAACAGTGAACAGGTGATTAATGTCAGTAAGGTGAATTTAGTTAATGTTTTCATTGCGTGCTTCTAAGGTTTCATCATAAAGAGGGTTATGGGTTCATGATATAACTCACCGTCATCGCCTTTGATAAAGGTTATGGTATCAGGATAAATTTTATTGGGTAGAAACACGGAATTTCTACCATATAACTCATTAATCTTATCTTGCCCCTTTAATGCCCAATCAGGCGTATCCAATACTTGAAAATCAATTTTTACATACACATTTGTCTGATTTTTTCGATATAACCCACTTTCATACGTTTTTTCTGTTATATCTTTTACTTTTACTATTTTTTTGGGGCCATAACAAAAAGAGCTATAGTAAATAGTTTTCTTACCATTATTATTAATATATTGATACCAATATTCACGCCCCAAATCGGTTAAATCATAGCGATAAATGCCTGATTGCCCTTCTACTGGCATTTGGTTTAATAAGCCTAATTCAGCAAACAGTGGTAAGGTTTTCGCTAATTTACCTTTATTCCAACTCGCCCATTGAGTATCACTTTCTAATACCGGTTCATCCGTATACGGTAGTTTTACTGAACCGAGATAATAGCATAAATTTCCTTTGGTTTTGGTTAACGACATTGACCTTTCATATTCTTTTTGAATGTGCTCCCTTAGTTTTTCTTTGTTATAACAACCTAATAGTGAACAGGTGATGAATGTCAGTAAGGTAAGTTTAGTTAATGTTTTCAATGTGGTTCTCCTGATATTCTTAAAATCCGCCCAAGGTGGAGTGATGATGTTTGTAACTGTCAATAAACACCAACGGTTTATTGGTGACGGTTTGATTTTTGCTATTTGTCGACGTTTTGCCCTGTGGCCAGTAATTAATTTGTAAATAAAGCTCTTCAATGCCGTCATAACAAAACTCGCCCATTTTATAAACAATTTTAAAATAACCAAGATTTTGTTGTTTTGAATCAACCGCATTACTGTAAGCTTCAACTTTACCTATTTGGTTTATATCAAGTTCAATTTCTTTATCAACGGGTTTTAATGGAGTTTCCCGTTTAATTAATAAATCGATGGCTGAGCTATCGGCAAAGGTTAAAATTGGGTATTCCTCTCCTTTGCTTATATGCAAGGTAATGGGCTCTTGATAGTCTTTATTATAAGCGCGAAGCACACCTTCGTAATGACTCACTTTTGGTTTGTAATGGGGCAATGCCACCGACAGATAAATTTCGCGGCTTCTGGCTTTAACACCTATTGCTTGTATTTCTGCAAGGTTAGGACAATCTTTATTTTTATATATGACTTTATATTGGTCTTTATATTTGTCTTTAATTTTGTCAATATTGTTGACACCTTCTAAATATTGACGCATTTTTTTGACATAATAAATCTTCTCTTTTTCTAACTGAATAGCAACATTAGCCCCCAGCATGGCAACCATAAAATCATTAATTGCCATTGCCATACTGTCAAACGTAGGTAAGTAGGGTTGCCCTTTATCCGGGTGTTCATTTAAACCCAATAAACAGCGGTTAAACCAGAGTTGCATTTTATCCCATTTGTCTGATTCATCTTCAAAGATAATTAGTAAAATGACTGATACTGCCCCCGCAATTAAACCTAAAACAAAAATCCCTACCCCTAGCGGCCCTAAAAAGGCGGTTATTTGTAACCATATACCTACCGAGCCGGCTAAGCTTAATACACCAGCCAGTACCTGAAGCCCCCCGGCAATACAATACGCTGTTTTGGTTGCTCCACTTTTTTGTTGTCCTTGGGCGATTAAGAAAAACCCCTCCATTATCGATATCGCACTACCTAATACGCCAACGACACCCGCTACCATGGCAGAGGTTTTAAACACCCCATTGACTAAAAGACTGAGATTGGCTCGGTTTGTAATAAACGACCCGGCTAAATGAGATAACCCCATATTGATAAGAGTTAAAACTTCGTTGACTACCAGCGCAAAACTTGCTGCAACTTTATATATGCCAAACTGTAAATCGCGTTTAATTTCATAACGCAGGGTTTCGCTTAAGTTTGTATCTTCCAGTTTTCGCAAGTTTTCGGTGTAGTTGAGGTAGGTGGCGGCTGATTGTAATCCTGCTGAAATCGATTTAACAAAGGCTATGCTGCCACCAAATACCGTCATTTTAGCTGTCGGGTCAATCCCGGCATTTTTTATACTGTTTAAGATTGACTCGCCTTGTAGTTTGGCGACCCGATTATAAATTGACACCCCGGTATTTTTTAATGTTCTGGCAGGAAATCTTGCGTTCGAATTTATGCCTGAAAATCTATCGAGTATATAGCTTTCTAATCGTTGAAATAATACCGAGCCATTTCTCAGCACGTTACGGTCATTGATGATATCGACTAGTTTTAAGCCAATATCGATATAGTTGTTGGCTGTTATCACAAAATTCCAATCAATCACCCCATTTTGACTTTCTTCTGTTTTCGAATAAGCCGGATAGGGTGAACTTGTGCTACGGTATCCCAACGGTTCAAAATATTGATTAAATTCACGTAACTCTAACACCGGAATATTTTTCATTTGAAAATGAAAAATCAATTCGCCACTTATCACTAACGCGCTTTCAGCAACCAACTTAAATAATCGTTCTTGAATACACAGATAGTGTAATGCGCCAAGGTCTTCTTCTGTAAAGTTGGAATGCCATGAAAGTACACGTGATATGAGTATCGAATAAAGCGTCAACACAAGCTCGCCTTTTTCACAGAAGAATTTTTCATCTAACTGGTTTGACTCTGTTTCCGCTTCCAGCTCTTGTAATATCGTTTTGGTTTCCTGCAATCGCTTTGCTTTCGCCTTTAATTCATTTTCTTCCGCGTCGCCAAGATATTGCGCTATTTGTTCGTCGGTTTTGTTTTCTATCGGCGAGTATAAATGACTGTGCGCTTCCAGCTCTTGTTTCATGATGTTAAGGCGTTTTTTTATGATTAACGCCCAAAAACTGTTACTTCGTCCATCAAGCAGATGATAAAAAATACTATCGCCATAATTGATTAAGTTATCCCATAATGCTATTTGTATTTGGCTCTTCACACCGCCGATAGACGTAAAATCTATCATTGCTAAAAAATCCGAAAGATAACCTACATGGTTGTTAGAACAATTGGTATCACACTCTATTAACCAAAATTTGCAATCATTAAATTGACTCATTTCGTCTGGAGTGTGTTGTGACCAGTGTTGATATCCAAATAACCATAGCAAATAATACAAATAGTCCTGCGAAAAGTGATTAATCGAACGGATTATAGCGTTATATCTGTTTTTTTCTAAATCGGTAAATTGCGTTTCAGCCCCCGGGTTTAATCGCTTTTCATATTTTTCCATATGTTTGCGGGTTCTCGATAAAGCATCGAGTTCTGCCCGACCATTTATTATACTGTTATGTTTAAAAGCTTTGACATCGTAATATTCTTCGGTTTTAAAAATCCCTTTTTCTTTATTTTTTTGTTTCAGGTGGTTACGTTTTTCTTCATCTGTCATCGGAACTTCAAAATATCCCTTTGATAGTAAGTTTTTTGTTCTTGGCCAAGTATGAGTTTGCTCGTACGCTCCTATATTGGTTTTTGATATATAGTCATATTCTGGCTCTTCTTGTGCTTTTGATAATTCTATTGCTTTGATTTGATTACGATATTCATTTATCAATGATAACGTTTTACGTTTATGCAGTGTTTCTTCTTTAAAATAATCTGCATTTACTCCGGCAGCCAACGTCGCATTGTAATAGTAATCATAATCTTGGCTTATCATTAGGTTATTTGAATTTGGGGATTGATTGACATTTTCATCATTGGTCTCTTCATGACTTATTCTATCCACACGTTTAGACCCCAGAATTTTGTTGAAATGTTCTTCAATTTTTTGGTTATAAATCTCTTCGGATTTAATCACCAGTTGCGCTATGGGCTCAATCCTTAATTGTCGTTGTAAGCTCAGTTCTTCCGCTATACCAAACGTATCTTCCACAACCACAACAGGGACTTTGTATTGACGCGTTTTTTCTAATTTCTCAATTTGCGCATCTAAGACAAAGCTTGTCTCTAAAAACTCTTTACTATTTGTCTTTGACCTGTCTCGTAATGAGTTAAATTTGTGGGCTGTGATAAAGTTTTTCGAACTTAACAAACGTTTTTTACCATCATGTGTGATGATAAATCTGGGATCAGCAGCCAGCTCCAATAATGAATTATCGGATTTGAGTTTTTTAAACTCAAAACTTCGCTTGCCCTCGTCAGTTAATTTATTTGGATCTTTGTATGCTTCTTGATTCAGGTTAATTTTAGTAAAACGTTTTATCGCTTGTTCTAAAAAAATCTTGTTCTCCCAATGTTCGCTTGTCGAAGCATCACCGGTTGTCGAAGTCGACTTACTCTTCGAAGCTGATTCAATAATGATACTGGATTCATTCATTAATTTTAGGTATTTTTCTATTGTGCTGTTTTTACCTTGAGACCAGGCTCGACGAGTGTAGGCAATGTAGGCTTCGCCTTCATATATTGTGGTGTCAATATTGATAAAAGAACCGGGTATATGGTGATTGCCACCTTTAGTACACGCTTTAGGGATCTCGTTTATGTTTCGTTCTTTTAGGTCAGTAATGGTTTTATGGCGAAATACGCCTGAAGGCGTCACTTCATATCCTAAAAACTCCCACCCATTCGTTTTATGTTTGACTAAGATATAAACGTAACCGACGCGTAAGGTTCGGTAGACATATTTATGGCTGACTAAGCCAATGGGTGGCTCTCGATTGTCTTCCAATAATTTAATGGTTTCACCCATATTTTGGGCTAAGTTAAAATTTTTATTAATCGGCGCTTTTCTGACCAGAAAAATGGGAAATCCTTTACGTTCGCAAACGCCACAACCTCCATTGGCTAAAGCTGATTGAGAATCCTTGCCATACTTAGTTGCTTCAGCATAAATAATGCGATCTTCGAGTTCAGCAGCTTGTTCTTCTTTTGTAGTTTTGGTGGTTGTATGCTTTTCCATTTAAATCATTCCAATTTTTTATTAATATTTCTTTTTACTCAAATTAATGTGAGTTATTTCCGCCTGATAAATATAAAAATATTTATTTTGCGATATTTAAATAAGATATTGTTAAAATTGAAGCGATGAGTGTGAAGTTTACAATGTGGCAGGTTTGTACCTATTAATATATCTGACCTTAAGGCAAGATATTATGATTTATTTTGTATTCACAAATGAAGTTTACTTGATTTAATATTAAATAAAAAAACAATAAACTAACCATTTTTCGATCTTTTCAGTTACTGCTTTCAAATTTATGCAATTTTATATTTTAGATATTTTTTAAAAAAAATTAACAATATCTAAACATAAAATTACTCTTTTTTTAACCATTTTGCAATAGTTATTTTAGAGAGTAACGCTATGAAAATTCATTAAATTTAAATGCAGTAACCTAGTTAAACTTTATTTCCCAATACAAAACGAACTGAAGATACGACCTAATAAATCGTCGGAGGTAAATTCGCCAGTGATTTCACTTAGCGCTTCTTGGGCAAGTCTAAGTTCTTCGGCAAGGAGTTCGCCTGCATGGAAAGCCGTCAGTTGGTACTTACCATTGTTGAGGTGTTCTGACGCTTTTTCCAGTGCTTGCAGATGTCGTCGACGCGCTAAAAAGCCGCCTTCAGTACTACTGGTAAAGCCCATGGCCTGTTTTAAATGGTCACGCAGTAGTGTTACGCCGTCCCCTGTTCGTGCGGAAAGTTGGATAAGTGAGTAACCATTGACTTCACTATAACCTAATGCTTCGCCAGTTAAATCTGCTTTGTTACGTATGACGGTGACAGGCATATTTTTGGGTAAACGTTCTATAAATTCTGGCCATAACTTTTCGGGATTGGTTTCGGTTGTGGTGGTACTATCGACCATAAATAGTACCCTATCTGCTTGTTCAATTTCTTGCCAAGCACGTTCAATACCAATGCGTTCAACTTCATCACTGGCATCACGTAATCCTGCGGTATCAATAATATGTAAGGGCATACCATCGATATGAATATGTTCACGTAATACGTCACGCGTTGTGCCTGCAATATCGGTAACAATCGCCGCATCACGACCAGCCAACGCATTAAGTAAGCTTGATTTACCTGCATTTGGGCGACCGGCTATCACCACTTTCATTCCTTCTCGTAATAGTGAGCCTTGTTTCGCTTCTTGGCGAACTTCGTTTAAGCGAGTAATCACTTCATTAAGTTGTGCTTCTATTTTGCCATCTGATAGAAAGTCGATCTCTTCTTCAGGAAAATCTATCGCAGCTTCAGTAAAAATGCGTAAATGAATTAATGATTCAACTAATTCATTAATTTTTTTCGAAAACACGCCTTGCAAGGATGAAATCGCTGATTTTGCAGCTTGTTCAGAACTCGCATCAATTAAATCGGCTATGGCTTCGGCTTGGGCTAAATCTAATTTATCATTTAAAAAAGCACGCTCTGAAAATTCACCCGGTTTTGCAATACGGACGTTAGCAATCTCTAATACCCGTTTTAAAAGCAAATCTAAAATGACAGGCCCACCATGCCCTTGTAACTCTAGTACATCTTCACCCGTAAATGAGTGAGGATTAGGAAAAAATAGCGCTATTCCTTCGTCTAAGGTTGTACCGTCAGAAGCTAAAAAAGGAAGATACTCAGCATAGCGAGGTTTTGGTATTTTGCCGAGTATCGCTTGTGCAACGGTTTGCGCCTGTGGCCCCGAAATTCGCAAAATGCCCACACCACCTCGACCGGGTGGTGTTGCTTGCGCAACAATTGTATCTAATTTCATATATGTTTATAGCTGATTTAAATTTGAATGTTTAATAATAGCATGGACGCACGGCAAAAACATTAAGGACTATAGGTTTTGCCGTTATTCTTTTATAATTTTAGTGACAGGATAAGTCGGCTAATTATTAGTCGTTATTTGGATGATCGAATAACCATGAATTTGCCAATGCTAGGGGTTCTCTTATTAGTGCAATATATTTATCTCCATTTCCCCAGCCTAATGGCGCCGATAAACCTGATATTTCGTTAAAGCCTGAACGTTTAGCCAGCATTAGCGAACGCAGAATATGAAAATCATTGGTTACCACAACTGTCTTACCTAACGGCAATACACGATTCGCATAGACAAATTGTTGAGCCGTTCGAGTCGATTTATCTTCTTGGTAAACACGTTTTGGGTCAATACCCTTATGAATTAGATATTGTGCCATCACACTCGCTTCGGTCGCAGACTCATTTTTACCTTGTCCCCCACATACAATAACTTTCGTTCGTGGATTATGTTGTAAATAATCGAAGGCAATATCTAAACGTTGAGCTAAACTGTAATGAGGAACAGCAGGCGTACCAACAACTTGTGCACCTAATACAACTAAGGTATCAGCATCTGGCGCCGGATTTTGTTTAGAATAAAGATAAATAACGATGTTAGTTATAACAAAATAAGTAAAGATTAACACTAAGCCGTACTTAATTAATTTAACGATCATTTATTTTAACCCCTATTTTTTATAACAATGTTCAAAATGGTCATTGACTAACCCCATTGATTGCATAAAAGCATAACAAATTGTTGAACCAACAAAAGAAAAGCCTCTCTTTTTTAAAGCTTTTGACATATTATCAGAAATATCGGTACTTACAGGCACTTCACTAATATCCTTGTAGTGATTGATAATCGGTTTACCGTCGACAAAAGACCAAATAAATGTCGAAAAATCTTCATTATTTTTTTTCATTGTTAGATAAGCCTGTGCATTTTTTATAATACTATTAAGTTTTAATCGATTTCGAATTAATCCTTTATTTTCGAGTAAACGTTCAACATCTTTTTGGGTTAACGTAATAATTTTTTCTGGGATAAAATCAAAAAAACAGCGCCGATATTCTTCACGCTTTTTCAATACCGTGATCCAAGATAATCCTGCTTGTTGTCCTTCTAAACAGATTTTCTCAAATAATTTGAGGCTATCATACTGGGCAACACCCCATTCGTTATCGTGATAATTTATATATAAAGGATCATTTGAAACCCAGTCACAACGTATTATTTCTTGAACTGTCATTTAAATAATATCCTAACAAATTGGTTGTATTATGAATAATTTTGTCTTCATTTACAAAAAAGGAATTTCAATATTATAAGATTAATATCGAAATTACTAAATAAAAATTGTTGTCAAAACAATATGATGATTCAATCTACCTAAGCTCGATTTTTAAAAATGGGGCATATCATTTTTAAAACTAAAATATATTCTTTCCTACTAAAACTAAAAATTAATAACAAGTTTACTTTACCCGCTTTTTTACTAGTTATCCTATTATTTTTAAATAACATGAATCATAAAGTATTCAATTTGAAATTAAGATTCATACTTCAAAACAACTTGGTTTAAATAACTAGTTAAATCATTTATATAATCTAATAATTAAAATTTTACCTACTGTTTTTTTTGAAATTTTTTTGATATTCCTTCCGCTTTTTTAGAATATTTTTTGTTCACCCCATTAAAGTGTGATTAAGATCACAAATTTTAAAAATACCCCTCCTTTTGCAACGTGATCTTGATCACGTTTACTGACTTTTTCTAATGAATCCACGCCATGAACGTATCTAAAATAGTGTTAATTCAATGACATCAATCAATAAGGAAGGTAACGAAAATGAGTCGTTCAAACATAAAAGTTAAAGTCCAAAATTTTGGGCGTTTTTTAAGCAATATGGTTATGCCAAATATTGGCGCATTTATCGCATGGGGGTTGATCACCGCTATTTTTTTATACAATGCAAGGGATCCCAGTGCTGGGGGTTGGTTTCCAAATGAACGTGTATCAACATCGTTTATTGGGCCGATGATCACTTATTTACTGCCACTATTAATTGGTTATACCGGCGGTAAACTCATGTATAACGACCGTGGTGCCGTTGTTGGTGCGATTACGACTATTGGCGTAATTGTCGGGTCATCTATACCAATGTTTTTAGGCGCAATGATAGCTGGTCCTTTAGGCGGCTTTATGATCAAGCAATTTGATCGCTTAATAGATGGTAAAGTTAAAAGTGGTTTTGAGATGTTAGTCAATAACTTTTCAGCTGGCATTCTTGGTATGATGCTTGCACTAATTGCTTATTTTGCAATTGGTCCAGCCGTGGCTTGGTTAACCAATATATTGATTATCGCCGTCCAATTTATGGTTGATCATGGATTATTGCCACTCACCTCTATTTTGGTCGAACCGGCTAAAGTTTTGTTCCTCAACAATGCCATTAATCATGGTGTCTTTACCTCATTGGGTGTGACACAAGTAGCAGAAACCGGTAAATCGATTTTCTTTTTAATTGAAGCCAATCCGGGTCCCGGTTTAGGGCTTTTACTGGCCTATATGTTTTTTGGTAAGGGTGCCGCAAAAGGATCGGCTAGTGGTGCTGCGATCATTCATTTTTTTGGCGGAATTCATGAGATCTACTTTCCCTATGTGTTAATGAATCCCCGCTTGATTATTGCCGTTATTATGGGCGGAATGACCGGAATATTCACGTTAACCGTTTTTCATGCAGGTTTAACAGCTCCAGCTTCGCCCGGTTCGATTTTTGCTGTAATGAGTATGGCAAAAGGTTCCTATTTTGGCGTAACGCTTTCAGTCATGGCGGCGACGGCTGTCTCTTTTGTTATGTCATTGATTTTATTAAAAACAACCAAAACATCGTCTAAAAGTCTTGATGATGCCAAATTAAGTCTCTCAAGCATGAAAGATGAGGCTAAAGGAAGAAAAAATGAAACGTTTGATCTAGCTAAAGTCAAAAAAATAATCGTGGCTTGCGATGCAGGCATGGGATCAAGTGCAATGGGTGCCGGTGTTTTACGCAAGAAGATTGAAAATGCCAACTTGGCAATCAATGTTAGCAATCTAGCCATTAATGATCTGCCCGATGATGTAGATATCGTCATTACGCATCAAGATTTAACGCACCGAGCCAGACAGTATGCCCCCAATGCTTGGCATATATCGTTAACTAACTTTTTAGATAGTGAGTTATACAGTCAATTAGTCGACCAACTTAACCACGCACTAGGAATTGAACAAAAGATAACGACAAAAAATTCCCCCCAAACTTCCGATAATTCCCCTCTCTTCCAATTAACCGACAAAAATATTTTTTTAAATTTAACCGCCAAAACAAAAGAAGAAGCAATCCGTTTTGCCGGTCAAAAATTAGTAGAAAATGGCTATGTTTCCCCTGCCTACATTGAATCGATGCTAGAACGTGAAAAATTGACTTCAACCTATTTAGGTGAATTTATCGCTGTCCCTCATGGCACCATTGAATCTAAAGACAGTGTAATTAATACAGGTATCGTATTTTGCCAATACCCCTCAGGTGTTCAGTTCGGTGATAACAAAGAGGATTACGCCAAAATTGTTATTGGGATAGCTGCACGTAACAACGAGCATTTGGACGTGATTGCAAAGCTGACCAACGCTCTCGATAACCCCAATACCATTACAAAACTCACAACAACTCACAGCGTGAAAGAGGTTTTAGCCTTATTAGGCTAATGCTGTTTTTGTACGCCTTACGTTTAGGTAAGAAAACTCGAACATTATTGAAACTCACAAGATATAAGGTATAAATTATGAAAGCATTACACTTTGGCGCGGGTAATATTGGACGCGGTTTTATTGGTAAATTATTATCTGATGCAGGATTTCACGTCACTTTTGCTGATGTCAATCAGCAAATTATTGATGAATTGGCACATCGTCATCAATATTCGGTCAATGTAGTTGGAGAAGAGGCAAGTACTGAGATAGTCTATCACGTCGATGCCATTAACAGTACATCACCTAACATTTGCCACCACATTGCAACGGTTGATTTAATTACAACCGCTGTTGGTCCACAAGTATTGAATAAGATTGCCCCAATTGTTGCTCAAGGTATTTTGAAAAGATATCAACACGATAATCAAGCGCCGCTAAATATTATTGCCTGTGAAAATATGATTCGTGGTACTACTCAATTTAAGCAAGCAATCTTTGCACAATTACCTGAAACCTTACATCAATGGGTAGAAACACATATTGGTTTTGTTGATTCTGCAGTCGATCGCATTGTGCCGCCGACCCTATCACCATCAGGTGATATATTAGCCGTAACGGTTGAAACCTTTTCAGAATGGATAGTTGATAAAAAACAATTTATTGGTACTATTCCGAATATAACCGGTATGGAGCCTGTCGATAATCTTATGGCTTTTGTTGAACGTAAATTATTTACGCTCAATACCGGGCATGCCATTACGGCCTATTTGGGCTTTTACTACAATTTCGCAACTATCCGTGATGCAATATTGAATGAGCAAATTCGTTTCATTGTTCGTGGAGCAATGGAAGAAAGTGGGCAAGTATTGATTCATCGCTATAATTTTGATGATCAAAAACACATGGCATATATCGAAAAGATTTTATCCCGTTTTGAAAATCCCTATTTACACGATGATACCGCCAGAGTTGGACGTCAACCCATACGAAAATTAGGAGCAAGTGATCGTCTCATAAAACCGCTACTTGGCACATTTGAATATCAGATTAACAATTGTAATTTATTGATTGGTATTGCTGCTGCCCTTAACTATCGGAATAATGATGATGAACAAGCAGTGCAATTAGCAAAACAGATTGTTAATCATGGAGTGATACCCACTTTTTGTCAAATTTCGGGCATTGATAGTCATAATCCAGTTGTTCAACCAATCGAAGAACTTTATACTGCAATGCAAAATCATCAATTTTTATTAAAAGATGTCGGATAAAAGGCTACAAGAAGATAAAATACTAGAAAAACTCAATCAGCAAACTGATATTCACAGTTTGCTGACTGTCGCCATTAAACTGATCAACAAAAGTGTGAATCGGTTGATTCTCAACATTTTTTGTAAGGAACCCCATGCCATTAAATTTGTGATTCCTTCACTTATTGGTAAAAATGGGCCTTTAAATGATACATCTGTTTGTTTAAAATTGCTTTTTGCTTTGGGCATTTTAAGCCGTGCAGATTATGAAGATATCGAATTACTTATTGCCATTTTAGATGAGCTGGATCTTAGTGATAAACACTATCATTATAGTGATGACGAGATTCTTGGACCGATAAGCTTATTACATGATATGGTGTTACCGCAAAATTGGGTGTTACAACAAGATCAAGTTGCCGAACTCGGGATTGTCGATAATTTTAAATCATCCATTTTACAAAATCGTTATCAGCAAATGATCCGTTCAGCACTGATTATTGCGATCACCGATCTTATACTTCGAATTAGTAATAAACCCAAACATAAAGATCATGATTAACTGTCTATTACCGACTTTTTAACGTAAAAATTATTTTAAGTGGGTAAAGTTAGCGGTAATGATCGGCTTTATTTCCCACTCTTTCATTTAGTCGGTATAATGCCCCCATTTTATTGTAAATTGGGTTATTCATGAAAACGTTATTTGCCAGCACCTCGCGCGGACTTGAGGAGTTACTTAAGAAAGAGTTAGAAGAGTTAGGCTCGATCAATTGTAAAATTACTCAAGGTGGTGTCTATTATGATGCCGATGAAACAACGTTATATCAGTCTTTATTATGGTCTCGTTTAGCATCACGCATTCTATTACCGCTTGCTGAATTTGATATATATAGTGATTTGGATCTCTATTCTTGCGTTTTTAATCTAAAATGGACTGATATTTTTGCCGTCGATAATTCATTTGTCATCAATTTTGTCGGGGTAAATGATTTTATCCGTAACAGTCAATATGGTGCATTGAAAATCAAGGATGCGATTGTCGATCATTTTGTCCGACAAACCAATAGGCGTCCCAATGTTGCAAAACACGATCCCGATATTCGAATTCATGCTTATCTTCATAAAAATCGTGTTACGCTATCCCTCGATTTAAGTGGAGAGAGCCTGCATCAACGTGGTTATCGTCAACAAACAGGTCAAGCACCACTAAAAGAGAGTTTAGCGACAGCAATCATTTTACGATCAGGCTGGCAAATTGATGAACCGCTACTTGATCCTATGTGTGGTTCGGGTACATTGTTAATTGAAGCAGCCATGATTGCAGCTAAAATCCCACCAGGATTTCATCGAAAACAATGGGGCTTTTTAGCATGGAAAGGGTTTAATCCTATACTTTGGAATGATCTGCTATTAAGAGCAAAACAGAATATTTGCCACCCCAAAGGCGTTTTTATTGGTTATGATAATAATGCAATAGTGTTGGAACGTGCACAACAAAATGCACGTTATGCAGGCGTGAGCGATTATATTAGTTTTGCCAAACAAGATGTAACTCAATTAATCAATCCACTTTCATCCGAATCATCAGGCATGATTATCAGCAATCCGCCTTACGGTGAGCGTTTAGAAAGTGAACCTGCACTCATTGCCCTACATACTGCGTTAGGTCAACTTATTAAACAACATTTTGGTGGTTGGCGCCTATCACTGTTTAGTGGAGCCCCACAACTATTAGATTGCTTACAAATGCGTGCAGATAAGCAATTTAAGGCAAAAAATGGCCCACTGGATTGTGTGCAAAAAAATTATGTCATCGCCAAACGTGATAACACGCTACCGGTTTCTAATCCTAATTTACCGGCAGCGGATTTTGCGAATCGATTACGTAAAAATAAGCAAAAACTGGAAAAATGGGCTACTCAAGAGCAATTGGAATGTTATCGTCTTTATGATGCTGACCTGCCGGAATATAATGTTGCCATTGACCGTTACAAAGACAAAGTTGTCGTGCAAGAATATGCAGCGCCCAAAAATATTGATCCTCAAAAAACACGGCAACGGCTATTTGATATCATTAATGCGACTATGTCTGTATTAGAATTAACAGCCGATCAACTGATCTTAAAAACTCGGGAAAAGCAAAAAGGTAAACAACAATATCAAAAACTTGCTCAAAAGCAGGATTATTTTTTAGTGCATGAATACCCCATCAATCACCGTAAAACCCAATTTTGGGTAAATGTGACTGATTATTTAGACACAGGCCTGTTTTTAGATCATCGCTTGGCACGTAAAATGATAGGTGAAATGAGTGATAATAAAGATTTTCTTAATCTGTTTGCTTACACAGGAACTGCCACCGTTTACGCAGGGTTAGGCAATGCAAAATCAACTACCACCGTGGATATGTCACGTACCTATCTGGAATGGGCAGATCGCAATTTAAAACAAAATGATTTAACGGGTAAAAAACATCGCTTAATTCAAGCTGATTGTTTGCTCTATCTTGCTCAATGCAATGAACAATTTGATCTCATTTTTATCGATCCCCCGACATTTTCAAATTCTAAACGCATGAATGAGACATTTGATGTTCAACGTGATCATCTTAAGTTAATGAGCGATCTAAAACGATTACTAAGACCAAATGGCGTTATTGTATTTTCGAATAATAAACGAGGTTTTAAAATGGATGCGCAAGGTATGCAAAAATTAGGCTTAACCTTTCAAGAAATCACTAATAAAACACTATCATTAGACTTTAAACGCAATAAACAGATTCATTGTTGTTTTATTATTAAACATAATTAATAGCCATTGCAAGTTGAATGCTTCTTATACAGTGATTCTGAAAATTAAAGCTACTTAAAGGCTGATTATTTTATTCAAAAATAAATTTAGTCAGCCTCTAATTTTTTATTATTACCCACCGTTTAATTCTTGGTTCATCTATTAATAAAATTTTTGAAATCAGAGTATTATATTTTAATACTTATAAATAAGCTTGTCAGTTAATACACCAAAACAGGAGAATTACGCATTAAATCCCATTGCCATTTAAAAAATGAATATCTGTTACCTCGATATTTGTTATCATCTGAATTTGATAGAACATAATTTTTTTCAATTTTAATTGAAACTCTTTTGAAACTATAATCCATAATATTTTCCGTATATCCTTGATAAAAGACAAAATCATTGGTGACTTCTGAATAAATATTAAAATTATTTAATTCAAATTGATTAAATAAACGTTCAGTTATTGGTGGACTCGATACTTGTTTTTCGAAAATATGATGTAAAGTCAGTGAATGCCCTAGTTCATGTTGAATTGTGCAATTATCTTTTAGCGAATTTTGGAAATAAATACTATAACCGTGGTATAACATCTTTTCTTCAATTATTATACCTTTATGGTTTATTTCCTTAAAATCTTTTATAGTTAAACCTCCAATCCTTCCATTCAATGGATTCACGGTAACAAAAAATAACGTTACGATATGATTCTGTGGATTACTTTGTTTTTCGTTGAAAGAATTGAGAATTTCTTTATATACCTTATAGTAATGTATTATCCTAAAAAACACATATTTATCTGGTGATTTATTTTTACTCACCTTCTTCGACATAAGAGCTTTATTTTTAACATTATCTAAAAAAGATTTTAGTTTACTATTCTGCGGATTTTCTTCAGAAAATTTTAGCATATCAAATTCCTCAATTGATGTTATTTCGGGTTTGATTAATGCCTGATTGAATGTTTTATTGCTTAATAAACTATTAATTGATTTCACGTAATCTGGACGAATCTTATTTCCTTTTTCATCTTTTTCTAATATCACACTCACTAAATTAATCTTTAATTTAGGTATGATATTATTTTGATAAACCATGAGTTTTCCTACTTCAATTTCAGTATCACCCAGTTTAGCAAATACTTTTATTTCCTCGTGAGTATCCAAAGTCCCTCCCTGACAAATGACATTCACCGCATTTTCAATTTCATAATAATTGACCTTTTCTTTGCTATATTGATCCAAGATTCTGGTTTTTTTTCCTTGTGCTATGAATTTTGAAATTGGAATCTGAGTTGGATTTACCTTTAAACAAGACTTTCCCGGTTTTAAAATTATCTCCGTACCATCATCATTGATTGAGTCAATTTCATCTAATTGAAGATTGAGATCAACGCCTTTATTGTGCATTGAAGAATTTGCGTTTCCTTCAATATTACAAGCATAGATAGCAAGCCAAGCAGGATAATAATCTTTGTTGTAGGGTTTTATAGGATTTTTGACATCTTTTAAATATTCTTTTTTTAGAAAATAGGGTTGTTGACATAAGGGAGTATATTTTTTTATGTATATTAAATTTCTAAATTGATCTTCTTTCAGATCAACAAATTCTATCGGATAAATATACTCATCTCGTAACCAATCAAAACCATATTGACCTTGATACGGTGCATTATTTTTTTGTTTTATGGTAGCAGGTCTTCTAAAATGAATAGTAAATTTTTTTAAACATGATGTGGTCAAATCATCTATTAATGAACTTGTTTTTGGAAAATCGCAAAATGTTGTTTTTGCAATATCTTTAATCATAAATTTCCCCTTTAAGTTAATATTTTAACATAGAAGATTTACGCATTTTATCCCATTGCCACTTATAAAATGAATCCATTTTTTTGTCGTATTGATTATACCCTTGAACTAATTTATTTGAGGGTAATTCTTTATCTATGTATTTAAAACCATAATCCATAATATTTTCCGTATAACCCAGATAAAAAAGAAAATTATTAGAAGTTGAAGGTTCATCTTTTGGTTTTTCGAAGAGATGGTGTAACCTCATTGCATGGCCTAGTTCATGTTTAATTGCAATCGCATCACTAAAAGCTCTTTTGAAGTAAAAACAATATGCTTGGTATAACTTTTCTTCTTCCCTAGTTACATCATTATTATGTTTATCGTAAGGATAATTGTAAGTCCCTCCACTCAAAAATTCAGTGACCGGATCTAATCCAATAAAAAATATCGTTAAACTATCTTCATTATAAATATAACTATTAATATCTTTTGAAGATGCGTTAACTTCTTGAAATTTTCTATAATAATCCATTACTATTTTCCAGATATAGTCTACCTCTAAATTGACTTTTTCATGCGGTATTTGCTCCTTTGCCATTTTTTCTCTTTCTGCAATCCATCTCAAAAAAGTTTGGAGTTCATCCTTAACTTCTAGTTTATTTACAAATTCAAACATATCAAATTCTTGTACTGCTGATAATTCGCTTTTGATCAATGCTTGAGTTAAGACTTTATCATTTAATAAATGATTTATGGCACTCATATATTCTGGACGAATCTTATTTCCATTCTTATCTTTTTCTAATACCACACTCACTAAATTAACTTTTAATTTGGGTATAATATTATTTTGATAAACCATCAATTTTCCAACTTCAATTTCAGTAGAACCCAGTTTAGCGAATACTTTTACTTCCTCGTGAGTATCCAAGGCTCCTCCCTGACAAATGACATTCACCGCATTTTCGATTTCATAATAATTAATCTCTTCTTTACTATACTGATCTAATATTCTGGTTTTTTTTCCTTGTGCTATAAATTTTGAAATTGGGATCCGTTCTGGATTTACCTTTAAACAAGACTTTCCTGGTTTTAAAACTATCTCGGTACCGTCATCAATGATTGAGTCAATTTCATCTAATTGAAGATTAAGATCAACACCCTTATTGTGCATTGGTGAATTTGCATTTCCTTCAATATTACAAGCAAAGATAGCAAGCCAAGCAGGATAATAATCTTTGTTATATGGTTTTATGGGATTTTTTACATCTTTTAGATACTCTTTTTTTAGATCATAGGGCTGTTGACATAGCGGTGTATATTTTTTAACAAAATCCCAGCTTCTATTTGGCGAGAAAATTTCTTTCATTTCAACAAATTCTATAGGATAAGCATATTCATCTCGTAACCAATCAAAACCATATTCCCCTCGATAAGGTGCATTATTTTTTTGTTTTATCTTAGCTGGTCTTCTAAAATGAATGGTAAATTTTTGTAAACATGAGGCGGTCGGATCACCAATTAATGAACTTGTTTTCGGAAAATTACAAAACAATTTTTTTGACACTTAAATAACCATTAATAACCAGTAAACTAATATTTCAACAGTGAAGATTGACGCATTGAATCCCATTGCCATTTATAAAATGAATCCATTTTTTTTGCGTATTGGTTTAATACATGAGTATATAAAGTTGAAAATTTTTCAGGTTTTGCATTTATTGTTTTAAAATTATAATCCATTATATTTTCTGTGTAGCCTTGATAAAAAATAAAATCCTTGGTTATTTTGCTATAAATGTTAAATTCATTTAATTCAGAATGATAGAATTGACTTTCAGAAATTGATGTTTTATCTCTTAATTTTTGGAAGATATGGAGTAAACCCATGATATGTCCAACTTCATGTTTAATTGAGAGAGCATTATTAAGCCCACTTTTGAAAAAAAAACAGTAACTTTGGTATAACAATTTCTCTTCTTTCGTTACTCCAACATAATGTTTTTCATTAGGAGAATTAATCGTTAATCCAGCTACATCCCCATCTAACGGATTTAATCCAACAAAAAATATCGTTACACTACCTTCATTTTGAGAAGTAATAAGCTGACTATATTTTCTGTAAAATTTCATTATATTTTTGCTAATATATTCTGCTGCATTCATTCCATTCGGCATTATTCCCAATTTCATGACTTTTTCGTTTTTAATTAACGTTATAAAGTCATTGAGATCCGTTTCAAAACTTAGTGTTTGGGCCAATTCAAGCATATCAAACGCTTCTACTGCTAACAATTCGAGATTGATCAATGCCTGAGTTAATATTTTTTCATTTTTTAAGTGATTAATAGCGCTCTCATAATCAGGAATAATCTTATTTCCATTCTCATCTTCATCTAATACCACACACACTAAATTAACCTTTAATTTAGGTATGATATTATTTTGATAAACCATGAGTTTTCCTACTTCAATTTCAGTATCACCCAGTTTAGCAAATACTTTTATTTCCTCGTGAGTATCCAAAGTCCCTCCCTGACAAATGACATTCACCGCATTTTCAATTTCATAATAATTAATCTTTTCTTTGCTATATTGATCCAAGATTCTGGTTTTTTTTCCTTGTGCTATAAATTTTGAAATTGGAATACGCTCTGGATTTACTTTTAAACAAGGCTTTCCCGGTTTTAAAATTATTTCGGTACCATCATTAATGATTGAATCAATTTCATCTAATTGAAGATTGAGATCAACGCCTTTATTGTGCATTGGAGAATTTGCGTTTCCTTCAATATTACAAGCATAGATAGCAAGCCAAGCAGGATAATAATCTTTGTTATAGGGTTTTATAGGATTTTTTACATCTTTTAAATACTCTTTTTTTAGAAAATAAGGTTGTTGACATAAAGATGTATATTTTTTAACAGACACCCAATCTCCATTTGACGGGTAAGTTTCTTTCATATCAACAAATTCAATCGGATAAACATATTCATCTCGTAACCAATCAAAACCATATTCCCCCCGATAAAGTGCATTATTTTTTTGTTTTATCTTAGCTGGTCTTCTAAAATGAATAGTAAATTTTTTTAAACAAGAAGCAGAATAATTCTCGACAGCAGAAGTAGTTTTTGGAAATTCAATGATAGATGTTATTTGCATTCTAAAACTCTTTTATTTAAGCTTGGCTCATTTCATTCGTATTAATTTTAATCAGCAATGGCAACCAATTGAACTGAAAACAAAACCTTTCATAGATAGTATTGAATCTTGGTGAGTCATTATTTCCTTCAAATTCCTTTATCAGGTTCTTTTCGGTACCTATTACAAAAGGGTCTTCATCAAAATAGCTACCCAATATAAACATTAATACTATACTTGTCGTAATTTCTTCGGGATGATTCATATGCAAATGTTTTTGAGCTCTATCAAGACCAAATGTTAATAATTTTTCAAAATCATCTTCTTTTGTTGCTTCAAACTTAGCTTGAACGATTTCATTCAATGAATTAACAACCTCTTGTTTTATATTATCTTTATTGATATCGGCAGGAGCTATTGGTGTAGAATGTTTTAGTGGTTGCCTTTTCAAATAATCATCAAGTTTTTTAAAAATTTCACCTTTGTTACAGAGTCCTTCTCCATACGATTTTTCTAAAAAAGGGATAACATCAAAATACAACACCTCTGCTATGGTTAGTTCAGTAAAATCATGATAATCATCAAATATTTTTTTTATCCAACTATATTGAGGATCATCACGAAACTTTGCGCCTAACAAAATCATTAAATCAATATAGAATCGAGTTGTATCTTGTTGGGTAAACCCATTTTGTTTAGCATGATTTAAACTTAATCGTAAAATATTTTTGAGCGCTGTAGAGCCAACTGCTTCACGCAGATAAGCATAGTTTGTTTGACAATGGCTAACCAGTTTATCCAGATAATTCTCAATGGATTGTTTTTTTAATATGACATTGACTTTATCATCAATCTTTAACGGCATAATGGTTATCCTTATTAAAAAATAGGTATTGATCATCACAAAGTATTGCCCAACTTTCTATCTTTTCGAGATAATAGCTAATATTCTTATCAGCTTTGAATAGCTCTAACATATTATTGAAACAACGAGGATCATAAAATCTTAAGAAATATTTTTTACCTTGTTCGTTTTCTGCAAAAAGCAGTTCTTTTAAATAGTCTTGTAAAGAAAAGAAAGATGCTTTACTCCACAACCACAATACAGAAGGTTTTTCAACTTGGGCAATTAAAATTTCATTAATAATATTTTGATAACTAGGCTCATATTTTTCTATCTGTATTAATAAGGGGCCTGCTTCTGACGATTTAACGTAAGGCGTATTTGCTAATAAAGAGCAACAAATTAGATTGGGATCTTTGATAAACATTTTGTAAAAACAACTATCAAACTGTGCACAGTCAATAATTGCATAACAATAGATTTTTTCTTCAACGTTTTCCGTAGATAAATCATCTGATTCTTGTTTAAGATCATCGATAATATCTTGCTTTTTAGGAAATTCTGGAAGGGAAACTTTATTATCATTCATCATTCAATCTCCAACATAACTTCGCCAAGACGAGCCGCCCTTCTTAAGCATTCGACACAAAGCGAAGTTTGAGGAATATCAGCAAAATGAGTTTCTTGCGTATTAATATTAATACTCGCTGGCCCCATTTTCTGAAATAAACCACTTTTTAATAGGATATTGCCTTTAGTGCCTAATTCAATGCCATTACTATTTATTTTAATATAAGAACCACCACTGATTAATGTGATATCACGTTGAGCCGTTAAAATAACAGAGTCATCAATACTACTAATTTGAATTTCATTTTTTGCAGTAATTACCATCTCATCATTTTGAGCTTCAATTTCAACTTTTCCTTTTGATGCAAACAGTTTTATACCCATTTTATGAGCAAAAAAACTTAACGCTCCACCAGCGGCCAAAGTAATTTTTTTAAGTACACTAATATCAGTATTATCCTCGGCGATAATCGAAACATTTTTACTGGTTGATAATTGAATATTTTTAGGGCTTGTTAATCCAATACCTTCTTTAGCGTACCCCATTATTCCACTTTGATTTAACTGAGTAAGAGTATTTTTAAGTTCTGACTGACTTTCAAGTTCGGCTGCATGGGCTTTGGAAGCCTGAACAGCTTGTTGTAATGACTCTGCAATTGAAAAAGCATTATTTAGTTGTGCGCTTGCCCCATCCATATCTAGTTGTTTAGCTGTTGCATTAGGTTTGGTTTCGGTTGTTATATATAGTCCTTTTTCAGCAGATATCGCTCCCCATTCATCCGTTCTCAGTTCAAACCCTTCACCACGTTTAGTTTTTTCGCTGTCAACTAAATGCCCTAAATTAAGCTGGGTTTTACCGTATTCGGTCGCCAATTTAATGTGTTCTTGTCCACGTTTATCATCCATACGCAATTTGTTATTGGCAGGTGTTCGAATAACATTACGATGTTTGTTGGCGGTTGCTACATGGTCTGGATGGGTACTGTCATGCATCGCATGAGCTATATAAGGTCTATCGGGATTACCATTCGTGAAGCCTATCGCGACTTCTGTTCCATCTATTAATGGAAAATGAAAGCCATATGTATCACCTGAATAAGGTTTTGCCAGCCTTACCCATAAACTTTCTTCCCCTTTTTTCCAGTTTTTTAAATCAAAATTGAATTTTATTCGATATCGTCCTTGAGTATCGATATAACCATACGTGTCATTATCCGGACTTGTCACCCGTGCCGGCAATGTTCCGCTCACTTGAGGCCATGGCAACGGTGCCGGTCGATATGGTTTTAAGGCTGCATAAGCAATGGCGGTAAAATGCATACGAAAAGGCTCTGCTCTGCTACCTAACGTTTGCGTGGATAAAATGATGATTCCTTCATCCATATCCTTAATCGGACATTCGTCAATGATAATATGCTGACCCGGGATTAGCTGATAGTTATTACATTCTCCCGAAATAATTAATTGTTCAGCGATATAATGTTGATGGCGAATATGCGCATACCACATACCGCTTTCAACCGTAAGCTCATCACCCAATGTTTTAGGGTGTTCTTCATAGCGATAATCTTCTCCACGCGTGGTGATATCTTCTACCTGACTATTAGCACTTCCATACAGCGAACTATTTGCCATTCGATAATTATAATCGTTGACACTAACTTGGTTGGGTTGGGTTTTACTTCTGAATTGTAAATTCCATACACTATATTTTAAGTTGTCATTTAAGCCACTTGGCTGTTTTATGATTATGTTACCTGCATCCTGAAATCCCTGTTCATAATCGCTGATGACCATTACATCACAGTTATGTTCACGATGTGTGTCAAAATAAAACCATATTCCGACATCTGACATTAACCTTTTGATAAACGCTAAATCCGATTCTTGCCACTGCGTGATAAATTCACGTATCGGATAGGATTCCTTTAATTCAAATCTAAAATCTATACCTGTAAAACCATGGTTTCGTAGTACTTCTTCCACCACCTCGACAACACTTTGATTCTGAAAAATTGCACTTTGATGATGATTTGACAGTAACGCCACACGTGGCTCTAATACCACTCGATACTGCGCTTGTTCCTGACTCATCGATATTAAGCTAAATTCGGTTATAATGCCGTATAGCGTCCTTGGTTTATCAATTAATCCACTTATTTCAATGAGTTGTTCTATAAGGTTAGCTGATTGAAAAGTTAAGGAAGCTGGCTGGCTGAGAACAGAATCAATAGCGATATGTTTATTAGGGCTATTAAAATTGATCGTATACCGCCATGGCTGATTTAATTCTTCTTTACCTTCTATTGATAATACTGAAATTTCCGCTGAGGCATCAACACTATCAATGGAAAGAATATAATGATTGAGTGCTGAATTTTCCATAAAAGAAGATAAACCATTGGTAAACTGCCCCTTTATATCCATTCCCACCTCACGTTTAATATTTAAATACTTTTGACTATCCATGTAAAATGACTACATAAATCACATAATAATGATAAGCTAAAACACGTAAATTAATATACGTGTTTTCATTATGCAGTCAACTCATTTTACTGTTATTTACTTTTTTATATATCTGAAAAAGATAATGAATTTTCTTTATTATTGATATATGGCAGAATATATTTTGAGGAGTAATTATTTAAATTTGGGTAACCAGTTGGTTTAAGAAATATCAAAATGAGCATCCAAGTATTGCTAAAATTTCAATCATCATAATTTTCGCACTGATAATCACTCTAAAAATAGATAACTATCTACAAGGAGCTTTTATATTCACTCCTTATAGGTATCTATTGGGTAAACTTTAACGAACAACTAAAATTGACGTTTGAGCGCCACGAACAACACCGGATGCATTGGAACCTAATAAATGGGTGGTAATATTTGGACGGCGAGATCCTAATATAATTAAATCGGGTTTTAATTCTTCTGCTATATGGAGAATTTCATCTCTTGGATTACCAAATGCTATCGAAAACGATAAGTTTTCTCGTGGAAGGTTAATGGTATCAAGCAACTGGTGAAATGCTTGTTCAGTTTGCACCGTTGCTTTATCTTTAAATTCATCAAAACCAAATGAGTAAGCATTTACAATAGCGGATGCAATAGGTAAAACGTGAAAAAAAATAACGTCCGCATTCGATAATTTGGCTAAACATTCCAAATGTGGAATGACCTTTTTTGTTAGATCGTTTTCAAGAATATCAATAGGAACAAGAATTTTTTTATACATAACAAGTACCTCGCAAATAGCATTTGATAACGCATCTTTTTATTCAAAAAAACAGAGTCATTGCTAATTATGATACTAGTTTTTAGTTTATTTGCTAATATTTTAACTTACGATTAATCAAACTGAATGTTTGGTGCAATTGTGTTGATCTTATTTATAATGGTGAAAAATTGTTTATAGTTGTATATATTAAACTAACTTTAACGCAAGCAACAAACTGATATAAAAAATAGGTTGGAGCAACGTCGATCCCCTGATAATGCTTTACCCTTTCAAGCAATATACAATCATGCTAATCTTATTATTACTATATGGGATAAATAAAAACCAATTGGAATTACTCATTGTATAACCGATTTTGTTGTTATCGACTGTTCAGCCAATCTTGCAGTTCATGAAAAATTTCAAAAATTATAGTTAATCAATTAATAAAAAAGTGCCCAAAGAAGAGCAATCAACATTGTGATATGACTTTACTTACTGCGCTTAAGATTATTGATTATTAAGGTCATATCGGTTTTAATGCTTATCCTTTAGCTTGGATTTTAAAAGATAAATTGACATGAAAATCATATTAGCATCAACATCACTTTCTCGAAAAAAAGTACTGGAAAAATTAGCCATTCCATTTGAGTGCGTAGCACCTATTTGTGACGAAACTCCACTGCTTGGAGAATCTGCAAAACAGTTAGTTGTGCGTTTAGCAACGCTTAAAGCTCAGTCATTAGTGGCTCAATATCCAAATAGCTTAATTATTGGTTCTGATCAAGTTGGCGTTTTAGATGATCAGATTGTTTGTAAACCCCATACTGTCGAAAATGCTCGTAAGCAATTAAGAAATAGCAGTGGTAAAGCGTTTTATTTTTATACTGGTATGACCGTTATCAATACCGTCAATGGACAATCAACCACAATTTGTGAACCTTTTAAAGTCACTTTTCGCCAGTTAACCGATGCTGAAATTGACGCATATATTTTAAAAGAGATGCCATTACAGTGTGCTGGTAGTTTCAAATGTGATGAACTCGGCATTACTTTATTTGATAAATTAGAGGGTGAGGATATCAATTCGCTAGTGGGTTTACCCTTGTTAAAATTGAATAAAATTATGATAACAATGGGATATAATCCACTTTTGATCTCATAAGTCAGCGTTCACTTAAGTAACACACTGACTTATCTTTCTTCGTTGGTCAATCGACCCGCTGACATTTTCATAATTTTTTGGCTATAACTTGCCACATCATTATCATGTGTGACAATTAATAGTGCAGTACCTTGATGATGTATATCGGATAAAAGTTGCATAATGTCAGCAGCACTTTCTTCATCCAGATCGCTTGTCGGTTCGTCAGCAATAATAAGTTTTGGCTGACAAATCAGTGAACGTAAAATAGCAATACGTCGCATTTCACCGCCTGACATATTAGCAGGATAGGCATCTTGGAGATAACTGACCTTCGCCTTTTCAAGTAGGCTTTGAGCATAACTTAAACAGTGTTGATTTTGGCGTTTGGTTAGATAGAAAGGTAAGCGAATATTTTCTAATGCCGTTAAATTTGGCAACAAACTGCTACCTTGTGGAATGTAACCAATCTGTTGATTACGAAACGCAGACACTTGCTGATCATCAAGCTCAAATAAATTGGTATTATTAAGTATGATTTTACCTTGAGTTGGCGTAAGTAAACCAGCAATCATATTAAGTAAGGTGGTCTTACCACTACCTGATTTTCCCATTATGCAAACAAATTCATCTTTATTCATTGTGAAACTTACGTTATTCACTGCCGAGAAAATTTGCTTACCTCGTTGATAATCCTTGCGTAAATTTTTAATCTCCAACAACATTATTCACCCTCTCTTAATGTGCGATAAGTATCAAATTTAGTTATAGATAATGCTGAGTAGATACATGAAAGAGGCCCAATAATTAAAGTAAGAATAAACACTATTGTGGCATAGATTAATGCATCTAACAGTGAAATGCTCATACACGGTAAACCAATTGATTGGCAAATCAATAAGCTAAATGCATATAACAACACGCCAGAGATGATGATTCCGGCAATAGCGCCTAATGCACTAATAATTAATGATTCACGTAGTAACATGCTGACAATATCACGACGTGAGGCGCCTAAAATTCGAAGTAGTCCAATTTCTCGTTTACGCTCATTTAATGTCGAAGAAAAAATGATAAAGATCACCGCAATAGCCAGTATCCAGAAGGTAGCAGATAAGCTATACACAATGGTCGAAAAACTGTTTAAATATTTAGCTATATTGCTTAACATACCTTTAGTCATAACAAAGTCGATATTGTAATCTATAGCATATTTGGGCATGATTTGATTAACGATATCTTTAGGTTGATAATCAGGATTAACCTTGATAAAAATCGATGAGGCATAATTGGTAAAATGTTCAATATCACCTTCAATTAATTTTGCTTCTTTCATTAAAGATTGTGCCGCTGACATAGTCATAAATACAGAGGTGTCAAACCCCATACCTGTTGAATCCATTTTTGCTGCCACTCTATAGGGATGATTAAAAAACATAATTTCATCCCCAATATTTGATGTAATTTTTGCGCCAACCACAACTTCATTATCGTTTAATGGATTAGTTAACTGTGATTGTAACCATGGTTTAATGACAAAATCGCTATGTTGATCAAAGCCAATTAATTGCACTTTGGAGCTACAACATCCAGCGTTTAACGAAGCGATAAAAAGTTGCGGTGAAATAGATTGTATCCCTTTAATATTTTTGATTTTATCCATTAAATCAACTTTCAAATAGAAACTACTCGGTTCACCACGCAATAATGCTACTTCAAGATTTTTTTCATAACCATAAGGGACTATCAGGATATCTGCTCCTAAACGATCCGCCATACCTGAAATCCCTAAACTCAGGTTTTTCATTAATACACTACCACCGAACAGTGTCGCAGAAAATAGCATGATAATAATAATCAGACAGCAGCTACGAAAAGGTCTACGTTGTATATTTCGCCATGCTAGATTGGCAATAGTTATAGGAGTTTCTTGCATGTTTTATGTCCATCTATCTAATATTTTTTTAATGATCTTATTAATTCATACTTAATTTTTTTTAATGAGTTTATTTAAATAGAGTGAATTAAGTATCGATACAACAAATAAAATACCAGATAACAAAACTAGAGCAGGTTTTGCGCCCATATTACATCGCATCATCTCGTTTGAGCATACCCCAATTAAAATAGTCGGAATAGCGATAGCCAAAAGTGAAATACACGCTAATGCCATACTTAAACCAAGACGAACAAAAATTGTCCGACTCAGTAACATTAATGTGCCAATTACTATGATTAATGCACCAATACCTAATTCGGCTCGGGCAGTCCAAAAACACTTCATAATTTTACCGGCACCTGTATGCATATGCCCAGTATTGGCAACCTGATTGTTTATGCCATGAGCCGTATTGACTAGTGCATCGGGATGAGGACACACAGGTAAAATATAGATGGGAAATAGGATAATCATTAATCCAAGAAACACAAAAAATAGTGATAAAATTATTCGATTTTTCATATCATTAAAGCCTTATTTATTATTAATCACACGTGCCACTTTACCATGCTCTAAAACGACGGTGGTTTGTGCATGTTTTGAGACGTCAACCGAATGCGTTACGACAATAATAGTACTACCTTCTTCGTGTAGCTGATGAAGTAAGTTCATCACCATTGCTTCATTACTCTCATCTAGATTACCCGTTGGTTCATCGGCTAAAATTAATTTCGGATAGTTAATTAATGCTCGAGCAATACATAAACGTTGTTGCTCACCGCCTGACAACTGGCGAGGTAAATGCTTAGCTCTTGCTGCCAGCCCTACACGCTCTAATGCTTGCAAAGCTTCCTTTTCATCTACCATACTATGATAATATTGCGCTATCATGACATTTTCGAGCGCCGTTAAATAAGAGACTAAATGAAATTGCTGAAATATTAATCCAATTTTATCTCGGCGAATTTCGGTTAATTGTGGTAATGAGAGTTGAGTAATATCTTGCCCATCAAGTATTACTGATCCAATTGAAGGTTTATCCATACAACCGATAATGTTCATCAATGTGGTTTTACCACTCCCTGACGGCCCCATTATCGATAACCATGTTCCTTCTTCGACGGTTAAGTTCACTTCCGATAATGCATGCAGTGAACCATAAATTTTAGAGACATTATTAACTTCGAGTATATTCATACTTACATCCTATTCGCCACGTAAAACAAGTGCAGGTTCAACTTCAAGCGCTCGTTTTACGGGAATTAAACACGCAATGACAGTCACCATAGCTGAAATAACAATTGTTGTTGGGATAAGGTAAAACTCAATCACAATAGATCGACCAAATACATTAGTGCTTATCACCTGTGCAAATATCATTCCACAAACGACACCTATCATCCCACCGATAATGCCTAAGACTAATCCTTCGGCTAAGAATTCTTTTGCGATACTTTTATTGTTTGCACCAATTGCTTTTTTCAGTCCAATTTCTTTTCGACGCTCCATGACTACCGTCATCATGGTGGTGGCAACGCATATCATAGTCAGTATTAGCACCACAAAAGTGACTAAATAAAGTAATGAAGACAATTTACCCAATACGGATGATTCAGATTGTGTTACCCATTTAATTAAGTGAGGGTCGACCGTTGAAGAGTTTGCTTTTATCCTATCAATATAGTGTTTTAACTCATCTTGTGTGGCTGTAATACTCACTTCTACCACTTCCGCTTTATCTGTATCCTTCAAAAACTCCCCTAGATCCTGTAAACCAATAAAAATATAACCATCTTCAGTACGTCCGGTTTTAATAATTCCCGTTATTGTTAACTCTTCGTTGTAGCGTGAGTCTTGTTTGTTTTTTCCTAAAACCGGCATGGTGCTTCCAATGGTTAATTTGGTAAAGTTTGCAATATCGGTACCGATTAAAATTTCATGGGAATGTTTAGGTAGTTCGCCTTCAATTTTCCAATAAGGACTTGTTTTCATCACTTGTTCAAAGTCCGTACCAACCATAATATAAGGCTGTTGATTACTGCGAATAGATTCATAACGAAACGGGGTAACACCAAGTAGTTTTTCTTTTGGTAATAAACTTACCGCTTTTGAGACATCTTCCATTGTCATCATGGATTGATTATCAGCAGGCATTAATAACATATTGGCACCATAGGATCGAAACTCTTTTCCCATTTGGCGAGGAATATCATAACAAAGTGTTATCATACCAAGTAAAACTGTTGCCCCTAGTGCCACACCAAGTAAAGCAATAAGAATACGTGAACGGCGACGAATTAGAGAGCTAAATACTGTTTTAATGATAAAGCGCTGATTTTTATTAATCATGATTTTGACCTTTCAATTACCGTCCATGTAAAACATCAGTTGGGCGTAAAAACATCATAAAACGCAATGCTGGTAAACTTCCCATAAACGTAATAAAACTCACCATGATGAATACCAATGGAATGATGAGCATTTTAGGCTCAATAAATGAACCAAATACCGTGTGACCAATAATCTGTGCAAAGCCAAGACCAATAAAATAGCCGAAAACACCACCCAACAAGGCAATAATAAAAATCTCGGTTAAAACTAACATTGCAACAGCTTTATTGGTTGCACCAAGTGCTTTTAAAAGTCCGATTTCAGTACTACGCTCAATGACATTAGCAGTCACTAAATTAGAAATAGCAAGCGCGGAACAAATTAGTGATAGAACCGTTAATAAAAGCATTAATAACTGCGTTTTTTGTAAAATAGATCCCTCAGATTCGGCGACTTGCATAATGGCTTTTACTCGCACATCTGGCATCAACTCTTCTATTTGATAGGCAATCGAACTAATATATGCTGTACAATACCATGTATCCCATTCTGCTCTTGATAAGCTATTAGGATCTTGCGCTGCTTTTCGAGCCAATTCATTTTCAGGCGTCGTTAGCGCACTCACTTCGATCCGTTCAACAAGACCATTTTTATTTGCTAAGTTTTGCGCAACAGGAAGGGAAACATAAAGTTGAGAATCCTCAACTCCACCACTATGAAAAATATTATTGATGGTTAATGTAATCGTATTTTTAGTTTGCGGCGAAATCAGTTCAATCGTATCACCGATTTTTAAATTCCACTGTTTAGCGACTGTCTCGCCAACCATTACACCATGCAAGTTATCATCTTGCATGGGGCTTCCTTCAATTGTCCACCATGACTTCATCGCTAACATCCCCGTATCCACTTCATCACCTGTTGGTATGTTAAGATGCTTATTGAACCATGTTCCAATAAGCGTAATTGGCTTACCATTAAAGGTTGCTTGAGTGGTTAAATACGGGGTAAAATCAACAATATTATATGCCCAGAAGATCATTTTTATTTTGACTAAATCATCTTGCTTAATATATTGAATAGAGGCTTGATTTTCAGCATTTTCAATTTGATACAGTTCACTGACTAAAGCCGTACTACGCGGCACGATGTTTAAATTAGCGCCATAAGCTTTGAGTTCTTGATTCACTTTATCTCCCACGTCAAACATTACATTTAACATGGCGGTTGCTAACGATACCCCTAAAGCAACGGTTAATGCTATCAAAAACAGCTTCTTTTTTTGACGAACTAATACACTTAGTAACATTCTGTGAAACATATCTTCTTCCTTTGGAAAAACTTCTACTTAAAGCGAGTTTTTTCTGCTTCAAGGTGAGCGGTGCGAATCACCATATTTCCGTCAATAATCTCATATTTAAGTGGAACTGGATTACAGCCACCTGAAAATCCGATAGTGGCAATATTCATAACCACATCACATAAAATACAAACCACTTGATTGCCACGCTGATAATAGCCACTTGCTCCACAAATATCACATGCATCAAACCCAACGCCATAAGCATTCTCACTTTTCTTGATAACGATAAAACGAATTAACGTACCGTCGGATGCTTGAAAGCCATATCGATGTAAATTACCATCATTGACTTGAGTAAGAGGAATAACAATTAACCCCTCTTTATTTGCAGAAACAGGCTCAGCTGGCGTTAACTCCACCCCTTTTTCAAAGATATAACGCGCACGTGTAACGGTATAAGCGGTCATTGCTATGCCAGCCATGAGTAGTAACGAGGTTCTTCTATCTGTGCGTAGCTGTGCTTTGATTTTGCGGATTTGAGCCGGATTACTCCCGACTAAAGAAGTTGTTTTAGATTTTATATATAAAACAATCGTGATTAACAGCACAATTGCCATAAAAATAAATGTAAACAAATTGACATGTGCCAGAATAAAAATAACTAAATCCATCATCCATTTTTGTGTGGAGATGAGACGTCTGACAATTAAAATTTGAAGAAGATTAATACTATTTGCAATCGTATAGATCACAATAGATAAATAGGCAATAACAATAACAAATTTAGTCGGTAAACGACCACATATTCGATAAGTAAACCGACCAATAAAAAAAACTAACAATAGTGCAAATCCATAACCAATCCATTTGAACAGATAATCATTATTAAAAATAGATTCCATTCCAACATCGAATTCAAAAGGAAAAAGTATTAAATTTGGTAGACACTGAGCAGTAATTAAACCAATAGCAAATACAGATAACCCTATTAATAAGTGCTGATAAATTGGTCTTGATGAACGCATTCGAATAAGGATGATGATTAACAATGGAAGAGTAATAACTAACCAAAAAATAATGATACCAAGATCGTAATACTCACGAACAGCAAAACCTGTGTTACGTTTCAAAATGGCATAGGATAATGCAGCAATAAATCCCGAAATACTACCAATAACGATAAATGTTTTTATATGAAGGGTATTGAATTTATAAATTAGCGCACAAACTAACGCTATCATAATTGCAGGGACAAAAGTATTATCGGTGATGTTGATCAGGTATTGAAGCATAATGATTGCCTAATTATTGCTATTTATTATTGACGAGCGTTAAACTCGTCAATAATCTAGTACTTTATTACTCATTATTTCGATTTGGTTAAATGAAAATTACCAAGCTCGTGGGATGTAATCAAAGTCCCAAGAAACTTCAATTGGTTTACTCCAAAAACGGCCTTCAACACCGGTTTCTTTATCTACATGTAATAAATAGCCTTGTTTTTCAGGATTTTCGATAGTGAAGGTTACTTTATATTTGCCAGCACCATCAAGTTTAATATTATTACCATAGTGAGGACCATCAGAAGCATTCATCGGCATAAAATTGCCTTCAATTGTTTTATCGCTACCTTGCTTCTGAATTTTATATTTAACCGTTAGATAAGGGATGAAATCACCCACGCCATAGCCTAATTTATTTCCTTCAGCAGCCGAAATATCTGCTTCTAGATGCATATCAGATTTTGAAGCTGGAAGTCCCCCCATTCCAGCGGGTTCCATATCTACTGGTTGGAAATAAACTGCGCCAATGTGCAAAGGCCCTACTGTCACTTCATCACCGATTGGAAATTCTTCAAAACCTTTTTGCTCACCTGGAGCTGGTGCTGCAGCATAAGCAATTGAAGATAATGCCAGTATTGATGAAATCCCTGCGGTTAATAATACTTTTTTCATTGAAAACTCCTCTAATTTTTTAACTACTTTTTATTACAAATAAACTAAATTGCTATCGCTACCAATACTTGCTTGTTTAATGTTTTTTCCGTTTTTTATTATAATTTGTTTTGTAGTACAAAATGGACAATGCAACAACCATCACCATAAATAATTGTGGAGCTAATGTTTCAGCAGTTGGATATATTCCCAGCACTTCAATTGAGTGAACATAATCAACTGGAGTAACCTGAATAATATCTGCTTCTTGTAACTCCTTGACTCCACCACCGGCAAAAGCAATAGCCATGATATACATTAAGATACTTGTACCAATGAAAAATGGTTTAAGAGGTAATTTCATTGTTCCATAACGAATGACAATAAAAATTACCGCCAACACTAATGCCCCAAGTGCTAGACCATACCAAACCATATCCATGTGTTCTTTACTTTCGCTCAACATTGCTTGATAGAATAAGATTGTTTCAGCCCCCTCGCGGAAAACCGCTAAAAAGGCAGCAAATCCCAGCGCAATACTACTACCTGAAGATATAGCACTTTTGACCTTATCTTCTACATAATTTTTCCAAGCTTCTGCTTCAGCTTTTGAGAACATCCAGTTACTAATGAAAAATAAGACGATTGTCGCGGTTAACATTGCGACACCTTCAATAATCTCTTGATTAGCACCGCTAAGATTGACAATAGAATTAAGTGCTATTGCAGCAAGAACACTAGCAAAAACGGCAAAAAGTGAACTCATATAGACCACTTTTACCATACGGATATTTCCAGAACGCACTAGGTAGGCCGAGATAGCAGCAATCACTAATATTGCTTCTAATCCTTCCCTAAAGATGATGATAAAGGAAGCTAATAGTACACTCCAACCACTCTCTTTTTTACCGTCTAATTCGTTAGCATCTTCATGAAGCATTTTTAAAATGACATCGATTTCAGCACGAACAGTTTTATTTGGTGCACCATCAGACATTAAACGCTTAATTTTTGCGAATTGATATTCAGTATCGGTTCCACGCTTACCTGAAATATAAGACATAACGGCGCGTTCAACACCGTGTTTTTCATAAAAACCAAAATAAGCATTATTAACGCGAGCTTTAGCCTTTTCAGGATCTTTCATAAAATAAATATCATAGGCATCATTAAGAATGACATCCATTTCGTCAATAATCGCATTCCATGTCTCATATTTTTTTTCAACTGCATAAGATGAAGAAACAAAAGCAACGACGCTAACAAAAAATAGCAATGTTAGCGTTAAATATTTTTTCACAGCCATAACCTCTTATTTTCCTAATAACATCAAACCTATTGGTTTATTGTCTGAAGGTAACTGTAATTCTTGACTAATAACGTCTGGTTTAATGGCGTGTATATAACGTGCACTTAAGTCCAAAGCAGCTGAAGCTAAGTAGATGTTTTGACTCATTGCACCTACAGCAATATTACCAAAATTATTAGCTTTTTCTTCTTTGATATTATTAAATGCAGCTGAATCAGTAACAAAAATCAGCACATAATTAGCTCGTTTTACAAAATTTTGTAAACCGACATCGGCTCGAATATCTTTATTGTTTATTTCTTTTAGATAATGCCCTTCCCACTCATACAAAAAGGTTCCTTTTTCGCTTGCTACATAAATTCTTACATAAGGTTGTTTACCCGTACCCATTGGAACAGTCCAGCCCGTTGTTCCTCGATTTAAACCACTTGCGGCCCAGAGCACAGTAGAGAGTTCTTCATCCGAAATTTGTCCATTAGGAAAACCAGGACCTGGTGTTGATGACCGTTTTTTTAAACTTTCAAATAAGCTCATTCCATCTTTTGTTTGAGGAGCAGGTAAAGTAATATCGGCATAACATAGAGAGATAGAAAATAATGATGAGAATAAAATGACTACTATTTTTCGCATAATATACTGCATAATTACCTCTGACATTTTTGTAATCTAATGGAGGTGCTATCTTATTGCTAATAATTCCAATTATCAATACAAACTATCATTTTTATCATTAAAGTAATAAGAAAATTAGCGATAATTTCTTAACATATTGATTTGTAATCATCTATTTTAAAAAAAGATTTCATGCCTTAAATCCTATTAAATTACCTTTACTTAAATTTTTTATAACAACTCATATCTTATTTATTACTGAAATGTTATATACACTTTGTATGAGGTTTTACTCGATTGACTGATGACTATGAAAATTTTGTATCACAACACTTTATTATCATTAACACTATTTTTTATTCAAAATTAAAATGCTTTTTATCGAAATCTCTGTTTGCAGGCTTGGGACATTATTAGAAGATTTTTTGGAAAATAGATTTTTATGAGTAAAGGCACACAAGAATATAAAAAATCTGCCACAAGTTGAATTTAATTCATTTGCTTCGTAAAATAGCCAAAATTTTATTTTTGGCTGATTATGCAACTTCATTTAGTCGTTAATACATTTGGTTCTGACCTGCAACGCCGTTACGGCGAAAAAATTTATAAACTAACTTTACATGGTGGTTTTAGCTGTCCTAATCGTGACGGTACTATCGGTGTTGGTGGTTGTACCTTTTGTAATGTCGCCTCGATCATTGATGAGTCCATTCAAGTAAAAACGATTTCACAGCAGCTTGCCCAACAAGCGCATCAGATGAAAAAATCCAAGCGCTATCTTGCCTATTTTCAGGCCTATACCAGCACTTATGCCGAAGTTGAAATACTCAAAAATATGTATGAAGAAGCACTCAATAGTGCGGATATTGTCGGGCTTTGTGTCGGTACTCGCCCGGATTGTGTGCCAGATGAAGCGCTGAATTTACTTGCCAGTTATCATGCAAAAGGCTTCGAAGTTTGGCTTGAGCTTGGCTTACAAACTGCTCACGATAAAACGTTACACAATATTAATCGTGGACATACGTTTGATGTCTATCATCAAACTGTGCAAAAGGCTCGTCGTCTTGGCATAAAAGTTTGTACTCACTTAATTATCGGTCTGCCTAAGGAAACTAAGCAAGATAATCTAATAACGCTTGATAGCGTGTTAAATAGTGGTGTAGATGGTTTAAAACTGCACCCGTTACATATCGTAGAAGGCAGTATAATGGCGAAAGCATGGCGTGCAGGTCGGCTCGATATACTCTCTTTAGAGCAGTATGTTGATATTGCTGGCGATCTCATTAGGCAAACTCCGTCAAATATTCTCTATCATCGCATCTCAGCCAATGCCCGCAAACCTACCCTACTCGCTCCGGATTGGTGCGAAAATCATTGGCAATCAATGAATGCCGTAGACCACAATTTAAGGCAATTTGGTGTTCAAGGTAGTGCGATTGGGGATGATTACTGTTACACTCAATCCTAGAAAATAAAATCCTATTCACTTTTTGATTAGAAAGTAAATTCAAATTGCCTCAAAAAAGCAGTATTAATTATCAATAATGAATGAGATTAAAATAGAAATAGGAAGATTATTATGTTCTGGCACCAGAATATGAAATAACTAAAGCGAGATTATCGATTTAAAATCATTTAACATCGCTTTAGTTCATTAAATTTTCAATTAAAAATGATTCAAGTCTAAACTTTTGAATGAGTGTCTAAACGTTCATTTATATCGTTAACAATTTTAGATAATGTTTCACGTTCAAAAAGAGAAATATCAATATCATATTCTTTGCCGTCATAACTAATGCATAAAGTTTCACTAATACTACACAATAATATAAATACACCAAATGGCAGCAGTAAAATCTCAAAACTCACAAAACCTGAAAACAGATTGATAATTCCTTTTATTCCTAAAAAAACCAATATTACGGCGATTAATACCGCTTTAAGTTTAAATGTACGAGTAGTTGAAACAGAGCGAATACTTTTTGTTGGAATTTCTCGATTATTTACGGCACTACTACTAAGAGGATTATTAAATTCGTCAACTTTGACGACATCATCATTAATTTCAATTGTTGATTTCTGCCAGGGGGTTAACATTGATTGCTTGAATTGATAAACTGCCATTTCTATTCCTTATTTTAAATTGTTAATAAATTTTTTAGGTGTACTTTTTTGCGTTGAGAATATTATCACTTACTAATGATTTTAACAATTAAACTAATCATGAATTAAATTGTTAAAGCAAACAAAAAATGACATTTCATTTTCGCTAAAAACTAACAATAAAATCTATTTTTTGTACCTTGTCTAGCAACAAGTATATAATATGCCTTTCAAACTTGAGGCAATGTGCATGCAACTCGCTTTTTGTATCTATAAATATTTTCCTTTTGGTGGTCTGCAACGTGATTTTTTGCAGATTGCTAATGCTTGTCTGGCTCGTGGACATAAAGTTCGTGTCTATGTGATGGACTGGCAAGGCGATAAACCTGTCAATTTTGATATCATCTTAGTGCCTAAAAAGGGGATTTCGAACCATCGTCGAAATCAGAATTATTACTATTGGGTGAAAGATCATTTAAATGCAAATCCTGTTGATAGTGTAGTCGGATTCAATAAAATGCCTGGATTGGATGTCTATTTTGCTGGCGATACTTGTTTTGCAGAAAAAGTATCACATAAAGGTTTTTTTTATAAGCTGTCTAAACGGTGTAAACACTATTTAGCATTTGAAGATTCAGTATTCAATCCTCAACATAATACCAAAATTATGGTATTAACTAAGCAACAAATTAGCGATTTTGAAAAATATTACCATACTCAAGCATCTAGATTTGTATTGCTTCCCCCCGGAATTGCAAAAGATCGTCAATATCACATTGATTCGCCAATTAAACGGCAACAATTTAGGCACGCAAACCACATCCAGCAAGACGCTTTTGTCATCGTCCAAATTGGGTCTGACTTTAAACGAAAAGGTGTTGATCGCTCATTAATTGCGATTGCTTCATTACCTGAAGGGTTAAAAAAACAGGTGATCTATTTAGTTGTAGGACAAGACAAACCAGACGCTTACCAAAAATTAGCTAAACAACTTGGTATTTTACAGCAAGTGCGTTTTTTTTCGGGCCGTGATGATATTCCAGATTTTCTATTTTCAAGCGATTTACTGCTACACCCAGCAAGACAAGAAGCTGCTGGCATGGTGTTAATAGAAGCATTAGCGGCAGGCGTGCCAGTAATTGTATCTGGCATTTCAGGCTATGCTTGTCATGTACACGATGCCAATGCCGGTGTTGTGCTTAACGAACCGTTTGATCAATCAAAATCAAATCAAGCCGTCTATCAAGCCATAGTAGACAAACAACAATTGTTATCTTGGCATAATAACGCCATTCACTATGGCGAAACAGCTGATTTATATCATCTGGCTGAACGAGCCACAGACATTATTTTAGGTTGCAGACATTATGAATGAAATCAAACTTAAATCACCGTTCGATCAGCTATGGAAAAATAAAGATCCGTTTACTGAAGTTGAATTGATTTCGGGCCATATCTATCGAGAGGTTAAACAGCGAAAAACATTAAATTTTAAGCTAGATGGGCATTCTTATTTTATTAAAATTCATCGTGGTTCAACAATTAAAGAGATTCTAAAAAATCTGTTATCATTCAGATTGCCCGTTTTAGATGCTAAACAAGAATGGGATGCTATTCATCGTTTAGAGCAAGCTGGGGTCAATACCATGGATGGACGAGCCTTTGGACGTAAAGGCCTAAATCCTCTTACCCGTCATTCATTTATTATTACTCATGATCTTAATCCTACTATCAGTTTAGAAGATTTCACTCAATCATGGTCGATAACACCGCCTAGCTATCACTTAAAGCGTTCATTAATAGTGTATCTGGCAAGAATGACTGCCAATATGCATGCAGCGGGAGTCAATCATCGTGATTGTTATCTATGTCATTTTCTGCTTGATTTACCGTTGTTTCAAAATCATCAACAAATAAAATTGTCGGTTATTGACTTACATCGGGCACAAATTCGTAAGCGAGTACCAACTCGTTGGCGTGATAAGGATCTGATTGGACTTTATTTTTCATCCCGCAATATTGGATTAACAACGCGGGATATTTGGTTATTTTTAAAAGTTTATTTTAATAAACCATTAAAAACGATTTTACAAGATGAGCATAAACTAATTAGTCGCACGCAACAAAAAGCAGAAAGAATCCGACAACGGACGGAAAAATATGATCTATAACTATAAGGAAATACTATGTTTATTGAACAAATCGATATTGAAGGATTTAGAGGTATTAGCCGAATATCTTTAAAATTAAATTCAAAAACGAGTGTTTTAATTGGCGAAAACCGCTGGGGGCGTTCAAGCTTAATTAGCGCACTAATGCTATTATCACTGGATAGAAAATTCTATCAATTTGTTGATTCTGACTTCTATCACGATAAGTATGAAAATTACGGTACAAAAATTAGTATTAATGCCACCTATTGTGAGTCTTATAAAAATGAGCTTAACAATCAGAGTTACCAATCGCTACAAGCGGTTGCTTATCAAATAGAGCAAGATAATTTAAAACGTATTACTTATCAACTTACAGCTGATAAAATCAACGAAAATATCATTAGTCAACACAACTTAGTTGATCATCAAAGAAAACCATTTGCCGTTTCAGATCCAAAAATATTTATTGAGACACTCGTTAATCTTAATCCGGTAATGATACTTAAAAATGTATTGAACACTGACAATTTACCGATCACTAATCAACCATTGTCTGAATATTTCACTAACCAACTTGCTAATCAATTACGTGAACATTCAGCACAACTAAGCCAAGATGAATTGCAACGAGGCTTAAAAGCGGCTCGTGCTTTGTTAGAATACTATTTTGTCAATCCTGAGCAACGTTATCGTAATCAATATTTAGCTAATAAAAACAGTCCTCGTAATGAAGATTGGAATTCACTTGAACGCATTAACAATATTTTAGATGAACTCGATAATCACTATTTACGAACAGCTTTATTAGGTATTTTCGGATCCATCATGATTGCCAAAGGTGATAATCCTTTATCGCAAAGCGCGGTACCAATTTTAATTTTAGAAGAGCCTGAAAGCCAATTACATCCGATTATTTTATCAATTGGATTTCGGTTACTTAAAAATTTACCGACTCAAAAAATTATTACTTCGAATTCAAGTGATCTCGTATCATTATTTCCATTGGAAAATATTTATCGGTTAATTCGTCTGCCTGATCAAATAGTGACAAAATATATTGCGCCGAATTCTCTGAGTATTGATGACAACCGCCGAATTTTATTTCATGTTCTTTATCGACGGGCGAGTGCTATCTTTGCACGTTGTTGGCTATTAGTAGAAGGTGAAACAGAAGTATGGTTACTACGAGAACTTGCAGAACAAAGTGGCTATCATCTCAGTTCTGAGGGGGTACAATTACTGGAATTTGCTCAATGTGGTTTGAAACCATTAATTAACTATGCCAATAAAATGGGGATTCATTGGTACGTCATTACTGACGGTGACATAGCAGGTAATAAATATGCCGAAACGGTAAAATCGTTATGTCCTAAAGATAAAAATTATAATGATTATCTGACGGTTTTACCCGCTCGAGACATCGAGAATTTCCTTTTCAAAAATGGTTTTAGTCGTGTTTATAAATTAGCCGCGTATAAAACTGTTGAACACATTGATTTGCCAGTTCACAAAATTATCCAAAAAGCGATCCAAAATAGTTCAAAACCCGATTTAGCAATAGCGGTTTGTGATTATGCAAAATCAAAAGGGATTAAATCTATTCCTCATCTTCTGATTTACGCTTTTTCCAAAATAATTAAAGCGTCAAATAAGTTCGATTAATCGTTATAGCAAGTTAAGTCTAGCAATGTTCCGCCGAAGTTATCGGCGGAAATAAAAATAAACTATTTAGCTATACGTTTATATTTAGCTCGCTTTGGCTCCAATGCTTCAGCCCCTAAAGTGCGTTTTTTCCACTCTTCATATTCGGTAAAGTTACCTTCAAAGAACTCAACATGCCCTTCGTCTTGGTAATCTAAAATATGAGTTGCAATACGATCTAAGAACCAACGGTCATGCGAAATGACTAATGCACAGCCCGGAAACTCTAATAACGCATTTTCAAGCGCTCGCAGTGTTTCAACATCTAGGTCATTGGTTGGCTCATCGAGTAATAGTACGTTTCCACCAACTTGTAATAATTTGGCTAAGTGGACACGTCCTCGTTCTCCACCAGACAACTCACCAACTCGTTTTTGCTGATCCACACCTTTAAAATTAAAGCGACCAACATAAGCACGGCTTGGGATTTCAAAGTTACCAATACGCATGATGTCTTGTCCATTGGATATTTCATCCCAAACGGTCTTTTTATCATCCATACTGTCACGGAACTGATCCACTGATGCTAATTGCACTGTATCGCCTAAAGTAATGGTACCCGAATCGGGTTGCTCTTTGCCCGATAGCATTCTAAATAGTGTCGATTTACCCGCACCATTTGGACCAATGATCCCAACAATCGCCCCTTTAGGAATACTAAAAGAAAGATTATCGATTAATACTCGATCACCATAAGATTTAGTCAAGTTTTGCACTTCGATGACTTTATCACCTAAACGTTGCCCAGGCGGAATAAAGAGTTCGTTAGTTTCATTACGTTTTTGGTAATCATTGCTGTTTAATTCTTCAAAACGCGCTAAACGAGCCTTGCTTTTTGCTTGGCGACCTTTTGGATTTTGACGCACCCATTCAAGCTCTTTTTCAATCGATTTACGGCGAGCTGATTCGGTTGCCGCTTCTTGCGCTAATCGCTGATCTTTCTGTTCAAGCCAAGATGAGTAATTACCTTCCCATGGAATACCTTCGCCACGGTCTAGCTCTAAAATCCAACCAGCAACATTGTCTAAGAAGTAACGGTCATGGGTTACAGCGACCACCGTGCCTTCATAGTCATGTAAAAAGCGTTCTAACCATGCCACAGATTCTGCATCTAAATGGTTAGTCGGTTCGTCAATTAATAACATGTCCGGTTTTTCCAGCAATAACTGACAAATCGCCACTCGACGGCGTTCACCACCCGATAAATTTTCGATTTTTGCATCCCAATCCGGTAGACGCAAGGCATCAGCTGCTCGTTCTAATTGATTATCCAGATTGTGCGCATCTTGCGATTGTATAATGGCTTCAAGTTCCGCTTGTTCTTTGGCTAATTTGTCAAAATCGGCATCTGGATCAGCATAAGCCGCATAAACTTCATCTAAACGAGCCAATGCTTTTTTGGCATCACCAACAGCTTGTTCAATTGCTTCACGTACAGTTTGCTTAGGATCAAGTTTAGGTTCTTGCGGTAAATAACCTATTTTTATGTCCGGCTGTGGACGAGCTTCACCTTCAATTTCGGTATCCACTCCTGCCATAATGCGTAGTAATGTCGATTTACCTGCCCCATTTAAGCCAAGAACACCAATTTTGGCACCAGGGAAAAAACTTAAAGAGATATCTTTTAAAATATAACGTTTAGGAGGAACAATCTTCCCAACACGATTCATGGTATAAACATATTGCGCCATAAAACATCATCCGTTTGTTAAATTAATCATAGCCAAGTTAATTTTACTTGCTATAAAAGTCATGCCGTATATTGTAACGATTCTGTCAATGGGGTCTAGGGTTATTTGTCGAATTGATTAGATTTATTCACTCTCTTTTATTTTTAACATGCAATATAATTGGTTTCATATATAATCAATAGTCTATTAAATTGACAGTATGAGTGATAAAGACCATTTTAGGAGCAAGGATGAGTAACATCACCGTTAATTGCCATATTGATCGACAATATATTGTCGATACTTATTACGCGCTACTATATTGTTTGGATGATGTGTTTACACAAAAATTAGATGATTCAATTGCTGATAATATGCGTAATTTTACCTTCACCTTCGATAATGAAAAAATAGTGAAGCTAAATAACGATAAAAACGAAGTCTGTACTTTCTATTACTCAGATTTGTATCAAATTCAAGAAGCTAAAACTGGGTTATTTTTTTTTAGTAATAAGATTATTTTTGAATTTCTTCGTTATGATCTGTTTCAACCTAATGAGTTACAGCGCCTAAAAGATTATCTGGCTCCTTATTTGAGCAAAAACCAAGAATCCAAAATAGCAACAGTTAATTTTCAATTTGACTATCAAAAAGTATATGCGTTTATTTGTCATCAATATCGAAATTTAAGAAAAATGATGTTTATTACATCTACTATTCTTTTCTTGATGAGTTTGTTGGTATTTGCAAAAAATCCTCCTTTATCAGCACTAATTTTCATACTGTCTATTTTATTACTTACCATATTTTTGGTTAATTTTAAACAACAATCAAAAAAGCAGGTTTTAACATTGAATGAACGCTTTGGCAGTATGACCTGTATCTTTTATAATGATCATCTAATAACCAGTAGCGAAAAAAGAGTAGAAAATTATTTTAATATTAACTATGCTGAATTTTTCAAAATCGAGAAAACACCAAAAGGTTATGTGTTTCTTATACAGAAACATATGGGTTATTTCTTTTTTTATGAAGAGTTTACTTTAGAACAACAACAAGCGCTGGAAGAGAATCTGAAACACTATAGCAATTATTCAGAGAAGTAATATCATACCCTTTTTACTCATCCCACCTAATACGAGGTGGGATGTTAATCAGATTATAAGAAGGTGAAGATTTGATCTTTCGGCAGACGTGATTTTGGACGATGCGCATTACCATCATCTTGAGCACGATAACCTAACGTTGCAACCACAATGCTTTTCAATCCTTTGCTTTTAAGATCTAAAATTTCATCCATTTTAGCAGAATCGTAACCCTCTATTGCGGTAGAATCAACACCAATTGCCGCAGCGGCAAAAAGCAATTGCCCTAATGCAATATAGGCTTGTTTACCTTCCCAACACTGTTGCGATTCAGGTGTCTTGCTGTTTAAATTTACAAAATAACGTCGACCCTGATCTTGAGACGCCTTTAATTCCGCCGAAGGCAAACGTCCGTCTTTCTCTTCTTGATTAAGGAGATTGACTAAATGGGCTTCATCCAACGGGGTTTTAATGCAAAAAACAATAGTATGTGATGAGCCGGTGACACGTGGTTGATTAAAATCAGCTATTGCTGGCAAAATTTTATTTTTAGCCGCTTCATTATCAATAACATAAAAATGCCACGGTTGAGAGTTAACCGAAGATGGACTGTTTCTTAATACTGTTAAAAGTTGTTCAATCACCTCAGCCGGAATTTTTTTAGTTGGATCATAATGTTTTGTGGTATAACGTTTTTCTGAAATTTCAACTATGTTCATTTTAATGTCCTTAATTAATGATTTAAATAATTAATACCATAAGAAATAGTATAACCAGAATGATAAGACGCTCAATATATTATTTTGATAGGACGAACTTTGAAAATTAACCGAAAATAGTAGTTAGAATGAGGTATAGACACGCTTAGTTTAGAGTAATTTTTGTTCATTGACAAATAATCGTTGACACATTCATCAGCATTTGGTAAAAATAACACCAATTTATTTTGTATAACTGTTGAATTTAGAGATTTTTATGTTTATTAACTTTTTAACTCACAACCTCAGCCTCCTCCTCGCATTATCTTGCGCGGATAGCTTGTGTTTGGAGTAAAAGTTTTAAATATAAAATACTCGACAAATTAACAAGAACCCGCGCTAAAGTGCGGGTTTTTTGTTTTATAACGCTAAACACCGAGATAGCGCCAAATAAGAAAAGGAAAAAACAATGAGCAACCAAGTCATTATTTTTGATACAACATTACGTGATGGCGAACAGGCATTACAAGCAAGTCTAAGTGTAAAAGAAAAATTGCAAATTGCATTAGCTTTAGAACGAATGCGAGTTGATGTTATGGAGGTTGGTTTTCCTGTTTCTTCTCCCGGTGATTTTGAATCGGTACAAACCATTGCAAAAACCATCAAAGATAGTCGGGTTTGTGCGCTATCACGCTGTATTGATAAGGATATTGATGTTGCCGCTGAAGCATTGAAAGTTGCGGATCAGTTTCGCATTCATACCTTTATGGCAACATCGACGTTACATGTACAAGATAAATTAAAAATGACATTTGATGATGTCGTTGACAGGGCTGTGCACTGCATTAAGCGTGCACGTAATTATACTAATGATGTGGAGTTTTCTTGTGAAGATGCAGGTCGTACCCCAATTGATAACTTATGTCGGATCGTTGAAGCGGCAATTAAAGCCGGGGCAACGACGATCAATATCCCAGATACTGTCGGTTATACTGTTCCTTATCAATTTGGTGGCATTATTCGTACCTTATTTGAACGTGTCCCGAACATTGATAAAGCGATTATCTCTGTTCATTGTCATGATGACTTGGGTATGTCGGTGGCTAACTCGATTAGCGCGATTCAAGAAGGTGCTCGGCAAATTGAAGGGGCGATGAATGGTTTAGGTGAACGAGCAGGAAACACCGCTTTGGAAGAAGTGATTATGGCGATCAAAGTTCGTCAAAATATCCTAAATGTTCATACTAATATCAATCATCAAGAAATTTATCGTACCAGTCAAATTGTCAGTCAAATTACCAATATGCCAATACCGGCGAATAAAGCCGTTATTGGCAGTAATGCTTTTGCGCACTCATCCGGTATTCATCAAGATGGTATTCTAAAAAACCGAGAAACCTACGAAATCATGACCCCAGAATCAATTGGGTTAAACCAAATTCAATTGAATCTTACTTCACGTTCAGGGCGTGCAGCGGTTAAGCATCGCTTAGAAGAATTAGGCTACCATGATACAGACTATAATTTAGATCAAGTTTATGAAGCTTTTCTTGAATTGGCAGACAAAAAAGGACAAGTTTTTGATTATGATCTTGAAGCATTAATATTTATTAACCAATTAAAAGATGAACAAGATCATTACAAATTAGATTATTTTAATGTTCAATCAGGTTCCACGGTCGTTTCGACCGCATCAGTGAGCTTAATTATTGGTGACCAAAAATTCTCTGATGCAGCAACTGGCAATGGCCCGGTCGATGCCGTTTATCAAGCAATAAATCGTATTACTGGCGAACCTATTTCAATTGTTAAATATCAATTGGCATCAAAAGGTCAAGGCGAAAATGCGCTAGGTCAGGTTGATATTGTTGCTGAATATAAAGGTCGAAAATTTCACGGCGTTGGGCTAGCTACCGATATTGTGCATTCGTCAGCTTTAGCATTGATAAATGTCTTGAATAATGTTTATCGAGCAAACCAAGTTGCCGAGGAAAAACAAAAATTACATCATGCGTAATAACGAATCTCATTTTGTTTATTGTGAACAAAATAACCAATTTAAATTAGATTGTTAAGGAATAAGAACATGTCACAAAATTACCATATTGCAGTATTACCCGGGGATGGAATTGGGCCAGAAGTGATGAAACAAGCCTACAAAGTGCTTAATATTATCCGTCAAAAATATCAACTTTCTATTACGACTAGTGAATATGATGTTGGTGGTGCAGCGATTGATATTCATGGATGTCCACTACCTAATGACACGCTGGAAGGTTGTGAAAAAGCCGATGCCATTTTGTTTGGTTCTGTTGGTGGGCCTAAATGGACACATTTACCGCCAGATCAACAACCAGAACGTGGTGCATTATTACCGCTACGAAAACATTTTAAATTATTTGCTAATATGCGCCCAGCAAGTCTTTATCAAGGTTTAGAAGAACTTTGTCCTTTACGTGAAGACATTGCAAAACGTGGCTTTGATATTTTATGTATGCGTGAATTAACTGGTGGTATCTATTTTGGTTTACCAAAAGGACGTGAAGGCACAGGTGCACAAGAAAAGGCTTATGATACCGAAGTTTATCATCGATTTGAAATTGAACGTATCGCAAAAATGGCTTTTGAAGCAGCTAAAATTCGACGTAAAAAAGTCACCTCGGTAGATAAAGCTAACGTTTTGCAAACATCAATATTATGGCGAGAAGTTGTCACAGAAATCGCTAAAGGTTATCCCGATGTCACGCTTGAACATATGTATATTGATAATGCCACTATGCAACTGGTGAAAGACCCTTCACAATTTGATGTGATTTTATGTTCAAACCTATTTGGCGACATTTTATCGGATGAATGTGCCATGATAACCGGTTCAATGGGAATGCTACCTTCTGCAAGTCTAAATGAGCAAGGTTTTGGATTATATGAACCCGCAGGCGGTAGTGCACCCGATATAGCAGGAAAAAATATTGCCAATCCAGCCGCCCAAATACTTTCTTTAGCATTATTAGTCCGTTATAGCTTAAAACGTGATGATATTGCTAAAGCAATCGAAAATGCAGTTAATCGAGCGCTGGAACAAGGCATCAGAACAATTGATTTAGCTCGAGGTGGTCAGTATGTTTCAACCGATGAAATGGGCGATGCTATCTGCCATTTTATCTAACAACATTTATTATGCTTAAGTTGAAAAAATTCGGTTAATCTTCAGGATAACAATAAAGGAATAAAGCAATGTCAACAACTCCAAAAACATTGTATCAAAAATTATATGATGCGCATGTTGTATATGAAGCGCCAAATGAAACACCTATTTTATATATCGACCGTCACTTAGTTCATGAAGTGACCTCACCTCAAGCTTTTGATGGTTTACGGGCGATGAATCGAAAAGTGAGACAACCCCATAAAACCTTTGCAACGATGGATCATAATACCTCAACCAAAAGTAATGATTTAAATGCATGTAGCGAAATGGCACAAATTCAATTAACCGAACTTGCAAAAAATGCTGAAGAATTTGGCGTTTCACTTTACGGGCTACACAGTCCATTGCGAGGTATTGTCCATGTTGTCGGCCCAGAACAAGGGATGACATTACCCGGTATGACAATAGTTTGTGGGGATTCACATACCGCAACACATGGCGCTTTCGGCGCACTCGCTTTTGGTATAGGCACATCAGAAGTTGAACATGTTTTAGCAACGCAAACCTTAAAACAAGGTCGTGCTAAAACCATGAAAATTGAAGTGAAAGGTCAGGTTGCCGACGGCATTACCGCTAAAGACATTATTTTAGCCATTATCGGTAAGACAACCAGTGCTGGCGGCACAGGGCATGTCGTTGAGTTTTGCGGTGAAGCCATTAAAGCCTTATCAATGGAAGGCCGTATGACTCTATGTAATATGGCAATTGAAATGGGAGCTAAGGCTGGTCTGGTAGCACCGGATGAAGTCACCTTTGCATACTTAAAAGGTCGCCAATTTTCACCAAAAGGGGACGATTTTGACAAAGCGGTAGATTATTGGAAAACCTTAAAAACCGATGACGGTGCACATTTTGATCGTGTTGTTACTCTTGAAGCCAAAGATATTGCCCCACAAGTCACATGGGGAACTAATCCCGGACAGGTCACATCCATTGATGCTACCGTGCCAAATCCAAATGATTTTGCTGATCCCATCGAAAAACAGTCTGCTCAGCGTGCATTAACCTATATGGGATTAACCGCAGGAACAAAAATGAGTGATATCAAGATTAATAAAGTCTTTATTGGATCCTGTACTAATTCTCGAATTGAAGATCTCCGTGCCGCGGCAAAAATTGCTCAAGGACGTAAAGTCGCTAACGGCGTGCAAGCTTTAGTGGTGCCTGGTTCTGGGCCTGTGAAGCAACAAGCTGAAGCCGAAGGTTTAGATAAGATTTTTATCGATGCGGGTTTTGAGTGGCGTCTACCTGGGTGTTCAATGTGTTTAGCCATGAATGATGATAAATTAGCACCGGGGGATCGCTGTGCATCGACCAGTAATCGTAATTTTGAAGGGCGACAAGGTCGAGACGCCAGAACGCATTTAGTCAGTCCTGCTATGGCAGCCGCAGCAGCAATCACTGGCTATTTTACAGATATTCGCAAACCATTTTAAGGAGACGGTCATGGCAAAATTTACAACACACACAGGACTAGTCGTTCCTTTAGATGCGGCTAATGTTGATACCGATGCGATTATTCCAAAACAGTTTTTACAAAAAGTAACTCGCACTGGATTTGGTAAACATGCTTTTCATGAATGGCGATTTTTAGATGATGCCGGTAAACAACCAAATCCAGAATTTGTGTTAAATAAACCTCGTTATAAGGGGGCGAGTATTTTATTAGCTCGTGAAAACTTTGGTTGTGGATCTTCTCGTGAACACGCTCCATGGGCATTAACTGATTATGGTTTTAAAACGATTATTGGTTCGAGTTTTGCCGATATTTTTTATAACAACTCGTTTAACAATCAACTATTGTTAGTGAATCTGTCAGAAGAAGACATTGATGAACTCTTCAAAATTGTTGAAGCCAATGAGGGAATCGAATTTACTATCGATCTGGTTAACGAAGTTGTGATTGCAGGCGATAAGCAATATCCTTTTAAAATTGATGCATTTAAACGCCATTGTTTATTAAATGGATTAGATAATATTGGTTTAACGCTACAACATGAAGATGCAATCAGTGCATTTGAACATAAAATCCCTTCTTTTTTAGCATAAAATCTTAATGAAGATATCATCGCTTATTATTATTTAAGCGATGGTATATCACTTTCTTTTAAAATAAGTTACCCAATAACACTTCACTTAGATGATCAATATCATATATACTTCCGCAACTTATTTTCACATCAAAAAATTATTACTATAAATTGTTCATAAGGAATAAAAATATGCAACACATTTTCCTATCTATATGGTTAGATCTCACCATAATATTAATTGGTTTTGTTTCATTTATTGTCTTTACTATCTATTTTATACAGAGAAAGGGGGAATATAAAACACACATTGTTGAACTTCCCTCATTAAAACAAAAAGTCATCATTGCGCAATCAAAATACTTCCAGCAAACCCCGAATAAACAAGATAAAATTTTCAAAAAACATTTTTATATCGGTAAAGAACTGACTATTGAAGGCGAAATGTTGAGAATTAGTAGGGTTAACAAGATTGCTCAGTTGCAAGAAAACAAGATAGTGTATAAATACATTGTCTATTTTAAAAAATATGAGAATATTGAATGTCAAAATACAATTAACATTCAACGGCATCCAATCATTAGTAAAGTTGTTATTGACAATCAAATAATTCAAATAATTAAGCATGATCAGAGTATTGAAAATCTTTCTTTATATAATATTGAATATAATCATACTAATAACAGTATTTGCTTAATGCAAAAAACAATGAATCAAGAATCAGATCGCTATAAATTAACTAAAGATTGTTTTGATCATTTAGCTGATTATCAATATATTGAAGCAATATTAGATAAATATGCCAAACTGAATGAATCTGTCGATTTAGAACCTAAGAAAAAAGGGTGGGCAGATTTGGATGACAATGGCGGTATTTATTTTATGAGAAATTGGTCTGCCTGGATAAGATGGTTATGTGTTTTACCTGGTTTTATAATTGGCTATGTAATCGGTTTTTTTAGCGCTTCAATGTTCTTTAATATTATTGAAAATCTAACACATATGCAAAATGGGCCGATTAGGATATTGTTAAAAGCAAGTTTGGGAGCAATGTTAATCTGGGGACTTGCTGTTTCAATCGCATCTTCTGTCGTACCTAGCCATCGTTATTTAACGAGTATCATATTGTCTAGTTTAGTTGTGATATTACAATTAATCATATTCTTTCATTTTTATGATTCAACGGAACTGACATTTGATGAAAAAAGTGGAATGATAGTTGGGATGATATCATCTTTATGTGGCATGCTGATAGTCATAAACAAGAACAAAAATTATGAGAATAAATCATCACGATGAGTGAATTCAATTAAACAATCTAGCGATCATTTTCAATGGTTTATAGATTGTGCTTCATCACCCGTCAGTTAAGCTATCACTCATAAATCATGATTGAATGAAATTTAACGGTATAACTAAAGTTGTTTACGTTGGCTTGACGGTGGAATAGATAATGCTTCTCGATATTTGGCGACGGTACGGCGTGCAATAATAATGCCTTGATCTTCAAATATTGAGACTAACTTGCTGTCACTTAACGGTTTTTTTCGGTCTTCTGCTGAAATATATTTTTTGATTAATGCTCGAATTGCAGTAGATGAGGCTTCACCACCTGATTCCGTATTAACATGGCTGGAAAAAAAGAACTTGAGTTCAAATATTCCCCTCGGACATTGCAAATATTTTTGCGATGTTACTCTCGAAACAGTAGATTCATGCATATCAATTGCCGTGGCAACATCAGATAAAATCAGCGGTTTCATCTGCTCTGTTCCATGCTCAAAAAAAGCTTGTTGATGTTCAACAATAAATTGACTCACTTTAAATAAAGTTTCATTGCGACTTTCAATACTTTTTATAAACCAATTCGCTTCTTGCAAATTTGCACGAATATATTGACCATCGGTGTCATTAGCCGATTTTGCCATTTTCGCATAGTGTTGATTAATGCGTAGGTTGGGTATGGTATCGGTATTCAACTCAACCTGCCATTTACTCGCCACTTTTTTAACTAGTACATCGGGAACAACATAATCAGGTTGCGTCGTATTCAACATGTCACCAGGATAAGGATGTAAATGCTTGATAAATTCAATCGAGGCTTTAAGTTGTTCCTCACTCACATTGAGTAATTTTTTCAATGTCCGATAATCATGGTTTGCCAATAAATCCAAATGATTATCAATTATCTGTTTAACTAATTTTGGGGCATCTAAATATTGAATTTGAATTGACAGACACTCTTGTAGCGTTCTTGCTCCCACGCCCATTGGGTCAAAATGCCAAATCCGCTTTAAAACAGCCTCAATTTCATCAAGCTCAATTTCAGCATTACCTTGCGCTTCAAGCAGTTCTTGCGTTGTCGCCGTTAAATAACCACGATCATCAACGGCTTGAATAATTGAAATTGCAATGGCGCGATCAGTCTCGCTAAAAGGAGTCAGATCAAGTTGCCATTTTAGATAATCGTATAGCGTTTCATGAGTTTCACCCTGATAGATAGGTAATTCATCGTTACGATAATCCGAATAAGTCCCAGACGGTGTCCCTGCAGAATAAAGATCATCTAAAGAAGCATCTAATGGTATGTCCTCAGGTATTTCTTGGCTTTCTAATGCTTCACGGGTATCTAAATCTTCAGTCTCTTCACTGTCGTCAACGTTAATTTCGTCATAGTGTTCAGCAATTTCTAATAATGGATTATTTTCCAGTGCGGTTTGAATTTCTTGTTGTAATTCCAATGTTGACAACTGAAGTAATCGAATAGCAAGTTGTAATTGTGGCGTCATCGATAATTGTTGAGAAACTTTCAGCTGCAAACTAGGTTTTATCATAGTTTAAATTCATTTCCTAAATAAACACGCTTAACATATTCGTTATTTAAAATACTATTTGGTGTTCCTTCAGCGATTAAATGTCCTTTATTCACAATATATGCTCTTTCACATACATCTAGCGTTTCACGCACATTGTGATCGGTAATTAAAACACCAAGACCACGATCTCTTAAATGTTTTATTATATTTTTGATATCAATTACAGAAATTGGATCAACGCCTGCAAATGGTTCATCTAATAAAATAAACTTTGGATTTGCAGCTAAAGCTCTGGCAATTTCAACACGTCGCCTTTCACCACCCGATAAAGACTGTCCAATGCTATCTCGTATGTGCGTAATATGAAATTCTTCGAGTAATTCTTCAGCTCTTTCGATTTTTTCGTTTTTATCGATATCTTGACGAGTTTCTAAAATAGCCATGATGTTATCAATAACCGACAACTTTCTAAATATTGAGGCTTCTTGTGGTAAATAACCAATACCTTTTTGCGCTCGTTCATGTAAGGGTAAAACGCTTATATCATCATTATCTAAATAGATTTTACCTGCATTTAACGTCACTATTCCTACGACCATATAAAACGTGGTCGTTTTACCTGCACCATTAGGCCCTAATAATCCAACGATTTCCCCCGAATTAACCGTTAAACTGACATCTTCAACCACTCGCCGTTTTTTATAAACTTTAGCTAAATTTTCCGCCTTTAAAATTGACATTTTATTTATTTATCTCTTTAACTTGGTTTGGGAAGATAGTGCTTTTAACTCGCACGTTTTTACTTAGATGTGCTGCAATATGTTGTTTTTTTACATCATAAGTAATGACTTCACTACTAACATGATTATCTTGTTGATACATATTCGCATTGCCTTGCAACGTTACCATGTTTTCTTTAACGTTATAGATTACTTGTGAAGAATGACCGGTAACAATTGTGTTTTTTTCAGGCAAAATTTGCTTAAAATTAACGGGTTTGCCATAAGCTGTGATTTTTTGTTTTGACGAATCTTGCATATTCGTAATCACCACTTTATCTGCAATAATGGTTAAATCATCTTGCGTAATATGGACATTCCCACTAAAAGTAACAGTATTATTTTCTATATCAATTTGTTGATTATCTGCATCAATAGCAATAGGTTTATTGTTAATCGTTGTATTTTGTGTTGGCTCTTGCTTTACAGGTGGTAATTGAGTGATGGATTCTTCTGCATAGCTACTCAATGATATAGTTAATATTAAAAATAATGGTAAAAAAGCTTTTTTGGGGAAACTCATTTTTTATTTTGCCTCAGTTTTATAATATGTTTTTATATTTTCAAGGATATCAGCCGTTTTCGCCTGTAAATCTCCGTCTAAACCAATTCCCGTTGAATAAAATCCGATACCTTTAAGAAATACAGGATCTTTAGATGTTACATGCTGCGTGTTCAAATTTACTAGTGCATTATCTGTTTTAACTTGTTGTAATTGAGCATCAGGAACAAGATTATCTAATTGAACATCTTGATAAAGGTAAATTAGTTTATCATTTGTTAAAGTGGCTTTCTTAGCCTTTATTTTCCATGTTGTGACATGGTTTTCATCATAAAGGGTAACATTTGGTAAATCAAATTCGGTATAGTCTGAATTATCAAAATACTTCACATGCGCAGATTCAATTTTATAACTAATTTCTCCTGATAAATCATAAACATTAGTAACCATAGCATCACTTTGATAAATGGGCATGGTTGATAAATCTGCTGGCGATTGTTCAACTCTATCATCACCCTTTTGATAATAATAGTAAACACCAACAACTATGATCAGAAGTAAAATACAGATAAAATTTTTTTTGTTCATAACATAATTCAATTACGCTAATAAAGTTAGTTAATGATTAAGAGAAGCAATTATTCTAAGAGCCAAATATTTATATCATTTTACTGCATTTTTTATCAAATTAATATCTGACATTAAAAGAAGTTAAATTTTCTTTAGACGATAATTCATAAATATTTATTTTAACAATATTGGCTGAACGAGGTCCACCTTGGTTAAGCCATTGTGTCATTGAAGATATTTGATGGCTACTACCTTGAACAACTATTTCAACATCACCATTATCGAGATTTTTTACATATCCAACCAGACCGATTTTAATAGCCTTTTGATAAGTGAAAAAACGAAAACCCACACCTTGAACCGAGCCACTTATTATAAACTTAACAAGCCTTATCATTTGATGATTTTCCTTAACTTTTTTGCTTAATCAATAATAATTCAGTTTTATCGTAAATTAAATAAATAATCTTATAATTTTCAAAATATCTATATCCACATTGATTATATTTCGACCATTCAATGTATGGAGAAAAAATTTTTCAGATCTTACATTAAATTATTTAACCTTCTTTTTAGATTTTCTTATAAAAAGCGATTTTAATTAAAAAATACTTCAAATAAAATATCAGGATGAATTCAAATTAGCGACTTCAAGAAAACAATGAAAATATTTTTCAAATATAAAAAAAGTCTATTTTTAATTATGTTGATTTTGTCATTAAGTATCTACCTTTTTGGTCAAAAAATTGATGCGTATTTTCTGATTGATAAAGATAAAATAGGCGTTGTTGTCGATGAATTTAATGGTGTTAAAGTTTACTATAATGGTAGCGTAGATAATGTGAGTGGGCGCAATACATCTAAGGATGGATATAATCTCGGTTTGAAATACCAATGCGTCGAATTTATTAAGCGTTATTACTATGAGCGCTTTAATCATAAGATGCCAGATAGTTATGGTCATGCAAAAGATTTTTTTGATGATTCTATCGCCGACGGAAAAATCAATCCCAAACGCAATCTACTGCAATATCACAATGGTTCACCGTCAAAACCTCAAGTTGAGGATATTATTGTAATGGGATGGAGTAGATATGGTCATGTCGCTATTATCAGTAAAGTCAGCGATAATGAGATTGAAATTGTCCAGCAAAACCCAGGTCCTAATGCTAGCTCTCGTGCCTTGCTTCCTTTAATTTATAAAGACGGTTTATGGAATATTGATTCATTTCGGGTTTTAGGCTATCTGCGTAAAAATTAATGTTAAATTAATCATTATTAAAAGAATATAGATTTAAAAACTATTTATAATTTAATAAATAGTTAACTACGATCCTATTTATATTATCTATAAGCTAGGATCGTAGTTATTTCTAGTTAAATAAGCAATTCAATGATTCACTTAAAATTCGTCATGTTTTATATCTCCAATAATAAAGCCACCATTGATTAGTTCAGGAACTTTAATATGAATTGTATTACTATAAATTTTACCGTTCCAATCATTATTAACTTTTTTCGCTTTTAAAAACATTTTATTATTGGCAATTATTTGCCCCTGATTATAAACTTTATCAGCGTTAATATTTATTGTATCACTAGACTTAATAAAATTATGATTTTCAAGTTCTTTACCGGCAAAATTTACGCCTTGTCTAGCAATTATTTCACCTTTCCAATCATTAAATAGTTTAGTTGGGGTAAAATCTATAAAATGTTCAGAAATAAGTTTTCCTTGATTATAAACATCCTTAGATTTTATAGACATTGTTTTGTATACATCGACAATATTATGATTTTCAAACTTTTCTCCTGAAATATTGATATCATAGCCTTGCATTTGCCCTTTCCAATCATTTTTTAAATAATTTGAATTTGTATCTAAGGTTTGTTTAGAAGCTAATGTTCCTTGATTATAAACTTTTATTGAATTTATACTTAATAACTTTTCTGCATTAACTTGATTATGGTTTTCTAAATTTTGTCCAGTAATCGTGATATTCTTACCTTTAACGAATCCATTCCAATCATTTTTGAAATAACCTTGACTTATCAACACTGAATTATCAGATGATAAATCGCCTTGGTTATATAAATTAGTAGCGGTAATAGCTAAATCATTAATTGCACTAATAGAGTTGTGATTTTCGAGTTTTTCACTTGAAAGTGATATTTTTTTAGCACTAACCCTACCATTCCAGTCATTTTTAAAGTTGAGACCTTTAAAAAAGATTTCTCCAAAAGAATTTAGTTTCCCTTGGTTATATAAATCATTAGCGTTAATTGTTAAGTTACTTAACCCTTCAATTAAATTATGATTTTCAAGTTTTTGACTTGAAGAAATTGATATTTCGTTAGCAACAATCGTACCATTCCAGTCATTTTTAAGTTTATAAGTCGAAAAATTCAACTTTTCTTTAGCGCTCAAAATGCCTTGATTATAAAAGTTATCTTTCACCGTAAGATTCAGAATTTTTGTCGCGTTTATATAATTGTGATTTTCGAAATTAGAACTTGATAAAGATATCGCATTAGCGAATAACTCACCTTTTCCAGCATTTTTAAATTCACTAGCATCGATTTTAATGCGATCGGATGAGAGTTTTCCATAATTATTTAAGTAATTTACCGAACTTTCTAAATCAAGTGAAGACTTAACTAAACCATAATTATCAAATGTCGAACCCTTTAAACCGATATATTTACCAATTTCTATATTTCCAGTACTTTGATTTATAAAATGTTGACTATTTACATAAAGATGATATGACTTAATCGTGCCTTGATTTTCAAAATTATTAGAATCTAAACTAATATTTTGAGTATTTGATTGAATCAAACTTTGTTTATCATTGAATAATGAGGAACTAGATATGGCAATATTCTTTTCCGCCAATATTTTATTTGCATTATGTATCGTTCCAGCCTTTATATTTAAATCATTACTTGCTTCAATAACACCATAATTTTTAAATTGTTTAACTTCTTTTAATTGAACGTTTTTTGATTTGATGTTATTGGTATTTATTATAGTAGAGCTATCAGCAGTGAATTGTTCTCCGGCGGAAATCTTACCAAAATTGTTTACCTCATGACTTTTTATATTAAGATTTTTTCCACTGGTGATGGTCATATTATTTTCAAATGCAGAACTATTAACATTGATTGAACCCTTTGCCGATATATAATGGTTATTAACAATCATACCTTTGGTATTAATGTTAAGGTCTCCAGCGCTTACACCCAATGTTCCTGAATTACGTACACCGACACCTTGTTCATTTGCACTCAATGTAATTTTACCAGCATACATACCACCTAACGCAGATACATCAATACCAAAATTATATTTATCTTCATAAATATTATCTTTTTTATTCTCAGTAAAGCTTAAATCTGTACCGACATTATTTTGACCTGCTATCACATTGATTTCTTTATTAGCCCATAATTCAGCATTAATTTTTACACTTCGAGCAATGATATCCGTATAATCTTGCCCGGTATTTTTTAAGCCTTGCCCGGTAACATAAATATGTCCACGTTCAACTTGATACCCAGTCAATTTACCGTCTTTTACTAGCGGTTTACCGGTTGTTAAGGTTGCTCGGTCAGCATTGATAAAACCACATCCATTACAGGTTATACCCGCTGGATTGGCAATGATTACTTGTGCTTTTTGACCAGCTACTTCAATGTATCCATTCAACTGACTAATATTAGGTGAATTGACTTCATTCAAAATGACTTTAGCACTTTGTTTGATTAATGCATTACCACTAAGATAACCCGCTAATTGCGTTTTGCTACCGTCTGGGGAATTATTTAAAATGACACCATTTTTGGCTACATCAAATTGAGTATATTTATTATGTGAAACCCCACTACTCGATGGAGTAGCAATATTACTTACATAGGTTCCGTTAGAAAGTTGATAAACATCAGGACGTTGATTACGATTGGCTGATTTGTCTGCGACAATATTGTTAGCATAACTGCTGTCAATCAGACTAACCATTCCCAATGCGATATACGATATAAATATTAATGGCTTTATTTTGAAGGATTTTGTTGGGTAAATTGAGTCGTGTTTTTGATGAATAATTTCAACTTTATTTTTATTACTTGCCACCATTTGATGCGATTTAACCAGTTCGGATACAACAATAAATAAATTTCGAGCTTTATTAAAAATAATTCTATATAAATTTCTATTCATTTTATTTCCACCTTTCATCAATTGTTAATGCATTAAGTTATATACAGCTAATTAAAAACATAACTGCCTAAGAAACATAAAGAAACATATAGATCAATAAATAAACAAGAACTATTACAACGAAATAGAGAATTTTATGGTTTTAACATTACTAATTGAATTTATAACAATTATTAATACTAATTTAACTGAAAAAATTTAAAAAAATTACATTAAATAATTTGAGGTCGGTATAAAAAATCTTGAATTTATCGAACCTAATTTAGTCTGTGATTTATTACTACCTAAATTAGGTTCTGATTTATAATCAGTGAACTATTCTATGGATGAGAAAGTTCACTGGGCTGATTATCCATTTTGGTACTGACACTATTACTTTTAATTAGAGAGAAAATAATCATATCAGTAATGTTGGATATTATCATTTTTGCTTTATTTAAATTTAGATCATCATTGATAAATGTATTATTGTTTAAATTCTGGAACAGATTAGAAACTGAATGATCAATTGTAGATTGCGAATTATTAATGCCTGAGTGTAAATCTGTCTTCTTGATCGTATCCAAATTTTCCATTCCATAATCAAAAGTGGATTCAAGCTGGTGTGACCTTAGGATACCCAACTTTTCACTGTTTGAATTTTTATTATCAATCATTATCACATTTTGAGTTAATGATTGACCATTATATTTAATTTCATTAGGATTTATTATTATTTTATCATTTGGTTTTATCTCTTTTTTATTATCAGTTTTTATCTCTTTTGTTTCAGTTTTGGTTGAGTTTGTATCTGTTTGCCAATCATTTTTGAAGTTATCTCCTTTAGCTTTTAGTCTTTCTAATGACATTGCTTTTGCTTGATTGTATAAATCATCAATATTAAATTTTAAATCTTTTTTGCCGGTAGAGCTACTTTGATAATCGAATTCATTCTCTTCAAATTTATTTTTATCAGTCACTAAGACACCATTAAAAATTATTTGATTGGCTTTAACTTTTCCTTGTGAATCATTTTTAAAATTATAACTTAGTATAGATAATGTATCGTTAGAATATAATTTACCTTGGTTATACAACAACTCTAATGAGTTAATTTGAAGCAATTCTTCAGCAAGAATTTCATTAAAATTATAGAGTTTTAAAGAAAATAAAAAGACTTTATCGGATTTTATTATCCCTTTACTATTGTTTTCAAGCATGGAAGTGTCTAAAAAAATCATATCTTTAACTAACACTTGGCCATAGTTATAAATTTTACCAATTTTTACAAATATATTTTCATTATTAATGGAACCATAATTGAAGAATTTTGAGTTTTTATCATTATTATCAATTTTTAGAAATTGACTTTGTAACTTACCATTCTTATCGTTGATAAATTCCTTAGATAATAGTTCTATCCCCTTCCTTAATAAGATATTACCCTGATTATTCATAAGATCTTTTAATATGATATTGGCAGAATCACCATTAATTAAACCATAATTAAAAAATTGCTTACCCAAAACTTTTATTAGCTCACCTGCAATCAACTTACCTTGCCACGTATTGACTAATTTGGATTCATCATAATCGCCTAAACTTATCAAGTTCGACTTTACGGTACCATCATTTATAATATCGTTTCCCTTTAAAAAAATATTTTCTTTAGCTTCTATCGAACCTGTTTCCTTATTAGTAATATTATCACTTTGGACTAATATATTTTTTTCAGATGTGAGCTTATTTAAATTATTAACATCATTAGCAACAATGTTTAATTGCTCTTTAGCATTAACTTCACCATAATTTTCAATATTTTTTCCTGCTAAATTGACATTTTTTTGACTAGCAATTTTGCCATGATTTACAATGCTTTTACCTTTTAGCGAGATATCTTGTTTGGCTTTGAGCTTCCCTCCAGCATTATTTAAAATTTTACCATCCGCCGAGATATTCAACGTTCCCGCACTTGCCATGATTGTCCCATTGTTACGTACACCCACGCCGGTTTCGGTGCCCACCATCTTAATTTTTCCGGCATACATTCCACCTAATGCTGAAACATCCAGTGCAAATTCAGGTTGTTCGGTATTGGTGGCTGAGGCGACTTTTTCAACCTTCGTCAGGTCTGCACTCACCTTCGCTTTACCTGTCACAATATTAATTTCTTTATTCGCCCATAACTCAGCATTAACACTGACACTGCGTGCGATTAAATCGGTATAATCCTGCCCTGAATTTTTTAACCCTTCCCCTGTAATGGCTATCTTCCCCCTTTCTACTTGATAACCCATCAATTTTCCATCTTCTATTATCGGTTTACCCGTCGTTAAGGTTGCCCGGTCTGCATTAATAAAACCACAACCATTACAGGTTATGCCTGCCGGATTGGCGATGACAACTTGAGCTTTTTGACCCGCCACTTCGATATAACCATTTAATTGGCTGATATTTTGTGAATTCACTTCGTTCAATATAACTTTGGCACTATTTTGCAGTGATGCATTACCATTAATATTACCCGCTAATTGCGTTTTACTGCCGTTTGGGGAGTTATTCAAAATGACACCGTTTTTTGAAACGTCAAATTGCGTATATTTATTGTGGGATACGCCCCCTTTTGTTGGTGCGGCAATATCGATTTGTGTCACGCCGTTTGGTAAACCTTGAATTGTTGGTTGTTGAGCTTGATTGGCTTTTTGATCGACAACGATATTATTTGCGTAACTGACGCCAGTCATACTAACCAGCCCTAATGCTACATAGGATAAAAAAACTAACGGCTTTAATACATAAGATTGAGTAGTTTTGATTGAATCATCCTTGACGTGAATGCTCTTTGCTTGCAGATGTTTGCTAACCACAACTTGATTTGATTGAGCAATATCAGATACAACAATGAACAACCCTCGAACCCGATTGAAAATAATACGATAAAAATCTTTATTCATAGAATTATTTCACCTTTCATCTATTTCTTAATAGCCGTAATCAATCATACTAAGGTTAAACATTAAATAATGTACAACAAACTTTCTAAAATCACTTCAACATCAGACAACACAAAAAAGTTTGAAATTAATATAACTAAAACGACTGCGATATGGTTTACACGTTTGGGACAATTACTACAAATTGCTTGCATAATGATTAGAGACTATCATTAAGTTAGCAACAAGAATAAATCTTTTTATATTGTTTAGATAACTTAATATTTGTATAATAAAATTTAGTGTTATATTTAGTCAAAGAATTTATTAATATTTTTGTCAATTTTGGTATTTTTGGTACTTTAACTATTAAATTAATTATATTTTAAACAGGGAATATTAGATAGCTTTACTTTCATCCATTAATCAAAAATAGTGCCGACTTTGCTACGTTAAAATTTAATGAATATAATTGATCGATAAAATTTTTAATCTATTAATACGAAACACAATTTAATAAGTTCTTCGATTTGAAAGAACTTAATACTGGTTTACCCATTATTGAATCATAACCGATAAACCAGAAAGATAATTTTAACGATATAAACTTTTATTTGTTACTGTTATAGTCGTTAATCTTTGATGAATATTAATCACTTATTTCTAATAATTCATCTGCTTTGATTTTTCCATAATTTTCAACCCCATTTTTAACTTTAAAAACAAGGTGTTTGGTATCGATAACGCCAAACCAATCATTTTTAAAATTTTGACTGACAACATCTATTTTATTTTGGGCAAATAACTCTCCATTATTGTAAAATTCGATTGTGTCTATCATCAATGTATCATTAGCATGAATGGTTTTTCGATTATCAAATCGTCCTTCAATTATTCCTTCTTCATTTTTTTGTCCTGCTATTTTAATCGTGTTGGCACTCATTTCACCCTGCCAGTCATTTTTAAAGTTGTTACTCATTATATCTAATTCTCCTGATGAGAGAATTTTTCCTTGGTTATAGCCATCTGTAACTTGAATCGTTAAATTGTTAGCGGCAGTGATTTCATTGTAATTTCTAAAATTTACAAAATTAGTATATATTTCATTAGCCTTTATTAGACCTTGCCAATTATTTACAAAATTACTGCCTGATAAACCTGATAAATATAAATGAGTCGCTGAAATTTTACCATAATTGTAAAAATTATTAGTAATCACATTCATCGTACCAACCTCTATTAGACCATAGTTGGTAATATCATTATCAAAATTAACAGAACTAGGCTCAATCGTAGCATAATCGAAAGATAGTTTACCGTTCCAATCATTTTTAAATTGATGATATTTAAAATGTAAATTTGATTTTATCGCAATTTGACCTTGGTTATACATTTTCCCATACGATACAATATGTCCACCATCACCACTTACCAATCCCCAATTATCAAATTGATCTGCTCTTATGGAAACAAATTGATCGGCTTCTATTTTTCCACGCCAAGTATTAACCACGGTTCCAACATGTCCGGCACCTAAACCTACAGATGAGCTTTTAATATTACCTTCATTAACTATATTCTTTCCAGATAATGAAACAACTTCTCCAGCTTGAATTAAGCCTGTATCCTTATTGATAATATTATTTTCATTTTCGACCGATATTTCATTTTCAGATATCAGTTTATTTACGTTCAGAACATCAGCAATAATGCTTAATTTATCCTTGGCATTCACTTCACTATAATTCTCAAAATCTTTCCCTTCTAAAGTAATATTTTTCGACTGAATCACGCCAAACCAATCATTTTTGATTTTATCACTCGATACAGTAACGCTTTCTCCTGCTGATAAGTCACCCGCATTTTCGGCATATGATGCTTTAATTTCCACCTTTTCAACCGCATTCATTTTGCCCACATTTTTGGTGTGCATTGCATTTAATGTAATATTTTTAGCGTTCACATTCCCTGTCCAGGTACTCAGAAATTCATCACTTTCTGCACTAAGATTTTTTCCTGCTGATAATCTATTTTCATTGGCTACCAATGCTTTAGCTTTAAGTTGGATGTCTTCTTTTGCTTCTATTGTGCCATAATTTTTTACGTCTGTTTTTCCCGTTAAGCTGACACTTTTTTGACTGGCAATCGTGCCATGATTTTCTATATGTTGACTGTTTAGTGAGATATCTTGTGTTGCCTTAAAATTACCCCCCACATTATTTAAAATTTTACCATCCGCCGAGATATTCAACGTTCCCGCACTTGCCATGATTGTCCCATTGTTACGCACACCCACGCCGGTTTCGGTGCCCACCATCTTAATTTTTCCGGCATACATTCCACCTAATGCTGAAACATCCAGTGCAAATTCAGGTTGTTCGGTATTGGTGGCTGAGGCGACTTTTTCAACCTTCGTCAGGTCTGCACTCACCTTCGCTTTACCTGTCACAATATTAATTTCTTTATTCGCCCATAACTCAGCATTAACACTGACACTGCGTGCGATTAAATCGGTATAATCCTGCCCTGAATTTTTTAACCCTTCCCCTGTAATGGCTATCTTCCCCCTTTCTACTTGATAACCCATCAATTTTCCATCTTCTATTATCGGTTTACCCGTCGTTAAGGTTGCCCGGTCTGCATTAATAAAACCACAACCATTACAGGTTATGCCTGCCGGATTGGCGATGACAACTTGAGCTTTTTGACCCGCCACTTCGATATAACCATTTAATTGGCTGATATTTTGTGAATTCACTTCGTTCAATATAACTTTGGCGCTATTTTGCAGTGATGCATTACCATTAATATTACCCGCTAATTGCGTTTTACTGCCGTTTGGGGAGTTATTCAAAATGACACCGTTTTTTGAAACGTCAAATTGCGTATATTTATTATGGGATACGCCCCCTTTTGTTGGTGCGGCAATATCGATTTGTGTCACGCCGTTTGGTAAACCTTGAATTGTTGGTTGGTGAGCTTGATTGGCTTTTTGATCGACAACGATATTATTTGCGTAACTGACGCCAGTCATACTAACCAGCCCTAATGCTACATAGGATAAAAAAACTAACGGTTTTAATAGATAAGATTGAGCAGTCTTCATTGAATCATTTTTGATATGAATACACTTGCCTTGCTGCCCCTTGCTGACTACAACGTGATTTGATTGGGCAATATCAGACACAACAACAAACATCCCTCGAACTCGATTAAAAACAATACGATAAAAACCTTTATTCATAATAATTTACCTTTCATCTTTTTGTTAATAGCCGTAATTATTCATATCAAGGATTAAACATTAAATTATGTACAGCACATTTTCCAAAATAAATTCAGAATCAGATAATACATTTAAAAATTTAAAACCAATTTAACTAAAACGGCTACGACAGGGTTAGCACTTTTAAAAAACACACAAATTACTTACATAACGATAAAAACCTTTATTAAGTTATCGATAAAAAATAAAGCTTTTATATTGTTTAGATAACTTAATGTTTGTATATTAAAATTTAGTATTATATTTAGTCAAAGAATTTATTAATATTTTTGTCAATTTGGGGATTTTGGGTGCTTTAGCTATTGAATTGATTGTATTTTAAACAGGGAATATTAGATAGCTTTACTTTCATCCATTAATCAAAAATAGTGCCGACTTTGCTGCGTTAAAATTTAATGAATATAATTGATCGATAAAATTTTTAATCTATTAATACGAAACACAATTTAATAAGTTCTTCGATTTGAAAGAACTTAATACTGGTTTACCCATTATTGAATCATAACCGATAAACCAGAAAGATAATTTTAACGATATAAACTTTTATTTGTTACTGTTATAGTCGTTAATCTTTGATGAATATTAATCACTTATTTCTAATAATTCATCTGCTTTGATTTTTCCATAATTTTCAACCCCATTTTTAACTTTAAAAACAAGGTGTTTGGTATCGATAACGCCAAACCAATCATTTTTAAAATTTTGACTGACAACATCTATTTTATTTTGGGCAAATAACTCTCCATTATTGTAAAATTCGATTGTGTCTATCATCAATGTATCATTAGCATGAATGGTTTTTCGATTATCAAATCGTCCTTCAATTATTCCTTCTTCATTTTTTTGTCCTGCTATTTTAATCGTGTTGGCACTCATTTCACCCTGCCAGTCATTTTTAAAGTTGTTACTCATTATATCTAATTCTCCTGATGAGAGAATTTTTCCTTGGTTATAGCCATCTGTAACTTGAATCGTTAAATTGTTAGCGGCAGTGATTTCATTGTAATTTCTAAAATTTACAAAATTAGTATATATTTCATTAGCCTTTATTAGACCTTGCCAGCTATTTACAAAATTACTACCTGTTAAATGCAAATTAGTCACTAAGATTTTCCCATAATTATGTAAACTATTACTAATCAAACCCATCGCATCAGCCTCTATTAGACCATAGTTGGTAATAGCAGTATCAAAATAATTAGAACTAGGCTCAATCATAGCATAGTTGAAAGATAGTTTACCGTTCCAATCATTTTTAAATTCACTATGTTTAAAATGTAAATTTGATTTTATCGCTATTTGACCTTGGTTATACATTTTCCCATACGATACAATATATCCACCATCACCACTTACCAATCCCCAATTATCAAATTGATTTGTTATTATGGAAACAACTTGATCGGCTTCTATTTTTCCACGCCAAGTATTAACCACTGTTCCGACATGTCCTTTACCTATACCCACCGATGAACTTTTAATATTACCTTCATTAACTATATTTGTTCCAGATAATGAAACAGCTTCTCCAGCTTGAATTAAGCCTGTATCCTTATTGATAATATTATTTTCATTTTCGACCGATATTTCCTTTTCAGATATCAGTTTATTTACGTTCAGAACATCAGCAATAATGCTTAAATTATCTTTGGCATTCACTTCACTATAATTCTCAAAATCTTTCCCTTCTAAAGTAATATTTTTCGACTGAATCACACCAAACCAATCATTTTTGATTTTATCACTCGATACAGTAACGCTTTCTCCTGCTGATAAATCACCCGCATTTTCGGCATATGATGCTTTAATTTCCACCTTTTCAACCGCATTCATTTTGCCCACATTTTTAGTGTGCATTGCATTTAATGTAATATTCTTAGCGTTCACATTCCCTGTCCAGGTACTCAGAAATTCATCACTTTCTGCACTAAGATTTTTTCCTGCTGATAATTTATTTTCATTGGCAACCAATGTTTTAGCTTTAAGTTGGATGTCTTCTTTTGCTTCTATTGTGCCATAATTTTTTACGTCTGTTTTTCCCGTTAAGCTGACACTTTTTTGACTGGCAATCGTGCCATGATTTTCTATATGTTGACTGTTTAGTGAGATATCTTGTGTTGCCTTAAAATTACCCCCCACATTATTTAAAATTTTACCATCCGCCGAGATATTCAACGTTCCCGCACTTGCCATGATTGTCCCATTGTTACGAACACCTACCCCTGCTTCAGTACCCACCATCTTAATTTTTCCGGCATACATTCCGCCTAATGCTGAAACATCCACTGCAAATTCAGGCTGTTCGGTATTGGTGGCTGAGGCGACTTTTTCAATCTTTGTCAGGTCCGCACTCACCTTCGCTTTACCTGTCACAATATTAATTTCTTTATTCGCCCATAACTCAGCATTAACACTGACACTGCGTGCGATTAAATCGGTATAATCCTGACCTGATTTTTTTAACCCTTCCCCTGTAATGGCTATCTGCCCCTTTTCCACTTGATAACCCATCAATTTTCCATCTTCCATTATCGGTTTACCGGTGGTTAAGGTTGCCCGGTCTGCATTGATAAAACCACAACCATTACAGGTTATGCCTGCCGGATTGGCGATGACAACTTGAGCTTTTTGACCTGCAACTTCGATATAACCATTTAATTGGCTGATATTTTGTGAATTCACTTCGTTCAATATGACTTTGGCGCTATTTTGCAGTGATGCATTACCATTAATATTACCCGCTAATTGCGTCTTACTGCCGTTTGGGGAGTTATTCAAAATGACACCGTTTTTTGAAACGTCAAATTGTGTATATTTATTATGGGATACCCCCCCTTTTGTTGGTGCGGCAATATCGATTTGTGTCACACCGTTTGGTAAACCTTGAATTGTTGGTTGGTGAGCTTGATTGGCTTTTTGATCGACAACGATATTATTTGCGTAACTGACGCCAGTCATACTAACCAGCCCTAATGCTACATAGGATAAAAAAACTAACGGCTTTAATAGATAAGATTGAGCAGTCTTCATTGAATCATTTTTGATATGAATACACTTGCCTTGCTGCCCCTTGCTGACTACAACGTGATTTGATTGGGCAATATCAGACACAACAACAAACATCCCTCGAACTCGATTAAAAACAATACGATAAAAACCTTTATTCATAATAATTTACCTTTCATCTTTTTGTTAATAGCCGTAATTATTCATATCAAGGATTAAACATTAAATTATGTACAGCACATTTTCCAAAATAAATTCAGAATCAGATAATACATTTAAAAATTTAAAACCAATTTAACTAAAACGGCTACGACAGGGTTAGCACTTTTAAAAAATACACAAATTGCTTACATAGCGATAAAAATCTTTATTAAGTTATCGATAAAAAATAAATTTTTATATAGTTTAGATAACTTAATGTTTATATATTAAACTTTTAATTTTCATTTAGTCAAAGAATTTTGCCCAACGAATTGTAAGTAAAATTTTGTTTTCAAAATGATAAAAATCGAAGACTTATATTGATATCTTTTAGTAGGATGGATTAGAGGTGAGAAATGAATGTAGATAACATGCAAAATAATTGAATCTTAATAACCTGGTTTATCAAACGATAAATAACGTTTGGTAAACCAGGTGAGTAATTTTTACAATTATACCATGCTGTCATTCATTTTATTGATTAACGAAAATACCATTGATCACGCCAATGTTGTTAATATAGGCTAATTTAGATTCAATATATTTTGCATTAATTATTCCATGGCTATCGTTGGTTAATGTCCTAGCTGTTAACTTGATATAATCATCTGAAGTTATTTTTCCTTCGTTATAGATGAGGTTAGCAAGTATACTGATTGAATTATTGACAGATAACGTTCCATAATTTTTAAAATTATAATCAATATTTAAATCAATGGTTTCTGATGCTATCCAACCAAACCAATCATTGTGAAAGTTTCTACTGGTTAACTGTATTTTATTTTTAGCCAGTAACTGACCATTATTGTATAAACTACTTACATTTAATTTGAAATCATTATTGGCTTTTACGAAATTTCGGTTATCAATATTTCCACCTTTAATTTCGATTTGGTTAGCATTGATTTCGCCTTTCCAATCATTTTTAAAGTTATCAGTTTTTATTGCCAATTTTTCTGATGCCAAAATTTTCCCTTGGTTATAGCCGTTTTTCACCTTAATCACCGATGAATTTGATGCATTAATTTCATTGTAATTATCCAACTTATTGATATCCATAGAAATTAAATCGGCTTTGATTTCACCTTTCCAGTCATTTTTAACTTCATTGCCTTTTAAAATAATCTGTTTATTGGCAAATAATTTTCCTTGATTATAAAACTGGTTATTGCTATTTACTGACAGTAATTGACCCGCTTTGAGTTCATTATGATTTTCAAAATTACGCGTATTTATATCCACCTCATCAGATTTGATAAGACCTTGCCAACTATTTACAAAGGTATTGTTCACTACAGATAAAGTCTGATTAACTAAAAGTTGACCATAATTATAAACATTATTATTCAAAATATTTAAATTATCAGCATTGATGACACCATAATTAGTGATAGTAGAATCCGATTTCGTTTTGTTGATATTCATATAATTACTGGCTAATTTGCCATTCCAATCATTTTTAAAATCTTTAATAGATAAATTGAAATTGTTATTTAGCGTAATTTGACCTTGGTTATACATATAATCTTGTAATACCATTGATCCATTATCCGCCTTTATCTGTCCAGAATTCTCAAATTGATTAGCTTGAATATCAACTAATTGATTAGCATTTATTTTTGCTCGCCAAGTATTCACAACTTTTCCAACTTCTCCTTCCCCTAAGAATACTGAGTCACTACTGATTGTGCCATCATTGATGATGTTCTTTGCAACTATTGAAACTTTGTCCTCAGCTTTGATCAATCCCGTATCGCTATTAGTAATGTTGGTTCCTTTTAACAACAATTGCTCATCAGAGAGTAATTTATTGATATTATTTAAATTTTCTATCGAAATCACTAGGTTTTCAGCAGAATTAACTTCGCCATAATTTTCAAAATTTTTCCCATTCAAGTTAATATTTTTAGCGTTAATAATCCCTTGCCAATCATTTTTAATATTATCGCTTTTTAGGGTAATTTGTTTGCCTGCCGTTAAGTTGCCATTATTTTCTGCAGTTGAAGCATTAAAGGTGACATTTTCATAGGCTCTCATTTTACCCACATTTTTTGCTTTCTTAGCATTAATCACAATGTTATTTGCTTTTACATCACCTGACCAAATACTAATAAACTCATCACTATTTGTTGAAAGAGAATTTTTTGCAGACAGTTTTCCTTCATTGGTAATTAACGTGTGGGATTGAAGATTAAGGTCATTTTTGGCTGTGATTGTGCCTAAATTTTTAATTTCAGATTGACTCTTTAGGACAGTTCCTTCTGAGGACTGCATCGTTCCTTTATTAATAATTTTGCCATCAGCAGAAAGATTCAATGTACCGGCACTCGCCATCAGTTTCCCATCATTTCGTACCCCTACACCATTTTCTGTACCGACCATTTTAATTTTACCTGCATACATTCCCCCTAGCGCAGAAACGTCCAATCCAAACTCAGGCAAATCAACTTGATTATTAAATCCTTGCTTTTCAATTTTACTCAAATCAGCACTTACTTTAGCTTGTCCGGTGATAACATTAATTTCGTTATTTGCCCATAATTCTGCATTAACATTGACACTACGTGCAATTAAATCGGTGTAGTCTTGCCCTGAGTTTTTTAAACCATAGCCATTAATTTCAATACGCCCGCCATCAACTTGGTAACTCTGTAATTTGCCATTATCCATAATGGGTTTACCCGTCGTTAGTGTGACTCTATCAGCATTAATAAAACCGCAACCATTACAGGTTATACCGGCAGGATTGGCGATAATAACCTGAGCTTTTTGACCTGCAACTTCAATATAACCATTTAACTGACTAATATTGGGAGAATTAACTTCATTTAAAATCACTTTTGCACGATTTTGTAATAATTTATTACCATTAATATCGCCAGCTAATTGGGTATTGGTTCTTCCTGTAGCATTATTGAGTATGACGCCATTTTTGGATACATCAAATTGGTTATATTTATTGTGAGAGACACCACTATTACTTGGCGCTGCAATATCAATTTGTGTTACACCATTTTGTAAGTTGTGTACATTAGGACGCTGTGATTGGCTAGCAGCTTGATCAACAACGATATTATTAGCATAACTGACGTTAACTACACTTACCAAACCTAATGCAATATAAGATATAAAGACTAAGGGTTTTAATCTGCAAAACTGAACGTGGTGGATTGGATTAGGGCTAACATGAACTGTTTTGATTTGTTTAGCATTGTCGGTTATGACTTGATGCGATTTAGTTATATCTGATACAACGACAAACAATCCACGGACTTTATTGAAAATGATGCGATAAAAATTCTTATTCATAGTATTTACACCTTTCACCTATTATTTTGTTAAAACGTAAAAAATAGAATCATCATATTAAACAAATGATTATTTCAAAAAAATCTACAAAATAGTTAAATACGGTAATACAAATAATATTCAGAAGTTAATGCAACAAAAAGGAAATCGATATGATGATAAATTGTATGAAAACAGACTATTTATTTACTAATTAACCATCATCATCGGTAGAACAGAAAGAAACAGATACACCAAATTAACATTATTTAGATAATTTGATTCGCGTATAATAAACACTAAATTTGTATTTAGTCAAAGTTTTATTTGTGCATCTGTCATTTACATTTCTTTGTTAATTTAAACAATTTTTATGCTAACTAAAAATTTTAGATAACAAGATTTTCTAATTTATTAGTTTATCGCTTAAATTATTTTCCGCTTTATTAAATATAACCATATTATTCATATCGTTGCCACAATTAAGCCAGTTTTAAAAATTTTTACGTTTTTTTGGGGATTAAAGTAAATGAGAAGGGATTTGAGAAGTAGACAAAGATCAAAAGATTAATTTTTAAGATCCTAGCTTATCTATCGATGATATATTTCAGTAAACTAGGATCTTATCTTTACAACAAAACAGAATTAATTGATCAAATTAATCTATTCATCTTTTGCATTAGTGGACTTTCCATTAATTAGACCACGATTAACGATTTTATCAGATAAATTGTCAGTAATAATTTCAGCATTAATCACACCATGCCAATCATTGAGAAAATGATTACCCGCTAATTTAATCTCTCTTTTCGAAATCACATTGCCTTGGTTGTATGTATAATTAGAATTAATAGTTAACTGATCACCAGCTTCAACCTCACCAAAGTTTTCCATATTTGTTATAACATTCAGATCAATATTTTCAGCTTTAATTGAACCAAACCAATCATTTTTTAGGTTGTGACTGACTACTTTTACTTGTTGGTTAGCCAATAATTCACCATTGTTATTAAAATCATTCAGGTTAATATTCATTGTATCATTCGCTATTAATTTATTACGGTTATCAAATCTATTACCTGTGATTTCAATGTTATTTGAATTTATTTCACCAAGCCAATCATTTTTGAAATTATTGCTATTAATTAATAACTTGCCTTCAGTTAAGAGCTTAGCTTGATTGTAAGCGTTTTCGACATTGACATTCAGCTCAGAATTAGCAAAAACTTGATTGTAATTGTCAAATTTTGCACCTAGCAACGTAATATTATTAGCTTGTACTTCGCCTTTCCAATCATTTTTGAAGTTGTCACTCGTTATAGATAAATCATTTTTTGCCAATAATTTACCTTGATTGTAAACATTCTTAACATCAATATTGAGTAAGTCATTGGCATTCATTTCGTTATAATTAATAAATTCACCCGTTTCGTTAACTTGATCATTGTTGGTTTTAATGTTCACAAGATTTATTTGATCAGCATTAACTTTACCGTTCCAATCATTTTTAAATGAATCAAAAGATAGATTAATTTTGAAACTTGGTGTTTCTGAACTTTCAGAATGTGGTGAAGGTTCGGGTGAAATTGATGATAGAATTCCTTGATTATAAAGTATTCCTTTTACGGCGATATCGATGGATTGTACACCATTAACAGCACCATAATTTCTAAAGTTATTGCCTTTTAAATCAACGATTTTCGATTGCATTGTACCATTCCAATGATTAAAGACATCATCACTAATAACATTCATATTTTCTATTGATGCTAACACACCGTTATTGGATAACATTTTGGAATTTATGGATAATTCTTTTTGCGATTGAATCAGACCTGTTGAATGATTTTGAATGTTCTGACTTGCTAGCGTTAATTTATTATCTGAGGTTAACGTATTAATATTATTTATATCTACAACGTTAATGATCAAGTTGTCAGTTGCGTTAATTTCTTTATAATTTTCTAGATTTGTTCCTTCAAGTTCTATATTTTTTGACTGAATCACACCAAACCAATCATTTTTGATTTTTTCACTTGATACAGTAATACTTTCTCCTGCTGATAAATTCCCAGCATTTTCAACACTTGATGCTTTAATTTTCACACTTTCAGCCGCATTAATTTTCCCCACATTTTTGGTTTGCGCTGCGTTTAATGTAATATTATTAGCACTCACATTCCCTGTCCAGGTACTCAGAAATTCCTCACTTTCTGCACTAAGATTATTGCCTGCTAATAATCTATTTTCGTTGGCAACCAATTTTTCAGCTTTTAGATTAATGTCTTCTTTAGCATTAACAATGCCATAATTTTTTACTTCTGTTTTTCCCGTTAAAATGACATTTTTCTGACTAATGATTGTGCCATGATTTTCAATATTGTCACTCTTCAATAAGGTGTCTGTCGCAGAACTAAGATTACCACTTACGGTATTTAAAATTTTGCCATTTGTTGATATATCTATCGTTCCAGCACTGGCCATAAGTATCCCATTATTACGAACACCTACCCCTGCTTCAGTACCGACCATCTTAATTTTTCCGGCATACATTCCACCTAACGCTGAAACATCCAGCGCAAATTCAGGTTGTTCAGTATTGGTGGCTGAGGCGACTTTTTCAATCTTTGTCAGGTCTGTACTCACCTTCGCTTTACCTGTCACAATATTGATTTCTTTATTCGCCCATAACTTGGCATTGACATTTACACTGCGTGCTATTAAATCAGTATAATCTTGCCCTGAATTTTTTAATCCATCCCCTGTAATGGCTATCTGACCCTTTTCTACTTGATAACCAGTCAATTTTCCATCTTCAATTATCGGTTTACCGGTGGTTAAGGTTGCCCGGTCTGCATTGATAAAACCACAACCATTACAGGTTATGCCTGCCGGGTTGGCGATGACAACTTGGGCTTTTTGACCCGCCACCTCGATGTAACCATTTAATTGGCTGATATTTTGCGAATTCACTTCGTTTAATATGACTTTGGCACTATTTTGTAGTGATGCATTACCATTAATATTACCCGCTAATTGAGTTTGGCTACCATCAGGAGAGTTATTTAAAATCACACCATTTTTTGATACGTCAAATTGCGTATATTTATTATGTGATACGCCATTACTGCTTGGTGCTGCGATATCAATTTGTGTTGCGCCGTTTGGTAAACCTTGAACTGTTGGACGTTGAGTTTGATTGGCATTTTGATCGACAACGATATTATTTGCGTAGCTTGTATCAATAATACTAACCATACCTAACGCAATATATGACAAGAAAACCAACGATTTTAATGTGTGAGGCTGAACTTGACGAGTTACATTTTTTTCTGCCATTTTAGTTCTTTGGTTATTATTTACCACGACTTGATGTGATTTAACAATTTCAGATACCACAACAGATAATCCACGAACTTTATTAAAAATAATGCGATAAAAATTTTTATTCATAGTATTTTTCACCTTGTATCTATTTGCTAACGTTTTAAAACAAAAGCATATTTAGTTATTAAAAAATTGATTAAATTAAATAAAATGATTAGAACAAAAAATTAATATCAGCTTTTAAACAAAAAAAGAGATACTAATGGGTTACTACAACTTGAAAAAAATAAATTAATTCTATTATTCAGTTAATTATGGAGATTTTCTATTAACCATATTTAGATTAATAGTTTTTGCGATCGATAATTTTATTTCTTAGGAATTAGCTGTTTATTCACTAACTCGGTATTCAAAAATTAAAACGAGTAAGAACGGTATATAAAATGGCTGATTTAAATCAATCAACGAAACAGTTATGTTATTTACAAAATTTTTCATTTTTACTAAATATTGACATTTATCAATTGTTGGAAAAACTAAAAACAAATCAATTATCATCAGGATAAAATATTGAAAATAACGTTTATTTCATTGGTAGAAATGTAAGATGATGATTCAATTTCTAGGTAAAATGTAAATAATGTAAGGCTCACTATATAAACATTAATTTTTCAATTGGTCAAAGACTTTATCAAAGTTTTTTATATATTATTGAAAGTATTTAATTCAATTTTAATTTAAATCAAAAAAAATGATGTTTTATAAAATAAAAAATGAGATGAAAATAAAATTTATGTCTGTTTTATAAATTTACAATTTTCGACCAAAGCGTATTCTTCCACTTCACGGTGGCTAAAAACAGTAAGCATTTTTGAATAATATTCCAAAGAATAAAAAAGATATTTCAATTTGTTATTGGTAAATTTAAAAGTAATACAATAAGTTGAGCATGATGAGTCTGACAAAACATAACTAAATCGATGTTATTCAGTTTTGTATGATAAAAGCGATCATCAAGATCGAGAATAATATATTGAATCAATGAAGGATGAGCGAGTTAAATACTCTATTTTGTTTTGGAACGATAACTTTCTGAATATAGGAATTTAAAGACCCTAGCTAACTTGTATATATAAAGTATAAGAACTAGGGTCTGAATTATTTTAATTGGATAACGATTTTAATACGATGAATTACAATTGATTTTCATCATTAATAATTCCTTTTATTGATCCATAATTTTCAATGTTAGTCACTTTCGTTTTAATGTAATTTGCATTCATTACGGCTTTCCAATCATTTCTAAAATAATCAGCGTATAACCAGATGTGCATATCAGAATCAACTCGTCCGTAATTATAAAATTTCTTTGTCACAATATTCATTAAATTACTTGTTTCAAATTTTCCATAATTCGATAACTGAGTTGAAAGAATATCTAGGTTTTCAGCTTTAATTACACCATACCAATCATTTTTAAAATTGGTGCCGCCTATTTCTAGATTTCCAAATGTAAATAAGGATTTGTTATTGTAAAAATCACTAACATTGATAGTAATATATCGATTAGCTTTTATTTCGTTCATGTTGTGCATTTTTCCACCGGCGATATCCAGTTTATCGGCATCAACATGAGCTGCCCAATCATTTTTAAAGTCTGCACTATATATACCAATATGATTATTTGATGTAAACCTACCTTGATTGTAGATGTTGCTAACAATGATTTGTAGATCATTAGTCGCATTAAAGGTACTATGATTGTCCAGTTTATCAGCAAATATTGTCACTAAATCAGCTTTGACAATACTTTCATTTCCTTCATTCGAAAAATATGAAGTATTAATATCTAAATTTTCATCAGATAATAACTTAAATTTATTATATAACTGTTTCACCCCAATATTTAGGGAATCTTGAGCAGTTATTAAACCTTTATTTTCTAATGTTGTACCGGATAGATCAATTTTGTCAGCGCTTATTGAAGCATTCATCTCATTTTTTAGTTTGTCACCCTGAATGCTTAATTCATGTTTCGCCAATATCTTCCCTTGGTTATAAAAATCCTTAGATTTAATTTTAATTTGATCTTTTGACTGTATCGAACCAAAGTTAGAAAAACTTTCATTGACGATCTGTTGGTCGAAATCAATTAAATTAGCGTTGATTGTTCCTTGCCAATCATTTTTAAAATTCTTATTCTGATTTACTTTTAGAGTTTTTATTGCATCAAATTGACCATTATTGTAAAAATCATTACTTTCAACGATTATTTTACTGGATGAGTATACCGAACCTTTATTTTCAAAATAATCATTATTGGCATATAATTCACCGACTTTTATTTTGCCAAAAGCGGTATTAATAAAGTCACTACCCAATTCATAAAAATAGCCTACATCGATAAGACCTTCGTTAACACTTTTATGTGGATTTATTAACTTGAAATAATCAGCTATTATTTTGCCATTGATGCCATTGTTATAGTTTATTTCAGCAGATATATCCAATGCGCCAGTTAAAATTGTACCATCAGAATCGAAATTTTGTGTTATAACTTCCGCATCATAAGCGTTTATTATTCCGTCTTTTTTGTTAGAAAATTCTATACTATTAATCCTGATTTCGTTTCTTCCCACTAATTCATTAAGATTCGTGATACTTTTAACATTCATAGTTAATCTATTGTCGGCAACAAGTTGACCATAATTGACAAATTCGTCACCAAAAATTTTGATATTATTTGATTCAATTTTGCCTTTCCAATCATTTTTGAATTTTCTACTGTTTATAGTGACTTCTTTTTTAGCAGCTAATTTTTTATTATTTTCAAACTGATTTGCGAGCAGATTAATTGTGTCATTTACGTTAATATTGCCTGTATTTTTTGCCATATTCGCATCAATTTTTAGATTTTGCGCTTTTATATTTGCTGAATAACTATTATCAAACTCTTTACTCGTTGTTGTAATCTGTTTACCCGAAGATATTAATCCTTGGTTACCAACCCAACTTTCTGCATTAAGCGTGATATCACCTTGCGCATTTAATCTATCAACATTTTTTATTTCTGCTTTACTGGATAATACAATGTTTTTTGAACTTTCAATTGTTGAATGGTTTTCAATTCCACCATAAGTCGTTTTGAATTCAAGGTTTTGCGCTGAACTGATATAACCAGCATTAATTACTTTGCCATCGTTAGTTACAGTTAATGTTCCTGCATTTGCCAATAACGTACCATTATTTCGTACACCAACGCCATGTTCTGTCCCAACCATTCTAATTTTATCCGCATACATGCCCCCTAATCTTGAGACATCTATGCCAAACTCGGGTTGTCCAACGTTATTATCAATGCCTTGTTTATCGATATGTTTTAAATCAGCGCTAACTTTTGCTTTACCCGTGATAACATTGATTTCCTTATTTGCCCATAATTTAGCATTGATATTGACACTTCGAGCGATCAGATCGCTATAATCTTGTCCACTATTATTTAGACCATTACCTGTAATTTGAATTTGACCTTTTTCGACTAAATAACCTTCTAGATTACCATTTGTTACAATCGGTTTACCGGTTGTTAACGTCGCTCTATCAGCATTGATAAACCCACAACCATCACAGGTGATCCCGGCTGGATTGGCGATGATCACCTGTGCTTTTTGCCCAGCGACTTCTATGTAACCATTCAATTGACTGATATTATTAGAATTAACTTCATTTAAAATAACTTTTGCACTGTTTTGTAATAATGGATTACCATTTACAATTCCCGCTAGCTGTGTATTTGTGCCACCGGTAGCATTATTAAGAATCACACCCTTTTTTGATACATCAAATTGAGTATATTTATTATGAGACACGCCGTTTTTACTCGGTGCAGTAATATTTATTTGTGTTGTACCATTCTGCAACTCTTTAACGATAGGACGTTGATTTTGATTAGCCGACTGATCAACCACAATACTTTTTGCATAGCTTGTACCAACAATACTTATCATACCTAATGCAACATAGGATAAAAATACAAGTGGTTTTAATGTGCTAAATTTTGTATTGTTATCTAAATTTTGGTTAATATCAGCTTTTTTAGCTTTTCGATTGCAACTTGTTGTCGCTTGATGTGATTTTACAATTTCAGATACCACAACGAACAAACCACGAGTTTTATTAAAAACAATGCGATAAAAATTTTTATTCATAGTATGTCTCACCTTTCATATACCCACTCTTTTTTATTCAAAAAGGATCGGAATTTCTCTCAAAAACCAGTCATTTCATAAAAAATCAATTTACTCAATAACTAGAACATAAATTAATACTACAGGTTTACAAATTTTCTAATATCAATTAGTTACTACAATCAAATAATGACTACTGAACTATTAACAAATAGTTAATATTTTTTGGAACATTGTTGCATGAAACTTAGCCCGTATTTATCTATGATAGTTTCCATAAATTAATGCTAGCTAACTTACTTAAAATATGATTAATCAAACAGGAATAATTCAAGTTTTAAAAAGGTAATTTAATAGAATCTCACGACCAACTCGTAAAATTAAATATAGCTATTAATTTGTTGACTGAATCAACAAAATAGAAACCTTTTTAATATTAACTTTCTCATAAACGTTATGAATTTACCGCTATTAATAAATACTAAAAAAACAACAACGAATTTACCAATATTGATAGAATTATCAGCACTTTATAAAGCAATGATAAAAATAACTTCCATGCGGTTTAGATAACATAACTTATATATAATAATCTTTAAATAAACTTTCAGTCAAAGGTTTATTCAAAATATCTTCATTACATTTTTAAGCGTGATTAATTTTTCAGAGAATAATTAAAATAGTGAATTGATTATATTGAATATTTATTGTGATTTGTTTGATATGGTTATTATTACTTTAATATTGCCTTTTTAAAACAATATTAAAGTAATAATTTATTTTGTATTAAAAGATAAAATTTAATAAGTCCAATTAAAGTAGAATCCTAGCGTTAGGTGATTAGTGTCAAACTTTTTGGGTTTATAGATAGGCACGCCAGCAAACATGTCATAATAAATACCAAATTGACGTCCTCTTACACCAACAACGGAACCAATTAACCTTTTACCTGATAATTTTTCTGAATTCCCGCCAGAAACACCGCCGGTATCTATTCCTAAATACCATTGTTGATTAATCGGGGCAATCCATGTAAGTTCATTTCGTACATACCATCCATTATCAGCACTCAACATTTCTTCACCATCAAACCCTCGCACAGTCCAACGGCTACCTATAGAAAAGCGATCTGGAGGAGTTAATTTATTACGTCTGGTCATTTGTCCATTATAATCAAAACTATAACCAAAGTTTTGGTTGGCTAATTTAAAAGGAACATATACAGAAAGATTAACTTTGAAAATATCTGTTAAAGCACTACCAATTTTCGCATATTCTTCTGGTGCCTCTTGGGCGCCAAACCAGCGCACACCTTTTTGATACCAAGCGCCAGCATAAAGTACTATATTGTCAATATAGTGACTATGCTGTAACCCCAATTGCCAGTTACTGGTTTTGCGATGTTGAATCTCTATTTCAATATCATTTAAATAGTTACTTGATTCTCGCATGTTAACGCCATAACTCAGTATCGTTTTTTGAGATTCATTGCGATGTAAAACTCGGCTAAGTTGTAAATTATAATATTTGCTTCGTCCTTTATATTCATAATCTACAATTCCCGAAATCTTTTGGTGATAAGTGTTACCATATATCGATGCATCTAAAAGCCAATAGCCATAGGGTACTGAATAAGAAAAAATATAATTTTTAGAACCGTATTTACTTCTTCCTTCCAGATCATGTCCGCCTGAAACATAAAAACTATCACTAAGACCTAAAGGATTATCGAGATAAAATGTCAGCCCACCTTGATTTCGTCCGGTATCTTTTGTACCCGAGTTATCGAATGATAAGCCTAATCGCCAATATTTAGATTGTTTACGTTTAATAATTATATTGCTTTCACCTTGACCAGAACCGGGTACCAATTCAATTTGAGCGCTTGCAGTTGGAATTCGTTGTAGGTTTTCAAGACCTTGCTCTATAGCACGGAGATTTAATAGATCGCCTCTTTTTAAAGGCATTGTGGTCATTAAACTTGCATACTGATCACTATCAGATGTATAAATAATATCTTGTACAGTCCCTTTGAGTAATAATAATTTAAATATGCCTGTGTTTAAATCTTGTTGAGGAGCGAGAACTCGTGTTGTTATATAACCATAGCCAATTAATTGATTTTGTAATTCCGTCATAAGTAAATTGAGTCCCTTCCCTCCTAAACAACGCCCCTCTGCTTGCTTAGCTAAAGAATTAAGTGGGATAGTAAAGGGTAGATTATCTCTTTCTAATAACTCAACATGTTGAATAGGAAAACAAAATTGTTCTTCTGGAAAATCGATAGTTTTTACATTTTTTATTGGGGATGACAAACTTACTTTGGGCGCTCTAGAAGATAAAGCTTCTTCTGTTGCTTTTTGCCTTTCTTGTTGGTAAATAAGCTGCTGATTACTTATTTTTTGTTCTTCCGGCGTAGGTAATTGTCTTGCACTCGTATTGGAGGAAATGATAAAGCTTACAATTATAATTGATAACGTTCTGATTTTCATCGTTTTTTTCCATTACTAATTTTTGGCTCGCCGTTATGTTAATTCGATTATCTAAATAAGTCCATTAAAAATTCATTAACAAACAAAAATTTAAGAAAATTAACATTTAAAAACATTTTCTTATTATAAGAAGATATATTAGGATATATCTCTTAATAGGATTTTAAAGTTATGTTATAGAAAGAAACAGGCAATATTTTGATAGTATTAATTGATAATTATGACTCTTTTACTTTTAATATTTACGATTATCTATGTCGAGCAGGTGCCAACGTTAAAGTTATCAAAAATGATGAATTAACCATTGAAGAACTAAAAAAAATCAACTTTTCTAAACTTGTCATTTCACCTGGTCCAGGCACCCCTGATAATGCAGGTATTTCACTGACAGCATTGCACGAATTTATTAATCGTTGTCCAATTTTAGGCATCTGTTTGGGGCATCAAGCTATAGCTCAATATTTTGGGTATTCCATTATTAAAGCCCCAATACCTATGCATGGTAAAATGGATGATATCACTCATGATGGTAGCGGACTTTTTTATGGTATTAAAAATCCCTTGTCAGTAGTACGTTATCATTCATTAATCGCTTGCGATAATGTAATATCACACCAATCACCATTGATGGTAACTGCTCGAAATAAACAAGGATTAATTATGGGACTACGCCATAAAGAATTACCTATCGAATCAGTTCAATTTCATCCTGAAGCGATCAAAACCGAATGCGGTTTACAAATAATTCAAAATTTTGTTTCTAAATAGGAATTTCATGAAAGTTTATATTGATTTTGAAGGGCAACATAAGTGTTTTAGTAATCCCATTAAAATTTTCAAATCTACAAATATTGAGTCTATAAAACAACAATTAGACGAAATAGAAAAATTAGTTCACCAAGGCTATTATGCAGTTGGTTATCTTGCCTATGAATGTGCCAGTGCTTTTACTGCGTCAAATAAAACCCAATCTCTTGATCAGCAAAATACAGATTTGCCTTTACTACTTTTTGGTATTTTCAATAATTTCACTCTGACCGACGTACCAAATACAAATAATTTTGTACCCAAACCATCTGATTTAAATTACGATACTTCTCTAGAAGAATATCATAAAAAGATCGATTATATTCGGTCCCAGATTAAACTTGGTAATACGTATCAAACTAATTATACTATTCGAATAAATGCATCTTTTAATGAAAATCCCATTGATTATTACTTTTTCCTTCAGAAAAATAATCAAGCAAATTATTGCGCATATTTAGAATATAATGACAATTATATTCTATCCATATCACCTGAATTATTTTTTAAAATAGACAATTCAACGATAACGACAAAACCGATGAAAGGGACTGTCGCTCGAGGATTAACAACACAACAAGATCAAGAGCAATTAAAACGACTCTTATCTGAAAAAAATCTAGCTGAAAATATGATGATTGTGGATTTGCTGCGCAATGATTTAAGTCGAATTTCAAAATCTGGCTCTGTCACTGTGCCAAAATTGTTTACAACAGAAAAATATCCAACGTTGTGGCAACTAACCTCAACAATTGAAGGGCAATTACAAAAAGACGTGAGTCTATATCAGATCTTTCAAGCGCTATTTCCTTGCGGTTCAATTACCGGTGCTCCAAAAACGAGTACGATGCAAATCATTTCTGATATTGAAAATTCGCCACGCGGTGTCTATTGTGGAACAATTGGTTATATCCAACCATTTATGGAAAAAGCGTTATTTAATATTCCTATCCGCACCTTAACGATTAATAATCAACAGATGTCCTATGGTGTTGGAGGAGGAATTACTTGGGATTCGACATCACAAGATGAATATAACGAAATCTTGACTAAAGCTGCAATATTAAACCGTAAGCTACCTATACCTGAATATATCATAGAATCGCTTTTGCTTGAGGACGGACAATTTTTTTTGTTTGATGCGCATTTGACAAGATTAGCTGATTCAGCTGATTATTTTAGCTTTGTGTGTGATATACAGACGATTAAACTTAATCTTATCGAATTAGCAAATTCATTACCTAAACTTAGGTATAAAATTAGAATTTCACTACCCAAAGATGGTAAGTATAACATTAGCTTAAGTGCCATTAATGAGCCGTTTAAAATAAGCGAACTCGCATTTGCTCCTAATTGCGTTAATAGTAATAATGTTTATCTTTATCATAAAACATCAATTCGAGAACATTTTCCTCAATTGACCGAAGGTAAGGAATGTATCAACTTCAATCAAAATGATGAAATCACCGAATTTGTTAATGGAAACATTGCATTATTTATCAACCATCAATGGGTGACGCCTAAAATATCATCAGGATTACTATCAGGAACTCTGCGACAATTTTATTTATCGCATCGGCAATTATTAGAAAAAACAATCACCAAAGCAGATATATTAAAAGCTGAAAAGATAGCATTTATCAATAGTGTTCGTAAATGGATTGACATCGATATGCAGGTATTAAATCGTTTTAAACAGCAACTACAAGATTCTACAAATAAGTAATAAGCATTTCATCATCTAACGATGATGAAATGTCTCATTGTCATTAATCCTTAATAGAATTTGCAAAATCTGACTCTTCGTCCTGCCAACCTTTAGATAAGGCTTCGACTAATGCGTCGTAACCATTGTTAGTCAATGGTACATGACGTTCAAAAGATTTTGTTTTAATCCTATCTTGACTATCTTTCACTACCCACCGCCCTTTTACTATAGCATCCCCGGTATGACTACCATGAAATCCATCAATAAATAATTTTACAGTCAAATTTGGAGTGGTAATTGATTTGGTTGATACTAAATAATTGGGTAAATAAACGGTAAGATCTTGCTCCAAACGATCACCTAACTGTTGTGAAAGCGTTGATACCCATAAATTATTTTTTGCTGTAACATATTTGATATCTTCTGTTTGCAACACGATACCCGGTTTATTCAAAAAACTGGCAACATCTATCGATTCAATCCATATAAAACCGTTCGTTGTTTTTATTTTTTGTAAATTATGAGATGGCAAACCACTCGCTAACTGATAATAGCTTTTATCAGGTGAGCTGGATGAGCATCCCGTTAATATCATGAACAACGATAAAACAGCGATCGTTGAAAATTTTGTTATTTTTCTCATTATTTTTTACCTTTTGCTTTCGGTTCAAGATCTTGTTTATCTGGAGCTGAAAATATCAGCGCATTACTTTTATCATTTAACGTATTTAATAATGGTGTCAATTCATCCATCATCTGCTGAATTTTCTGCAAGTTCTCTTTCATTTGATTGTTCATTTCTGAACCCGGTTGGAATTCTTTTAATGTTTCAGACAATGAACGTAGAGTTTTTTGCAGATCCTTAGGCATATTCTGCATCTCTTTACTACTCATCATTCGATTTAATGATTTTATCAAACTTTCTGTTGATGCAAGTGATTGATTAAACTGATCCATCGTTTTATTTAAAGGAAGATTATTAAAGTTATCAAGCAGTTGCAATATTTTAGCCTGTATTTGAGCAATACCTGTTGATGTAGTTTCTATTGTGTCATAACCAAACTGTTTAGCATTTTCCTCACTATATTGATCTTTCAAATCAGGATAAAAATCAAGATCAATGTAAAGTGCGCCTGTAAACAAATTAGATGTTTTTAATGAAGCTCTTAATCCATTTTTTTGCTCATCGATAATGAGTTTTGCAATATTAATTTTTTCTTCTACCAATTCAGATAAACGTTCTGGTTCAATCTTAATTAACACAGGTACTTTTTGATTCAATATTGGTGATGCTTTTAACATTTCTGGCGTATAGAATGGTACTTTACTTACGCTACCTAATCTAATACCACGATACTCCACAGGCGATCCTACATTGAGTCCAGATATAGAATCTGAAATCATGATCAGAAACTCTTTATAGTCTGTATATTGGGATTCTTGTATTGATTTTCTATCATCATATAATTTATATAAATCATATTGTTTAGCTGGGGCACCCAATTTAGAACCATCTGGTAAATCAAAGCTAATTCCACCTGACATTAATACATCAAGCGATGGAAAATTTAAACTAGCCCCCATGGAAGAAAGGGTAAGATTGACCCCTCCTTCTTTCCAAAATCTGACATTTTGTGTGACTAAAACATCATAAGGCTCTTTAATGAAAACTTGGTATTTCATTTTTCGGGCATCAACATCAAATGATGAAGTCTCAACATTACCAACACGATAACCTCTAAACATAACCGATGCGCCACGAGGAATCATGCCACTTTGATCGCTTTCTAAATTTAATCGTATTCCTCTAATACTCGGATCAGATAATGGTGGGTTATCCGATAAGACAAAAGGATCATTTCGGAAACTATGCGTATCGTTTCCAGATACTAATTCAATATAAATTCCAGATAGAATTGTGCCTAAGCCAGTTACACCATCACGACCTATCTCTGGTTTTACCACCCAAAATATAGAATCATTTTTAAGTAAAGGATCCATTCCATTATAGATACGTCCTTTAATGACTACTTGTTTGTAATCATTAGATAATGTCACTTCATCAATGATCCCCACATCAACACTGCGGTTTTTAATCACTGTTTTTCCAGCAACAATACCATTAGCATCTCTTGCTAAGAGTGTGAAAGAAGTGCCTCTATCAGCAAAATGTGAATAAATTATCCAAAGCCCTACAATAGCTGTAACAATAGGAATAATCCATATTGCCGAGATAGCTCTGATTTTAATTATTTTTGCTAATCTATTTGAAGTTGTCATAATTTTCCTATAATGCTAATTTCTAATTGCTCGATGATCCCAAATTAAGCGAGGATCAAATTTTTGAGATGCAATCATTGTCACAATAACTACAGTAGCAAAAAAAACTACACCAATATCAGGGTATACACCCATCATTTGTTGATTTCTGACTAATGAACAGACTACTGAAACAACAAAGATATCTATCATTGACCATTTACCAATAAATTCTACTGCACTATATAATTTTTTCATTTTTAAACAGCTTTGTTTTGTTTTTCGCTTAATCGCTATTGCGAAATAACAAAGCCAACTAAGAGAAATGATTTTTAATATTGGGATAACGACACTCGCTGTAAAAATAACAAGTGCAACAGGGACATCACCGGCTTGCCACATATAAATTACACCATCCATAATAGTTGAAGTGGACGATGATCCAAGTACAACTGTTATCATAATTCCATATAAATTAGCTGGAATGTAGATAAGTAATGACGTCACTAATAAAGCAATAGTCCATTGGATTTTATTTCGGTTTCTAATCTGACTTTTTTGTTTACATCTTGGGCATTTAACATATTCGAAAGGTAAAATAGCATGACAACAACCACACAACTTTAATTTTTGGCTGATTGCCGTTTTTCCTGTTTTTAGTTCATTTTTGGCAAAATTATTAGTTTTAATTTCATTCCAAATGGTTTCGGGTGAAAAAATGACTAACGCTTTAATATAAAAAAAAGCGAACAAACAAAAAGCCCAGAAAGAACTCGTAACGCCAATATTGCCATAACTCATCAATTTAACAAAACTGACCAAAACCCCAGTAAGAAATATTTCAGGCATACACCAATGTTGAAATTTTTCATAAACGACAAGTAGATCTCTTTTTCGGTATTTAGAAAGTGTTAATTTCGAACAAAGCAACGCAATAATAGATAAATTTATTATTGGAAATAACAATACGAAAAGTACGAATAGTGCCGAAATATAGCTGTAATTATCAAAAAATAGCGTTTTAGGAATATCAATAACACTGACACCATTAAAATTGCCAATCAAACGTATATCGATAAATACAAACCTGCTAGCCGCTATCATCATAACGATTGAACATATCGCATACATCATCGATTTAAACTTCATATTTACATCGTTTTTAGCCAATGTAGTATTACAACGCGGACATACAGCTTTATGCTCTAAAAGAATATCACTTACTTCGACAACCAGATCGCAATTAGGGCACAATTCATAATCATTATGTTGTTTTTCAATGGTCATTATGTTCCTTTACTCGCACTTTACTCTGGTATGTAAAAATAGTTAAGTTTAGCATAACATTTAAGTCTAAAGCTTCAAACTATTTGATTATCAAAAATTGCTAACTTAGTAATCAATTTTATTTTAAACTCAATACTAAGCACCTTTGCGTAATATAATAACACATGTAATTTTTACCGAAAAATTAATTTGTTACCAATTTTATCGTGTCAAAAGACGAATATTAAATTCGTGATTCTAGATAAAAAATATTACACTAAATTACAGCTTTACCGATTATTACATTTACTTACAAATAATGTTAAGTACAATTGATTTCATCATCGACAGTTAAAAGTGATCTCTTTTTTTTATTCATACTTATATTTCATTATTTCCCCCCCCATTTTGGTAGCCTGAATATAATTGAGAATTTCAATGAGTATTAATAAAAAATCTATTTATTACGTATGGTTAACAAACTATTCCGTTCTCGTAAAAAAAGCTTGATACTGTATAACAATACAGTATAATAGCGTTCAATATGCTAACTCATTGGAATTTTATTATATGAACGAAAACAAACAACGCGCACTTTCAGCAGCACTAAGTCAAATCGAAAAACAATTTGGTAAAGGTTCTATTATGCGTTTAGGTGATACCCAAACGTTAGATGTTGATGCAGTTTCTACAGGTTCATTAGGGCTTGATATTGCATTAGGGATTGGTGGTTTACCAATGGGGCGAATTGTTGAAATTTTTGGACCAGAATCTTCTGGTAAAACAACGCTTACATTATCAGTTATTGCACAAGCACAAAAAGAAGGTAAAACCTGTGCATTTATTGATGCTGAACACGCTTTAGATCCAATTTATGCTGCAAAATTAGGGGTACAAGTTGATGACTTATTAGTTTCACAACCCGACACAGGTGAACAAGCACTTGAAATCTGTGATGCACTTGTTCGTTCAGGCGCAGTTGATGTGATTATCGTTGACTCGGTTGCGGCATTAACACCAAAAGCTGAAATTGAAGGTGAAATGGGCGATTCTCACATGGGATTACAAGCTCGTTTAATGTCTCAAGCACTGCGAAAATTAACTGCAAATATCAAAAATGCTAATTGTTTAGTGGTATTTATTAACCAAATTCGGATGAAGATTGGTGTGATGTTTGGTAACCCAGAAACAACAACTGGTGGTAACGCACTTAAATTTTATGCTTCTGTTCGTTTAGATATTCGTCGTACTGGTGCAGTTAAAGAAGGCGAAGATGTTATTGGTAGTGATACTCGCGTTAAAGTGGTTAAAAATAAAGTTGCTGCACCATTTAGACAGGCTGAATTTCAAATTTTATATGGTTGTGGTATCTCTAAAGATGGTGAACTCATTGATTTGGGGGTAAAACATAAATTAGTTGATAAAGCAGGAGCATGGTATAGCTACAACGGTGAAAAAGTGGGTCAAGGTAAAGCTAACTCAATTAAATTTTTACAAGAACACCCTGAAATTGCGAATGAGCTTGAAACAAAATTACGCGAACTATTATTAAATAGCCCTGCTGTTTTTTCTGATGAAGACACATCACCAGAAGATGAAAGTTTTGAGTAATGAATAAAAAGCTCAATAAACCCATTTTAAATAAAGCTGTGCAATTACTTGCACAGCGTGACCACTCATCATATGAATTAACGCAAAAGATAACGCTTTATTTTGCAAATAAATTGAAAAAAACAGATGACGATTACCACGAGCAATTAAACCAAATTAAAAGTGATATCAATAATGTTATTGACTATTGTACTACACAAAATTGGATAAACGACATTCAATATATTGAGAAATACATTATTATGCGTGCCAACAAAGGGTACGGGAAGTATCGTATAGCATTAGAGCTGAAACAACGTGGTTTGCCAACACATTTGAGCCAAGATCTCCTTTACCAATGTGATATTGATTGGTCTGATCTCGCTTATAAGCAATTGATCAAAAAATTTAAAATCATTGATCCTAAGAACAAACTACAATGGCACAAAAATGTACAATTTTTAATAACAAGAGGTTATACACAAGATGATGTAAAAAATATGTACGGTTTGTTGACTTAAATTGGTAAAATATCTAAAATGTATCACATCGAAGTTAGAACGATACCCTTTACGAATAAAGCTCACTAGGTCATTTTGTTTTTCCTTATTTACTTGTAATATTAGCTAGATTCACTGCAGTATAAAGAATATCTACTATTCAACTTTAGTTGTAACGGGTATGTTACTATGTTTAAAAATTAATCATTTTTATATGGAAGCCTAAATGAAAAGCACTGCAGAAATTCGTCAAAGTTTTCTTGACTTTTTCAATAGCAAAGGACACGAAATTGTAGCCAGTAGTTCCCTTGTACCACATAATGATCCAACATTATTATTTACTAATGCAGGAATGAATCAATTTAAAGATGTCTTTCTTGGCATTGATAAACGTCCATATAGTAGAGCGACAACCGCACAACGTTGTGTGCGAGCAGGCGGTAAACATAACGATCTTGATAACGTTGGTTATACTGCAAGACACCATACTTTTTTTGAAATGTTAGGAAACTTTAGTTTTGGTGATTACTTCAAACGTGACGCCATTCATTTTGCTTGGGAATTATTAACCAGTAAAGAATGGTTTAATCTACCGAAAGAAAAGTTAACAGTTACTGTTTATGAAACAGATGATGAAGCATTCGCAATTTGGGAAAAAGAAATCGGTATTCCTAAAGAACGCATCATTCGAATTGGCGATAACAAAGGTGCGCCTTATGCATCTGATAACTTTTGGCAAATGGGTGATACTGGCCCTTGTGGACCTTGTACTGAAATATTTTATGATCATGGTGAACACCTATGGGGTGGGCCACCAGGTAGTCCTGAAGAAGACGGTGACCGATTTATCGAAATTTGGAACATTGTCTTTATGCAATTTAACCGCCATGCTGATGGTACTATGGAGCCTTTACCTAAGCCCTCAGTAGATACGGGTATGGGACTTGAGCGTATTGCTGCGGTTCTGCAACATGTTAATTCCAATTATGATATCGATTTATTCAGCAAATTAATTAAAGATGCAGCAAAAATTATTCAGACGAATGATTTGGAAAGCAAATCCCTGCGAGTGATTGCCGATCATATTCGCTCTTGTGCATTTTTAATTTCAGATGGGGTAATGCCTTCTAACGAAGGTCGCGGTTATGTATTACGTCGAATCATACGTCGAGCCGTACGTCATGGTCATATGCTTGGAGCTAAAGGAATCTTTTTCTACAAACTCGTTAAACCATTAATTGAAGTAATGGAAAATGCAGCGATTGAATTAAATAAAAATCGTGAACATGTAGAAAATACACTGAAATTAGAAGAAGAGCAGTTCCTAAAAACATTAGAACGAGGCTTATTCTTACTTGATCAGGAATTAACTAAGCTCACAAGCAATGTTTTACCAGGCGATATTGCATTTAAATTATATGATACATATGGTTTCCCATTGGATTTGACTGCTGATGTCTGCCGAGAAAAAAATATTACTATTGACGAAGTCGGTTTTAATAACTGTATGGAAGAGCAACGAAAACGTGCTCGCGAATCAAGTTCATTTAGTGTCGATTATAGTAACGTAATTAAACTTGATGATATAACTGAATTTTTAGGTTATCAAGCAACGGAATCTTCAGCAAAAGTTATTGCAATATTTAAAAATGGCCAGAAAGTTGACAGTATTCATGCTGGTGAAGAAGCTATTGTTATATTGGACAAAACACCGTTTTATGGCGAATCTGGTGGTCAGATAGGCGATAAAGGTGTATTAACCAGTGCAAACCTTGAGTATACGGTTTTTGATAGTCAAAAATACGGAAAAAGTATTGGTCATTTAGGACAAATCGCTAAAGGTTCATTAAGCGTTGGCGATAGTGTCACAGCTGCTATAGACGTAGAGTTACGTGAACGTATACGACGTAACCACTCAGCAACGCATCTATTACAAGCAGCATTACAGCAGATTTTAGGAAGTCATGTTCATCAAAAAGGTTCGCTAGTTAACGATAACTATCTGCGTTTTGACTTTTCACACAATCAAGCCATAACGCCAGAACAAGTGATTGAAATCGAAAACTTAGTCAATCAACAAATACGTCGTAATTTACCCGTTGATGTTGAACTGATGCCAATTGACGAGGCTAAAAATCGAGGTGCAATGGCATTATTTGGTGAAAAATACGAAGATATTGTTAGAGTTTTAACAATGGGAGATTTTTCAATTGAGTTGTGTGGAGGAACTCACGTAGATAAAACCGGCGATATTGGCTTATTTAAAATTACTTCTGAGTCCAGTATAGCTTCGGGAGTACGTCGTATTGAAGCGACAACAGGACAAAATGCAATTGACTTTATACATCATGAATCTAATTTGCTTGCTCAAATTGGACAACTGATTAAAAGCGATAAATCTACTGTTTTAGTTCGTATTGAGCAATTGCTTGATCAAACTAAACAATTAGAGAAAACCATTGAGCAATTGAATGCACAAAAAGCTAGCCAACAAAGTGCACAACTTCTCAATCAATGTGAAAACATTAATAATAAAAATTTGCTAATTGCTAAAATTGATAACGTCGAAGCTAAGCAATTACGAACGATGATTGATGATTTAAAAAATCAGTTGAAATCGGGCGTAATTATTCTAGCTGCTGTCAACGATGGCAAAATCAATTTAGCAGCTGGCGTAACAAGTGATTTGATCAATATTGTTAAAGCTGGCGAATTAGTATCTCAATTAGCATTAATGGTAGGTGGTAAAGGCGGTGGGCGGCCTGATTTTGCCCAAGCAGGTGGAATGGATCTTTCGGCGTTACCAGGAGCGTTATCTTCTGTGAAAAAGGAAATCAGTAATAAATTACAAGCGAGTTAGCTAGATGAACTCTATGGTTTAATCATGCAAGAGTTCATCTGTTAAATCCGTCGTGCTGTTATGATGATGGGCTAACAAAGCTACTTTTTATAACAGTTTGGATATATAAATAACTGAGAGTAGGAGATCTAATGTTAATTTTAACTAGGAGAGTAGGTGAAACACTAATAATTGGTGACGATGTCGTTATTACCATTTTAGGCGTGAAAGGCAATCAGGTCAGAATTGGTATTAATGCACCTAAAGAAGTTTCTATTCATCGAGAAGAAATCTATAACAGAATCCATCAGGCGCAAAACAAGGCTGATGAGGTTTCTGAGCCTAAAGAATAGCAATTTTTTGGGCACGAATTAGACAACTAGAACGCGTAAGCAAAAAAATGTTTGACTTATTTTTTGTAAACCGTAATATGTGCGCCACACATAATGATTTTGTTGTTCAGATAAAATCATAGTTGTTTTGGTGAGATGGCCGAGAGGCTGAAGGCGCTCCCCTGCTAAGGGAGTATGCGGTCAAAAGCTGCATCGAGGGTTCGAATCCCTCTCTCACCGCCATTTTTAAAAATTTAAAATATGCATCCGTAGCTCAGCTGGATAGAGTACCCGGCTACGAACCGGGCGGTCAGGGGTTCGAATCCCTTCGGATGCACCATTTTAACAGAATTCAAAATATGCATCCGTAGCTCAGCTGGATAGAGTACCCGGCTACGAACCGGGCGGTCAGGGGTTCGAATCCCTTCGGATGCACCATTTTAACGAACTTACAAGCATCCGTAGCTCAGCTGGATAGAGCACTCGGCTTCGAACCGAGCGGTCAGGGGTTCGAATCCCTTCGGGTGCGCCATTTAAGCATCCCTAAAAATTCTTCGTTTTATACTAATCAATCAAAGGTTATGATCTATAAAACCACCTGAAAAATTATTCCATACGCATAGATTAATCATCTGCTCTACTCTACACTTTAGCATGTTTACCAATACCCTAAAAATGCTAATATAAAACGCTCTGCAACGCTTTTTATATTTCTCAAGTGTCTTTTATTCTCCATTCCTATTCAAGCCTTAGAAAGTGATTTAAGGAAGATTTGATGTCAAAATTCGTATTCTTTTAGCAACGCAATAAATTTACTATCAAAATGTAAAATAAACACCATAATAAAAGCGTTATGCTCCCACAAATTATCCCTGTTATTGCAAAACCAGAACCGCTTTTATTATTATTTTTTATCTCAATCATAGCAACAGCACCCAAAACTATAGCGACAATAGCGAAAACAATACTTAAAATATTGATGACCAATATAGTAACGAGTGATGTAATTCCACAAATCATTCCCGCTATAGCTAAACTACTTGTTGCTTTATATTGTTGTTGATCCATTTATCTTTTGCCCTTAATATTTTTGAAAAATAAAATAAATAGCAGTTAAGTATAAGATTATCGTTTTAGCAGATCAATCTAAGAGATATTTCACTTTATCAATCATAAATCACCGCTATTCAAATTATTTTTTATAGATGCAAATAAAATCGATATCAGTAGAAATCAACATGCAATAATAACTAAATGATTTAGAAGATGTTTAAATGCTATATAAAAACAGACAAATAGATTTTAAACGAGCATGGAACATCGGTATGATAAAATTTACTAAAAAATAATTGTTAATAACTTGTATTTGTTTTTTCTTTTATGAATAATAGTCAAGATAAAATATTCAGCAGTATAAGCAAGAAAAAATAGATTATAAAAATAATTGCTTTTATCCAATTGAACTACATTGATTGACGAATATCAGTTAGATTTCTTCGGGTGTACCACTTCGGTTGAATCCCGATATAAATCGAGTATACTAAGCTCAAACTTTAAATATTTATAATCAGTCTGCTTTTTTTATTTTAAATATGGTCGTCGCTATAATAAAATAATCATTAAAGTAGATAGATATCTTTAATTAATCATAATGGACTTTTTTTATGTTGGACCCGAATTTACTCCGAAATGAATTGGATCTTGTCGCTACTAAATTAGCGCGCCGTGGATTTAAATTAGATGTTGATAGTATTCGTCAACTAGAAGAAAAACGTAAAGTACTACAAGTTGAAACCGAAAGCTTACAGGCAGAGCGTAATGCACGTTCTAAAGCAATTGGTGAAGCTAAAGCTCGTGGTGAAGATATCACGTCCGTACGTGAAGAAGTCAATAAGCTTGGTGAAAGACTCAACAGTGCTAAAGCTGAGCTTGAAATCTTACTGAATCAAATTAAAGATATTGCATCAAATATTCCAAATATACCGGATGATTCTGTGCCTGACGGTAAAGACGAAAATGATAATGTTGAAATATCGCGTTTTGGTACGCCAAGAACATTTGATTTTCCGGTACAAGATCATGTTGCTTTAGGTGAACGATTTGGTGGGCTTGACTTTGCTGCGGGTGTAAAACTCACTGGGGCTCGTTTTGTGGTGATGAAATCACAAATTGCGCGTTTACACCGAGCTATCACTCAATTCATGTTAGATCTTCATACCGAGCAACATGGCTATGCTGAAATTTACGTACCTTATTTAGTTAATAAGGCTACTTTATTTGGAACAGGTCAATTACCAAAATTTGCAGGTGACCTATTTCACACAAAACCGCTCGATGAAGAAGCAGAAAGCAGTAATTATGCATTAATTCCAACCGCTGAAGTTCCGGTAACAAACTTAGTGCGTGATGAAATTTTAGATGAAAATGAGCTTCCATTAAAAATGACTGCTCATACACCTTGTTTCCGTTCTGAAGCAGGATCTTATGGTAAAGATACACGTGGTTTAATTCGTATGCACCAATTTGATAAAGTTGAGTTAGTGCAAATAGTGAAACCTGAAGAATCCATGCAAGCATTAGAAGAGCTGACTGCACATGCTGAAAAAGTGTTGCAGTTATTAGAACTGCCTTATCGAAAAATTGTGCTATGTACCGGTGATATGGGCTTTGGTTCTTGTAAGACCTATGATCTTGAAGTTTGGGTTCCTGCTCAAAACACTTATCGAGAAATCTCTTCTTGCTCTAATATGTGGGATTTCCAAGCACGCCGTATGCAAGCTCGTTATCGTAGCAAAGCAGACAATAAAACTTATTTAGTTCATACTTTAAATGGTTCAGGATTAGCGGTAGGTCGTACATTGGTTGCCATTATGGAAAACTATCAGCAAGCTGATGGAAGTATTAAAATTCCATCCGTTTTAGTTCCATACATGAATGGTGTCGAAGTGATAGGCTAAAAAACGTTTTTTAACTCTATAATAGCGCTATCCATTAGCGCTATTTTTTTATTAAATAAGGTGAAATCATGATAAAAGGTGTTGTCCTGTCAATACTCGCATCATGCCTTTTTGGCTTACTTTATTATTATCCCGTGTTATTGCATCCCTTGTCAGTTATTGATATCTTTTGCTGGCGATTGTTAACTTCTTTTCCTGCGATTGTAATATTAATTTTAATCGAAAAACAGTGGTCTGCCATTCATCTACTTTTTGTCCGTATAAAAACACATCCCCTTCTCTTAATTGGGTTATTGTGTTCTTCACTATTATTAACAATCCAGATGATGATCTTTATTTGGGCGCCTATCAACGGACATGGCTTGTCGGCTTCCTTAGGCTATTTTCTACTACCGTTAACCATGGTTATTTCAGGACAGCTGTTTTATCAAGAAAAGCTCAGTTTTTTACAAAAAATAGCGGTGGGACTTGCAGCATTAGGCGTCACTATTGAAATTGTTAATACAGGCGCATTTTCGTGGGAAACTGCCGTCATTGCCCTCGGATACCCCGTTTATTTTATGACACGCCGAAAATTACAAATAGAAGGCATTGCAGGCACATTTTCAGACTTCTTCTTTATTTTTATTGGTTGTTTGTTTTATTTTATTCTTAACTACAGTTGGGATGAGATTATTGATGACATTACCCATTTTCCTATTTTTATCCCTATGCTAGGAATCATTACCGCTATTGCTTTTGCAATGTATTTTGTTGCAAGACGATTACTACCGATGGGATTATTTGGATTACTAGGCTATGTAGAACCGGTTCTGCTTTCTATGGTATCGGTACTATTTTTGCATGAATCAGTATCATCAGAGCATATCATCTCATATGGACTCATTTGGTTGTCTGTCTGCGTATTAGCGCTAGAAGGGAGTATATTTGTTTTACGAGCGATAAAACGTAAAAGAATTCGGTAAATAACAAAAAAGCACATTTTAATGTGCTTTTATTTGATATAGCGGAATTTATTTACTAAACGTGACCGGCTGACCATAACTTTCAATAATCGCTTGGATTCTATCTAAAGTTTCTCTTGGCGGCGCCTCAACACCTTCCAATTGATATTTATCCCCTATCGTATCCCATTTATAAGCCCCCATTTTATGGTAAGGCAATAATTCAACACGCTCAATATTATCCATTCCTTGAATAAATTGACCTAGTAGATGCGCAGAATTATCATCATCCGTCCAGCCTGGCACAACGACATAGCGGATCCATGTTTTTTTATTAATTTTTTGGAGATATTTAGCAAACTCAAGTACCCGTTTATTCGAAACACCAACCAGTTTTTGATGTATTTCATCATTCATCTGTTTTAAATCAAGCATCACTAAATCCGTTACTTCCATTAACGCATCAACAGTCTGATCAAGTTGTCTGGCATAACCGTTAGTATCTAGACAGGTGCTTATACCCTCTTCATGACAGGCCTTAAACCATTCTGTAATAAATTCAGATTGCAACGTTGCTTCACCACCGGATGCGGTCACACCACCACCATTAGGCATGATAAAACTTTTGTAAGAAACAATTTCTTTCATTAATTCATCAACTGTGACTTCTCGTCCTGCTTTCAAATCCCAAGTGTCACGATTATGACAGTATAAACAACGCATTAAACAACCTTGAAAAAAGACAATGAAACGAATTCCAGGCCCATCAACAGTACCAAAAGATTCGAAAGAGTGAATACGACCTTTAATCGGTTGCTTGGTTGTCATAATAATATTTTGTTCCATAAAAATTCTCTAATCATTGCTTACATTATTTTATATAGCTTATTTTAACTCAGATAAGGGTTAGCTTTCACCAATTGCATTAATCAATTAATATCTTAGTCTTTCGGTGATTATACAGGTTAACTGTCAACAATATTGAATTATTATTAATGTACTAAAGTCATAAAGATTCATTTTGTTGTTTCGGAAATAAAAAACTAGCAATGATAGCAACACTCAATGCGATTAACACAACGAGTAAACTCATTGTCGCCGAAATATTGTATCCATGATGCCAAATATGATCGGTTGCATTTAAAAGTAATTTGAACGCAATAAAAAACAATATGGCTATTACTGATTTTTCCAAATAAATTAGATATTTCTTCAATGCTTCAAGTACAAAAAATAAACTACGCAAACCTAAGATTGCAAACATCATAGCACTATAAATAATTAATGGGTCACGACTTACCGCAATAATAGCGGGAACTGAGTCAAAAGCGAACATCACATCTGATAATTCAATAACAGATAAACATAAAAACAATGGTGTGACAAAAAAATAAGCTTTAACATTACGCTTTATTGCCAAATCTTTATTTTCTTGTTTAGTTAACTCTTCGTTAACCTGTGTCTTACTTAAGAAAAATTTATTCCCATATAATTTAGGCCAAACAGGAAAAAATTTTTTTACTAAACGATAGGCAAGATGCTGAGAATAGTCTTCAACTTTCTTATCAGCACCATCGTTTTTTAGCATCATAAATGCAGTCCAACCAACGACTAATGAAAAAACGATTTCTGCATAAGAGCTTAATCCAAATAATTTGGTACCAATAATTACAAATATCGCCCTAAAAATAATCGCACCAATAATTCCCCAATATAAGATTCTATGCCAATATTTTGTGGGTATTGAAAACCAAGAAAATATTGCCATCATGACAAAAAGATTATCAACAGACAGCACTTTTTCCAATGCATAACCTGTAATAAATAAATTACCCGTTTCCCAACCATAATAAAAATAAAGGTAACCTGCAAATAGTAGGGATACAGCCAACCAGAAAATTGACCATACTGAAGCGCTTTTTAATGTCACTTCACTATCTTTTCGATGCATAAAAAGATCAATGATTAAAGCGCCAATTAAGATTCCCAAAAAAATAAGTATTGTATGGATTGGATAACCCCAAAAAGTTTCGTTCATTTTCATCCTAATTATTTATTGTGTTTTCTGAATATTAGTTGTGTATGCTAATTAACCTAAATATTAATCACTACCATATTTTTTGACTCATCTGTGATGATAGAGCATTATTTAATATTTAATGATGAAGGACACCCCGATTATTTAATGCTATTTTGGAGACATCCATCATTTTGTTAGTCATATCATACCACATAATCTTTTCGTATTAATTATCTTAGGTTAAATCAACTTTTTTAAGAAGTTTATTTGACATTTAATTATATTAAAAAGCACGGTTTAACTAATTTCATTTATACTTGATCCAAACAAAAGCAAGTATCAGTTTTGTTTTTATTCACTTTAACAATACTCAATTCAAAGAATTAATTATATAAACTCGATAGAATCACTTTATCAATCTACCGTCGTCTTTAATAATGGTATTTAGTAAAATATTTCTTATTCAACATAGTGTATATTCACTAAAATGCGAAAAACTCATAGTTGAAAAGAATGATTCAGTTCTTATTGGTTGAAAAAATTTTTTCAATAAAAGTTGATGATTAATAATAAACATCATTTACTATTAATTCTGTGTGAGGATAATAATGAGTTTTGAGAAATTTACTAATTCCTTGGTCTTTATAATTTACTCATAAAGACCAAGGTAACTAGAACCTAGAACAAATTACATTGATTGTGTAAAAGTACGTGTAATGACGTCTTTTTGTTGTTCTTTAGTTAATGAGTTGAAACGTACTGCATATCCAGAAACACGAATGGTTAATTGTGGATATTTTTCAGGGTGTTCCATCGCATCTAATAATGTTTCACGATTTAATACGTTAACATTTAAGTGCTGACCACCTTCAACTGACGCTTCGTGGTGGAAGTAACCATCCATTAAACCAGCTAAGTTACGTTTACGTGCATTATCATCTTTACCTAATGCATTTGGTACGATAGAGAAAGTATAAGAAATACCGTCTTTAGCGTAAGCAAATGGTAATTTAGCGACAGATGTTAAAGAAGCAACCGCACCTTTTTGGTCACGTCCGTGCATTGGGTTAGCACCTGGTCCAAATGGCGCACCGGCACGACGACCGTCTGGCGTATTACCTGTTTTCTTACCATATACAACATTTGAAGTAATGGTTAATACAGATTGTGTAGGAATTGCATTACGATAAGTTTTCAGTTTTTGAATTTTCTTCATGAAACGTTCAACTAAATCGACAGCGATATCATCTACACGTGGATCATTGTTACCGAATTGTGGATATTCACCTTCGATTTCAAAATCAACCGCAAGACCGTCTTCATCACGGATGGTTTTTACTTTTGCATATTTAATTGCAGATAATGAGTCAGCAGCAACAGAAAGACCAGCAATACCACATGCCATAGTACGAATAATATCACGATCGTGAAGAGCCATTAATGATGCTTCATAGCTGTATTTATCGTGCATATAGTGAATTGCGTTTAATGCTGTCACATATTGTTTTGCTAACCAATCCATAAAGTGATCTAAACGAGCAAAGACTTTGTCGAAATCAAGATATTCATCAGTGATTGGATCTTCTTTCGGACCAACTTGCATTTTTAATTTCTCATCCACACCGCCATTGATTGCGTATAGAAGAGTTTTAGCAAGGTTTGCACGCGCACCAAAAAATTGCATTTGTTTACCAACAATCATTGGGCTTACACAACATGCGATTGCATAGTCATCGTTGTTAAAGTCTGGACGCATTAAATCATCATTTTCATATTGTAAAGATGACGTATCAATCGATACTTTTGATGCGAACTCTTTAAATCCACTTGGTAACTGTTCAGACCAAAGAATAGTCATATTTGGTTCTGGTGATGGTCCCATTGTATATAAAGTATTTAAGAAACGGAAAGAAGTCTTAGTAACTAATGTACGACCATCAACACCCATACCAGCGATAGATTCTGTTGCCCAAATAGGGTCACCAGAGAATAATTCATCATATTCTGGAGTACGTAAGAAACGAACCATACGTAATTTCATTACGAAGTGGTCAACAATTTCTTGAGCATCTTTTTCAGTAATTAATCCAGCTTCAAGATCACGTTGGAAATAAATATCAAAGAATGTTGAAGTACGGCCTAAAGACATAGCGGCACCGTTTTGAGATTTAACCGCAGCTAAATAACCGAAGTAAGTCCATTGAACAGCTTCTTGTGCCGTTTTCGCTGGTCCAGAAATGTCGTAACCATATTTAGCAGCCATTTCTTTAATTTGACCAAGCGCACGATGTTGTTCAGCGATTTCTTCACGACGTTGCATTGTCATGGCTAAATCAACACCATTTTCAAAATCCGCTTGTAATGAATTGAATTGTGCAAATTTGTCTTGCATCAAATAGTCGATACCGTAAAGTGCTACACGACGGTAATCCCCAATGATACGACCACGGCCATACGCATCAGGAAGACCAGTGATAACACCTGATTTACGACAACGAAGAATATCTGGCGTATAGATATCGAAAACACCTTGGTTATGGGTTTTACGATAATCAGTAAAGATTTTTTTGACTAAAGGATCAAGAGTTCTGTTGTAAGCTTTACAAGAGTTCTCGATCATTTTGATACCACCAAACGGGATAATCGCACGTTTTAATGGTTTCTCAGTTTGTAGGCCAACAATTTTTTCTAAATCTTTTTCAATGTAACCTGCATCATGAGCAGTAATTGTCGAAATAACACTTGTATCAAAATCTACAGGGGCATGGGTAGCATTTTCAATTTTGATGCCTTCCATAACTTTATCCCATAATTTAGTTGTCGCATCAGTTGCGCCAGCTAAAAAAGACTCATCACCCTCATATGGTGTGTAGTTTTTTTGAATGAAGTCGCGGACATTGACATTATTTTGCCAATCACCATCTTTAAATCCTTTCCAAGCGACCGCTTGTACTTCGTTTAAATTACTCATAGTTTTTCACCTCAGGTTTACTAAAATTTCTATCTACTCTTTTCTATATAAGGGTAAATATCATAAAAATCAATGTGGCTTACGTAAATATAATGCCCAATAAGGCAGCGCAACGGCTAAACCACCCAAAATATTCCCGATTGTTACAGGAATCAAATTCTTTAACACAAAATGCTCTACGGTTAATTCTTTGAATGCATCCGGAGATGCACCAATTGCGTGCCAAAATTCTGGGGAAGCAAAATTGTTGATCACAATTCCCATTGGGATCATAAACATATTAGCAATGCTATGTTCAAAACCACTAGCAACAAACATTGCTACCGGTAAAATCATAATTAGCATTTTATCAAGTAAACTACGACCAGCATAACTCATCCAAGCCGCCAAACATACCATCAGATTCGCTAAGAAACCAAGAAAAATAGCCTCAATAAATGTATGATGCAATTTATGATCTGCTGTTTGCAGAACATTAAGTCCCCACATCCCATTGGCTACCATATATTGACCAGAAAACCAAATCACACAAACGAATAGTATAGCACCAATAAAATTACCAATATAGACCAAAATCCAGTTACGAAACATTTTTGCCCAAGTAATTCTATGAGTCATTTTGGGTAAAATAGTCAATATTGTTGAAGTAAAAAGATCTGTTCCACAACAAACAACGAGCATAAGACCTAATGAGAAACAGATACCACCGACTAATTTAGCAAGTCCAAAAGCAACGGTTGCTGTTCCTGTTGTTACGGTAATATAAAATACAAAAGCAATAGAAATATACAAACCTGCAAGAATAGCAGATAAAATAGTACTGCTAGGGTGCTTATTTACTTTATAATTGCCAAGATCTTCGGCGATTTGGGTCATTTGTGCGGGGGATAATGAGTCCACAAGCTTTTCATTACTCAATGTTAACATCCTCAAAAAAACTAGGGTTTTATGAGGCGGATAGTATACTCTTAATTTATGTCAAATCATCAATTTTTTTAGTTAAAAATTTCAAAAATAAATAACTGTATGTTTTAATTAAACATTATTAAAATTCAATCTTGGATGTTTCGGATTTATTTAAATTTATCGAAAGATTTTCGTCAATAAAATTAAAAGAGCAATTTGAAATAGGCATTGTTTTTTTAATAGCAAATAACTCTTTAAAAAAACATTTCCATCCCTTCCCTATTATTGAAAAGGGATGAAAACAAAGCAGAACAAGTCTGAAATAAATATGTAAATGTAACTTGACGTTACAATTTGGATATCCATATCCAAATTTTGCTTGTTATCCATATGTTATGGATTACTTTCCTCAGAAACCATGAAGTCAAGTTTGCTTGGAAGTCCTGGTGACACTCGTATCACTTTAGGATTTCGTCCAATAACTTCATAGCCTTTAGGTAATGTTCTTGTATCTAATTTAATGACAAAATTGGCTCCTCTTTCCCAACGACCGCCCGATACGCCAACTAAGTGGTAACGACCATTGGTATCAGTAGTAATAATTTCCCCTCGAGTTGTAACCAGTTTTACACCACTCAAACCTTCTTCACCTTCATCTTGAACGCCGTTACCATTTCTATCTACATACACTTTTCCGAAAATAAGTGCATCATCAAATAATGGATCAGCGGTGACGGTTACCGTTGCTTGAGAGGTATTAGATACTACTCGTCCAGTTAATGAATTAATCGCTTTAGCTGTATTGATATATTCGCCCTGAGTGACCCCTGAACCCACAACCAACATATAAGTTAGTGTAGTTTTACCGTTAGATTTTAATTTTATTACCTGAGAAGTAACTGTTCTTCCACCACTAAGGTCTGCAACTTTCTTCCCATCTAAACGTGTAGAACCTTTAACAAACTTAAAGCCTGCTGGTAAGATGTCTTTTATCTTAATAGTTGAAGTCCGGGCACTATTATTGATAATTTGAATTGAGTAAGGCACGATATCACCGACAACCACATTATCTTTTAATGCTGTTTTAATGATTGTTACGTCCGCATCAGTACTACGATAACCTAATAACATTCCACTCGCCAATCGAGTAAAGGTTGTTGCCGGATCTTTTAAAACAACCGGTACTGTATGCGCTCCACCCACACCATTGAATGTAACCGAAGCTGGTGGGTTGGATAAGTTAATTAAATCATGTTCAACCACATTGCCATTATTATCTGTATATTGCTCAAATGACGGTATCAAATCAAATAATGGATTACTACGATTGACACTTACACTACCATCATTGTAATCCCCATACAGAACTCTAACGAAGTATCGTATACCACCATTATTATCAATAATCAGATTACGGAAACTAAATTTACCATTTTCACTACTTACCGATGTAATTGGTTTACCACTATTATCTAAGATATGCTTTTTATCACTATCTAATAAGTAAACATTTACACCTTTTAAGCCTTTGTAATTGGCAGCACCACTTAATCCTTTACCTTGATTATCGTCAAGAATTCTTCCTTCGATGAATCCTCCATTAATATAACCAAAGTTTTGATCAACTAAACTACCAGAGATATCTAATATGGCTACATTCTCTGTTTTAGGCGTTTTTAACGTACCATTACTATCATGATGAGCATCATCTGGGTCAAAGCTTGCTTTCAAAGTCGTCGGTATACCCGTAACTTCAATTTTCCACTTACCAGGTATGATATTCTTAATTTCATAGTCAATAGCGTTAGCTGCTAGTGAGTGTGTAAAGTGAATAGCTGGGTTATTGACATTTTCAAATAGTAATGTGATAGGTGCATTAACTGAGCTATCAATGGATGGATTGTATTCTCCGTCATCATTATTATCTAAGAACACCTTACCTTTAATACCACTAATACCACTCCAAGCAAAAATCACTCCTTGAGCTTGATCAGTTGCACTTGCAAATTGGTAAATTTCCTCCATTTCGTTATCTGTCTTATTTGTTGTCGCAGTAATACGACTATCTGTTAGCATAAAGCTACTAATATAATTAGAATCTTGAATAGACACTTTTACTTTGTAGTTAACACCAGACACTAAGTTTTCAAACTTATATTGACCAAGATCGTCAATATTCGTTCCTGTGCTTATTGCTTCGGCGGTATCAACTAGATCATTTTCGACAAACAATTCAACAGTATAATGAGGGAACAGTAAATCAATACCAATATCTTGTGCAGTAATTGCATTACCATCATTGGTATCGATATCAATTACAACCTGACCACTAATACTTGCTTGACCTTTTAGACCAAAATCAACATTAGTAACTAATGGCGATGATGTAGAATTAATATCAAGTTTGATTCCATTTGTAACCGTTGTAGAAGTTATATTCTGTGGTTTAACTACATAGCTATAACTATAGCCTGAACCTGCTACTGGTTGAATAGTAATAATCCATTCGCCTTCTGCAATATTATTGATTTCATATTGACCACTAGCATCACTAACCGCAGTTAGACGGATATTAGGATTATTTACGTCTCTTGCTTCAACAGTAACACCCGCTAAAGTACTATGATATGTCTGATGTATACCTTTTCCTGAATAATCCTTGTAAATTGTCCCTTTTAACGTTTTTTGGCTTTTATAACCATAATCAATATTGTCAACTAATTGATTAACACTCGTTACCGCTAACGTGTCATGATTACTTGCACTTCCACCATTAACCATGGCTGGACTGAAACTGATTTCATATCCAGACTGAATTAACGTATTATCATCAACACTCACTTCATATTGATTGTATGCCGTTAAATTATCGAACTGGTAATGACCATTGTTATCCGTTGTCGTTCTGATTTCAGGCGCACCACTTAATCCATTACTTTTGAGGGTAACAGGGATGCCATTTAAAGGTCTATCAATAGCTGCCGCATGGTAATTTAAACCGGCATTATCATTGACATCCATATCGACAACCACTTGCCCAGCAATTTTAGCACTACCCTTCAAGCCATAATCGATAGTTTTACCTGCAGTATCTGTGGCAGAAATGGTTAGCTTCAACTCGCCAGGATTGACCTGATCAATAGACAAATAATTTACAGCGTATTTGACGTAACTATAATTCCAATCTTGGGGATAGCCTGTAATTTTAACAATCCACACACCCGACGTTAGGTTGTTTATTGCATAACTACCATCGGCAAGTGATACGCTCGAAACTTTTGCGTTATTACTTTGATTGATAGCACTCACCTCTACCCCTGATAACGTAGGATAATTAGCATTATGAACAGCATTACCCATAATATCTTGATAGATATGACCACTAATACCTATGTTACCTTTATAACCAAAATTATTACTGACTTTTTGATCGTTGTCCGCCGAAACAATTATCGTAGCAATATCGAATGCATTATTCGTCGATGCCTTACCTGTCGGACTAAAGCTAATGACATAACCACTTAAAGCGTTTGTAGGGTCAGTCACTCGAATTCGATAATTACCACTCGATAGATCATTAAATTCAAAATAGCCATTACTGCCAGTGTTCGTTTGTTTATAGATAACAGTATCATTAGTTGGATCAATTAGGTTTATGGTTAAATTAGCAATACCGGTATCACCTTGTGACAATTGTTCATCGACATCGTTGTCCAGAACAACCATACCTGTAATTATGCTTTGACCTTTCATACCTAGATCAAGTTTGATCTCTTGACCGGTATTTGAATCAACCTGATAACTAATACTATTAGTACTGTTCCCACTTGAACTTACTGATTTTTCAACAAAATAGCTATAAACTAAACTTGAACGTGTTGGATGTGAAACAGAAACTGTCCATTTACCTTCTGTTATATTGTTAAATAAGAAGTTGCCATCGCTACCAACCGTTTGGGTATAAGTCACTTTTTTGTTATTAAACTCACCTTCAATTTTTACAACAGCACCCTCTAATTTTGTATGGAATGTTTGATAAGAACCATTTCCGGTTGCGTCCAAATAAACTGTTCCTGATAAGTTGCGTTTAATTTGATAACCGAAAGCACGTTTTTCTGGATTAAGTTCATACCGACTGTCATTCGGACCATTAATATCAAACGTTGCTATCGCCGATGGCGTTGCTGGATTTCCGGGACTAAAGACAAGTTTATAATCATTATGATTTACTGAGCTTGTAATTTCATAATTATGTTGACTTAATCCTTCTATTTCAAAAGCACCTGTAGATGGATCAACCGATATATCTTTAGGTGTGAAGCCCGATTTATTGTTTACCGAATTTAAGATTATTACTGGGGTTATTGGTGTAGATAACTGACCAAATGCCATATCGTTTCGACTATATTGACCATCGTTATCTCGGTCGATAACCACATAACCTGTGATTTTACTGCTACCGCGATAACCAATGTTTATATCGTCAACAGTCGATTGATTTGCAGATATTTTGATATCTAATGAAAAACTATTATTTTTAGCAACAACCTTTATATTATTTATTGAAGTATAGTTTAAAACATAGCTATTCCAATCAGGCACATTTTGAGAACTATTAGCTGTAAGAATCCAATGTCCCGGTGATAAATTTTCGAATTTAAAATTTCCCGAACTGTCAGTTATTACAGATAAAGTTGCTTGATTATTAGTCGCATTAGGATTTGAGCCTGACACTTTTGTCAATTTAAGTTCAACATTAGCAAAACCAGTATCAACATCTGTTTTACTTTGACTATTATCCACATCAATCGTTACTTGTCCTGTGATAATACCGCCATAATTAAATCCAGTACTACTACTGAAATCATCATTAGTTAGCGGCATAAAATCAATGATATTTTTATTATTTGCTATCTCTGATGCAGGAATAAGTTTAGCGCCATCTGGTGTAATGACTTCCACTTGATAATAATAATTGATAGGTAGCTTTTCGAAAAGATATTGACCATTTTTCGACGAATTACCATTTAAAGAAATATTATTCGTGGTAATTGTTTTAAGCGTTTTATATTGATTTGAACCTGGCACCTTGTAATTTAGATTTACTGTCACATCATTAGCAAGTTCATCATCTGCCTTCATTTTATTGTTGTTGTAATCAATCCAAACATCACCACCAATTTTTTGCTTACCTAAAACAAGATAATGATTATCAAGTGATCCTTCTAAAGGTAATCCACTGACAGGAATAACAATATTTTGTGCTTGATTGCCTGATTTACTTTGTTTGAAATCATAATCATTAATGGAATTCATTATGATTTTAACAGAATAATTAACACCCGTTCCGTATAAAAGATTAGCAAAATGGTAATGACCATTGGTCGTTTTTTGAGTCATCAACGGCTGTCCACTAGCATTTAACCCTGAATATAATTCAACAGTTGCCTGTACTGAGCTGTCAAGTGGATACCCAAATTGATTTAAATGATTCAAATCTTGGTTTGAATCGTTAAAATCGATATAAACATTACCTTGGATGCCATCGTAGCTAGCTTGACTATAATAGAATATCTTACCGTCAATACCTCGATTATTAATAGCGATATTTGATATGGTATCAATTGGTTGTACTGAGTTTTCGCTATTCCCAACAATAACATAATTTTGTGGGGCCAAAATAACACTGACTTTATAGTTACCATCTGGCAAATTATAGAAATGATATTCTCCATTAGCATCACTGTACTGGCGAACCATCTCTTTATTCGTCGTAGCATCGTATAAACTGAGTAATACCCCACCTAATGGATTACCTGTTGCAGCAGCAGGATCACCAATTAATGTTTTGCCCGAAATACCACTATTTGTTGCGGTAGTACTGGTAATACCTGCCGATGGATTAGCATTTGTTTTCCCTGCTAATAAGAAGTATTTACCTTTCTGACTACCACCTTTAGTATTAAAAGATATCGGATTTAAAGTTTTCTTCGTATTGTTATCCGCATTCGCTATCACGCCATAACCGCTTGGCGGTTCAATTTCAACAGTATAAAGGCTAGCTTTCGAATCTTCTTTACTTAAACTAAAACTATAATAGCCAATTTCATTGGTTTTAAGCGTACTAAATGGCGTTCCTGTTGCGTCACTTCCTTTATATAAATTAATAGTTACATTTGAAACAGGAAGATCACCTGTTCTATTAAAACTGATATCGGGTTGACCATTATTATTGATATCGATCATGACATAACCCGATATCGATGCATCCCCCTCTTTTTTATAAATGAAGTCTAAACCACCACCTGATAAAATTGGCGTCGATGCAGTGATTTGAACATCGTTTACGGTATCAGAAGGACTTTTCAATTCATAGCGATTATCTAAGCCTGTATCCGTTACTTTTATCGTGTAATTATCATTTAAAAGATGACTGAAACGATATTTACCGTTATTGTCCGTTTTGGTATAAGAATATAATTTATTACTGCCTTTACGATAAATTTCGACACGTACACCTGTAATTGGCACATCACCTTTAGACGAATCAAAACTACCATTATCATCATAATCGTAATAAAGCTGACCGCTAATTTCAGTATTATTATTGGCTCTAATTAACCAATATTGATTCGGTACGCCTCTTGGTAATAAATAAACCTGCATATATTCCAAATTCGTTTTTATTTCATCTGGAAGATAATTTTTTTCTGTTTTAGACGCACTGCTATTACCAACTAATTTGAAAGTACTTTTATCCAATCCATTTAATCGCAGTAACATGCTCGTTATATATAAATTATTATAACGAGTTGAGTTTTGTTTATTATAAACAAATCGCCCATTTTGTTTTACCTTGTTATCAACAAAATCAGGATCAGCTAAGATTGAATCGATACTTTTCGTTCTATCATAGTAATTAGGATAAATTCTTGGTGTAAAGACCCCTTCTACAGATAAATCTGATAGATTATACCGTTGTAATTCATCTGATGTTAATAAAACGGATTGTTCATTTTTTTCAGTTGATCCAGTGATGTCTAAATAAATGTTACCTGACAAAGCTTCACTTAGTCCTGAAGGCGCTATCCTTGCTTGCATAAACCATTGATTATTCTTATCCATATTAACTAATGTACCATCAGCTAAAACTTCAAAGTTTACTGTACCAGGAGGTGAAGAAGGATCCTTATCGGCAATATCTAAATATTTATTTTTATCTGCTTGGTGGACAATACGGTATTTGCCTTCTGGTAATGATTTTAGGTTGATTGTTCGATAGTAATCACCAATAACACTCCATTTTTCATATGCGCTACCATTCCAGAAATAGAGATCAAAATATCCATCGCCTTTTTCTAATGTTTGCTCACCTGCATAATCCATATCGCCATTTAAATCATTAACCGGTGCTCCCGAAAATTCTCCTTTACCTTGCATTAAAAAGTTTTTCGTCATCGGGACATCAAGTTGTTTAAATTTTACTTTATAACTTGGCGCTAACTCTTTAGCGGTATTAGTAACAGAAGTTGTCCCTGGGTATATAGCTTTAACGATGTAAGTGACATTACGATTGATACCATCTTGTTGCCCTTGAAAACTATAATCTCCTTTGGCATTGGTTAGTTTTTTACCAATAAAATTACTTCCGTTTTCAGTACAATCATTAGAACTGTTATCTTCGCAAAGTAAAACGACCGCATTTCTTAATGGTAGGTCATTAGCATTGTACATTTGCCCGGTTTGTATCTCACCATCGCCTAACCATGTATCTAAAAATACTGTGCCACGAAGAACATCTTCGTTAATTTTCAATTTATACCAGATGTTAGTGCCTGTGTTATATCTGTTACCACCACTCGCATTAACAACAATGCTTGATATCGTTTTCTTGTTATCATTAGGATCGATACTTGCTCCCCTATTCTGATCATTATTTTCGAAATCAACATCGCCAGCCTTGATATTACTATCACCACCATACTCCTGTTTAGCAGTAACACGATACTCTCCGTTAGGCAAATTGGTGAAATTGTAATAACCATTGTTATCGGTTGCAAATTCAGTGATAACTGTCCATTTTCCAGACACTTTGCGTTCCAGAATAACCCGATTTTGTTTAATAGGTGTATCTTGATTTGGATTATAAGATCCTAAAGCCCCTCGATGGCTATTATTTAAATAAACATATCCAGAAATCGTATTGGGTCTTTTTGGTGTAAAATAGATGGTGTCTTCCCAAGTTTTATTTGGAGTGACATTAATCGAATATTCGCCATTATATGATTCGGGATAATTTAAATTATCCGTATCATATTCAACAACAGAATAATAAAACAAACCGGCATGATCGATAGGATAATCTTGTGAGCCTCTTACTCCATAAAACCCTGGTTTTTGATAGCTAACTTCTAATTTATTACCTTGTAAATCGGTTGCTTGAGTCACACCATCTTCTTCAAAAAAGGCTATTTTAGTATAAGTACTGGCGGTAATTGCTTCAAGCCCATTAATCGTTGAACTCCAACTCCAATTCCCATTAGCTGTTTTCAAATAATTGACGACTAATAAATTACCTAAATTTTTACGTATTGGTGAATACCAAAAATTTTGGTTAGTTTTTCTGTCATTAAGTTTAGGTACAATAATCTCTTTAGCCGCAATGTTAGCTTGTGTACCATTACTTAATGTGACCTTACCTTTATGAATACTTTTTGATTTAGAGGAGGTACTGGTTGACTTACCGTCTGTATCATTAACAAAAACAGTATTATTTAAATTTATATTTGACTCTGTGACAACAACTTTATAATCTTTATTTTTTACTAATCCGACAAATTTATAAGCGCCCAAATTACCAGTGAATTGAGAAGCAATTTTTTCCCAATCGGTTCCATTATGTTGGTAAAGATCAACAGTGGTATTAAGTCCTGTACTACCTTGAGCCGCAAGTGGAAGATTATTGTCCGTTTTACCTGAATCCGGACCGGCTAGAATATATTGCTGAGGTCCTAATACAAACACATTTCCGGATATACTTGATAAAGATGTATCGTAAGGATCTAATTGAAACAGGAAATTAGGACCACTAGGTACCCCTGTTGAGTCAGGTATTGTTAATTGTGCTTTTGCCCTGTTTTTACTATCAGTAGTAAAAGGCGGAGAAGTGACATTTGTTACCTGAATATCATAAGTGGCAACAGCTAGATCACGAAAGCTGTATTTACCATCACCGCCCGTAATAACTGTATCGGTTCCCATTACTTTGGTTGTTGTACCAGAATAATACAGCTCGACCCTCATGTTTTGTAGACCAGTATCAATATCAGCTTCATAGGTATTGTTGTTATTTCTATCAACCACAACAACACCATCAACAGAATTGGTATTACGATGTTTAAGATTAAACTGTCCGCTTTGATCTGAACCTACCATCTTAAAAGAAATGAGTTTAGCATATTGATGACTATTATCTGGTAGTGTTACATCCCATAATTTATAATTTTGAGTTTTTAAAAAGAGATCAACATCTTCATCAAAATAGGCCTCATATTTAACGTTTAATAAGGTGTTTTTTATCTCTATTTCGCCATTATTATTTGTCTTTAATACGATATTATTATCCGTATTGGTTACCATTCCAAACGTTGATTGAGTACGTATTTTTACTGGAATATCTTTAATACCTGCATCTGTTCCATTTTTAACTTTTAGACGAATAGTTCCCCCTTTTCCTTTTAAAAAGAGGTTTTGACTTAACTCACCTGTTGCCCCTCTAACAGTTACGTTTTTGGAAACTTTTTCACCATTATTGGTTGCTATTTCAACGACATAATTCCCTAATGTATTAACTTCAAAGTTATACTGACCATCATCATTTGTTTGTTGATTTGCTATTAAGACATTTTCATCGTTTTTTAATGTAACGGATAGACCTTGTAACGGAAATGTTACTTTAGCTGCGGTATCATCGTAGTCTAAAAATACTCTTCCCGATATTGGAATTGCATTAGCTATCGATACTACTGCAAATGACATAAAGATGGATAGCCACATCCATTTTAGACATTGTAATAACACTTTATAGCCTAGAGCATCAACCCACGATCTTTTTTTAGCATTCATTTTCACTGTTGCATTATGCGCAGTTCGCATTATCTTTTCTCCTGATATGCGTAAATTCTCTTCTTTTTGATTTTCAACTTTTTGGTCTGAATTGATTTGCATGGGTAAATGCATTTGACCACTGTTAACTTTTTGCCAACTGTTCATTAGAAACTCCCTACTACATTGACAAACCAACCATGTGAACGGTAGTTCAGGTGCGTTAAGTTGTCGTTATAATCCGTAAAGTTATAACCCACTCCCATCTTGATATTGTCACCGACATTTCGGTAAATACTGGTCACAATCCCGTCTTTATGGTCATCTGCCAGATCGGTACGTAACGTTCGACCTTCTATCTGGTATTCCCAGTCACCTGTCTTGTAATTGAGGCGTATTGCATACAAGCTTGCCCCTGAGGAGTACCATGAGCTTTCACCTTTGTAACGTAAATGCCCTTGTCGGTGCGCCGCTTTAAACGCTGTTTCCCAGTTCGCATTCCACTCATATACACCTTCTAATGACCACACCCAGCTCTTTTGGTCATACAGACTTGAGGTATAGCTTTTGCTATTTGACGACGTCGAGTTCGCTATCAGCTGATCATCCGGATCTAAACCATATACATACGTCAGCTTACCGAATAAATTCAGGTTATTGATGGATAACGGGCGATAAGCAAAGCCTATTGTCGATTCTGTGTAGTTACTCAAAACATCGTTCGAATTATTTTGTTTACCAAGTGTTTTCGCAAAATCAAACTGCGCCATCCAGCTGAGGTTCTCGTTCACGGTCGTTTTTGCCCGGTTGGTCGTTACCCATTGGCGGATACGCTCACTACCTTCATCTATCCGGTATTCCACCCGGTTACGCACCTGAACGGTATCATTTTTATAACCGTATCCTACTGCATACACATCCCGACGAGTTTCATCATTTCCGGTTAAACTAGTACGGTTTCGGTTACGGTTATTCACCCGTCCTACCGAGTAAGACCCTTCAACAAACTGAGATTCAGTCGGTTTATAAGTCACCCCGTAAACATCAGAGGTGGTTCGGTCAATTTTAGTAGTTTTAAATTGTCGCTCTGAGTAAAGCTCCATCTGGCTGGTCGCTTTGCTGCGTCCCCCGACAACCGTCGTAATGCCCCGACCCGAGGTCGAGTCCACATCATTTAAGACTTTGGTATATAAACTGGTGCGGTCATTCACATCCCAGCTACCCTGAACGCCACCACCGGCACCCCGATTTGATGCAAAAACTTCTGCACCCAAATTGATGCTTTCGGTAATTTGTGAGCTGTACCCTAAGGTAGTGCGATTGTCATCAGACACATCACCCGATTTAGTCATCGTCATTTGCTGGATGAAATAACCTTTATCCCGTCCACCAAAAAACGAACGCTCTATTTTCGCTGCCACTAAGGTTTCACGGGTAGAAGCATCACCATAATTATGGGTATTGCGTTGTTGTAACTCTAACGCCGTTTTATATAAGTCTCCGAGTGTTGTGTAGTATTGTGCGCGGGCTATTTTTTCAACATAATTTGCCTTGTCTTTTTCACTGCTGTAACCCAGTAAGACGCCTTTTTTATCCGCCTCAAAGTCATAACGTAATTCGCCACCCCACTCTTCTAAATCACTGCTGCGGGCTTTAGCAAAGGACGAAAAGCCTTCCTGCTGCATTGAGTAATAACCCGTAAAACTTAACGGAATATCCTCACCGGTCAAATCACTGAATTCGATTTTTTGGTTAATCTTCCATGCCGCTCCCCGTGTATCACCCGATAACACCGTCTGATTAAATGACAGTCCACCATTGCTCGACACAAAAATATCACTCATCCCGGCCTTACTTTTGGCATATTCAAAATGCGTATGTGTTCCCTGCGTCGGTCTGACAATCACATCCAGTCCTTTTAACTCATACGTTTCACCGCTTGCCTGGTCTTCACTGATATATGTCCCGCCAATACGAATATGGTCGTTTAACCAGTGATAAGCCCGACCACCAAACACTTTTTGACCGTCAAAGTCAAAACCGTCTGAATAATATTCATATTCCGCAATAATCCACACCGGGTCGCCCCCAACCAGATTACCGCTTTCGATAATTGAGCTACCTGTGCCCCCGTTTGTCGTCATCGGCAGGGCTTTAGTTAACATCACCCGACCCTGAAACTGGTTCACTTCATAATCAACCCCTTCGGTCAGGGTGCTGGTACTCAGTACCCGACCGGTATTACGGTCACGCACTTCTACCGACAGTTTTAAACTCCCTTCTGTTATACGCTGATGTTTTAAAAAGTATAAACTACCACCGGTCGATGCTAATTCATTGTGACTGCCCCGGGTTTCACCATTCGATAAAAACACTGTCGCTAATGTGCGGGTATCACCATACTGGGTCGACTGCTCACTTTCGTGATATAATTTTGCCCCGTATAAACTGCGGTTAAAATTGGCAAACTCATTACCGGTAATCTGTGTGGTATAGTTACCCCATAACCCGTAACTTTTGCCTCTCTCTAATTTGATATAAAACTTACCTTCCGTATCCACATCACTTTCTGTGGTCGAACCATCTCCGTACATCGGATAGTAAGATTGTGGGTCGATTTCACGCGCAAAACGAGTCGGGTCTTTTTCACCTAAATGACCAAAGGCATTTTTTAGCTTCGTTTCTGTTGTGTCTAAATGCGCCGTTAACCGGTAATCACCCTTATTCGCTTTGACATAAAAGGCTACCCGACCATCCCAGCTCCCTTTGCCACTGTAGTGGTGACTGTCAGCCTCTTCGAGTATCGAACGCCCTTCTCCGCTGACATTGTTTTGCGCATACGTCACATCCACGATACCCACATAAAAAATGTCATCTTTCTTTTCAACCACCAACTTTTCCTGTTGCGATTGCTTCTGACCCGATTCATCCTGCCAGCTTAAATCAAACTGATACTCACCCGGCGATAAAATCATCTCCCGCATCGCCCGGCCCTCGGCATCCACCACTAAAGGCTCGCCATTAAGCATCACCCCTTGTTTACCTTTTAAGCCCGCCATCTGAATAACGACTTTCCGGTCCTGAGCATCACTCACAATACCCTGATGGTCTATCCGGCTTTCGCCAAACCCCGGTATCGTGCTATCTGATTTCAATTGACCAAAAAATAAATGACCTGAGCCCGATTGATTATCGGGTTTGTTGTAGGAAATAAAATCACTGCCAGAGTCTGCTGTGCCCTGACCTAAGGTCTTAAACGATGTCGCATAAACACTGTCTTTTAAACCGTCATAACTGGTGGTAGTTAAAATCGCTTTATACTCGCTATTTGTCGATAACGGCTCGCCATTATCGGTATCACCATGCCATAACACCGCTTCATACGGACTGATTTCTTTAAATCGTAAGGTCTTTATCGGTTGACGGTTATCTACATCCGATTGACGGTAAATGGTGATTTGATATTCAGCGATTTTAGTGGGATAGTTAGTGTAAATATAAAGCCCCATCGGTGTCGTAAACAATCCTTGTGACGTTAACTTCACTTTTGGGTTATAGATACTTAAATTAAGCTTTTCTTCTGCGTTAAATTCATCCCGAATAATATTTAATTTAGGTACATTTGTACTACCTGCATAAACAGAGTTTACCCCAAATAGCAAAATAAAACTTATACCCAGATTAGAAAATCTCCGGAAACGATTACATTTGACCATGAATTATAATTTCCTTTCACTTAATTACATCTATTGTTATAAAAATGAGGCTGATGTACCCTAAAAATAAAGAGAAGATAATGTACGAAATAGCTTCTAGTGTATAATAACAGTGTATTTAAAATTTGATAGTTAAATACTTACTACTATTTTCAATTATTTTAGATTTAGCTTAAATATTCATCAACTTCATATTTGCTAAGAGTTGTAAGCGGTTAACTAGCAGATAAAATAGAAGATTATCGATTTTTTAAGTTGCACAGTAAGTCTTTTTAAAGGAATGAAAGTTGAGGGTTAATAGTTTCAATTTTAAACATTCAAACTAAAAATTTCTTCAAAAAAAACCATCTTATTAAGATTAGGTTATCTAAATAAGATGGTTTTTTATAAATTTAGCTAATTACCGATTATCCAAAATTTTACTAACCTTAATTAGATAATTTCGGGATTCTTGAGAAATATGAGAAGTAACAAGTTTTCTATAAACTTGCTGAGGAGTCATCGCATTAATAATCTTAATTGCTTCATCACGGTCATTTGAAAAAGTGCGAAGCACACTTCCTGCACCACCATTATAAGAAGTAATCATTGCATATCTTAATGAAATAGGATTATTGATTCCCGCTAAATATTTTGTTTTCAATAACGACAAATAGGCGGTACCCATATCAACATTATTTTTCGGATCAAGTAAAAATTGTCTACTAGGTTCTCCTGATTTACCCCGTAATTTAAAAATATCTCGCCCAGCAGTATGTTGTTGAACTTGCATCAATCCTAGCGCATCACTACGACTAACAGCATATGGGTTAAATGCAGACTCTACTTCCATAATAGCCAAAATTAATCTCTCGTCAATAAAGTAACGATTCGAAGCTTCGATAACAAGTGGCAAAAATTTCTTAGCACGCTGATTAATATGATTAGGCACTAGTTTAATTTCAACATAAGTGATTTGATGCGAGCCAGAACGCCGAACCTTTAAATTATTGGCAATCAGATAATCAGCAAAATTATTCGCTCTTCCCATCCATCGAATAGGCTGCCTTTCTTGATCTAATACCTGATTATATAAAAATGGTTCTTGTGATAAATTTTGCCCGGCCTTTTCATGACGGATAATATCGTCAGGTTCAGGCATTAATAATGTTGAAATAATCGCTTCTTTTAAATTAATTATCGGTGTATCAGACAATGTTTCTATTGTAATCACGCCCGATACAAAATTAATGTGAACTCGAGTTTGAAGATTGTCTTCATATTGAACATAGTCTTTAGGCCCAGCAATAAGGACTTCTTTAGGTCCCCAAATCTGTTCAATGTTATTAGCATATTGGCTAATTAAAATATTAAATGCGTTAGTATCTTTGACGTAATAATCTTCATCTTCTAAATTGGCATTTTTACTAGGACAACCGCTCAAAAGACTTACGGTAACAAGCAATGTAATAATTTTGATATTATTTCTCATGTTAACTCTCAGTTCTCGGGTTTATAACCATCAATTATGATGTCCTCACCATCAAATAGAAACTTCACCATTTCATTTTCAATTTTTTTCCGATGTTCTGGATTCATCATATTGAGTTTATTTTCATTAATTAGCATAGTTTGTTTTTTGAGCCACTCTTGCCAAGCAAGTTTCGAAATTTCATTAAAGATACGCTTGCCAAGTTCTCCTGGATATAACTGAAAATCTAAACCTTCTGATTCTTTTTTTAAAAATTGGCAATAAATAATACGACTCATAGAAAGCTCTTTAAAATACAAATAGTGATTAATAATTGATTATACCTGAAAATAAATGATGAAAAGAAGTAAATTATTTTTACCTAAAACCAATATAAAATATTTATATTGAATTTTAATTCAAAATAAATGAATAATTATTTACTTTACTACCGCTTTAATTGGCATAAAATAACAAACAAACTAGACAATATATAAGGATTAAAGCATGCAATCTCAAATCAGCCGTGAACTATTTGATGAAATTATTTTACCGGTTTATTCACCAGCCCAATTTATTCCCGTTAGAGGATTTGGTAGTCGAGTTTGGGATCAAAATGACCAAGAGTATATCGATTTTGCTGGCGGCATTGCAGTTAATGCATTAGGGCATTGTCATCCGAAACTAATAAAAACATTAAAAGAACAGAGTGAAAAATTATGGCATGTGAGTAATGTTTTTACTAATGAACCTGCGTTAATGCTTGCTCAAAAACTGATTGAGCATACTTTTGCTGATCGGGTATTTTTTGCTAATTCTGGAGCAGAAGCAAACGAAGCCGCATTTAAACTTGCTCGATATTATACAACAAAAAAGTTTCATCCTTATAAAACTAAAATTATCTCTTTTTATCAATCTTTTCATGGGCGCACTTTTTTCACCGTTTCAGTCGGTGGACAAGCCAAATATTCCGATGGATTTGGCCCTAAACCAGCGGATATTGTTCATATTCCTTTTAATAATCTCGAAGCAGTTAAGGCTGTCATGGATGATCATACTTGTGCCGTGGTGTTAGAACCCGTACAAGGTGAAGGCGGATTAACATCGGCGACGCCTGAGTTTTTAAAAGGCGTACGGTCGCTTTGTGATGAATATAATGCACTGCTAATATTTGATGAAGTCCAATGTGGTATGGGACGAACAGGCAGTTTATATACCTATCAACAATACAACATTATACCCGATATTTTAACTTCTGCTAAAGCATTAGGCGGTGGGTTTCCGATTAGTGCGATGTTAACCACCAATGAAATATCGGAAGTAATGCATGCAGGTGTGCATGGAACCACTTACGGTGGTAATCCCCTTGCTTGCGCTGTAGGATGTGAAGCTTTTGACATTATTAATTCACCTGAAGTTCTTCAAGGTGTCGAAAAACGACGAGCAATATTCATCGGAATGCTTGAAGAAATCAATGAAAAATTCAAAATATTTCGAGAATATCGAGGGAAGGGGCTATTGTTAGGTGCTGAGCTACAACCAACGTTTTATAATAGGGCTCATGATTTTTTGACAGCAGCAACAGAATTTAAAGTGATGATATTAAATGCAGGCCCTAATGTATTACGTTTTACCCCTTCTCTCATCATTACCGAAGAAGAGATTAAAGAAGGAATGACTCGATTTGCAAAAGCAGTCGAAAAAGTTGTCAATGCATGAGTTTTTCTATACAGTAACGGCATTTTAATCGATTAAATGCCGTTTATGCATTTATAGGATACTTATTTATGTACGATATTCGCCCATTAAATTATGCAAAAACAAAGTTTATTTTAAGTGCACCAGATATTACCCATTTACCTTTTGATAGTGGCGTTGAAGTGGCATTTGCTGGTCGCTCTAATGCTGGAAAATCTAGTGCACTTAATACATTGACTAATCAAAAGGGATTAGCCAGAACCAGTAAAACGCCCGGTCGAACTCAACTCATCAATCTTTTTGAAGTTGAGCCTAATTGCCGTTTAGTTGACTTACCAGGATATGGTTACGCTCAAGTACCGGAAGCAATTAAGCGAAAATGGCAGAAGTCATTAGGCGAATACTTACAAAAACGTGAAAGTCTTAAAGGCTTAGTAATATTAATGGATATCAGACATCCTTTAAAAGATTTGGATCAGCAAATGATTGAATGGGCTGTATCAGTCAATATACCCGTCATGTTATTATTGACCAAAGCCGACAAATTAGCATCAGGAGCCCTCAAAAAACAAGTTAATATGGTCAAGGAAGCAATTTTACCTTTCCAAGGGGATATTACCGTTGCACCTTTTTCATCACCTAAACGCATTGGACTTGATCCATTAAAATGGCAATTAAATGAATGGTTTAATCAACAATAAAAGAGAATGTTAATGAATTATTCAGATTTTTCATTTCAAACATTATCCCCTGAGTTAATCCTAGATAGTATAGCGTCAACGGGTATCCGTGTTGATTCAGGTTTAACGACCTTAAATAGTTATGAAAATCGTGTTTATCAATTTATGGATGAAGATCGCAAACGTTATGTTGTTAAATTTTATCGTCCACACCGATGGAATCGACAACAAATTATTGAAGAGCATAAATTTACGCAACAACTATTTAATGCCGATATTCCAGTCATTGCGCCTTTAATCTTAAATAATTCAACGCTTCATGAACATAAAGGTTATATGTTTGCAGTATTTCCTAGTATTGGAGGAAGACAATACGAAATTGACAACATCGACCAGTTCGAATCAGTTGCAATGTTGCTTGGGCGAATGCATAAAATTGGTGCTGAACAAAGTTTTAATTTCCGTCCAACAATCGGGCTAGAAGAATATCTTTATCAACCTCGAGAGATTCTGTTAACTAGCCATTTTGTGCCCAAAAATATTTACATCGATTTTAAAAGCGTTTTAGAAAAATTAATCAGAACAATTGAGATACATTGGCATAATGATTGGCAATCAATACGTTTACAAGCGGATTGCCATGCCGGTAATATTTTATGGCGTGATGGTGCTATCTTTGTCGATTTTGATGATGCCCGTAATGGCCCTGCAATTCAGGATCTTTGGATGTTACTCTACGGTAATCTACAAGAGCAACGCTTACAACTAGAAACCTTGCTTGAAATTTATCAAGAGTTTTATGATTTTGACTATATGCAACTTGCATTAATTGAGCCACTAAGAGCCATGAGAATGGTTCACCATTTAGCATGGATAATAACTCGTTGGCAAGATCCTGCTTTTCCTTTGGCCTTTCCTTGGTTAACAGATAGCGATTTTTGGCATCAACAACTCAAAATATTTGATCAACAAATTGAAGCAATTCAATCACCGCCAATAACATTAGGGTCGATGTTTTAATGTAAATAAACAGTTGGTTGCAGATGATTTATTTAACTAATAATGTTAATAAATCGCTTAAATTTGGCGATGAAGCAATGAGCTTTTCTTTCTGTTGTTTCGAGAGTTGTTTGATTCGATACTCAAGTCTTAAAGCAGTTGACTTATCGCCTACACGGAGTTGATAAACAACATCAAGATCATGATGTCCATTTAAATGTTTAGCACCTTTACCATTTTGGTGCTGAGATAATCTTCTTTTAACATCAGTGGTTATTCCCGTATACAGTGTTTGTTTAGCGGTTCTAATAATATATAAAAACCAAATTGATGATTTACTTGGCATAATTAGAAAGATGGTAATAAATGCATTTAACGATAGTATACAATGATAAATTATAAAAATCTGATAGCAAAGTTGGATTATCATAACCCCATTATTTATAGATGAATTTTTTTCGATATCATAATTAAAATCTGCTACTAATATAATTAATGTATATCATCGTTTCATTTACTTTAAGGTAGATAGTGTTTAAGATAAAGCAATTTTGTTATTGTTTGTTTTGAGGCGATAAAATTTGAATAACTTTGCAAACATTATTGAAGTAGAACGTGGAAATCTGAAATTTGCCTATGTTCAAAATGATGAAATCAACTATTTAACCCTTTTTGATCAATTTTTAGCTGAAGAAGGTCATCATGAATTACTTGACCCAAGTGATAGAATCGAAAGATATACCTATTTAATTAATGATAATCAAAATAAATTCATTTTTAAAATTGATGGTGGTGTTGAGCATCGCCTTGAACGCCGAATTATAGCAAAAATTACCGGTGATTTTTATTTTAATTTGATTTATAAATTAGCGAAAATGTCACTTGATCAATGCGATATCGCCTACGATCTTTATCTTGTCGCTTTTGATAAAATAACCAAGCGTCACTATATGATCTTCAACTTTATTGAAGGTAGATCATTGAAGTGGGAAGAGATGAAAGAATATGAAGAACAAGTTAGATACTGTATCGAGAAACTGCATAGCTATAACTTAGTCTCTAATGATGTTCACGGTGGTAATTTTATTTTAACGCCTGAAGGAAAAGTTAAAGCAATTGATTTGACGAATTCGGGTTTTATTTGGTTAACTAAAGCAAACGATGCCATTGAATTACGTGAACGCTTTAATATAAAAATTAAAGTTCCAATGCTAGCAATGGCAATTAAAAATTTTACTCACGGATTTAAACGGTTATCAAGAAAAATTCGGGGTAAAGAGGATTAAAAATGTTATATAATGTGAGGGCATTGCTTCCTCACATCTTTACATTATTCATAAACACTTTTTCAACTTTAGACGTCGTATTTTATTAGCTGATTTTTAAATAATTTGTAGGTTTGTGTTAGCAACATTGCGTAAATCAGTTAATAGTCAGATAAACTTAATCAAGTTATTCTATAAGGAATGTGCTATGAAAAAGTTATTAGTTTTATCCATGACATTGGTCACCCTAATTGGATGTACATCCCAGAAGATGATGTCAATTTATCATACTCAAGGTGTCGAAATAACCCAAAACTCATCAGGTGATGATATTGTTAATAAATATACCACCTCTATACCGTTTAAAACGTTACATGCATCATTACCGATTTGTATTGCCCAAGAACTTGATAATAACCCTGTAGTACTTACAAGTGAAAACTACTTTGGATCACCTTGGTGGTATTCTTATAATCTACCTTCACAACAATCAATAACCTTAAACAGAGGTGAAACAATCAAGTTGGTAGAAGGAAAACAAGTTGTTGCCAATGCTGTTACTGATTATCAGCGTAATACTAAATATTTTGTTAGTTACACTTTGACTGCTACTCGAAATCAACATAGTATCAACTATTTATTTAGTAATATTAAACAAGCACCACAATATACAGGTTCAATTAATGATGGATTTAATAATGTAAAAACAGAACAGCGATCCCATCCTGATTTGGTTATCGAGGCACTAAATAAAGAAGCGATTAAGATTCAATCTTGTTTGTTGAAATGATTAAAAAAGAATGATGAGTTAAACAATTAACCTTAAAAAATGATTAATGCAAATTGGATTAAGACTGGTATTTTTGCAAAAAATATCAGTCTTAACTTGCATACTTTTACCATCGAATTATTAACTATTGTATCATCCTAATTTAATTATTTTTAACCTATTGTTATTGTTGCATTACTCGCATTGAATGATTAATCGTATCGTAATTCTAATGACCAACATTTAATCCAAGTAATCATCAATTAATAAATCACTAGCTTGTTGACAAAATTCAACCTCTTTTTCTGTGCATTGACGAGAAGATAATATTTCAAAATTATTTTCAGATTTTGTTTCAAAACTACATTTAGAATTAGATAATGTAAACTTTTGCGAATTTGTAAATTGATAAAGCTCCTTTAAGATTACTTGATTAGTGTAATCTTTAGGACAAATCTTTAATTTTTCTGCTGTTTTTCTTTTGGCATCAAACGTAATAAAACGACCTGACAAGTTTAAATAAACAAACTTATCTTGAGCTAAATCATATGAATAATAAGCATCAATTATATTTCTATCATTAATACTATCTGTAGTTTTAGAAATATAAAAATCATTGTTTTCATGATCAAAATTTGCATCTCGATCGGTGTTTATACTCAAAAAAGAAAGAAAGTCATAACCGTCCAACTTGCTAATTGTTTGAAATAAACTACCATCTTTTTTTCGATAGATATTGATTCCAACCACTTGTGCAAATCCTTTATTTTCATTTGAAATAAGCGTTTTAAAAAAGTAATCCTTAGTTGACTCTCTTTGTAATATTTCAACATTATTGAATTTGTTTTCCTTTTTTAATTTTTCATTAACGAGTTCTATCTCTTTATTTTCGCTATCATATTCAAATTTTTTTTGTAATTTAAAAGGACCATATAATTTTGAATCACAATCCAAAGTTTGATTTAAAATGATGGAATTATCTTTCGTAAAAGCTATATTTTTTATTAGGATAGTATCTATAAACTGTTCATCAAAGTTTACGTTAGGAACATTAAATTCAATACCTTTCCCCTCTTTATATGTGGTATTTTTTTCAAGTTGTTTGGGTTCAAAATCATTACTGTTTAAATAAATAATATTTATGTCATATTCAAACAAAGCATCAAAATAGAATTCGACTTTGTTTTGTCCTAAAACACCTTCATAAACGCTATAATTTGCAAAAACAGAACTAGAAAAAAACACAATACATAAAACCACTTTTTGAATATTTAACATATCAACATTACTCCGATTTTTTAGACTTTCTTCCTTCGTTTATCATACACACTTTTTTGGATTTGTTTATTAATCGCTTTTAAATTAACAAATAAAGCCGGATTGATCTTGCAACCTAACTTATTGGTTTCTGCATCTTTTTTATTCGATCTGTTATATCTTGGTTTCATGGTTATTTCAAAATGTAAATGAGGATTAATGACTCCTTTAGCATTACCAGTATCGCCGGTATAACCTAACAAATCACCAGCTTTAACTTTAACACCTTCTTTTAAATGTGCTAATCTTTTACTCAAATGGCAATATCTTAAGTAGAAATAATTGGCATTAAGATTAAAATCATCTCCTTGCATGACCTCATTTTTAAACTCAAGCGATGAGCCATTTCGGGATTTTCTTAAATCTTCACCTTTAACTTTTAAAACTAATACTTTTCCATAACCTCGCGGATCCTCGTGAAGCGAAGCAATTTCGCCATCCAAACAAGCAAAACATTGAGTACCAATATCTGCAAATAAATCTAATCCTGTATGAGCTTTTCTACTTCCATCAGCTCGCCTACGGACTAATCCAAATGCGCCATTTTGAGGTTTGACAGCACCGCCTGAATTGTAATAAGTTCTCTGCGGATATTTAAGCGGTTCATGCCAGCAACTACTTGTGGATTTTTGTACCGGTACCGGTTTCGGTTCTGGTTCTGGCTTAGGTTCTGGCTTAGGTTCTGTTTTTTCCTCTGGTTCGGGTTCCGGTATTGGTTCTGGTTCAGCTTCTATTACAGGCTCACACCAGATATCTGGTTCAATATTAAAATAATCTATCATCGCTACAGGATGTATATACCATAGTTGACCGTCAGCTGATAAATTTTTGAGTATTGGTTTATAACCTTTTGGATAGTTTTGATTTGATTCGCCTGTTTGAGTTGATTGTGCTTGTGCGACTTCTTTCCACCATAATAATGGTTTAATGCGATCTTCTTTTTCGATTTGCCAATTGCTTTTGACATGTTCATGAGCTTCATTCAATTTTTGTAGTGCAAAATTACGCTCATGCTTTTTATCAATCCCTCGAATTTCTAGCAATTTTTCAATGTTTTGTTGTTGTTGTTGTTTTTGTTCTTCAAATAATTCGTCTATTTCATGCCATTTGGTGAGCGCCTCATCGGCATACCATTCACTTTCATATTTTACGAATAAATGTCCAAGCTGCTCTGCCGCCCAACTTGTTCGTAACAAGCCTTTGAATTGTTCCTTTGTAAAAGGTTTTTTTTCTTTTAATTTCATTAATTGTAAAAAATTTTCGATTTCACTTTTTGCATTATGTGGCAAGTAGCTTAATTGCTGAAGATTATGTTCAGATTGGCTAAAAATTCTCAGGATAGCTAACATTGTTTCAGTACAATCTTCTGTGTCTAATTTTACGGCATGATTCTGACTCACCTTTTTTGAAAATTCTCCGACTGAAGCTTTCTCTTCAATCATGCTAAAACCAGACCAATGCCAAGGACTCACTCGTTTTACATGTTCTTGAGCTCCTTTTTTAGTATTGATCCAACCTTGTATTGGTATTCCTTGTTTATTTCCTGCGATAATCCTTAACCATAAGGATTCTGGATCTGCATCATCTCTTGCTATAAGTCTATCATCGTCTTCAATAGAATTAAGGGGTATTGTTCGTGGATAATATACTGTGTTGTATATATCGTCCTCGGGTATACTATCTGAAGATAATGGAAAATTATTCCAATAATCAATTCTAGCGTTTAGTTGCCCATCTTGACCATGCAAATGCCATACATCCTTTGATGCTACCCAATAGCATTTGTCTTCAAGACAAAATTGTATTTTAAATAATGCGTCATCCTCAATACCATCATTTGCAATTAAACTCGTTACTGGAGGGTTGTTAACGAGTTCAACCTCATCAGGAATATCGCCAATCATCAATTCAGGAAAACTATTTTTATAATGATTAATTAGCCAATTCTTATCATCGTCGGTTAAACGATATCGTTTTTTTTCATTTTTAATTTCTTCATCTTGATTTTGTTCTACATCTATACAATCTGCTGTATTTAAATCAGTTTGAGATGTCACTTTTGAAGGATTAAAAAAGACCAACGGCATGCTTAACGTATAGTCAGGATGGATCTTGATATAATAATTAATTGAATTATCAATAAACTTTATCCCCAACCCAGCGCGTAAAAAACCATCCGGTTTAGTCGGTACAAATAGCTTTGCTTTTTTTTCAACTAAAATAATATTCTTTTCACTTTCTGGTAGCTGGTCTGCTAAAGCACGAGTTTTACTAATAAACGCCGGCAAATCATCACAAGTAAACAATTCTATGTGCGCTAATTTTGGTAATTTATTACCTAACGCACGTTTCATCGTCGATAATAATGCTTCTTTTGGTTCGTCAAAGCGTTGACTTTGACTGACATTGTGTCCGATATAACCGATAAAATCCCCCTTTCCTATCGGAATTGGCTGTTTTAATACCACAACTTCATCTAATTTTTCTGGTTTTAGCGCTGTTAACGTCAACGAGGATAATTTGACATAGCCTTTATGAGTTGAATCTTGGCTACCATTTTCAACTTTTAAGCTAGAAGGGATAACACAACCACTAATTTTTTTAATTTTGGCATAGCCATTTTCTTGACCATCGAATTCAAAAGTCGCTGTTTTAGGTAAATATGTTAATTTTTGTTGATCATCAGCAGAGTCATATACAGCTATACCGTTGATCTCGACCTCAGGACAACCTACCATATTATAATTTTCCCGACAGATTTCATAATCTTTGTTGGCATCTGCTGTTTTTCCTGTTGGTCGTTCTAATGCTGTAGTACCGATATCTTCATACCAAACATAACCTTCAGTATCCCCCAATTCAGTTTTGAATTCGCTTGAAGTCACTAAAGTACCTTGAGTGATTGATACAATCTTATACCAACCTGATTGCCCATTTTTTTGCTCGCCTAATCGGATTTTACTGCCTTTTAGTAATAAACCGACGACTTCTGTACCTTCTCCTTCTTTTCGTATTGCACTACCTTCAATAGCATCTGTCATTGATTCATTAACTTTTCCAGCTTCCACCCGCCAAAAATGAGGATATTCAACCTGACAAATATTTTTTTGCTGGTAACCATACCAATCAAGCTGATGCATATATAAACTATGTAAGATTATCGCAGGTGGGGTTTCGGTTGAATCAGGAATTTTGGGCATTTTCAAATAGTGACGAACTAACGTAAAACCACTTGAAAAATAGGCTACTTTTTGTTGTTCTTGATATGGTGCAATAAGCTCTTCATTATCTTGATACACAATTTTAGGATATACATTATTAATTCGATAGGCAATAACTTCACCATTTGCCATACACCATAGTTTGTCATCATTACCTATTTTATTTAAAAAGGACGCATCGATATGAATACCACCATGCCATATTCCATCTTCACTAAATGGAAAAAAGCCACTCTCTGCTTCCGCCAAAGCTTTATAATAAGCGTCTTGGCTTAGTTGTTTTTCTCCTACCGGAAAAATAAAGTTAGTTATTGTTTTTATTGTCATTGTTTTATTTCCTTAATCCGAAAAACCTTTTGAGTTAAACGTAATAAATTTTTTCAGTAATAACTCAAGTTCTTTATTATTGTTAGTCAATTTAGCGGATAAATCATTACTCGCCGGGCCCATTTTTTGCATCGCATTACATTTTAGATAGATATTATCTGATGTACCCAGCTCTATCCCTTTGCTGCTAATTTTGATATATGACCCTCCGCAGATTAAGGTCAGTTGTTTACTGGCCGTTACGGTCAACTCGCCATCTACACTGTCAATTTTGATATCGTCTTTAGCCGCTATATTCAGGTTCGCATCCTGTGCCTGTACATCAATATCTCCCTGATTGGCAAAAAGCTTCATCCCCGATTTATGGGCAAATAATCCTATCGCCTCGCCCGAAGACACTGTGATATTTTTTAACGCCGTTATATCTGTCTGCTTTTCAGCTACTACCGAAAAACTGTTGCCCGTTGATAATTGAATATTTTCCGGACTGGTTAACGCTATCCCTTCCTGAGCATAGGCTAAAATTCCACTCTGACTTAATGCCGTTAGATTCGTTTTTAGCTTGTCCTGACTCTCCGTATCGGCTCCGTGGGCTTCTGATTGGCTTGCCGCATCCTGTAACGCTTTGGCTATCGACAGTGCATTTTCTAACTGCGCTATTGCACCTTGCATGTCCAGCTGTTTGCCTTGCGCTTTCGGCGTTGTTTGTGTGGTCAGGTATAACCCTTTTTCTGCGGCTATAGCACCCCATTCATCGGTACGAAGCTCAAAACCTTCACCCCGACCTTCTTTATTTCGATTAACTAAGTGACCTATATTTAACTGGGTTTTGCCGTATTCAGTCGCCAGTTTGATATGCTCCTGACCCCGCTTGTCATCCATCCGCAATTTGTTGTTGGCCGGCGTGCGAATTACATTTCGATGTTTATTTATCGTGCTCACCGGGTCTGGATGTGCGCTGTCATGCATCGCATGAGCTATATAAGGTCTGTCCGGATTGCCGTCCATAAACGCAATCGCAACTTCTGTACCGTCAATTAATGGAAAGTGAAATCCATAATTGCTTCCCGCATACGGTCTTGCCAGTCTAACCCATAAACTCTCTTCACCTTTTTTCCACTCTTTCAAGTCGAAATTAAATTTAACCCGATAGCGTCCATAGGCATCAATATAACCGTATGTATCATTGTCCGGACTGGTCACCCGTGCCGGCAATGTCCCCCCGACTTGTGGCCACGCTATCGGAGCCGGACGGTAAGGTTTTAATACCTCATAAGCAATTGCCGTAAAGCTCAGTTCATACGCTTCTGAGCGACTGCCTTGTCCCTCGACACTTAATATGATGATGCCTTCTTCAACATCTACCAGCGGATTTTGATTTATACAGACATGTTGACCCGGAACAAGGTTATAACTGTTGGTTTTCCCTCGAATGATTATTTTTTTACTGATTGCATGCTCATGGCGGATACGCGCATACCATTTACCACTTTCTGTAATGTCACTTTCGCTACCGCCATTATCGTTTGACTCTACGTCATTTTCGGTATCTTCATTCTGAGTATTACCACTCCCCACGCCTGCATCCAGTCGTTTATAGTGCTCTCCATAACGATAGTCCGTTCCGTAAGTGGTCATGTCATTGGGTTGGGTGTTTTCTTCTCCCAGTAAATTTTCCTTCGCTTCCCGGTAATTATAATCCTGTACGATAACCGATGATTCCACCAGTTGACTGTGCAGTGTGATATCCCACACACTCTCCATTCCTCCGTCCTGCAAATTACTCGGTAAGTTATAATCAAGATTTGCAACCTGTTTGAAACCTTGTTCATAATCACTGATTATCAGCACATCACAATCGTGCTCGTTGTGACTTTCAAATCGAAACCAGATGCCTACATCTGCCATCAATCTTTGGATAAATTCCAGGTCGCTTTCCTGCCATTGCGTGATAAACTCCCTTAACGGGTATTGCTCTTTCAGCTCCAGCCGATAATCGACGCCACTAAATTCATGGCTTCTGAGTACCTCTTCTATCACACTGACAACATTTTGATTTTGAAATATTGCATTATTTCGGTTGAGTCCCAGTCTCGCTAACCTTGGCGTTAACACAATCTGATAATGCGCTTCGTCTTTATTAACCGATAATTGACTGAAATGAGTGATAATGCCATAAATTTTTCGGGATTCACCCTCCGGCAAAAAATCACCTAAGGCACGTATCGCTGCACTTAATGCATCGTTTGCTATCGGATTAAATGAAAATGATGCTGATTTGTTGAGAAAACTCTCAACAGATAATGATTTATCTATACTGGTAAATGTGATGGTATAGTGCCAGAGCTGGCTTAACTGCTCCTGACCTTCCACTGAAAAAACCGAAATAGGCGAATCAAGTTCATCGACTGTCAAAGTATAACGATTGTGGCTTGTTATATCTGTTAACCCATTTATTAAACCTTCGCCAACTTGACTGAAATTTTTAGTCAACGTTTTCGCCATAAAATACTCCTTATGTTTCATTTTAATTGCATATCTAATAGTTGCTTTGTACTTATTTTTATAAGATTAAATTCAATTAATCAGACAGTTATATAAATTGTTTGAGTGTTAAAAAATTCGGTTTGCAATTGTGTTTTTGTTAATCAGTTAACAAAAATTTGTGGATAAAGAATAGGATATATCGTGTCAAAAATAGTCATAAATTAACACGATGCTATATTGAAAAAACAGAGCAATGGACCATTCCTTTATATTCATACCGATTCGGATATATTATTATTTTTATTGTATTTATTATTTTTCAATTAACTAATACAGATAACTTATTTTGATTATCTAAAATACGTCTTTTTTTGGGTTATTTCAATTTTTTATTTTTTAATTTTTTTATTGATTATTTAAATCAGATTAACTTTAATTAAAATTGGAAAAATTTATAAATAATTAACTTCGACATGGTCAATTCGTATTATCGTGTCAGTCATTAATCAATTAATCTAACGAAATAACTAACTATTATTACAATGTCAGAGATTAAATCTTTTAAAAAAAATTATTTAACCATATGTAAATTATTTTTTTAATGAGACATTTCGCTAAAGATCAGTTACATTAGTTAACTAATGTATTTGTAATTTCAAAATAGAAAAATTAACTTGATATTAGAGCAGAGGTTAATCTATGCGTGATAATGAACCGCAGATATTAACGTCGATTTTGACGCAAAATTCTTCTTTATCACAGATAAAAGAAAGAATATCTGCACTCAACAAATTATCTAGTGTAGTGCATGATTTACTTCCTTCTCCCTTGAAACCACAATGTAGAGTTTCTAACTATCGTCAAGGGATTCTTATTATTGAGGTAAGTTCTGCAAGTTGGCTGACCAGATTAAAATACGAACAGAGTAAATTAATATCAGGAATTCGAAAAAAATTATTACCGTCTTTATCCTCTATTCAGTATCGAATTAATCCTGATATTTGTTTAGCGGTATCACAAAGTATTAATTGTTCATCAAAAAATGCTACAATGACAAGTGTGCTAACAGCAAGTAGTGCAAATTATTTGTATGCAATAGCAGAAAATGCACCAAATAAATTAAAAAAACAATTGATTAAACTTGCTAACCATGCAAAATGATTACCAATGATTTAATATAAGTTTTATCTAATCAGACTACGAAAAATACAAGGAGTGAAGTATGGAAAAAGACATAATCATCTATCTTTCGATTGGATTAGTTATGGGCTTTATTATTGGTGCTATTTTCATGAATGTCCTTAGTCCTAAAGCCCGTCGATTCGCAAGTGTTAAACGTGAACTAGAGCAAGCACAAGAAGAACTAAAAACGCAAAAACAAATGATTGCTAAACATTTTTCTCACAGTGCTGAAATATTAGATAACATGGCTAAAGAGTTTAGACGACTTTATCAACATATGGCTGAAAATTCTCAACAAATTATGGGAAACGAAAATATGCCAAATATGAATCTTGAAGTAAATAATAATTCAGATTCAAGCCATAAATTAATAGTCGAAAATCAACCTAAAGATTACTCTGACAATCCTTCTAATCTATTCAAAACGGATGAACATCGATCTTAATGTTATTTTTTCACAGAACTACGCAGGTAAATATTTCTGTTAATTTTAAAATTTTTAAATAGTGAGAGTTGTAAAATGAACAATTCATTAAAAAAACATAAAAAATTATTAAGTGTTGTTGCTTTAAGTATAAGCATGAGTTTATCATTATTTTCAAATGCTTATGCATCTTTTCCTTCAATTCCTGCTGGTAATACTACCGAACAGCCAAGCTTAGCCCCTATGTTAGAAACAGTTCTACCATCGGTTGTGAGTATCAAAGTCGAAGGTGTTGCTCAAATGCAAAATAATATGCCAGAAGAATTTAGACGATTTTTTGGCTATCCTGACAGTCAATCAAGAGCATTCACTGGTCAAGGCTCAGGAGTAATAATTGATGCTGAAAAAGGCTATGTGGTAACCAATAATCACGTTATTGATAATGCAGATAAAATTACCATTACCCTCAATGATGGCCATGAGTTTAAAGCAAAATTAATTGGAAAAGATCCACAAAGCGATATTGCATTATTGAAAGTTGAAGACGCTAAAAAATTAACAGCAATAAAATTAGCCGATTCGGACAAACTTCGTGTAGGTGATTATGTTGTTGCGATTGGTAATCCATTCGGTATTGGTCAAACTGTAACCTCAGGTATTATTTCTGCACTCGCTCGTAGTGGTTTAAGTATGAATGGTTTTGAGAATTTTATTCAAACCGATGCCTCAATTAATCGAGGTAACTCAGGTGGTGCATTGGTTAACTTAAATGGTGAACTCGTCGGGATTAATACCGCTATCATCGCTCCTAGTGGTGGAAATGTTGGTATCGGTTTTGCCATTCCAAGTAACATGGTAAAAAGTTTAACGTCTCAACTGGTTGAGTATGGTGAAGTTAGGCGTGGAGTGCTTGGCATTAAAGGGAATGAACTTACATCAGATATTGCTAAAGCATTTGATTTAGATGTACAAAAAGGTGCATTTGTTAGTGAAGTTATTGACGACTCAGCCGCGAAAGAGGCAGGGATAAAATCAGGCGATGTCATTGTATCAATGGATGGTAAACCTGTTGATAGTTTTGCTGAATTACGTGCTAAAATAGCCACCTCTGGTGTAGGACGTATAGTACAGTTAGGTTTAATTCGAGATGGCAAAGAAATAAGCGTTAGTGTTAAACTAAAAAATAGTGATGAATCAAGTACCGAAGCAAAATCTTTACACTCCTCTCTTGATGGTGCAACACTGACAAATGGCGATGTAAAAGGTCAAAAAGGTGTAGTTATTGAAAGCATTGCTAAAAATTCGCCTGCTTCTCGATTGAGTCTACAAGAAGGCGATCTGATTACTGGCGTCAATAAAACCCGCGTTAACAATATTGCTGATCTTCGTAAGGTTATTGATAGTAAACCTTCTGCAATTGCACTTAACATTGTTCGTGGTGATAGCCGTTTATACTTAATCTTACGCTAAACCAAGTATATTTTGTGTATTTCGTCGATACTTTATTTTGTATCGACGAAAATTATCAATATTTATAATTCTGTTGGATGTGTTAAAATTCCCTCATCACTTTTTTATCATTTGAAAAATTATGCTCAAAAAAATCTTATGGCCCATATTGATTGGAACTGTTTTAGCCATTGTTCTATTGATAATTTTTCCTACTTTACGCAATGGTACCCAATCAAATTTTTCAAGATCAATTTTTGATAATGAACCCATAAGTTATTCAGATGCAGTAAAAGCTGCCGCTCCTGCTGTTGTTAATATTTACAGCCGTTCAGTTAATGCGATGTCTCAACAATCAGCAAGCAATCCGATTACGCCTTTAGGTTCTGGTGTGATTATGAGCAATAAAGGCTATATCATTACAAATTATCATGTAGTAGATGGCGCAGAACAAATTATTGTAGCGCTACAAGATGGTCGAATTTTTGAAGCCCTATCAGTAGGCTCAGATAAGTTAGTTGATATTGCTGTATTAAAAATAGAAGCAATGAATATTCCAACTATTCGAATTAATTCTAAACGTGAACCTAAAATTGGTGATGTCGTTTTAGCCATTGGCAATCCATATAATATCGGACAAACCATTACACAAGGGATTATCAGTGCAACAGGCCGGGATGGACTTAGCCCTTATCGGAGACAGAACTTCATTCAAACTGATGCATCAATTAATCATGGTAATTCTGGTGGAGCCTTAGTCAATACTAAAGGCGAGCTAGTTGGTATTAATACCTTAACCTTTGCTAAAAATTTAGGAAATGAAGTACCAGAAGGTATCGGTTTTGCCATTCCAACTGCATTAGCAGTGAAGATCATGAATAAACTTATTCAAGATGGTAAAATTATTCGTGGTTATATTGGTATTGATGGATTAGAGTTTACCCCAACCCGAAATCCAAGTGATATGCCGGTTGTAGTAGGTATTTTAGTTACTAATGCCGAAGGCCCCTCATTACAAGCAGGAATACAATCTAATGATATTTTAATTATGGTTGATAACAAGCCTGTCAAATCCATTATTCAAACTATGGATCAAATAGCCGAGTTGAAACCAGGCACAACTGTCCCCATAGTAGTATTGCGAAACGGTGAAAAGGTTGAATTGCAAGTAACTATTGGTCAGTTACCGGTTTAAACGGGTCTTTTATTGCTTGATTACCTATGCTTTAAGGCGTATAATTCGCAACCTTAATCATGTTTTTTAACACTCGTATGGTGTGTAGACTTTGCTTTTACAGCCGTTTATATAGCGATACGAACCAACTTTAGAGGTTTATTATGAAAGAAGGTATTCACCCAGAATATAAAGCAATTACAGCAACTTGTTCTTGCGGTAATGTTATCAAAACTCATTCAACTATTGGTCATGATATTCATCTTGACGTATGTGGTGAGTGTCACCCATTCTATACTGGTAAACAACGTGATGTTGCAACTGGTGGACGTGTAGATAAATTTAAACAACGTTTTTCAATGGTTGGCGGTAAAAAATAGTTTTTGTTGTAACGATTTTTTCGTTATCATCATAAAAAAGGCGCTTAATGCGCCTTTTTTATATGCTTTTTTCAGTGATGCAACACGATGATAACCAAATAAAGCTAATATACTTGCTTATTCATCAATAAGATCAGGATCTATACCTAAATCTCTCATCATTTTTTGAGCTTGCAGTGGAATACCATCTTCACGATCTTTTTGTAGATCTTCATCACATGGTAGAGGCTGACCTGTATAAGCATGCAAAAAAGCTTCACAAAGAAGTTCACTATTAGTTGCATGACGCAAATTATTCACTTGTCGACGAGTACGTTCATCAGTCAATATCTTTAAAACTTTTAACGGAATTGAAACAGTAATTTTTTTTACTTGCTCACTTTTTTTACCATGCTCTGCATAAGGGCTGATATAGTCGCCATTCCATTTCATCATTTTTCCACCAAATTACATCACAAATAATATAGGTAATTTTAACGTTTTTTTTGTTTTACTGCAATCTACACACCAAGATACTTAGACGTCTAGACATGTTGACGGCTTTATTAATTGTGTTATTCTTATACAACTGATATCTAAGAATAAATCAAGAGGTCTAGGAAGATTATTATGGCTAATCAATCTAACAATCAAAGCCGATGTGCTAATTTGAATCAAGGGACGATTGCTGTCCGGGGTGGCTTAAATACTGATGATCAATACGGTAGTGTCGTTCCAGTGATTACACCTTCAACATGTTACCGCTATGAAGAGTTTGCAAAACCCAGAGAATTTGATTATGGTCGAAAATCAAATCCTAGCCGACGATTAGTTGAACAAACCGTCGCAAAATTGGAAGGTGGAGCCGATGCTATATTAACGAATTGTGGAATGTCAGCTATCCATTTAGTTAGCGTTGCATTATTATCCCCTAATGATTTAGTGGTTGCGCCTCATGATTGCTATGGTGGCAGTTATCGGTTATTTAACAGCTTAAGCGAACGAGGTCATTTTAAAGCAAAATTTGTTGATCAGTCCGATCCTGTTGCATTGAAAGAAGCGTTAAATCTACGTCCTAAATTAGTCTTAATTGAATCACCAAGTAATCCCCTATTGCGTGTTGTCGATATTCAAGCGATCACTCGCCAAGCACATGAAGTTGGTGCAATTGTACTTGTAGATAATACTTTTATGACACCTATTCTACAAAAGCCATTAGAACTTGGAGCCGATATTGTCACCCATTCTTGTACCAAATTTTTAAATGGTCATTCCGATTTATTGGCTGGTATTTTAGTCTTCAAAGATCAAAAATTAGCAACAGATGTCTTATGGTGGGCAAATAATATTGGTACATTAACGTCATCATTTGATAGCTACTTATTATTACGTGGATTACGTACTTTAGCTGCTCGTGTCAAATTACAACAAGACAATGCTAAACAGGTGGTTGAGTTTTTAGTGAATCATCCTAAAATTGCTAAAGTTTTCCATCCATCTTTACCGTCTAATCTTGGTCACGATATCGCAAAAAAACAGCAAAAAGGGTTTGGTTCCCTCTTAAGTTTTGAATTGGTCGGTAATACTGACGTTATGCCTAAATTTTTAAAAGCGCTGAATATATTTACGTTGGCACAATCATTAGGTGGAGTTGAAAGCTTAGTCTGTCACCCTGCAACGATGACCCATTCAGGAATTAGCGCCGAAGCACGTAAGACGGCTGGCATTTCCGATCAACTATTACGCATTTCAGTTGGATTAGAAGATATTGATGATTTAATCGGTGATTTAAAACAAGCATTAGCGGCTATTTAGCTTTAATTATACAATTAAATTATGGGTTGATGATTTTCACTATTATAATCTTTTTCATCAATCCTTTTATGATTTAATTAATTGATTTTGATGATGAATTTTAAATCTTATTTGCCGTAATGGATAATTTTATTTTGAATTGCGGTAAATATCTCATCAAGTGAGTGTCGTTTGGCTCGTCCGCAAATTTTTGCTACTTCATCACACACTAGACATTGCCTTGGACGTTGTTCAAATTGAGCTCGAGAAAGGCTCTGTTGGGTAGTGGGATCAATAACATCAATATCCCATAATCGTCCTAAAGGATGATTATCTTCAATATCAATACAAAATTGTTTTAACTTTTCTGTTTGACAAGCTACCGAAATAATCGCTTCAAACCCTGTGATTTGATGATAATGCTGTTCATTCACGATAGTGATATTGTTTGTACTCAAACAGTGATGTAATGCTTGGATCGCTTGATTAAATAGATAGTGTGCTCCACTACTATTTTTAATAGCCCCTGGAATAACCAAACAAAGTGAGATGATTGGTTGTTGATAGTGTGTGATTGCAAAAAGTTGATTGGCAACTCGTTTTTCTTTCGCAAGTAGCATCTGTTCAAGCGTGATTGGCGTACCATCATCAAATTTTACTATCATTGTGGTCTTGTCTGCTATTTAGATAAAAGAAGGCAATAGCATGTCATCATGTCATGCTATTGCAAGTTAGTTAGTCTTTAACTTCGCGTACTACATCAATCACCGAACCATCTCGGTAATGAACAATACCAACAATTTTATCATTAAATTCAATTGGTTTTGGTTCACCAGTCAATGACACCGCACGTTGGTAAAGCTCTTCAATGCTCATCACCGGCAAGTTTGCTGCTTTTAAACGTTCAGCGATTTCTGGACGATTAGGGTTAACAGCAATACCATGGTCAGTTACAAGCACATCAACGCTCTCACCTGGTGTTACAACAGTGGTCACTTTCTTAATCACAGTTGGAATACGGCTACGAATTAATGGCGCAACAATAATGGTTAAGTTTGCACCAGCAGCGGTATCACAGTGACCACCAGACGCACCCCGCATAACACCATCCGATCCTGTTAATACATTAACGTTATAATCAAGATCGATTTCTAATGCACTAAGGATAACAATATCTAACTCATCCACACTCGCCCCTTTCGATGCAGGGTTTGCATAGACATTGGTTGAAACTTCGATATGATCTCGGTTTTTACCTAAAGATTGTCCTGCGGTACCATCAAAACTTTGCGTATCAAGTAAACGTTTAACTAACCCTTTTTCATGTAAATCAACAATACTTGCTGTAATACCACCTAATGCAAATGAGGCAGTAATATTTTTAGCTCGCATACGATTTTCTAAGAATCGGGTGGCTGCCGTAGAAGACGCACCTGAACCGGTTTGAATTGAGAAACCGTCTTTAAAATAGCCAGAATACTCAATGACATCCGCAGCATAGCGAGCAATCATTAGCTCACGTGGATTGCTGGTAATTCGCGCTGCACCGACACTGATTTTAGTCGGGTCACCAACTTCATCGACTTTAACAATATAATCGACTTGATCCTGACGAATACTTGCCGGATGATTTGGATAACCAACGATATCTTCAGTCAACAAGACTACTTTTTTCGCAAATTGTGCATCAACCATCGCATAACCCAATGCACCACATTGAGATTTACCCGATACACCATTGGCATTACCTTGCTCATCCGCTGTTGAAACAGCTAAAAATGCGATATCAATGTTAATTTCACCACTTTGAATAAGTTTTACTCGTCCACCGTGAGAGTGAATATGAACAGGATTATCCATTAATCCATGTGAAATAGCATCAGCCAATTTACCTCGTAAACCAGAGGTATAAATTTTGGTAATCACACCTGCTTCAATATGTGGAATCAAGGCAGAGTTACAACTTAACAATGAGCTTGATGCTAACGTTAAGTTTTTAATACCAAGTCTGCTGATCGTTTCAACAACTTTGTTAATGACCTTATCACCTTCACGAAAAGCATGGTGGAAAGAGATCGTCATTCCATCACGTAATTCACATTTATGAATTGCTTGTTCGATAGAATCACATAATTTACGTGTGTATTTTGACTCATCTTTTAAATAAGGCGTTGTTGCATTAGCATCAACAAACGGTGCAATATTTTTTAGATCGGGATGCTGTTTTAGCAAATCATCAATTTTTTTGTCTATAGAAGTCGTCATTTTTTAATCCTATCAAATTTCTTTACGTACACCAGAATATTTGGCTAGCTCAATAATTTTTTGAGCACGTGCAATAATCGGTGCATCAATCATTTTGCCATTTAATGAAACCACACCAAGCCCTTTTCTTTCACCTTCTTCAGCAGCTTCAACCACTTTTTGTGCGTTTTCAACTTCTGCAGCTGTTGGCGCATAGGCATTATGTAGTAATTCAATTTGTCTTGGATTAATCAGTGATTTACCGTTATAACCTAATTTTTTGATTAAGCTAACTTCTTTCAAGAAGCCTTCATCATCATTAACGTTAGAATAAACCACGTCAAATGCATCAATACCCGCCACTCGCGCTGCATGTAAAACAGCACAACGTGCATAAAATAGTTCGGTACCGTCTCCACGTTCAGTTTGCATATCAACTAAATAATCGAACGCAGCTAACGCTATACCAATTAAACGTGGTGAAGATTTTGCGATTGAAACAGCATTTACTACACCTAACGCAGATTCAATAGCTGCCATTAATTTAGTACTACCAACCTCACGACCACACTCTTTTTCAATTCGTTCAACATGAGCTTCAAGTTCATGGATATCTTCAGCACTATTTGTCATCGGTAGACGTACAACGTCAACACCTGCTCTCACAACAGCTTCAAGATCTTTTAATCCAAATGGAGTATTGAGCGCATTGATTCGAACAACAGTTTCAATTCCATGTTCTTTATAAACCGGAAGACGTAATGTTTGTGCAACCAATAAACGAGCAGAATCTTTTTCTTTTAATGATACTGCATCTTCAAGATCGAACATGATTGAATCAGGCTTATAGACAAACGAAGTGGATAACATCGCTGCATTCGCACCCGGCAGAAATAACATACTTCGACGCAATTTTTTCATAGTAATTTACTCCAATCTAAGTTCTCTTCTTCTGCGCCACGCAATACTGCACATTGTACTCGAGCTTTAATCGCACAATCTAAAGCGCCTTTATCATCAATAATAATTAAACCGTCAGTCACATTAAGACTTGTTAAGGTTTGCTCAACAACGGCGCGTATTTGATCGCCAAATTGCTTATTAACATCACTATTAATAACAATTTCAATTCCTGTATTAGGAGTGACTTTCACTAACAAATCGCTTGATTCGAGAGTGCCAGCCATGGCTTCTTTCTTGATTTTCATTTAGTTACCTTTTGAACGAATTAAATTTTTGACTGAATCTAAATTAGCCTCTAGATAGTTCCATGTTGTTTCAGGAACTAATCGTTTTACCTCTTCATATTGCTCATCAGCCAGTAATTTTCTAACCAACGAAGCGGATATGATATCTTCCCCTTCAAGAATACGTTGAATTTCAACTAACGTCACAACCGGGAAAGGACTAACGTCTTTATCCTGTAACCAATAACGCATTGAAGTATTATAAGCATTAGTTATTTGACTGTAGGGCTCGGTTCCAACAAAACGATAGGTAATATTCAGTGCTGGGGCAATATAATTACGGAAAATTAATAAATCGATCCCCATGTAAGCGTAATCAATTTTATCATTATCCTTTAAAAAATAAGTAGGAAATGTTGCTCTAGATATAATATAGGCTGAACTTGCATGTACCGTGACATTTTTTAAGTGTTTCGATCCCTCTTTCACCAGTTGTAAACGTACATCAAATGGGAACAGTGAAACATTTTCATTGACGACAAAAACATGAAGCCAATCACATTGACTGGCAGCATACTGCAAAAGATGTTGGTGACCTTTTGTAAATGGATTAGCATTCATCACTACACTGCCAATCTTGTTCCCTTCCTTACGGTGTTCACTTAAATATTTACAGTATTGCTTAATTCCAACGGGGGTATTTTCCATTAATACGACAAGATTATTTACCTCGACGATAGGATAAAATCCACACCCTTTGAAAAAGTCGATATTTTCAGGTTTAGTATATAAAAAGAGATGAAAATGCCCCTGCTCATTAGCATATTTGATAACGTTATCCAACAAAGTCAAATTAAGCTGATTTCCACGATAATCGGGGTCAATCGCAACACATTTAATAATATTGTCATCAATGCCAGCACAAGCCACCATTTTACCGTCCATGTAAGCAACGATAAATATATGGACTTGAGGGTCTAAGTTTAGATCCGATAGCGTTAACAAACGAATAATTTGTTCTCGTTCAGTTAATGATTTAGAGATATCTACCACTGAAAAATCGACTAAACTATACATAATATCACCTATTTTTCTGCTACCACATAGTTCGTTAAACGACCAATTCCAGAGATTTCAACTTCAATTTTGTCACCATCTTTCATAAATACTGGAGGATTACGTTTTTTACCTACACCACCCGGTGAACCTGTTAGAATAACATCGCCAGGAGATAAACGGGTAAAAGTACTGATATAAGAAACAAGTTCAGGCACAGTATGGACTAAGTTTTTGACATAATCGTGTTGCATTTCCTGACCGTTTAAATAGGTCGTTAAAGATAATGCGGTAGGATCAGGAATCTCATCAGTCGTGGTTAAACATGGACCAAACGCACCTGTACTTGGCCAGTTTTTACCTGCCGTAAACCAAGTATATTGCCAATCGCGGATAGAACCGTCCATATAACAGCTGTAACCCGCTACATGTGATAATGCATCTTCTTGCTTAATACGAAAACCACCTTTACCAATGATAATGGCAAGTTCACCTTCATAATCTAGTTCATTGGTAATAGCTGGTTTGAGAATATTTGTTTTATGCCCTGTTTGTGAATCAGGGAAACGAACAAATAATGTTGGGGCTGAACTGGTTTCATTAAACTCTGCTCTTTTTTCAGCATAGTTCATGCCAACACATAAAATTTTATTTGGATTCGGTATAACCGGTAAATAAGTGATATCTTGCTCATTAATGTCACTTGGAGCATTAACATAGGTTTTTGCTAGCGACAAGCCTTCTTCATCAGCAAGTAATGATTTCAAATCAGCATATTTATCACCGAATTTTTGTTTTAAATCAACAATACCATGATTAGTGAGAAGACCAAAACTTGCTCTACCAGAGACAAGATAACTGACAAGCTTCATGAGTACTCCTTAAAAGCTGTTTGTATTGATTATTACTATAAAATAAAAACAAACAACCCTAGTCTAGGCTAAGGTTGTTGTTAAAAAAATTTAACTATACTAAGAAATTGCCGAGAATAAGTAACGATACCGATACATTAATCGCACCACCAATACGGGTTGCAATTTGTGCAAATGGCATCAACTCCATTCGTTCTGCTGCGGTTAATATTGCAACGTCACCTGTTCCGCCTTGACCACTTTGACAACATGAAATAACAGCTGCATCTACTGGATACATACCTAATTTTTTCGCTACAAAGAAGCCTGTTGTTACTAAGCTCACTACGGTACAAACAATGACTGCTAAGTTAGTTAACGTAAATGCAGAAACAATTTTATCCCATGGAGTGATTGCCACACCTACCGCAAATAAAATTGGATAGGTTACAGACGTTTGGAAAAATTTGTAAACGACTTGTGAACCACTCAATACTTTCGGTGAAACACCAGATATTAATTTAACAAATACAGCTGCAAATAACATCCCTACTGGCGCTGGAATACCCGTCACTTTATGACCAATCATACCAACCATATAAAGGATAGCGGCTAATAATACACCTGAAGCAAATGTTGTCACATCGATAACAGAATCTGCTTTTGTTGCTTTTTTATCTGTAATTTCGTCTTCTTCTGACGCTGGTAATAATCGTCCGTTACCTGTTAAATGTGGATAAGCTTTACCAATACGGTTAAGCACACCACCACAGATAATACCCGTTAACCCACCTAACATTACGATCGGTAAAACACGACCTAAGGCTTCACCTTGTTCCATATGCAAAATTGCTGCGTAGCCAATTGAAAGTGGAATTGCACCTTCACCGACACCACCAGCCATGATAGGTAATACCAAGAAGAAGAAAGTTTCAAACGGTGTTAAACCAAGTAGATAACCGACACCAACGCCAACAAGCATCCCGACAATCTCACCACATACCATCGGTCCAAAGATTTTTAAGAAACCTTGAATAAGTGTTTTCTTATCCATGTTCATAATACTACCAACGATGATACAACAAATGTATAAATAAAGAATATGTGTATCTTTATAGAACTTAGTTGTTGCTTCAACAACTGGCGTAGGAAGAATTCCATAATAAACTAAAGCAGATGGAATGAAGGTTGCACAGATTGCTGCTGCACCCATTTTACCAACGATCGGTAGACGTTTACCAATTTCACCACACAAAAAGCCAAAAAATGCACAAGTGACAACCATAACAACGATTTCACTCGGTAACTTACCTGTTACTAACACTTCGGTGAAAATAAGAATACCAGCAATAATAAATAATGGAAGTGGAATTACACCAATTTTATAATTGTCCATGAGTCGCCACCAATTATAAGGCCATCCTTGTAATTTCTGCTCGACAGGCTTACTCGTTGATTCTTCTTGATTATGCGTTTTTCCAATTGAATTGAAATCCACCATATGTATTTTTTCTCCAAAATGATTTGATTTGTTCGAGTTAATTGGCGCGTATAGTGACAAAATATGAATCTCATTTTTGTGATATAAATCATACTTTAACTGTGGTTTTTATGGTTTTAATGGCTCAAAGTTTTTTTATGCTGTGTTACACTCACCTTTACTTTAATTTGAAAAGTAAATGTAAAAATGCGAAAGAAGATTCAATTATCATTTACTACGAAATTATTTTTATCTCTTTTGATCTTTTCATTGATTATATTAACTCTATTACAAAGTTATATTTGGAAGACAACAGAAACGAATCTATATCGCAGTTTAGGTGAAAAAGCGCAAGTTCAAGCAAGAGAGTTAGCTGTAGTTCCGAGTTTGATACAATATGTTAAAGAAAAGGATACAAATAAAATAGCCGATTTAGTAATTGATATTTTTCAACAAAGTGATGCAAGTTATATAGTTATTGGTGATGAAAATGCCCATCGACTTTTTCATACTGCCAATAATGCGCTATTTTCACCCATGATTGGTGACGATAATCAACAAGTACTTAATGGCAATAGTAGTGTTACCATTAGTGAAGGTTCACTTGGGTTAGCATTAAGAGGCAAAGCACCAATAGTCGATCAAGGTAAAATCATTGGAATAGTCTCAATTGGTTATATGATTGATGATATTTATGCATTACATATCAAGCAAGTAATACCTTTTATCCTTTTTTGTTCATTACTATTTTTAGCTTTGTTTATCTTTTCTTTTTGTTTTTCTAAGGCAATCAAAAGACAGATGTTTAATTTGGAGCCAAAAGATATTGCATTACTGGTAAAAAGTCAGAAATCAATTATGGAATCCATTTTTGAGGGCGTCATTGCTATTGATCTTGATTATAAAATTATGAATATCAATCAATCTGCAAGATCAATGTTAAAAATTAAAGTCAATGATAATGAATTGATTCACCAACCTTTATGGGATTTTATTGAATCAACAGAATTTATATGTGGAAATGATAATCAGATCCAAGATATACATGATCATATTTGTTATTTTAATAATATTATTGTTATTGCTAATCGAGTACGAATTTTGGTTGATAATAAGATTAAAGGTTGGGTTATTACTTTCCGTAACTACAATGATATCAACTTATTAAGCATGCAATTAACTCAAGTTAATCAATATGTGGATAATTTGCGCACATTAAGACATGAGCATCTTAATTGGATGGCAACATTATCTGGCTTGATTTATATGAAGCGTTACCAAGAAGCAGAGTCTTTTATTGCGCTGCACTCAGCCGATAATCAAGCTAAATTAGATTTTATTACTGAACATTTTAAAGTACCTGCTGTATGTGGTCTGCTAATAGGTAAATATTCAAAATCACATGAAATTGGTTTAAAGCTGGTTTTCGATCCTGCATGCCAGTTAAATGCATTACCCGATTCAATTACCGAAACAGAATTTATGTCTATTTTAGGTAATTTACTTGATAACGCATTCAATGCCAGTTTGAAAAACGATCGTGGAGATAAAACGATTTCGTTATATCTCAGCGATGCGACGGATGAAATTGTTTTGGAAGTTAGCGATCAAGGTTGCGGTATAGATGAAAAGATTCGTGACTCCATTTTCAAACCTGGCGTGACATCACAAAATGCTAAGGATCATGGCATAGGATTACATCTCGTTTTAACTTATATAAAGAAAGCTAATGGCTATATTACATTTGAAGATAATGAACCTTACGGTGCAATTTTTTCGGTTTTTATACCCAAATAACATGAGGGATAAGAAAGTATGAATAAAGTAAAAGATGATATGATTAAAGCACTCATTGTTGAAGATGAGCCGATTTTAGCGGAGCTAAATGCTGATTTCATTCAACGTGATACCAAAGTAAAAGTTATCGGTATTGCCTCCAATTTAGCTGAAGCAAAAATAATGATCGATAAATTAAAACCAACTTTAATTTTATTAGATAACTATTTACCAGATGGTAAAGGTATCGATCTTTTTGAATATATCATTAATAATCATCTTGATTGTTATGTTATTTTCATCACTGCGGCTAGTGATATGGATACCTGTAGTAAAGCAATTCGCTTGGGGGCATTTGATTATTTAATAAAACCGCTGTCCTATCAACGTTTAAAACATTCGTTAGAACGTTTTGAGCTGTTCTTATATCGACAAAGCCTACAAAAACATGTCAATCAACGAAGAATTGATGAGCTTTTTAATTTACAAACGAAAGATTTTGTTGGTATTAATCGTCACTCAAAAGGGATAGAAGAAATCACCTTACAAAAAGTTAAGGATTTGTTTATGAAAACAGACAAACCATTAACCGTAGATGATATAGTCGAAAATGCCCAAATCAGTAAAACGACCGCCAGACGATATTTAGAACATTGTGTTCAAACAAAATTATTAACTGTTGAACTTAACCATGGAAAAATCGGGCGCCCAGAAAGACTGTATAAACGATTAGGAAAATAGCCCTATTTTCCAAACATTAGCTAAGTACCACTAAAGCCAACTATTCATATAATTGATAATTATATAAATATGCTTATTTGTTATTTTATCCCCTAAATATTTGATGCTAGATTGAATTCATCCAATCATGAAACAGGATTGATTCTGCCGTATCAAATAAGAGGAGTAAGCATATGTCTATAGCAATAGGAAAGGTAGTTACTACCGAAAATAATGAAATTAACCAAGATGGCGCTTTTGTTCGTCAATCTAATCGATTTGATACTCCCTTTGGCAACGAGCCAGGCATGCTACCGGTTGAATCGGGTCGTTATCGTTTGATTTGGGCGGCAATTTGTCCTTGGGCACACCGCCAGATGATAGCGATTAAGTTATTGGGATTAGAGCATGTGATCAGTGTTGGTAAAGTATCACCCGTTCGTACCAGCCATGGTTGGGAGTTTTCGCTTGATCCCAAGGGTGTCGATCCGGTGCTCGGTATTCGTTATTTACCCGAAATTTATGCCTCGACAGATCCCACTTACCATGGTCGAGCAACCGTACCAACCATAGTGGATGTGAAAACCGGCAAAGTGGTTAACAATGACTATTTTAATTTAACTTACTATTGGGAAACCGTTTTTAAACCCTTTCATAAATCAGGTGCGCCTGATCTGTATCCTCAACATTTACGTAAGGAGATTGATGAACTTAATCATGTGATTTTTCATGAAGTGAATAATGGCGTTTATAAGGCAGGGTTTGCACGCTCACAAAAGGCTTACGAAGAAGCTTATCATCTTGTATTCAATCAATTAGATAAACTGGAACAACGTTTAGACAAATCACGCTATCTATTTGGTGATAATATTACTGATTCCGATATTCGTCTGTATGTCACATTAGCGCGCTTTGATGTTGCCTATTATTCTGCATTCAAAACTAACCGTAATCGAATTATTGATTTTCCTAATTTATGGGCTTATGCCAGAGATCTGTATCAAATCCCGGCTTTTGGTGAAACCACCGATTTTGAAGCAATAAAAAAGGGCTATTTTTTGAGTAATAATTCGCATAATCCTTATGATATTTTGCCTTTAGGCCCTGATGTTAGCAATTGGCATACTCCCCATAATCGAGATAAACGGTTTAATACAAGTCACTAATTATTGGGATAATACGAATGCCAAATATAGTAGATATTGGATTGATTTTCAGCCAAATTCCGACATTACTTGCTTATTTGCCGGTCACATTGTTTATTACCTTTTTTTCAATGTTACTGGGGGTAATGTTAGGACTCATCATCGCTATCATTAAAATGAACAAGATACCTGTTTTTTCTCAGATGGCGATGATATTTGTTTCATTTATTAGAGGAACGCCATTGATAGTGCAACTCTATTTAAGCTTCTATGGTATTCCTATTATCTTACGTTATATCAATCATTATTATCATACCGATTTTAATGTTAACAGTGTTCCACCAATGCTATTTGTTTTGATTGCGTTTTCCTTTAATGAAGCGGCATATAATTCAGAAACAATACGTGCCGCATTACAATCGGTAAATAAAGGACAAATTGAAGCAGCACAGTCCCTTGGGATGACCTATAGCCAGTTATTACGTCGAATCATCATTCCGGAAGCCTTTATTGTCGCCCTACCCAATCTTGGTAACGCACTAATAGGCTTACTTAAGGGCACCTCCCTCGCCTTCGTTTGTTCTGTAACTGAAATGACGGGCAGAGGTAAAACCTTAGCTGGACATAGTTATCGCTATTTTGAAGTCTATATTTCATTGGCACTCATCTACTGGGCATTAACCATCATTATTGAATTAATCGTAAGATATTTGGAAAAGCGCCTTACGATATCTGACACGGTGAATACGCCAAGTTATCGACGAGGGAAGCTATTATGATAAATGTGCAAAATTTAACTTTATCTTTTCAAGATAATTCAATACTCAATAATCTTAATTTTCACATTAAACCTCATGATATTGTGGCAATTATCGGTGCGTCAGGAGCAGGCAAATCAACATTGTTACGATGCTTAAATTTATTAGAAAGACCGCAATTCGGTAAAATTAGCATTGATGATATTGAGTTGGATGTCAGCCGTGTAAAGCGATCGCAATTAGTTAAATTTCGCCAACAAACTGCAATGGTATTCCAACAATTTAATTTATTCCAACAAAAAAATGCATTAGAAAATGTGATGGAAGGATTAGTTGTTGTAAAAAAATATCCGAAAGATAAAGCACAACAAATAGCTTATGACAAATTAGTTGAAGTTGGACTGGGTGAACGTATCTATCATTACCCCAAACAGCTATCTGGAGGACAACAACAACGCGTTGCCATCGCCAGAGCATTAGCCATGGATCCAAAAGTATTATTACTTGATGAACCCACTTCCGCCTTAGATCCTGAATTAGTCGGAGAAGTGTTAGCTACGATAAAATTAGCAGCAAAGTCAGGTATAACGATGCTACTCGTCTCTCACGAAATGAGTTTTGTACACGAAATCGCAACCCGAGTCTTTTTCTTGGATAAAGGAAAAATAATAGAAGATGGCACACCCAAACAAGTTTTTACCAATCCAACTCAGCAAAGAACCCGTGATTTTTTAACACGCTATTACAATACCATGCAAATGGATTATGAAATCTGATGAATAGAAGAGGTCGTAATGAGTATTGTTTTACAACAACATTGTCTAAATATTAACTGGCAAGATGTCGCTGACTTACTTGCCTTTTATGGACTCAGTTCGCTTGATGCAAAAACCCAAGAACAAGTCTTTAAACAGAGTTATGGCGTCGTTTTTTTACTGGAAAAAAAACGAGTAGTGGGTGTGGGGCGCACACTATCAGATGGTATTTGTCAGGCAGCCATTTATAACATTGCGCTGGCAAACCATTTACATGGTCAGCAATTTGGACGGTTAATTGTGGAAAAACTGGTAGAACAGGTCAAACACTGCAATATCATTCTTTATACTCATCCCCAAACCATCGAATTTTATAAAAATTTGGGGTTCGATTTAATGAAAACGGGAATGGCTCGTTATCAGGTCGATCATCGAACAGAAATGAGAAATATGGGTTTTATCTAAAACTGTTTTAGCTTTATTCCGTAAAAAAAGGAGAGTAGCATTATGAATATCCCCACTAATTATTTTATTTCAGCTTTAAGTGTACTAACTTTAACTGTTTTGTTATCTGGCTGTGATAACGCCAAGGAAAACTCACCAACAATCCAAAAGGAAAAAATTACTATTGCTACCTCTGGTGCACCTAGCCCTTTTACGACGGTAAATGATAAAGGAGAATTAATTGGCTACGATATTGAGGTGGTCAAAGCGGTATTTGCCCAATTACCACAATATGAAATCAACTTTGAAGTTACCGAGTTTCCTTCGGTTTTAGCAGGACTTGACTCTCAGCGTTATCAAGTCGGTGCCAATAATTATGCGATGAATGAAAAACGCAAAGAAAAATATTTTTATTCTTCGCCAATTTTCATGAACCAATATGTAATAGCAGTAGCTGAAAATAATGACAATATTAACCGTTTTAGTGATTTAAAAGGCAAATCGACTGAAGTTTCACCGGGGCTTAATTATGCTACAGCGTTAGAGTTATATAATGAACAACATCCCGATAACCCCGTCAACATCATTTACAGTGAAGCAGACTTACTACCAGTGTTACAGCATGTTGAAACAGGACAATATGATTTCCAGTTAATTGATAAAGTCATGCTGTCGCAATATATCAGCGAACATAACTTAAAACTAAAAAGTATCGATTTAAGCAACGAAGATGCTGAACGTATTGCTTCTCCCTATAGTTACTTACTGATCAGCAAAGGAAAGAAAGGTGAACAATTAACCAAAGATATTAATCAAGGCATCCAAAAGATCATCAATAATGGAAAATTATCAGAAATTAGTATTCATTATTTTGGTGCTGATTATTCACCTCAATAAGTTTTTCATCTAAATAACCGAGTTAATTTACCTCACTAAAGATAAACAAAATATCGGTTATCATCCTTATACGCTGAAATATTTAACTTTTTTAAGATAATTAAAAACATGTGGATGATGCCGATATTTTCTAGACTTTCTGGGAAATTTATAAACGCATCAATCATTATTTGTTTGTTGCCTCTGCAACGGATGGGCTCTTACTTTGGGTATTATAGTTTATTTAGTTTTATAAGAATTTTTATAAACGGCTTTTTTGAAATAGATAAATCGCCGGGATATTTTATAATGGTGTTATTCATTAAAAAGGGCTTTCGCCCTTGTTAACTTGATAAACAATGATTAGAAGGTATAACGAATACCAGCTAATAAATCAACTGAAGTGAATTTAGCCGTTGATTTAATATCGTAATCTTCTCTATGAGCTTTAAATTTTACTTTACCAGCATCCAAATAACGAGCACTAAAATCAAAATCTAAATTATCTGTAATTTTATAGCCAACACCTGCCGCTAAACTCCAAGCAAATTTAGTTTTGTTTTTCGAAAAACGATCACGATAATCATCATCATAATCATCATTCACCCAATCACGATAATCGCGTTTCAATTTAGTAAAGGCAACCCCCAATCCAGCACCAACAAAAGGAGTAAATGATGTTTTAGTATCAATATCATAATATGCATTGAACATTAACGTGTTCATTTTAGCTTTTACTTTATTGGTAGTATGAATGGTGTCATCATCTTCATCGATTTCACTTTCATGTTTTGTCTTATTTGAATCACCACGTAGAGTAAATGAAATTTCAGCACGTACAGGGATATCAAAAGCAGATTTGAAATTATACCCAAGATTCAATGCACCAGCAAATTTACTTTTATTCATTGAACCCATGTTGATATTTAAACTTTTTTCATCATCATAAAAAGTATCTTTCATACTATTTACTTTAAAAATACTATCACCTAGTTGACCACCAAGATAGAAACCACTATTTTGAGCGTTTGCAAAACTTGATAAACAAGCCAACGTCGATAATGCTATTACTGTTTTTTTCATATTTATTTCCTAATAATCTTATTCATGCCATTCATGGCAAAAACATTCTAAAACATAAAAATTTCACATGCAATCAGATAGATATTAATATTTTTTATATCTTTATTGATTAATATAAACAGCACACAAAAAAACAATGTAAAATTAATTAGTTAAATGTAATTTTTATGTAATTAAAATGATTTTAATTTGTAAAGTAATTAAAATAAAAAATATTCTGATAAATAACTATTAACTCAGAGAAACTAATCCCATTGTCAAATTAATTAATCAACAATGATTCGTCCATTCAACGGTTGAATTGGGCGGTTATTATCATGTTGCATAATTGAGTGAAATTTTTCGATTTGTGCTTTTGATGCATAACTTTCGTGTTCTAACACAATCCACCTTACCCCTTCTGTACAAGGTGGCGTAGTCAGTGAACCACTAAAGCGGTAGTAGTCCAATACATTGGGTAATAACGCTTTAATATCAATAGCATTATCTAATATCAGGCTTTTATTCACCGCTGTTGGCATTTGATGCCATGCTTTTTCTAATTCTAAATTAGTTTTACCTTCATTGAACATTAACGCCATTACCGCTAAATCGCCATTTTGATTTTTATAAACAAAATGCGCCTCCATCGGATAATGCTTACCGTTAATTTCATTTTCGCTAGGCGTATGAAAGTGGAATTGCTGCAATGTAAAAGCCTCATCATCCAACGTTAAACTATTTTCACCCGATACATTGATTTGGATAGTGTGCCCATTATTAACCATTTCTTGCTTAGCAGAATTGAAAATAAGACTAAGCTCAGGATGATTTGTTTTAAGTGCATGTTCAATATTGATTGGCGATTGATTCTTGCCATTTTCACAAGTTGAATATTCCGGTGAAAGCTTTCCCCAATTTTCAGGCTTTTCTTGCCCATCATATCCCCAATGAGTGGTATGTTCATTTGCAAAACAGGGGAAGCTAAATGTTGCAATTAAAGCAACAATCCTTATGTTCAATTTCATAATTTCTCAATTTAATAATGTGATTTGTGGCGAAATTATAGACTCATTAAACTAGCCTGACTATCTAAAATTAGTTAATTAAAACAATTCTCTCAAAAAACCTCATTAAGGCCTCTTAAAAAATTTGAACTGTTTTTTAAATAAACAATATAGTTAACCAAATGTCGGTAAAATACAACCAATGCACAAAATTTCAATTTTGTCAATAAATTTTAAAAAATATAGATATTTCATTTCACTAATAAAAAATAATGCTCTATATTTCCTCAATAGGTTAATCTTAACGATAAATAAATTAGTTGGAATTTCTTAATTAAAAAGACAAGGTTTGATTAGATGAAAAGTATAAAAATAACAGGAGCTCGCATTCACAATCTTAAAGACGTTGATATTACTATTCCCAAAAACAAATTAACCGTTGCTACCGGTATAAGTGGATCAGGAAAGTCTAGTCTGATGTTTGATATTGTGTTTGAAGAAGGACGTAAAGGGTATCTTCAATCATTAGGAATCTTTCCGGGACTTGAAAATGAGAGAAAATTTGCAAGCATAGAGGGTATCGGCCCGACAATTGCAGTTAAGCAAAGCGTTGTACGTCAGAATAACCCAAGATCAACAGTCGGTTCAAAAACAAACATATTCAACCTTCTTGCCCTACTGTATTCAAGTGAAGGGCGGGTTAAATGTTCAGAGTGCAACGAAACTATTGGACAAGATAAGGTCTGCGCTAAGTGTGGACATGAGGAAGAGCGCCTTGAATTAGGCTATTTTTCCTATAATAACCCTAACGGAATGTGTATGAAATGCGCTGGCAGAGGCGCATATTATCACATTAATATGGAAAAGCTTATTGCAAATAAAAATCCCACCGTTCGAGAGTTATTTAATTTTATCGGGGTAACCCCCGGTATACTTCGCGTCTTGGAAAGGAATTTCAAAGGCTATATGGATCAGCCTTATTTAGAAATACCGGATGAAATAAAAGAAGAAGTGGTAAACGGGCATTATGTCAGCAATAACAGTGCAAATCAAAGCTTCTGCTTATCAAGAATTTTGCAAGCTAAACACAAAAGAGGCGAATATTTAAATGGTCTGTACGAAATAACCCTCTGCTCGGAATGTCATGGATATCGCATAGGTGAAGAAGCTCGCAACATATTAATTAATGATAAACATATTGGTCAAGTCGGCAAAATGACTTTAGACGAGGCTAAAACGTTTTTTGAATCGGCATTAGAACTAAACGAAATAACGCAATTTGGGAAAAATCTTCTTAACGATATTTTGAGCAAGACAAAATCATTAATTGCTTCTCGTTTAGGGCATTTATCACTTTATAGAGAAATGTCCTCACTGAGTGGCGGGGAAATACAACGACTCTTCCTTAACTCGCATTTGGAATCCAAACTTGAGTCACTTATCTATATTCTTGATGAACCCACAGTCGGACTACATGAATCAGAAAAACTTGAACTTTTACAATCTATAAAAGCGCTTAAAGATTTGGGCAACACGGTTATTGTTGTGGAACATGACAGAAGTACGATAGAAATAGCTGAACATATCATTGATATTGGCCCAAAAGCGAGAATTGAAGGCGGGGAAGTGATTTATGAAGGTGATTATGCTGGTCTGTTAAAATGCGATAAATCATTGACAGGACAATATCTTTCCGGCAAAGCAAAAATGCCGGTAAGGATGTTAAAACAAAATATCGATGATTCTGCTATTCCCCGTTTAGTCATTCGACACGCCAAAACCAACAATTTAAAAGATATTTCAATCGCATTTCCATTAGGCGTTCTTATTGGGGTTTCGGGCGTTTCTGGAAGTGGTAAAAGCTCCTTGATATCGAACACGCTTACGCCCCTGTTAAAAAGTTATTTTCGCTTAGACGCCAATAAGAACAATACCAATGGAGAAGAAATAGATCTTGAAGAAGAATCACTGTTAATCGAAACAATAGCCGAAAGGCTTGATGGCGCAGAAAATATTTCTGGCTTTGCTGAAGTATCGCAGGCACCAATAGGAAGAAATATAAATTCGAATCCTATCACTTTTACCAAAATATGGGACAAGATACGCAGATTATTTGCAGAACAACCCGAAGCAAAACGATTAAATTTAACGGCTGGACACTTTTCCTTCAATTCCGAGGGCGCTTGCCGAGAGTGTAATGGTAGTGGACGTAAAGCTATTTTTCCTGAGGGTAGCTTAAAAATGTACGCAACGTGCGAAAAATGTAAAGGTAAAAGATATAACAATGAAGTTTTAACTGTTATGTATAAAGGGAAAAATATTTCAGAAATTCTTGATATGCAGATTTCTGAAGCGATAGCCCTATTTAGTGATAATGATTTCATCGTTCGTCCGTTACAGATAATGGAACGGATTGGTATGGGATATATAAAGCTTGGGCAACCCACTTCAACAATGAGCGGAGGAGAAACCCAAAGACTAAAACTCGCGAAGGAATTAGGACGGCAACGAAAAGGTCATATCTTGTATATCATGGATGAACCCACTACTGGTTTAAGTCTTTATGATACAGCTCAGCTAATAAAACTGTTGGATGAATTAATCAAAAGCGGAAACTCTGTGATTGTTGTTGAGCATAATCATGAAGTTCTTGAATCGTGTGATTGGATTGTGGAACTTGGTCCTGAAGGAGGATTAAAAGGTGGTGAAATCATTGCCGAAGGAACCCCTAAAGACTTGGTGAAAAATCCAAAATCACTAATCGGAAAATATTTAACTCCTACGACTTAAAAAGTGGATACTTGATTATGGCTAATATAAAAGAATTAGAAACCATTGATGCAGAATCGGTGGATATGAATCCAGATAAATTGAGAGAGCTGGATGTCGCCTTGAATTTTCAACTAGGCATTATTAAAGGAATCGCAATTTTGCGAAAAGGCAGCATTGTGTTTGAAAAATATTTCAAAGGTTACCATGCTGAAAATACTCATCATCTCACTTCAGTAACACAAAGCGTTACTTCCGCTTTAGTGGGAATAGCCATTGATAAAGGATATATAAAAAGCGCCGATCAACCAATACTGGATTTCTTTCCAGAAGCGGAATCCAAAGCCAGTGATATGTTAAAGCGACATCTGACAATCAAACATTTACTAACCATGACTGCACCCTATTCTTGGAAAAAGAGTGAGCCATTAGATAGGTTGAGAAGGCAAAAGAATTGGACGATGTTTATGCTTGAAATGTTGGGACAAAAAGGCCTGCTTGGGGAGTTTCAATTCAATATGTCTAATGCCCACCTTCTTTCAGCGATTATTACGCGGAGTACGGGGCTATCAACCCGAGAATTTGCCAATAAATCATTATTCAGCCATTTAGGAGTGAAAGAGATCGTTGACCAGCAGATGAAATCCTTTTCTAAAGAAGAGGTCTATGGTGAAAATATTACCGGTTGGATAAAAGATCCTCAAAATATCAATACCGGAGGCTGGGGGCTGTCTTTAACTCTGCGGGATATGCTTCGTTTGGGATATTTGTATTTGAATAAAGGCCAATGCAATGATAAGCCGATCATTTCAGAAAACTGGATAACTGAATCGCTAAAACAGCATACGGAAGATTGTGGCTATATGTGGTGGCTTAGAGAAGATAAGGGGATTAACACTTTTCTTGCGGCAGGCATAGGCGGAACTTATCTCTATTGTGTTCCCGAAAAGGATCTGATAGTGGCAATCGTATCGAAAGTCGACAAGATGATAATCGACAGGTGGGAACTCATGGCGGATTATATCATTCCATCGATAACAGACAGTTAATTTTTTCGTCGTAAATAAAATATCCCTTCTGCGATTCATTCCACCAAAAGGCAAGAAGGTTTTACCGCCATGAACTGTCTAACAAAACGTTTTAGGTTGGGATAGGTGCTGTTCGGGCAGGTACTATAAAGTGAAAAATATAATGGATATTTTGCTCTCGATAAAATGTCGATTAGAAGCTTTTTTGCGCTAGAGAAAAATAACATCATTATTTAAAAAATAAACTTAAAGAGAAATCTATGTCAAATTTTCAAGAAAAATTGCAAAAAGGCATGTTTGAAGGTCCAATCATGACAATAATTATAAAAATAGGGATTCCCATTCTCATTGGTCACTTATTAAATTATGCTTACTTAATAATCAATACCTATTTTATTTCATTGATCAATCCTACTTCTTCAGCCCCGTTGGCGGGAACCGGTCTTTTATTTCCACTATTTTTTGTCTTTGAAGCTATCGCTTCAGGTTTAGCCGTTGGACTCAGTACCACAACGGGGCGATTGATCGGTGAAAAACGATTTAATCATTGTCAAAATCTGGGTGTTACAGGTGTCGTCATAGCTTTACTGCTAACCGTGCCATTTATGATTATGTGTTATGCTTTTGGCCCACAAATTATTAATTTATTATCAGGTGATAAATTAAGCCTTGAAGCAACAGTCTATAGCCTACAGTTTTTATATTCATTAGCCCCAGGTTTACTGTTCATAATATTATTACAGGTTTATGGCGGTATTCTTATTGGCGAAGGCCTGACATATGTTACTGCAATATCATTTATGATTATGGTAACGCTCAATATCATACTTGATCCGATATTGATATTTGTACTCGATATGGGGGTGGCTGGTGCAGGTGTAGCCACAACAATATCGTTATTTATGGCTTTTACCTATTTAATCCGCTTTATACACAAGGGAAAATCAAGAATTCCGTTAACATTTAACTTTACTCACTTTAACGGAAAAATTGCCAGAGAAATCATACGGATTGGATTGCCTCAGTTTTTAATGACAGCCTCAACTTATATCATTATCGTTGCCTACAATAAAATTATTACCAATACCTTTGATGAAAATGCAATGAATGCATGGACATTGGTTGGGAGAATTGATCAGATTTTAGTTATTCCGATGATTGCTATTGCTGGTGCAATGATGGTCTTTATTTCGCAAAATTATGGACGTAATCAACTTGATCGGATTAAAGAAGCTTTTAATCTAAGCTTAAGGGCAATAATGATACTATGTAGCTTCATTGCAGCAGTGTATGTATTACTTTCTCCTTGGTTATTTTCAATATTTACTTCAATACCAGAAGTGATTGATCTTGCCACAAAACAAGTGCTAATCGTGTCATTTACCTTTTGTTTTATGGCAATAACGTGGATAATCGCATCATTCTTTCAAGCGACAGGAAAACCCCTACCTGCGGTAATTATCCTTTATATTAGAATGATCATGATTTTTTCTATAGGACTATATTTAGTCTTTGTTCAAAAAATGGGAATGAATGGCATTTTTATCTCTATGGCACTCGGAAACCTACTTTCATGTTTATGGTCATTTTTGTGGGTGAAGAAAAGTCTGAAATCATTAAAATTCAAATCAATTTTGGAATAAGTTATTTTCGTCTATTGCTACGCTATTATCTCAAACAATATTAAGCAAATAAGCTAAGTACAAAAGTTAATCAAGGAGAAGAAAGACATATTGTAAAAAATAATTGGGTAGATATTGAATATCATTATATTATTGGAAGAAAAGAATAGGGAAAAAGTAATATTTATGAAGCACATCCCCGAATTAAGGTCAAAATTCAATCTATCCAATAAGATTATAAATGGATGACAAAATGAAATTATTAAAGATCTTAATAATACTATTACTATTAATTAAAGGTTTTACCCAAATTCTTATTTGCAAGGATGATCCTACTGTCTTTTTGGCGCTAAAATTGAATCCTCTTTCTGAAAATTATAATTATATTAATTATTTAAGTCACAATAGTTATTATGTTTTGTTTTCTGATGAAAATGAAATGATAGGACAAAATATCATTGATATGATTTATAAGATTCCTTTAATTCTTTATATTTCAGTTTTGCTTATATTATTTTTTTTAAAACATAAAAATACAAAAGAGAAAACCCTATAAAGCAATTTTTACCTCATATTACTTTTTTGGGTTTGATATATTTTTGCTTTTTATAAACAGGTTAATTGACCACAATTATTAAGTAATGAAATAGAGAAACATTTACTCGAAAGAAGATTAGATAATTATGATATATCGTAACTTATAAACAAAGACATCAAAAAAATTTATTCTGATGATGATTTTAAGTTTAAACTGGATGCTTATTTATCCCATTTCAAAAATAATCACTGGGTATTTGATAAAGCGGAAAAAATGGTTCTAAATAGTTTTAAGAGGTTGATTTAATAGTAAAAGGAAACAATTTTAAAATGAGAATATTATTACTGATTCTATTGTCTTTGGCTAATATAGCATGTAGTCAAAAAATAGAAAATCAATCAGCAGTGACTCAAACAATCCCACATTTTGATGCTACGGTTTATCAACTTATTGACCTTTTTAATAAAAAGAATTTTAAAGAAATTAACCAATATATTAATAAAGATATAGGTCTTTTCATTGTATATAATGGAAGTACCAGCCCAACAATGAGAAGAATTGAACAATTTAAATCGAATAATAAAATAATTGAAAATACAATACCGTCTTGGGTAGACGATGAATTGCTAGGGTTTTCAATATCTGGCAATCCTAAAATACAATATGAACAATATCCTACATTTGATCCATGTAGTGAAAAAGTCACTAAACTAGGTCTGTATGCCAATTCAAAAGAAAAAAATATTGAGGCTTTAAAAATAGCGCTTGGTTATTATCATTGGGAACTAAAACACTATCAATTTGAAAAAAATCCTGTTTGGGAGGAATATCAATCCATTGCCGATAAAATAGCCCCTAAAACAGTTAAAGTTGTTTACATTGAAAACTTTCCTGATACATTACCGGATGATGAAAAAAATATTTTCATATTTTATCTTACACAACTGGATAATAAATGGTATTTAACAATTTTAGATTTTTATACTATGGATTGCAGCGCATAAAATGCGTGATAATAAAAAATATTTTGGCAAAAATTGTTATTATTCAAAGTAACTTATCAATTAAAAATTCACCTAAAATAAAGCGGAAATAAATTCACTATTATCTGAAATCAGGTATATACTCTCCATAAATTCTGAAAACCTCACTCATATACTGCACCCGTTATTCTATACAAGCGTTTTTTTAAAGAACGGGGAAACATTGTAAAAAATAAACAAGGAATATTGGCAATGAGATTGATAATAGCATGTATAACCCTCTTATTTATGAGTAATCAAATAGCGAATAGCCAACCGATTAATAAAAATAAAAAAGACGATCTTATTACCCAAATTATGCAAGCTCCCCTTGCCAGCCCGCCAATTGGTGATAAACATGTTTTATATCCTTTTGCCACACATTGGCAACATGCAGAAACAGAAAATGAACGTTCGGGGAGTGAAAAGGCTTTTGATGAATTGGCCGGAAATTTAGATAAGCAGTCCCAATCAGAACAATCCTATAAGATCACTTTAACTATTGAAAATTTAAAACAGGTTTTTAATATCCCATATGATATCTATTCTGATATTATTGATGATATTACAAAACATGAGATTAAAGTTCATGTAGAGAAATTAGCTAGTTCGCCTCATTTTGATCTGTTTCTACTTACCACTGAATCCCTTGATTTAAAATGTAATCCTTGTGAATACGAATCTAAATTTACCCTACAAACCATTATTTCTATTTCTGCTGATAAAATTATAGATAAGTTGGTAGTAGCTTACAAATCTGGAAGTGATATAGGCAGAAGTTATCGTTTTTTCTATTATAACAAGGAAAAAATAATTATTAGGGAACTTGAACGTGATGAGATAAATAGTTTTGCTTCTGAAATAAAAACATATCAACTCTCCTCCCAAGGCAAATTTATCCGCTATTATGACGAAAATGGTCTATTTCAAAACCAAGAAGAGCAAGGCTTAGTTCAAAACCATACCCGCGAAGGTTTATGGATTGAAATGAAGCCAAACGGTTATACTCATAACAATACTTACTTAGAAGCCGAATATAAAAATGGTTTGCCCGTTAATATTTGGAAATTTTATCAATTAGAACAGCATTATAATGAACTCAATGAACCTATCTTATCCACCCGCAAAAAAGGCAAACTTTTGTACACAGAAACCTATAAAGACGGTGAGCTTGTGAATCGGGTGTTTATAGATGATGAAGTGGCTAAAATTAAAAAGGGGTAATATAGTATGAAAACGATAGTTATACCCTTTATCATCATCTTCTTGATGATAGGTTGTAATCAAATGGCGAATAGCCAACCGATTAATAAAAATAAAAAAGACGATCTTATTACCCAAATTATGCAAGCTCCGCTTGCCAGCCCGCCAATTGGTGATAAACATGTTTTATATCCTTTTGCCACACATTGGCAACATGCAGAAACAGAAAATGAACGTTCGGGGAGTGAAAAAGCTTTTTATGAATTGCTCAGAAATTTAAATAAGCAGTCCCAATCAGAACAATCCTATAAGATCACTTTAACCCAAGAAAATTTAAAGAAAATTGTTCAGGATTCCTATGATATCCCATTTAATATCAACGATATTTTAAACCTGAAGATTACAGTTCATGTAGAAAAAATAGCCGGCTTTCCTCAGTTTGATCTGTTTCTACTCACCACTGAGTACCTTGAGTTAGAATGCAACCATTGCGAGTATGGAAGACATCTTGTTTTTCAATCCATTATCTCTATTAGCTCGGATCAAATTGTAGATAAATTAGCAGCTACTTACGAATATGGAAATGATCTCGGTAGAGACTATCGATTTTTCTATTATGATAATGGGAAAATAATTATTAGGGATTTTGGCAGTGATGAGACAGACAGTGCTGCTAATGAAAAAAGAACATACCAACTGACACCCCAAGGCAAATTCATCCGCTATTATGATACTAATGGTTCTTTTCAAAATACAGATCTTAATGATACAGAGGAAGGTTTAGTTCAAAACCATACTCGAGAGGGGCTATGGATAGAGATAACAGTCAGTAAATATGCGCCTCTAGGTATCGGTTATATTTATCTCGAATCGGAATACAAAAATGGCCTGCCTGTTGGTATTTGGAAATGTCATCAATTAGAACATAATGAACTGAATGAACCCATCTTATCCACTCGCAAAAAAGGCAAACTTTTGTACACAGAAACCTATAAAGACGGTGAGCTTGTCGAACGCAAATTTGTGGAACCATTGTTAATGGTGAAATAATTACAAAATTTTGCAGAAATAGAAAAATTTATGAAGTTACAAAGGAAATAAAGAGAACAAACGTAAGGCTATTTTATTTTTATCCTGTTTATTAAGGATTAAAAATATGATTTGTAATCAGCAAACTTTATGGATAATAAAATCATTGAAGTTTATAAAAGAGATTAAAAATGAAGAAATTTATCTTTCCTTGCTGTTTTCTAAACTGATTGTTATTGGTTATTTAAGCGGCAGTATAAAAAAATTTTCTAGAACATACTTTGCCTTTTACGTTGTAGTTCCCTTTCTACCTATAGTAAGAGAGAGAACTACAACTTCAACAAAAGAAACCAGAACAGCTAGAAAAGCTGGAAAGGCTGAAAAGAATACTGATTTTTTCAAAAAGATCAGGAAAACCAGTTTATCCTACTAATAAAGGAGAAGAATGAAAAATAAACTAGAGCAAATCAAATTATTTTTTAAAGATAATTTAATTATAAAAAACGATAACAATGAATTAAGAGATAGTTTAAATATTGAAGATGCAGAAATACTATTTAATATCGGTTTACCAAATTCGACAGAATTAGACTTTAAATTTACAAAAGAAATTAACTATCTAAATAATAAAGAATTGATTTTAGATGATAGTGAAAGCAGAAAGATAATATATAGTATTACAACTAAGCAAGTTTATTTATTTTTTCCTTCAAATAAGAAAAAAACAATATTAAATGTAGGATTATTTCAGTTTCTATTCTCTATTTATTATTATGAATTTTTTTTAAATAATTGGAAAAATGATAAAGAAAATAGATCACATTATTTTAATGATTTTGAACAAAAAATGAATAAATTAAATAATAATTATCAAAGTTTAGATTATTATTGGGAAGCGATTATAGAAGAGTTATCACCTATTTAACAAGGAATTCGATAAGTTTATTATTTCTACAAATAGAACTGATTATTTAAAGAGGCCTTTTTATAAATGGATTTATAGGAAGGTCTATATTTGGTGCTTATGGCGGAGCTAATGCTATTACCTGTCAGATACCAAGGGTTTTGATGCCGAACAGGTTGCCAAAGTTTTTTGTTGCTGAAGCAACTGCTTATCATGCAGCTCTCGAAAGAGATCCTCAAAGTATCGCTTTACTTTTTATTTGAAAAAAATGAGCATTTTTGCTAACCCGCATTTAAACCCGAAAAAATAGTAAATTGATAGAAAAATTGATAAATGTATATGGATAAGCGGTATACTAAAAAAATATAAAATATTGATTTATAATCAAATAGAGACGTATAGATATGAGATGAAGTGAAAAGTTGGCTCCTCCAACTGGAGATGAGCTTTTCATCTAATAACTTGATTTTTTTATAAATTTATATATATATTTTTAGTAGATAACCCGAATGTGTACCCATTTAAATTATCAATGGCATAATAATATACTCCAACCGCCTTTTCAAGTCTCTATTTATCTAATTTCTATTTTTCAAGGTTTCCGTACCAATCTAAGATTTTTGATTTAATCAACTCATGGGATAATAGTTTGGTATTACGAGTTATAAAAACAACATGGTTTCTATGCGTATCTAAAGCTATTTTATAATCAGGAAGATTATTATTTTTAATAATTTTTCTAATTTCTGCACGAAAATGACGGTCGCTTTGGGTCGAGGCACATTTATCTTTGATAATGCTAAGTTGGCATTTCCAAATAGCTTTTTTACCGCAATGTTTACGGGCTAATTCATAAATTCTACGTTCCAGCGGTTTTGAAATTTGAAAATATTCGGGTGATAACGTTAAAATTTCTTTAGTCAGATATGCATTATAGATCCATTGAGATAGGATGACTTCAACACGTAAGATTGAATTTTTGCCCGATTTCAAAATTTTGTATTCATCTATTAGGCTGAACCCGTGAATGTATTGTATTCCTCCGTTCTCAATATTGGTTTCTAAAATAGTTCCTTTGAGCCGGCGGAGCGTATCATGGAATTGTATATAAGAATTATTTCCGGTTGAACGCCCTGTAAAATTCAAAAATTCATACGTATCAATGGTGATTTTATCAGAAAAGGGATAACCGTTTCGTTCTAAAGATAAAATTTTGTACCCACAAAATAATATCAACTCTTTGTCAAAAATGGTTGCAGCACCAAAAGCAGAAGGGATTATTTTAATTCTTTTGTTCGATGTTGAATGCACATATTCTCTGATGAGTAACGATTTATTCTTGGATAGTGAAAAAATGGGATATTCCAAAGAAACGATATCATTTTTAATTTTTACGGGTAATTTTTCCATGAACGCTTTTTATACATCTTAAATTTTGTTAATAAGATCTTCTTAATTGTTATTATTAAGTTAAAGGGTGAAACTTAGTGAAGCAATAGCAGCAAAAAATATTATAAAATATAAGGTTATTAGATGATTTGTCGATGATATACGAATACGGGTGACGGTGATATACGACGATCTGTCGGTGATATACGAGTAAAAATGTCGGTAAAATACGAGTGAATACACATGGTTATCCACAAGATGAAATTATAATATAAAATTCTTTATGTTCAACCATAAAAAATAATCTGTACAATTCAAAAACTTTTTTATAATATACGCAAGTTGTATCTTCTTTCTTCACATTTAATTCAAAATACTATTTCTATACATTACATTTCTCCTTTCCTGTACTAAGAATTTTATGTGAAGTATTCCAATGAATAATACAGATAAAGAATTACAATCCTCTATATTTGAGCAAACCTTATATTCCATGACCGAAAGAAAAATGTTGCAAAAATTTGGAACATCATTTCTTTTCTATAATATTTGCCTTACATTGACTAATATCATACTGGTTGTGTTGGTTAGTATAACGGTATGGTTTGCAATTCACCCACAACGAGAATATTTTGCCAGTGATAACGGGCGTATCATTAAGCTAGTCCCATTATCAGAACCCTACCAATCGCAATCTAACATAATTCAATTCGCACGAGATGCCATAATAAAATCGTTCAGCATTGATTTTCTGAACTATCAGGGGCAACTTGAACAGGTGCGCTCGGAGTATACACGTCAGGGATTCAGTTCATTTTTAGAATCTTTAGAAAATTCAAATATTTTAGATACGATTACTCGTAAAAGAATGAATATGACAGTTACCGCAAATACTGGGGTTTTAATTAAACAGGGGCTAGATCGGGGCATTCATTACTCGATTGTTGAAATACCCATCGAAATTCGTTTAGTGGGTCAATCTAGTGAATTTCCCTCTCAAAAACTGTTAGCAACTGTCAAAATTGATCGCATTAGTGTGTTGGATTCAATTAAAGGCATTGCCATATCTCAACTTGTAACCAAACCCTTATAATTTAAAAAATGAATAATATGAAACATATAAAATATTTTTTAGCAATTTTAACTTTATCCGTACTTAACCATGTGAGTGCGAATGAAAAAAATATAGCCTTATCCAATACCGAATACAATTCCGATGATTACATTACTTCAAATCCAATAGAAACAGACAACGAGGAAAGAGCCTTTGAAACTGCAAAGATGTTGATTTCGCCTTTTACGCCGGAAGAAATACGTCAGTTACGTAATTTTTTTGATGCGACAAGGCAAGAAAAGTCACGGCGTCCCCCTGTCATACCAAAAGTTCGAAGCATTTCGGTTGATCTTTCGGCAGGCTCTAAAATTCCTGTTTTAAAAACTGTACCGCATGAAATGAGTACATTGGTATTTATTGATTCCACGGGTGCTGAATGGACTATTGCCGCTCCTCCTCGTGTTTCAGATCCAAATGCTTTTGATGTGGAATGGTTAAAAGATACGGCAAGCGTAATTGTTTCGGCAAAAAGCTATACAGAAACCGCTAATTTGACCGTTTTTTTAAAAGGGCTTTCTACACCTGTGATTATCAAGCTCGGTCATGATGAAAATAAAAAACGTACGGTTGATTACCGCTTAGATGTAAGAGTTCACGGGCGTGGTCCAAATGCCCTTCCTCAAATTGAAGGTGATCATAAAATAGCAATTTATGATGAAACGATGCAAAATATTTTGGACGGCGTTTCGGTTAGTACTGCAAAAAAAATAAAATTTACTTCCAATACTCCCCCTACCCGTGATATCAAAATTTGGAAAATCAATGATACGTTATATGTTCGTACGTATTTAAAAATTTTCTCAAGTTATAAGCAAACCTTATCTTCTGCGGATGGAATGAACGTTTATTCAATACCATTAACCCCGTATATCACCTTATCCGATTACAACTCCAAAATTATTTTAAAATTGGATATATAACATGAAATTGCAGTTTGATATTAAACAAAATAAAAACGTGGCTATTATCGGCATTATCATTATTTCAGTTGTGATAGGCTATTTCATTTATCTGCTTACTAAAGCTAAGGATCTCAATTCAAATATAACTTTAACGGATAAAGGTACGGAATTCGATACTTCTGATACCGATAATGAATTATATAACCATACGTTAGAATCCTATAATCACCTAAATGCACAACAGGCAATTGAGGATGGTGACACCTATTTATCGGTATTATCAAATAGAAATGCTAAGGTTGAAAAATCCTCTGAATCTGAGGAAATATTGATTGAACCTCCAACATCAGCGCCTACAATCATTTATAAAACTAAATATGTCAAAGTTCCTGCAAACGAGCTGATCAATGAGCAAACTATGGCAATTTTATCCAGTTGGAGCACACAACCCGTGCATAGTACCGTTAGGGTTTCCAATGATTTTGATGAATATAAAAATTCATTGATGCAAAAAGTCGGTGAAAATACGGGTCATTCGTTTGCTAAAAATTCTTCTGTGCTTATCAGTGCATTTACTTTAGTACCCGCCATATTGGAAACGGACATCGATACAGATGAAAATTCAATCGTCAGTGTCTATATACCTACAGGTAAATATAAAGGCGCTCGACTTTTTGCTATGGGGTATAAACTGTTAACCAATACGGTAGATATGACATTTACATCAATGGAATACAATGGGCAATCGTACGAAATTGTAGCAAAACCCATTGATACTCAATCTATGAGGAGTTCATTATCCGGCTCAGTTAATAATCGATGGTTTACCAGAATTATAATTCCTGCCATTGCAAATGGTATCGGTAAAACAGGACAACTCTATGAACAAGCGAGTTCTCAAAATATTTTACCGAACGGTAATGTAATTCAGTCCTATCCCGAACATCCAAACAGTAGTGCCGTGGGTGGAACTATTATTGGAGGGATAGCTCAACAAATAGGTAAAGTTTTAAGCGAAGATGCAGCTAAAATGCCTGTTAAACAAGTATTAATTTCCAAAAATACAACTATTGGCATTCGATTTTTAGCCGATGTTGTCCCTACTATTACTTCACTTGATACACTTAAAAATGATTAAGATCTTATTTATAGTTTAACTTTTTCACACCTCATTCCTGTTATTTGAAAAAAGGAATAAAAAATGAAAAAATATTTTTTTAGTTTACTTTTACTTTTCTTCTCTTTATCAAGCACCGCAACCCACAACCCCGTAAATTTCACTAATGTTTTGAGCGTCACGGAAAATGTAGAGTTTCTGTTACAGGATGTCTCAAAATTGATTCAAAATTTTACGCTTTCAACCTATAAAAAAATCCCGTTATTCGTGCATTTAACTTTTTAATTATCTAATACAAAAGGAAAAAACGTGACAGATATCGGCACTATGATGGTGAATTTTGCGGGTGAATTTTCAGCTAGTTTATGGAAATTACTATGGGCTATAGGAATGCTTTTAGGCTGTGTTTATACAGGTAAAACCTTGATGCGGATGATTAAAGCTAATACGGTTGCAGGTCAACCGCCTGTTACGCTCGGAAGCATTATTCCGATTTTACTGATCGGAGGGTTAATGTTCAACCTGCCTACATTTATCAATTTTATGTGGGCATCCGTTGGAGAAGGTGAAGTTTCCTACAATGCGATTTCATATAAGCCCGCTCAAAATTTCGGAGTATTATCCGAAGCGGTTAACTCAACATTAACTCTTACCAGCGCATTTGGTGGCGTTTTTTTCATTAAAGGTTTAATGCTGTTAAAACGAGCTACTTTAGAAGGGCAAAATTCTCAAGGTAGCGATAAAGTTGGTAAAAGCTTAACGCATATGTTCGGAGGTGTTTGTTTGATACAAATCACACACATCATTGATGCAGCATGTGAATCGTTTGGTATTTTTTGGTAACAACAAGGAAATTTATATGAAAACTGAACAATTAGAACAAAGAATTTTATTTTTATCATTACTACTATTTATTACCCTTTTCGCTTTTTTATTTCCCTCTCATGCCCATGCTGCTAAAGGGCTTGCCCGAATGGCAGAAGAGGCAGCAGCACAAAGCAATTCCGTAAAAAACAGTTTATCTACCATATTCACGGCGATTGGATTTGCCGGAGTTGGTTATGGTGCGTTTAATTTATGGAGAAAAGGCAAGGAAGGCGAACAAAGCAGAATTACCGCCGCTCAAATTTTTATTCCAATGGTTGGGGGTGCAGCTCTGGCAGCCGTATCATTCATGCTCACTATGGCACAAGACACCGTAGGTATTCAATAAACAATCAGGAGGATGGAGATATAATTATCTCCATAATATTAATGAATATTCATGTAGATCTGGGTAAAAATTTTCAACAAAAAGTTATGCCGTTAAATCTATCGGCAAAAAATAGAATAAATGGAGCAGAAAAAGAAAATCCCGAAATAGACGACATGTTAAAAAGTACAGTTATGATTCGGGATAAATTTTGTTGCCAGTATTGCGGTTTTCAGTCTGAAAACAATTTAATTCATCATTTGGATGATAATCATCTACATAATGATATTGAAAATTTAGCGGTCATAGATCCTTTGTGCCGTTATTGGCAGCATTTGGAACTTATGAAGGATCGGGCAGTAATAGCCTATTTGCCCGAATTATCTGGTCGGGCGGTCAATCATTTACAACGTACCATATCCCATGTTTTAAAAACGGGCAATAAGCAAGAACAATCGGAGGCACGAAAAGTTATCGATTGGCTTGTATCTCATAAGGTTTACACGGAACAGGCGTTTAATACCTCATCGCCTTATGATTTCGCCGATGTGTTAACTTCAGTTGAACAACAGTATAAAAATAACCGAATATTTGTTTTTAGTGAATTAGCCTTAGTATTCACGGATTATGATTTATTCGATCAATTGATGTTGAACGTCCCCCCGATTTCCGAATGGAATAAAATTTATACTCATTTTTTATTATCCAACCCTATATAAATTAGAAGATTAAAAATGAAATTTTTAGAAAAATTAGCCGATGGAGCAGAAAGCTTATTAGTACATCTTTCCAAAAACTATATTGGAAAAAATTTATCGGAATATTGTGATTTAGACACCATTATCCCGTTGACAGATGAGGAAATCGCAAGAGATTCAGATAGTCAACCGTATATTTTAGTAAATAATTTAAAATCATTGCTAACTGTATATGAAATAGAAGGCACATTTGAAACTTATTCAGCAAATGAATTTTCTACTATTTTAAATAACCTGCATTCACGATTGAATGGATATTTTAATCGTGTGGGGCATAGTATAAGTATCACATTTGAACGAGATCCAGAAAGCGCCTATCAACAACTACGATTACTTTCAGAACCTGCGTTACAAGCTGCAAAAATGATGGATTTACAATCGGAAGATATCATTTTGGACAGAATCGAAAAAAACTCGCTTTATGTTGCACACGAAAAAAATTTATTGGTGGTATATACCCATTTATCCGTATTTTCCAATGATGAAATCAAACGAGAAATAAAGGAAAAAATTAAAGAGGCACAAGAGCTGAATTTGCCAAAGTTAACTTACGGGCAGAATCCTGCACAGATTTTAATGTCCTTAAAATCGAGGCATGATACATTTATCAGTCGTTTGGAAGATGACTTTAAGCTTTGTGGTGAGGGTAGTAATTCTGCCATATATTTAAAAAAAATACCTGCTTGCGATGCCATACGGCATTTACGGATGATGATCAGCCGAGAAAGCACTTCCGAAAATTTCCGACCTGTATTATTGGGTGATCGTTTGCTTGCGCACGGTAATGAAAAAAAAGACGATTATTCCGATTTAGTACCGCCTAAAATTAAATATCAGGTATGTAATACACCATTAAAATTTAACGGTGAAATTATAGAAACGCCGTTACTTTTTCACGGTAATTTATCTATTGAATTAGGGCAACAGGAAATCACGTTATTTGCAGATTTATTGAATAACATTGATAAAACTATGGGTTGGCGAGTAAAATTTGATTTGTCGCCTTGTGGTTTATCCTCTATGCGAACTCGGCGTACGTTATTATCATTTGTGGGTATGTTGCCGTCTAACAAAGAAATTCGTGAATCGTTTGAAGCATTGGACGCATTGAGTAAAGATGAATCGATTTGCGAAATGAAAATTACTTTGTCGACGTGGGCAGATAATTACCATGAGGTAAAACGAAGGGTAAGCATTCTTGAAAAAGCGGTACAGGCATGGGGTGGCTGCCATGTTAACGGGGTGCATGGCGACCCGTTAGCCATTTGGTCGGCAACCGTTCCTGCATTTTCAAGCAATAATATTGCTAATAGGCTTATTCCGCCTTTAAGCGATGCTTTACAACTGTTTCCGTTACAACGTCCTGCCACTCCATTTACCAATGGGGGTAATTTACTGTTACGCACGCCCGAAGGAAAAATTTTTCCTGTTGAATTAGCCAGTAGATTACAAGATACATGGATTGAATTGATTTCTGCCCCTCCTGGTTCTGGAAAATCGGTTTTTATGAACTCAATGAATTTGGCTGCTATTCACAGTGCCGGTAATAAAAGATTACCGTTAATGACTATCGTTGACGTTGGACCTTCGTCCTCGGGATTAATACAGCTCATACGGGATTCATTACCCGAAAACCGTAAACATGAAGCTATTTGCATTCGTATGCAAAATAGTTACGAATTTGCAGTAAATCCGTGGGATACGCAATTGGGTTGCAGATATCCCACGTTGAAGGAACATGAGTTTTTAGTTGATTTCATGGTGTTACTGTGTACACATTCATCAACTAATAAAATTCCCGAAGGGTGTCCGCAAATTTGTGAAATGTTGTTGAATATCGCCTATGAGGAAAAAGCCGATAAATCGCCGAATTTGTATGAAAAACAAGTAATTCCCGAAATTGATTCGCTATTGGAGGAATTACAAATTGAAAATTCCGAAAATCTTTCATGGTATGAAGTAACCGATATTTTGTTTAAAAACAACAAAATTAAAGAAGCAGGGATAGCTCAGCGTCAAGCTTCGCCGATACTTTCCGATTTTAGTGCCTATCTTAATACTCCTTCTATTCAACAATTATTTGGAGAATCACGATTAGAAAGTGGCGAACATCTGATTAGTTTTATGAATCGATGTTTTATATCAGCAGCAACCAATTATGCTGTTTTCAGCGGTCGTACTCATTTTGAAATCAGTAATGAAACCCGTATTGTCGCCATAGATATAAATGACGTAATAGGCAATAAAACCAATGAAGGAAAATTGCGTACAACGGTCATGTATTTATTTGCTCGTCAACTGGCAGCCAAAAACTATTTTTTGCGTGATGAATTGATTTTACCTATTTGTCCGCCGATTTATCGTAACTATCATTTGCAAAGAATTGCAAATATTCAGGATGAAAAAAAAATTTTAGCCTACGATGAAACGCATAATGTTTCTGGTATTGAGATATTTTCACAAACGATGATCAAGGATGCCCGTGAAGGGCGAAAATGGGGCATTCGAATTATCAACGCCTCGCAATTCCTTAAAGATCATGCGTCTGAATTGTTGGATTCCGCCACGTCTATTTTCGTTATGAGAGGAGGCAATCATTCGGATGAATTAGTCCTAAAAGAAAAGTTTAACATATCAAACCATACGATACAGCGTTTGCAACGTGAGGCGGTGGGTCCAACGTCTACAGGGGGGACATTTTTAGCCATTTTAAAAACAAAATTAGGTCGTGTTGTCCAACTATTAACAAATACCGTTGGTTCAATTGAAATGTGGGCATTTTCAACTACGCTTGAAGATGTCGCACTTCGCAATCGTATGTATAAAGCTATAGGTGCTTATAATGCCCGAAAAATTCTAGCTCAACGATTCCCTTCGGGTTCTGCACTATCTCACATCGAATATTTGAAAAAACATACCAAAGACGAGCATTCAGTCATTGATACACTTGCCACAAAACTAATTAATGAGTTTCAAAAAAATAAGTAGTAAGGAGTTTTTATGATAAAAAATTTAATTAAATTTTTTTCAATTGGTTTATGTTTTATGGGTATGCCAACCTATGCCAGTATGCCCGTGATTGATTCAGCGGTACTGGCTGCCATTAACTTAATGAGTTCTACTGTCAACACTTCCATTACCACGTTAAATGCGAGTTTATCCCAAATGTTATATCAAATCGGGGGGGCTATAAATCAAAATGGGGGTAAAATTGCCAGTACTATTGAAGCTGCCTCAAAGTCAAATCAAGATTTTCAGGTTATACAACAAAAAAATGAGCGTGTTTACCAATCCGAAAAAAATCATGAAATACCGTCCAGCATATGTGGTGAAACCGCTTCTAGTGGTGCTACACAAATTTCACAATCCAGTACTTCATTTAAAAGCCGAATGAGACAAGGTCAAGGCGGTGGATTAAAAATCAGTTCTGAAACTATAGAAAAGGCGGTTAATTCTCCTGCGGTATCTTCTGATATCGATTCTGCGAGGGCGGCAAAAATACATGCTAACTATTGTGATGCGCTTGATTTTTCAGCCTACGGCGGTAGTTCTGCATGTCCTAAAATTTCTTCTATGCCCGGTGCAGATAAACGTTTAGACACTTTGCTACTGGGTGCAGGAGAGAATGGCAAAGATGCCGATTTAACTTTTTCACAAAAACAAATTGATGCAGCCCATATGTATACACAAAATTCTATACGTCGTTCTATTGGTAATGAATTGAGCAAAGGAGAAGCCGACTCAATGGCAGGAACGCAATATATCGGCTTGATGAATCAATTCAATTCTATTTTGTCGGCTGCTGCCGAACCACAAGAAACGTGGCTTTCGAACAGTATGCCGAATCCTGCTACACGACCCTATGTAAACGAGGCTATCAAATCGCCTTCCGCTCATGCCTATTACAAACAAACGATATCTGATGTTGGTGAGAAAATTGGAATGTCTACCCGTGAATATGAACGTTTTGAGGTCGGCAGAAAATATTCAAATGTCATGTATAACTCGGATTTACAAGAAATGTCTCACGATAATTTAATCCGTGAACAAATTCGAATCATGGCGTTAAATAATTGGTTAATGTTGAATATAAAAGAGGAAATCCAAAAAAATAATATTTTGACGGGTCAGATTTTAGCCAGTGTGGCAAGACAAGAATTTGAGCCTCTTTTGAAAGTTAAACACACCGCCGTACTAGGCGCAATGGGTGGCAATTAATGGGTAAAAAATTAAATTTTGTACTAAAAGTACTTTTTCCTTTTTCGTCGATAAAAAAATCCGTTTCATTAATAAAAAAAGAGACTTTTAACTCTAAAGATCGTTGGAACGAAATACGTATGATGGCAAAGGAAATTAAAAATAACATTCGTCATTCCGAATCAAAAAACGACAGTTTTAATGCCGTACTCTCTACTAGTCCGTATACTCGTGATCAATTAATTTCAATTTTTATTACTAAAAAAAATATTATTTTAAGCGGTTTTTATATTTTTTTACTGTTTATTTTCGTCAGTTTATTAACCTCTTTTTTATTACAAAATACTTTCGGGGTTATTTGTAGTGTGGTGGGTGGTTTGATGTGTATAGCATTAAATATTGCCGTACTGTTTCAATATCAATTCCGTTTATGGCAATTACAGGTTAAACGGTTGTCCCTTGAGGAACAAGGGAGCATTTCCGATTTTATACATGAAAATAAGCGATGGTTTTTTCTTTTGCTGAAATTTCAGAAAAAGGCGGTGGAATAAATGAGAATAAACAAGATCCATTTTTTATTTGCCTACATATTGATTTTTCTTTCTGAAAATGCGTTTGCAACTTCCATGCAAGACATTTCGAATGCCGCCATGCGAACAACGGATAAATCAAGAGAAGCGCTTATTGCCATTTTTGGAGATGTAGTAATCAATCCGTTAGCCAACGGATCGGGGGGCAATAATTCGATATTATCCGAAATATTTAAAGTAAGTAATTCGTGTTTATTAGTCATCGGCGGTTTTCTTGCGTTGTACATTATGTTCAAAAAATTAGTCACTACTGCACATGACGGCAATTTATTTGAAAAACAGCAACATACGTTGTGGTCACCTATTCGAATTTTAGTCGGTTTATTGAGTTTAGTTCCAACCGTAAACGGTTGGTCGCTGTCGCAATTATTAATGCTATGGGGGGCGTCGGTCATGGGGGTTGGTATTGCTAATCTAGGTACGGATGCTGCCATTACTGCACTCAATGACGGAAAATCTATGGTAGTTAAACCGATCATGCCGTCGACTCAAGAACTGGCTCAAGATATATTTGAAATGAATCTTTGTTTGCATGCAATTAATACAGGTGTTGCAACGGCAGAAAAACAAGGGGGGTTAGTATCTCAAAAATCTTTTATACAACAGAAATCAACGTCTAAAGGTTTTATATTGAAAAATACCAGTTACGTATGTGGTGGGGCTAGTGTTTCCTCTGATTTGGAACAAGAGAACTTGACACAATGGTTGACTCCCGATATTAGTGTTGGTGATATTCGTCGAGCGCATTTAGAGGCATTATTTCAAATGCAAAGATCTTTAAATGATTCTGCAAAAAAATTTGTACAAGCGGTTTTGGAACGTAAAAAAAATAATACTCCGATACCCGTTGCTGCATCGTTTATTCAATCGAGTGCGCATGAATATGAAAATAAAATTATATCGGTAATTGGTAATAAACAAGGCAATATTTCTGAATTAGCGTCGAAAATTTCAGATTCGATAAAAAAATCGGGTTGGATGTCACTGGGTACATGGTATCAAACGTTTGCTCAAGCAAATACGAAGCTAACCGATTCCATTGCTGCAAAAGCAACAGCTTTTGGCAACTCCTCCACGGGTGATGCTGCTATTAACTCTATTTATCGTGAAGTTATGGAGATTTACAGATCTCAACAATCATCATCCGAAAATGCTTCAACTTTGGGTAGTTCTTCCAACGGGGACTATTCTAAAGGGGTTACAGGAAATGAAGCAGGGCAAATAATAGGCAGTATTTTTAAAAATCCGGGGCAACGGATTATTAACGGATTAATCGATTTAAATTTTAATGCTTCCGATAGAGGGCAACTCAACCCGTTAATTAAAATGAAAAACCTAGGCGATTATGTTATGGTAATGGCAGAAAATGCAATCAGTACCTATACTGCTGTTAGAGTTTTTGAACATGTAACGGGTGGTTTTTCGTTGGCTGGTTTAACTAATGCGGTATCGTCTGTCAGTGATATTTTGGCTGGTGTTTTTGCTGCTCTGGGTCCATTTATATCAGCGGCTATTATTTCGCTTTTTTTCTTTGGTATGCTCTTATCCATTTATATTCCTATGGTTCCATTTATTATTTGGTTCGGTGCTATTATTAACTGGCTGGTTAATTTAGCAGAAGCCATTATAGCTGCCCCGCTTTGGGCAATCACGCATTTAAGTAATGACGGCGAGGGCATGGGACACAGAACTACACATGGTTATATTTTTCTGTTAAATGTAATGATACGCCCTATTTTGATGGTCATCGGATTTTTTCTTGGTGGGGCAATTGTTGTGGCAGGGGGCACGTTGTTAAATCAATTATTCGGGATTGCCATTGCTAATGCTCAATTTGATTCTATAACTGGTATAGTCAGCATTATTGCCTATTTGGCAATCTATGTTTTTATAGCGTTAAATTTAATCCATTCTTCTTTTAATCTAATATACATAGTTCCCGATCAGGTGATTAACTGGATAGGTGGGCATGCGTCCGTATCATTGGGCAAGGATGAAAATGATCGAACTCGTCAGAATTTTTCTATGTTTTCCAGTAGAATGGAACATTTACCGCATGGACATTTTCCTCATCGTGGAGTGAATAGGAACGGAGACGGGTTTAAATGATAAAATGATTTACAAAAAAAATGGTTCTGTTATATTGAAAATTCACAGCAGGAGGTTATATGAATATGGCAAAAAAAATTGAAGAAAACGAAAAGGTTATTACTGTCGATGAAGCGTTGAAATTTCTGGATAATTTAAAAACGGAGATTTCGGCTCGTCCAACGAACAATAGAGATTGTACTATTGAACTAGAGGAAAATATTAACGTTGTTGCAAGATAATAAAATTTTGTTTGATGTTGAACTCATTGAAAATAGTATTTATGTTAATGCTCTGGATATAGCTAATGAATTATATTCTACTGTAGGAAAATTAAAATCTATTGAGTTTATTGAAAAATTAGAATATTTGTTAACCGATGTATTGCCTACTGAACGCATTTTACAATATCAGGTTAGAGAGATTGTAAAAACACGAATACGAACGTATATCAATTGTCGGATCATTGGGATAACGGATAATTATTCATTACTATGTGAACTCAATAAATCAAACAATACAGTAATAGTAAAAGAAATCACTTTCTCTAAAAATATACTTACCTCACTGAACTAATTTTCATTTTTAAATTAAATTATATCCCCCTGTGAAGGGGGATATACAAATTATATTAACTTTTCTAAGGCAAATGACGTAAATTTATTACCAGATACTATAACATGATCTATCAATTCCATATCAATTAATTTCAATGCACTTTTTATTTTTAAAGTAATTTGAATATCTGCCGTGCTAGGTTGTACATTTCCAGACGGATGATTATGAGAAACGATTACTGAATGTGCATTGTGATCTAATGCAAGTTTGATAATTTCACGGATATATATTTGAACTTCATCAATAGTACCGACAAAAAGGATTTTTGAGGTTATAAGTTTTAAATTATTATCTAATAAAAGAACCATAAAGTGTTCAGATTTTTTTATACCTATGACGGATTGACAATATTTTACAACTTCATATGCACATGACATATCAAGAGCGTTTTTACGTAAAGATTTTTCTAAAATTTTTTCTGCTAATAAAAGGATTTTTTCCTCACGAGTTTTCATAACAATCTCCTATAATGATTTTCAACTTTGTAAGGAATTCAACTGAATGAACAGCGTTAAAAAGCAAGTGCAGAATGCCGAAGGGTACACTTGCTTTTTAATGCCATTCAGTAAAATTCAACGAGCAAAGTGATTGAAAATTCTTTAGAGGAATTGATGCGAGTGAGAAACCTTTTAAGCTGATATAAATTTAGATAACTATAGGAATCCGATATTTTTACCGGCATTTTAGAACAAATAAACAATCCGATATAATTCAAAAAAATACCTCATGTAGTTCACAATCAGATACATATATACATGAAGCAATTTTATTTATTTATATTTGTGATGCTATTTTAGAAGAAAATATGACCGGCTCATAAAAGTATGAATGTTGAATGTCTTACGACAGGTCGGATATTTATCCTCCTTGAAAAAGGGGGATACTCCTTTGTTCAACATAGATCCTTCTGTGAAGAGGGATATATGATTTCCTGATAAAAAACTTCCTAAAAACAGACATTAAAAAAATATCCCATAAATGGGATATTGTTAAAAGATTATTGATTTAAAATAAAAATTTAAAAAAATGACAAGGATTATAAACGGGCAACAATGAGGGGTGTTATTATTTTTTTATGAGATGTGCTAGATCAGGATCATTGGAAATTCTTGATAATTCTTCATCGACAATAGATTGAACATCTTTTTTAATCTGCCGATAATTGATTAAAATGGTCTCCTGCATTTTGTCGTTATTATTTTTATCTTTAAAATTAGTAATGGTAGGTATGTCTTGATAATTTTTCATTTCTTGTGTAACACTTTTTATATCGATAACAATTTCAGAATGGAAAATTTTTTGTTTTATAACTTCTCCGAAATTATCAGATACCGACCCTACAAAATTACCTTGTGTTAAATTGGATATTTTGGAAGCAGGGATTAAACTATCCAATTGTGTGGATATGGACGAAGATACATCATTTCTATTGATGGATATTGAATGTCTTTTTTGTAAAATTTTACCGAATCGTTCCGATAACGTTTTTGCTGTATCGCCTACCACTTGCCCACTGAATATGTTACCAACCGTATTCATTACTACTTTAGCTTCTTTATCTCCGTAATCTCGTATTAATTGCGAAAAATCTTGAAAGCCTAAACATACGGCAACCTTGTTACTTCTGGCGGTAGCAATCAGGTTATCCAATCCTCTAAAATAAATGGTCGGCAATTCATCAATGATTACAGAAGATTTTAATTGTCCCTTTTTATTGATTAATTTAACAATTCGGCTATTGTACAGACCGAGGGCAGCAGAATAAATATTTTGCCTGTCGGGATTGTTACCCACGCATAAAATTTTAGGCTCTTTTGGATTGTTAATATCCAATGTAAAATCATTACCAGTCATCACCCAGTATAGGGCTGGTGAAATCATACGAGATAAGGGTATTTTTGCTGATGCAATTTGTCCTTGCAATTGATCTTGTGCCCCTCCTTCCCATGCATCCATAAATGGACTTAAATAATTTTCTAATTCGGGGTATGAGGTTAGAATGGTGAAAATATCTGCATATTTTTTATTTAAAAATTCGATGGCGTGAGGAAATGTGCAATATTTACCGTTGTTATAAATTTTTAAATACCAAATGATAGCAGCCAAAAGAATTATAGGCGATTCAACGAAAAAATCTCCTTGTTTTTGAATCCATGATTTATTTAAATTCAGCATAATTGTATAGGCAGATTCATAAGCGTCTGATATATCGGTCATAAATTCGGGGGCTATTGGATTACATCTATGGCTGTTAGCAGGATTATCGAAATTGATTACGTAAAATTTAGGGATAACCGAATATTTATCGATATTAGCCAACAGGGCATTATAGGCAATAATAGACAAATCATTAAATTTATAATCATAGAGATACAAGGAAAATCCTTTAGCTATTTGCTGTTTAATAAAATTATTAATAACTGCAAATGATTTACCCGAACCAGGAGTGCCTAAGACAATCGTTGCCCGAAACGGATTTACAACATTTATCCATCCATTATGCATTTTTCCTTGATAATAATAATGGGTTGGTAAATTGATTGAATATTCATTTTCAATCAAGCGACTTTCTTGTTCAAATGATTCATTTTCATAATTGAAAACATCATCCAAAAGTTTATCTTTTAAAATTCGGGACATCCATAATCCTGCAATTAGAATACAAATATATCCGCTAAGTAAAGTTATTGCATACAGTATGGTTATCCAGTTTGGATTCATGGAAAGATCCAGTATAAAAAAGTTTAGAAAAAATAGTACACAGCCTACAACTAATAAAATTGCTATTTTCTGGGTTGTGATTTTTTCATCTTTAATTCCACGAGTTCCTATACAGGAAAGTGCTAAGAACGTGAAGCAAAATAATTTAGTATATAAAATATGAGAGAACAGCCCACATGTCTTTTGAAAATTTATCAGAATTTTATCGATAATGTTTAAGGTCAAATGATGATCGGACAAAACTGAATAGTTATACCAATAAAGATGGATAATGATAAACAATAAGCTTATTGCTCTCATAAATTCCATGACTTTGCTTAAACCTCGCAAATCGTCTTCTTGTGCCATAGTTTTAAATTTTTATTGATTCGTATTTTTTTTCTTTTTCTTTTTTCTTTTTTTGCTCATCTCATTAATGAATGCTTCTTCTTCTGCATCCGCTCCGTTGGAGGATATGGAAAAGAGAGGAAAAAGGTTTCCAAAAATTATCTGATCGTCAAATGATGAAGTCTTGCCATTAAATGATGAAGGGGTTTCGTTGGTTTTAGGATTAAATATTTTTTCAATGGCGTTTGCTGATAATTCTCGTGAAAGTTGAGAACCGTTAAAAACACATTTACTGGCATGATCGATGAACGTAATACCGTAAATTCTTTTTTCGGCATTTACTCTGACGATTAATGATATATTTTGTTGAGACAGAATTTTTTTAAATTTTTTAATGGATCCTTTAGAATTTGTAATTGCTTTGAATATAGTTTGTTGCAAATCTGAAGGATCGAGCTTTTTCAAGCTTATTCGGTCTTTTTTGAATTTTTTTTGTAGGCTGTCTGCTCCTACTAAAGCATGAATTTTTGAGCTTTTAATGGGGTGTCCTGTTTTCTTTCCTCTTCGGTTAATAGGCGTGTAAACCAATCCCCGATAATCTTTGCCGTTTGCATTACCGTTCACCTCATCAACCGTAATTCCGTAACCTTCCAATAAAGCCCTATACTGAGCCATAGTAGAAAATTTATAATTTTTAACTACGTATAGCGTGATCCGTTGAATCTGTTTTTTTATATCTCCTTTGGTATCTAAGCGAAAATCATTAAAGGTTTGTACATCTGGGTCGGATTGTTTGTTATGCAAATTAAATTTCATCTCCAGTTCATCCGTTATTTTTTTAGAGCGCAATTTTTCATAATGATCGGGTATACGCTTTCCGTTACTTTGAACGCATGTGGTTACAATGTGTAAATGATGCCGTTCAATATCTTCATGCTTATACACTATATAGGGTTGTTCGCCATATCCCAATTGGTTCATATAGTCTCTCGCAATTTGCTCGTATTGCTCATCGGTTAAGATGTCTTTGGGATGGGGATTTAACGAAATATGATAAATCGGATATTCTGTTTTTTGATTTGCAATTAAAAAAGGTTCAAAAGATCTTTGACACAAACCAACCGAATAGATGCCGTTTTTAGGTTCAATCATGTTATTTACAAACAATATTTTTGCAGATCCTTTGTCTACTTTTTTTTGATTGTAAATCAGTACATTAAGCAATTTTGATGATTTATTTATGTTGGCTATCATGGGACGATAATTTTTGATTAAATGCTTCGGTTAATTCAAAAATTGCGTTGGAAATAACTACTAATTCTTTTGTCAATTTTTCCAATTTATACAGGAGTGCCAGTGCTTTTTTTTCCGTGAAATTAGATTTGAGCGTTTTTACTATTTGATTATAGTTTACTCCGACAGCTCGATATTGACTATAGAATGAGGTCAATCTCATGTAGTATTCATGTAAATTTTTGTCTACATGTACAACCTGTATAGGTTTGTTAAATAAACATTTTACTATGAAATGAGATTTTACATTCATTTCAGACTGCTCAAAAAGTTTTAAAAATCGAGCATTATCTACTTCATTTAAATAGAATACATATCGATTTTTTGCGGGATCTATCTTGGGCTTTCGCCCTGCTTTTTTTAAAATATTCTTATTCATAGATACTATGGATTAAATGATTAATTATGATTAATTGTTTACGTAAGTATTGATTGCTTACGTGAGTAATGATTGCTTGTATGAGTAATGATTGCTTACGTGAGTATTGATTGTTTACGTGAGTATTGATTACGACTTGATTCCGATTTACTGATTACGACTTTGGAGTAAAAAAACTCCGTTTTTGCGGTACTGAAAATATTTTCAGTGCCTTAAAACACACCTTGCGGTGTACTTGAGTACACTTCATAACGCATATCCCAGTTGCTTCTCTGAAGTTTAACAGAATGATTGAATTAGGGATATGCAAAGGTAGTTTAGACTTATTAATATTCTAAAAGTTAACCAGTTATCATATGCTAGTAAATAAGCCTCAATTTCAAAGGTGTATTTTAGGAAAGTTTATTTTTTACGTGATTTGCTTACAAGATTTTAATCAGTCAATTAATTAGACAATTGATTATCCAATGTGCCGATTCGCCAGCTAGTTAACTAACGGGTTAGTTAACTGGCCAAAGAATTAATCGATTAATTCTTTGCTTAATTGATCAATCATTTAATAAGTTGGTACATCAGTCAGCCCTATAATTCGACAGCTAGTTAACTAATGTATTAGTTAACTGGCCAAAGAATTTTGAGTTTATCTGAAAATCAAAAAATCGTATAAAAAATTGTTAACTTAAATATGAAAAACAATGAGTAAAAAAACTTTGTTACTTTCCTTCTGTACTCAAAAAGGGGGGGTAGGAAAAACAGCTTTTACGGTATTGTTAGCTAGTTTCTATCAATACCGAATGAATAAAAAAATTGCGGTCATTGACTGCGATTATCCTCAACATAGTATTGTACAAATGCGAAAAAGAGACACGGAATTGTTGTTAAATAATGAGCATTACAAGCAATGTTATTATCAGATGATTAAGGAATCAAGTATGGATGCCTATCCTGTTTTGGAAAGCACCCCCGAAAATGCTCTAAAAAAGGCTCGAGAATTATTAGAGAATGAAAATGAATACGATATTATTTTTATCGATATGCCGGGCACATTGAACACTAAAGGCGTTATTACAACTATTTCTCAATTAGATTATTTGTTTATCCCATTGAGTGCTGATCGAGTGGTACTTGAAAGTACGTTAGGATTTGCAAAAATGATTCATGAAAATTTATTTAAAAAAACCAACAGTCGAATCATGAACATGTTTTTGTTTTGGAATATGGTAGACGGTAGAGAAAAAAGCGATTTGTACGATGCCTATACTACCGTTATAAAAAAATTAGGATTATCTATGTTACAAACTCGTATTCCCGATTCTAAACGTTTCAGAAAGGAAATGAGTGACGGCAAAAAAATGATTTTCCGTTCTACGCTGCTTCCCGCCGATAGAGCATGGATGAGAGGAAGTGAAATTGACAAGTTAGCTAATGAAATCAGTAATATTTTAGAATATGGCAAAGAAAATTAATTTAGACCCTATTGATGAACAGGCATTGATGAAATCACTTCAAGGCGATCCATTATCAATAAAAGAAAATTCAGAAGTTGCAGACGTTCCCGAAACGACTAAAAAAACGGTTTCCGAAAAAATAAATACATCGAAATACGAAGATTTATTTTTGGTTGATACTCATTTAGTGGGTAGAATGCAAAAAACAACCTATATACGTAAGGAATATCACGAGCTGATTATTAAATTAATCAGTGTATTGCCGAAAAATGGTAAATTATCTATATTCAGTTATATTGATAACGTGTTGAGTGAACATTTCAAACGGTATCGAAAAGAAATCGAAGAAATATACAATCAACATCAAAAAGGGATTTTTTAATGGATCTGCTAAAATTAATTAAGAAATTCTTTTTCACTCAACAAGAGGAGAAAAAAGAAACTCACGATGCCCCTCGAAAAGCATCCGTATCTTCTGTACTAGGCAACAGCAACTTTGATTACGAAACATTCCAATCAGAAGTAGATGAAAAGAATAAACAGGCTCAGGAATTAACCAAACAAAAAGATAAGGATCTTGAGAATAAAAAAGAAATGGAAGAAATTGAGAACTTTTCAATGGATCTTAGCGAGTTGGTGGAAGTTCCTTCGGAAACTAACGATAACGACGATAACGAAGTTGATTTACGTTTGGAAGAAGATCTTATATTAGGGTTTGATGACGAGGATTTAGACGCTGAATCGGAAATTGCCACGGGTATGGAATTTCACGAGTTAGAAATTATTCAAAATGCCCTCGGAGATTCAACAACTCATAATTTACAGGCGGGTAAACTTTTATATGAATATGAGGACACGGATTTGTGCGAAACCTTAATCCACAGTTCTCAGGAAAATGCTTTGAAGATTTCCTCATTAATTGATGAATATTTATTGAGTACTCAACAGTAATATAATGCAATCATTATCAAATTGAAATCATATTAAATCTAAATGTAATAGCTCAAAATTTAATACCTATTTTTGAACAAAATATAAAGGAATTCACACGCAACAATTTTATACCTAAGCAAATTTAAATACCTACCGAAAGCGGTGAATTCTTTTTTTTCTGATTTTGAATAAATATACAGGGATTCACACGCCACATTTTCAACCTTAATACATATCTGCATTATGCTGTGAATCCTTTTTTTTCTGATTTTAAATAAATTTACAGGGATTCACACATTACTTTTTTATCATAGCAATTTATACTTACTTACTCTGGGTTGTGAATCCTTTTTTTCTGAATTTGAATAAAATGTAAAAGGATTTACAAAGTTCATTTACTATAATCAAAGCATTTTTCTAAATACACCAGTCTACTTTAAAAATCCTTTTTTCTCTTTTTAACTTTTTTAATAACCAAAACGTAAAATCAAAAATTTATGAAGAAAAAAAGTTTTTTTCTTGCTGTTCTAACAGCAAATTCAATCTATCTTGTAAAAGCTCAAGGAAACGGTATGGCAGGAATTGTAGAGGCTACCAATATGGTCACCTCTTATTTTGACCCTGCAACCAAATTGATTTATGCCATTGGTGCAGTGGTAGGATTAATAGGTGGGGTAAAAGTATATTCCAAATTCTCATCAGGAGATCAGGACACCTCTAAAACGGCAGCCAGTTGGTTTGGTGCTTGTATATTTTTAATTGTAGCAGCAACCATTTTACGATCATTTTTTCTTTAAAAAGATGGAATATTTTATTAATCGGGGTATTGGAAATACCCCCGAATTTAAAGGGCTGAAACGGCAGTATTTATATCTGTTTGTCGGAGGTATTTTAGGTTCATTTTTGCTGTTTGTTTTTTTATACATGGTAGGAGTAGATCCATTGATTTGCATTGTAATCGGCAGTATTTCGGTGCTCAGTTCTACCGTTACCGCTTTTTGTCTAAATAAACAGTTTGGAGAAAATGGGTTACTTCAATGGGAGGCTTCCTTGTACCGCCCGAAATACATTATTAATCGTAAAAAAATTCACGAACTTTTAAAAACGAAGACAAAATGAGAAACACATTAAAATCGTCCACATTAGAGCAAAAATTTCCCATTCTTGCGGTTGAAAATGATTGTATCATCTCCAAAAATGCCGATGTCACAATTGCCTATCAATTGGAATTGCCCGAAGTATTTACGGTGACGTCACCCGAATATGAAATTATACATGCAACATGGTGTAAGGCTATTCGATTATTGCCAAATTATACAATTGTGCATAAACAAGATTGGTTTGAAAATGAAAAATACCAAATTGAAAATCAAACAGAAAACAGCACCTTTTTAAACAGATCTTTTGAAAAGCATTTTTACCAACGCCCTTATTTAAAACATACGTGTTATGTATATATTATTAAAACATCGAAAATTAGGGCTGCGCAAAAAAGTAATGTGAATATGTTGACCCGAAAATTTGTAATTCCGGCAGAAGTTCAATCGGGTTCTATTGCAAAATTTGTTGAGGCTGTACAACAGTTTGAACGGATTATTAATGATTGTGATTTTCTACAATTAACCCGACTAACCAATGACGATATAGTGGGTACTGAGGAAAAAGCAGGAATCATTGAAAAATATTTTTCTCTTTCTCAACAGGAAACAACGTGTTTACAGGATGTAACCTTGAAAACAGGAGACATGAAAATCGGTGATAAACATGTGTGTTTGCATACCCTTTCGGAAACAAATGATTTACCCAGTTCGGTGTATACGGATTACAGGCATGAAAAAATGTCAACCGATAAAAGCGAGTGTCGCCTTTCTTTCGCTGCTCCTTTAGGGTTATTGTTAGCGTGTGATCATATCTATAATCAATATATATTTATTGATGACTCCTCTGAAAATTTAAAGAATTTTGAACAAACCGCACGTAATATGTATTCATTATCGAGGTACTCCCGAAGTAATCAAATCAACAGCGAATGGATAGAGGAATATTTAAATGAGGCTCACAGTAATAATTTAACCTCTGTTCGAGCGCATTATAATATTTTTGCGTGGAGCAGTTCTTTGGAGCAATTGAAAAATATTAAAAGTGAGGTGGGTTCACAAATTGCCTCGTTAGGTTGCACTCCTCGACATAATACCGTAAACACACCAACGTTATTTTGGGCAGGCATACCCGGTGGAGAAGGCGATTTTCCTTTTGAAGAAAGTTTTTATACATTCATTGAACAAGGGGTGTGTTTATTTTCTCAAGAAACAAATTATAAAAGTTCGCTTTCGGCATTCGGTATTCGCATGACGGATCGATTAAATGGTTTGCCGATACATTTGGATATTTCGGATATGCCCATGAAAAAAGGGATTATTACGAATCGTAATAAATTTGTTTTGGGACCCTCTGGGTCGGGTAAATCTTTTTTCACGAATCATATGGTACGTCAATATTATGAACAAGGCGCACATATCGTGCTGGTAGATACGGGTAATTCCTATGAAGGATTAAATAAACTGATTCATTACAAAACTCAAGGAATAGACGGCATATATTTTACCTATACCGAAGATAACCCTATTTCATTTAACCCGTTTTATAATGAAAGTTACCAATTTGATATTGAAAAAAAAGAATCCCTCAAAACGTTATTGTTAACGTTGTGGAAACGTGAGGACGAGATGCCCAAACGCTCGGAGGAAACTGAATTATCCAAAATTATCAGTAAATACATAGAATTAATCAAAAACGACAGAAATATAAGACCCTGCTTCAATACATTTTATGAGTATGTGCGTGATGTATATCAAGTTACTGAAAATGTTCGGGATAAAGAATTTGACATTATTAATTTTTTAAAAGTACTTGAGCCTTACTATAAGGGGGGTGAATTTGATTTTTTGCTTAATTCAGATAAAGAAATCGATTTGCTTGGTAAACGATTTATTGTGTTTGAAATTGATGCCATAAAAGATCATAAAATCCTCTTTCCTGTAGTAACCATCATCATAATGGACACTTTTATTAATAAAATGAGACGATTAAAAGGGGTCAGGAAAATGATTTTAATAGAGGAGGCATGGAAAGCTATAGCTAAGGCAGGAATGGCAGATTATATAAAATATTTATTTAAAACGATTCGAAAATTTTTCGGTGAGGCGGTGGTAGTAACGCAGGAAATTGACGATATCATTTCTTCGCCTGTTGTAAAAGATACGATTATCAATAATTCAGATTGTAAAATCCTTCTCGATCAGCGCAAATATGTTAATTCATTCGAACGCATACAAGAGATCTTAGGTTTAACCAACAAAGAAGTATCGCAAATTTTATCCATTAATACCGCTAATGATTCTAACCGTCTTTATAAAGAGGTTTGGATTGGTTTAGGTGGGATGCAATCAGCCGTATACGGCACAGAAGTATCATTAGAAGAATATTTTACATATACGACTGAGGAAACTGAAAAATTAGCTGTTTGGCAACTTGCAGAAAAAATGAACGGAAATTTTGAACTTGCTATCAGGCAGGTAGCTGAAAATTTAAGAAAAAATAACCTTTAAAATTAGAAAACATGAAAATCAAAAACTTTTTCAATACGTTCATCGTATTGGTGGGTCTGTGCAATCCTTTTATCTTACATGCACAACTGGTGGTTAGTGATCCCAGTAATTTAATACAAAGTATTATTAACTCTACACAAGAAATTGTAGAAACTTCTACCACAGCCCAAAATATGATTAAAAATTTTCAAGAAACCGAAAAATTATTTCAAGAAACAAAGAAATATTATGATCAATTGAAAAACGTAACTGATGTGGTGAGGGGTGCTCATAAAATCAAATTAACGTACGATTTGATTAAGGACATTTCGGATATCTATTCGAAAAATTTTAAAAAAATGATGAATGACAAAAATTACAGTATTGAGGAACTGGGGGCGATTGCAACGGGCTATACAAATATATTATCTGAAAGCAGTCTTTTGTTGGATGAACTGCAAAATGTAATTACGGTTACTAACATGTCTATGACGGACAAGGAGCGATTAGATCTTATTGATAAAATCTATTATTCGATGAAGAAATACCGCAATTTAACACAATACTATACGAACAAAAATATTAGTATATCGTATTTGCGATCTAAAAAATCGGGGGATTCGCAACGTATATTAAATCTTTACGGAAAACCCGAAGAAAAATATTGGTAATATCAGAATCGAAGTATGGATAACTTACATGCTATATTACGAGCACTATATCAAGACATGATGCCCTTGTGTAGTGAGATGATAACCGCTTCAAAAACGATTGCAGGATTAGGGGGATTATTTTATTTGGCATATCGAGTTTGGCAACAACTCGCACGAGCTGAGCCGATAGATGTATTTCCCCTACTGCGCCCGTTTGCTATTCTGCTTTGTATCACCTTTTTTCCTACCATAGTTATCGGTACGATTAATAGTATTTTAAGTCCTGTCGTGACGGGTACTAACAAGTTATTAAACGGTCAAACATTTAGTTTAGAAGAATACCAAAAGCAAAAAGATCAATTGGAATATGAATTTATGAAACGCAATCCCGAAACGGCATATTTAGTTGATAATGAAGTATTTGATCAAATGATTAATCAAATGGGGTGGCGGGATCTCGGCGTTATGACAGGTATGTACATCGAACGAGCGATGTATAATATGAAACGCTCGGTTCAAAGTTTTTTCCGTGGAGTGTTGGAAAGCATTTTTGTGGCGGTGAGTTTGGTAGTAGATGTTCTAAGGACTTTTTTCTTGATTGTGTTAACAATCTTAGGACCGATTGCTTTTGCCATTTCCGCTTTTGACGGATTTCAAAATAATATTTTACAGTGGATATCCCGATATATTTATGTCTACATATGGCTGCCTGTGTCCGATGTGTTTAGTTCAATTTTAGCTCAGATTCAAATTTTGATGTTAAAAAACGATATTTCAGAAATGCAAAACAACCCCGATTTTAATCCCGATGTGTCAAATTCTGTTTATGTAATTTTTATGATTATTGGAATTATTGGTTATTTATCGATTCCCATAGCTTCGGGGTGGATTGTTCAAGCTGGGGGCATGAGCGGCATGGGCAGAAATATTTCAAATGTTACTCAACGAACAGCGGCTGTAACAAGCGGTGTAATAGGTTCATTAACCGGAAATATTGCCGGCAGATTAATTAAGCGTTTTAAAAAATAAACAAAAAATAAAATGGAATTTAAAAGTTTAAAAAACATAGAATCGAGTTTTAATAAAATTCGGTTATTTTCGATGATTTATCTTATTTCATGTACTGCAATTACGGCATTCAGTATTTTTAAAGCCTATGATTTTGCAGAACAACAAAGAGAAAAGATTTATGTGCTAGATAATGGTAAATCTCTAATGTTGGCATTATCTCAAGATGCCTCACAAAACAGACCTATTGAAGCTCGTGAACACGTTCGGCGATTTCATGAGTTATTTTTTACGTTATCTCCAGATAAAAAAGCGATTGAGGGTAACATAGAGCGTGCTTTATATTTGGCTGATAAAAGTCCGTTCAATTATTATAAAGATCTATCGGAAAGTGGATATTACAATCGTATTATCAGTGGAAATATTCATCAAATGATACAGGTGGATAGTATTTTATGTGATTTCAATACGTACCCGTATTCCATAACAACGTATGCCTCGCAACAAATTATTCGTGAAAGTAATATTACTGAACGAAGTTTAATTACTCATTGTAAGTTGGTTAATTCTGTTCGTTCGGATAATAATCCGCAAGGTTTTATTATTGAAAATTTTATTATTCAACAAAATAAGGATGTGCGAGTTTTAGATAGATAAAATTAACTTTTTAATAAATAGCAATGAAATTTAATAAAAAAAATCTAAAAAAAATGGTTGTATTTTCTATAATGACAATCATTTGTATAACTACGGTATATTATATTTTTGCGCCTTCCGAAATAAACATGGAATCTGTTATCAATGGAAACATACCACAACCAAATAATGCAAATTTAATCAATGATAAGAAAAAAATATATGAATTGGATGACATCGCCCGACTGAAGGTCGAAAAGAAAAAAGGCATCCAAGAGTTGTCGACCTCGTTCGATCATTTAATTGGAGATGTGGAAACTCAAGAAAATACCCCGAATGAAAAAATTATCCATTCGGCACGTGCCTATAATGAAATAAACAACAGGATAAGTGATTTATCGAAAACTTCTAAAAACACGGATTATGAAAAGGACAAGTTAATTAAAAAAGTGGAAGAATTATCGGATAAATTGCAACATCAACATGCCTTAAATCCAACCAATCAAATTGATGAAGATGATAAAAAATTAGCTTTCATGGAAAAATCCTATCAGTTAGCAGCTAAATATTTTCCATCTATTACTGGTACTGTAAATTCTGTTCCTACGCAAACAGATATCGTATCTAATACGGGTAAGGTCACTCAAGAAAAGAAACATAAAATTTTATCGGTCAATGAAGAAGAAGAAGAATCAAATTTGATATCCTGTTTATCTCCGCCGAAGTCGGTTGAAGAAATTATGGATTCATACGGTGGGGATAGGCAATTTTTCTTTAATACTATGGGTAAATCGTATTTTGCCCAAGAAAAAAACACGATTCGGGCATGCATACATACTACTCAAAAAGTGATGGATGGGCAAAATGTCAGATTACGACTTCTTGAAAAAGTTTCGATTAATGAAAATATTATACCTGTAAATACGCTTTTAACGGGAGTGGTAAAAATAAACGGGGATCGGGTCGGTATTTTTGTTTCATCGCTCGAATATAACGGAACTATAGAATCGGTTGAATTATCTGTTTATGATCTTGACGGTCAACAGGGGTTATTTGTTCCTCATTTAATGACCCTAAATGCTGCAAATGAAATCTTAGCCGGAATGTCAAACACGGCAGGTACGGAAGTTTCAGTTATAAAAAGTACTGAACAGCAACTCGCTTCAAGCATGAGTAACGGAGTAATTCAAGGAATTTCTCAATATTTTTCTAAAAAATTAACCACGAAAAAAATCACGTTAAAATCGGGTCATCAAGTACTCTTAGTTTCAAAATAATCAATTTAAAAACTTACATAAAATGAAAAAATATTTTTTACTATCAATCATTATTTATTGTTTATTCTGCAATATTAATCTTTCAGCGCAAAATTATAATTATATTCAGTCAACTGGGATAGACGTAACCTATGATAAAACATTACATATTTTATTTCCGTCTGAAATTACCTACGTTGATCTGGGGTCTAACGATATTATTGCAAAAAAGGCTGACGGTGCTGAAAATGTATTACGTGTAAAAGCGGCTGTTAAGAATTTTAATCCCACTAATTTATCGGTAATTACGAGCGACGGCATTTTTTATCCGTTTAATGTATTTTATACGGATACCCCCTCTCAATTGAATATTGAGATGTTAGACATTTTACGGGATAAACAATTTTATAATCATAAAATACCTGTATATTTTTCAACTATGGGTGATACTTCTCCGAAAATGGTTAATGATATTATGACGTCTATTTATAATGAATCCAATAAAACCGCTAGGAATATTACTAGTAATAAATTTAAGATAAACTATCAATTAACGGATATCTACATACATGATCATTTAATTTTTTTAAAAACAGAATTAAGAAATTTATCTAATTTGCCGTTAGATATCGATTTTATAAAAATTAAAGTTGTGGACAAAAAAGTGGCTAAACGTACGGTTATTCAGGAAAATATATTATCCGAAGTGCAATCGTATAATGAGGTTAAAACTATATATCCTGGTACGTGCGAAAAAACCATATTTGTGATTAATAAAATTACTATCCCCGATGATAAATTATTAGTAATTGAACTTTTTGAAAAAAACGGAAGCAGAAATCAACAATTAATTATTAAAAATAAAGATTTACTTAACGCTAGATCCATTAAATCGTTGAATTATATAAAAAAATGAAGCGCAACCATTTGATTTACTATCGGTTAAAGCTCGAAGCCGAAGCATGAGGCTTCGAAAAATTTTTTTTAAAACCACTTCGTTAAGTTAATCATATGAAAGTAAAAAAGCCCTATTGATAGGGCTTTTTTATTATCTTAATCATTAATCATAAAAAATAGAAATAAATTCATAATGAAAAAAATGAAGCGCAACTTTTTGATTTACCATTGGATAAAGTTCGAAGCCGAAGCATGAGGCTTCGAAAAATTTTTTTCAAAACCGCTTGATCATGTTAATAACGTTAATAACGTTAATAACATAAAAGTTAATAGCCCTATTGCTAGGGCCGTTAACTTTTATTTTAAATCATTTTTATATTTTCTTGATGCTCGTAAAGCCTCACTATAGCTATTAAAAGACTCTACGATGTTATACTCAAAGTCTAAATGATTTCCTACTTGGTCAACAATAATCAAATAATTTTCATCTTTTATGAACGGTAAATCATTTCGTCTAATGGTCACGGTTCCAAATTTTGAATAATTTTCGATTAATTTGTTAAGGGTTTTTGTATCAGGAACTTTTGTACTGCTCATATCATTTTTTTTAATTACTGTGCCATTAAAACACCATATTAAATGGAAAAACTCCAATTCTCTCGGTTCGCCTTTTACTCTTCCTACATTTTGACATCTAACCCTTATGGTGTTACTGGCATAACGATCTAATCCCATGTATGGAGACCTTTTGAATACTGTTATAGTGAATTCCAGTTTTTGGTTAGGGTCGATTTTTTTTAATTTTTGAACTGTTTCTTTTAATAGTTTGGTATCTAATTTTACTTGATTTTTCATAAACATATGGCTTACTCTCTGTTGAATTACAGGATAACCCGTCCTGTTCGGTTAGTCATGGTTGACTGTGTAAGCCATATTGTATATAGACCTCTCTATATGGTCAAGTATAATTTTTGCTTTTTTGTGCTTTTTTATGGATTCCGAAAAACATAATTACCAAAACGTTTATAAATTTAATAATTGTTAAAATAATAGCCCTCGAATTGGCGAACATATCCCTGCTTGATTATGTCCTCTCCTAGTTTCTTAAAATCGATATAATTTTCTATAAATTCGATATTGTTGATACCTAAATAAGTATCAACTAGATCATAACCAAATTCATAATTTGATTTGTAATAACCGACATATTTATCATCAAACATATCGATGATATCTTGGGCATAATCAGAATCTTTAAAATCATAATTATCTAAAAATACATAAAAAGCTCGTTGTTTTTCTTCTGAAAAGTTATAATTTTTATCTATTAAATCAAAAATTCTTTTATCAATGGAACACTCAGTTATAAAACCATTGGGTATATTTTCATGAGATTGAAACATATATTCTGGGGCAAACTCGTTATTATGTAATCGTTTGCATTCATCATAAAATGATTCTAAATTAGAATGTTCATTCAAATTTATCCAATCTCCTTTAAGATTGCTATTGTTAAATTTATGATATGTGCCTACGTATACTTTCGCATTTAAAATTGTTTCCATATTGAATGTGTTTTTTATAGAAAGTCATTTTTAATGACTTTCTTTAATTATTTTATGTTTACTTGAAAGATTTTTTATTTTTATGTACAAGAAAAATAGTGATTGTCGATATCGTAAAATGAGCCTCCCTTGAGTTCATCTCGTCCCAGTTTCTCATAATCGATATAACGTTCTAAAAATTCCTCAATTTTGAATCCCATATTTTTAAAAATATAATGCCCAAATTCTTCTTCGGATTCGAAATAACCAATATATTGATCATCAAATTTATTGATGATATCGTGGGCATCATCACTTTTATTAAAAAGATCACTATCTAAAAAAACATTAAAAGCGTCTGCCTCGTCCCCGCTTAATCCGCTAGCATGTTCAATTAATTCAAAAATTCTTTTATCAATGGTGGATTCATTTATAAAATTTTTGGGTATATTTTCATAATCTTGAAACATGTATTCAGGCTCTAATTCATCGTCATGAATTTCTTTACATTTTTCTAAAAATGATTCAAAACTGTCATAATCAATAAGATCTAGCCAATCTCCTTGAATACTGCCGTTATTATATTTATCATATGTTCCTACATAAATTTTCGCTTCAGTGATGTCATGCATTAAATCATACTCCTGTGAGTAGAAAGCCCTATTTATGTGGGCTTTCTTTAAAATTGTTGGTTAATGTAATTGTTTGGTAATTTTTGTGGTTTCTGCTGGTATTGAAATCGAAAGCGATTTAATTTGTTCTTTGATTCGTTTTTTTCGCTTTTCATATACTTCACGATATTTTTTTTGAATTGATTTAGTTTGATCAGGTAGGTGTAAAGTTGCGAATTGTAAAAAATTATCGATTTCAATTTTATTCAATTCGGGTAATGCAGGGCTAACCGATTTCATTTTTTCAAATACAAAACATTGAATAATTAAAGATTCTTTTATTTCGTCTAAATTATCAACAATTTTTAGTCTATCCTCACTAGACAAATAATATTTGTCTGCAAATCCAAATACTGAAAAATATTTAGTTTTTAAAGATTCTAAAATATAGTAATAAAACAATTTTTTTTCTGTTTCCGTCAATATCTCTTTAAATTCAATTTTCTCCATCTCCTCTTTTAAATCTTTTACCGTATTTTCAACAACTAACTCTTGATTTCGCTTATCTTTTTCTTTTAATTCGAAAATTTTATCAGTTGTATCTTGCTTATCTGTTTGTTTTTTAAAATAATAGGTTAACCCCTTCGGTGATATTTGCGTTATTACCTCTATCTCTCCCCGTTTTTCGCTGTCAATAAATTTTTCTAAATAAATTTTATTGTTTTGATATTTATCAAAATTTTCGTTATATTCGGCGTCACTTTTAAAATCTTTTCGTTTAGGTTCGATTTGTTTTGGTGGAACAGGGGTATAATCAGACAGATCATTATATTTAACTTGGTAACCCTCATTTTCTAGGGCAGTAACTAAATGATCGGTATCAGTAAATTGTTGAATTAGTAATTCTCTGGTAGGGTATTTTTGATTAGATTGTTTAATCTCATTTAATATACATTGTGCATTTTTTTTGTACATACAATTTGTGTTGCTACAAAAGGAATCTTCTGTTATTTCACCAAATAGTGAAGTATTAGCCGAATTGCTCGGACAATTTTGACATTCTGATTTATCAAATTTATATAAATGGAGTTTATACGTATAATTTTCTTTGATTAACTCATCCAACTTTTTTGGTGATAGATTTGTCCAACTTCTAAAATTATATTTCTCATCTTCATTAAAATGATCTTGATAAATTTCTTTTTGTATTTCGGCAGAATAACAACTAATAAGATTAGCGCTTCGTAAGTTGATTTTTTCCTCATTTAATAAATTGGCAAATTCAGGTATTAAATTTGAAAATTTGAGGCGATTTCTAATATATGATTCGCTTTTCCCGAATTTTATACAAAGATCTTCAATCGTATAATTATATTTTTGAATCAATCGATTAAATGCGTTTGCCTCCTCAACAGGCGTGATGTTTTGGCGTTGTAAATTTTCAGAAATCCGCCACTCTTCCGCTTCTTGATCGCTCAAATTAATACAAATTGCTGGGATTGTTTCCCGTTTTAATAATTGAAATGCTTTGTATCTACGTTCACCGCAAACAATCTCAAAACCTGTACCGCATGGGCGTATAATTATAGGATTTATCAACCCGTTTTTATCAATATTTTCGCTCAATTCAATAAGTGAAGGGTCGTTATCCTGCAAATTACGTGGATTTAATGTACTCGGTTTAATCTGAGTTAATTTAAAATCTTGTACAGAATACTTTATATTTTTGTAAGTGATTTCTTTTTGTTTTTTTTGCGATGCCCGTGTAGGGGTTACAGTTGTTTTTTTCATGGTTTGTACTCTTTTAGTTGTGAAAATTTTTTTTATTTTTTGGAAAGTGGGTAACTTTTATTTTCAAAAATTACTCACTTCAACGACTTTTTTTTATTTTTCGGAGCCAGTGGTATAACCTTTCATTTTCAGATTTAGAAAAGGTTTAATTTGAGGAAAAATCAATTTTTTTTGAAAAAAAATACTACCTGTAAGGTGGAGATTTTTTGAAAAAACTTGCCTTGAAATTGAATTTTTCGAAAATTCAACAAACCTTTAAATCTGAATTAGAAAGGTAAGCCACGGCGATAATAAAGAGGAGTGATGGGATTTGAATTTAAATCTATACAGATAAATTTAATTGGTTTTTTCCAATTTTTTTAATATTTTACCTTTTGAAATTAATTTATCATTTATTCATAGTTCTATCTCTCCATAAGTGAAATCTGAGACTGCTAATCGTGATTTTATATATCACTGATATTCTTTATTTGTTGTAAAATTTTTTCCGGTTAAATTGTTAAATATTACTCCTAAGCTATGATTACCTGAAAGAATATATTTTCCGAATTGTCTTATTTCTTGTTCATCGTTGTTTGGGTTCAGCATTTGTTTAGTTTTTAATTATTTTTTATTAATTCTTTTGATATTACACCTTTTGAAATTAATTTATCATTTATCCATAGTTCAATCTCTCCGTATTTGAAGACACTTGATTTCATCATTGTAATTAAATACTCTTGATATTTAATGTCTGAATCAAAACTCTCTCCAGTTAATAAATTAAATAATTTTTCTGTATCATCGTTATCAGAAGAAATAACAAATTTTCCGAATTGTCTTATTTCTTGTTTGTGGTTTAATGTGTTCAGCATTTGTTTAGTTTTTAATTATTTTTTATTAATTCTTTTGATATTTCACCTTTAATAATTAATTTATCATTTACAAATAGTTCTATCTCTCCATAAGTGAAGCCTGAGGATCGTAAATAGGAGTTTAAAAACTTTTGATATTCGACATTTGTATCAAAATTGCGACCCGTTAAATTAAAAAATCGATCTCTTACAGGTTTATTATCTATAATAATACTTTTCCCGAATTGTCTTATTTCATATTTTATATATGGTGGATATTTCATTAGTTTAAATTTAAGTGATAGTAAATAGGTGTCTTATGTTAAATTTTGTCGTTGTGTAAAATTGTTACCAGTAATACAGGAAAACAAATTTCATGAAGTGTCATTTAATAAAAGTTGTGCGTTGTTTTTGTTTAGCATTTGTTTAGTTTTACATAAAAAAATTCAATAGATAATCTGCTCAAATCATTTGAGATCTCCCCCCTCGCAAATAATGTATCATTTAAATACATTTCTATCTTTCCAAAAGTAAACCCTAGCTTTGGCATGTTATAGTCCAAATACTCTTTATAGTCTTGATCTTTTTTAAAGTTCCAGCCCGTTAAATTAAAAAAGGTTTCATTTAAATCCGATGGAGCTGAAATAATAGTATTTTCAAATTGTCTTATTTCGAATATGGTATTATGAAGTTTTTTCATTAGTTTAAATTTAAGTGATAGTAAATAGGTGTCTTATGTTAAATTTTGTCGTTGTGTAAAATTGTTACCAGTAATACAGGAAAACAAATTTCATGAAGTGTCATTTAATAAAAGTTGTGAGTTGTTTTTGTTCAGCATTTGTTTAGTTTTTAATTATTTTTTATTAATTCTTTTGATATTTCACCTTTAATAATTAATTTATCATTTACAAATAGTTCAATCTCTCCGTATTTGAAGATATCTAATTTCATTACATTACTTAAATACATTTGATATTCAGTATCTGAATCAAAAGACTTTCCAGTTAATGAATTAAAAGTTTTTTTTATATCATAGTCTTCAGAAGAAATAACAATTTTTCCGAATTGTCTTATTTCATATTTTATATATGGTGGATGATTCATTAGTTTAAATTAAAAAATTGATTATTTTTTGAATATTGCATACATAGATTAAAAGCCCTTTGATTGTTTATTTCTGCCGTTCCTCCAAAATATAAAGAATTAAATTTATCTGAATCAGTTTTGTAATTACGGATGTTTTGATAATATCCAGAAATAGCGTTATATGCTCCAAATAAAGTTCCTTTTGTACTTTCCAAATTTTGTGAGGGATGTAATTTTGCATAACTGTAAACATTATTTACCTGTGTTTTGAGATTGGAAGACAATTTATATTTCTTCTCTTTATCAGAGTTATCGAGAGTATTTTGTTGTTCTGAACACATCGAAAGTTCAATAAATTTTCGCAAATTGGAATCCGTGATTTCAATATTAGCCCATGAATTAAATATATTTTCCATGTTTGATTGCATTTCATTAGCTAAATTGATTATGTGCGCTACGCTGCGCATACGGATATTAGCATTCGTTGTATGGCGAATTCGTACTGAATTTTTTTTGCCATATAATGCGGCATTTAAAGTATTTTCACAAAAAACCCTTATGGGAGTAATTTTTACGACTATTGATGATGTGGAATCGTGCGAGGTAGTAACAAATAAATAATTATCAATAATATCATCTTTTTTAATACGCATGTATGAAGGTAATTTTGCAGTTATAAAAATACGCGCACCATCATTTACTATGCCTGCTGTTTCAAATTCAATTCCTGGCATAACTTTTATAATGTCATCAAAAAAAGAAAATGCCTCCTTATTTTGTATAACTTTATAATTTTTGCCAACAACACCTAAATGTTGATTTGTATCGGTTCGAACAGTCGAAAAATGTGTTAAGATAGGTTTAAAATTGGTTTCCGATAATTGTACAAATAATGGTTTTTTTTCGACGTGAAAATTTAAATCATGTGAATTAATTACATCATGAATGCTTTTACATTCATCAATTGGTAATCCTATTTTCTGCCACGTTTTCGGCTTAACTTCAAAAAATGAAGGAGCTTTTTTTCGATTTAAAGATCTTTTTTTACTTAATGTTAAGTTCATAATATTAATTTTTTTAATTAATTATTTTATTTAAAATTCTTTGTCTGTCTCTCTTAAAAAAAAATGTTTTTTTTCAAAAGAAAAAACGACAAAAAAGAAAGCAGACTAAAGGATGGCTTATTCAGAAAAAAAAGAGGAAACGGAATAAGTTCCGAAGGATAGCTTTCCTCTTTAAGATTGAAAGCTATTATGCCGTAGTCTCTTTTTTTTCTAAGAATTAGCCGTACACCTTAGCTGCCTTTTTTGTTGTTTTTTTTTGAAAAAAATGTTAGAAAAATCTTTTATCGGTTTTTATAATATATTTTATTCTGATGCTATGTATTGCTTATAATTAAGAGGAAAATTATAGAAGAAGGTTTCCAATTTACTAAATGTAAATTGGCTCTACTTGATAATGTGGGATGTAAATCTATATAAGTAAGTAAAAGAATGAATTGAGGTAGGGATAAATTAAGATTTTATTATGATAAAAAAAACCCTTTTTTGATTACAAAAAAGGGTTTAATAAACGGGCGTTTTTTTGTCTTTCCTCCTTTCCAAAAGAGGCTAAATAATGTTCGGTAGTTTTTAAATCTTTATGCCCTAAACTTTCAGAGATATAAGCAATATTAGCTCCTCGATGTTTAAGTAAGGTCGCATAAGTATGTCTAGCACTATAAGTAGTGATTACTTTATTTATTCCTATTTTTTTGCCTATATTTGTCATGTGTCTATTACAATATCTTACATACTTTCCAACACTTTTATGTTTCTTTTCTGCTGTTTCGTCATCTAGTAAATCAGCAAAAATATAATTATTAGGAGATAAATTAGGATTGCCCCATTTTTTAATAATAGCTTTCATTTCTGATGTTAAACTAACTCGAATAAGTTTTTTTATGCGAGATTTACGAATAGTTTTTTGCCTATAAAAATTTATTTCATCATCCTGAATATTATTGTATTTTAATCGAAAAATATCAGCAAAATTAGCGCCATTCAAATAATAAGAAAAAAGCCATAAATCACGATATTTTTCGGCTTGTTGGGTTAAATCCTTACAATTAATAATCGCTTTCAATTCATCGATGGTAAGTGCTATTTTACGACTTTCACTTACTGGAATAATATATTTATCACCGCCGAAAGGATATTGTTTTTCAGTTATAATTTCCTGTTTTACAGCTAATCTCATCATATGTTGAATGTTACGAAGATAAAAACCAATAGTGGAATAAGCTAAACCTTCATTTAATGCTTTTCTTTCATAGGTTCTTAACCATTCAATGGTAACATCAGTAAGTAAAATATTTTTTCCCATGAGTCTGTTAGTGGAAGCAAGTGTGCTCTCATAGATATTACTAGTCCCTATTTGTTGATTCTCACGTAAGGATTTAATTTTGGCGTTTATGAAATTATCTAACGTTTCAGTTCTATTCTGACTATTGATGGGATTATCTGATGCTTCTTTTTTATTTGGACTAGCGGATAAAGATTGTTTGAGATTCTCAAATGAAAATTCATTTCTAAAAATAAGATCTCTAACTGCATTTTTGATTATATCAAATCTTATTTCAATATCTTTTCGTACCTCTAGCATTTTTTTGCTTTTGGTTTTTGCTAACGTTTGCCAATCCGTTTTGGTTATCTTTTTTCCTGTTGTAAAATATGAAATTTTTTGCTTATAGATAACTCGAACTCTTACATAATAATAATCTTCTTTACTTAATTCTTTTGTAATCTGATTTGCATTTTTCCTTTTCTTTTCTTTTACTTTTTCCAAGACAGTCGCAATAGAAACTCCGTTGCTAGTGTAGTTCATCATAAGAATGAATTTTTAATTGTTAATACTACATTTATATTTAATAAATATAAGGATAAAGTTTTAACAGTTAGTACTGTTTTAGTCCTAAATATCTCCTAAATAACTTTATGGATTATATATAAATCTAAGAAAATAAAAAAAAATCATAATTTTGTTAAATCACTGGAAATCAGAGATTTATTAAATAAAAATAGGAATGAGAAAGTGCTTGAAATATATGTGAATATTATTTTTATAAATATACTAATTAACTCAAAATAACTCATAACAAATTATCAATCAAAGAGTTGCATTTATCTCTAAATTTAGAATATTTTTAGTCCTAAATATATCCTAAACAACTTTTCTTATTCCTAAATTTTTGTTATTACTTAGAAATCCATTTTAGTTTTTCAAATATATAGAAAAAAAAGCAATGTTGGATGTTCATTTAATTCTTAAAAAATGTATATTTTTAGATAAATATCTAAAATGCCAAAACAAACTAACTACACAATTAGAAGAACTGAATTATCCCAAACGTTATATGATGCTATTATTTCAGAAGTAGCAAATCATCATCAATTTAATAATTTCGATATAAGTACTCTTACTATTAATTTTGATTGTATTAAGGAGTATAAGATTAATAATATTGATAAAATAATTGATAGACTGGAAAGATATCTTAAAAATCATCCAAACAAAATTATTGGCTCTCAAGCACAATTATCAAAAATTTTAAAAGTTAAAAGAAGTACGATATCAAGATGGATTTCTCTTGAATTAATTAGCAATGAGAAATTTAATTATTATCAATTAGAGCATATTTTAGAACAATTGCGTCTGTATAAAAAAAATAATTAACTGGGGTACAGTTAAATAGAATGACCGTACCGAATTGACATTTTTGCAAATAATCAAAAAAAACAAGAGTATTATTTTATAAAATAATGCTATTTAATATGTATATGTAACATTTTTAGGTGTTTTTATATCTAAACTTCAATTACTTACTTTGCCATATAACCAATAAATATAAATATATGGCAGATTTCACAATTTTAAATGAAAACGAATTACGCAAAATCCTTAAAGAGGAAATTTCGAGCGTATTTGATAATTATTCAGATCTTTTTAATCAATCTAACGAATTACCCGTTGTTGATACCATTAACCTCACATCTGCAATTGCTTTTCTTGCGGAAAATGGGTATGACATATCGAAATCCAAATTGTATAAATTATCTTCTGAAAGAAAAATACCCTGCAAAAAATTCGGCAATAAATTGATTTTTTCAAGAAAAGAGCTTTTAGACTGGATGCAGTCCAATACAAGATCAAAACTTACATATTAGCGTAAGCACCTACATTTTTTATTACTATAAAATAAATCTTAATAATCTAAATATAATAAAGTTACATGTTGACATGATTGAATAATGCCCTTTTATGCGTTTATGAAATTAAACAAAAAAATTCACAACTATGAAAAAGTTAATTATTGAAAACCCAGACCAAGACGTATTAATTGAAAAAATCGACCGAATCTTTAACTGTCTATGTAAGTTGATGCAAATGAGCGCTAATGATCATGCCTCTTTCAACAACAATGGTCAAATAGTATTGAAAACTGAGCATATCTATTTAGAAACCCATGAAGTTTGTCAAATACTACTTATTTGTCCAAGGACGCTATCTCGGTTAAGAGATAAAAAAAAAGTTACGTATTTAAGAAAAGGAACTAGGATTATATACAGATTTTCGGAAATAGAAAGAATCGTTGAAGAGAGACTAATATGTTGTAAAGTAAAGTCCGTCTCAAACTTGCATATGAACTATATAAACTACTTAACCAATACTATTAAATAATAATAAACATAAAAACAACCACAATGATCACTCTTGAAGAACTAGAAAAAAGACTACAAAAAACAGAACAAAAATTGTTGGAAAAACTGGAAAAAATTGAAAAGTTATTTTATTTCAAAAACTGCATTACAGAACAAAATTATTTTGATAATCAGGATCTATGTCAATTATTAAATATTAGCAAAGCTACCCTTCAAAGATATAGATCTATGGGACTTTTAAAGTATCAAAAAATCGGAAAAAAAATATTTTATACACAAGAAAATATACAAGAATTTATCCATAACAATAATAAGAAAATCGAATTATAAACAATTTTAAACCAAATAATCATGAAAAAAGAAGAAGAAAAAGAAGTATTATTAGTAAGAGAAAAAGAAAACAATAATATTAAAGTAGTTACAGGAATGGACGAAAAAGGTGATGTAAAGAGTGTCGCTCCTGAAAACAAAAACAAATCTAAATTTTTATTGCTAGACAATAATAATAATGTACTTGAAAACTTTATGAAGAATTTTTGGAATCAGTGCAAAAATCCTTACGGATATGATTTTTTTAAAGTACCTGCAATAGATGTAGAAAGTTATGCTGCTCAAATAAAACAAATTGTTGATGAACCCGAAGCAAAAGAAGTTATTTCAACCATAAAAGTAGAACCTTCTCAATACAACAAACCAACCTATAAACCGATTAGTGAAGATGAAATTGACTGGGAACAATTAAACTCGTTAGGGATAACTAAAGAAACGTTGGAGAAAACGAAATGTTTAGAAAATTTATTAAACTATAAAAAAACACCCATATTATTATCGATAAAAGCAGAATGCTTAGGGCAACCCTTTTATACAGATGCTCGGTTATCATTACGTAGAGATGATCAAGGTAAAGTAAATATAGCTGTACATCCACACAGGCATAAGCCCAATCTGAATGTTCCATTTTTTGGTTTAGAACTTACAGCATTAGATAAATTATCATTGTTGAATACCGGTCATTTAGGACGTTTAGCAGATTTAAACATAAAGGGACAAATAGTTCAAAGCTTTGTATCGTTAGATAAATTAACTAATGAATTGGTTGCCGTACGAGCTGATAAAATTAAAATTCCAGATGAATTAAAAGAAGTTCCATTAACACAGAAACAACAACAGGCTCTAAGGGAAGGAAGATCAATATACCTTACAGATATGGTATCTAAAAATGGAAGTTTATTTAGTGCAAAAGTTACTGTTTCGGCAGATACTCGAAACCTAAGTTTTGAATTTCTTAATAATGAAAAACAATCTAAAAATCAGAAAAATGATGATTTAATCGACTTTAAACTACCCAATACCTTACTCGGAAAAGAATTGAGTGAAGAAGATAAAATTAAACTTAGGAAAGGTGAAACTATCTTTTTAACAGGATTAACCAAAAATAACAAAGTATTCGATTCATTTATAAAGATAAGTAACGACCAAAAAAAGCTTGAATTTATGTCAAAAAATTATCAAAATAGAGAGGAAATCAATCGCAATGCAGAATCTCTAATTTCCTCATCTAACACAAATAAAACTCAAAGAAAAATCTAATACACTCCTATTGTAGTTTTTTTAAATCATTTAACTAATTAAAAGAAAAATTAATATGATAGTTATTTTAGCAGAAAAACCAAGTGTTGCCCGAAGTATTGCTTCCGTTGTAAAAGCAAATCAAAAAAAAGATGGATATTTAGAGGGCAACCAATATGCAGTAAGTTGGGCTTTTGGACATTTAATACAATTGGCAATGCCCGAAAGTTACGGATTTGAAGGATTCAAAAAGGAAAACCTTCCTATTATTCCACAACAATTTAAACTAACACCCAAAAAGATTAAAGACGGAAAAAACTATATTGATGACCCCGGCTCATTGAAACAAATCAATATAATTAAAAATTTATTTGATACCTGTGAAAAAATTATTGTAGCAACCGATGCAGGGCGTGAAGGTGAATTGATATTCAGATATATATATAATTATTTGAATTGTCAAAAACCCTTTTATCGACTGTGGATTAGTAGTTTAACGGAAAAAGCCATTAAAGAAGGAATGGATAACATCCAATTGGGCAGTAATTTTGACAATTTATATTATGCTGCCCAAATGCGAAGTGAAGCCGATTGGTTAGTGGGAATTAACGCTAGTCAAGCGTTAACCCTTGCAGCAGGTTCGGGCGTTTTTTCGTTAGGTCGAGTTCAAACGCCAACATTAGCTATGATTTGTAAACGGTATTTAGAAAATGTAAATTTTACGCCCGTTCCGTATTGGCAAATCAAATTAACCTTAAAAAAGGATCATGTTGTATTTACTGCAATTAGTGAAAATTTTGATGACATACAATCGGCTAATAACGCCTTTGAAAAAGTTAAAAACTGTAATTCAATTGAAGTAAAAACAGTTGATACCAAAGTAGTAAATCAAGAAGCACCACTTTTTCATGATTTAACCAGTTTACAACGGGAAGCAAACAGTAAAAATGGTTTTACTGCTGATAAAACCCTTTCCGTTGCTCAAAAACTCTATGAATCACAATATATAACTTATCCACGTACAGGTAGTCGTTATTTATCAAAAGATGTCTTTGAAACCCTATCCGAATTAGTACCTGTACTTTACGATCATCCTAAATATGGAAATTATGCAAAAGAGTTGAATAATTTTAATGATAAAGGGGTGAACGATTCCAAAGTAACAGATCACCATGCCATTATAATTACTGAAAAAAAACCAACTCAGTTAGCTCCCGATGAACAAATTATTTATGATTTGATTATCGTAAAAATGTTGGAAGCGTTAAGTGAGAAATGTATTAAAGAAATCACTACCGTAAACTATACTTTAGAGGGGATTTCATTTACAACTAAAGGTACATTAATAAAACAGCAGGGATGGCGTAAAGTCAATAATGAAAAAGAAAATGATAACGAGGATGAAAATTTACCAGTAATAGCAGTTAATGAACAGATACCCATTGATAATAATGTAGAACAAATAGAAAAGAAAACCAAACCAAAGGCATTATATACAGATGCATCTTTGCTAAGTGCAATGGAAAATGCAGGGAAGGAATTAGAAGACGTCGAACAACGTAAAATATTATCAGATATAGGCATTGGTACACCAGCAACGAGAGCAGCTATCCTAGAAACATTAATCCATAGAAATTATATTAAACGTGAGAAAAAAACAATAGTACCAACATCAATCGGATTATCTGTATATGAGGTAGTTAAAGATCAACGCATTGCAAATGTTGAATTAACGGGCATGTGGGAAAGCGCCTTATTAAAAATTGAAAAATCAGAAATGACAAAGGAAAATTTACAAAAAAGTATTGAGGTGTTCACCCGACAAATAACGACTGATTTACTTAATACCACGATTAAAGTGGAACGAACAGACCAGACGATGTATAAATGCCCTAAATGCCAAAAAGACATCATAAATTTTAATAAAGTACTTAAATGTAGTTCTTCTGAATGTGGTTTTGTGTTATTTAAAGAAATATCAGGCAAACAATTAAATGAAAAACAAATCAGTGCATTATTATCAAACAAAAAAACAGATTTAATTAAGGGACTAAATTCAAAAAGCGGTAAAAAGTTTGATGCGTATCTACAATTGAATCAAGAATTTAAAGTTGAGTTTTCATTTCCGGCTCAAAAAAAGAAAAAATAATTTTATCTTTATTGAAAGATTAAATTTAACAATTATGAAAAAGGATACTTATATGAAAAAGAATACTGAAAAAATTCCAAACATGTCGTATTACGAATTATTATTATTACGACGTCTAAGAGAAAGTTTTCCAACAAGTATTATAAACTTGGATGATAAAGCAGAAAGTTTTCCACCCACTGAAATAACTTTAGATTTTATCAAAAAACGTGGAGATGCGGCAGCCCTTGCCAAAGAAGATAACCTTAAATCCGGTTTATCCGAAATGGAAGCCGATAAAGTTGCTATGGCTATACTATATGAAAACTTCACATTTTCCATGTACGAGACATTAGTAGAAGTAATTGACGAAGAATTTTCCGAATTATGGGATGTGTCTGATAATGAAATGCAAGAATTTGCCAAAAAATTGTTATTACAAAAAGACAAAGAGATAAAAGAAATTACAAAAAAATACACTATTACAGATGATTTTGTTGATACTGAAGAATTTTATAATCTCCGTTTAGAACTAACCGGTTTTATCGCAGATTATGCAGAAAAAAATGGCACGAACACATGGGATATAATAAAAGAGAACATCTAAAAGCAAATATTTTAGCTATTGAAACGGCATTTAAATTAGATAAAGAAAATAGAAAAGCTACAGATTATGAAAAAGAAATTTTAAGTAAATATACAGGATTCGGCGGTATTAGATCCTTAATGTATCCGTTAGATAATCCTGTTTGGTCTGAATCTGATAAATCGTTACTGCCTTTGGCAAAAGAGTTATACGATATAGTTGAAAGGTTTTCAAACTCTCAAAGAGAGTTTGAAAACTATATCGAAAGTTTAAGACAATCAATATTAACCTCTTTCTATACTCCTCCCGAATTTGTTCAAATGTTGGCTGATGTGTTTGAAGAAAAAAACATCGTGATTGATCACTTTTTAGATCCTTCGGCTGGTATGGGTATTTTTGTTGAAAAATTTCAAAAATTAGGAACAGAAAAAAATAATTTTGTGAATTTGGAAGCAGATGCTTTAACGGCTAAAGTTGCTAAACATTATTTGAATGATTATCAAGTTTACCATGAAACTTTTCAACAATGGGATGCCGAAGATACTAAATACGATGTTATTACTTCAAATATTCCTTTTGAAAATATATCTGCTTCTGATATTCAATTTTCAAATCATAGCAATAAAGATATATATAAATCTGCTTCACGTAAAATAAATACCTTATTCTTTGTAAAAGCCTTAGATAATTTGAAAAATGGCGGAATATTGGCATTTATCGGTTCAAACGGTCTTATCGATTCACATGGCAATGAAAATATCAGGAAATGGTTAATGGATAATTCAAATTTGATATCGGCTTTACGACTGCCGAATAATTTATTTACTGACTATTCAGGTACAGAAGCCGGCACAGATTTAATAATTCTTCAAAAAAATATCGGAAAACAACAACTAACCGAAAGAGAAAAATTATTTACCTATTCCAAATTTTCTGAAGAAACTGGAAAATATGAAAACCAATATTTCAAAGATGCTAAAAATATTGTTCATACCGATGCTTCTTATATAAGAAAATTTTATGGTAAATTTACTGATTACTACCTACATAGTGGCGGTGTTGAAGGTATAGTTTCGGATGTTAAAGATCATTTAAAAAAGGATTTTGAGCTTTTCGACCATCATTTATACACGACCTCTCAATCAGTTAGAAACAATATCATTGAAGATAAAAATTTAGATAATTCACAAAAAACCTTATTTGATGAATTTTTCGATCGAAATCGAATTATCAAAAAAGTAAATGAATCTTCTAAAAGTGCATCCATTATAAAAACTCAAGTAAAAAGTTCTCCAAAAGTTACTATACAGGACTTTTTTAACCAATTAAATTTATTTGAAAATAATGAAAATAAAAGTAAAAATGAAAGTAGATTTATTTATCAAGACATAACATTACCCTACTATGCAACTGAAAAATCACTAATCATCCATAATGAACAAGTAGGGTATATAAAAAAAGCATACAAAAGACGAAAGGAATCCATATTTAGCCCGTTACAACTGAATAAAACAGATACTAATAAATTTATAAAGTACTTAGAAATTCGCAAGACAGCAAATAACCTTGATAACTATGAAAAGGAACATAAAATAGAAAATCCCGAACTTAGGGAAGAATTAAATAAAATATATGACGAATTCATAGCGGAATATGGATTTTTAAGATCTAAAGATAATGAGAAACTGTTTGCAATGGATTCTCTATCCAGTGAAGTGTTGAATCTGGAAAAGGTACTAGACGGACAATTTGTAAAATCCGATATTTTTTACCAACCTGTGGCATTTGCCACTAATATTGTAATGGAAGCAGATACACCCTCTGAAGCTTTAGCATGTTCATTAAATCAATACGGTAAAGCGAATTTGGATTATATGCTTTCTCTATTGAAAGATAAAAATATAACTAAAGAAGCCCTATTAGACGAATTAAAAGAAAGGATCTATTTTAATCCGATAAATAATGAGTTTGAGATATCTGAGTTATTTCTTTCCGGTAATGTCATTGAAAGATTGGATATCATTCAAAAAATGGTTCATTCTGGAATGGAAAATGAGCAATGGGCACAACTTTCAATAAAAGCTTTAAAAAATGTAATTCCAAAACCTATTCCTTATGAAGAGCTTGACTTTAATTTTGGTGAAAGGTGGATAAATACTTCATTATATGAAGACTATGTTTCCGAAATTTTTAAAACGAAAGTAAACATACAGTATAATTCAATTGTAGATCATTTTTCCGTTAAATTAGAAAAAGATAATCCGATAACCCTTGAAGAATTTTCCGTAAAAAGAGATTCCAAAAAATTGATAACCGGAAAAGGAATTCTTGAACATGCCTTGCTTGACACATGCCCAAATTTTACAAAAGAGATACTAAAAGATAATAAACCAGTTAGAGTAACCGATCATGAATCAATCCAAACAGCAAAAAGTAAGATTGAACAACTGCGCAACGGGTTTACAACATGGTTAAATAATCAATCCTTAGAAGTTCATGAATCGTTAGCAGATACATATAACCGTTTGTTTAATTGCTTTGCTAAACCTATATATGACGGGTCGCATTTAACATTCCCCGATTTAAATTTAAAAAATCTCGGAATTACTGAATTATATCCAAGTCAAAAAAACGCTATATGGATGTTAATACTTAATGATGGCGGTATAGTAGATCATGAAGTTGGTTTAGGAAAAACACTTACCATGTGTATTTCTTCCTATGAGCAAAAACGGATGGGATTAAAACATAAACCAATGATTATCGGCTTAAAAACGAATATTGATGAAATAACCAAAACATTTAAAAAGGCTTATCCAAACGCTAAAATTCTTGCGCCTACGCCTGCCGATTTTACTAAAAATAATCGAGTAAATTTATTTAATAACATGCGCTATAACAACTATGATTGCATTATTATGAGCCATGAACAATTTGGTAAAATTCCTCATAGTCTGCAAATTCAACATGACACCATTCAACGTGAATTAGATGATATTGCGGAAAATTTAAGAGTTGCTACCTCAAATACTGGTGCGTCCAATGCACAGTTAAAAGGATTGAGGATCAGACAAATGAATCTTGATAGCAAATTGTCTTTTATAAATCAAGAGATGAAAGAACGTCAAGATGATATTGCTGATTTTTCCAATATGGGGATTGATATGATATCCATTGATGAAAGTCATCAGTTTAAGAATTTAATGTTTACAACTCGTCATGACAGGGTTTCGGGTATAGGTAATCCATTAGGCAGTCAACGTGCCATGCACTTATTGATGGCTATTCGAACCATTCAACAAAGAACACAAAAAGATTTAGGTGCTGCTTTCTTTTCTGGTACAACAATAACCAATTCAATGGTAGAGCTGTATTTACTATTTAAATACCTGCGTCCACAAGCTTTAGATAAGCAAAAAATCACATCTTTTGACAGTTGGGCAGCAGTATTTGCCCAAAAAAGTACTGAATATGAAATTGACATTACTAATGATCCTATATTAAAAGAACGATACAGGTACTTTATTAAAGTTCCTGAACTTTCAAATTTTTATGCCCAAATAACGGATTATCGTTCTGCCGATGAAATTAAAATGGACAGACCTAAAGCGAATGAAATTTTATATAAAATAAAACAAACGCCTGATCAAGAAGCTTTTACCCAAACACTGATAAATTTTTTAAAAGATAATTCTTTAGAAAGCGGATTGCTTCTAGGCAGACCCAAACTTACACACAATGAATTACGAGCAAAAAAATTAATAGCAACCAATTATTCGGCTAAAATGTCTTTAGACATGCGATTAATAGAACCTCATTATGAAGATCATGAAGATAATAAGGCTTCACATTGCGCAAAAAAAATTGCTGAATATTATTATAAATTTAATGAGCATTTAGGTACTCAATTTGTATTTTCGGATTTAGGCGTTTACAAAGAAAATGATAAGACAACATGGAATATTTATTCCGAAATAAAAAGGAAACTTGTTGAAGACTATAAAATACCCGAAAACGAAATACAATTTATGCAGGCAGCTAAGACCAAAACACAGAAGGAAGAAATTAAGAAAAAAATTAATAGTGGTGAAATACGGGTAATTATGGGGTCAACTACAACGTTAGGTACAGGCATAAACGCTCAAGAACGAGCGGTTGCATCGCATAATTTGGATATTCCGTGGCGACCCGATATGTTAACGCAACGAAATGGGCGAACTGTTAGAACGAATAACAAAGTAGCAAAGCATTTTGCTAATAATCAAGTTGATATTTATACCTATGCCACTGAAAAAACGTTAGACGCTTATAAATTTAACTTACTAAAGAATAAAGATCATTTCATTAAACAACTTAAATCAGGAACATTAACCATTAGACGAATTGATGAAGGGCAATTTGAAGAAAACGGGATCAGTTTTGCTGAATATGCAGCCATCCTGTCAGGAAATACAGATTTGATAGAACGGGCAAAACTTGAAAAAAAAATTTCCTCTTTAGAAAATGAAAAGCGAAATTTTGAAAAAGAAAAATATATGAATAAGCTTACTTTACAAGATTCATTGAAAGAAGTAAGGAATAAAGAGAAGATTATAAATAATATTAAACAGGATTTAAAATATTGGAACTCGAATATAAAAGAAGATACTCAATTGTATTTAAAGGGGTTAAAGTTTAACAATTTACCTAAAAATGACATTAAATCAATAGCAGGTTATTTGCATGACTTGAATAAAAATTATATGTCTAACGAATTTACACAAATAGGTACTTTGTATGATTTTAAACTATTGATATCTACCCATTTCGATATGTTTCATAAAATGAATTTTTTTTACGTTGAAGGATTAAACGGGATAAAGTACCAATATAATAATGGTAAAATAGCTGAGAATCCAAAATTAGCATCAGAATATTTTTTCAATGCATTAAAAAAAATGCCAAATATACTTGAAAAGTATGAGAACGAAGTAAAAGCTTTAAAGCAAGATATTGTCATAATGGAGGATATAACTAAAAAAGAATGGAATAAAGAAAAAGAGTTAGTTGAATCGAAATTGAAATTAGTATCCATTGAAAAAAAGTTAAAAGATACCATACATAAAACGACTCAAGGAGAAACCAACAAAGATGAATCAACCCATGTAAAAGAACAAAAAACTGGAGGAATAATCGCTCCAATAAGAATGGAAAAAAAATTCAAATTACGTTAATATACTGCTATATATCTCTTAAAACACGATTTTAACTTATCACATTCCTTCCTTTAATTCCCTTACTACTCTTTTTCAATTTAATACATCATACTCCTTATACGCACATCAAAAAGTTAAAAAAGATGTAATTATAGTGAGATAAAAAATGAACTATATTAATGAAAAAAAATTACAAATTCTTAAAGATAATAAATTAGCAATAGAAACAGCGTTTATATTAGATAAAGAAAACAGAAAAGCAACAGAAGAAGAACGGACTATTCTAGGTAAATATTCGGGGTATACATGTGTAAGCGCCTTATTCCCAGAAAATTTTATGGTTGTTAGTCCATATTCACCGGTAGTTGCATTTACAAGCGATTTCAAGCGGCATGAGATGGAGAAAGAAAAATCTGAAGATTATTTATATTTAAAAAGTGAGGCGTTGCAAATATTAGAGGAAACACGAGGTATAATTAGAAAGTACTCAGATTCAATATCAGAGAGTAAAATATATATTAGCTATATGGACGGTAATAGATATTTTTCATTCACGACCCCTCCTGAATTGGTTCAAACAATGGTTGATGTATTCCAAGAAAATAAAATTACTATTAATAATTTTTTAGACCCTTCGGCAGGAATGGGGATTTATGCTCAAGAATTTAAAAAATTAGCAGAAAATTCATATAAATTTGTAAATTTGGAATCTGACCCATTAACGGTGAAAATAGCAAAACATTATCTAAGTGAATTTGAACTGCTTTTTCAACCATTTGAAACGTTGGATCATGAAAAAATGAAATTTGATGTAACGGCTTCAACCATTCCTTTCAAAGAAATCGCTCCATATGACGAGTATTTACTGACAATCTGTGATTCAAATGAATCGAATTTACATTCATATTTTTTTGAAAAAGGATTAGCAAGTGTTAAAAATGGTGGAATAGTTGCGTATATCTGTTTGAGTGATCTCATGGATAAACCTAGTCTATATGATTCACGAAGAATATTAATGGAAAATTCTAATTTAATATCAGCCATACGTTTGCCTCAAAATACATTTATGGGATATGAAAAATATATTTATAATTTTGATTTAATTATTTTACAAAAAAATATTGAAAAAAAAGAATTAACTGATCTTGAAAAGTCTTTTGTACATCAAAAAGATACAACGGATTTGTATCTTATTGAAAACGAATATTTTAAGGATTCGAAAAATTTAATTTATACAGATGTAAGAACTGAATTTGGTATAAATAGAACCCCTATTAAAATTCTAACACATAATGGGGGCATTACAGGGATAGCGTCAGATGTAAAAAAGATTTTACAAAGAGATTTCAAACTCTTCAATAAAGATTTATATACTATGACACAAGAAGATCTTCAGAAAACACATAAAGAAGCACCCAAAAAGAAAAAGCCTAGACATTCTTGATCAAGGTTATAGTATAATTTTCCTTAAAATAACACATTAAATTTTCGGCGAGTTCAACGGTAAAACAAAGGAATAATAAAATGGCATTATTTTTATCCGATTCAAAAAAACAATGCTCTAATTTTTGTTTGTTGAACTCGCTTATTTTTATATATGCTAAGGTTTCCCGACAAGTAATATCGCAAACCTTATTAATAGATTTTTCGACAACAGGCGGTAATTTAATTTGTTTGTTGTCATCAACAAAAAGCAAGCTAACCAAAAAAGGGATTTTTTTACCACAGTATTCAATATAATAAGCGGGTATATACTCTAAATTACTAACTAACATCTTTTTTCCTTTTTTTTAAAAAATATATATTGTTAAATTATTTCTTATGATATAACATTTGTAAGCTAATGTAAGTATAGTTAGTATTGTTTTTTCCTTTCTTCAACCCATATATTACCTTCTACACATAAACAAATAAATTTAAAACCGATGAAATCTAGCAGAAAAAAGATGTAGCGCATGGAAAAAATGAGAAAAAACGAAATGGGATGGATATATATTGGATTACTATTTACCTTATTCCTGTTAGTTTATATTTTATGGAATAAATACCATTTTGAAATTGTAACCCAAAGTACCTATTATTCTTATCATATTGTAAATAGACTTACCTTTTTAGAATTCTTCAAAGAGTTAAAAAAAGAAGCTGCATTTTTATATAAAAATGCCGGACAAGTCACTTTCTCTCAGCTAATTTCACATCTCAATAAGATTAGTTATTTATTTGTTATCATACCCGTATTATTAACTTTAAATGCTTTGAGACGTGCTAACAAGCACCCTGCTAATTACTCGCAAAGAAAAATTAATATTCAGAACCTGCCTCACATAATTGCACATCATTCACCTGCCATTATCCCTTCTTTGTATTATGGAGATGAAGAAACATTATTATTGAATGTAGATCCCGAAGAACATAAAAGCGCTTTAACACCTGAAGAATGGGCGGTAAAACATCAACTGGTTATCAATGGTTTTTTAGATATAGAACGTTGCAAAAAATGTTTTGTTGAAGATCTAGGAAAAAAAATTAATAGCATAGATGAATTAACCCATGTAGAAAAAGTTTTTTTTGCAATTTTTGCCACTCGCATATTTGGAGAAAAAACAGAATTAAAACAAGCGCAAGAATTGTTAGATGCGTTGAATCGTTCATGTCATTTCAATTCATGGCAAGGTAAAAGAGGCTATCCCGATCTAACGTTAACTAATAAAGTTTTTAAAAAATTTTCCAATCATCCCAAGATCGGAGAATGGATTGAAAAACATAGTTATTCTCGAACATTATTACATGCCATGCATAAACAAGCATTAAAGGTTGGCAAGTTACCCTCTTCTCATTTTCGGTGGCTAAAAGGCATGGATAGAGGTTTATTTTATGCACTGAATACCACGGGAAGAAAAACACCTTTCATAGAATCTGCTGCGGTATTCACACAAACCTTATGGGAAGAATTCGTTTTCGAACGGAATATTAAACTTGAAGAACCGGCTATTGAAGATGCGGTTATGGGATTACAAAACTACTTAAAAAAAATAAGTTTTATTACTTAATTTTTTTAAGAACCAGGAGACAATTTTGAACGATATCATTCAAATTGAAAAAAATATTTTATACTTACAATTTAAATCGGGCAAAAACGCCCGAATTACTATTGTCCCTTTTTCACATTTTATATCCATATATAGAGTAAATACCACAATTTTCATATTTGACGGTTATAAAGCAATTAGTATTGACGAGTTCCATAATGAATCAGTAGCAAAAAAGATTGAAAAACGAATCAAAAGATATATTCGAAATTACTTGTTCAAAAATCGAATTAAAAGAATATTAAAAGCATTACTAAAATATGTAGTCTATCCATTAATCTTTATACTTATTCTGTCTTCCTTGATTAATGTAACTAAGAATAATCCTGTTAATTCTTTTTCACAAGACAAAGAGGTTATTAATTTAAAAACCTCATTTCATGAGCAGTTAGCGGAGGCATTAAAAATAGGCTCTGAAACGAACAGTATAAAAATATCCAGTGGAAAAGAAGGAGTATTATATGTTTTTTCAGATCCTTTATGCCCATACTGTCAAAAGTTGCAACATGAATTGGAAAAATTGGCGAACAACTATACCATTTACCTGTTTCCTGTTACTGTTATTAGTAAAAATGCAATTATTAATGAAATTTCTGATATATTCTGTTATCCTAAAAATACGCATCGCTCCCGTTGGAGCGATATCATAACTCAAAAATATACATTCAATACTTCCAACACTTCCAACACTTTGCCGACGTGCAATAACACTATAATTCAAAAAAATAATATATTTTTTAAAAATATGGAATTTACCGGTACACCGACCATTATTAACGGAAACGGTATTCTAATGTCTGAGAATATGCCAAACACAGCTCAGGCAATCAAAGTATGGATGAAAAGTTATGACAATTAAGATTACTTCGTTACCAAAATATCAATATTTTAATAAAACATTTTTAGATGAACTCAATACTAAAATCTCATTATTAGATCTTGTTTCAAACAATATGACATTACTAAAAGATGGGCAAAATTATAAAGGAGCATGTCCATTTCATGAAAATGAACACGAATCCGAAAAATCCGATGCTAAAAATTCCTTTAGCATTTCAAGCGATTACAATCGCTACTATTGCTATGAGTGTCACGCTAAGGGCGGTATTATCAATTGGGTTATGCATCATGAAAAATTAGGATTTCAAGAAGCGATTTTATTTTTGTCTGAAAAATATCAAATTCCGTTACCTAAAGAAACACAATACTTCAATTTAGAACGTAATGTACTGATAGATATCTTGGAAAATGCTATGAATATCTATCGGTACAGGTTGCAACGTGAAACAGAAGCCTTGAGCTATTTATATAACGAACGACATTTAACTTCCGATTCGATAGAGCAATTTCAGTTAGGTATTGTAACCTCGGGTATTACACAACTGTTACGAAATCATTTTAGCGAATCACAATTGCTTGAGAGTGGTATCGCTATACGTTCAAGGGTAAATGCACTTGAAAATATTGATTTATTAAGATATCGAATTTGCATACCAATTCAAGATGAATTGGGAATGGTTATAGGTTTTGCAGGTCGCACCTATCGGAAAGAAAATTCTGTAAAATATTTAAATACTGGAGAAACTCCCCTTTTTCAAAAAAGAAAAATTTTGTATGGTTTATTCAATGCCAAAAAACATATTATGGATGATCATACAGCCGTTATTGTAGAAGGTTTCTTTGATGTTATTGCCTTACATCAACGAGGCGAAAACAGAGCCGTTGGTATGATGGGTACAAGTATATATAAAGAACAAATACAGAAATTATTTAAATATGCAGATAATCTAATTTTTGTTTTTGATGGGGATGAAAAAGGAAAAGAGGCTATATTAAATACAGCGTTCATGGCAATATCGGAAATGAACGACAATCAAATGGTATATTTTGTATATCTTCCTCAAGGAGAAGATCCTGCCACTTATATTCATGAACATGGATTAAGTGCATGGAAAGATCTGTTAAAAAATAAGCATTCTATCAGTCAAATATTAACTCAGTTTATAACTGCTGAAATGAAACAAGACAAAATAGGAGCAATTGAAAAAGCAAAAACCATTTTGTCGCAAATTAATAATGCAGAATATTTTAAAGAATCATTTACCTGTCATTTAGAAAAACTGTTCGACACACAATTAGATTAATCTAATATAAAACAGCACCAAAAAAAGAATCCTTTTTTTGGTGCATTAATTATCAATTCTTGCCAATACATTTATTCATTTCATTTCTTACTAATTCTAATTTAAAAATAAAATGACTAATCCCTATTCAGAAATCAATCATGACAGAATTACAAGAGATATTAGACCGTTAAATGTCAGAATATCAAATTTCATATTTTATCCTGCCCATTTTAAAATATTATTAATAATCCTATTAGGTTTAGAAATTTATTTACCAGTTTTATGGCTGTTTTGGAGTTTGTTAATATTATTTTTAACCGTTAGTTTCACAGATCAAAAATTTACCTTACCCTTGCGAATACCTAAAGATTTAAAGGTACTGGATCCTAGTGATTATTATGAATCTATAAAAGAAGAAAATTTTTTATTCGGATTAATAAAAAAAAATCGAATCGTACGAAAATTAAGGATGGCCGAAGGTATTTTATACCTCGGCTATCTTCGTTCCATTAACGAAAAACAAGGACAAGAATTATGGATTACTAACTCGGATGCTCGTACCCATATGTTTTTGGCTGGCACTACAGGTTCGGGTAAATCCGAAACACTTATGTCAATTTTTACAAATGCCATATTATGGGGTGCAGGTGCTTGTTATGGTGACGGAAAAGCCGATAATAATTTAGGGTTCTGCCTGTGGTCATTAAGCAGACGATTCGGACGTGAAGATGATTTTTTAGTCTTAAATTACTTAACGGGGGGTAGCGATCCTTTTCAAGTTATAGCAGATAAGGAAAAAGGAAAAGTATCGGGCATAAATTATCAATCTAATTCCATGAATAGTTTTGCCGAAGGAAGTGCAGATTTTCTGTTACAACTCATGGCTTCACTTTTGCCTAAAGCAGGCGGAGACGGGGCGCAATGGCAACAAAAAGCATTGAATATGATCGATGCCTTATTACGTACTTTGGCATATTTGAGAGCTAAAGGAGAAATCGATATTTCAATAGGAGTTATTAGGCACTATTTATCCTTACAAAACTTAGTCACATTTTATTTAGACGGAAAAGCAGGAAAAATACCTGAATTAGCATTTTTGCCAATTAAAGCTTATTTTGAAACAGGCTTGCCCGGTTTTAATCCTGATTTGGCAGAAGACCCGACACAATGGGATCCTGAAGTTTTTAACCAACATGGATATCTAACGGGGCAATTTTCAAGAATTTTATCTATGCTTATGGATACCTACGGGTTTATTTTTTCGGACAAATATCCTGAAATCGATATGTTGGATGTATTGTTAAATAATCGGTTATTAGTGGTAATGATCCCTTCAATGGAAAAATCTTCTTCAGAAGCAGCAGCTTTAGGTAAGCTGTATATCTCATCCATTCGTTTAATGATGGCTCAAAATTTAGGGTATCAATTAGAAGGCAATAAAGCGGATGTTTTGGAATCGAAAGCCACTAATTCTCCTCATCCTTCCATAATCATTTGCGATGAGCTTGCCTATTATTTTGCAGAAGGGATAGCCGTTATGTTTGCTCAAGCCCGTTCATTGGGCTTTATGTTGGTTGCAGCAGCCCAAGATGTGCAAGGACTGAAAAAGGGTGAAGCTGCGGATGAATCGGCATCTATGTTAGCTAATACAAAAATTAAATGGACGTTAGCATTAGAAGATCCACAAGATACCTACGAATTAATAAAAAAAGCAGGAGGCGAAAGTTATTACAGCGTTCTTGCCGGAAATTCGGAAACTGGCGGTTTATTTTCAAGATCGTTTAAAGCTAAGAGTGATATTAACTATGAAAAAAAGGAACGTATAACTTTATCAGAACTGAAAAAGTTAAATTCGGGTGAAGGTCTCATAATTTTTAAAGATGCGGTTGTACCGTGTAACTCTTTTTATATTCCCGATGATGACAAAAAAACCAGTAAATTAACGATGAAAATCAATCGATTCTTACAAATTGAAAGACCGTCAATGCATCGATTACCCAAGCATAGTTTGAAAAATTCGGAAAAACGAGAAAATAAACAGCTTTTTTCCTGTTTAATAGATAAAAAAAGAACGCTTCCACGTTTAAATGATAAAATATTAACGGAGTTGGTTAAAACCATGAAAAAAATTGAGGCTTGCAATACTATTTCTATTGAGTATCAAGGAATAGTTTATTTTGAAACAGTAAAAAAATACTTAAAAGAATTTGAAGAAAACGGAGAAGAAAAGATCCATTCATCCCTACTTGATGAAGACTAATAAATTACTATACCATTGTAAAAATAAATTTAAGAGGGTTAAAATGTTTACACATACCCCAAAACCCAGTTTAAAAAAACTGGGTTTTGGTTAATTAATAATAATCACATCTTGATTTGACTAATGGTTTTTTATCTTATAACAAACGTAAATTTTAAAAGGTTAAATTTTTTGTAAAAACCCAGTTTATTCACTGGGTCTTAACTAAACTAACTACTATAGATAAATTACCACAAGTTAATAATTTACTATATTAATCTAAATCACCATTATTGAAAAAATAATATCTATGATTATCCTATAAATAAAAGAGCAACTATTAGTTATTCATTTTGAATATATTTTAAATTATTTTACTTTTTCATTTAATTTTTTGATTGTTTCATCTTTTTCATTTAACATACATTTATATAAATTTTCCATTTTTTCCATTTGTTGATCAAATAAATTTTTCATATCCTTAATCTGCCTTTCATAAACCTCAATAAATTTATCTATCGAATGAGTATGAATACGATACGTAATATTTTCATTATTTGAATTTGCTCCGTTTAGAGTGGCATTATCGTGAAGCGTGTTATAGTAGTAGATTGGTGAATCATCTACCATTTCTTTAATTGTGTTAACTGGTGTATCAAGTATAATTGCTAACTTTTTTAATGTCTCATCATCTATATATGCTTTTTGTTCCAATTGAGAAATAAATTGTTGAGTTGTAAACATTTTTTCAGCAAGATAATCTTGACTTATATTCTTACATACCCTTATTTTTTTAATATTACGACCAAGATGAGTTTTATTAATATTTACTTTTTCATTTATCATGTGTCAAAATTAACAATAAATCAGATACATACGAAATTTTATTACTTGTAATATACAAGCGTAATACTTGTATTTTACAAGCGTGATACTTGTACTATACAAGCGTGATACATGAAAAATACAAGCATGATACTTGTAAAATACAAGCATAATACTTGTAAAATACAAGCATTTACTTGTAAAATACAAGTGAAAATTATGCATGATTCAAAAAATTTCTTATGAATTCATTTAAATATATAAGAGATATAAATTATTCAAAAGGATCTTTACCCTATTTGATAAAGTTTTTTAGTAAACTATTAGATAATTATGAATATTTAAGATATACTATAAAACCGGTAGTAATAGTTCATCAATCATAATACATTAATCCTTTATCTCTCCCTTTTTCCCATCATCACCTATTTTATATTCAAATTAATTTTTCCTTATATGAGATATATATGAATATAGCAAACTTATTAAATTTTAATGGCTTTGTCTCAAGCATGAAGCACTTCACTACCCCCCTTGAATCAACCGAAGAGCAACCCGATTTAACTGTAGCATCTTCAGATCCTTTGAATGTCCAAAACCAAAAGGAAGAAAAGGAGAAGGAAAAAAAAGAAAGTAAAAATGAAAATTTTTATCAAATCTTTGAAAAATTATCGTGCAAAATTACTAACAAAGGCTGGGTTGTATACAGTTTAGAAGGAAAAGGAGAAATTTTTACCGATCAACATGATTATATTAAATTTCATTCGAGCAATACCGAAGAAGAAGCATTATTAGCTACTTTATTATTTGCTAAAGAGAAATTCCATAATAGTTTTGAAATTACGGGTAATGAAGAATTTCAAAAAAAAGTTATGGAAACAATGATTAAAAATCAGATTGAAGTCAATCTAAGTAATCCCATTCAGGCAAAAAAATTTCAACAAATAAAAGATGAAATCAATGGAACACAACCCTTAACGCCTAAAGAGAACTTAGAGGAAATATACGGCAACGGTTTTATACACAGACAATACCCTTCATCAATGAACAAAAAAGCAAAAAAAACAAAAAAAGCAAAAGCTGCATTATAACTAATTAAAAGTAAGGAGATATTATGAGCGACCAAACAAATGACGATTTACAACTCATTTTCAGATGTATGACTAAAGATCCGGACACAAAAAAATATCAAGCAATATTAGAATTATTTTTAGATAAAGGAAAAGAAGAAATAAACGTTTTAGATGGGTGGGTTATGAGAGATTCAGAAAGGATTCCCATTAGAGCAACAATACGAGAACCTAAAGATAAAGAAAAGCAAAATTTTTTATCCATTTATGAAATCAGTGACGTTGGAGACGGTACCGTAAAATTTGAAAAGGAATTAGGTTTTGGGAATGCCATAAATAATCGTCAGGATAATGAACCTGTATATTATGATCAAATGGTATTTTCTCTTATAAACAAAAATAATGAAAATTATACAATATTCGGTCGATTAGTGGCTGATTTAAACGAAGAATTGACACACAAACTCGGTTTCAAAGAACTGAAAAAAGAACGTCCTTTAAGTTATTCTTCAAAAATTTTTGAAAAATTAGCCCAAGAGCATAAAACGCAAGATACCACTCATACAGAAGAAAAGCAGGAAAATCAGGCAAAAACTGCGGAAAAGAAAAAGAGAAGACCTAAACCGTGATTTTAAAAAAGATAATTTTAATCTCATTTGCTGGTTTTTACTCATTGTCAGTATTATCTGCACAATGTCCCAGTGCGACTATGGCTTCTCAAGGGAGAGATATTGCATTAAAAAAAGAAAATGAAAAAATTGAAACTGAAACCAAAAGATCAGAAAAGGCAGTAGATACATTAAGCAAATGCATTGATGGAATCGTTTCGATTCCAACTATGCCACAATTTCCAAATTTAACAGGAGTTTATCAAAAAGTTTTAGAAAAAACATGTAAAATCGTGAGAGATAAAGCCATTGATATTATCAATAACAATAAATTCAAATCAGAAAATATACTTCCTTTAGATCATTCACTTAATTCAATTAAAACAAATAGTAATTCAATTATTGAAGATTCAAAAAAGAATAATTCAAATTGGAAAACTTTTTGGAGATAAAAAAAAAGAGGTTATTTAACCTCTTTTTTAATTAGTATTTAAAATCCCCTCTAAAACGATTTCTGTACCACCACGGGCGACCTGTTACACGAGATCCCCTCAAATAATGTTGTATTTGGCGAATAAATACCGATAACGTTATCCCGAACTTTGCAAGTAGTGCCGAACATATCAGAATTATCAACGATAATAAAAACGTCCACATACGCATATGAAGCAGCCAAGCAAATAATGAAATATAGCTAATACAGGGTATACCCATAAGTTTTGGCGTTTTGGATGCATGTCGCCATATACATTTTTTTTTAATATTTTCCTCCTTGCCGTTTAGTAAATTCATTAGATCCTGCGATAGTGATAAACTCCTGTTTATCAATAATATTATTTTTCAATAAACCGTATGCTTTATCGATTAACGTTAAATGCTTCGTCTCTAATAAATTTCTGATAATAAATGCCCATTTTTCAAAACTTTCTTGCTGTAATTTATTTTTTAATTCTCGATCAAAAATCAGATATTCACGTATGGCACATCGTTTCCCGTCCAATGTTTTTAAAAGACGTTGAACAACGATGACTTGTAATGTTCCAAGTAATCGGGATGCAATGGATGAATGCGAAGCAGGCGGATAAACTTGAATAATTCTATTAATAGTTTCTGATACAGAATGTGCATGAATCGTTGCAAAGGTAAGATGTCCCGATAAGGAAGCTTCCAACATTGCGTCTATGGTTTCTAAGTCACGAGCTTCACCTATACCGATAATACTGGGTTTTCTGCGCATAGCATTTCTCAACCCTAAAGCGAAGTTCTCAATATCTTTACCAATCTGCGATTGAGAGGGTTGAACACCTTTCCAGTGTGTACCTCCCAAAATAAACTCAACAGGATCTTCATACGTTACCACTTTTCTGTCCGGCATATATTTACCTACATGAGCATAAATCCCTGCTAACAAAGTTGTTTTGCCCGACCCTGTCGGGCCGCAAACTAAAACCAGTCCCATAGACGGGTAAAAAGAATTAAATAAATCATTTTCAATATTTAATTTAGCTAAGTCTGGCAGCGTATTTGGTATAATACGCATCGTAATACTGTAGGCTTCATTAATATGTGCTACTTGTCCTTGAATAAAATTACATCTAAAACGGATAGGCTTCCAACGGGGTACATCTATTTCTTCGCCCGAAATTTCTAAGGATCTGTCAGCCCCTTTGCCCGAACGTATATAACTGTTTATATCAGTAGACCAAATAGCCGATACAATGATCGGCATTTGTGCTTGTTGAATAATGTGGGGCGTTGCTTGAATTTGTCGCCCGAAAATTTCAACCCATATATAATCTCCCCCTTGAATAGTAATATCAGATACATAATTATCATGACAATATTTGAAGAATTTCTTAAATTTTAACGGTGAGAAATCGCCATTAAAATTAAATAGCTCAAAACTCATCCTTTGTTACTCCTTTAACCAATTTTTGAAATTACTGTCAAATACAGCTTCTTTAGTTAAACGTTGTAATTTATCGTCAATAATAAGTTTTTTCGGCTCTGCATTGACCTTATCTATTAACTTTTCAGTCTCAAACGGTACTACCATTCGTTTTTGAAGTAAGGATTTATAACGAAGCATTCCTATATATTCACGGACAATTCTATTAAAATTTTCCTCAATTATGGCAAATGCTTGCTGTTCGCCGTCTTTAAATCCCTCACGTAAAATTCGTGTCCATAGTTCACGTTCCGGCTTAGTCGTGGGCTTCACGGCTTCAGGAAAAATATCGCCGTCAGAATTAGTATTCAAGCCTACAAATAAATAGTCTCTCCATGTCGGCGGTGTACTAATGAAACGTTCGGGTTTAACGATTGAGTAAATTTCGGAAGCTGTACGGAGTTGATCCGATGATACAGACAAACTGTTTTGAGCATGAACAATAACAGGCGGTAATACACCTTCTTTACTGATTAGAGTTGAGAATTGGAAAATATCATCCAAATTATGTTCTCTCTGTTCCAATGCGTGAATAATTCGTTTGGATTTATGCGCCATGCCTTGTTTAAAACCGACTGAATAGGATGCTTCACGCAACATTTGTTCTCGTAATTGAGTAATCGATTCATGGGCAGGTTCAAAATTTTCAGATTGAACAGGGGTTGACGTTGAAGCAAATGAATAAAGTGAAATAGGAGATAAAAAGAGAACGGTCAATAAGCTAACTTTTTTAAACACTTTTTAACACCTTTTAACGTGGATTATTATAGTCAAGTATTAGTAATGAAGGATTGTGAACTATTAAAGCACGGTAATTAATTTGACTTTGAATTAATGAAATCAATTCGTCGAACGTCACATTTTCGGCACGAAGTGAGATAGGTAAAGAAACCTGTATACCTGTACTTATAAATTTAACGCCTTTATTGATTGATATTTTTTTGAGTAATTGTAAAGCATCCCCTTTCCAAATATAGGTATACTTGACTTCATTTTTAGCTCTGTTTGAGTTTGTTTTTAAATCTTTTATGCCTGGATCTTTTAATGCCTTGCTTTCAAATAATTCTTGTTGAGCTTTTTTTACTCGTTGCGTTGCATCGAGCAACAATACATCAATCTCGTTAATTTCTGAAAACTTAGTTTTTGGGTTGGCACATCCTGTGAGAATAGAGGTGATGAAAAGTGTAGAAAGTGAAGTAAGGATCAATTTAGATTTTAATATCTTCATATGTTCTCCTTATAAAGCTGTGGCAGTATATCGCACAAAAAACTAAAAATAAATAAGATCTTCTAACTAACGGTTTTTTTATTATTATTATTTTTCTTCAATTCTGCATAATGCCATCCTCTAAGCTGTGAAACAGCCGTTTTATCGCCTTGTTCTGCTTGTTGATAAACCCATTCTTGATAATTCATTTTTCGATTTAATGGATTGGCTTTGATTCTGGCTTTCTCTTCTTCAAATAAAATTTTAATCCGTAACCGTTCTTTTGCTCTTTCTAATACTAGTAGGCTGTACATGGCTTTTCTTAAATCTAAGTCTTGTACATTCTGCCAAATTCTAATTCTTCTTTGTTTCATTTTTTGGCTTAACCGCTTAAATAAAGAGTGATAATAATCATAATTTATATGTTCTTGTGCATGGAAATTTGCTCGGTACTGTCGATATCTTTGTTTAAGCTTTTCTCGCTCTACCGCTCTTTTTATTCGTTGTGATTCTCTGATATTTTTATCTCGTACCGATTTGAAGGGGTGATAGGATTGAACAACAGAATTTTTTTCTTCGGAAAAAGCATAAGGCATAAAATCTCCCAACCATTGAGTAAGCCTTTTTTTAGATAATTTTTCATGTACACTGCTGGCTTTAATACCAATTTGTGTTGATTTATCCACAATAGCCAATCCTGCCCCTTTTTCAACAATTTCGAGATTATAGTTAGCAAACATTTTATGTAAATGTTGCCACGTACTATTTTTATTTTTCAATAATTTTAAAAATTCTTTTTTCGGCTCATTACGAGCAAAAATTAATAAACTTTCTTCATCATTGTAAATTTCCTTACATTTAATACGGCTGGGTATTTTATCGCTAAAAGATTTTTTAACACTGGATAAATGTATTATCTTTTCATTATTAATTTCGGAAACTTGATACGCTCCGTTACTGTGATTCCAACCAAATTTAATTTCCAACTCACGCATGGTACGATCTAAGGTAAAATAATCCCGAAAAACGGATATACATTTATAGGTTGTCGGATGAATTCTATTAACCACAACATGGATGTGTTTATGATCAGTATCATGGTGAATGGCTGAAATATATTGATGTCCCTGTAAACCTAAATTTTTAAGCGCATAGCGTGCGCATTCTAATGCTTGTTCATCGGTGGGATTTTCATTTGGCGACCAACTTAAAATAAAATGATACGTTGAATCTTTTACTTTAGGATTGTGTTTTGAGGTTGCTTCCATTTCCATTTTTAAGGTCTCTAACGATAATCCGTTATGTTCACACATCACGCCATGAAAATTTATAACGGTACGATGTTCATTCGAAAAAATAATTTCAGAATCCTTTGAATCGGGATGTAAATTTTCTCTAATGGTAATGTAATTAATCAATTTTTTTACATTTGATTTTTTCCTTTTAGGGGGTACTTTTGCGATCATTTTTTTCCTTCACGTCATAAGATTAATCCGTAATCTTTTTGATTGTTTCAATAATTTCTTTCATAATTTTTTCATAATAAACAGGATCGCTGCCTTGATAAAAAAGGTGTTTTTGCAGACCGCCCAATTTATTTAACGTGTCGATCATCTTATGGTCGGTTTTAATAAAAATCTTTTTATTCATAGCGCAAGTAATCAAATATTGACTAACGGTTAAACCTGCTAAACTTGCTTTTTCTTTAATTATCGTTTCTTCTTCTGGATAACAACGGGCACATATTCGACTGGTTTTTTTCATAAATCCTTACACTCTTTTTATTAGATACTGTTATGGGGGTGTCGGGGGCTTAGCCCCTGAACAAGGTTGTAGCAATGCGTAGGGAATGTTAATGACTGGATGCTTTGCGGTTGACTGATTCGGTGGTAACCGTGTCAGACAAACACTACCTTGCCGTTATAGAGAACAGGTGAAAAAAGGTATTTTTTTAACACCAAAAGGGGATAAAGAAGGAAGAAAGAAAAGAGATTTACTAAGTATGAATAGTATCATTTTTTACAATATATCAAATGAACGCATTTGACAATTGTAAAATATTTTGTAATATAAATGGACGGATATTTTCAAGAGGATCTATTTATGTGAAATATACGTTATCTGATATTGATGTGATAAAAAAACGATTACTTTCCTCGCCCCCCTTACCTCCCGAAAAACGAATCATTACATTAAAAACAGCCGTACAAAAACTTGAACCTGCATTACAAAACCTACTAAAAAAAGGGTATACTTATGAACAAATTCATAAAATACTAAAAGAGAATGGATTTAATATTAGTTTAAACACTCTAATCAAATACAGTAAAGAAGTTAAAACACATAATGTAGAACCCAAGCGTTTAAAAAAAACTCAAAAGACAAATAAGCGTTCTATCTCTCCCCTTCCTGCACTCAATAAACCGATAATAAATAAAAAAGAAAGTCATTTCACCATTTACGATGACAGTGACGATATTTAAGAGAAAATCAAATGAATAAACCAATATATTTAATTGGATGCGGTAAGGGTGGAACCGGTAAAAGCTGTGTAACTGTGACCTTACTGGATAAATTAAAAGAAAATAAAGAAAAAATAAAATTTATAGAAACAGATACATCCAATCCCGATGTCTATAAAAGTCATCGTCACGAGGAGGAAATTGACAGTATTTTATTAAATTTAGATAACGCCGACGGTTGGATCGATTTAATTAACATTGCCGATGAATCACCCGACTATAATCTAGTCATAAATACAGCAGCACGAAATAATCTATCTATTGAACAATACGGCAATATTTTAAATGAAACATTACCTCAGTTAAACAGAAAAATGATAACTCTATGGGTAATTAACCGGCAAAGAGATTGTTTAGAAATTTTGAAACAATATCTAAAGGTTTTGCCTTATAGTGACAACCATATCTTACACACTATTCGTAATAATTATTTTGGTAAAGATGATAAGTTTGAATTGTACAATAATTCAAAGTTACGATTGGAAAATGAGAAATTAGGCGGACTAACTCTATCATTTCCGGAACTGGCGGACAGGGTGGCGGATGAACTGTATTCTTCAAGATTATCAATCAGTCAAGCTATGAAAAAAATGCCTTTAGGCAATAAAGCAGAATTGATTAGATGGCAAAAAATAGCTCATCAAATGATTCAAGAGATTATAGAACATGGATAAAAGTGCATTTGAAAAGCTGATCGGACGAACAGTAACAGAACAAGAAGCTGCTCGACTGCAAAAAATTAAGGAAATCTTAGATATTCAAAATAACGATGCTATTTGGACTGTCATTTTAATATTAGAATACTATGACTATTCATTTAAACAATATCCCGAAATAATCACTAATCAGATTAATCATCTGATTAGTGAAATGCACATGATTATAAAAGAAGAAGTAAAATTAGAAATTCAACGCAATAAAAAGTTTGACTCAAAATTGGGTCATAAGGGATATACTGCAAAAAACGTTTTGATATTTTCTTTAATCAACAGTTTGCTGGTTTGTACAACAGTAGCTATTCTGCGTTTTTGTTTAAGTTAATACATATAAAATTGAAAATTACTAAAAAATCAAATTACCCAGACTAATTTTTGCTTTATTTTATATGTATTAATAAATAATTTAATATATTAGCAAAATATTTATGTGTAATCATATAGATAACTCAAGTTTCTATCAATTTTGAAGGTTCTTTTATGTTGAAATTTTATTTTTATGATTACATATAAACTATGTGATCATTATTTAAAAATAATCTTAATTAAAAAAAATTTTATGTCATCATTTTTAGCTAAATTAGAATTGGACGGAGTAACTTATACAATATTAGAATGCGATTATTTTTTCCACAAAAAAACGGATAGTACCTCAAAACCAACAGGTGAAACATCGGGTGGAGAAATAAATTTGAGTATAGAAAGCAACGGTAAAACTGATTTTGTTGAATGGGTTTTATCGGAAGACAAAACTAAAGACGGTAAAATCATTTTTTATCGTCGAGATGGAATGAGTAAGCTTTATGATATTGAATTTAAAAAAGCTTACTGTCTTGATTTTAAAGAAATCTTTAATTCAGAAAATTCTTCTCCCATGAAAATAGATTTAACAATTTCAGCACGTACACTGAAATTTAATTCTAAAGCAACTTATGAAAAAAGCTGGAAGATCTAAAAACTGGAAGATCTCATAATTATTTAAAGTCAAACTAATCCCAAAAAAAATCATCCTATGAATATATATCGTAGCTCTACTTTAGGTGAATCCTTCAAAACCTATGCAAAAGTTACTGTTAATGGAGTGGAAATATCACGAGAAAATCATATACAAGTAAAAATCAAGCAAAAGTTACTAACCCATAATTATTTCGAAATATTATGTCCAAGTGAAACCTTTAGCGAAAAAAACAGTTATCCTCTTATCAATAGCCAAAACCTGCACTATTCCTATTTTTCCGTGCATTTGATTCGATTTAAAGAAACTACAGCGATATTTCAAGGTGTTATTACGGGGGTTGAGCATCGTGTTCAGGATGGATATCCTTATATACTTTTGACCGGTGAAGCTGCTACACACCTTATGGATAAGAACATAAATTGTCAAACCTTTGTTAATAAATCTCTGAAAGAAATTGTAACAGCGGTTACCGATAAATATAAAGATAATCGCTTACAGGTACTTATATCTCCCGAAACAACGGAAAACCTGCCTTATACAGTATGCTATAACGAAACCGATTTTCAATTTTTAAAACGATTAGCCAAGCGATACGGTGAATATATGTATCATAATGGAGAATATTTTGTTTTCGGAAAAGGTAATCAACTAAGAACTGAAATATCCGAAGGAGAAGATTTTCAAGAATATTCCTTAAACGTAATCAGTAAACCTCAACATTTTATCCGTCAACGATATGATTTACGTAATGATAAGGTTATAAAAGAAGAATCAAATCAACTGTTCTATCCCGATCAAAAAAATCTTTTTCATGTCAAATCAGTTCGAGCTTCTGAAAAATACTCCATACAACCGCAAACGGGTTATTCTGCTCCCGATTTATTCTATGGGGATGCTCAACAATTAGAAAGAGCCGTACAGCGTAAAAAACTAAGTCATGAATCCACTATTATAGCCACAACTAAAACCGATAATCCTCATCTCCGTTTAGGCGATACCATGCAAATGAATGCATGGACTAAAGAAAAAAATAAACTTCAACCCATCGAAAGCTATCGTATCACAGAAATCGAACACAGCTTTACCGATGAAGGATATACCAATCATTGTAAAGGTATTCCTTTTGAGCAAAAAATAGCTCCTTATTTAGATGAAAATGCATATCCACATATCGATAATCAAATTGCGATTGTGGTTGACAATAACGACCCCGAATCTTTAAACCGACTAAAAATTCGCTTTTATTGGCAACAAGAACATGAAAGTACCTTGTGGATTCCTTTAATGCAAGGACATTCGGGGGGTGGACAAGGAGCGCATGTTATCCCAGAAATCGGACATATAGTATTGGTGGATTTTCTCGGTCATAATGCCGAAGCTCCTATCGTTCTAGGTAGTCTATACAGTGGAAGTCATAAAAGCGGGTTTCATACTAAAAATAATGATTTGAAAGTATTTCAAACCCGAAGTGGAACTAAACGAATTGTCAATGATGCCGAAGGAAGTATTTTGGAAGAGGATGCAGCAGGCAGTTTTATAAAGTTTGAGGGCGACGGTAACGTTACTTTGAACGTAATAAAAAATCTTACAATTACGGTTGGTGAAAATGTTAATTTTAATATAATCAAAAATAATAATTTGAGTGTAGGCGGTAACCATAAAACAAAAGTTTTAGGTTCAACTCAATATACCATTGCCGGAACTGCCGATATTGATGTTCAAGGCGATTTATCCATGCATACCGATAAGGATATGATTTCTAACAGCTACAGTAAGATAGAAAATCAAAGTGTAGGCAATATTATAAATAATTCACAAAAAGAGGTTAGAAATAACAGTATTAATAAATCCAATTTACATTAAAAATTGAATCCCAAAAACAAAAGTTATGCTACATATAAAAGTTGGTGGAATTTTACGCCGTACTGCCAATGGAGAAATTAAAAATTTCGCTATAGGCGACATAATTGATTCGGCAGATGAAGTAATAACAAGAGCAAGTGAAATAATATTTGGCAAGTCAATACTACATCCTGATAGAGAAATCCCGTTACCTTTGGCTTGCATAGAATTTTTGCCCGGAGAAGGACCTGATCCTTCAAGTCTTTCTACTACGGGGGAATTAAAAAAAATGAAATATCAAGGACAATTCGGCTTTGATTTTTTTCGGAAAAAAAATTCAGTTTTTAAAGATGAAAAGTCCTTTTTTGATAGTCTCCCTCTTGATAAGCAAACAGGATATTACAGTGAGAACGGAGCTTATAAACAATATAAAACCGCTAGAGATCAATATGAAGCCTTATGCAAGGAATATAAAAAGCATTTCATTGCTTATCGAACGCAAAAAGCAATAACTAAGGGGTGGGAAAGCGAAGAATGGACATATTATGTCCCTTATATGACTTTGTATTCAAAGGAATATGTGGATAGTATAACGTCCGAATATAAACCTGTTTATGAAGCTTATTTATCCATGATCGTTGAAATTGAAAAAGATATTGATCAATGGAAATTTGAATATGATACCAGTCTCTTTAAACATTCTCTTGAAACACCTTTAGAAATAAAAAAATGCCAACCCACTAAACACAGTTGTAACTTAAAAATAACCTGTCTGAAAGATTTTGATACAGAACAAGAAATACGGGTCTATGCCTATCCGAAAGGAAGCAATAAAAAAAATATAGTAGTGCGAGAATTTACGAAAGAATTAGCAGGAGTTATTAAGGTATTGCCCAATTCAGCCAACCATCGAAAAAAAGTAAACATTTTAGCCGTTCAATTACAAACGGATGTTGATAATACACAAGGAAAAGTGGTACAACAAGGAGAATTTTATAAAGATCAAATTCAGCGTTTCCACTATATGTTTAATCAAGCCTATATAGAACCTGAAATCAGATTATATAAAGCAACGGATGGAAGTGAATTTTTAGACTTGACTAATGATTTAAGGTTTAAATCAGGCACAACATATATTGATAAAAAAGGCTCTATAATTCGTAATTCACCAAATAGAAAGAATTATCAAACATTATTAGACAGTCTGATTAGCAAAGAAATTAAAAATGACGATATCGTTATATATTTTTGGGGGTTAAGTAAGCCATCTTCAGGTGGTGATACAATTCTGGGAACAAAAAGAAGCTTTATTTTTAGAAATAAAAATTTTAAAGATGGATTAACAAAACGCTCATCTTATGGTGATACACCCGTGCATGAAGTATTTCATTCTCTTGGATTATTTCATACTTTTTATGAAGCTAATTTTAATATACATTTTAGTCTTGAAAACCAAAGATTTATGTTTAAAATATATTCAACCTGTAATACAATGGACTATGTTTCAGAAAGGAATTTTCTTTATAAATGGCAGTGGGATATAATTCGCCAAAAAATTTAAAAAAAATCATGAAAAAGTTACTTATAACCTTAATTTTAATCATATCTATGACAGCTCCCGTCTACTCTCAATCCATGAAAGATTTTGACCTCTATACAAAAACGTTTGACTTAAAAACTTTCAAAGAAAAAATCAAAACCTCCAATAGAGATAGTTATATCTATTATTTAGATAATAATATTTGTGTTTATCAACACGTACAACCAGATCATTATATCAGTGAAGTTATTGATCAAGAAGGAAGTCCTTATAGCGTTGTAAGAAGATATTATCCTAATGGAAAATTATTTACAACGGTTAGAAAATTTTACGACTTTAATATCGGAAATTTAGATGTTTATGATAAAAACGGTAATCGTGAAGAAGGTATTAATTATGACTATCTGTATTCTTTTACGGTAGACGATTTAATCCAAAAAATGAAATCCTTATACGGGATTGATTTAAACGTTATTACTGAAGGAATATCAGTAAGTAAAGCTCATACTACGGCAAAGAAAAATATTGAACCTTTGTATACCGTGTATTATCCCATAATAGAAAAAGATTCCATTAAACGGGACGGCGCTATAGTTCAAGATCGAACCTTTTATATAGACGGCAGTAATGGAAAGGTAACGATAGAAGATTACGTTGAATTGAATAGTTATTCAGAAACAGAAGGAGAAAAAAAAGGTTTGTACGTAACCGCTCGGTATTATGAATTCAACGAAAAATGGAGACCTAAAAAAATCACTGAAAAAAAATTATACTTCAAATATGGTAAAAAATATTCACTGGAAATTTTGGAAGAAAAGAAGATTTTCGAATCATACAGCCAATAAGGAAGGCAATCAAATTTATGCTGTTTTTAAAATAAAATCATGAAAAAGTTACTTATAACCTTAATTTTAATCATATCTATGACAGCTCCCGTCTACTCTCAATCCATGAAAGATTTTGACCTTTATACCAAAACGTTTGATTTAAATACTTTTAAAGAAAAAATCAAAAACACCAATAGAGATAGTTATGCTTATGATTTAAATAATAATATTCACGTTTATCAATATGACGAAGGAGATAATTTTATTAGAGAAGTTATCAGTCAAAAGGAAAATCCATATAGCGTTGTAAGAAGATATTATCCTAATGGAAAATTATTTACAACGGTTAGACAATTTTACGGCTTTGATATTGGGGATTTTGTATCTTTTTATGAAAATGGTAATCGCAAAAATGTGATTAATTGTGATTATCTGTATTCTTTTACGGTAGAGGATTTGATACAAAAAATGAAATCCTTATACGGCATTGATTTAAGCGTTAGAATAAAAGGAATTACAGTTAGAAAAAATCTTACTTCTCCTAAAGATGATATTAAACCTTTGTATACTGTGCATTATCCCATAATTGAAAAAGATTCCATTATACGGGACGGAGCTATAGTTAAAGATCGAACCTTTTATATAGACGGCAGTAATGGAAAAGTAACGATAGAAGATTACGTTGAATTGAATAGTTATTTAGAAACAGAAGGAGAAAAAAAAGGTTTGTACATAACCGCTAGGTACTATGAATTCAACGAAAAATGGGGACCCAAAAAAATCACGGAAAAGAAATTATACATTAACAATAGGATGGGCTATATAACGGACATTGTGGAAGAAAAAAAGATTTTCGAATCATACAGCCAATAAGGAAGGTGACCAAATTTATGCAGTTTTTAAAATTATATATTAAAAAGTTACTTATAACCCTAATTTTAATCATATCTATGATACCCTCCAGTTACTCTCAATCTATCAAAGATTTTGACCTCTTAACAAAAACATTTGATATAAAAACATTCAAAGAAAAAATCAAAAACACTAATAGAGATAGTTATATCTATTATTTAAATAATAATATTCTTATATATCAACACATAGAGCCAGATCATTATATCAGAGAAGTAATTAGTCAAGAAAATAGTTCATATAGCGTTGTAAGAAGATATGATCCTAATGGAAAATTATTTACAACGGTTAAACGATTTTACGGCTTTGATATTGGGGATTTTGTATCTTTTTATGAAAATGGTAATCGCAAAAATGTGATTAATTGTGATTATCTGTATTCTTTTACGGTAGAGGATTTGATACAAAAAATGAAATCCTTATACGGCATTGATTTAAGCGTTAGAATAGAAGGAATTTTTGTTGCCAAACATCTAACTTCTCCTAAGAAAGATATTAAACCTTTGTATACTGTGTATTATCCCATAATAGAAAAAGATTCCATTTATCGAGACGGAGCTATAGTTAAAGATCGAACCTTTTATATAGACGGCAGTAATGGAAAGGTAACGATAGAAGATTACGTTGAATTGAATAGTTATTTAGAAACAGAAGGAGAAAAAAAAGGTTTGTACGTAACCGCTCGGTATTATACATTTAATGAAAAATGGGGAACTATAAAAATCATAGAAAAAAAATTATACTGGTATGGCAGTAAAGTGATGGGACCGGAAATTTTGGAAGAAAAGAAGATTTTCGAATCATACAGCCAATAAGGAAGGTAACCAAATTTATGTAATAAAGCTATATAATAGAACAGTAATGTAAATGTAAAGAAGATTAAGAATTAATAATTTAAAATTATTTGCTTATGAAATCTAATGGATTCTTCTTAGACGAAAAGAACTTTTCCACAAATAAACCAACTAGTGAAATTCATGTAAAAGTTAATAAACCCGAAGGAAAAGTGCGTTTACATTCGGAAAATTCACTTCCTTTACACCCACTAAATGTAAGAGCATATCGAGTAGACCTACGGTTTGCAAATGAAAAGCAATCGTTGGGATATGAAGTAAAGGTTAAAACTAAGCCCCTTTCTAACCGAAGTGTTGCTATAAAATATAAAAAAAACTACTTCTTTACAGACGGCAAAACGCCTAACCGATTGATTGATCAGTTAGCTATTGAATGCACCCATATTTTATATCCTATAGGAATAACTGTTAATTATGATACGAACATAAAGCGAATTAACAATTTAGCAGAAATAAAACAGAAGTTCGAACAACAATTACCGACAATTCAAAGAAATTATAAAGGCAATAATTTTGCAAATTATATTCAAGAAATACAAAGATGTCTTGCAGATCCTAACTTATTTAATCAACGGCTACTGCATAAAGACCTCTTTTTAGCCCTTTATACTCATCCCCTTTATCAGTCATACCCTCAATCAAGAGAGCTGGAAAGTAACATAATGGTACATGTTCCTGATGTAAGTTATCCTTTAATGTTTACAGGTAAGTTGAAAATCGATGAAAATTATAACTGCATGAGAGGGTTTTATATCCATTTTCAAGGAAGTGCTACTTCACTATCGGGGCAAGTATACGAGCTTTATGTAGAATACAATATGGATTATATCGATTACACTATTAAAGATATTTTAGCGGAGGTGAAAACCGTTATCGAAGATAACAAAATAGTACTTTATAAAATGACTTGTTACCAGTTAAGAGAAGAAGAGTCTTCTTCAAAAGAAAAGCAATTACAACACGTTCACAACATTCAAAAACAGAAAGAAAAAGAACAAAAAGAGGAAGAAAACTATCAAAAATATATGAAAAGCCAACGGAGTTGGATTAGCAAGTTATTTAATCTATAAATCCAAATGCAAAATAAAAACTAAAACACAAAAATTTCAACTATGGGAATAAAATATTTAGTTCAAGGTGCTATATGTGCCTGTAAATATGGCAATAGTACCGATGAACTGTTGGTTAAAACACAAAATATACTTTATCTGAATGATAGTAACAGCACGAAAAAATTAGCAGCTACTACAACCGATGTAGGCGCAACATTTAAAAAGAATTGTTTCGGAGGATGTGCAAAAAAACCGCACCGTGCGCCGTGTTCCGTACAAGTAACTCAATGGAGTAGCGAAGAATCCACGCAAAAAATAGAAGGAGCCGGAAAACTGTTAACAGAACAATCCAAAGCAGGTTGTCCTTTGGGTGGACAAGATTGTATCAGTGTAGTACACCACGGTCAACAAGCCGAATTATCACAACAAAACCTTGAAAATACCCCGAAGGAAGTTCACGAGCAAATCAATCCCCTGACCTCATTAAAACTAACCCATAGAATACTAACGCTAAAAGCCAAATAAAATGTCTAAAGGTATTAATCGAATCATTATCTCTGATGAACATATAAGCAACGGACAAATTATAAAGTTTCCACAACTTTTGAATGGTTGTGAAGTATATGGTTTGATAGCTAATGGAAACTGGGTTACCTTATCCGTTGAAATGGATGAAAAAGTATTTTTAGATGTTGAAGATAAAGTAAAAAATAAGCAAATACACAGCGGTATTAAATGGGTATACGGAAAGGTATATAATTTACAGAAAGGAGGAATTAGTTGGCACGGATGGTATACAGATACCAACAGAAATAATAAAAAAGATGAAAACGAAGAATGGGTAAATAACAAACCCGTTGAACAAATATCGAAAATCGATTTATACAATGTTCAAGGCAACTATACGATACAAAAAACCATTCAGATAAAATTTGACAACAAACCCTACGATACGCCTGCCTTGTCATGGGTAGAGCCTTTTTTAATTCATCCTGAATTACATTTCAGTAAAAAACCTAAAGGTATTTTTATTGTTCCGATTGCAGAACCAAAAATTTATCGAACGGATCTTCTAATAAATAATTCTCCTTTCGATAGAAAACTTCAAATACCTTTACCCAAAACAGAAAAAGAATCACAAGAAAACGAAAATGTAGTTTACTACGGAGAAAACCTCATCATTTCTGCCCATGTTTGTACTTTACTGATTCCTGAATCTGCTGAATTTACAGTTATAATTGATCAAAAAGTACAACATGGATCTAATAGCGGATTTTTAGGGGTTAAAATTGATAGTTACAAAACAATCTATGAGAAAAAAGTAAACGGATTAAAGCCCGAAAATGATAATTTTTGGAGTGAAGATCTTGATTATGAGCTAGTCTCATACCTCTCCCAATATTTTAAAAGAGCAGAACTTTTGATACCGTTAGCCATAGATAAAAAACCTGAAGATCAAAAAGAAAAAACTAAACGTACCTTCTTTGTTACTCTTAAACACATTTATCAAGCATATAGCGCAACTAATACAGATTTAAAAAAATTATATCCGATACAACAGGGGTATTTAACCATTGGTTATACCGATATGGAAAATTTGCTGGAGATACAAAATAAAGAAGTCGATGAATATGTGGAAAAGGCAGGGGATGTACTTTTGCAACCTAACGGAGAGCCTTGCCATTATACATGGATAAAAGCACATAAAGAAGACGAAGAGATAACCTTATTTGAAGAAAAAAAGGAAGGAATAAAATTTGATCCGATTGAAATTGGTCTAATAACAGGAGATGTAAATCCTTATCTGTTAACTTTAAGTACTAATCTAAAAACCGAAGAATGCAAAACACAACAACACACCAAAGGGGCAGACAGCGTATTTTATTTTCCTGCTAAACTATCTTCAGAAAAACAAGGCATTAAAATTCAAAAAATCGATTACAGTTCCGTTGATTTGCTTATCCCCTATAAATACATACGTGATCATAAAGCCTTAGGTATGGTTAATATTTTTCCTTTTAACTATTTTTGGTTAAACGAAAAAGATGTCCAAAAACATGTGGTAATGGTAGATACCTGCCGATACACCATACCCGTAAAAATTAATGTATACCCCGATATTGAATGGGAAATTGCATTTGTTTTAACAGCAGGATTACAGATCGAAGGCTCTATTACACGAGAAAGAAAAGTTTTGAACTGGTATCATCAAAAATTCGGTTTTAGATATATAAAAAGAGAGTTAAATATTGAGGTTACCGATTCAGCTAAACTTCAATATGATTTAGCAGTTTGTTACAGTATAAATGGAAAACCTCATAAATACGGGCTAAAAAGCATTGAAAAAATAATTGAAAATGCTAAATATGCCTACGATTCAGTTTCACTCAGTCTTCAAGATCTTAATCCTTCGACTGTTAAAAAAGGTTACAAGAACTACGGTTTAGAATCAGGAACATTAAGTAAAATAGATTTCAGCATAGACCCACCTAATATAGGTTTTGCCTTGCGTTGGCAATTTGATGAAAGCCAAAGCGGGCAAATGGCAACAGTTTATAAAGGAGGAATAGCTTTACAACCGTTAATCGGTATTGCGATAGGGATTGATTTAATCCCTTTCATAAAAAAGATTCCATATATTGGGGTAGTGTTCGATTGGATAAAATCAATTATTGAAAAGCTAAGTGAATCAGAAATATATATTACTTTCGAAGCTTCAATGGAGGTAAACTGGGAAGGCAGTTGGTCATACAATACTATAGACGGATTTGACAATGCAGGTGAGCAAGAAGCTAAAATCGAAGTAGGTATAAAAATTAAGGTGGGTATAAAACCAAGAGGTACAGTAATGGCTACCTCAACTCAACCAGTAAAATTAAAATGGATGGTAGATGGAGAGGCTGGAACTTCCTTTGTTTTTACTCAAAAAATCGGCTATGATAGGCAAAAAAGCGCTCAATATAAAGAATCTTCTGTTATTTGGGGAGGGGCTAAAATAACGATTAAAATATACGAACTAGTATTAAGCAAATCATATAACTTATATAAAGAAAACACATTAACATTATTTGATGAAAGAGAAATTTATAATTCAGGAAAAGAATACATTGAAGCTACTTAAAAAACTTATTATTTGTATGTCAGTATTTTTAATGATCGGATGCAACCAAGCCCAACAGCCACAAAGTTCTAAAATCATTAGTGGAAAACCTTTTGATATCAGATACCTCGATTTTTCCGTCCCTATCGATACTCTTTTGTCTGAGTTTAAGGGTAAATACTACAAAGAACCTTTAGGAAAAATGACATCTCCTGATGATGATGAGGTGATTGGTTATACTTATATTTTAGTTCGATTAGCTGATGAAGATTTTTATTTCTATAAAGAAAACATAAAATTGGAAAGAATATTAATTATTACCGATTTAAACGGCACGATCTATTCTTATACGGGAGAAATAAAGTTACCTAAAAATGAGGTTAAACATGCAATTGAAGATTTTCGACAAAAAAACAGCCAATATTTAGAGGATAACTTAAGAGGTGAGAAGTTAGATAAAGAGTTGGAGAAAAAATTTGATTCTTATTATTACTGCTATCACTTACCAGACCGATATTTAAGTACATATATTCAGATTAGCGGAACTGATTCAAATAAATTATTTGGCATGATTGAGGGAGAAAATCCCATTGAGCCAAAAAATGAATCACTTAAAGATCAAACAAAAGCATATATGCGTAAAAATTAGTTTATAGTAAAACATAGAAAAAATTAGAAAGGTGAATACATTGAAATTAATACCTAGAATCATCATTATACTACCGCTTATATTTATGGCAAATTGTAATCAAGCTCAAAATAATAATCACGAAATAAAAAACCAAAAGGTAATGAAAGAAAAAACACAGCAAAACATCCAAAATGTTTTAAACAATAATAAAATAAATATGCATTCTCCTTTTTATGAAATAGAAGTATCTACCCGTGGATGTGCTATTGATTTATTTGTTAACGATATTCTCGTCTTTACAAATTATGAAACTGGAAGCATGGCGGTAGATTGGCCGATTAATCAATGGATATTATCCAAAGAAGGAAAGCAGGCGGTAAAAGCTATAGTATATCCCTTTGATGGTCAAGAGTTTATTTCTACAAAAGCGGAAGTTGATCTAAAAGTATTTGTCAAAGATGTTTCTTTAGAAACCATGAAACGGCATGTTGTCTTAAGTTTCCCCCATATTACCTTTACTAATGATATTCAATTGCCAGTCTTTAAAACAGAAACTTTATATTTTCAAGCAGAAGTACCATACCATTTTGAGGGTTGGACAAATTCGGTTAGTTTAGAAAAAGAAGATAAAAACAAACTTCTTAAGGAATTAGATGAATGGTATAACGAATTTTATGACATATTTACCAAGCAAGATCGTTCAAAATATATTCAGCTAACAGAACAACGCTTAAAAGAAATCAATACTTCATTTTACTTATCTGATGAGGAAATAGAGGAATTAGACTATTTTAAAAATTTACCAAGAAATTTAAAAAAAGTACCTTTAGATGATTACGAACTCGTATTTTATGCAGATGGAAAATTGGTAGGTTTAAGAATACCTCATGAACTGTCGGGTTTTAAATTTCAATTAGATTTTAAAGAGCCGGAACAGAAGGGTAATTTTATTGAAATGGCTTTATTTCATCGAAAAAAAACAGATGCAAAATTATCAATCATAAGATGAAATCGAAGTTATTTATTCCGTTTCCATATCCCCGAAGGCTCTGACGAATTAGAGGTAATAAGATAGGGTAATAATGTAAAAATTATTTAACTAATTAATGATACTATTAAAACTAAAACATAAAAATAAATTGCCATGAAAGATATATTTAGCCATACCTATTCTAAAGAAGTACAGATTATTATATTAAAATACATGAAAATTATTTCAACTTTAGATATAACTTACCTTGAGATTTATAGAGAAAATCCAGACAATATAGAATCATATTACAGTGAACTTAAACTTAAATTAGAAGAAAAGAAATTTTTTTACTGCATGGAAGAGATTAAATTTAATGAAGTTATTGTACTTCCTAAAGGGGGCTATCTGCATGAACTAGATAAAAATACATTTTCTCCAATAGAAGAACTAACCCCTGAGAAAATTACGGAACTTGCTTATGAATATTTTCGCCCCTACCAAATTTCAAATACATATTTTAATCCTAATTAATTTTTTGATTGCATAGAGTTGTAAAAATTACCTTTTTAAACGATGGCAGTATTTACGCCTATCAAAAATAGTTGGGTAAAAGAAGAAACGCAAGGCTATTTGATTTTAACCCTTTTTATAAAGTTTATCAGACTTTATTACTACTAAAATAATTAAAATTCATAAAATAAATTGAAAAATGAAAAACATATCTTATATCTTCTATTTTTTTCTGCTGATTTTAATTGGTTGTTCAAGTAACAATATGAAAAAAATCACCATTCAACAGACCTTGCCGTTTACTTCTGATAGGTTAAAAAAATTTTATTCTATTAACAAAAATAAAGGTACTTATACAATAAATACTAAATTACTAGAAAAAAAACAATTTACTCAATCAGAAAAAAATATAGTTCCCAAAAATTTTATAACTAATTATTTAAAATCTGATTATTATTACCCTGTTTTAGAGTTTTCAAATGATTCGCATCAATTTATAGGATTGATATATAAAGGATGGTGTAATAAAAAAGAACCCTTTTTATTATTTCAATTAAACAGTTATGACAAAGCAGGAAATATAATTGATGCTTTGGTAATAGAAGATAGATTTTCATTGGATCCAAATCGTAATATTGATTTTGCAATCAATAAAGATGGGAAAATAATGATTAAAATAATTAAAAATTACAAGGTTTCAAAAAATTCCGAATTTGAGTGTTTATATTGGGGATTTGATCAAGATATGGTTTATAAAGAAACTAGTGTTATTCACCATGCAGATTATACAACTTGGATTTTCCTTTCAGAATTTAAAATTAACAATAATGGAAATTTTGTTTTGTTTAAGTAAATTTTAGAGATATAAATTATTTCGGCCGAAAACTTAATCGCCTAAAAATTCAACAAAAACTTGGTGGAAATTTAATATTTACTATTTTAATTAATTTACAATAAGTTATAATTAGAGCGTTCCCTATATGCATAGGGATAAACCGATAGCCAACAGGTTTGGCGTTTTCATGTAACCCGCGTTCCCTATATGTATAGGGATAAACCGCGGTGTTGATCCGTGATATTGCTTTATATATAAAAGCGTTCCCTATATGCATTGGGATAAACCTCAAGAATTGCCAATACCAATCAAAATTATATGGTTTATCCCTATATACATAGGGATAAACCGATAATAATTAACAAACAATAAATATTTAAAATTACAGTGTTCCCTATATGCGTAGGGATAAACCTGCAATTAAATACCTAAAAATCATTACACTTATAAATAGATAAAATAAAAAGGGCGTTTTAAAAACGCCCTTTTATTTAGCAAGTTAAACCCATTCATTAGTGTGTGACCCCGTACCCATTTCGATTTCTTTAGCCGAAATAGTAAACGTTTCAGTTAATGGGTTAGTACCAGAAGCGTCAAAATTTTCCTCATAGTAAACTACATAACCGTCTGTAAATTTTAAGGATTTTGATGTGGCATCTGAATCCCTTTTTAAAAAAATCACCTCACCACTTTTCCTTTCAAAACTGTTAGTCATCCATTCGAAAAAATCTGTTTCGTTTGTTGACTCAACGGTAATTGTAATTTTACCTCCTCTAGTTTCGGAAGATGGGCGACCTGTAACATCCGTTTCTTGTGCTAATTTGTAATTCACATTTAAAATGTTGTACTTCTTACCTGCAACTTCTAATCTTGATTTAAATGACATAATAAAAAATTTGATAGTTAATAAAATTATTTAAATTTATCTGGATTGAGATAATTCTCTACAAATGATTAATTCTCGTTTTAACTGATTAATTTGGCGCAATTGATATTTGATGTTCGCTTCTAATGTATCAACTTCTGACTTAGTATTTCCATTAGACATAATGGCTTTTTTTGATGCAATCAACGCTTGTGCCGTTAATACAAAATTCTTATATAACAGTCTTCTTCGAACACTATCTTGACTTGGAATATTTTTGTCAATATTTCTAACTATATCTATGGCTTTTTGTTGATAGTAGTACGTGTATTTTTTATTAGGTAAATCAATTGAATCAAGATACTTTCTTAACAATTCCATTTGATTTTCAAGCCTTTCTTGATATTTGTATTCACTAATAATAGCAGCATTTTCTTTTCTAAGTTGATCGTTCTGTTTCCACGGCAATTGATAATTAAAAAATATGGAGATAATAATTAACGCAACAGTTAATATAAACAATGGAGTAAATACCAAAAAGGCATATATACTCTCCTGTTTAAAGAGCAATTTTTTCATTTAGTATGATTTTAGTTAGTTTTAGTTAGTTTTTTATTATTTACTTACTATCCAAATTATTTTTTAGGATCTTGTTAAAAGATAATATGACTCACCCATAGTTGTAAGTAATATGGATATTCTTTAAATAACCAAAAAACTTTGCTAACTTAAAAAAAATATTTGAAAATATGAAATATATTTGCATGTTTTTTATGCAATTAAAACATACATAATTGAATTAGATTATAAATAAACAATTAATTTATTAAAATAAATAAAAAGACTTCCTTTATTTTATCTAATCATACTAACTTTTTCACAAAAAAAATCTAACTAATAAATAGTTATTTTTTTCTCAATACTAACGATCAGTAAATATAAAAAGCGCAAAAGATAAAAGTAATAATTGACTATATAGAAATGTCTATATACGATATGCTTAAATGAAATTACTGTAATAAAATAGCAGTCGTTATGAGTGGTATTTATATTTAACCTGTATAATTAATTCAAGTAATTATATGGAGCTAAATTAAATGACAGAAAGGTGTTTGTCGATGCTAAGAGAGAATATAGTTCTTTACAAAGTTTACGTTTTAAAACAGCGAAAAGGGGGTAGTGAGGTGGTGAAACATCTTAGTACACATACCCCGTTTTTTTCTAGTGCTAAAGCGGCTTTTTTGGAATTGCACAAACTAAATTTTAGTAAAAATTATTTGGTTTTAATGACTAAAAACAATGTACAAATCAACGCCTATCGATACCAGTCCGTAATGGGTGATAGAGATTATTTTGATGAAACTATGGAGTTAAGACAATGAGTTTAACCGAAGCACAAAAAAGAGCGATGAAAAAACAGGCAGAAAAACGGATTGGAATGCCAAAAATTCCGTGCACTTATATTACAGATGAAGAAAATGATTTGTTAATAGAAATGGCAAAGATATATGGCTCAAAAAAAGCGGCATTAATCAGAGGGTTAAGGCTATTAAAAATAGCGCAAAAAGATAAAAATTATAATTGACTATATAGAGAGGTCTATATATAATATTCTCATACAGTCAACCATGACTAACCGAACAAAAGATGAAGAATTAGCAAAGTTAAGGAATGAATTAGTAAGAATCAAGGCACGCATTGCGGAATTAGAGGCTTAATAGTCATTTGGGGCGTACTAAATACGCCCCTTTTTTATAGCACAAAAAGCTTAAAAATTTCTACTCTTACCTATTTACACGACCACTGGTCGGGTTATATAGTATAAAAAATAACTAATTGTTTTAATAAGGAAATAAATAAAATGTCACAGAAAAGCCATGAACACTTAATACCTAAAGAATTGGTTGAGAAGTTCAATATACCTAAAGATTTATTTGAGAAATTCAATTTTGCTATTAATTTAGACTTTAATGCAGACCACATCATCGATATTTTTAAATTTGAGAAATTATCAGATGAGCAAGTACAGGATAATGAAAATTTACCAAAACTTCAGTCATATAAATTATATTATAGATTCAAAAATGATGAGGATCATCAAATATTTCATGAAACAGTGTCAAAATATAGTAATGAGGAACATTGGCAAACCGAGGCTGTTAATATAAAAAAAGATTTAACTGAACTTAGTAAAATTTATAATCCTCAAAACCAAAATTATGAATTATCATCAATTATTATAGAAGATCTGAAAGATTTAACTGAACTTAGTGAAATTTATAATCCTCAAAACCAAAATTATGAATTATCATCAATTATTATAGAAGATCTTTTGGACTGGGCTTTTTTCAATTTAAAAACTGTTTACATAAATACCAGTGATCCACAGGGTAGATTAAATATCAGTGCTGAAGAAGCATCCAAATTGTTCAAATTTGTTGAAAAACAGGCTCTAGCAAAAAATTATGAGGTTAAATGGGTTAATGCTCCTGTAGAGGGGGACACATTTAGTGATGATTTTATTGACGAAATATTATATGTCGATCGTGAATTATGGGATAAATAATACATGTTAAGCAACGATTTATTATTAAAGTTCAGCCGTTTAAAGTTTGAAGAACGAGCTAAAAAAACATTGCAGCTTGCTTTTTTCGATTATGATATAGTCTCATTTCTGAATAATAACCAAATAGAATTACCCCCTATTGAAAGGATTACTGCATTTTGTGCATTGGGATTAATAAAATTTGCCTTAGAAAGTGATGTGCATATTTTAGGAGAACAAACTTTATCTAGTGCGATAGGTAAATATCAAAATAATAATAAAAATTTATATAAAAATAAATCTACTGGTTTTATTAGGTTTGAAAATTGGCTGAAGTCGGATTCAATATTTGAATTTTATGACAAATCAATAGCAATGATCAGACTTCTTAAGGTTAAAAAGTTAAAAATTAACGCCTTAACCCTCGTTGATAGTGTCTATTTAAAACAACAAATGCTTGATGGGTTAAATTCATTTGTTCATCCTCTCGATAGATTTCCTGTTCGTGAATGTATGAATCTTCAAGTATCTTTCCCATGGTTCGGAGAAATTACGCCTGAATTAATTTTAAAATGCAGAAATGTAGCTAACCTTACTCAAAAAGAGTGTGCGGATCTTGTCTATGTAGACGAAAGAACGTGGCAACGGTGGGAATCTGGAGAAAGAAGAATGGCTAGAAATATTTTCGAACTATTTTTAATTAAAATTGGATATACTAAATATCCTCTCACTAATTCGAAGTTAGAATTTAATAACTGTGATAGGGTTAATAGAATGTTACCATAAAATGGTAACATTTTGTTCATAATTAATTATTGTTGTTACGTGTTAAAATGCGTGATTCAATCCATTCATCTATTTCGCTTTCAATCCATCCGACCGCTACAGATGTAAGCTTAACATTTTTTGGAAATCTGTTTTCTGCCATTTCTTTATAAATTGAAGCACGGCACATGCCTGTTTTATGTATAACGTCTGCCAATCTAATTATCCTTTTGTTCATTTTTTCCTTCATTTAATAATTGTTTAACTATGCAATGTAATAAGTGAAAGAATGTATTAATTAAGCAGTAAGATTCATTGAGTAAGAAATTTTGCTCATATTGCTTGTGTTGCTATAGTTTGAAGTAAAGTTAACTGTAGGTTTAGGGTTGGTAGATTTTTGCTTATTAAACTGTAAGACTTTACCTATTTTAGCAAATCGCACAAACTCAGCCCAACAATTTAACATTTCGGTTCTTTGCTCAAGATATAGCGACCTGTTATACGCCCTACGAACTGTATTTTTATCAATATGTGAAAGTGCTATTTCGATGATTTCCTTATCAAAATTTTGTTCATTTAAATACGTTGATGCAACGGATCGTAAGCCATGAGCAACCAATTTACCACCATATCCCATACGTTTAATAGCACCATTGGCTGTTTGAGAATTCATATGATTATTAAGGTGCTTTTTAACCTGTGAAGTAAAAACATATTTTCTGCTACCATTAATTTTTTTCATCTCCAACAATATATCTATTGCTCGTTGACTAAGAGGTACAAGGTGTTCTCGATTTTTTTTAATTTTTTCTTTTGGAACTGTCCAAATACGTTTATCAAAGTCAATTTCGTCCCATTCCACTTGTACGGCTTCAATAGGACGAGCTAGGGTGAGTAGTTGAAACTCAATCAGCAATTTAGTATAGGGTTTGATGTGTGCTTTTGAAAGTGCTTTCATAAACTCAGGTAATTCTTCAGGACGAATAGATAACATATGTTTTGCTTGATGTGATTCGAAAATCATATGTACTTTATTTAACTTATTTGTATCTATATATCCAACATTTATGGAATAGTTCATTATTTCATTAATCCGTTGGATTATTCTGTATAACGTTTCAAATTTATTTTCCTGCTCCAACGGTTTTAACAGCTCAATAACCATGCTAGGCGTGATCTCTTGAATCGGTACATTTCCAATAAACGGGACAATATGCTTTTCTAAGGATTGCCGTTTTTTCAATAGTGTTCTTGGTTTAAGTTTTTTACAGTAACTGCTGTTATACCACTCGTTCATCACATATTTAAAAGTGGTGCGTTGTTTATCCAGTTGTTTTTGTTGCTCCGAATTTCTATAAGTTTGCGGATCTATTTTTTGCTTAAGAAGTTTGATATATTCATCTCTCTCGGAACGTGCTTCATCTAAACTTACCAATGGATAGTTACCTAGTGTCATTGAAGTTTCACGATTTGTGATTGGGGATGTATATTTAAAAGCCCATTTTTTAATGTTGTTTTTGCAAACAATAAGAACTAAACCATTTCCGTCTCTTAAATACAAGTTTTTATCCTTTGCTCGACTATTTTTAATTTGATTATCAGTTAATCTTTTAATTATTTTTGGCATAGAATTCTTTTCCTTGAGGAAAAAATGAGCATTTTTGCTAACCCTCATTTGAACCCGAAAAAATATTAAATTGATAGAGAAATTGATAGATGTATATGGATAAGAGGTATACTAAAAAAAATATAAGATATTGATTTATAATCAAATAGAGACGTATAGATACGAGATGAAATGTAAAGTTGGCTCCTCCAACTGGACTTGAACCAGTGACATACGGATTAACAGTCCGCCGTTCTACCGACTGAACTATGGAGGAACACTCGACGGTCAGAATATTAACGATCTATAACGATTATGTCAATCGTTAAAACACGAAATAAAACTAACTGCTCAGTGAGTAAACAAATAATACATCGACTATGTTAAAATAAAAGGCTACGGTAAGAATAGCTAGAGTATGATTTATGAAAAAAAATATTTGTGTATTTTGTGGTGCCAGTGAAGGCAATCGTTTGGAATATCGAACAGCTGCCGAACAACTCGGTAAAATTATAGCAAAACAAAATCGGCGATTAATTTATGGCGGTGGTAATAAAGGGCTTATGGGTATTATTGCTAATGCTGTTTTAGCTCATGGCGGTGAAGTCATCGGCATCATCCCTGAACGTTTAGTTAAAGCCGAAACTGCTCACCATGGCATTACCCAATTAGAAGTTGTCGACAATATGCATCAACGTAAAGCAAGGCTTGCAGAACTAGCTGACGGTTTTATCGCTATGCCAGGCGGTACCGGCACATTAGAAGAAATTTTTGAGGTTTGGACCGGTATGCAAATTGGTTATCATGAAAAACCGGTGGCATTATTTGATATTGCAAACTTTTGGCAATCTATGTTGAGTTTTTTAGAGCATGCTGTACAGGAAGGGTTTATTCGGGAAAATTTTTATAACACATTAATTGTTAGTGATAACGCCGAATTTGTGTTGAAACAAATGGACGATTTCGTTCCGAAAGATTTACAACGCTGGGTAAAAAAATAAGTGAATATAAGAAAAAAACGCCATCATCAGATGGCGTTTTAATTTATGCTTATTAAGCTGTCGTCGCTACAGCTTCTTTTTCTGGCGCTTTAATAGCTGCATAAGCAAGCCCTGCAATAACCGATCCAACAACAATGGATAACAGATAACCACCCACAGGTTTAACGACACCTGGAATTGCTAGAGCAAATAATCCACCATGTGGGGTCATTAATGTTGAACCAAATGCTAATGCCATACCACCAGTAATTGCGCCACCTAGAATACAACATGGAATAACACGTAACGGATCACGCGCAGCGAAAGGAATTGCCCCTTCAGAGATAAAGCATAAGCCTAATACTAATGACGCCTTACCACTTTCTTGCTCAGCTTTAGCAAACTTTTTGCGAGCGATTAGCGTTGCAATACCCATTGCCAATGGAGGTACCATACCACCAGCCATCACAGCAGCCATTGGTGCATAAACATGCGCAGAAATTAATCCCGTACCAAAAGCATAAGCAACTTTATTAATTGGTCCGCCCATATCTGTACACATCATACCGCCTAACACTGCACCTAAAATAACAGCATTAGCCGTGCCCATTGAATTTAACCAGTCTGTTACCTCACCCATTAACCAAGCAATAGGTGTACCAACAATAAACTGCATGACAAGCCCTGTCGCTAATGTTGCCAATAGTGGCACAATTAAAATGGGCTTTAAGGCTTCCATACTTTTTGGTAGGGGAAGGTATTTAGCGATTAATAATGCAAAATATCCAGCAAAGTAACCAATGATAATACCACCTAAAAATCCTGCACCTGTTGAGACCGCAAGCAATCCTCCGACCAGACCAGGCGCAAGTCCAGGTCTATCCGCAATTGAATAAGCGATATAGCCAGCCAGTAATGGCACCATAAGCGAAAATGCCAAGCCTCCAATTTGCGCTAAATGTGGTTCGCCAACTAATTTTTGTACACCGTCAATGTTTTCAAATGAACCCAAAGCAAAAGAAAGTGCGATGATCAATCCACCGGCAACAACCATTGGTAACATATAAGAAACACCAGTTAGAAGATGTTTATAAAAACTTTTCTTCTCATTGCTTGATTTAGCCGATGCTGAAGTTGATGAAGGTTGATAAACCGTTGCCTCTTCGAATGCTTTATCAAACTCTTGCGCAGTCTTTTTGAGCGCTGGGCCAGTTTTTGTTCGATATAATTTTTTACCCGCAAATTTACTTAAATCTACATCGATATCACAAGCTGCAATAACAATGTCTGCTGAGGCGACTTCTTCTGGTGTGAGTTCGTTACCAACCCCAACTGACCCTCGCGTTTCAACTTTACACCACCAACCACGTTTTTTGGCTTCTTCTTCAATCGCTTCGGCAGCCATAAAAGTATGTGCCACTCCAGTTGGACACGCTGTTACTGCAACAATACGTTTTACAGCCGTATTAGTGGTAGGAGCTGAAACACGTTGAGCTGATTGTTCAAAAACAACCGCTTTACTTTGTGCTTCTGTTAGAATTTGTTTTGGGTTGGCAAATAACGCATTAATATCTTCTACCACATAAACTTTTTTACCGATAACGAATTTATCACTAATTTCACCAGTCCCGATAGCAATAATCGCATCAGCAGAATCTGAATTATCGGTTACGTTAAAATTCAACGAATTGGCAGCCAATGCGAGTTCCGCTCTGGCTAAACGTCCATTTACAGGACCTGTATTACTACCTTCAACAATATAAATATTCATGCTAACTCCTAACCAGCATTTATTTCAATTTTGCCTAGCATATCAGTTACAGCTTGGCGATCCGAAATCCCCACACCCGCTTGTCCAACAGACAAAGCAGCAACACTTGATGCAAATACCAGGGTATCTTTAATCGATTGATTTGTTATTAATCCATACATGATTCCAGCAACCATTGAGTCACCGGCACCGACCGTACTCACTACTTGACATTTTGGTGGTTTAGCCAACCATGCTTCATGTTGAGTCACCCACAAAGCGCCTTTACTTCCTAGTGAAATCACAACATTTTCAACGCCACCTTTTACTAATTCCATCGCAGCTGTTTTAATTTCATCTAGTGTCGTTAATTTACGTCCGACCCACATTTCAAGTTCTTTATCATTTGGTTTGATTAACCATGGCTTAGCTTTCAATCCAGCGACTAACGCATCTCGGCTACTGTCAAACACCACTTTGGGGCAGATCTGTTTAACTTGTTCCATCCATTGTGTAAATTTATCGAGTGATACGCCGGCAGGTAAACTGCCACTTATTGCGACCATATCAATATCTTTTAACCATTCAAGAGAACTTGTCACAAAACGTTGCCAATCATGCTCTGTAATTGTAAAGCCTGAAAAGTTTAGATCCGTCACTTCGCTATTTTCTTCAGTCAATTTGACATTGATACGTGTACGGCCTTCTACAGTTTGGAATTTGTCGACTACATTTAATGAATTAAATAATAGATTAAAACCATCTCGGTTTTCTTGACCTAAAAAACCACCAACAGTTAATTTTATATCTAGATCAGACAATACTTTAGCAACATTAATCCCTTTGCCTGCGGCAAGTAAAGCATTTGTTTGAACTAAATTCACATCACCCAACTCGACTTTTGGACAAAATCCTAATAAATCATAAGCTGGATTTAAAGTGATTGTTGCAACACGATATGCCATTATTCTGTTCCCTCACCAAGTCCGCTTTCAATTGCTTTACCAATAGCATCAAGTGCTTGCTCAGCATCATCACCGACCGCAGTAAATTGCAATCGACTGCCTTTTTTGGCTCCAAGTGCAACGATTTTCATTAAGCTGGTAGCACTTACTGGCTCCCCTTTTCCATCAAGATTCGCAACGGTTACTTTGCTATTAAACTCTTTAACCAATTTAACTAATACTGAAGATGGACGAGTATGTAAACCATTTTCGTTAGGCACGATAAATTCACGAGTTAAAGTTTGGCTTGAATCCGATGCTAATGGCGCTGATGAGTTAGCTTGTTCAGTTTGAGAATTATCGATAGTTGAAGGCAGGTCATCTGTCATCAGTAAATTGATTAATTTATCCGTGCTTGCTGATAACATTAAATCTAATTTTTCATAAAATGCTAAACGCGCAATACGATCAATAACCTCAGACATTGAATTATCAACAACCGACATCGTGATAAGTAATTTTACCGGTTTATTTTCTTCATTTACGTTGCTTATTGTACGACTAATCACAATCGCATTTTTTAAATTACCTTCTTTGCTATCGTTCAACCAAACCCCACTACCTAGATAAGTTGGTTTATTATCCAGCACATGAGTAATAAAAGCCGTATTTACAGCATTTTGTTGTTTTAAACGTGATGCATTTAACGCTTGTAGAGTGGCTAAACTATCAGTATTGATATCCAATAAAAGTGATGATTCATTCATTGAAAATTGGCTATCTTCTTGTTCTGTTTTTCCGGTTAAAATAGCAAGCGCTTCATCCGCTGATTTAATGTTTTTGATTCGTTCCTCAACACCGTCGGCACCTAAAACATGTGTCAATTGACGAAGTAACTCTAAATGCTCGTCAGAACTAGCGGCAATACCAATAGCAACATAAGCTTTTTCACCATCATCACCCCATTCAACACCTTCAGGAAAACAAAAAACTTGAACCCCCGTCTTTTTAACTAAATGACGAGTGGTGGTAGTGCCATGTGGAATAGCAAGACCAATACCCAGATAAGTGGCAGCCTGTGCTTCACGTTCAAGCATTCCATTTACATATCCTTCTTCGACAAAACCGGCACTAGTTAATGCTGCCGCTACTTTTTTTATCGCTTCTGTTTTATTAGCAGCGTGTTCATTTAAATGTATATCTTCTTTAACTAAATGAAACATAGAATAAATACCTCTGGGTTATAAATATTGGGTCGACTAAAATGACTCATCTCTAAATCCATTTAATGATTTTTATTGAATCGTTTCAGCCATGATGAATAAATTAACGTTAATTATCCAATAAATTATGTCTATCAATAACAAATATGTGATCCAGATCTAATTTTTTGATTCTGATTAATCCTTTCAATACAAAATACAGATTATAGACATTTTTTTGTTATATCGTTGAATAGTTTTTATCTTTATAGACTTTAATAATATGACTATATCTGAGCATACTTTATCTTTTATTTTAATAAAAAATTAGGAAGAATCGCAACGCACATCAATATTTTCTAATACTAAGAGTAATAACAAATTCCTATTTCAAAAAATGTTTACTTCGATGAACGTCCCTTAATCATTTACATAAACGGCTAAGATTACCACGATAGATCAATTTTCTAGGAATTACAGTGGTACCCGATTGATATTCTTGTTGATGTAGATAATTAAGGAGTAGTTTAATCGTCACTTCTACAATTTCTTTATGATCTTGAGAAAGTGAAATCATTTTACAAGGCAGAAAATCAAGTAATTCATTATCCCCAAACGTTGCAATAGTTAATGTTTCAGGTAAATGACCAAATTTTCTTAAAATAGCATCGATAGTACCTTGAAGAAGAGAGAATGAAGTTGTAAAAATACCATTTGGTAATTCATGATCGTTTAACCATTTACTAAAAGCAATATCAGCATCTTGACGACTATAATTATTAGCATATAAAAATTCGACACTATCGCAATCGTTTAATGTTACAGCTTTAAAACCTTCAAGACGATGTTGGCTTACGGATAAATTTGGTAATGCCCCTATATATACAGCTTTACCTTGCACAAAATGATTAAATGTTTGGGCTAATGTTTGGGCATCATCTTTATCCGCACCAACTATATTTCGAAACTTTTTGGTAGATAACGTTCTATCTAAAGCAAATAATGGAATTTTAGAATTTTGCCAATTGTCATAAAACGCATAGTCAGAATCAGAAACAAAAGAGGATGAGAGAATTATGGCATCAACCCTTCTACGTTTTAAATGTGCAACGCATTCTTTTTCAATTTCAGGATTATCATCAGAACAAGATAACAATAATTGATAGCCCTCTTTCCTGACTAATTGTTCTAAATAACTAGCAATTCGTGTATAACTACTATTTTCTAAATCTGGAATGATGATTCCTATCGAACGCGTTTTACCTTCACGGAGTCCTGCAGCAACTGCGTTAGGATAATAATTATGCTTTTTTACAATTGCCATAACTTTGGCGATAGTTTTGTCACTAACACGATATTCCTTCGCTTTTCCATTAATCACATAACTTGCTGTAGTCTTTGATACACCTGCTAAAAAGGCTATTTCCTCTAACTTCATCACTATTGTCTCGACAAAAAGAAGCCATTTTTTTAACATGAAATAGAGGAATTAGCAAACAATAATTTTCTTTAACTCATTTATTATTAGTAATATTTTGTGGCAATTTAAAATTCACCAATCAACATTAATAATATACAGCGATATGTTGTCCTTGGATGGTTTCAATGCTAACCGGCGTATCAAAAATATCTTCTAAAATAGCTGAATTCATAATCTGTGTTGGAGTTCCTTGATAGACCAGTTCCCCATTTTTCATCGCTAAAATATAGTCCGAATAGACTGATGCAAAATTGATATCGTGAATAACAATGACAATGGTTTTACCAAGTTCATTCGCAGCACGTCGTAACTGTTTCATCATCGAAACTGCATGCTTCATATCCAAATTATTTAACGGTTCATCAAGTAACACATATTCAGTATCTTGACAAAGCACCATCGCGACATATGCTCGTTGTCGCTGTCCGCCAGATAACTCATCTAAAAAACGATCTTTAAACTCAGTTAAATTTAAAAAATCCAATGCTCGATGAATATGCTGATAATCATCAGGATTTAAACGCCCTTTTGTATGAGGATAACGCCCGAATCCGACCAGTTCAAATACGGTAAGCCTACTGGTAAAGCGATTTTCTTGTCTTAATACCGAAAGATGAGTAGCTAATTTATCACTCGGCGTTTTAAACACATCCATGTCTTGAATTTTAACGTTTCCTTCATCAGCGTTCAAAAGTCGACTTATAATCGAAAGTAAAGTTGATTTTCCAGCGCCATTAGGCCCAATGATTGCCGTTATTCCCCCTTGTGAAATCGTGGCGGTAACATTTTTTAAAACCGAAAGGGTTTGATATTTTTTATTAATATTATCAATTTGTATCACATCGGTACCTTTTTCAATAATAAGAAGATAAACAGACTACCACCAATAAACTCTATGACGACCGTAATGGCACCAACCATATTCAAAACATGCTCTAAAAACATTTGACCACCCACCAGAAAAATCACGCCAAGTAAAAAGGCCGTGGGAAGTAAAAATCGATGTTGGCTTGAGCGACTTATGCTATAAGCTAAATTTGCTATCAGTAGACCAAAGAAGGTAAACGGCCCAACCAATGCGGTTGAAATTGCAACTAATATCGAGACTAAAAGTAAAATAATGGTCACGCTTTGATGATAATTAACGCCAAGATTAATAGCGTTATCACGTCCTAAAGCCAAAACATCAAATTGAAAACGCATTCTCCATAAAAATAGTCCGATACATATTGCAATAATGAATGAAAAAATAATTAAAATGGGATCAGCCCGAGTGAACGTAGCAAAAATTCGACTTTGCAAAACAGCAAATTCAGTTGGTGTCATTAACCGTTGTAATAAGTTTGCAAAACTGCGGAAAAGTGTGCCCAGAATAATCCCAATTAATAATACTAAATGAAGATTTTGCTTAAATTTAGTCAATAAACCTTTATATAACAATAGAGAAAATAAGATCAGTAAAAGCGATTCAACGATAAATTTGCCCATAATACCGATGTAAGGAATACCTTGCACATCGATAAAGAAAATGACAATTGTTTGAATTAAGACAAATAAAGATTCAAACCCCATTATCGACGGCGTTAATATGCGATTATGGGTCACGGTTTGAAAAAGGAGTGTGGATGTTGCAGCCGAAAAAGCAACTAATATCATCGTCAACACTATCCACATACGATGAGTCAAAATATACCTAATATTCCCTTTTAGATTAAAGGTCATAAAAAAGAGGATACAAATAAGCGCTATACTCAATAATAGCCAAACTCTTTTTTGACTGGAAAGATAGTGTTTTGAACTAACTAGCATGTTTTTTTCGACTTAATAATATTAAAAAGATTACGGCACCGACAATACCAAGAATTACACTGACAGGGATTTCAAATGGATAGCGAATTAAACGTCCAATAATATCGCAAATTAATACCAATCCCCCACCAAATAAACAGACCCAAGGAATGGTTTTACGCACATTATCACCGAATAACAAGCTGACAATGTTGGGGACGATTAATCCTAAAAACGGTAATACACCAACCACCACAACAACAATACCGCCAATCAATGCTATGACAATTAGTCCAATTATCATGACTCGACGATAATTAAGTCCCACATTAACCGAAAAATCTCGACCTAACCCCACGACTGTAAACTGATCTGCACTCCAGCATGCTACCAATGTCAAACCACAAACTAGCCACAATAGTTCATAACGACCTTGTAAAATCCCAGAAAAATCACCTGATTGCCATCCATAAAGCGATTGCAATAGATCATAATACATGGCAAAAAATGTGGTTACAGCACTGATTATCGCGCCTAGCATAATCCCAATAAGTGGAACCATTAGTGCTGATTTGAGAACAATTTTATGGGATATTATCATAAAAAGAATCGTACCCATCATCGCAAATAAACTTGCAACCACCATTTTGATCATGACACTTTGTTCGGGCGCGAATACCATCATGATGAGTAAACCAAGACTGGCTGATTGGGTGGTGCCAACAAGGGTAGGCTCCACAAAGCGGTTTTGTGTTAATAACTGCATCACTAAGCCAGCGACACTCATTGCACTACCGGCTAACAATAACGCTAACGTTCTTGGCAAACGACTGACAAAAAAGATCTGCTGCATATTTGTATTGGTGAAAAGTTCATGTAAATTGACATGCCCTGCACCAATAAACAAACTTATTGCAGTCAAAATTAATAAAATAATGATGCCTGCAATAAAATATAACGACAACTTCATGTTTTTTTATTGATTAGTCGATGATTCTTGTAGTGCTTCTGCTATTTGATCCATTAAACGACTATACGTTTGAATCCCGCCTGCGATATACATCGATGTTGAATCAAGATAAACAATATGATTGTGCTGCCATGCTGCCGTTTTTTGAATTAATTCATTATTTAATACTTGTTGTGCTGATTGAGCTTCTTTATTACCAATGGCATTATCTCTATCTAACACAAATATCCATTCGGGATTAGTACTTAAAATGAATTCAGAAGTAACACTATTCCCATGACGACCGGCTTCTTGGAAAGTGGTTGCTGGCTGGAAACCTAACACATCAAAAACAAATCCAAAACGTGATTTAGGGCCATATGCAGACATTTTCCCACCGTTAATCATAATCACTAATGCTGAACCGGCTGTACTTGTTTTTGGTTTTAGTTGTTCTATTTTTTGATTGAAGTCTTCAATCAATTTAGATGCTTCTTTCTCTTTTTCAAAAATCCCACCTAATTGACGAGTTCGCTCAGTTAAACTCGCTAAGAAGTTATTTGAATCAATATCTAAGGAGATTGTTTCTGCTAATTTTTCCAATTTTGGATAGGCATCTGTTGCTCGTCCACCTGCTATAATTAAGTCAGGATTGATAGAGCTAAGAACTTCGTAATTTGGCTCAAACAAAGTCCCAATGTTAGTATAGGACTTATCACTATATTTAGATAAGAAATCAGGTAAATGGACATTTGATTGTGGTACAGCTGAGACTGGAATATTCAATGCATCAATAATATCAAGAGTTGCAACGTTAAAAACAGCTACTTTTTTGGGAACAGACCCAAAAAATGCTTCGCCTTGAGCGTGTTTAATTACCAGAACATCTTTCTTAATATCGGAATAATCTGGTTTTTGGTTATTCTTATTATTATCACACCCAACAACTAACAGCAATACAGCAAACAGCACTGTAATTTTAACTTTGATAAATGAATACATATGAACTCCTAATTATTGTTCAGATAAAAACAACACAAATATAAATAATTCTCATTTGCATTAAATTGTATCTAAAAACAACTCAGTGTTCAATAAACTTTAAAGAATATCTAAAGTCAGTGTTAAATGATTAGAAAACGTTTCTTTACATAGCGTTATGTCAAAATTTTATAGATTAATTAGCCAATATCACTGTCATTTTTATTTGAAAACTCTTTTAACTTTCTGGTTAAAGTATTACGCCCCCACCCTAATAAATTTGCTGCTTCTTGTTTATGTCCTCGGGTAAAATTAAGTGCGCAATTTAATAAAATACGCTCTACTTCTGTCACTGCCTCAGTTAAAATGCCCGATTTTCCTGCGACAAGCGATTGTTTAGCCCATTGTTCCAGTAAAAATTGCCAATCCATTGCAACTTGAGAGTCGTTTAATGTCAAACTTATATCATTACGACCAACCGAAATTTTAGGCATCGGAAATTGTAATAGCTCTGGTGGTAGATCTTGCACTAAAATTTCTTTACTAGAAGACATGACTGTCACCCAACGACAGGTATTTTCAAGCTGTCTTACATTGCCCGGCCAATTAAATTTACATAGAACACTCATCGCTTCGGGACTAAAAACTTTACTTTCAACGCCTAACTCTTTAGCCGTGGTATATAAAAAATGCTCTGCAAGTTTCGGAATATCTTGAGCACGATCACGTAATGGAGGCAATAAAATACGGATTACATTTAAGCGATGAAACAAATCATCCCGAAATTTGCCTTCACGCACTCTTGCTTCTAAATCTTGATGCGTTGCGGCAATAATTCTGACATCAACTTTTACGGGGGAATAACCACCAATACGATAAAATTGTCCATCAGCAAGGACTCGAAGTAACCGTGTTTGAACATCAAGAGGCATATCACCGATTTCATCTAAAAATAAGGTTCCACCATTAGCCTGTTCAAATCGTCCATGCCTGATTTGTGCAGCCCCAGTAAACGCCCCTTTTTCGTGTCCAAACAGTTCCGATTCAATCAGATCTTTGGGAATCGCTGCCATATTAAGTGCGATAAAAGGTGAATGTGATCGAGGGCTATGAGTATGCAACGCTTTTGCGACTAACTCTTTACCTGTACCTGATTCACCATTAATCAGCACACTAATAGAAGATTTTGATAAGCGTCCAATAATCCGAAATACCTCTTGCATTGAAGGTGCTTCACCTATTATGCCTGTTGATGCTTTTGCCGTAACATGAGTACGTTGATGATTTGGTACTTGTAAATGTTGAGACTGTGCAATAGCACGTTCAACAAGTTGAATCATTTCATCCACATCAAAGGGTTTGGGAATATAATCAAAAGCCCCTTTTTGGTAAGCGTTGACAGCAGCATCAAGATCAGAATGCGCTGTCATAATAATGACAGGCAAATGGGGGAATTGTGCTTTGATATAATTAAGTAATGATAGACCATCGATGCCAGGCATTTTAATATCAGAAATTAGTACAGCTGGTTTGGGTAGTTGATTAGTCAAAGCTTCGATCACATCTTGACCGTTTGCAAAACTAATACAATTAAAATGCGCATTGGTAAGTGCTTTTTCTAATACCCAACGAATTGAACTATCATCATCAACAACCCAAACATTCATTTTAAATTACCTCATTGTTTGATTGGCAAATAGACAGAAAATTCAGTGTGTCCAGGCCAACTATTAAATTCAATTTTACCATGATGTTGATCAACAATATTATGTGCAATAGAAAGACCGATTCCTGTCCCACCTTCATAACCGCTTACCATAGGATAAAAAAGTGTATCTTGAATATGAACAGGTACCCCCGGTCCATTATCTTCAATATCAATACGTGCACATAGTCGATAACGTTGTCCATGCAATGTAATTTGAAAGGCAGTTCTCGTTCTGATTGTTATCGTACCTGTTTTCGTACCAATAGCCTGTAAAGCATTTCGCACAATATTTAAAATAACTTGTTCGATCTGCTCTGAATCATGGATAAATTCTGGCAAACTTGGATCATAATCCCGTAAAATAGTCACATTTAATGGTTTTTCGATGCATAATAACGCATAAGTTCGCTCAATCGCTTGATGAATATTTTGTACTTTTTGGTGCAAGCGTTGCTGTGGTCCTAATAACCTATCTACTAGATTCCTTAATCTATCTGCTTGTTCAATAATAATTTGCGTATAATCTTGCAACTCATTTTTTGGTAATTCTCGTGATAATAATTGTGCGGCACCTCGAAGCCCACCTAATGGGTTTTTAATTTCATGTGCTAGCCCTCGCACAAGTTCACGAGCAGCACTTTGTTGAGCTTGTTGTAACTGTTCTTGGCTTAACCGTTTATGATTATTTAAAGGCGCCATTTCAATTAAGATCTGTTCATTACTTAAGGGTTGTGCCGTTAACGATAAGATATGCAATTCATTATTCACCACCAAATTCACTTCAGTATCCGTAAAACCTTGATTTTTGGATAATGAACTTTGCATTAACTCGAAATCTAAAGAATGGTAACTCAATAAATCAGGAAGATAACTATCTAATAACTTTTTGGGACTTTGTGCTAATAGCTGTTGGGCAGCGGTATTGGCGTAAACAATATTGAGATTTTTATCAAGTAATAAAATACTTGTAATCATCGAGTTGAGAACAAGATCAGCATCAGATTCACTATCAAATGTCATCGTCGGTATTCCGTCCTCATTAAAATCCACCGCTTTAGACGGTGGATTAACTGTTTAAATTTTAGATAAATTTATAAACTATAGTAAAGTTCAAATTCAACTGGATGTGGTGTCATACGTACACGATCAACATCTTGACGTTTTAAATCAATATACGCATCAATCGTATCATTAGTGAAGACATTACCACGCGTTAAGAATTCACGATCAGCATCTAATGCATTAAGCGCTTCTTCAAGTGAACCTGCCACTTGTGGAATTAATTTAGATTCTTCCGGTGGTAAATCATATAAGTTTTTATCCATTGCATCGCCAGGATGAATTTTGTTAATAATACCATCTAAACCAGCCATTAACTGCGCAGCAAATGATAAATATGGATTACCTGCTGGATCAGGGAAACGAACTTCAATACGGCGTGCTTTCGGGCTAGTCACAACCGGAATACGAATTGAAGCAGAACGGTTACGAGCAGAATACGCAAGCATAACAGGCGCTTCATAACCCGGTACTAAACGTTTATATGAGTTTGTTGCAGGGTTAGTAAATGCATTGATAGCTTTAGCATGTTTAATAATACCGCCAATATAGAATAATGCCATCTCAGAAAGCCCAGCATATTTATCACCGGCAAATAAGTTAACTCCATCTTTAGCTAAAGATTGATGGCAGTGCATGCCTGAACCATTATCGCCAAACATCGGTTTTGGCATAAATGTCGCTGTTTTTCCATAAATATGCGCTACATTTTGCACAACATATTTATAAATTTGAACTTCATCCGCTTTTTTAGTTAATGTATTGAAACGACAAGCAATTTCATTTTGTCCTGCAGTTGCCACTTCATGGTGATGAGCTTCAACCACTAAACCAAGTTGTTCCATAATTAAACACATCTCTGAGCGGATATCTTGCGATGAATCAACCGGAGGAAGTGGGAAGTAACCGCCTTTTACGCCTGGGCGATGACCTTTGTTACCTTCTTCATATTTTGTGCCTGAATTCCAAGCGGCTTCAATATCATCAATATGAACAAAACTACCTGACATCGGTGAACCAAAACGAACATCATCAAATAAAAAGAATTCGGGTTCAGGTCCAAAAATTACGGTATCAGCAATGCCTGAAGATTTTAAAAACTCTTCAGCACGTTTTGCGATTGAACGAGGATCACGATCATAACCTTGTAATGTTGCAGGTTCGAGTACATCACAACGGAGATTTAATGTTACATCTTCAAAAAATGGATCAATAACGGCACTTGAAGCATCAGGCATTAATACCATATCCGATTCATTAATCCCTTTCCAACCAGCAATTGAAGAACCGTCAAACATTTTACCGTCTTCAAAAAAGTCAGCATCAATTTGACTAACGGGTATCGTAACGTGTTGCTCTTTACCTTTGGTATCAGTAAAACGCAAATCGACAAATTTAACATCATTTTCTTTAATTAGTGTTAATACTTTTTGTATAGACATGTATCTTCTCCGTTGAGGACAAATAATTGTTCAGTTCGTAAGGCATTCTTGCCAAGTTATTTTCTTTTATGCAAATATGATGCCAAGTTTTAAGTCACGTTTTTCTAGTGAATTTACGGGTTAAATAGTAACACAAATAGCATTGATGCACCAAAATAATGCATAAAAACACTTAGAATGCACCAATAAAAGGCGTTGCACATTTATTTTGCTAAAAAGATGTCGTTCACGCATTCAATCATCCTTGTAATAATCAAAAACTCAATAAGAATCTTCTCAATTTAACGCTCGATAATTTGGGGAACAACAAGATTTTCTTATAGGTACTGTATTTCAGTGCATAATATCGCTATAATCTCTCCTTATATTGAAAAACTAGGTAATTATAAAAGTATGGACTTTATTACACTCGAAATTATACCTTTTGTTAAAAATCATATTTTACTTTCTTTAGGTTGGATTGTACTTTTTATTGCAATCATTGTATTAACCATCAAAAGTAAGTTATCAAAAGTTAAAATCATTAATAATGCTCAAGCAATCAATCTGATTAATAAACAAAATGCTAAAATCATTGATTTGCGATCAGCTGATAGTTTCAAAAAGGGGCATATTACCGATTCCCTGAATATACTCCCCATTGATATCAAAAATGCGAGTGCAAATTCTATTGAAAAACATAAAGAAAATTTTGTTATTTTAGTTGATGATAATGGTCTATCATCAGTCGGTATCGGTGAAATACTAGTTAAACAAGGTTTCTTGAATGTTTTTGCATTAAAAGATGGCATTGCAGGATGGAATGGCGAAAATTTACCATTAGTTAGAAAATAAAACTATATTAAAATAAGGTTAGATCATGACAGAACAAAACAATACACAACAACCAGAAACACAATTTGCAATTCAACGTATTTATACAAAAGATGTTTCATTTGAAACCAATAATGTACCTGAAGTTTTTACCAAACAATTTCAACCAGCCATGAATGTTGAATTGAATACATCATCTCAATCCTTAAATGATGATGTTTATGAAGTCGCATTACGCATTACAGTAACAATGAAGTCACAAGACGAAGTTGCCTATATTTGTGAAGTAACGCAAGCAGGTATTTTTTCACTCGTTGGATTCAATGATGCACAGTTACAACACTGTTTAGGTGCTTACTGTCCGAATATTTTATTCCCGTATGCACGAGAAACAATTTCTAACTTAGTCATTAAAGGTTCTTTCCCACCAGTTAATTTAGAACCGGTTAACTTTGACGTGTTATTTATGAACTATCTTCAACAGCAACAACAATCAGTTGAAGAAGAATCAACAGAAACATTACAATAATCATTGTGATTTAATCTAGAACGATAAATCTAACGGTTAATTATGGAAAAACATGCTGTTGTCACAGTAATCGGTGCAGGTTCTTACGGAACCTCTTTAGCTATTTTACTTGCACGTAATGGTCATCAAACATTATTGTGGGGACATAATTCACACAAAATGATGGCTTTACAGCATGACAGGCAAAATAAACAATTTTTGCCTGATATTCCTTTTCCTGAATTACTGCACATTGAAAGTGATCTGCAAACAGCTGTTTCAGCGTCACCAATCTTACTCATAGTGGTACCTAGCCATGCTTTTGGTACTATTTTAAAGCAAATAAAACCCTATTTACGCAAAGATAGTAAAATTGTTTGGGCAACCAAAGGACTTGAGGTCAATACCGGACGTTTATTGCAAGATGTCGCCAGAGAAATTTTAGGCAATCAAATCCCCCTAGCTGTCATTTCAGGCCCTACTTTTGCTAAAGAAGTTGCCTCAGGTTTGCCAACGGCGGTAACAGTTGCTTCAACGGATGATGATTTTTTAACTGAGTTACAAAATTTATTTCATTGTAGTAAAAGTTTTCGGGTCTATAGCAGTAAAGATTTTATTGGGGTGCAACTTGGTGGCGCCATTAAAAATGTGATTGCGATAGGAGCAGGATTGTCTGATGGGCTGGGTTTTGGTGCGAATGCAAGAACAGCGTTAATCACACGTGGACTGGCTGAAATGATGCGATTGGGCGAAGCGCTTGGTGCAGATCCTGCAACGTTTATGGGCATGGCTGGACTTGGTGATCTTGTATTAACCTGTACGGATAATCAATCACGAAATCGACGTTTCGGTATTTTGCTGGGACAAAATAAATCTATTCAAGAAGCACAAGATATTATCGCACAAGTTGTCGAAGGATTTAAAAATACTAAAGAAGTTTGGACACTTGCAAAACAATATCATGTGGATATGCCAATCACTGAACAAATTTATAAAGTACTATACGAGCATAAAGATCCTAAACAAGCGGCAATGACCTTACTCGGACGATCACAGAAAGAAGAACTAAAAAGTTAATTTTTAATACCGTTATATCATCACTTTGTATTAACGCTATTAAATAACGTTGTAATTAAAATGAGCTATTCTTTCTAATCTTTAGCTTATATATTTGTTCCAATACCCTTTTCTTTTGCTTTTAGATAAATATCATATCCAACATAAACATCGAGAACGGCTGTTCCCACCGTTTTAAATAAAGTGATTTGCTCATCGTTTTGGCGACATTTTTGCGAATCAGTAACTAATTCACCCAACTCAAAAAAATCATTTTTTGATACACGTTTCTGGTTAATTGGATCAATAATATCCCCTGCTTCGGCAAAAACGCCCTCTTTAGTATCAAGTACACGAATGTCCGCTTTTTCAACAATATTACTTGGTATTTCATGCATTTCATGGGTATATGCACCCACACCATTAATATGAGTACCAGGCTTAACGATATCACCATTAAATGTGACCACTTTAGATGTTGTCACTGAGGTGATAATATCTGCTTGACCAATGTCTTCATCAAAATTTTGCGAAAAATAGAGATTGGCTGAAAAATGTGAAAAGTGTTTTTTCATCGCTTCCGTAAATTGTTTCGCTTTTTGTTCATCGATATCGTAAATAGCTACATCAGTAAGATCCCGAACGGTTAACATGGCTTCTAATTGTGATACTGCCTGACCTCCTGTTCCAATTAATACTGCTCGTCGAGCATTTTTTCTTGCTAACAGATCGGTTGCCGCACCTTGTACCGCCCCTGTACGAAGTTGAGTTACAAAAGTACCATCTAAAATGGCACAAACTTCCCCAGTTAAAGGATCTAACATCATCACTTGCGCTGGTACGGAGGGTTTACCCAATTTAGGATTATCCGGAAATACAGACACAATTTTAATGCCAACGATATCCTTACCTTTTATATGCGCGGGCATAAATAAACTTTGCCCTTTCTGCATATCAAAATTGATACGTAAAGGCACTTCACTATCTCCTTGGGTATAGATTTTTAAAGCTTGTTTATCTGCCTCAATGGCATCTTTCATACTATAAACATGTTGAATATCATTTGCGGATAAAATTAACATTTTCACTCCAGACCTTTTTTTATGATTTATTTTACGTTTTTTATAGGCATTGTCTAACTTTTAGATAACTAAACAAAGAAAATCATTAATCATGTTCAGATTATTCATAATAAATTCAAAATAAACAACATATCTTGTGTATTTCCTCTATTTTCACTATTATGACAAGGTGCAATTTTGCACGGAAATTGAGAATTAAGATGTTATTCAATATATTAAGGGTTATTTTAAAGTTTCTTTTTCATGTCAAAATTTATGGTAACCTAAAAAACTTAAAGCAAGAAAGATTGCTTATCACTCCTAACCATGTTTCCTTTCTTGATGGTCTTCTAATCGGTGTTTTCTTACCTGTTAGACCCGTGTTTGCCATTTATTCAGGTTATATTGATCACTGGTTAGTTCGTTTAGCAAAACGGTACGTGGATTTTGTGCCGATGGATCCGATTAATCCTATGGCGATTAAACGCTTAGTACGCGAAATTGAAAAAGGACGTCCGATAGTCATATTCCCTGAAGGAAGAATCACCGTAACAGGGTCATTAATGAAAATTTATGATGGAGCGGCTTTTGTAGCGGCTCGATCGAAAGCAACAATTGTACCAGTCTGGATTGAAGGAGCAGAGTTCACATTAACTAGCCGCCTAAAAGGACTGTTTAAACGCCGCTTATTCCCGAAAATAACGATTCATGTACTTGAACCGACCACAATTCCAATGCCAAATGCGCCTAAAGCAAAAGACAAACGCTATATAGCGGGTGAAAAATTGCATCAAATCATGATGAATGCTCGTTTGGCAAGCCGTCCTAAATTAACACTATTTGAAGCATTACTTGAAGCACAAGTTCGCTACGGGACAAAATCAAGAACAGTACAAGACCCGACAACGTCCGAATTATCTTATCGTAATTTACTTAAGCAAATTATTGGTGTAAGTTGCATTATCGAAAAAATTACCGAAAAAAAAGAACGAGTGGGTGTTTTACTCCCCAATGCCACAATCACCGTTGCGACTATTTTCGGTTTATTAGTGAAAAACCGAGTACCTGCCATGCTTAATTATACTGCTGGTACAAAGGGATTAACCTGTGCAATTACTGCCGCCGAAATTAAATCCATTGTCACGTCGCGTAAATTTATTCAAAAAGGTAAACTCGATTATCTCTTAGATGAGATCAAAGGCATTAAGTGGTATTTTCTGGAAGATTTACGTAGTAGTTTGACTTTAAAAGATAAGCTCTATGTGGCAGTGAATCAATATATTCCACGTTTTGTTGAATGTAATCAGACAAGTGATGATGAAGCACTTGTTCTTTTTACATCAGGCTCTGAGGGTAACCCTAAAGGGGTTGTGCATACGCATGGTAGTCTACTTGCTAATGTTGAACAAATTCGATCGGTCATTGATCCTACTCCAGCCGATCGATTTATGTCTGCGTTACCGTTGTTCCATGCTTTTGGTATCACAGCTGGTTTATTTTTACCGCTTTTTTCAGGTAGTCGTACATTTTTATATCCAAACCCATTACACTATCGAATGGTACCAGAAATTATTTATGACCAAAATTGTACCGTTCTATTTGGTACACCAACTTTTTTAGCTAACTATGCTCGCTATGCCCACCCATTTGATTTTATGCGTTTACGCTATGTGGTAGCTGGCGCTGAAAAATTATCAGAACCAGTACGAGAACTATGGAAAGATAAATATGGCATTCGTATTTTAGAAGGTTATGGCGTCACCGAATGTGCACCGGTCGTTGCCCTCAATGTACCTATGGCATTTAAAAATGGCACAGTTGGTCGTTTATTGCCGGGGATGACTTCACGGTTAATTCATATACCTGGCATTAGTGAGGGAGGAGAGTTACAAGTTAAAGGGCCAAACGTGATGAAAGGTTATTTGCGCGTTGAAAATCCAGGCACCCTTGAACCACCTGTCGCCATAGATGAAAACGGTGAAGCTGAACAGGGTTGGTACGATACCGGTGATATCGTTTCAATTGATGATGAAGGTTTTATCACCATTAAAGGACGACTAAAACGATTTGCCAAAATAGCAGGTGAAATGGTCTCTTTAGAGAGTGTAGAGGCACTCGCTAAAAAAGTGGATCCCGATGCAATGCATGGTGCAACAGTAAAAGCTGATGCAGCAAAAGGGGAAGCAATTGTACTTTTCACAACTTCAACCAAGTTAGATCGTGAACAACTAAGTCAAACAGCACAAGAACTTGGTATTCCTGCTTTAGCCGTTCCTCGTGATATTCGAGTTGTTAAAGAACTTCCACTTCTTGGAACAGGAAAAATAGACTTTATCACACTTCGAAAAATGGCTGACGAATAGCATAAGGATATCACATGAACCACAATTCACTATTAAGCAAAGGCATGGTGGCAACCATGCTGGCGCAATTCTTTTCGGCATTTGCAGATAATGCAATATTCTTTGCTATTCTTGCATATATCAAAAAGTTTCACTATCCTGAATGGAGTCAGTCAGTATTACAAATTGGTTTTGTGATTCCTTTTATCATCCTTTCTCCTTTTGTTGGTCAATTTGCAGACTGTATGTCTAAAGGAAAAGTCATGATGATTTCAAATGGTATGAAGCTATTAGGCGCAGCCTGTATCTGTCTTAATTTCAACCCTTTTATTGGCTATTTTTTAGTAGGTGTTGGTGCAGCGGGTTATTCGCCTGCTAAATATGGCATTTTAGGCGAACTGACTTCAGGTAATAATTTAGTCAAAGCGAATGGATTGATAGAAGCATCCACTATTGCGGCTATTTTACTGGGTTCACTTGCTGGTGGACATCTTGCCGATATGAATGTCAGTGCGTCCTTACTTGCATGTGTATTAATGTATGGTTTTGCTGTTATTGCTAATATTTTTATTCCTAAACTCCCTGCTGCCAGAAAAGATATTCAATGGAATATAAAGGGTATGATAAAAGATTTTAGTAAAACCGTTCACATTATTCTCAATAATAAACTTGTTTTATATACTTTATTAGGCACAAGTCTATTCTGGGGGGCGGGAGTTACCTTACGATTTTTATTAATCCTTTGGGTACCAGCTGTTTTAAATATTACTGATATCGCAACACCAACAAATCTAAATGCAGTCGTTGCTATCGGTATTGTTATTGGAGCAGGATTAGCCAGCTTATTGATCTCAATCAATAATACGTTACGTTGCATTCCGGCAGGTATTATGATGGGCATTGCCGTTATCGCATTCACTTTACAAAGCAACCTTATTGCTTGTTATGTATTATTAATTGTTATTGGTGCGTTAGGCGGATTCTTTTTAGTACCCTTAAATGCATTAATTCAAAAAACGGGTAAAGATCTTGTGGGTGCAGGCAGTGTCATTTCCGTACAAAATTTAAGTGAATATACTACAATGATGGTTATGTTGGGTCTTTATACTGTTGCTGTATCTTTTAAGATCTCGATAATAACAATTGGCGTTAGTTTCGGCGCTTTATTTGCAATTGTCATCTTTTTACTGTGGCTAGGATTAAAAAAGTATGCAACCAATAAATCTATCAAAAATGTTAACTGAAAGTCGTAATCCATACAGCGAAAAAATTGATAGCTGTTCGACGATCGATATACTCAAAATCATCAATAATGAAGATAAGCATGTTGCCGTTGCTGTTGAAAAAGAGTTAGCAAATATCGCTAAAGCAGTGGATGTGATTAGTCAAACTTTTTTAAATCACGGTCGTTTAATTTATCTCGGTGCCGGCACTTCAGGTCGGCTTGGTATTTTAGATGCAAGTGAATGCCCACCCACCTATGGCACCCCTTCTCAACAAGTCATCGGATTGATTGCTGGTGGTCAAACGGCAATTTTTAAAGCAGTTGAAAATGCCGAAGATAATCCTGAATTAGCAATAACTGATTTGAAAAATATTCACTTTTCAGCCAATGATATTTTAGTTGGTATTGCCGCAAGTGGTCGCACTCCCTACGTTATAGGTGGTATGCAATTTGCTAAGTCAATCGGCGCAACAGTGATAAGTTTATGCTGTAACCCCAATGCCCCTATGATTGATCTGGCAGACGTCGCCATCACACCAATTGTAGGAGCTGAAGTGATAACGGGGTCATCAAGAATGAAAGCCGGAACAGCACAAAAACTCGTCCTTAATATGTTAACCACCGCAAGCATGATCAAAATTGGTAAAGTTTACGGTAATTTAATGGTCGATGTCGAAGCCACTAATGCTAAATTAATTGAGCGACAAATATCCATTGTCATGCAAGCAACTGAATGTGACCGCCAAACGGCGGTGTTAGCACTTAAACAGAGTGATAGACACTGTAAAACAGCTATTTTAATGATTCTCGGTCACTTTGATGTTGATCAAGCAAAAAAATTATTATCAGAAAATAATGGTTTTATCAGAAAAGCACTATCGGCGAGTTGATAAGATAATTATAGAAAAACAAACATAAATGGTCTGTTTTTATGATCTATGTCTAATTTTCAAATTAGGATTATTGACAATCTATAACATAATAGAGAAATATAAAAACTGTACCATTTATTTAAACAGAATATTACAGGCATAACAGTGCACTGAGATAATTATAATAATATGATTTAGTAAGATTAAGCGTAAATTCATCACTTCTTTCATGGATGTATACACTTCTCGCTAATTTCTGATATTAATTTTTTATTCAATTTTTGAAAGACACACAAGGACATTGTATGAGGAAATCACTATTTCATATCGCTATACTTGGTATTTTCATCCTATCAACGCCAATGGTTGTCTATAGTCAAAATCATCAGCTTTTAACAAATTCCAATTTATCAACGATATCCACTATCTCGGATCCAACTTTGATAAAAACCCAATTTGGATTAGTTAAAGGTCAACTCGACAACATCAACAACGTTCTCGTGTGGACAGGCATACCTTATGCGAAAGCACCCTCAGGGGAGCTAAGATGGAAAAAACCGATTGCCCCTGAACCATGGGAAGGTATATTTGATGCAACTCAAGCGAGTCCTATCGCATTTCAGCTCAATGAAGATAACATCGTTGGTTCAGATAACAGTTTAAATCTCAATATCTATCGACCAAATAATAATAAAAAAAATTTACCAGTTCTCGTTTATATTCACGGTGGAAACAACCAAATCGGAAAAGCAGAAGAGATGACTGGCAACGGCATGGTAACCGATCTGGATGCAATTTTTATCTCAATTAATTATCGTTTGGGGCCACTCGGATTTAATCCGCTTCCTGCCTTGCAAACGGGTGATAAACTCGAAGATTCGGGTAACTATGCGTTATTGGATATGGCAAAATCATTGGATTGGATTAAAGACAATATTACCTATTTTGGCGGAAATCCTCACAATATCACTGTCTCTGGTTTTTCAGCGGGTGGGCGAGATGTGATGGCGATGTTAATCTCACCTATTTTTAAAGATAAATTTCAAAAAGCGATCTCTTTTAGTGGTGGTATGACCATAGCAAATAAGGAAGATAGCATTAAAGTCTTTGCCAAAGCTATTGCCCCACTTGCTGTTGAAGATAAAATAAAGCCGACCGAAGAACAAGCTTATCATTGGCTGTTAACCAATCATCCCGATGTCAAAGCATATTTGTATAGCCTATCTTCTGAAAGATTGGTTTCACTGATGAATAATGCCGGAATCAGAATGAGTGTCTTTCCGCATTTATATAACGACGGCTATGTGATCCCCAAAGAAGGGTTTAATACGCATCAATATCATTCTGTGCCATTGATCATGCTGACCGGTACGGGTGAATTTTCATTATTCGCAAAATCTTCAGCTTATTTTAGCTCATCCTTCAATCATGGTATACCAAGTGGACAAACACTAACAGCATTTCAATTCGCCAATAAATATGGCGGAAAATTATATGATTTATTTAACGTTTCAGACTCAGCCCAAAAAATGGCACCTTTTTATAAAGCAAAAATTTATGGTATGGAAATACAATATGGCGAAGATCAAAATGTTGTAGGCTTACCAATGGGATTATATGGTGCTTTTCATGGTGTTTTTTTACCACTGATGGATCCGTATTCAGAAAATTATAACGGGTTAATAGCAAATGCCTATAAAACTCAAGGCGCTAAACAACTCAGTAAGATTTATAAAAAATATATTCATAATTTTATTTATAACGGCGATCCTAATGGTGACGATTTAGTTTATTGGAATAATTGGTCAACAACAAATAATAATGCGGATAAGGGACTACTCTATATCAATGCCGACAAAGAAAAAGCTATAGTTTATATGGGAAGACAAAATTTGGTTTATAGTGATGTTCTTGATGAAATGGATAACGACCAATCTGTGACACAAGAAATCAAAAAGATTATTATTTCTGAAGTATTAAATGGGCGGTGGTTTAGTCATGAACTAGATCTTAGATATCATAATAAGTCATTATGGATAAAATGATGTATTCTTGATAAAACGTTTAGATTAAATAAGATAATTAGCAAAAAAATATCTTGAATATCTCATTATTGAAAATTTTGAAATTTATAAACCATTAAAAAGTTATTTAAGCAAAAAAGCTATTTACAAAATGGGGATTTATTTCAATAATTCTATTCGAAATAAAACTTATATTGGTTCGTTAATATCACGAATTTCAGCCCTGTTTAAAGTTACAGACTATATTATTTATAGTTAATTTTTAATATCAATTTTTGATAAAAATTTATGACATTTATATTATGAATATAATATAAAAATTGGGAGGTAGTTGTATGGTAGGAATTATTCTAGCAACTCATGGTGAGTTTGCAGAAGGGATTCTACAATCTGGGTCAATGATTTTTGGAGAGCAAGAAAACGTGCAAGCTGTAACCTTGCATCCAAGTGATAGCCCGGAGAGTTTAAAAGAACGAATGTTAGCCGCAATAGCAACATTCGACGATCAAAATGAAGTACTTTTTTTAGTTGATTTATGGGGTGGCACGCCATTTAATCAAGCCAATAACCTATGTGGTGAACACCCTAATTGGGCAATTGTTGCAGGTTTAAATCTGCCGATGCTTATTGAAGCTTATTCATCTCGTTTTTCAATGGAAACAGCTAAAGAAATTGCCGTCGCAATCTTAGAATCAGCGAAAGAAGGAATTAAAGCAACAGTTGAAGCACCTGCTGCAAGCACCACTGCCACTCAACAAACGAATACCATACCTGAAGGCACCGTTCTAGGTGATGGTAAAATGAAAATTGTCTTGGCTCGGGTTGACTCTCGTTTATTACATGGTCAAGTCGCCACCGCTTGGACAAAATCAACCAATCCTAATCGTATCATCGTGGTATCGGATTCAGTATCGAAAGATGAATTAAGAAAAAAACTGATCGAAGAAGCCGCGCCTCCTGGGGTAAAAGCAAATGTCGTGCCGATTAAAAAAATCATCGAAGTTTCGCGCGATCCACGATTTGGCAATACTAAAGCATTATTACTATTCGAAAACCCACAAGATGTATTACGAACTATTGAAGGCGGGGTCGACATTGATACCCTTAATATTGGCTCAATGGCGCACTCTGTCGGTAAAGTAATGGTAAATAAAGTGCTGTCAATGAATGCGGATGATGTAGAAACATTTGAAAAATTAAAAGAAAAACACGTTAAATTTGATGTTCGCAAAGTACCTAATGATTCTAATAGTAATATGGATGAATTGTTGAAAAAAGCGAAAGAAGAATTAGCAGCACAAAAGAATTAGGACTTATACAAGAGGTTATATTATGACATTATCAATTGTTGCTATCATTTTAGTGATAGTTATTGCCTTTCTGGCAGGAATGGAAGGTATTTTAGATCAGTTTCAATTTCATCAACCGTTAGTTGCCTGTTCATTAATTGGTTTGGTGACCGGTAATCTTGAAGCGGGTGTTTATTTGGGTGGCTCATTACAAATGATAGCCTTAGGTTGGGCTAACATTGGTGCCGCCGTTGCACCCGATGCCGCTTTAGCCTCTGTGGCTTCGTCCATCATTTTAGTCTTAGGTGGACAAGGTGAAGCAGGCGTATCAACAGCTATTGCTGTTGCCATTCCTTTAGCGGTTGCTGGATTATTTTTAACAATGATTGTCCGAACCATTGCGGTACCTTTAGTACATATGATGGATGCAGCGGCAGAAGAAGGTAATATCCGTAAAATTGAACTATTACAAATATTAGGTATCTGCTTACAAGGTTTAAGAATTGCCATTCCGGCAGCTGCGCTATTATTTATTCCAGCCGAAACAGTAAAAGGCGTATTAGAATCTATGCCTGAATGGTTAACAAAAGGTATGGCAATTGGTGGTGGTATGGTCGTTGCTGTGGGTTATGCCATGGTAATTAATATGATGGCAAATCGTGAAGTTTGGCCATTCTTCATCATCGGTTTTGTGGTTGCGGCTATCTCAGAATTAACCCTTATTGCGTTAGGTGCATTAGGTATTGCATTAGCAATGATTTATCTTAGCCTTTCAGAACGTGGCAATTCATCAAATGGTGGAAGCAAAGGTGATCCACTTGACGATATTTTAAATGATTACTAGGTACTTGGAGTAAAAAAATGACTGATAAAATTCAATTAAGCAAAAAAGATCGTTTAGCGGTTGCTTGGCGCTCAACCTTTCTCCAAGGTTCTTGGAATTATGAACGTATGCAAAATGGTGGTTGGGTCTATTCAATGATCCCTGCAATAAAAAAACTCTATACCACCAAAGAAGATCGTTCAGCAGCACTTAAACGCCATTTAGAATTCTTTAACACTCACCCTTATTTAGCTTCACCGGTTCTTGGTGTAACGCTTGCTCTCGAAGAAGAACGTGCTAATGGTGCTGCTGTTGATGATGTTGCCATCCAAGGTGTAAAAGTTGGGATGATGGGACCTTTAGCCGGAGTTGGTGATCCCGTGTTCTGGTTTACGGTAAGACCAATGCTTGGTGCGCTTGGCGCATCACTTGCACTTAGTCACAGTGTTATGGGACCAATTTTATTCTTTTTACTTTGGAATATTATCCGTTGGAGTTTTATGTGGTACACCCAAGAGTTTGGTTACCGTACAGGTTCTAAAATTACCGATAATTTATCGGGTGGCTTACTGCAAAAAATTACCAAAGGTGCTTCCATTTTAGGGATGTTTATTCTGGCGGCCTTGGTACAAAGGTGGGTATCAATTAATTTCCAACCAGTCGTTTCAAAAGTTAAAATGGCCGACGGTACTTTTATTGATTGGAATCACTTACCAACTGGTTCAGAAGGCATTCAAACCGCATTACAACAAATGCAAGCAGGGTTATCCCTTACTCAAGAAAAGGTCACCACCTTACAAAATAACTTAGACCAACTGATACCTGGACTGGTTCCGTTACTTTTAACCTTTTTATGCATGTGGTTATTACGTAAAAAAGTATCACCAATCTTAATAATCCTCGGACTCTTTATTGTCGGGATTGTAGGACATGTGATTGGTCTTCTATAAGTTCAAACTTTAAGTAATCGATAAAAAGCATAATTTACTGTTTAAATTATGCTTTTTTATCTTTTATCAATAAATATTTGAATAATTGAGTCCAAAGGTTTTGGCTGTTCACATCATAAAAAAAACAATAAATTAACTTTAGTATTAATATGGAAGTCATATAAATGGTTCAATCATTAAACTCCAAAATAGACCTAACCGTTAAAGCTACCGCATTTACAGCTTTTACCGAGTATGGACAAATTATGATTGGAAATAAAGCGTTGGAATTTTATCATCAGCGAGATGCACGTAAATACATCCAAATCCCATGGCAAGAAGTCGAATATGTTTCTGCATCCGTCTTATTTGGGGGAAAATGGATACCACGTTATACTATCCACACAAAACAAAATGGCTCCTTTACCTTTGCCTCAAAAAATCCTAAAGACGTATTAAGAGCAATCCGAGTTTATATTGGTGGTGACAAAATGGTAAAATCATTAGGTTTTTTTGGTGTTTTAAAGCGAGCATTTACTCGCAAACCAAGTCAAAAATAATCGATGCTGATAAGCATGTAAATCATTCCTAATATTATAAATTATCCTGCGTTACTCATGGTGAGGGTGACAACGGATAATGAATACTATTTTGTCTATTCATTTTTTAATTGAATCTATTATATACTATCTTGTCTCTATCAATCATAATCAGTCATTGCACTTTTTGCCAGAAGGAGTATAATTCTGGGGCTTTGATTCTGTCCATGTTGGGCAGGAAAAAGATTATTTTTTAATTTAAGAGGATGTTATGGTAACTATTCGTTTAGCTCGTGGTGGCTCTAAAAAGCGCCCTTTTTATCAAGTAGTTGTCACTGATAGCCGTAACCCACGTGATGGTCGTTTTATCGAACGCATTGGTTTCTTTAATCCAATTGCACAAGGTAAAGCAGAAGAATTACGTTTAGATCTTGATCGCGTAAATCATTGGGTTGGTTTAGGTGCAACTGTTTCTGATCGTGTTAATTCATTGATCAAACAAGCACAAAAAGCTGCTTAATTAAGTAATAGATAGTCACTGTAAAATGAATACTGAGAATTTCATTGTTGTTGGTAAACTTGGTTCAAGCTACGGCATTCGTGGATGGCTCAGAATTTTTTCGTTTACAGAATTTCCAGATAGTATTTTTGATTACACTCCTTGGTATATCCAGCGAGCTGGAAAATGGCAAGAGGTAATCGTAGAAAGCTTTAAACCCCATAATCAAGATATGATTGTGAAACTCAAAGGTGTTGACGATCGTGATCAAGCCAATGCATTAACCAACATTGAAGTGTTTGTCGATGCTGAAAATTTGCCTGAACTGAATCATGGTGATTTTTATTGGAAAGATCTGATTGGGTGCCGAGTAAAAACAGTCAACGGTTACGATTTAGGTCAGGTCACTGATTTAATGGAGACCGGCTCTAATGATGTATTGGTGGTAAAAGCAAATCTAAAAGATGCATTTGGAGCAACAGAACGTTTAATCCCTTTTGTTGAAGAACAATTTATTAAACAAGTTGATCTAACAACAAAAATGATTGTGGTCGATTGGGATCCTGCTTTTTAATTGGTAAGGTAACACTATGTGGATTGGCGTAATTAGCCTTTTTCCCGAAATGTTTCAAGCCATTACCTGTTATGGCGTAACTGGTCGAGCTGTAAAAAATGGGCTGTTAACAGTAAATTATTGGAATCCGCGCGACTTTGCGCATGATAAGCATAAGACTGTCGATGACAGACCTTATGGCGGTGGGCCGGGTATGTTAATGATGGTACAACCCCTTAGGGATGCAATTCATGCAGCGAAAGCTGTAGCAGGTGACAATACAAAAGTAATCTATCTTTCCCCACAAGGGCGCAAATTGAACCAACAAGGCGTTTGCGAATTGTCACAAAATCAAAAATTAATTTTGATTTGTGGACGTTACGAAGGTATTGATGAACGCGTGATCCAAACCGAGATTGACGAAGAATGGTCAATTGGAGATTACGTATTGAGTGGCGGTGAATTACCGGCAATGACGATGATTGATGCACTGGCAAGATTTATTCCCGGCGTGTTAAATCATGAATCATCAGCAGAAGAAGACTCTTTTGCTAACGGTTTACTTGATTGTCCTCACTATACCAGACCTGAGGTGTTAGATGGAATGGCGGTGCCTGACGTGTTAATGTCTGGTCACCATGAAGCGATTCGTCGTTGGCGATTAAAACAATCCCTTGGACGAACTTGGTTAAGAAGAGAAGATCTTCTTGAAAATCTAGCTCTGACTGATGAAGAGCAATGTTTACTCGCTGAGTTTCAACGTGAATATCAGGATAAACATAGCCATTAAGATTTCAGTATAACTAGTAAGAGATAATATTATGAAAAATGCAATTATTCAGCAATTAGAACAAGAACAAATGAAAAAAGACATCCCGTCTTTTCGCCCGGGTGATACGGTTGAAGTAAAAGTATGGGTTGTTGAAGGTAACAAAAAACGTCTTCAAGCATATGAAGGTGTGGTTATTGCAATTCGCAATCGTGGTTTACATTCTGCATTTACAGTACGTAAAATTTCGAATGGCGAAGGTGTTGAACGAGTATTCCAAACTCACTCACCGATTGTTGATTCAATTACTGTGAAACGTCGTGGTCAAGTACGTCAAGCTAAACTTTACTACTTACGCGAACTTCGTGGTAAAGCGGCTCGTATTAAAGAGCGCCTAAACTAGTTTTTATTGATTAACAATAAAAAACGATTAAAATAGATTAAATAAAATATGGTCACCATTAAGGTGACCGTTTTTATGTGTAACCAATATTTTTTTCCCACCAGCTATCGTTGACACAATTCAAGCAATATCTTGGTCGAATAAAAGGTAATACTATGGCTAACTATCTTGTTGAGATTCTTGCCACAACAATAAAATTATTTGCATTAATGACACCACCTGCTGTATTAAGTGCATTTTTGAGTGGTACAAAACTGTATGATGAACAAGCACGTCGAAAAACCGCACGTAAAACGTCTTGTGCCGTGTTTATTATTGGCATTGTGCTATTCTTTTTCGGTAATGCGATGTTTAGTATTTTTGGCTTTACTCTCGATGCATTTCGAATTGGATCGGGTGCATTACTCTTTGTAACGGCAGTGGCATTAATGAACGATTCGCCTGACAAAAATAAAATTAATAGCGATGATGATATTAGTGTTGTTCCTTTGGCTATCCCTCTTTGTATGGGGCCTGCATCAATTGGTACAATTATCGTATTAGGAACAAGTTCAGATGGTTTAATTCAAAATTTAATTGGTGCGTTATCACTATTCATTGCATCAAGTGGTATTTATGTCATGTTATTATGCTCTAAAACCATCGCTAAAGTTTTAAAAAATACCGGAATTGCAATTTTATCAAAATTAACTGGATTATTGATTTCAGCAATTGCTGCCCAAGTCGTATTTACTGGCGTCGCCGGAATTTTAAATCTTAATTAGTCAGATCATTGAATATATTAGATAATGACAAAGGTCAGATGTTATCTTCTCGGTAATCACTACTACGTTTACGGTAGTGAGTGATTACACCAATCTTATTTAACCAAATAGTTTAGTCATTTGCATGGGGCATAATTAATTTTCTTTTTTTGAAGAAAAAATACGAACTGATAATAATCATAATTAATACCAATTCCGATATAAAAATAAAATAACCGGATTCACCAAACCAAACTCCAATAATGATAATCGTATTAATCACCATCGAAATGATCGCAAGCCATGGATAAAATGGTGATTTAAATTTAATGGTCTCTTGCGGATATTTCCCCTTATTGACCCCTTGACGAAACTGAAATTGACACCAAGCGATAATAATCCAAGCAAAACATCCAACCTGCCCTGTCGCTGCAACCAAATAAAGATAAAGTTTTTCCGCAGCAATATACTTTGAAAATAATGATACCAGCGCAATAATGGATATAAACAATATTCCTTTGGTTGGCACTCCCCGCCTATTCACCTCTGCAAAATATTTTGGTGCTAAATTATCCTGAGACATTGACCATAACATTCTAGAACTGGCATAAATTGCAGAATTAGCTGCCGATATAGCGGCGCAAAAAATCACAAATAACATGACATAAGATGCAAAATTGATGCCTGCTTGCGTAAATACCCAAACAAAAGGGCTTATCTCTTCTTGTGCATTACCATAGGGATAAACGAGTGCCAAAACTGCAATTGCTAAAACATAAAATAGGATGATTCTAAAAGCGACACCTGTAATTATTTTAGGTAAAACGGTTTGCGGTGATTGGGCTTCCCCTGCTGCACTTCCTATCAATTCAACGCCTTGAAAAGAGTAAGTGACAATCGTCATACAGACAAAAATCGCTGAAAAACCGTTAGGAAACCATCCGTTTTCTGTTTTCAATGTTGGTAGCACATGGGTGTCAGCATATTGATGATATAGCAAGTAAATACCTGTCCCAATAAAAGCAATAATTGCCAGAACTTTTATTGTTGAAAACCAGTATTCACTTTCGCCGTAAGCTCGTACCGATGTTAGATGTACAAAGGTTAAAACAATTAAAATAATTAGACTAAACAGATAAATAGGAATAGAAGTGATAAATTGGTGAGCAATAATTGATGCCGCCGTTAAATCAGCCGCCATCGACAGCACCCAACTTAACCAATATAACCAACCTATAGTATAGCTCCAAATGGGATTAGGTATAAACATTAACGCATAGTGCTGGAAAGAACCAGCATGAGGAAATGCGCATGAAAGCTCACCTAAACAGAGCATGGTGGAGAGCATAATACAACCAGCCATCAAATAAGCGATAATCGTCCCTAGCGGACCAACTGTGCTAAGTGGTGCTGCAATACCAATAAATAATCCGGTACCAATCGAACCACCCAAAGAGATCATCAACAGATGCCGATTTTTTAAATTCTTTTTTAAACTAGTGGTACTCGGATAGGAACTTCCTTGATATTCAGATGTTGCCATGTAAACCGCCTAGTAAGGTAAAAAAGCTGCTGGAAACCAGCAGCTAACACGAATTAATAAATAAACCGTTTTTCTACACCATTCGTTTGACATGCCATAAGTAAGGCTGTGTAATCGAGTTCAAAACCAATCATATCACCTACTTTCAGTGTTTCTAACACATCTTCAATATCAACGATGGTATGATCACTGGTTTGCCCCAAAACCGTAATACTATCATCGATAGGTACACAGTTTTCAGCCGGCACATCTTGACGACCAAAAGCAAGTAGTGCACGTTTACGAGTACCATGATCGACAAAGGTTTTACTATTTAAAAAGGCATCGACTCCAAGCTCCCCTACAGGCACGGTTGGCTTACTATTAAGTTCAATAATTTGTGCGTATAGCTTATAGATATCGCTACATGCTTTATCGACAGGTTTATTGGAATGATGAAATTCATCCAGATATTTCATATCGACATATTCAATACCAAACTCATGTAAACCACCTATTCTGATGTGATTCAATCCTTTAGGCCAAACACCTTTATCTAACAAATGGTAACTGGTACAATTACCGGCAGATAAGTATTTGATTTTAATACCACAAGTTTCCTCTACTTTGCGTGCTATGTGTAAAAAATCAACACCATTTTTAACCGTAGGCAAAACGGTTCCATAGCAGTTAAAGTTGGTGCCAAGCCCATAAAGCTCAACACCCGGTAACGAAAGAATGAGATTGACGGTATCAATAATCTCATCAAGATGCTCAAACCAGATACCTTCTCGTAAGTCCCCCATATCCACCATGAGCAACACTTGGTGAATCTTTCGCTGTTTAACGGCTTCATCAGATAAAGCCGTTATGACTTGCTTTTCACTATTTAAGCTAATATCCGCATATTTCACAACGTCGCTGATTTCACTTAAACAAGGACTGCGTAATAAACACGTTTTACAATTTAATGCCTCTTTGAGTTTTTTTAAATTGTAAGTTCTTGATTCAGCAATAACATCAATACCACCATCTAATACAGCTTTCGCTGTTTCGACGCAGCCATCAAATACTTTATTGACAGCCATGACTTCAATGCCGTGTTTAGCTAAAATGTCTTTCTCAACACGGGCATTTTCTTTTAATTTGCGTAAATCAATTTCCAATATGGGTTTGTACATGCTTTACTCCTCTATACCTTACTGTTCTAGCAAACGATTGCGTTTTTGAGCACGATGATATATCCATTCTGCTAATACAATCGCAAGTACAGCGCCACCAACTATCTTAGCAATATACTCAACGTATCCACCCATATCGATTTGAGCTGGTGGTATAAAGACTAAAATCACAGCAAATAGTGTAGATAAGAACCCTAATGCGGGTAATACTACTGGTAACACTTTACCCGGAATTTTAAAGCTACGTGGTACATCAGGTTGAGTCACTCGTAGTCGATAGTAAGCGATAAACATCACTAAGTAAGGAATGAAATAGCAAATTGTTGTCAACGCCGTCAACATCCAATAAGCTGCAGCAATACTTGGTGATACAAATGTTGAGAAGCAAAGTACAGTAACGATGATTGCTTGAACAACCAGTGCAAATGTCGGTGTTTGATAAACCGGATGTAAACGACCTACACGCTCACCCAACAAATTATCCTCTTTAGAGGCTTCTTGTAGCATATAGATCGGCCCAACTAACCATGAGTTAATTTGTCCTAAAGCTCCAAAGAATAGACATATTGCCATAACAGGTAACAACCAAGGCATATGTAATACATTGGCAGCAGATTGCATCGCTTGCATAACGCCAGCAACAATATCAGTATCTTCGGCTGGTAATAATGTATTGATAGCCCAAGAGCCAATCATATAAATACCAACAATAACAATTGCTGACACAGCCATCGCTTTTGGAAAATCACGTTGTGGATCACGTGTACGCCCGGCAATCATTGGCGCCACTTCAAGCCCAGCAAACGCAAACATCATACTGGATAAAAACACAATCGTATCCCAACTGCCTAAATCAGGGATCCAATCACTTAAATGCGTATAATCGGTTGCCATTGGATGACCAGTCAATAACCAAACAATCGCGAGTAAGACAATAATCGCTGCGGGAATAAATACACCAAGCCAAGCACTCACGCTATTAATAATCTTAGTCCATTTTAATCCCCGAATATTCATCAATGTTAAAATCCAGAAGACCACCATGGATCCCACCCCAATAAATACTTCATTTTGGGCTAATTCGGGACTAAACATATAACCAATAGCCGTAAAACCAAATTGCAACATCAATGGGAAGAAGAGTACACAGGAAAATAAAAAACAAACCACTACAATCCAAGCGATACGCTTACCAAATGCCTCTTTAACCCAAACAAATATCCCGCCATCTTTTGGCCAACCTGTTGAAAGTTCACCACACACCATGGCTAATGGAAAAAACAAACAAAATGCCGCAATGAGCCAAAGCACCATTGCTGATGCGCCATAAGGAGCAACGTTAGGAATTTGTCGTAAACTCAGTATCGCAATGACATTCATAAATACAATGTCTTTGATACCGAGCAAACTTGAATCTTTAGAATCACTCATAATAACCTCACATTGTAGTATCTAGGGCAACGTGTGCCCCAGATAGATCATGATTAATAGATGTCGTATCCAACCATATCTTCGTAAGTGTCCTCACGGCGAATCAAGCGATCTTTGCCTTTTTTGTCTATCATCACAACCGACGTACGAGGGCGATTGTTATAGACTGTCTGACTTTCAATGGTGTAAGCTCCAGCATCAAGGAAAGCAATAATATCGCCAATGTCGGTATCTTTAGGTAATAAGAACTCTTCACCTTTAACACCAACATGATAGTAGTCACCACCATCACACAAAGGACCGGCTAATTTAATATATTCATCATGTGATTCATTAATTCGAGATGCATTATAAACATAGAAGAACCAATCGAAATGTTGACTATCAGATAACACGCTATAACCTGCATCAACAAATTTCCATTCAACATGTTCTTCAATGTTACCGTCTAAATCGTAATTCGTTTTACGTTTTTCACAGGCAACTTCTGTTAATAGCACCCCAGCTGAACCGGTAACTTTTCGACCAGGTTCAATACAGATTTCAACATCGGTACGCCATTTATGTACTTCACGAATGACTGCATCAGCAAAATCTTGGGCAGTAATACCGGCATACATATTGTCTTGTAATGGGTTACCGTTTTCGTCATCGTATTTATAAGGAACAGGAATACCACCCCCTACATTAATTAAATCAAACTTGATTCCTAACACCTCTTCTAAACGGCGAGATTCATCAACAAGTACTTTGGTTGCTTTCGCAAAAGGTTCAGCTTCCGGTACTTGATCCCCAACGTGCATATGTAAACCACGTAAATGAACATAAGGCATTTCAAGAATACGGCGACAAGTCTCTTCTGCTTGTTCTAAATCGATACCTGACTTAGCATGATAAGCAGTAACTAATTCAGCGTGAGTTGCTGATGGTACATTCGGTTCAACACGTACACACACATTCGCCACTTTTTTCAATTTTTTTGATATTTCATCGATAATATCAAGTTCATATAAACTATCGACGTTAATAATATACAGATCATTTTTAATGGCATATTCAAGATCAACTGGTTTTTTTACCACACCATTAAACACGATTTGGCTACCCGGAAAACCAATCTCTAAACATTTACGTACTTCAAACATTGAGTTTGCTTCAGCGTAAATACCCGCATCTTTAATGGCTTTGAGTACGCCCATAACAGAACAAGTTTTAGAAGCATAGAAAATTTTTGTTTTTGGATGCGCTTTGAATGCTTGTTTAATTTCTTGAACATTTCGATCAATTTCTTTTTCAGAAAACACATAAAAAGGCGTTGGATATTTTCTTGCTAACTCTTCTAAATTAACGCCATCAAAACATAATTTACCGTTTTCAGCACTAAAACGACGATCTTTAGTTATAAGATCGTGACGTAATTTGTTATAATTTGACATAATTTTGTCGGACATATGACCTCCAGTTAATGAGTACTCAAAAAGTACATAAGAAAATAAGTAAAATGGCTTTTCTCTTGTAATGCAATCAGCATGCCAACTTAATAATACAAATAATCAATAAGTTAAACTAAACAATCTAGCAACAATTTTTGTCATTAAGTTAAAAACATGTCTTTATGACAAAAATTTGTCATTTTTTAGTGATAGTCGAAAGGTATTTAAATAAAAGTATGCTATTAAGCAATAATCCAAATTTTATAAGGTACTAATATCATGACAGTTGATCCTGAATTATTACAATCATTGGAAATATTTAAACATTTTTTTGATCTAATACATCAGCCAATGGCCATTATTGATAAAGAAGGTAAATATATTTACTACAATCAGGAAAGTGCAGAACTCGATGGCTATCCTCAAGATAAAGCTATAGGAAAACCATTGCTTAAAGTTTATCCTAATTTACAAAAAGAAGATAGTACTATGTTAAAAGCGTTGCTAGAAGGTAAGGAATATCTGGATAATTATCAATGCTATTATAATCATGTTGGTAAAGTTGTCGATTATTTGCATACCACGGTTCCACTTTACAATCATAACAAACAGATCATTGGCGCAATCGAAATCGGTCGAAATTTATCTAATGTAAGACAATTACAAGATCAAGTTTTTAAACTCAACAGCCGTTTATATCACAGTAAAGAACAATCACTTCCCGAAATCGTATTTGTATCTCAAAAAATGCAATCGGTCATTGATCAAACGAATATTTTAGGCGCTAATGATGTGCCAGTACTCATTGTTGGTGAGACAGGTACCGGTAAAGAACTCTTCGCCCATTTAATTCATCAAACTAGCGACCGACGAGATAAAGCCTTTATATCACTCAATTGTAGTGCGCTACCTACTACGCTAATTGAAAGTACACTATTTGGTACTGTCAAAGGCGCCTTTACGGGAGCTGAAAATCGCCAAGGTTATCTAGAACTGGCTAACGGTGGCACACTATTTCTTGATGAACTAAACGCCATGCCACTTGAAATGCAAAGCAAGTTATTGCGATTTCTACAAGAAAAAACCTACTGGCGACTAGGTGGCAATAAAGAGCTGCATTCTGATGTTCGCATTGTGGCCGCCATGAACGAATCACCTACTGATCTTTTAAAAAACGGTAAAATGCGCAGTGATCTGTTTTATCGATTAAATGTGGGATTAATAAAACTTCCAGCACTACGCGAACGGACAGAAGATATTCCTGTTTTAGCTCGCTATTTTATTGATAAACACCAAGATGAAATAAAAGTAACCATCAGTGGTATAAGTAAGCATGCTTTGAAACAATTGATGTCAGCACCATGGCCAGGCAATGTACGTATGCTTGAAAATGCAATTGTCCGAAGTATGGTTTTACAAAATGAACCCGGAGAATTACAACATATCGTTCTTGATGAAGAGCTATTTGAAATTGAAAGCCCTCATCAGCAAGCAGATGTCATGACAAAAATCGATGATTCTGCCACAAATTTTTCTCGATTTAGGGATTTAACAACCCAAGTAGAAAACTATGAGCGACAATTGATTATCGATGCGTTAAATCAAGCTAACGGAAAAATTATCAATGCCGCTAAATTATTAAATGTTTCGCGTACTACATTACAATATAAGGTTAAAAAGTACCATATTCAAATGGGTGTAATGAATCATTAACATTGATAGCTAACAGTTTTTTCATCCAATGCCTTTGCGCATGCAAAGGCACTGCTCCAAGCCCACTGAAAATTATAACCACCTAACCAACCCGTTACATCAACCACTTCGCCAATAAAATAAAGATTCGGCTGTGACTTGGTCGCCATTGTTTTTGATGATAATGCATCGGTACTCACCCCGCCTAATGTGACTTCAGCCGTTCGATACCCTTCGGTTCCGTTTGGTACAATATGCCACTTGGTTAATGTGTCAAAAAGACGCTGTTGTTGATGCAAATTGAGTTGTTTCACAGTGATATCTGTAATCATATCCAGTTGTATCAATGCTTCTACTACTCTTTTAGGTAAAATTTGTGCTAAACAATTTTTCAAAGTCTGGTTACGATTTTTTTCTAATAACGGTTTAAATGATGATTCAAATGTCATATCTGGTAATAAATTGATCCTAATGGGCTCACCCACTCGCCAATAGTTGGATATCTGTAAAATGGCGGGGCCTGAAAGCCCTCGATGAGTAAATAATAAATTTTCTTTAAAATGCATTTGCTCATAAGTCACTTCAACCGGAATAGCAATACCGGATAGTTGCGATAACACATCTAATAAGGGTTTATGTAAGGTAAAAGGCACCAGCCCAGCTTTGACCGGTACAATTGGAATGGAAAATTTTTCTGCCACTTTATAACCTATTGAAGTCATACCGAGTGCAGGCATCGATAACCCGCCTGTAGCAATAATCAGGTTTTGACAACTCAGCATACCTTGCGAAGTCTGCAATTTAAATCCATCTTCAACCGCTTCGACGTCATCTAATTGCGTTTGCATCATTAGGTTAACTTTTCCTTTTTGACACTCGCTAAGCAGCATATCGACAATATCTTTGGCTGAATTATCACAAAACAACTGACCATGATCTTTTTCATGATAAGCAATATTATATTGATTAACTAATTGGATAAAATCCCATTGGTTAAATCGTTTCAAGGCTGATTTACAAAAATGACGATTTTTAGAAATGTAATGGTGCGCATCCACATCAAGATTAGTAAAATTACATTTTCCGCCACCCGACATTAAGATCTTTCGTCCCGGTTTTTTTCCGTTATCAATAACGGTCACACGATGCCCTTTTTGCCCTAATAATCCAGCACAAAATAGACCCGCAGCCCCTGCTCCAACAATTGTAATATTAGTTTGCATAATTAATAGTTAAAAATAAGCGTTGATAAATTATAACAGCATCAGTTCTGGATGTGACATTCTCTATGGGTTTATAGATTTAAACATACACTAAAAATGAAAGTTTTTTACAAATAAGAAAAAGAATTTATGATTATTATACAATTTATTTTAAAAATGACGCATTAATAAAGAATAAATAGTTTAATAATCAATGAAATAAATTTAATTATTAGCTTCATTAATAACTCCAGTACAACTTATTAAAAGATTGACTTATAAGTAATATTTATTTGACCAAAATAGCATTTTTCTTTAATTTCTTAGCCAATATGGGATTAATGCCTATACCTTCACAAATTATAAAGCGATGAATTAGAGGCAATGATATGTTATATAACCAGCATCATGAAAAAGATAACTGCGGATTTGGTCTGATTGCTCATATTGAAGGGCAACCAAGTCATAAAGTGGTGCGCACCGCTATTCACGGATTAGCAAGAATGCAGCATCGAGGCGCAATCTTATCTGACGGTAAAACCGGCGATGGCTGTGGACTTTTATTACAAAAACCAGATCGATTTTTTAGATTAGTAGCGCAAGACGCAGGTTGGCGTTTAGCAACTAATTATGCGGTAGGCATGCTGTTTCTTAGCCAAGATGAGCAAGAAGCACAAGCAAGCCGTCAGATTGTAGAAGAGGAATTAGCTGACGAAACACTATCAATATTAGGTTGGCGAGAAGTGCCTATTGATAAAAGTGTTTTAGGTGAAATTGCATTATCTTCACTGCCTAAAATTGAACAAGTCTTTGTCAATGCGCCAGCAGGATGGACGAAAATTGATTTAGAACGCCGTTTATATATGGTTCGCCGTCGCATTGAAAAACGCGTACAAGACGACACCTTTTATGTTTGTAGCTTTTCGAATCAGGTTAATATCTACAAAGGCTTATGTATGCCTAAAGATTTGCCTCGATTCTATTTAGATTTAGCCGATATTCGAATGGAAACGGCGATTTGTTTATTCCATCAACGTTTTTCAACCAATACCGTTCCACGTTGGCCACTTGCTCAACCGTTTAGACATTTAGCGCATAATGGTGAAATCAATACCATTGAAGGCAATCGTCAATGGGCAAAAGCCCGTTCCTATAAATTTAAAACACCACTGATTCCTGATTTACAAAATGCGGCTCCGTTTGTGAATGTCACAGGGTCTGATTCCAGTTCACTGGATAACATGTTAGAACTGTTCCTTGTCGGTGGGATGGATATTGTCAGGGCGATGCGCTTATTAGTACCACCAGCATGGCAAAATAATCCCGATATGAATGAAGATCTTCGTGCCTTCTTTGACTTTAATTCGATGCATATGGAACCGTGGGATGGCCCAGCAGGTATTGTTATGTCAGACGGTCGCTATGCCGCATGTAATTTAGATCGAAATGGCTTACGTCCTGCTCGTTATGTTATTACCACCGATAAACTCATTACCTGTGCTTCTGAAATTGGTATTTGGGATTATCAACCTGATGAAGTCGTCAGCAAAGGACGAGTTGGGCCGGGTGAGTTATTAGTTATCGATACCGAAGAAGGTCGTATCTTACAATCTTCTGAAACGGACAATGACTTACAAAAACGTCATCCTTATAAAGAATGGATGGCAAAAAATGTTAAACAGCTTATCCCTTTTGAAAGTCTACCTGATGAGAACATTGGCTCACGTGATTACGATGACACTTTACTAGCTACTTACCAAAAACAGTTTGGTTATAGTGCAGAAGAAATTGATCAATGTATTCGTGTCTTAGGTGAAAATGGGCAAGAAGCAACAGGTTCAATGGGCGATGATACGCCATTTGCTGTCTTATCAAGTAAACCTCGATTAATCTATGATTATTTTCGTCAAAAATTTGCGCAGGTAACCAATCCGCCGATTGATCCATTACGTGAAGCTCACGTCATGTCGCTATCAACTAGCATTGGTCGCGAGATGAATGTCTTTGCTGAAGCCGAAGGTCAAGCACATCGAGTCGCGTTTAAATACCCTGTTTTGGTTTACTCTGATTTCCAACAATTAACTGCATTGGAATCACGTTACTATCAATCAGAAACACTAGATATTACTTACGAAATCGATGGTAGCTTGCGTGATGCCATTGAACAATTATGCGGTGATGCCGAAGCCAAAGTACGTAATGGTACCGTATTAATCATTTTATCCGATAAAAATATCGCAGCCGATCGATTACCGATTCCTGCCCCAATGGCTGTAGGTGCAGTACAGCAACGTCTAGTTGAAAAAAACTTACGCTGTGATGCCAATATTATTGTTGAAACCGCAAGCTGTCGCGATCCACACCAATTTGCCGTGCTGCTTGGTTTTGGTGCAACGGCTATCTATCCTTATTTAGCTTACGAAACCCTAGCCCAAATGGTCGACAATGGCACGATAAATAAGTCTTACCGTGAAGCCATTATCAACTACCGCAATGGTATTAATAAAGGCTTGTACAAAATCATGTCTAAAATGGGGATATCCACTGTCGCCTCGTACCGCTGCTCAAAACTTTTTGAAGCGGTTGGTCTGCATAAAGATGTGGTAGAACTTTGTTTCCAAGGTGTGACTAGCCGTATTAGTGGTGCAAATTTTGATGATTTTGCTCAAGATCAGTTCAATTTATCGAAAAAAGCATGGTTACGCCATAAACCATTAGACCAAGGTGGTTTACTCAAATTTGTCCATGGCGGCGAATATCACGCTTATAATCCCGATGTAGTTCAATCGTTACAAAAAGCGGTTAACAATGGGCGTTACGAAGATTATAAGCTTTATACCGATATCGTTAATAATCGCCCGCCAGCGACATTACGGGATTTATTAAAACTTAATCCCCCTGAAAATGCAGCAATTTCGTTAGATCAGGTTGAACCTGAAGAGTCACTATTCAAACGTTTTGATTCGGCGGCAATGTCAATTGGTGCATTAAGTCCTGAAGCTCATGAATCGCTTGCTGAAGCAATGAACACATTAGGTGGCTATTCTAATTCAGGCGAAGGTGGTGAAGATCCTGCTCGGTATAACAGTATAAAAGTGTCACGCATAAAACAAGTCGCATCAGGTCGATTTGGTGTAACGCCGGGCTATTTAATGAGTGCTGATGTGATTCAGATCAAAGTAGCGCAAGGTGCAAAACCGGGTGAAGGCGGTCAATTACCAGGTCACAAAGTAACCCCTTACATAGCTAAATTACGTTTTTCCGTACCCGGGGTGACATTAATCTCGCCACCACCGCATCACGATATTTATTCAATCGAAGATTTGGCACAGTTGATCTTTGATCTTAAACAGATTAACCCTCAAGCAATGATTTCTGTGAAATTAGTGTCCGAACCTGGTGTAGGAACTATTGCAACTGGGGTCGCAAAAGCTTATGCCGATTTGATCACGATTTCGGGATATGATGGCGGTACCGGTGCTAGCCCATTAACGTCAGTCAAATATGCTGGCTCACCATGGGAACTGGGTTTAGTTGAAACACAACAATCATTGGTTGCTAATGGTTTACGTCACAAAATTCGTTTACAAGTTGACGGTGGGTTAAAAACCGGTACAGACATTGTAAAAGCGGCAATTTTAGGTGCTGAAAGTTTCGGCTTTGGTACGGGGCCAATGGTGGCTTTAGGTTGTAAATATCTACGTATTTGCCATTTAAATAACTGTGCCACAGGTGTTGCGACACAAGATGAAAAATTACGTAGTGACCATTACCATGGTTTACCTGAAAAAGCGATGAACTATTTCCGTTTTATTGCACGTAACACAAGGGAAGTCATGGCAGAACTTGGCGTAAGTCGAATTGTTGATTTAATTGGACGTACCGATTTACTGTTAGAGCTTGATGGTATTACGGCTAAACAACAAAAACTGGATTTATCAGGATTACTTGAAACTGCGACACCAGTAGAAGGCAAACCCGTCTACTGTATTGAAGATAATAAACCGTTTGATAAAGGTGTATTGAATAAAGAAATTATTACTCAAGCACAACAATTTGTTGATAATCGTCAAAGTAAAAGTTTCTACTTTGATATTCAAAATACTGATCGTTCGGTGGGAACTAGCTTATCAGGTTATATTGCCAAAAAATATGGTGATCAAGGTTTAGTTGCCGATCCAATTTCACTCAATTTCACCGGTACTGCCGGGCAAAGCTTTGGTGTTTGGAATGCTGGTGGCGTAAATTTAACCCTAACAGGTGATGCCAATGACTACGTTGGTAAAGGCATGGCTGGGGGTCGCATCGTCATTCGACCACCTCAAGGCTCGGCATTTTTAAGTCATGAAGCAACCATTGCCGGTAACACCTGTCTATATGGTGCAACAGGCGGTAAATTGTTTGCAGCAGGACGTGCTGGTGAACGTTTTGCCGTACGTAACTCTGGTGCAATTAGCGTGGTTGAAGGTATCGGCGATAACGGCTGTGAATATATGACAGGTGGCATTGTCTGTGTCTTAGGTAAAACTGGTGTTAACTTTGGTGCTGGCATGACTGGTGGATTTGCTTATATTTTAGATGCCGATGGTGATTTCCATAAACGGATTAACCAAGAACTTGTTGAAATGTTAAACGTTGCTGATTATTCGATTCATGAAGAGCATCTACGAGGCTTAATCATGGAACATGCTCAACTAACCCACTCTTCACGTGCTGAAGAAATTTTAGCTAACTGGGAAGATTTCGCTAAACAATTTGTATTAGTTAAACCTAAATCCAGTGATGTAAAAGCGCTGCTCGGTCATCGAAGCCGATCATCAGCAGAACTTCATGTTCAAGCACAATAAGGAGAGCACGGAAATGAGCCAAAATGTTTATCAGTTCATCGATTTACAACGTGTTGATCCACCTAAAAAATCGTTGAATATTCGAAAAATAGAGTTTGTTGAAATTTATGAGGGATTTTCGGCTTCACAATCACAAGCCCAAGCCGATCGCTGCTTAGCGTGTGGGAATCCTTATTGTGAATGGCGTTGTCCTGTTCATAACTATATACCTAATTGGCTAAAACTGGTGAATGAAGGCAAAATTTTAGAAGCGGTTGAGCTTTCCCATCAAACAAACAGTCTACCAGAAGTGTGTGGTCGGGTTTGCCCTCAAGATCGGCTTTGTGAAGGCTCATGTACTTTAAATGCTGAGTTCGGTGCAGTAACTATTGGTAACATTGAACGTTATATTACCGATGAAGCCTTTAAACTGGGTTGGAAGCCTAACTTGTCTAATGTTGAAAAAACAGGGTTAAAAGTTGCAATCATTGGTGCAGGGCCTGCAGGACTTGCATGTGCTGATGTGTTAGTCCGTAATGGTGTGACGCCCGTTGTTTTTGACCGTCATCCTGAAATAGGTGGACTATTAACCTTTGGTATTCCTGCCTTTAAATTAGATAAAGAAGTGTTGATTAATCGTCGACGTATCTTTACCGACATGGGTATTGAATTTCGGCTGAATACCGAAGTGGGGAAAACGGTACAATTAACGGACTTACTCAATGAATTCGATGCTATTTTTGTTGGAACCGGTACTTATCAATCAATGCGAGCCGGTCTAATGAATGAAGATGCGGATGGTGTTTATGATGCCCTTCCATTTTTAATTGCCAATACCAAACATATTATGAAGCATAAGCAAACTGATGATACGCTTTACATTGACATGAAAAATAAACGTGTTGTAGTTTTAGGCGGTGGTGATACAGCCATGGACTGTGTACGGACGTCAATTCGTCAAGGTGCAATTGAAGTCACCTGTGCTTATCGTCGAGATGAAGCCAATATGCCCGGCTCTAAACGAGAAGTAAAAAATGCGAAAGAAGAAGGTGCACAATTCCAATTTAATGTGCAACCCCTCAGTATTGAAATTAACAATACAGGTCAAGTTACTGGTGTCAAAATGGTTAGAACAGAACTCGGTCAACCCGATGCAAATGGTCGCCGTTCGCCAGTGATTATCGAAGGATCTGAATTCATACTTCCTGCCGATGCTGTTATTATGGCATTTGGTTTTAGACCTCATGCCATGCCTTGGTTAGCAGAACATGGTGTCAATTTTGATACTCAAGGTCGTATTGTTGCCCCAGAAATTAAAGGCTACCAAACCAGCCATCCAAAAATCTTTGCTGGTGGTGATGCAGTAAGAGGATCGGATTTAGTGGTGACTGCCATTAGCGAAGGTCGCAAAGCGGCAGAAGGGATTTTAGATTATTTAGAAGTATAAAGCGATTGACTAAGTTAACCTTATGCCCATACCCTACTGAGCGGGAGTAAGGTTTACTACTCAATATTTATTGATCTGTCTAAACCATAACGTTTATTGATTACAACCTAAATATCGTTATTTATCGGATTGAAATTGCCAATGAATATTTACTTTGATAATTGGCATTAGATTACCATTAGCTGATACCATGAATTTGTATCAGCTAATACCCTTTAATTATTGGATTATCTGGCTATAAATAGACAACCTGAGAACCATTTTCAGGATTTTTAGTCGCCTCAGCAAACCCTTCTAAGAAAAAGGCAAGATGATCTGCTTCATCCCCTAAAAGGCGCCCTTTGACTTTATTCCAAGTTAATAACACGATAGCTGCTTGTGGTTCACAACTAATTAACATCGGTTGTTCAAGTTCTTCATTCCAATAAAACTCACCACCGTATAATTTTTGGGCTGTCAGTAATAAGTAACATCCATACTCTTGAGCAATCATATTAAGCTGTTCTTCAGGAATACTGAAATTTTTCTCAGCTAATTCACCAATAATCATTTCAACAACAGAAATACTTTTTTCGGAATAATCGAGCTGGTTAATACTCCACGTTGGACTATGTAAAATGGCATTTTGTGCCCATGCTTCGATTTCTTGAAATAATTCATTTTTTTCAGTCATATTTATTTACTTCGCTAGTTGATATTTCCAATTGTTTAACAAGTTGCCATGCGGCTTCCATTTCTTCAAGTGTTGCATCCGTTAAACGACGATTATTTTGTTTCAGTATTGCTTCAACTTGTTTAAATCGACGTTCAAATTTATGATTTGCCCGTTGTAAACAGAGCTCCGATTTAACTTTTAGATGTCTGGCTAAATTGACGGTCGCAAAAAACAGATCCCCCAGTTCTTCCTCGATTTTTGAATGATCTTGTACCGTTTTATTCAGCTCATGTTCTACTTCGTCGAGCTCTTCCTTAACTTTATCTAAAACTGGGGTTAACTCCTGCCAATCAAACCCAACCGATGCACAACGTTTTTGGATTTTTTCGGCTTTCATTAAAGCAGGAATGGCGTTAGGTATGTCATCTAACAATGAGTATTGAGCTCGCTCGTCACGCTCTTTTTGTTTTAATTGTTCCCAATTCGGTTTTTCAGTTGTCTTATCATCAAAAATATGCGGATGACGACTAACTAATTTTTCAGCAACAGCTTGACAGATATCCTCAAAATCAAACTGACCTTGTTCACTGGCAAGATCGGCGTAGAAAACAATTTGAAACAATAAATCACCCAATTCTTTTTTGAGTTCATTCATATCTTGTTTATCTATCGCATCAAGAACTTCATAAGTTTCTTCTAGTGTATAAGATTTTAATGAATCAAAAGTCTGCACGCGATCCCATTCACAACCCTCAATGGGGTCGCGCAATTGTTTAGTAATCGCTAATAAACGTTTGAGCTGTTCCACAATTTATCTCACCATAAATAATATGAAATTATTCGGATCAGTGTAACACAATTTTAAATTATTTTTATTTCCAAAAGTTGGTTCATGCTCAGCATAAACAATTGATCATATTTTCATCTAAAATACGCAGAAAAAAAATCAAATTAAATGTGTTAACATAACTTCTAGCCCATCAAGATGAATTAAGTATATAATAACCGCATATTGAATTAACTTTACGATAATATATGAATAATTTACGAGAACTTACACTTCGAGGCACAATTCTTGGTGCTCTTATTACAATTATATTTACTGCATCAAATGTGTATCTAGGTTTAAAAGTCGGATTAACCTTTTCATCGGCTATTCCTGCAGCTGTCATCTCAATGGCAATCTTAAAACTGTTTTCAGGATCAACCATATTAGAAAATAACATGGTGCAAACTCAAGCTTCTGCTGCCGGAACGCTATCATCTATTATTTTCGTTCTACCTGGATTATTGATGATTGGTTACTGGCAAGATTTTCCATTTTGGTTAACTTTTGCCATTTGTGCCGCAGGGGGAATGCTTGGGGTACTATTCTCAATTCCATTGCGTCATGTGATGGTAGTCAAAAGTACATTACCTTACCCTGAAGGTGTTGCTGCCGCTGAGATTTTAAAAGCAGGCTCGAAAACAGACAGTAATGATGACTCTGCCAACGAAGGATTGAAAGATATTTTAGTGGGAGGCGTTATCGCTTCTACTGTCAGTTTATTAACCAATGGTTTTCGGGTTTTATCTGAAAGCGCTTCATACTGGTTTACTGGTGGAAAATCGATTTTTCAATTGCCTATGGGGTTCTCATTAGCACTTCTTAGTGCCGGCTACTTAATTGGAATTGTATCTGGAATTGCCGTTTTAATAGGAACCATTATTGCCTGGGGATTTGGAATTCCAATTTTAAGTGCAATGACAGATTATGATACAACGCAACCACTGGCAAATATTGCAATGGGACTTTGGGCTAAAGATATCCGTTTTATTGGCGCAGGAACGATTGCTATTGCGGCAATTTGGACATTATTAACCTTAATCAAACCAGTTATTGAAGGTTTAAAAACATCATTCAAAACGTTACGTTCAGATGTATCTGTAAATGATATTGCACCGACAGAACGTGATCTATCACCTAAATCAATCTTTTTGATTATGGCAGGTATGGTCATTATTTTAGTTGCTACGTTTTACTCATTTATTTCAGATAGTGGTTTATCGACGGGCGTTGCATGGATACTGGTTATTTGTGCTGTTTTATTTGCTTTTATTATGGGCTTTCTTGTTGCAGCTGCTTGTGGATATATGGCAGGATTGGTAGGTTCTTCATCTAGCCCTATTTCAGGAATTGCTATTGTTGCCGCTATCGTGATATCAGTTATCTTACTTGGTTTAGGTGAAGCTTGTAACTTACTTTCTACAGCTGAAGGCACCAACTTTGCGATAGCCTTAGCGCTATTCACAACCAGTGCAGTATTAGCGGTTGCTTGTATTTCAAATGATAACTTGCAAGATCTTAAAACCGGTTACTTGGTTAATGCCACACCGTGGAAACAACAAGTTGCATTACTAATAGGTTGTGTTGTTGGTGCCATTGTTATTGCTCCTATTTTAGAAATTCTTTATAACGCGTATGGGTTTACGGGTGCATTACCACGACCAGATATGGATCAATCACAAGTTTTACCTGCGCCTCAAGCAACACTGATGACAACCATTGTGCAAGGAATTTTTTCACATAAACTTGGTTGGACAATGATTCTAATTGGGTTAGTCGTTGGAGCCGTGATTATTATCATTGATCTTCTTTTGGCGAAAGCAAAATGTAAATTTCGCTTACCCGCACTAGCTGTCGGTTTAGGTATCTATTTACCACCAACGATTACTGCCCCAATTTTTGTCGGTACATTGCTATCATGGATAATTAAACGTAATGCTTATGCTAAAGCTCAAAAATACAATTTAAATCATGAAGAACAATTTAAAAAAGTGGATCGTAAAGTGGCATTAATTGCTTCGGGATTAATAGTTGGTGAAAGCTTAGTGGGTCTTTTATTAGCTATTGTTATTGTTATTAGTACCACGCAAGGAAAAGGTGAAGCACCATTAGCAATAGAGGCTGATTTAGGCTTCTTACCACAATATTTAGGTTTAGCTGTCTTTGTGGGTATTTGCTTGTATATTATTCGTCGAGCATTATCCGCAATTAAAAAACAGTAATAATTTATATTTAAGCCCTTTATTGCTTAAAATAGAGGGCTTGATAAAATTTAAACCCTCACTATATATAAATTATTATCCTACTTTTCTGACTAGATTAAATGATAACCTTTTCCCTATCTGGAAATATTCAATAGCACGCTCAACCAATTATTGCCACAAGTTAAATTTTAAAATAATGAAACTTTCACTTTGCCCATTAAACTTTTTCATTTTGCATAACTTTCAATATTTGTTAGCATAACCCAATTTATTTTACATATTAAACAGAAAAATCATGATAGTATTTGATTCCATTCAAGTTCGCTTAGGCATTAATCTACTTTTAGATAATGCCTCTGCTACCATTAATCCTAAACAAAAAGTAGGGTTAGTTGGGAAAAATGGTTGCGGAAAATCCACCCTCTTCTCATTAATAAAAGGCGAAATTCAAACGGATGCAGGCAGCTTAAGTTTTCCATCACAATGGCAATTAGCTTGGGTTAACCAAGAAACACCAGCGTTGGATATACCCGCTATTGAATATGCTATTGATGGTGATCGTGAATATCGACAGCTAGAACAAAAGCTAGCTATCGCCAACCAACAAAATAATGGTGAGCAAATTGCTAATATTCATGAAAAACTGGATAACATTGACGCATGGACAATACGAGCAAGAGCCGCCACGTTATTACATGGTTTAGGATTTTCTAACGAGCAACTACAATTACCAGTTAAATCCTATTCAGGTGGTTGGCGTATGCGTTTAAATCTAGCTCAAGCACTTATGTGTCGTTCAGATCTACTACTACTTGATGAACCAACCAATCACCTTGACTTAGATGCGGTTATTTGGCTGGAAAAATGGCTGAGTAACTATCAAGGTACATTAATTTTAATCTCACATGATCGTGATTTTTTAGATCCATTAGTCAATAAAATTATTCATATTGAACAAAAAAGTTTATTCGAATATACCGGTAACTATTCATCATTTGAAGTTCAGCGTGCAACTAAATTAGCACAACAACAATCACTTTATGAGAGCCAACAACAAAAAGTCGCACACCTACAAAGTTACATAGACCGCTTTAGAGCCAAAGCAACCAAAGCCAAACAAGCTCAAAGTAGAATAAAAATGCTAGAAAAAATGGAACTCATTGCCCCTGCACATGTAGACAATCCTTTTCATTTTAATTTTAAACCTTCTGAATTTTTGCCAAGTCCATTACTGATGATGGACAAAGTTGTGGCAGGCTACGATGATAAAATCGTGCTTGAAAAAATTAAATTAAATCTTGTTCCGGGTTCACGCATAGGCTTACTGGGTCGTAATGGTGCTGGTAAATCAACCTTAATAAAATTATTAGCGGGCGAACTTCAACCTAAAGAGGGGCATATTAATCTCGCTAAAGGTGTTCAATTAGGCTATTTTGCTCAACATCAATTGGAATATTTACGTGCCGATGAATCACCACTTTGGCATTTAACTCAGCTTGCTGATCCAAAAATAACAGAACAGGAATTGCGTAACTATCTGGGTGGTTTTGATTTTCATGGTGATAAAGTGAATGAACCAGTTAAAACATTTTCGGGCGGTGAAAAAGCTCGGTTGGTTTTAGCGCTAATTGTGTGGCAAAAACCGAATCTATTATTACTTGATGAACCCACTAACCATTTGGATTTAGATATGCGTCAGGCATTAACTGAAGCACTTATAGGCTTTGAAGGTGCTTTAGTCGTTGTATCGCATGATCGCCATTTATTGCGCTCGACAACGGATGAATTTTATTTAGTGCATGATCACAAAGTCGAACCATTTGATGGCGATCTTGATGATTACCAAAAATGGCTTGCCGAAGAACAAAAAGCAGAAAATAAACCAGATACCGTTAACGTAGCCAGTAAAAATGATAGCATTCAAAATGTTTCCGCCACCGATCGCAAAGAACAAAAACGCCGTGAAGCAGAATTAAGAGCACAAATGCAACCCATTAAAAAAGAGCTACAAAAAATGGAGCAAAAACTTGAGCTATTAACTGAGCAATTACAAAATATTGAACAGCTACTAGCGGATCCTGCTATTTATGAAAACGATAAAAAATCAGCGTTGACCGAATTACTACTTAAACAAAGTAAAATTAAAAGCGAACAAGAAGACACTGAAATGAACTGGTTAGATTTACAACAACAACTTGAAGATTTTCAATTAAACTAACTTTCACTTATTAGGTATAAAAAAGAAGTGCACAAAATATTAATAGTATGAGCCTTAATTCAATACTGATAAATGTCAGGTAGTTAAACGTATTTCAACTGTTTATTCTGTGCAAAAAAAAATCACAGTTTTTTGCTGTGATTTTTTATTCTTAATTGAACGAAACTTATTCAATTAAAATTAACTTTTTTCAACTTGACTAAAATCAAGCTCAACAGGTGTTGAACGTCCAAAGATTGAAACTGAAACTTTCAGGCGACTTTTTTCATAATCAACTTCTTCAACTACACCATTAAAGTCTGCAAATGGACCATCATTAACGCGTACCAATTCGCCTGGCTCAAACAACGTTTTAGGACGAGGTTTATCGCCAACTTGTTGTAAACGATTCATGATAGCATCAACTTCACGTTGGCTTATTGGCGCAGGTCTGTCAGACGTACCGCCAATAAATCCCATGGTTCTTGGTACGCTTTTAACTAAGTGCCAAGTTGCATCATTCATCAACATCTCAACTAAAACATAACCGGGAAAGAATTTACGTTCACTTTTACGTCGTTGACCACTTTTCATTTCAACAACTTCTTCGGTAGGCACAAGCACTTCACCAAAAGAATCGTCCATATTATGTAATTTGATGTATTCACGTAATGATTGTGCAACACGTGCTTCATAGCCAGAATAGGCTTGAATAACATACCAGCGTTTTTGTTGTACTTCACTCATATTAACGACCTATTGATGTTAAAATTAAGACAACCCAACGGAATAAATTATCCATTCCCCAAAGGGCTAAACCAACGACTACTGTAACAGCTACAACGAGCAAAGTTGTCTGTGTAGCATCTTTACGAGAAGGCCATACCACTTTTCTTAACTCTTTTCTTGATTCTTGCAAAAATACAAGGAATGACTTACCCTTGTTAGTTGTAACTGCAATAAATAAAGTCAACAGTGAAATCACACTAACCGCAATAATACGGACAATCGTATTAGGTTGATATATATCATTAGGTCTAGCAAAATAAAAATTTCCCCAGACAATAAACGCAAGCAATACTAGAATTAAAATCCACTTGAATTTATCTAGATTCCTGTTTTTATCTTGACTCTCGTTACTTACCAGCATATAAAACCTATTAGTATGTTATTTATAATAATATCTATTTTCCAAAATGTTCTTTTTGGTAAAAACATTTTGCTAAACAGACCAGACAAGAAAGGGCATCACATGATACCCTTTCAAAAGTTATTAAATATAAATTATTTAATAACCTTAGCAACAACACCCGCACCAACAGTACGACCACCTTCACGAATCGCAAAACGTAAACCTTCTGCCATCGCGATTGGGTGAATTAATGATACTGACATTTTGATGTTATCGCCTGGCATTACCATTTCTACGCCTTCCGGTAATTCGATTGTACCAGTCACGTCTGTTGTACGGAAGTAGAACTGTGGACGGTAACCTTTGAAGAATGGAGTATGACGACCACCTTCATCTTTACTTAAGATATACACTTCTGATTCGAAATCTGTATGTGGGGTGATTGAACCTGGTTTTGCTAATACTTGACCACGTTCGATTTCTTCACGTTTAGTACCACGAAGTAATATACCAACGTTTTCCCCAGCACGACCTTCGTCTAATAATCTACGGAACATTTCAACACCAGTACAAGTTGTTTTTGCTGTTGGTTTGATACCAACGATTTCAACATCTTCACCAACTTTGATAATACCGCTTTCTACACGACCTGTTACCACTGTACCACGACCTGAAATTGAGAACACGTCTTCAATTGGTAATAGGAATGGTTTGTCGATATCACGTTGTGGCTCTGGGATATAAGTGTCTAACGCTTCCGCTAATTCAACAATTTTATCTTCCCATGCTGCATCGCCTTCTAACGCTTTTAATGCTGAACCACGAATAACTGGTGTATCATCACCCGGGAAGTCGTATTGAGATAGAAGTTCACGTACTTCCATTTCAACTAATTCTAATAACTCTTCATCATCAACCATATCACATTTGTTTAAGAATACGATGATGTAAGGAACACCTACTTGACGACCTAAAAGGATGTGCTCACGAGTTTGTGGCATAGGACCATCAGTTGCTGCTACTACTAAAATAGCACCGTCCATTTGCGCCGCACCAGTGATCATGTTTTTAACATAGTCAGCATGGCCTGGGCAGTCTACGTGTGCGTAGTGACGATTTGGTGTGTCGTATTCAACGTGTGAAGTATTGATGGTAATACCACGTGCTTTTTCTTCTGGTGCGTTATCGATTTGATCGAATGCACGAGCTTGTCCGCCGTATTTTTTAGCAAGAACAGAAGTAATTGCAGCAGTTAAAGTTGTTTTACCATGGTCAACGTGGCCGATTGTACCAACGTTAACGTGGGGTTTTGTACGTTCAAATTTTTCTTTAGACATTTATTGTCCCTCAAATGTAATACAAATCGGTGGTGAATCACCACATTAACCAAGTATTATATTTTATATCAACATAATACTAACTTAAAATTAGCTCTGAATAATAACAGATAAAGCTGTCAAGTGACAAGCTTTTAAGCAGTCAAATTTGATATTTTTAGAAGTTTAGGAAAGTAACAAGAATGGTGCTGATAGGCAGATTTGAACTGCCGACCTCACCCTTACCAAGGGTGCGCTCTACCAACTGAGCTATATCAGCAATTGGAGCGGGCAGCGGGAATCGAACCCGCATCATCAGCTTGGAAGGCTGAGGTAATAGCCATTATACGATGCCCGCATGTTCAAACTCGGCTACCTAAATGCTTCAATTAGCTATTGCTAATGTTAGATATATGGTGGTGGGGGAAGGATTCGAACCTTCGAAGTGTGACACGGCAGATTTACAGTCTGCTCCCTTTGGCCGCTCGGGAACCCCACCCCGAATCTTTTTAAATTTGTCTACTTAGGAAAATGGTGCCGGCTGCCGGAATCGAACTGGCGACCTACTGATTACAAGTCAGTTGCTCTACCTACTGAGCTAAGCCGGCCTAAGTGCTGCGCATTATGGACTAGAACATTTAACCTTGCAAGCAAAAAAAACAAATTTTATTTTGTTTGCTTAAAAAAAAATCAAAAACATAAAAAAACCCTGAAATATAGACAATTTCAGGGTTTAATTTAATCAAAAATAATTTTTTAGATTATTTCTTTTTTACCGCTTTTTTCTTAGTAGTAGAAGCTACACCTTTAGCCGCTGTATGCACAGCAACATCTTCACTGATATCACCCTTATCTTGATATGGACGACCATAATAGGTATCAAGCAAGATTTGTTTTAGTTCAGCAATTAAAGGATAACGAGGATTTGCACCAGTACATTGGTCATCAAATGCATCTACAGCAAGTTGGTCAACTTGTGCTAAGAACGTTTTTTCATCCACACCAAACTCTTTTATAGAGAATGGTATTTCAAGATCTTTTCTAAGTTGATCTAACCAACCAATTAATTTCTCAACTTTCTTCTCATCTTTATCCGCTGCAGCCGTTAAACCTAAATGATCAGCAATTTCAGCATATCGACGAATTGCTTGAGGATAACCATATTGACTAAATGTACCTTGTTTAGTTGGCTTATCTGTTGCATTAAAACGGACAACATTGCTGATGAGCATTGCATTAGCCACACCATGTGGAATATGGAAAGCTGCACCAATTTTATGCGCCATTGAGTGACAAATACCTAAAAATGCTTGAGCAAAGGCAACACCCGCTAATGTCGCTGCACTGTGTACTTTTTCGCGAGCGATAGGATTTTTAGCCCCTTCTTTATAGCTTGCCGGTAAATAGGACTTAAGCATACTTAAAGCTTGTAATGCTTGACCGTCAGAAAACTCTGTTGCCATTACTGACACATAAGCTTCTAAAGCATGAGTTACCGCATCATAACCGCCAGCAGCACAAAGTGAACGTGGCATATTCATCACTAAGTTAGCATCTACAATTGCCATATGAGGCGTAACAGCATAATCGGCTAACGGATATTTTTGTCCGGTTGCATCATCCGTCACAACCGCGAATGGCGTCACTTCAGAACCGGTGCCTGATGTTGTGGTAACACAAATCAATTTTGCTTTTTTGCCCATATTCGGGAAATGACAAGCACGTTTACGAATATCCATAAAACGTAATGCTAATTCATCGAATTTAGTTTCTGGGTGTTCATAAAGAACCCACATGATTTTTGCAGCATCCATTGGTGAACCACCGCCTAAAGCAATAACAGTATCAGGCTGGAATGCTCTCATTGATTCAGTCCCTTTACGAACAACACTTAAGGTTGGATCAGCTTCAACATCAAAGAATGTTTCACAAAGAACACCTTGTGACTCTAATTGATCGGTGATTTGTTTTGAATAACCATTGTTAAATAGGAATTTATCGGTGACTAAAAAGACTCGTTTTGCGCCTTGCTCAACGACTTCATTTAAAGCAATAGGAAGTGAGCCACGTTTAAAATAGATAGAACTTGGTAATTTGTGCCATAACATGTTTTCTGCTCTCTTAGCGATTGTTTTCTTGTTAAGTAAGTGTTTCGGTCCAACATTTTCAGATACCGAGTTACCCCCCCAAGAACCACAACCTAATGTTAGTGACGGCGCTAAATCAAAATTATATAAATCGCCAATACCACCATGCGCAGCAGGTTGGTTAATCAAAATACGGCAGGTTTTCATTTTTTTGCCAAAATAATCGATACGTTCACGATTGCTATCTTGATCGGTGTAAAGAACGGAAGTATGACCCATACCACCCATTTCAACTAATTTTTCAGCCTTTTCTACTGCTTCAGTAAAATCTTTAGCTTTAAACATAGCTAACGTCGGTGAAAGTTTTTCATGCGCAAACGGTTCAGATAGATCAACTTTGCTCACTTCACCTACTAGTACTTTTGAACCTGCTGGTACTTTAAAACCTGCTAATTCAGCAATTTTGGTCGCCGGTTGACCAACGATATTAGCATTTAAAGCACCCTTGTCATTTAAAATGATACCTTGAACGGCTTTTGTCTCTTTAGCATTTAAAACGTATGCACCGTATTGTGTCAACAAGCGACGTACTTCGTCATAAACAGAATCAACCACCACGATAGCCTGTTCAGAGGCACAAATCATACCATTATCAAACGTTTTAGACATCAGAACGGAAGCCACTGCTCGTTTTAAATCCGCTGTTTCGTCAATGATGACAGGCGTATTACCTGCGCCAACACCTAATGCAGGTTTACCTGAACTATAAGCTGCTTTCACCATACCCGGGCCACCGGTTGCTAAAATTGCAGCGACATCATCATGATGCATTAAAGCATTTGATAATTCGATAGATGGCTCATCAATCCAACCAATAATATCTTTTGGTGCACCAGCTTTGATTGCTGCATTTAGAACAATTCTGGCTGCTTCAATAGTTGATTTTTTTGCTCTAGGATGAGGAGAGAAGACGATTGCGTTACGGGTTTTAAGACTGATAAGGGATTTGAAAATAGCGGTAGAAGTTGGATTGGTCGTTGGTACTATTCCGCATATGATCCCTAAAGGTTCGGCTAGCGTAATAGTTCCAAAGGGTTCATTTTCTGCCACTACGCCACAAGTTTTGTCATGACGATATTTGTTTAGAATATATTCTGCAGCAAATAAGTTTTTAATCACTTTATCTTCTACAATCCCCATACCCGATTCAGCAACAGCTTGTTGGGCTAGTGGAATTCTCGCAGCTGCAGCAGCTTTTGCAGCCTCCGTGAAAATTTTATCCACTTGTTCTTGAGTATAAGTTGAATAAGTTTCCTGTGCTTTTTTTACACGGGCCATTAACTCATTTAACTCATTCATATTAGTTACTGCCATAGATTACTCCTTGAAATTAAAAAATAAATCTGAATCGTTTGGCGTCTTCCTTGAATCTTTTAAATGCCTATGCATAATAACAAAACGAAATTGCCGTTATCGTAAATCAGTTTTTTACTTTATACAATAAGATCTTGCAGAAAAATAAATGTTATTGAAATAGATGAGCGATATTCCTAATATTAGATAAAAGAAATTAATTTTTGAGATTTTTAGATAAAAAAAACTATTTTACTTAGGTAAAATAGCTTTTTTTAAATATGCTAAATTTTTTCGAAGAAATAAAAAGTTCACTTAAATTTTTGATAATTTGTCCAGTACATAACTAACAGCAACAAATCCAAAACTTGCCGTAACAGTCGTCACTGCGCCAAAACCTGATTCACAATCCATTTTTTTAGTGCCATGCGCTTCACTTTTCGTAAAACAGATTTGTCCATTCTCCGCCGGATATGTCAGTTGTTCTGTTGAGTAAACACAAGGTATCGAATATTTACCTTTACTATCTTTATTCAATTTATAATCGTTCTTCAATCTTTCTCGTAATTTAGCTGCCAAAGGGTCTTGAATGGTTTTAGCCAAATCAGCAATTTTAATCTGTGTTGGATCTTTTTGCCCACCTGCGCCACCAATAGTAATGACTTTCAATTTTTGTCGTCTGCAATAATTAAGCACGGCCGCTTTATCACGCACACTATCAATAGCATCAATGATATAATCATAACGAGGCAAGTTTTGAGCACCTAAATAATCTGAAACATTATCAATGTTTATAAAGTCATCAATTTGATTAACAATACATTCAGGATTAATTTGTAATATTCGCTCAGCCATGACGGCGGTTTTAGCTTTACCTATATTTGTGGTTAAAGCATGAATCTGGCGATTGGTATTAGTCACACAGACATCATCCATATCAATCAAAGTAATTTGCCCGATACCACTGCGAGCAAGGGATTCAGCTACCCAAGAACCAACACCACCAATCCCTATTACACAAATATGTGCACGAGCAAAACACGACAATGCGGATTGACCATACAACCGAGCAATGCCACTAAAACGTTGAAAATAACTGTCAGAAAATGTGTTATGCATAATTACCACTGATTTATCGAAATGTTGAAATACTAGCAGTGCATAAAGATTAACGCAACTAACGCTACTATTCTTGTCATTGAGGTTATCGGTATTAGACTCATAAATTAACTATTTACGACCTAATTTTAATATCTCTTGTGCCATTTGTTTAGTATGGGTTTGCATATATTTTACTAAATGGTCTTTTTTTTCATTGAGTAGAATGAGATAAAAACGATTACGAGCCAAATGCGTTGATTCATCATAAGTACTGACAATTAAATAACCTATACCATTTTTTTCATCCGTTCCTACGGCATAAGAAACGTTACCTTCTTGAGTGACTTTCGGATCAGACGAACGCATTGCGATTTGCAATTTAAAGAGTTTTTGAGCATCTTGAGCATTGGCAACGATATCATCCATAATGATGAAATAATCTTCATAATAGGTTGCTGATTTAGGATCTTGCATGTACATAATTGCACGCTTATCATTAGGATTACCTGAACCACTATCGCGACTTTGATTATATATATAATAGGTTTTATTGTGGAAATCTAATTTTTTTGGTAAATCATAAGCGGGTAATTTTTGATTAATTACCGTTAACATCGGACCATAGTTGCCAGGTTGATAATTACTTTCTAAAATCCCACAACCAAACAATAATATTGAGATAAAACTGACTATAACTTTTTTCATTTTTGTTTCCTTTTATTTTTTATCAATTAATTTTAGATAAGTAAGAAAAATGAGACTAACTGATTTATTATCAAATAGCATCCGTGTGATTGCTCATTATAGGGATACCGTAAAATGAAGGAAAAAAATCACGTTTTGGATTATCAGAAAGAAATCAATAGACAGAAAGTCATGTGATACCTTGTCTTTTTTGATATACAAGGCATCACAAAATAATCGCTTAGTTTTTGAAAGAGTGAATCGGAGCAGGAATACGCCCACCACGATTAATAAAATCAAATGAACTATATTTATTTACTGGCATCACAGGTGCATGACCCAATAACCCACCAAATTCAATATTATCACCCACTGTTAAACCAACCGCAGGAATGATGCGAACAGCAGTGGTCTTATGATTGATGACGCCGATTGCTGCTTCATCTGCAATAATAGCAGATATCGTTTCAGCTGGTGTATCACCCGGAATAGCAATCATATCAAGCCCGACCGAACAAACACAGGTCATTGCTTCTAATTTTTCTAAATTGAGTGCCCCCTTATTTACCGCATCAATCATCCCAGCATCTTCTGACACAGGAATAAATGCCCCACTTAAACCACCTACATGACCACATGCCATGACCCCACCTTTTTTGACAGCATCATTAAGCATCGCCAACGCCGCCGTTGTACCATGGGTTCCAACCACTTCCAGTCCCATTTCTTCTAAAATATGGGCAACTGAATCACCTATTGCAGGCGTTGGCGCTAAAGATAAATCAACAATACCAAATTTAACGCCTAAACGCTCCGAAGCCTCTTTACCAACAAGTTGTCCCATACGGGTAATTTTAAAAGCCGTTTTTTTGATTGTTTCCGCAACCACATCAAAAGGTTGACCTTTTACTTTTTCGAGTGCTCGCTTAACCACACCAGGCCCACTGACACCTACATTAATGACACAATCTGCTTCGCCTACACCATGAAAAGCCCCAGCCATAAACGGATTGTCCTCAACAGCATTAGCAAACACAACTAATTTTGCACAAGCCATACTGCTATTATCCGCCGTTAATGCGGCCGCCTCTTTAATAATATGCCCCATCTGTTTTACGGCATCCATGTTGATACCGGTTTGCGTAGAACCTACGTTAACCGATGAACAAACGCGTTCTGTTTGGGCAAGAGCTTGTGGGATGGATTTAATCAAAATTTCATCACCTTTATGGTAACCTTTCTGCACTAACGCCGAAAATCCACCAATAAAGTTCACCCCCACCGCTTTAGCAGCTTGATCAAGTGTTTTTGCGAACGCAACATAATCACTATCATTACTTGCTCCTGCAATTAAGGATATTGGTGTAACAGAGATACGTTTATTAATAATTGGAATACCAAATTCAGACGTAATTTGATCACCAACTTTTACTAAATTTTTGGCTAATTTAGTAATTTTGTCATAGATTTTTTGACGGGCTTTTTCACCATCGCTATCAATACAATCAAGCAAAGAAATACCCATGGTTATTGTGCGAATATCAAGCTTTTCTTCCTCAATCATTTTAATTGTTTCGAGGATCTGTTTGGTTTCCATTAGTACTATCCTTCAGTAAAAATTATTGAATAAAATTTAAAGACGATGCATTGCATCAAATATCTCTTCGCGTTGAATATTTACTTTAACTTTAAGATTTTCGCCTGTTTGCGTTAAAGTATTTTTAACATCATCAAATGAAACATCGATTTTTGATAAATCGAGTAACATAATCATCGTGAAATATTCACCCATGATAGTTTGAGATACATCTAAAATATTAATATTTAATTCATATAATTTTTGACTTATACCAGCAATAATTCCGGTCTGGTCTTTTCCTATGACAGTTAAAATGGTTTTCATCACATACTCCGCACAAATTTTGGACAATCAAAAGATATTTACTTGGTTGATTATAATAACATCTTCAAAAATTATCGAAATAGGAGTAGATTGTTTTTTTGTTAAAAATAAAAAAACATTAAAATAAATAAGAAGGGCAACATTATGAAAAATTTCCAAAAATCAAATAAATTGGATCATGTCTGTTACGACATCCGTGGACCAATTCTTGAGCATGCAAAGCGTCTTGAAGAAGAAGGTCAAACTATACTAAAACTCAATATTGGAAATCCTGCCCCTTTTGGTTTTGCCGCACCTGATGAATTATTAGTTGATGTCATCCGTAATTTGCCTTCTTCACAAGGATATTCCGATTCAAAAGGACTTTACTCTGCACGTAAAGCTATTATGCAACACTATCAAGCCAGAGGAATAACAAGTTTAGATGTCGAAGACATTTTTATCGGCAATGGAGTTTCTGAACTTATCGTACAATCGATGCAAGCATTGCTCAATAGCGGTGATGAAATCTTAGTTCCTATGCCAGATTATCCATTATGGACAGCTGCAATTAGTTTATCTGGTGGTAGTGCTGTTCATTACCTTTGCGATGAAGAAGCCAATTGGTCGCCCGATTTAGAGGATATTAAAAGAAAGATCACCCCTAAAACCAAAGGAATTGTCATTATTAATCCTAATAACCCAACTGGTGCCGTTTATAGTAAACAACTTTTACTTGATATTGCAGAAATTGCACGTCAAAACAATCTTATTATTTTTGCTGACGAAATTTACGACAAAATTTTATATGATGATGCTGTTCATCATTCAATAGCCGCTTTAGCGCCCGATTTATTTGTCGTAACCATGAGCGGACTATCCAAAACTTATCGTGTTGCAGGTTTTAGGCAAGGATGGATGGCACTTTGTGGCCCGAAACAACATGTAAAAGGATACATTGAGGGGCTAAATATGTTGGCGTCAATGCGATTATGCGCCAATGTACCATTGCAACATGCCATTCAAGGTGCGCTTGGCGGTTATCAAAGTATTAATGAATTTATTGTTCCTGGTGGTCGTTTATATGATCAATGTATGCTTGCATGGCGCATGTTAAATGATATCCCAGGGGTAAGTTGTACTAAACCACAAGGCGCATTGTACTTATTTCCTAAACTTGATCAGCAAAAATTTAATATTCACAATGATCAGAAATTGGTTTTAGATTTTCTATTGCAAGAGAAAGTTCTTTTAGTACAAGGCAGTGGTTTCAACTGGCATAAACCCGATCATGTCAGAATTGTTGCGCTTCCACATATAGGTGAATTACAAGACGCTATTGAACGTTTTGCTAAATTTTTATCAAATTATCAACAATAAAACGAATTAACTCCCAATTTTAGTTGGGAGTTTTAAATCTGTAACACTACGCAAAATTGTTTAATTCCATTCAATGAATGATAATAAAAACTTTCAGTATTATGCTTAAACTCATTAATACTGCTCTATTTATGCTAACTAATTAATATGACAATATTAATTTATTAACTGGCACTCTATTTTATTTATATCTCTACAACTCTAGTCATTTTCAGTGTTCTAAAACTAAAATCTATTCACATGAAATAATAATCTGGAATGCTTCATATAAAAAACCCCCAATAAATGGGGGAAAGACCTGAAAGGATTGGGATAGACAGACTTCCTTGTCCGTCTTTGTCTTTGATGGTCATTACTGATTTACTTCGGTAACACCAAAATCAACTTTACTTGGTAACCCTGGCGATACTCTCACCACTTTTGGATTACGTCCGTTTACTTTATATGCTTTCGGTAAGCTTCGTGGGTCTAGCTTGATAACGAAGTTTGCTCCTCGCTCCCAACGGCCTCCCGATACACCGACTATATGGTAACGACCATGCGTATCGGTTGTGATGATCTCGCCACGGGTGGTCACTAACTTCACGCCCCCCAGACCTTCTTCACCTTCATCCTGTACACCATTACCATTTCGGTCTACATACACTTTTCCGAAAATTAATGCATTGTCAAACAGTGGATCCGCTGTCACCGTTACCGTCGCTTCCGCTATATTCGACGACACTTTTCCTGTTAAGGCATTCAGTGCCATCGCTGTATTGGTATACTCGCCTTGGGTAACACCCGAGCCCACAACTAACATATAGCTGATCACCACTTCACTGTTCGCCGTTAAATCCAGTGAATCATACGTCACCGCTTTACTACCTTTCGGATCCGCTACTTTTTTGCCATTTAAACGCGATGAACCTTTCACGAACTTAAACCCTGACGGTAAAATATCCTTTATTTTAATGCGTGATTTGTGTGACGAATTATTAATCACCTTGATAGTATAAGGGACAATATCACCCACCACGACATTATCCTTCAGTGCCGTTTTTATTACGGTTACATCCGCATTATGTGCCCGGTAACCCAGTACGATATCGTTACTTGTTGCACTAAAGGTGCTGCTTCCATCATTTAGCTTAATTGGCAATGTTTGCATACCACCTGAGCCATTATAAACAATCGAAGCTGGTGGTGTGGCAAGATCAATTAAGTCATGTTTAACCACTTTTCCATTACTATCGATGTATTGTTCAAAATATGGCACTTTTTCGTATAATGGATTGGTTTTATCTGAGCCAACCACACCATCGTGATATTCACCAAACAGTAAACGGATACTGTATTTCGAATCGGCATTTATCTCCAGATTACGGAACATAAACTTACCATCGCTGTTTGTCATAAAGGATAGTGGTTTATTCTCTTTGTTCATCAGGTGTTTCTGAGTATTGTCTAACAAATAGACATCTGCACCCGACAATCCGGTTAACGCTGACAGACTGGACAGACCTTTACCTTCACGGTCTTCTACCAGTTTTCCTTCAATAATACCGCCATGGATATAACCAAAGTCCTGATCGGTTAAGTTACCGGTAATTTCTACTGTCGCCATATTTGCCGTTTTCGGTAACATCAATTGACCTTTGCTATCATGGTGCGCATCATCCGGATCAAAGCTTGCCCGTAACGTGCTCGGTACGCCTTCTACTTCAATTTGCCATTTACCAGGAATAAGACCGGTTATTTCATAAGCCATCTCTCCGGCAGCAATGGTTTGTGTTGTCTGCAATATCGGATTGTTGATATTACTCAATTTCACCGTTAATGCCGCATTAACACTGCTGTCATGCGATGCGTTATAAATCCCGTCATCATCACCGTCTAAGTAAACTTTTCCTTTGATACTGGTGGTACCTTTCCACGCAAAACTTACTCCGGTTGCTTTGTCCGTTGCACCGGCAAATTGATAAATTTCACTCATTTCACTGTCAGTCTGATCAACCGTTACTTTGTGTTTGCTGTCGGTTAACATAAAGCTGCTAACATAATCCGTTACCGGACGACTCACTTTCACCTGATAATCAACACCCGATACTAAGTTCTCAAATCGGTAGTTACCTAACTCCGTTTCTGTACTTCCGGTACTGACCGCTTTAACCTCTTTCACCAGATTATTATCTACATATAATCCTACCGTGTAGTCAGCAAATAGCTTATCAATTCCGATATCCTGTGCATTGATCACCGCGCCATCATTCGCATTCACGTCTATTACTACCTGACCTTCAATGCTCGCCTGTCCTTTCAAACCAAAATCAACTTTTGTGATTTTGTTTGCCGAAGATACTTGCGCAATGTTGACAACGGCACCATTTCCGGTAATTGACGTAATGGCGCCCCCCACTTTCTGTGCCACATAACTGAAGTCATAACCTGAATTTTTCGGTGCTTCTACACGTATCGTCCAGCTACCTGCTGCTATATTGGTTATCTCATATTCACCCTTACTGTCACTTTCTACCTCTAAGGTTAAGCCATTGCTGTTTGTCGCCACAACTTTCACCCCTGATAACGTGCCCACGTGATAAGGCTGATGGGTTCCTTTTCCAGAGTAATCTTTATAGATTGTCCCTTTTAAGGCGTTTTCAGCTTTAAAGCCAAATGCTTGTTGCTTCGCAACATCACCGGCTGAGAAGCGGGTATCTTTCGGACCATTAACACTGAACGTCACCTGATTGGTCACTGTTGTTGAATTCGGGCTGAACACCAGTTTATAACCGGAACTTTCGAGCGCTTTATCATCAATTTTCAGGACATAATCATGTTGGCTTAAGTCTTTTACCTCAAATAAACCGGTTTTTGCATCAACCTTAATTGCTTGCTCTACAAATCCGGATTTCGTCGATGTTAACACCAGTTTCGGCGTAATTGGCGTACTTAAGGCACCAAAGGCGATATCTTCTTTTTCACTATATTTACCGTCGTTATTGGCATCGATCACCACATAACCTTTGATAACTGCACTGCCGCGATAACCTATTTCAACGTCATTCACCGCTGGATTTTGCTTCGAAAGATTAACCTTTAATGATAAGTCTTTTGACGTTACTGCCACTGCTTTATTACCCGTTTGGGTATAACTCAATTGGTAGCCGGTCACACTTTGCGAATTGTCTGCCGTGATAACCCAATCACCAAACGATAAGTTATCTACTGCAAAATTACCATCGCTGTTAGTTATAGCTTCTCGGGTAAGTTTGCCATCCGAACTTTTCAGCGATAATTTCAGTCCTGCTAAGTTTCCGTCTACAGCCGTTTTCGTTTGGCTGTTATCGACATCAATACTCACATGACCTTTTATCGTACCATTGTATTTATACGCTGTACTATTAGTTAACTTATCTCCGTCTAACGAAGGAAACTCATAGGTATCTTTATTGTCTTTTATGACAGTGTTCGCAATTAATTGCATTCCATCCGGTGTGCTAACTTTAATTTGATAGTTACCACCCTTCGGTAATTTTTCAAACTGATAATTACCTTTTTTGCCATTCACCGTTTTGGTGTCAACTTTTTTAAGTTCAACATAATCCGTTGTACCTGGTGCCTGGTAGTTAAGGGTCACTTTGATGCCATTAAGCCCTTCGTCATCCTGTCTGTCTTTGCTGCCATTTTCATCAACCCAGACATAACCACCGATTTTTTGTTTTCCTACAAGCAGATAATTGTTATCCGGCGAACCTTTTTTTGGTAATTTTGCAACTGGAATAACGATATGCTTCGCATCTTTACCTGCTGAACTTTGTTTAAACTCATAGTCGGCATTAGTGTCTAATTTTAGTACCACAGAATAGTTAGCACTATTACCAAACATCAGGTTAGAGAATTGGTACTTACCATCTACGGTTTTTTGGGTCATTAATAGCTTACCATTACCATCTAAACCTTCATGTAATTCAACCGTTAACGCAGCTTTATTATCAAGTAAATAGGCAAATGCATTTAACTTATTAAAATCGGTATTATTATCGGCAAAATCAACATAGATTTTTCCTTGAATACCGTCAACACTAGCTTCTTTATAATAGAAACTATTACCAGAGACACCAGTATTGGTTATTTCAATATTTGATAAAGTATTGATTGGTTGAGTGGTTCCTTTACTGTTTTTCACTAATGAATAACCATCCGGTGACGTTACAACATTAATACTGTACTTACCGGAAGGTAAGTTATAGAAATGATATTCACCTTTACTGTTGGTATATTGACGAGCGATTTCAGTTCCGTTTGAAGTAACTAGACCGATCAATACATTATCAATTGGTAATTCAGGTGATGTACCTTCAATAATAGTTTTACCTGCAATACCACTATTAAGCGCTTGATTACTAGCTATACCTGCTGACGGTGAACTGTTTGAACTCCCTGCTAATAAGAAAGACTGATTTTGTATAGTTCTTCCTATATCACCAAAAGATATTGTTTCTAAAGTTTTACTTGGTTTTAGATTAGCATTTGAAATAACACCATAATTACTTGGTGGAACAACTTCAACTACATAATCCGTATTAAGATCAATACCACTAAAACTATAGTAACCATTTTCATTAGTGTCAGCTTCAAGATATTTAACAAGAGTGTTATTCACTTTTTTAAATAACTTAACTTTAACTTTTGTTACAGCAAGATCACCTGTTTTATCAAAACTAATATCCGTTTTACCATTATTATTAATATCCACCATTACATAACCTGCAATAGCTGCATCACCGTTTTTCTTATAGATAAAATCTAAATTACCACCCTTTATTTTTGGTGTTTGTGATGTGATTTTAATATTTGGTACAGTATCTAACGCTGATTTAAGTTCATAAGTTTTTACATCTAAGCCTTGTTCTGTAACTTTAATAGTATAAGTATCATTGAATAAATTTTTAAACGAATATATACCCGATTTATCAGTTTTAACTTGATTATATAATTCTCCATTACGATACAATTCAACTGTTACCCCAACAATAGGCACATCATTTTTGCTGGTATTAAAGTTACCATCCTCATCATAATCATAATAAAGTCGACCACTGATTTCGGTATCATTTTTTAATTTTACTAACCAATACTGATCAGATGCTCCATCAGACAGAGTAGGTGAAACCTGTAAATACTCTATTTTTTTCACTTCATCTGGTAAATGCTCGTCTTTAGGTTGATTACCACTAGCCACTAATTCAAATTGATTTGAATCTAGACCCTGTAATCTGAGAAGCATATTAGTTAGATACACAGTACCACGAGGTGAATTAGCTTGATTATAAGCAAATTCGCCAGTGTATTTTATCGTTTTATCGATAAAATCAGGTTTATTCAAAATAGTATTGACATCACCTTTATAATATCCCTTATAAACACGAGGTGAGAAAATACCTTCTACTCTGAGATTGTCCTTATTATATTTAGATAACTCTTGACTAGTTAATAAAACTGCATCTTCTTTTTTTCCTGAACCTGTAATATCTAAATAGAGATTACCTGTTATTCCCTTAGATGCTTTCGATACTTGCATAATATATTGACGAGGCTTAACATTATTAGCTAAAGTACCATCGGCCAAGACTTCTATGTCAAAAACACCTATATCTGTAACAGGATCTTTATCAGCAATATCGATATAACTATAATTAGTGTTATCTTGATTATGAATAATACGATATTTACCTTTAGGTAAACGGTCAAGAACTAGATTATTATAAAAGTCTCCAGCCGTTAGCCATTCTTGGTAAGCGCTTCCATTCCAATACTGAACTTGAAATATACCATAACCCTGTTCTTTGCTACCGTTACCTTCAAATTTTTCATTACCATCTAAATCATTGATAGGAATAAATCGAATTTCTTTACCTTTACCTTGCATTAAAAAGTTATGGATAATAGGTAAATCTATTTTATCAAAACGAACCGTTTGCAACTGAGCAAGACCCTGTTTTGGATCTGTTACTGCCTCAGTATCTGAGCGAACAACTTTAATGATAAAATCTTTCCCTTTTGTCAGTCCATCTTTTCCAGTAAATTCATAACGTCCTGTTTTATCGGTTTTTTGTGAAGCTAATACACTTTTACCCGAGCGAGAAGTACAATCATTATTATCTCTACATAATAAAACTGTTGCATCAAACAACGGTTTATCGAAAGCGTCAGCCGTCCCACCTACAGTAAGTTTACCGTCTCCTCTGTAAGTATCTAAATAAACAGTACCTTTAACAACATAATCTTGTTGTTTTAACTTATACCAGAAATTAGTATCTTTAGTATAGTTTTGACCACCTTTTACTTTAACAACAATACTAGCAGTATTTTTGGTAATAATATCATTTTGATCATTACGCTCTAATACAATATCATTTATATCTGCATTACTGCCTGAGCCAAAAATAGGTTGAATAACTACTCTATATTCACCATCAGGTAACTTAGTAAAATTATAACGTCCATCTTTGTCCGTTCCCATATAAGCAATATCATCATTTTCCCATTTGCCTGTAGATACTTGCTTATGTTGTAAAACGACACGATTATATCGAATAGGAACATCTTGCTTAGGATCAAAGTTGCCAGTTGTACCAACATGGCTATTATTTAAGTAAACATAACCCGAAATAGAGTTAGGCGTTTTGCCTCTGAAATATACAACAGAAAAACCACCCAATCTTTCGGTAGCACTTGTATTATTTGCAACTGATCTTACTCGATATTCTTGTGTAACACCTTGGATATCTAAATAATTTGAATCATATCCAATAATTTTGTATGTATAAATTCCACCATGATCAGAATTAACCCTAGCCCGTTGAGCACGCGAATAATCATCTGGGCCTTTTAGATATTTAGCATATAAGCGTGTCCCATCTATTTTGGTCGCTGGCGTGACGCCATCTTCTTCAAAAAAAGCAACGTTTATATAAGGCCCAGTACTTATTGCACTCATACCATTTACTTCGCCGCCCCAGCTTCCCTTATTATCTACGCTCTGTAAGCTACTTTCTACACCTAATAAACTCGGTCCGATCTTTGAATACCAAAAGTTTTGATTTGACTTAGTACCGCCATTTAAATTAGTAATAATAATCTCTTTCGGAGCTATTTTATCTTGCGTACCATTGCTAAGTTTTACTTTACCTTTATGAGTACTTTTTGATTCAGATGAGGTACTGGTTGATTTACCATCTGTGTCACCGATAAAGAAAAATTGATTCGTATCAATGCCTGATTCTTCTAAAACGACTTTATAATCTTTATTCGCTCTTAGTCCTCTAAATTTATAAGCACCTTCTTTATTAGTGGTTTGTTTTGCAATTAAACTCCAACTATTGCCATTATGTTGATAAAGATGAACTGGTGTTACAAGAGGTTTATCACCAGTCTTAAATAAAGTATTCCCATTTTTTTTACCACCATCCGGACCGTCTTCAGGGAATCGTTCTGAAGTTAATGCAAATACAAGACCAGATATACCTGCTAACGTTGTATCGTTCGGATCAATGTTTAACAAAAAGGTGGGACCACTTGTTTGACCATTTGCATCAGTTATTGTGACGTTTTGTTCAAGTTTGCTAAGTGCGATATAAGGCGCTTTAACATTGGTTACCTTAATGTCATATTTTTCTACAGCTAGATCCCTAAAATGATATCGACCATTATCAGTTGTAGTAATCGTTTTTGTACCCAGTACTTTCGTTGTCGTGCCAGGATAATAAAGCTCGACATTCATATCAATTGCACCGGTATCAGAATCTACTGTATAGATCCCATCAGCATTTTGATCGATAGCGACAACACCATCAACACCCCATTCGTTACGTGGTTTGACATTAAACACACCTTTTTGGTTTTTACCCGCCATATTGAAACTAATTTTGTCAACATAGGCGTTTTTGCTATCCGGTAACGTTGCATCCCATAAGGCATATTTGATTTTATTACTTGAATCTGCAATAAAATCTTCTGTATTAACCACCATATCATACTGATGACCTTTTAAGGTGTTTTTAAGTTCGACGATACCACTATTATTCGACACAAAAATGGTTTGTCTTTTAGAGGCGGTATGAATCAACCTAACAGGAATATTCATTGCTCCCGTGCCTTTGCCATCTTTTATCGCTAAGTTGATATCACCGCCTTGCCCTTTAATAAATAAATTTTGAGCCGATGCACCGGTATTAACTATCAATTGTACCGAACGATCGATGGTTTCACCTTCTGCCGTTTTTGCCACAACCTTATATGTCCCCAGTAACGGCGCATCTAATTTATAGCTTCCATCCTGGTTGGTTGTCACACTAGATAATAGTTTTTGATTACTATCATATAATTCAACTTTTAAACCCGTTAACGGCATTTCTGTTTTGCTTGCCGTATTATCGTAATCTAAATAAACTTTCCCATCTATATCAAAGGCATACGCAGTTGATAGTGTCGCCATCGATATAAATGCTGAGGCTAATAATTGCTTTATACCCCTTAGCATTTTCTTTTTCACTGTTGCATTATGCGCAGTTCGCATTATCTTTTCTCCTGATATGCGTAAATTCTCTTCTTTTCGTTTTTCAACTTTTTGCCAACTGTTCATTAGAAACTCCCTACTACATTGACAAACCAACCATGTGAACGGTAGTTCAGGTGCGTTAAGTTGTCGTTATAATCCGTAAAGTTATAACCCACTCCCATCTTGATATTGTCACCGACATTTCGGTAAATACTGGTCACAACCCCGTCTTTATGGTCATCTGCCAGATCGGTACGTAATGTTCGACCTTCTATCTGGTATTCCCAGTCACCTGTCTTGTAATTGAGGCGGAGTGCATACAAGCTTGCCCCTGAGGAGTACCATGAGCTTTCACCTTTGTAACGTAAATGCCCTTGTCGGTGCGCCGCTTTAAACGCCGTTTCCCAGTTCGCATTCCACTCATATACACCTTCTAATGACCACACCCAGCTCTTTTGGTCATACAGACTTGAGGTATAGCTTTTACCATTTGACGATGTCGAGTTCGCTATCAGCTGATCATCCGGATCTAAACCATACACATACGTCAGCTTACCGAATAAATTCAGGTTATTGATAGATAACGGGCGATACGCAAAGCCTATTGTCGACTCCGTGTAGTTACTCACCACTTCACTGTTGTTATTGTGCTCTCCTAACGTTTTCGCAAAATCAAACTGCGCCATCCAGCTGAGGTTCTCGTTCACGGTCGTTTTTGCCCGGTTGGTCGTTACCCATTGACGGATACGCTCACTACCTTCATCTATCCGGTATTCCACCCGGTTACGCACCTGAACGGTATCATTTTTATAACCGTATCCTACCGCCCAAACATCACGACGGGTTTCACCATTTCCGGTTAAACTGGTGTTGCGGTTTCGGTAACGGTTATTCACCCGTCCTACCGAGTAAGACCCTTCAACAAACTGAGATTCAGTCGGTTTATAAGTCACCCCGTAAACATCAGAGGTGGTTCGGTCAATTTTAGTGGTCTTAAATTGTCGCTCTGAGTAAAGCTCTATCTGGCTGGTCGCCTTGGTGCGTCCTCCGACAACCGTCGTAATGCCCCGACCCGAGGTCGAGTCCACATCATTTAAGACTTTGGTATATAAACTGGTGCGGTCATTCACATCCCAGCTACCCTGAACGCCACCACCGGCACCCCGATTTGATGCAAAAACTTCTGCACCCAGATTGATGCTTTCGGTAATTTGTGAGCTGTACCCTAAGGTAGTGCGGTTATCATTCGCCACATCACCCGATTTAGTCATCGTCATTTGCTGGATAAGATAACCTTTATCCCGTCCACCAAAAAACGAACGCTCTATTTTCGCTGCCACTAAGGTTTCACGGGTAGAGGCATCACCATAATTATGGGTATTGCGTTGTTGTAACTCTAACGCCGTTTTATATAAGTCTCCGAGTGTTGTGTAGTATTGTGCACGGGCTATTTTTTCAACATAATTTGCCTTGTCTTTTTCACTGCTGTAACCCAGTAAGATGCCTTTTTTATCCGCCTCAAAGTCATAACGTAATTCGCCACCCCACTCTTCTAAATCACTGCTGCGGGCTTTAGCAAAGGACGAAAAGCCTTCCTGCTGCATTGAGTAATACCCCGTAAAACTTAACGGAATATCCTCACCCATCAAATCACTGAATTCGATTTTTTGGTTAATCTTCCATGCCGCTCCCCGTGTATCACCCGATAACACCGTCTGATTAAATGACAGACCGCCATTGCTCGACACAAAAATATCACTCATCCCGGCCTTACTTTTGGCATATTCAAAATGCGTGTGTGTTCCCTGCGTCGGTCTGACAATCACATCCAGTCCTTTTAACTCATACGTTTCACCGCTTGCCTGGTCTTCACTGATATATGTCCCGCCAATACGAATATGGTCGTTTAACCAGTGATAAGCCCGACCACCAAACACTTTTTGACCGTCAAAGTCAAAACCGTCTGAATAATATTCATATTCCGCAATAATCCACACCGGGTCGCCCCCAACCAGATTACCGCTTTCGATAATTGAGCTACCTGTGCCCCCGTTTGTCGTCATCGGCAGGGCTTTGGTTAATATCACCCGACCCTGAAACTGGTTCACTTCATAATCAACCCCTTCGGTCAGGGTGCTGGTACTCAGTACCCGACCGGTATTACGGTCACGCACTTCTACCGACAGTTTTAAACTCCCTTCTGTTATACGCTGATGTTTTAAAAAGTATAAACTACCACCGGTCGATGCTAATTCATTGTGACTGCCCCGGGTTTCACCATTCGATAAAAACACTGTCGCTAATGTGCGGGTATCACCATACTGGGTCGACTGCTCACTTTCGTGATATAATTTTGCCCCGTATAAACTGCGGTTAAAATTGGCAAACTCATTACCGGTAATCTGTGTGGTATAGTTACCCCATAACCCGTAACTTTTGCCTCTCTCTAATTTGATATAAAACTTACCTTCCGTATCCACATCACTTTCTGTGGTCGAACCATCTCCGTATATCGGGTAGTATGATTGTGGGTCGATTTCACGCGCAAAACGAGTCGGGTCTTTTTCACCTAAATGACCAAAGGCATTTTTTAGCTTCGTTTCTGTTGTGTCTAAATGCGCCGTTAACCGGTAATCACCCTTATTCGCTTTGACATAAAAGGCTACCCGACCATCCCAGCTCCCTTTGCCACTGTAGTGGTGACTGTCGGCCTCTTCGAGTATCGAACGCCCTTCTCCGCTGACATTGTTTTGCGCATACGTCACATCCACGATACCCACATAAAAAATGTCATCTTTCTTTTCAACCACCAACTTTTCCTGTTGCGATTGCTTCTGACCCAATTCATCCTGCCAGCTTAAATCAAACTGATACTCACCCGGCGATAAAATCATCTCCCGCATCGCCCGGCCCTCGGCATCCACCACTAAAGGCTCGCCATTAAGCATCACCCCTTGTTTACCTTTTAAGCCCGCCATCTGAATAACGACTTTCCGGTCCTGAGCATCACTCACAATACCCTGATGGTCTATCCGGCTTTCGCCAAACCCCGGTATCGTGCTATCTGATTTCAATTGACCAAAAAATAAATGACCTGAGCCCGATTGATTATCGGGTTTGTTGTAGGAAATAAAATCACTGCCAGAGTCTGCTGTGCCCTGACCTAAGGTCTTAAACGATGTCGCATAAACACTGTCTTTTAAACCGTCATAACTGGTGGTAGTTAAAATCGCTTTATACTCGCTATTTGTCGATAACGGCTCGCCATTATCGGTATCACCATGCCATAACACCGCTTCATACGGACTGATTTCTTTAAATCGTAAGGTTTTTAACGGCTGACGGTTATCTACATCCGATTGACGGTAAATGGTGATTTGATATTCAGCGATTTTAGTGGGATAGTTAGTGTAAATATAAAGCCCCATCGGTGTCGTAAACAATCCTTGTGACGTTAACTTCACTTTAGGATTATAGATACTTAAATTAAGCTTTTCTTCTGCATTAAACTCATCCCGAATAATATTTAATTTAGGTACATTTGTACTACCTGCATAAACACTATTGGAGCCAAGTAAAAAAGCAGCACTAATACCCAGGCAAAGTGGATGCCGGGTCCAGTTATGTTTTTTCATTTTAGTTTATTTCCTTTCTCTTCTTCTAAGATCAATTATATTTTTTATTTTCGTAATTCAATTCAACATCAAAATTTATCCATAAACCTTAAAAATGATTGATAACTAATTCCAATTAATCTTTGTTGATAAATAATAAATTAGCTAACTAATCCGCTAAAAAAAATTACAAAATAAAACATTTTTATTAAATAAATTTATTAAATATTTTCCGAATATTTACACAATAATACATTGATCGCAACAAACGATCAATATCTATTATTTCGATCGCTTATATCTATATTAATTAAATTATTGCTTTGGTTAACCGTTTTTAATTATAAAAAGTAAGGTTAAGAAGACTGGTTAATTAGAAATAAAAAACCCCCGATAAACGGGGGAAAGAATTGAAAGGATTGGGATAGACAGGCTTCCTTGTCTGTCTTTAAGTTTGATGATAATTACTGATTTACCTCCGTAACACCAAAATCAACTTTACTTGGTAACCCTGGCGATACTCTCACCACTTTTGGATTACGTCCGTTTACTTTATATGCTTTCGGTAAGCTTCGTGGGTCTAGCTTGATAACGAAGTTTGCTCCTCGCTCCCAACGACCTCCCGATACACCGACTATATGGTAACGACCATGCGTATCGGTTGTGATGATTTCGCCACGGGTGGTCACTAACTTCACGCCCCCCAGACCTTCTTCACCTTCATCCTGTACACCATTACCATTTCGGTCTACATACACTTTTCCGAAAATTAATGCATTGTCAAACAGTGGATCCGCTGTCACCGTTACCGTCGCTTCCGCTATATTCGACGACACTTTTCCTGTTAAGGCATTCAGTGCCATCGCTGTATTGGTATACTCGCCTTGGGTAACACCCGAGCCCACAACTAACATATAGCTGATCACCACTTCACTGTTCGCCGTTAAATCCAGTGAATCATACGTCACCGCTTTACTACCTTTCGGATCCGCTACTTTTTTGCCATTTAAACGCGATGAACCTTTCACGAACTTAAACCCTGACGGTAAAATATCCTTTATTTTAATGCGTGATTTGTGTGACGAATTATTAATCACCTTGATGGTATAAGGGACAATATCACCCACCACGACATTATCCTTCAGTGCCGTTTTTATTACGGTTACATCCGCATTATGTACTCGGTAACCCAATACGATATCGTTACTTGTTGCACTAAAGGTGCTGCTTCCATCATTTAGCTTAACCGGCAATGTTTGCATACCACCTGAGCCATTATAAACAATCGAAGCTGGTGGTGTGGCAAGATCAATTAAGTCATGTTTAACCACTTTACCATTACTATCGATGTATTGTTCAAAATATGGCACTTTTTCGTATAACGGATTGGTTTTATCTGAGCCAACCACACCATCGTGATATTCACCAAACAGTAAACGGATACTGTATTTCGAATCGGCATTTATCTCCAGATTACGGAACATAAACTTACCATCGCTGTTTGTCATAAAGGATAGTGGTTTATTCTCTTTGTTCATCAGGTGTTTCTGAGTATTGTCTAACAAATAGACATCTGCACCCGACAATCCGGTTAACGCTGACAGACTGGACAGACCTTTACCTTCACGGTCTTCTACCAGTTTTCCTTCAATAATACCGCCATGGATATAACCAAAGTCCTGATCGGTTAAGTTACCGGTAATTTCTACTGTCGCCATATTTGCCGTTTTCGGTAACATTAATTGACCTTTGCTATCATGGTGCGCATCATCCGGGTCAAAGCTTGCCCGTAACGTGCTCGGTACGCCTTCCACTTCAATTTGCCATTTACCTGGGATAAGACCGGTTATTTCATAAGCCATCTCTCCGGCTGCAATGGTTTGTGTTGTCTGCAATATCGGATTGTTGATATTACTCAATTTCACCGTTAATGCGGCATTAACATTGCTGTCATGCGATGCGTTATAAATCCCGTCATCATCACCGTCTAAGTAAACTTTACCTTTGATACTGGAGGTACCTTTCCACGCAAAACTTACACCGGTTGCTTTGTCCGTTGCACCGGCAAATTGATAAGTTTCACTCATTTCACTGTCAGTCTGATCAACCGTTACTTTGTGTTTGCTGTCGGTTAACATAAAGCTGCTAACATAATCCGTTACCGGACGACTCACTTTCACCTGATAATCAACACCCGATACTAAGTTCTCAAATCGGTAGTTACCTAACTCCGTTTCTGTACTTCCGGTACTGACCGCTTTAACCTCTTTCACCAGATTATTATCTACATATAATCCTACCGTGTAGTCAGCAAATAGCTTATCAATTCCGATATCCTGTGCATTGATCACCGCGCCATCATTCGCATTCACGTCTATTACTACCTGACCTTCAATGCTCGCCTGTCCTTTCAGACCAAAATCAACTTTTGTGATTTTGTTTGCCGAAGATGCTGACGGGATATTGACAACGGCACCATTTCCGGTAATTGACGTAATGGCACCACCCACTTTCTGTGCCACATAACTGAAGTCATAACCTGAATTTTTCGGTGCTTCTACAGTTATCGTCCAGCTACCTGCTGCTATATTGGTTATCTCATATTCACCCTTACTGCCACTTTCTACCTCTAACTTTAAGCCATTGCTGTTTGTCGCTACAACTTTCACCCCTGATAACGTGCCCACGTGATAAGGCTGATGGGTTCCTTTTCCAGAGTAATCTTTATAGATTGTCCCTTTTAAGGCATTTTCAGTTTTAAAGCCAAATGCTTGTTGCTTCGCAACATCACCGGCCGAGAAACGGGTATCTTTCGGACCATTAACACTGAACGTTACCTGATTAGTCTTGGTCGTTGAATTCGGGCTGAACACCAGCTTATAACCGGAACTTTCGAGCGCTTTATCATCAATTTTCAGCACATAATCATGTTGGCTTAAGTCTTTTACCTCAAATAAACCGGTTTTTGCATCAACCTTAATTGCTTGCTCTACAAATCCGGATTTCGCCGATGTTAACACCAGTTTCGGCGTAATTGGCGTACTTAAGGCACCAAAGGCGATATCTTTTTCACTGTATTTACCATTGTTATCGGCATCGATCACCACATAACCTTTGATAACTGCACTGCCGTGATAACCTATTTCAACGTCATTCACCGCTGGATTTTGCTTTGAAAGCTTAACCGTTAATGATAAGTCTTTTGACGTTGCTGCCACTGCTTTATTACCCGTTTGGGTATAACTCAATTGGTAGCCGGTCACACTTTGCGAATTGTCTGCCGTGATAACCCAATCACCAAACGATAAGTTATCTACTGCAAAATTACCATTACTATCAGTCGTGGCTTTTCGTTCAAGTTTGCCACTTTTCAGCGTTAATGTCAGTCCTGCTAAGTTTCCGTCTACAGCCGTTTTCGTTTGGCTGTTATCGACATCAATACTCACATGACCTTTTATCGTACCATTGTATTTATACGCTGTACTATTAGTTAACTTATCTCCGTCTAACGAAGGAAACTCATAGGTATCTTTATTGTCTTTTATGACAGTGCTCGCAATTAATTGCATTCCATCCGGTGTGCTAACTTTAATTTGATAGTTACCGCTTTTCGGTAATTTTTCAAACTTATAGTAACCTGATTTGTCGGTGTTAACCTCTTTAAGTTTGACATAATTCGTTGTACCCGGTGCCTGATAGTTAAGGGTCACTTTGATGCCATCAAGCCCTTCGTCATCCTGTTTGTCTTTGCTGCCATTTTTATCAACCCAGACATAACCACCGATTTTTTGTTTTCCTACTAGCAGATAATTGTTATTCAATGAACCTTTTTTTGGTAAATTCGGAACCGGAATAACGAGATGTTTATTCTTATCTTTACCAGCTGAACTTTGTTTAAACTCATAGCCGGCATTAGCGTCTAATTTCAGTACCACGGAATAGTCAGCACTATCACCAATATTAGAGAAATGATACTCACCATCCACAGTTTTTTGGGTCATTAATAGCTTACCGGTACCGTCTAAACCGTTACGTAACTCAACGGTGTACGAGGTTTTACTATCAAGTAAAGAGGCAAACGCATTTAACTTATTTAAATCGGTATTATTATCGGCATAATCAACATAGATTTTACCACCAATACCGTCATCACTCCCTTCTTTATAATAAAAATTATTGTCTTTTATACCAACATTAGTCAAATCTAGACCAGATAAAGTATCAATTGGTTGAGTAGTACCTTTACTGTTTTTAACTAATGAATAACCATCCGGAGAAGCGACAATATTAATGCTATACTTCCCTTTTGGTAGATTATAGAAGTGGTATTCACCTTTATCATTGGTATACTGACGTGCAATCTCGTTATTGTTTGCATCACGTAAACCAATTAACACTTTAATAATTGGTTTTGGATTACTACCATTTAATAAGGTTTTTCCAGAAATTCCGCTGTTAATTGCATTACTACTGTTTATACCAGCTGACGGTGAACTATTTGAACTTCCTGCTAATAGGAAGTATTGGTTTTGTACAGTTTTTCCAACATCTTCAAAGTGAATCGGTTTTAAATTGATATTTGTATTACCCTCTGTATTAGCGATAACACCAAAACCTTTTGTTGGCTCAATTTCAACAATATAATCAGTATTTAAATCAATACCACTAAAGCTATAGTAACCTTTCGCATTCGTTTTTACTTCACGATAAAACGTACGATTCTTACCATCAAATTTATATAATTTGACGTTTACATCCGGTATCGCCATGTCCCCGGTTTTATCAACTTTAACTTCCAGTTTACCATTATTGTTAATATCAACCATTACATGACCGGTGATCCCTGCATCGCCGTTCTTCTTGTAAATAAAATCTAAATTACCACCTGTTACTTTAGGTGTTTTTCCAGTAATGGCAATACCTTTTACCGTATCTGAAACACTACTTAATTCATAACGTTGTTTATCTAAACCCTGTTCAGTAACTTTAACGGTATAAGTATCATTAAATAAATTTTTGAACGTATATATACCGGATTTATCGGTTTTAGTTTTTGCATAGAGTTTACCATCACGATATAACTCAACGGTTACCCCCGAAATCACAGCATCATTCGTACCCGAAGTAAAATGACCATCATAGTCATAATCATAATAAAGTCGACCACTGATCTCAGTATTATTTTTCAGTTTTACTAACCAGTACTGATCTTGTGCTCCCAGTAAACCTGGAGGTGCAACTTGCATATATTCCAGATTTGATTTTACTTTTGTAGGCAGATAATCGCCTTTTGTTTGACCACTGTTACCCACTAATTCAAATTGATTGGTATCCAGCCCCGTTAAACGTAATAACATATTGGTTAGATACAATTTTCCTCGCGTTGAATTCGCAGCAGTATAAGCAAATTCACCCGTGAATTTTACCGCTTTATCAGTAAAGTCAGGTTTATTTAAAATATCGTCAACATTACCGTTAAAATATCCTGGGTAGATGCGAGGTGTAAAAATGCCACTCACGGTTAACGAGCCAGCTTTATTATACTTAGTAAGCTCATCTTTAGTGAGCTCAGCTGCACCGTCTTTGTTTTTAGAACCTGTTACATCCAGATAAAGCTTGCCCGAAATTGCCTCAGTCGTATTTGATGGTACAACTTGAGCTTGCATTAGAAATACATTATTTTTATCTAATTTATTGGCAAGTGAACCATCGGCTAATACTTCAAAATCTAACGTTCCAGGTGGTGTTGCTGGATCCATATCCGCAATGTCGATAAAATTTTCGCCCGGATTGTGAACTATACGGTATTTGCCTTCCGGTAATGAGTACAACACAATCGTCAAGAACTGACCCCAATATTGATAATCATTACTGTTTTTATCCCAAAAATAGACTTTTGATGTATTATATCCCCTCTCTGAACTAGAACCCTTCCTATCGCCATTCAGATCATTGGCAGGCATAGCATAAATATAACCTTTTCCTTGCATAAGGAAGTTTTTAACTATTGGTGCACCAAGTTTGTCAAATCGAATTTTATGGCTAGCTGCAAGATCTTGACTGCTATTTTCTACTACAGTTACACCTTTACGTAATGCTTTAACGATAAAATCTTTTCCACTTGTTAGCCCATCAGCGCCGGTAAATTTATAAAGCCCATCAGCACCGGTTTTTTTAGATGCAATAACACTTTGTCCACCTATTACACAAGCATTGTTATCTTTACAAAGTAAGACTGTCGTATCAAAAAGTGGTAAATCATCATAAACCCCTGATACACTAACGTCTAGTCTACCATTGCCAGAAGATGTATCTAGGTAAACTTTACCACGAACAACATAATCTTGTTGTTTCAGCTTATACCAAAAGTTAGTTCCCTTATTATGAACTTTTCCACCTTCAATTTTTATTTCAAAAGCTGACTGGTTATTTTTAACGCCAGTATTTTTATCATTATTTTCAAGTTCAATATCTTGTGAATTAAAATTGCTACCAGCAGAAAAACTTGGTGTAGTTTCAACACGATATTGACCATCCGGTAGATTTGTAAAATTATAATAACCGTCCTTATCCGTACCAAAATTTGTGAATAAGCTCCATGTATTATCTGACTGCTTTTTGTATAACAATACACGGGCAAATTTAATTGCTGTATCTACATTTTGATTATAATTACCCAAAGCACCAGGATGACTATTATTCAGATAAACATAACCAGATAAGGTGTTCGGCTTTTTAGGTTTGAAATACATAGCACTCGCGTGTGAAAGTTCCGTTTGTATCTTTAAAGTATATTCACCAGCCGAACGTTCAATTTCAAGTTCGCTATTCATGTCATCAATTCTATAAGAATATAACCCTGCATGATCAATCGGAACAGCTACCTTACCGAGCGCACCGAACACGCCATAAGAACCAGATTTGCCGAGCGTTGCAACTAATGGTTTTCCTTGTTTATCAAGAAGCGGGGTTATGCCATCTTCTTCATAAAAAGAGACTTTCATGTAAGTTGTCGCAGTTCTTGTTAAGCTGTTACCATCAATCACTTGATCCCAAGCTGCATTTAAATTAGCTGTGCGAATATGGCTTTCTACTTTTAACTGTCCTAAGTTCTCTCGAACGGGAGAATACCAAAAGTTTCGATTCGATCGGGTTCCTTTACCTAAACCAGCAACAATAATTTCTTTAGGGGCGATATTAGCCTGAGTACCATTCTTAAGTGTTACTTTCCCTTTATGGCTACTTCTTGATTTTGGTGAAGTACTGGTTGATTTACCATCAGAATCATTCACAAAAATATAGGAATTTAAATCTATACCAGATTCGTTAATGACCACTTTATAATCTTTGCCGATCGCCAAACCACGGAATTGATATAAACCATTTTTTTTATTTGTTTTTTGTGTAGCAATCTTTTTCCATGTACTACCATCGTGTTGATAAAGATCGACTGGTGTTTCTAAATAAAGACTATTTGACACAGGTGACATATTATTTGCTTCACCAGAATCAGGCCCCCTCTTCATTTCCTGATTTGATAAGACAAATACCTGACCCGATATACCAGATAAACTTGAATCATTTGGATCAATTTTTAATAAAAATGTCGGACCGCTTGTTTGGTTATTTGCGTCTGTTATTTTGACGTTTTGTTCAAGTTTGCTAAGCGCGATATAAGGCGCTTTCACATTAGTTACTTTAATGTCATAACTCGCCACCGCTAAGTTTTTAAAACGATATCGACCATCATCGCTTGTAGTAATCGTTTTTGTACCCAAGACTTTGGTTGTCGTGCCAGGATAGTAAAGATCGACATTCATACCTAATGCGCCAGTATCCGTATCAGCACCATAGATACCGTCGTTGTTTTGATCTATAGCTACGATTCCATCGACACCCCATTCATTACGTGGTTTGACATTAAATGCACCTTTTTGGTTTTTACCCGCCATATTAAAACTAATTGTATTAATGTATTTATGCGAATTATCGGGTAATGTTGCATCCCATAAGGTATATTTCGTTTTATTACTTGAGTCAGCAATAAAATCTTCGATATCAACAATTAGCTCATACTTATAAGCTTTTAAAGTATTTTTTATGTCAATTTCGCCTTTATCATTGGTGGCAAACGTTAACTCTTTTGTTGATGCAGAATTAATAAGTTTAATGGGAATATTTTTGGCGCCATTACCTTTTTCATCCTTAACATCTAAATGAATATCACCGCCTTTCCCTTTGATAAATAAGTTCTGAGCAGAAGCACCAGTATCAACGATAAGTTGCACCGAACGATCGATGGTTTCACCTTCTTTCGTTTTTGCCACAACTTTATATGTCCCCAGTAACGGTGCATCTAATTTATAGCTTCCATCTTTATTGGTTGTCGCATCAGATAATAGTTTTTGATTACTATCATAAACTTCAACTTTTAAACCCGTTAACGGCATTTCTGTTTTGCTTGCCGTATTATCGTAATCTAAATAGACTTTTCCTGATATTGGTATCGCATTGGCTACGGATATTGTCGCCATCGATATAAATGCTGAGGCTAATAGTTGCTTTATACCCCTTAGCATTTTCTTTTTCACTGTTGCATTATGCGCAGTTCGCATTATCTGTTCTCCTGATATGCGTAAATTCTCTTCTTTTCGATTTTTAACTTTTTGCCAACTGTTCATTAGAAACTCCCTACTACATTGACAAACCAACCATGTGAACGGTAGTTCAGGTGCGTTAAGTTATCGTTATAATCCGTAAAGTTATAACCCACTCCCATCTTGATATTGTCACCGATATTTCGGTAAATACTGGCCACTATCCCGTCTTTATGGTCATCCGCCAGATCGGTACGCAATGTTCGACCTTCTATCTGGTATTCCCAGTCACCTGTCTTGTAATTGAGGCGTATTGCATACAAGCTTGCCCCTGAGGAGTACCATGAGCTTTCACCTTTGTAACGTAAATGCCCTTGGCGGTGCGCCGCTTTAAACGCCGTTTCCCAGTTCTCATTCCACTCATACACGCCTTCTAATGACCACACCCAGCTCTTTTGGTCATACAGACTTGAGGTATAGCTTTTACCATTTGACGATGTCGAGTTCGCTATCAGCTGATCATCCGGATCTAAACCATACACATACGTCAGCTTACCGAATAAATTCAGGTTATTGATAGATAACGGGCGATACGCAAAGCCTATTGTCGACTCCGTGTAGTTACTCACCACTTCACTGTTGTTATTGTGCTCTCCTAACGTTTTCGCAAAATCAAACTGCGCCATCCAACTGAGGTTCTCGTTCACGGTCGTTTTTGCCCGGTTGGTGGTGACCCATTGACGGATACGCTCACTACCGTCATCTATCCGGTATTCCACCCGGTTACGCACCTGAACCGTATCATTTTTATAACCGTATCCTACCGCCCAAACATCACGACGGGTTTCACCATTTCCGGTTAAACTGGTATTGCGATTGCGGTAACGGTTATTCACCCGTCCTACCGAGTAAGACCCTTCAACAAACTGAGATTCTGTCGGTTTATAAGTCACCCCGTAAACATCGGAGGTGGTTCGGTCAATTTTAGTGGTCTTAAATTGTCGCTCTGAGTAAAGCTCTATCTGGCTGGTCGCCTTGGTGCGTCCTCCGACAACCGTCGTAATGCCCCGACCCGAGGTCGAGTCCACATCGTTTAAGACTTTAGTATATAAACTGGTGCGGTCATTCACATCCCAGCTACCCTGAACGCCACCACCGGCACCCCGATTTGATGCAAAAACTTCTGCACCCAGATTGATGCTTTCGGTAATTTGTGAGCTGTACCCTAAGGTGGTACGGTTATCATTCGCCACATCACCCGATTTAGTCATCGTCATTTGCTGGATAAGATAACCTTTATCCCGTCCACCAAAAAACGAACGCTCTATTTTCGCTGCCACTAAGGTTTCACGGGTAGAGGCATCACCATAATTATGGGTATTGCGTTGTTGTAACTCTAACGCCGTTTTATATAAGTCTCCGAGTGTCGTGTAGTATTGTGCACGGGCTATTTTTTCAACATAATTTGCCTTGTCTTTTTCACTGCTGTAACCCAGTAAGACCCCTTTTTTATCCGCCTCAAAGTCATAACGTAATTCGCCACCCCACTCTTCTAAATCACTGCTGCGGGCTTTAGCAAAGGATGAAAAGCCTTCCTGCTGCATTGAGTAATAACCCGTAAAACTTAACGGAATATCCTCACCCATCAAATCACTGAATTCGATTTTTTGGTTAATCTTCCATGCCGCTCCCCGTGTATCACCCGATAACACCGTCTGATTAAATGACAGACCGCCATTGCTCGACACAAAAATATCACTCATCCCGGCCTTACTTTTGGCATATTCAAAATGCGTGTGTGTTCCCTGCGTCGGTCTGACAATCACATCCAGTCCTTTTAACTCATACGTTTCACCGCTTGCCTGGTCTTCACTGATATATGTCCCGCCAATACGAATATGGTCGTTTAACCAGTGATAAGCCCGACCACCAAACACTTTTTGACCGTCAAAGTCAAAACCGTCTGAATAATATTCATATTCCGCAATAATCCACACCGGGTCGCCCCCAACCAGATTACCGCTTTCGATAATTGAGCTACCTGTGCCCCCGTTTGTCGTCATCGGCAGGGCTTTGGTTAATATCACCCGACCCTGAAACTGGCTCACTTCATAATCAACCCCTTCGGTCAGGGTGCTGGTACTCAGTACCCGACCGGTATTACGGTCACGCACTTCTACCGACAGTTTTAAACTCCCTGCGGTTATACGCTGATGTTTTAAATAGTATAAAATACCACCGGTCGATGCTAATTCATTGTGACTGCCCCGGGTTTCACCGTTCGATAAAAACACCGTCGCTAATGTGCGGGTATCACCATACTGGGTCGACTGCTCACTTTCGTGATATAATTTTGCCCCGTATAAACTTCGGTTAAAGTTGGCAAACTCATTACCGGTAATCTGTGTGGTATAGTTACCCCATAACCCGTAACTTTTGCCTCTCTCTAATTTGATATAAAACTTACCTTCCGTATCCACATCACTTTCTGTGGTCGAACCATCTCCGTACATCGGGTAGTAAGCTTGTGGGTCGATTTCACGCGCAAAACGAGTCGGGTCTTTTTCACCTAAATGACCAAAGGCATTTTTTAGCTTCGTTTCTGTTGTGTCTAAATGCGCCGTTAACCGGTAATCACCCTTATTCGCTTTGACATAAAAGGCTACCCGACCATCCCAGCTCCCTTTGCCACTGTAGTGGTGACTGTCGGCCTCTTCCAGTATCGAACGCCCTTCTCCGCTGACATTGTTTTGCGCATACGTCACATCCACGATACCCACATAAAAAATGTCATCTTTCTTTTCAACCACCAACTTTTCCTGTTGCGATTGCTTCTGACCCAATTCATCCTGCCAGCTTAAATTAAACTGATACTCACCCGGCGATAAAATCATCTCCCGCATCGCCCGGCCCTCGGCATCCACCACTAAAGGCTCGCCATTAAGCATCACCCCTTGTTTACCTTTTAAGCCCGCCATCTGAATAACGACTTTCCGGTCCTGAGCATCACTCACAATACCCTGATGGTCTATCCGGCTTTCGCCAAACCCCGGTATTGTGCTCTCTGATTTCAATTGACCAAAGAATAAATGACCTGAGCCCGATTGATTATCGGGTTTGTTGTAGGAAATAAAATCACTGCCAGAGTCTGCTGTGCCCTGACCTAAGGTCTTAAACGATGTCGCATAAACACTGTCTTTTAAACCGTCATAACTGGTGGTAGTTAAAATCGCTTTATACTCGCTATTTGTCGATAACGGCTCGCCATTATCGGTATCACCATGCCATAACACCGCTTCATACGGACTGATTTCTTTAAATCGTAAGGTCTTTAACGGCTGACGGTTATCTACATCCGATTGACGGTAAATGGTGATTTGATATTCAGCGATTTTAGTAGGATAGTTAGTGTAAATATAAAGCCCCATCGGTGTCGTAAACAATCCTTGTGACGTTAACTTCACTTTTGGGTTATAGATACTTAAATTAAGCTTTTCTTCTGCATTAAACTCATCCCGAATAATATTTAATTTAGGTACATTTGCACTACCTGCATAAACACTATTGGAGCCAAGTAAAAAAGCAGCACTAATACCCAGGCAAAGTGGATGCCGGGTCCAGTTATGTTTTTTCATTTAATTTATTTCCTTTCTTATAAGATCAATTATATTTTTTATTTTAATAATTCAATTCAACATCAAAATTTATCCATAAACCTTAAAAAAAGACCGATAAACAATCTCAATTAACCTTTATTGATAAATAATAAGTTAGCTAACCAACCCGCCAAAAAAATTACAAAATAAAATATTTTTTATTAAAACATTTTCCGAATATTTACATAATAATACATTGATCGCAATAAACGATCAATACAAATTGTTTTGATCGCTACATCCTATGCTTATTAAATAATTTTTTTTTGATAACCGTTTTATTTGTTTGATAAAAAGGTAACGTTTTGAATTAATTGAAAATAAAAACGATAAATGTGCGGGGAAGACCTACAAAAATAGCATTTACCAAAATTTAATTGTTTAAATTTTTTTTAAAGATAAATTAACCTTGTGAACAAAAAATTTAAAGAAGTGGCATAAGATGTAATCGATTAATAATATTGCTTATATCTATTAATAAATTTTTTTAGCTATTATTAATCGTATTTATTTAACGAATGGACAATAAAAAAGCACCATATTCGGTGCTTTTTATTTTAATTTTAGGCAAATTTTATTTTTTCAAATTTGCAATTTTTGCACGAATATTTGCAGCACGTTCAGATGAAGAAGGATGTGTACTTAAAATAGAAGCATCTCCACCACCTAATTTTTCAAATGCTGTTGCAAGACCTGCTGGATTGATTTTTTTCTTCACTAAGAAATCAAAAGAGTAGTTATCTGCATCTTTTTCTTGGCTTTGTGAGAATTGAGAATTAATAACAGCAGCAGCTAAATCTCCCAATTGAGAGTTAGAGATTGAGGCTAATGTAGAATTACCTGATGCAGCAGCTGCATCACGTGCGAACTCAGTTGCATAAGCTACTTGCATTGCTTTTTTACTATGACCTAAAGCAACGTGACCTAATTCATGACCTAAAACGCCTTGAATTTCATTATCAGTCATCATATCCATCAAGCCGCTATAAACACGAACACAACCATTCGCCATTGCCCATGCGTTCACTTCCTTGGTGATATAGACTTTGTATGAAATAGGTGTACCGTTTAAATTATTGCCAAGTTTTTTAGCAATTCTTTTTAAACGTTTAGAATAAGCACTGTTAGCTGGAGCAATCTTAGATTGGGCATCCATTTGAGCACATGATTGCGCACTTAATGATTTAACTTCGCTATCACTAAGTGTTGCAGCTTTAAGCCCTTTCATCCCAAGATCTGTTAAACCATCTACACTCATGCTTTTACAACCTACTAAAGACATTGCAGCCACAAGAGGAAGAGCAACAAGCAATGTTTTTTGATGTTTTTTCATACTTTTTTCCTTATATAAATAATAATACATATTTCACTAACTTACGTTAGCTAAAACAAATTTTAACTGAACTTTAATAATAATCAATAAATAATTGCTTGCTTAGTCATATTATGAGATTTAGACTAGTCCCTATTTTTTCAGGTACGATAATTATGCAGCTATCCGATTTTGATTTTTTTCTTCCGAAAGAACTTATTGCAAAGCACCCTTCTCAAACCAGAAGTGACTGTCGACTTTTATCTTTAAATGGTCATACAGGAAAGATTGAACACGGAATTTTCACCGATATTATCAATAAAATTAATCCCGGTGATTTACTTGTTTTTAATAATACTAAAGTTATTCCTGCCCGTTTATTTGGTAAAAAAGTATCGGGAGGAAAAATTGAAATTTTAGTTGAACGAATTTTGAATGATAATCGTGCCCTTGCCCATATAAAAGCATCAAAATCACCTAAAGAAGGTACCGAACTTTTATTAGGAGATGATGATTCAATTAAAGTGATTATGGTGGCAAGACATGATACTTTATTTGAACTTCAATTTCCTGATGATGTATTGACTATTTTAAATAAAATTGGTCATATTCCTTTACCTCCTTATATTGATCGCCCTGATGATGAACAAGACCGTGAAGTTTATCAAACTGTTTACAGTAAAGTGCCAGGTGCGGTTGCTGCACCTACTGCTGGGCTTCATTTCGATGAACCATTGTTAGAAAAATTGAAAGATAAAGGCGTTGAAATGGCTTTTGTTACTTTGCATGTTGGTGCAGGTACATTTCAGCCCGTAAGAGTTGAAAATATTGAATCGCATATAATGCATGCCGAGTATGCAGAAGTCCCCGAAACCGTCGTTGAGGCAGTGTTAGCGTGTAAAGCTCGTGGTAATAAAGTCATTGCCGTGGGCACAACATCGGTTAGAGCACTTGAAAGTGCCGCCCAAAAAACAGGCACTATTGCGCCTTTTTTTGCCGACACTCAGATTTTTATTTATCCCGGCTACCAATTTAATGTGATCGATGCATTAATCACAAATTTTCATTTACCCGAATCGACTTTAATTATGTTAGTTTCAGCCTTTGCTGGTTATGAAAATACAATGAATGCTTATCAACAAGCCGTTAACGAAAAATATCGTTTTTTTAGCTATGGTGATGCGATGTTTATTACAGGCAAACAAATTTAATTGGCGAGTTTTTAAAATTTGCCAATCAAAGTAGTAACCATTTACCCATTAATTGGCAAACTAAGAAAACGTTATTACTTAATATTCTTCAGTTTTTGTGAAATATGATTAATTCGTTTTGATATTGCAGGATGCGATGTTAGATCGACGTCATTATGTACCGGCATTTTCATGAGCATGCTAATAAGTGCGGTAGGGTTTAATTTTTGTTTACGTAATATCTCAATTGCATAATTATCTGCATCAATTTCATTTTGCTGAGCGGTCTCCTTTTTTATCATCACAACAGTCTTATTCGCTTTATCATAAATTTCAATATAAGGGGCATGTTGGAATGAGTTTATCGCATGTTTTAGCGCAATGTGCCCTTGTTCATGAGCAATTACCGCCAATAACTCATCATCGGATAATTGTTTAATTAACCCACTGTTTAGGCGTATACAACCACTTGCTGATGACCAAGCATTAGGCGTTGTATTGAGATAAACTTTATAATTTAATTGAATATTATTAATTGTGTTAGGCAGATATTGAATAAGGCGATTAAGTCGTTGACTTATTGCATGATCATTAGCAAGAACAATAGATTGTTTATCTTCATCACGACAAATTTGTTCATTAAATTTTAGGATATCCTGCTCAGATAACGCCTCAATTTGTTGAGAAGAAAGAATAAATTGCGGTTGATTAAGTTGGCTTTGACAACCTGTTATCATGAATAAAATTAAAAATGATAATGATAAAATAATGTATTTCAAAATTTTTAAAATCTCTCCAAATGTTGTCTATTGTAAGTGATCACGATAAACTAGGCGCCGAAATTTAGTAATACGACGACGTATTATATCAATAATTTGCGCCAAACTGTTTATTTGGTCGCACGAGGTTAACAAAATATGAAATTTGAATTAGACAATACAGACGGACTTGCTCGTCGAGGACGTATGAAATTCGATCGCCGTGGCGTCGAATACACCGTTGAAACCCCAGCATTCATGCCTGTTGGTACATATGGTACCGTAAAAGGGATGACACCTGAAGAAGTCGCCGCAACTGGTGCCCAAATCTTATTAGGTAATACCTTTCATCTATGGTTACGACCAGGGCAAGAGATTATGCGTAAACATGGTGATTTACATGATTTTATGCAATGGCATGGTCCTATTTTAACCGATTCTGGTGGGTTTCAAGTTTTTAGTTTAGGTGATATTCGCAAAATTAAAGAAGAAGGCGTTTATTTTCGTAATCCAATTAATGGCGATTCGATCTTTTTATCCCCTGAAATTTCAATGGAAATTCAATACGATCTTGGTTCTGATATTGTGATGATTTTTGATGAATGTGCGCCTTTTCCTGCGGAGTGGGACTATGTCAAAAAATCGATGGAAATGTCATTACGTTGGGCAAAACGAAGCCGTCAACGTTTTGATGAACTTGGTAATAAAAATGCATTATTCGGTATAGTTCAAGGTGGTATACATCAAGAATTACGTGACATATCCATTAAAGGATTAACCGAAATAGGCTTTGACGGATATGCTGTGGGTGGATTAGCCGTTGGTGAACCCAAAGCGGATATGCATCGTATCTTAGAAGGCACTTGCCCTCAATTACCGGCTGATAAACCACGTTATCTAATGGGCGTTGGCAAACCTGAAGATTTAGTTGAAGGCGTACGTCGTGGTATCGACATGTTTGACTGTGTCATGCCAACCCGAAATGCTCGTAATGGACATCTTTTTGTAACTAACGGCGTCATTAAGATTCGTAATGCCAAATATAAAGATGACACAACACCACTTGATCCTGAGTGTGATTGTTATACCTGTAAAAATTATACGAAATCTTATCTTCATCATTTAGATAAATGTGGTGAAATTTTAGGTGCTCGACTCAACACTATTCACAATTTACGCTATTATCAACGTTTAATGGCAGAGATTCGAGAAGCGGTTGCTAACAAACGTTATGAAGAATTTGTTACCGAATTTTATCAACGTATTGGCAAAACACCTGCCCCTTTCACAAAATAAAAAATTATCATCATAATTTTTAGGGGAAACTCTTGACACATCGAGGTTAGCGCAGTATTATGCGCATCCTAACGGCGAGTAGCGCAGCTTGGTAGCGCAACTGGTTTGGGACCAGTGGGTCGGAGGTTCGAATCCTCTCTCGCCGACCAATTTCAAAAAAAAGCCTGCTCAATGAGTAGGCTTTTTTGTTATTCGCTTCCGTATAAAGGATGAGAACCGACGGAGGTTCGAGCCGAGCGTAGCGAGACAACGTTGCTTTAGCAACGACCCGAAGGGCGAGCATGAAATGCGAGTCATCCTCTCTCGCCGACCAATTTTTAGAAAAAGCCTGCTCATTGAGTAGGCTTTTTTATTATTCGCTTCAGTTTAAAGGATGAGAACCGACAGAGGTTCGAGCCGAGCGTAGCGAGACAACGTTGCTTTAGCAACGACCCGAAGGGCGAGCATGAAATGCGAGTCATCCTCTCTCGCCGACCAATTTCAAAAAAAAGCCTGCTCATTGAGTAGGCTTTTTGCTATCAGCATTTTAAAAATAAAAATTGCGTCTTATATTCTCTTACTTAACACAAACAACTATAAACTTACTCATGATTGAATCACTTGAACTAATGGAGATAATTTTAGCTCCCCCCAAATCTGTGTTCTTATTTAATTGATGTGATATCAACGTCACTATATATTTTCCAATTTGTTTGGAAAGTAATGCGACAATTGTTAATGGTGGTAAGCTCACTTCACTAAATTCATTATTATTTCCATTTTTTTTTCTTTTTTAAATACTCTTTTGGGCTTTCTAACCAAGATATTGGAAAAGGATAAATAATTAGAAATATACAGGCTGATAATAAAAGAAGACCATAATCTTGATTAGAACGCACGATACGTTCAAGTTTACATACAATTATAATTTGAACAGCTAAAGCAACATAATTGAAAACCAACATGATACGCCTTTGCCATTTTAACTTTTTATTATAATGATAATCACTTACTGTATATTTTCTAAAACGATAAGAAATCATAATAGGCAAAATTGAGAAAAAGTAATACGCAATGTAAATCAATATAATCATCTATGTTATTTTTCTAATTGTTAATGGTGGAAAGCTCACTTCACTAAATTCATTATTATTTCCATTTTTTTTTCTTTTTTAAATACTCTTTTGGGCTTTCTACCCAGGATATTGAAAAAAAATTATAAATAATTAAAAATATATATGCTGATAATGCAAGAGGACCATAATCTTCATTAGAACGAGCGATACGTTCAAGTTCACATGCAATTATAATTTGAATAACCAGAACAATATAATGGAAAACCAACATGATACGCCTTTGCCATTTCAAACGTTTGTTATAGTGATAATCACTTACTGTATATTTTCTAAAACGATAAGCAATAATAATAGGTATAATTGAAAAAAAGTAATACGCAATGTAAATCAATATAATCATCTATGTTATTTTTCTAATTGTTAATGGTGGAAAGCTCACTTCACTAAATTCATATCATTTCCATTTTTTTTTCTTTTTTATATACTCTTTTGGGCTTTCTAACCACCCTATGCTAAAAATGTAAATACAAATAAATACTCCTGATGAGATAATTAAAAGCTCAAAGTCAGAACTATAACTATGGATTGTTTTTCTTTGTCCAGCAATAAACGCCTCGAAAAAAGCAACGATATAACTTAAAACCAACATAATGCGCCTTTGCCATTTCAACTTTTTATTATTTTGAAAATCACTTATCGTATATTTTCTAAAACGATAAGCAATAATAATAGGCATAATTGAAATAAAGTAATACGCAATGTAAATCAATATAATCATCTATGTTATTTTTCTAGTCGTTAATGGTGGAAAGCTTACTTCACTAAATTCATTATTATTTCCATTTTTTTTTCTTTTTTAAATACTCTTTTGGGCTTTCTAACCAGGATATTGGAAAAGGATAAATAATTAGAAATATACATGCTGATAAAAAAAGAAGAACATAATCTTGATTAGAACGAACAATACGTTCAAGTTTACATGCAATTATAATTTGAACGACTGAAGCAACATAATTAAAAACCAACATGATACGCCTTTGCCATTTCAACTTTTTATTATTTTGAAAATCACTTATCGTATATTTTCTAAAACGATAAGCAATAATAATAGGCATAATTGAAATAAAGTAATACGCAATGTAAATCAATATAATCATCTGTGTTATTTTTCTAATTGTTAATGGTGGAAAGCTCACTTCACTAAATTCATATCATTTCCATTTTTTTTTCTTTTTTAAATACTCTTTCGGGCTTTCTAACCACCCTATGCTAAAAATATAAATACAAGTAAAAACTCCTGATGAGAAAAGTAAAAGCTCATAGTCAGAATTATAGTTATGGATTGCTTTTCTTTGCCCGACAATAAACGCCTCGAAAAAAGCAACGATATAACTTAAAACCAACATAATGCGCCTTTGCCATTTCAACTTTTTATTATATTGAAAATCACTTATCGTATATTTTCTAAAACGATAAGCAATAATAATAGGTATAATTGAAAAAAAGTAATACGCAATGTAAATCAATATAATCATCTTAGTTATTTTTCTAGTCGTTAATGATGGAAAGCTTACTTTACTAAATTCATTATTATTTCCATTTTTTTTTCTTTTTTAAGTACTCTTTTGGACTTTCTAACCAAGATATTGGAAAGCTATAAATAATTAGAAATATTAAAGCTGATAATAAAAGAGGACCATAATCTTCATTAGAACGAACTATAATTTTAAGTTTACCTATAATTATAATTTGAACAGCTAAAGCAACATAATTGAAAACCAACATGATACGCCTTTGCCATTTCAAACGTTTATTATAATGATAATCACTTACTGTATATTGTCTAAAACGATAAGAAATCATAATAGGCATAATTGAAAAAAAGTAATACGCAATATAAATCAATATAATCATCTTAGTTATTTTTCTAGTCGTTAATGATGGAAAGCTTACTTCACTAAATTCATTATTATTTCCATTTTTTTTTCTTTTTTAAATACTCTTTTGGGCTTTCCACCCAGGATATTGAAAAAAAGTTATAAATAATTAAAAATATACATGCTGATAATAAAAGAGGACCATAATCTTGATTAGAACGAACGATACGTTCAAGTTTACATGCAATTATAACTTGAATAACCAGAGCAATATAATGGAAAACCAACATGATACGCCTTTGCCATTTCAAACGTTTGTTATAGTGATAATCACTTACTGTATATTTTCTAAAACGATAAGCAATAATAATAGGTATAAATGAAAAAAAGTAATACGTAATGTAAATCAAGATAATCATCTGTTTTATTCCTCTTATTCCATAGATTCATCTTCAATATGGCCATCAAAATATTGCCGATATGTAGTACCATCCAAGCGCGTGCACAATGAATAATTAGATTGATCATCTGCATCAGATTCATTACCTGTAACACGTATTACTATTGCACAACTATCTACAATTTTCTCTATATTATCAATCTTTTCTGGTTTTGAAATATATAGATTTGTCTCACTACTTTCATTGTCTTTAACTAATATATTTTCAGCTTCTTCATAAATTTTATATAATGATATAACATCACTCAATATTTCAGAACCTAACAACCATTTATTCATCTGTCTAAATGCTTGTATCAAATCCTTTCTACCATAATGAAATAATTTGAATTTCGTTGAATTAGCACGATTGTATTGATTAATAGCAAAACTTTTATCAATTTTAGGAACTAATTTAAGTTTACCATGTAAAGATATACCTATATCAACTAAATCATAAGCTAAAGAACCTGTCTCTTTAGACATTCCTAATCCTACTGCCGCATCTTGATACGCAGATTTTAAAAAACCATCCTCGCCGGTAACCCCTTCTTGAATACTATTAACACCATGCGCGGCAACAAATGTGCCAAGTATACAACCCACACCAGTTGTACACATTGCCCCTCCCATCACTATCAAGCCTGCACCACCTAAAACACTTAATCCCCGACCTAGCCAGTGTAGACTTTGATCCCATAAACTTTTTTCTTCAGATTTTATCGCTTTTGAGCCTTGTTCATAACTCATCGCTCCGCTTTCGACTTGATTTACAATGTGCGTGGCGAAATTATCTATATCATCAATAAAATCTTGTTTTATATTGTCATGGTAAAGGTGTTTTTCACAAACTTCATGCGCACAATCAAGTAAATTTTGAGCGTCAAGACGAATCTTTGTTTTATCTTCATTTGATGCGACTAATGAATTAATTTGTGTGGGAATCTCAGTTTGCGAGATTGTTGAAAATGTATTATTAATAGGTTTTGACTTATTTGTATAATTGGGGGTTGCCACATCAACAAATATCAGACTTTTGGTCGCAATAATTCGATTAACACCTAAAGGCCGACAACCACAAGCAACAATACACCCATCATAAGCAGCTGGCTTACCATCAATGATTAATTTATCGGTCGCCTCAATAATTTTTCCAGAACCTTTACACTTAGGACATGTTGCATAATCGCCTAAACATGCTATGCCATCATGATGGTTAAAACCTCGAACTGACGACGAAATAACTTTACCACCAGTTGTAGTATTATCACCCATTACAGCAATTTTTTTACTCATTACAACATCTCAACTTAACAAATTCTTAACAATTAATACTATATCATATAAATCAAAAAATAAACTAAAAAAACTTTAATTATGTGATTTTTATAGCAATAAATTTATTTTAATTTACCAAAACATAACACAATAACTCATTTACATTACCTGTTTTTACATAATTTTGCACCTTGGTATAAGAAGAAATCTAAATCTCAAAAATTAAAAAAACTTTTTTTAATATTTTGATTTATATCATATTTAGTAATTACTAACGTTAACTTTAATATTGACTGTTATCTATTCAAAAACTGTGAAATGAATTTAAGTTTGCTATCAATCAAGTGGAAGATTGTTTAAGCTGTTATTTAATCATGATTATCGATATAATATTAATACTCTAAAAAAATACGAGTTATCCATTCACTAAAAATGTTATCTGTATCACAAAACAGAAAATTTTTATTTTAACTTTGATAGCGCTATCACATTTCTATTATTTTTTAATTTCTATTATTGTGCAGTATGTTAATTTTTTGAAAAAATATTAATTTTATATCGGTTTTAATGGAGGAAAAATGTTAGGTAAATGGTTAACCAGCCAAACAGTCAATATTATTGATTCGGTTAAAGACTGGAAAGAAGCGATACAACTTTGTGCAACACCATTATTAAAAAATAATGCTATTTCACAAAATTACGTGGATGCTATTTTTCAGTTACACGAATCAATAGGACCTTACTACGTTTTGGCACCCGGTATTGCTATGCCACATGCCAGACCTGAACAAGGAGTAAATCAGTTAGGATTATCAATGCTGTTAGTGAAACAAGGTGTAAAATTCAATTCAGAAGATAATGACCCCGTTTATTTAGTGACTTTATTAGCGGCCAATGATAGCACCAGTCACATTGAAATGTTAACGCAATTAGCAACACTTTTCGGTGAATCAAACGATATGCAGACTATTTTTAAAGCACAACATCGTGATGAAATCTTGGCTGTGATTAATCAATATTAAATTAAATAAAAATTAGTAAAAGGATAAACAATATGAAAATTATGGCAGTTTGTGGTTCAGGTCTTGGTAGTAGTTTTATGGTTGAAATGAATATCAAAAAAGTCCTAAAAAAATTAAATATTGATGCAGAAGTTACACATGCAGATTTAGCTTCAGCAACACCCGATCAAGCTGATCTGTTTGTCATGACAAAAGATTTAGCCACCAGTTCTGGGATTCCCGCCGACAAATTAGTGGTATTAAATAATATCATTGACATCAACGATTTAGAACAAAAACTGGTTGAGCATTTTGCCAAGAGCTGAGCAAATCTTTAAGGAGTTACTATGATTCAGGAAATAGTAAAATTTATTGTTGATATCCTAAAAGTACCTGCGGTGCTTGTTGGCTTAATCGCAATGGTAGGATTATTAGCTCAACGTAAATCATTTGCCGATACGGTAAAAGGAACCATTAAGACTATTTTAGGCTTTTTGGTATTAGGTGGTGGTGCAACAGTACTTATTAGCGCAATTACACCATTAGGTATCATGTTTGAACAGGCTTTTAAACTTCAAGGAATCGTTCCTAATAATGAAGCTATTGTATCCATGGCATTAAATGAGTATGGCACAGCAACGGCATTAATTATGGCGTTTGGTATGATTGCCAATATTGTTGTTGCTCGATTTACGCGATTAAAATTCATCTTTCTAACCGGTCATCATACTTTTTATATGGCTTGTATGATTAGTATTATTCTAACCGTCTCAGGGTTTCAAGGTTGGCAATTAGTCTTCACCGGCGCACTGGTTTTAGGGTTAATTATGGCGTTTTTCCCTGCTTTAGCTCAACCACAAATGCGCAAAATTACCGGTAACGATGACGTTGCATTCGGTCACTTTGGTACGCTAGGTTATGTTTTAGCTGGTTGGCTGGGTAAGGCCGTAGGCAAAGGCTCCCGTTCAACCGAAGAGATGAGTTTGCCAAAAAACTTAAGTTTTTTACGTGACAGCTCAATTTCGATCTCTTTAACGATGATGATTATCTATCTAATTTTAGCCATATTTGCCGGTTCAGATTATGTTGAAAGCAATCTTAGCAATAAAGATAATTATTTAGTTTATGCCATTATTATGGCGATTACTTTTGCAGCAGGTGTCTTTATTATACTACAAGGTGTACGTTTAATACTTGCTGAAATTGTCCCTGCATTTACAGGATTTTCAGAAAAATTAGTCCCGAATGCTAAACCCGCTTTAGATTGCCCTGTCGTATTTCCTTATGCCCCTAATGCGGTATTGATTGGCTTTTTATTTAGCTTTTTGGGTGGTTTAGTGGGATTATTTGTTTTAGGACAACTCAACGCTGTACTTATTTTACCGGGTGTGGTTCCACATTTCTTCTGTGGTGCAACTGCTGGGGTATTTGGTAATGCAATGGGCGGACGTCGAGGTGCAATGCTTGGTGCATTTGCTAATGGTTTATTAGTGACATTTTTACCCGTGGTATTGTTACCTGTATTAGGATCACTTGGTTTTGCCAATACCACGTTTTCTGATGTCGATTTTTGTGGTGTAGGCATTTTACTAGGTAATATGGCAAAATGGTTTAATAAAGATGTTATCATGATGATTATTGTTGCTATCTTTGCTTTATTAGTTGTGTATAACTATGTGGCTAAACCAAAAAGCGATAGCCATAATGATTAATGTACAACCTTATAATAGTTAAAATCTAATTTGCCAGACGACTCAGTCTGGCAATATCATAAAAATAGTCATTAATAGTTATTTTTCAAAGGAATAAAAAATGAATGATAACCAACAAAATGGAATTTATGTCACTGAAGATATTTATCTAAAAACCGCAACGACTCATTATGCCAATGCGTTATATCATATTATTGATTCAAATCGTGTTTTGTTCAGTCAATTTATGGCATGACCAAACTTTGTCAAATGTGAGTCAGATACGGCTAACTTTTTAGCAGATTGTTTTATCAAACATCAACAAGATGAAACTAAAACCTATGTCATTTTAAATAATAACATACCAGTTGGATTACTTTCCTTTAATCACATTGATAAAAGTAATAAAACAGCCTATATAGGCTATTGGCTAGATAGCAAAGCACAAGGAAGGGGTATTATTACACAAGCTATCCAAGCACTCACACATTATTATGCGATAAAAAAACTTATTAAACGTTTTGTCATTAAATGTTCTGTCACTAATTTAAAAAGTAATCAAGTCGCTAAGCGTTGTGGTTTTGATTATGAAGGAACACTTAAACAAGCAGAATATCTTAATGGCACCTATTATGATCAAAATATTTATAGCTTAATTTCAAGTTATATCTAAGTTTAAAAAAAATAAACCGACAATTGCCGGTTTATTGAATGTATATATAAAAATGATATAACTATCAACCAATAATGCTTGTTTTCAACGCATCATATAACCATATACTATTAATGTCGCAATGACGATTAAAGATGCACAAGCAATAAAATATTGTGTTTTGATACGGTATTTTTTCATTTCACCAAGCGAAAGCTCTTTATTATGATTTTTTTTGTGATAATAGTAATACAAAGGTAACCCAATCAACGTCAAACAGATTGAAGCAATCCCATTTACAGTTTGATAAATCAACATACCATAAATTACGTAAGCTGCTCCACTTATGGCCACGATAGGAATAATAGGGTATCCAATAACTTTGTAAGGTCTTGGCACGTCAGCATATTTTTTTCTGGCAATCATCACACCGATAAAAGTCAGTAGATAAAATACCCAAATCGCAAACATCGAAATCTCAGATAACCGATCAGCATCTAGCAAGATCGAATATAAAAATGAAAAAATAACCAAGACAATAATGGCATTAACTGGAGAACGACTATCCTCATCAATAGTACTTAAAAAACGCGCCCCAATAATCGTGCCTCGCTCAGCCATACTAAAAATAGTTCGAGATAACGTCATGATGTAACCATTAATGCCACCAAGAATTGAGACCATAATACCAACGGCAACCAAGTTTCCACCAAATTCTCCAAACATGCGCTGTGAAGCCACCGCAGATGCATCATGTCCAAGCGTAACCATTTCTTTTACAGGAAATATTTTAAATAATGCAATATTAATACATGCATAAACTATTACTAAAAATATAATGCCTAGGATAATGGCTTTGGGTAACACTTTTGATGGATTTCGGATTTCGCCCGCTACAGAGGCGACTTGCGCCCAACCGTCATAAGCAAATAGTGTCGCAAGAATGGCAACCGCAAAAGGTGCGTAGGTTTCAATACCTTGTCCACTTGCACTAAATACGGCAACTTGTCCATTACCTTTCCAAAGTCCAAAGATAGCTAATAAAAGGATAGGTACAAGTTTACAAATCGTTGCTATGGTTTGTAAGTAACCGGCCTCTTTAACACCAATGGCATTAATCAAGGCGATGAAGCCTAACACCCCTGCACTAACCGCCATGCGATAAGTATCATCAATATTAAATAACAAGCAAAAAACAGAGCTAAAATAGCCAACAAGTGCCCCTACCAATGAAGGTGCAAAAAGTACGGTAATCATCCAACCATAAAGATGAGATACTTTTGCGCCATATATTTTTTCTAAATAGACTAACATTCCTCCAGTTTTAGGAAACATCACCCCTAATTCACATAATGTTAGCCCACCACAAATAGAAAAAACACCACCAATTATCCACGCTAGTAATGCATAATTATAATCACCAGCGACTTCTAACACTGCGGGTGGTTTCATAAAAGCCCCTGCTCCTAGAACCATACCGACAACCAGTGATAATGCAGAAACTAGACCAAGATCTTTCCGCAATTTATTTTCTAAATTGTGATCTGACATAAACGTCCTCTTTGAGTAATAATAATGTATTTGGGAAAATTTATTTATAATAGAAGTTTATGAATAAAACACAAGAAAGAATACTGTTAACTATCTGAAAAAGAATTAAATTCATACAAATTATGGGATTTTTACTTTATGAATAAAAAAAGTCAGCATTAAGCTGACTTAAACATACAAGTCGAAACCATTTACGTCCTTTTCTTCATTTTCATATCAATGACCATACGCCCTTGAATTTTTCCTGCTTTCATTTCATCGATCATATCGTTGATATCTTCTAATGGTCTTTTTTCTACGATTGGGACAACTTTTCCTTCTGCGCTAAATTGAAATGCTTCAGCAAGATCTTCCCGGGTACCTACAAGCGAGCCTAAAACTTGAATACCATCTAATACTGTTTTAGGAATACTTAAATCCATTGTTTCAGACGGCAAACCCAGTGCCACAACACGCCCTAAAGGACGAACAGATTCAACAGCCTGATTAAAACCGGTTTTAGTCACAGACGTTACTACAGCGCCATGCGCACCACCGCCCGTATGTTGTTTGATATATGCCCCCACATCCGCTACTTTTTTAGGATTAACCACTAAATCTGCGCCCAGTTTTTTACACAATTCTAATTGACTGTCACTATTACTAATTGCCACCACTTTGTTATTAAATACTTTTTTACCATACTCAACTGCCAATGTACCTAAGCCACCAATACCAAATACAGCAAGCCATTGCCCCGGTTTTGTATCCGCAACTTTAATGCCTTTATAAGTGGTGACTCCGGCACACGTTACACTGGTTGCTTGAGCGGGGTCTAATCCTTCCGGAACTTTAACGGCATAATCAGCCTTAACAATACAAAATTCTGCCATACCTCCGTCAACGGTATAACCCGAATTCAATGCACTACGACAGAATGTCTCATTACCTGATATACAATATTCACAAGTCCCACAACCTGCATGAAACCAAGCAATACTTACCCTGTCGCCGACTTTTAAACTTTTTACATCAGGTGCAATTTTAGTCACAATACCGACACCCTCATGACCAATTACTCTCCCCGGCTTTTTACCAAAATCGCCCGAAGCAACATGAAGATCCGTGTGGCAAAGACCGCAATATTCTACTTCAACTAAAGCTTCGCCTGCTTCTAATGGACGAATTGGGATATCTTTAATGTCGACTTGACCATCGCACGTATTTCTTATAACAGCAGCTTTCATTTCTTTCTCCTGAATAATTAAAATTTAATTCATATTTGTATTTATTTTAATCTTATTTTTATGAAAAAATATGCGCAGCTTCAAAGTTTTAAAAAATTTTATATCCTATTTGATATATTGATATTGCATAGAAATATATAACAATAAATAATCTCACTATTGAGAATTTGCATTTTTATTTTAAATAGTAACGATTGATAAAGTATGAGTTATTTGTTTTGGGATTACTAATTAGTACAAAATATATAATATAAAAAATGAATGCATATTAGCGTTAATTTAGCTGCAATTGCATCATATTATTGAAAGATATTGACGATTGTTCTAAAAAATAATTTCAAAATATCACATTTTATGACTATCCAGAAAGGCAACTAATGAACTGATATTTAATCATTTTTAGCTTTAATCAAAACTAGCACTAAATGACTAATAAATCGTCACATAATAAATCTACAATGAAAAATCTTTTAAAATGGAGAGTTGTAAAATGGCTATAAAACGTATTTCTCGTGGCAAATTCACCCGTATGCAACAACTATCAAACCAAGACGGTATTATTGCGGCTTTAGCAATCGATCAGCGAGGTTCAATGGTTAAAATGATGGAAACCGCCGTTGGCAAAGATCGTTATCATGTTGATATGGTGTATGAATTCAAAGAGCTTGTTTCTCAAGAATTAACAAAATATGTCAGTGCAATTTTGTTAGATGAAGAGTATGGCTTTAAAGGTATGGCGAAAAAAAATCAAAATGCAGGTTTAATCATTTCATATGAAAAAACAGGCTATGATGCTAACACGCCAGGTCGATTACCTGACGTATTACCAGAAGACTCTTTGCAACGTTTATTGAAAAAAGGGGCTGATGCTGCCAAGGTTTTGGTCTATTACAACCCAGATGATCCACAAGATATTTTAGATAAAAAACATGCTTTTTTAGAACGAATTGGAGACGAAGCAAGAGCGGCTGATATTCCTCTTTTTGTTGAACCTATCGTGTATGATAACGCGGTGACAGATGATAAAAGTCCTGAATTTGCCAAAATCAAACCGCAAAAAGTGATCAATACCATTAAAGAATTCACGAAAAATCACTATTACATCGATGTTTTAAAAGTAGAAGTCCCCGTACTATTTAAACATGTTGAAGGCTTTAACGATAATAATGTTGTGGTTTATTCACAAAAACAAGCAGCGGATTATTTTAAACAAGCTAGCGATGCCGCCACTCGTCCTTTTATTTATTTAAGTGCTGGTGTTCCTACCAAAACATTCCATCAAGAGTTAATCTTTGCTGGTGAAAATGGTGCTAAATATAGCGGTATTTTAGGTGGTCGTGCCACTTGGTTTGAAGGTGTTGCCGTTTATGCGAAGGAAGGCAAAGAGGGATTAAAACGCTGGTTAGATACCATCGGACGGGAAAACGTTGAAGAACTCAATAAGATTTTAAAACAATATGCTACGCCATGGTATGACATATACGGCGGTAAAGACCACATTGAAATCATTGATCTTAAATTAGGTAATTAATCGATCTGTTTCAACATGCTAACAACAATTTATCATGTTGTTAGCATGGATTAATAATTGTGGCATTCCTATTATTCTAATTATTAACTCATTAACCTAGGTTAATGAGTTTTTTGCTTCAAAATATTAGCAATTATACGGCTTTGTCAAAAAATAGATTAACCTTACTCTGTTTTGACATCGATTCCAGATAAGCTTTAATGTTAGATGGAAAGGTCAAACTTTTTACACAAGTTAAATTACGTAATACAGGAAATAATAAGATATCATCTAACGATAAACGACCATTACAAGCAACTGAGGAAACAATCAGTGGTGCTAGTTTATCTAGAATCTTTGATACGGACATGACTAATTCATCGGTTTGTTCAAGACACTCATCAAATGAGCCTATTTTTTTGGTTTTATTAGCAACAAAATCATCAATTGCATGTTGTGTTGCAAATTCCGCTAAACCGAGTTTAATATAGCGAGGACACTCTAATTTATAATCATATTGTTGTAATTGCTTAATTAACGCTGATATTTCAGAAGATTGTGACCCAACTAAAATTGGTTTGTCTCCAAAATTATTGTCAATATAATGAACAATATCTAGACTTTCCGGCATATAGCTACCGTCATCTTTTTGCAAAATCGGAACCATTTTTTCGCCGATCATACTTTGAGGTGTTTTCGAATCATCACTAAGTAATATGTGCTCTTCAACTGGTATATTTTTCAAACCAAAAATCATTCTTGCTCGTGCACAGAAAGGACAATGTTCATAAATATATAGTTTCATTTTTATCTCCTTAAACGGTCAATACACCATAATAAGAAAGTTAATCCTCCAAATAATAATAGCACTTTACTCACATTATATAATGCTTTTATATAACCTATTTTATCAATATTGATAAATGGATATGGATATTGATGTGTAAAATAACCTCGAACGAAGATGTAAATAGCATACGTTATCATTGATAATATCGAACCAATAATAACTTTGGTGTTGATACGTCTGAATGGTCCCCAAATAAGCCAACTCAAAATACCTAATATAGGAATAACAACATGTAAACTTTCATTTGTAAATCGCAATAAACTATTTGGCGGCTGATGAATACCGCGTAAAATTGAGTTATAAATTATTGCGGTAATAATCACACCGACCAAACCATTTAACCGAATAACATTAAAGCTATAACGATTACAGTTAGGTTTAAAGGTTAAAAATAGACAACTTATCGCTAACATTAGATTGGAAAGAACAGTAAAAAAACTATAATAAAATATTATTCGACCAATCGGTGTACCCGGTTGCCATGGACGAAGTCGAGCATGCCAATAAACATATGTTTCAATACCAATGACAAATAAAGTATAAACAGCGATGAAAAGGTAAATGTTTCGCTTTAACATGTTAATACATCTAAAAATTTGATAAAACGATAAGTATATATTAAACCTATCAAGTAACCTACTATTTTACGTTAAAATCGATAATGTGATATTCATTATTCAATGTGAGCGATACTGCAACTTATCGCTAATTTAGTATATAATATTTTCTATATTTTAAATGTAGAGATAATTTTGGTGTCCAAAGACCACATTCGACCTCACAATGAAAAGCTTGTTGAAGAATTTCTCAACGCCATATGGTTAGAACGAAATTTAGCGGAAAATACCATAGAATCTTATAAACTCGATCTATTGGCACTCAATCAATCGCTACAATTGAAAAATGTGAATTTTATTACTGCAAACACAACTCATTTGCAAGATTTTTTAATGCAACGAGTTGCCGATGGTTATAAAGCAAGTAGCACCGCACGACTGATGAGTGCAACAAAACGTTTTTTTCAATTCTTATATCAAGAGAATTATCGCACTGATGATCCTTCAGCTGTCCTATCCTCACCTAAATTACCAAAAAAATTACCTAAAGATTTAACCGAATCACAAGTTGAAGCTTTGCTCGAATCTCCTAATGCTCAAGATCCAATAGAGCTTCGAGACAAAGCTATGTTAGAAGTTCTTTATGCGACAGGTTTACGGGTAACAGAATTAGTAAGTTTAGAAATTAGTGACATTAGCTTACGACAAGGTGTTATTCGGGTAATAGGTAAAGGGAATAAAGAACGTTTGGTACCACTTGGTGAAGAGGCTATTTATTGGTTAGAATACTATTTTAAATATGGACGCGATGATTTACTTAAATCGGGTCCAGTCGATGTGCTTTTTCCAAGTAGACTTGGAAAAAAAATGACACGACAGACATTCTGGCATCGAATAAAATATTATGCCATACTAGCTGACATAAATATTGAAGCACTTTCACCTCATGTACTTCGTCATGCTTTTGCTACTCACTTGCTTAATCATGGGGCTGATTTGCGCGTTGTTCAAATGTTATTGGGTCATAGTAGTCTATCGACAACACAAATCTATACTCACGTTGCAACAGAAAGATTAAAGCAATTACATAGCAAACATCATCCTCGAGCATAGGAATTAATCAATAAGGGTAAGTAAATGAAAAAATTAGTTTTAGGTTTAGCGTTAATTTCAAGTTCGGTGTTAGCAGGTAATAATGAAATAGCTAATACCATGAGTAAACTCGGTTTTGGATTCAAAGATATAACAATCACGAATAGTCCAGTAGAAGGATTAAAAAGTGTTTTGACTCCTGAAGGAATCTTTTATATCACTGACGATGGTAAATATTTGACTCAAGGACCTATCTATAATGTTGAAGGAAATGAGCCTAAAAATATTGCTAATAGCAGTAATTTGGATTTAATTAAAACAATTGAAAAAGATGCTATTGTTTATAAAGCCAAAAATGAAAAATATGTGATTTATGTATTTACTGACTATACTTGCCATTATTGTAAATTATTGCACGAAAATATAAATCAATATTTAGATAAAGGCATTTCTGTACATTATTTTGCCTTTCCTCGTGCCGGTGCAGAAAGTGATGTTGGCAAAAACATGCAATCAATATGGAGTGTAACGAATCGTAAGCGTAAAGCTGCTTTTGATAAAGCGTATAAAGGCGAAGCAATTACACCAGCAGCTAGCAAAGTACCTTATGTCACTCAGCAATTTAATGTTGGTCGACAATTAGGTATAAGTGGTACGCCTTCAATTGTTTTACCTAATGGACAACTTGTTGCTGGTTATGTGCCTGCAGATAAATTAATCGAAATTTTGAAGAAAACTGATAACTAATCGTAAAAAATTATAGCTTAAATTTATTATAGAAAAGTATGTTAGCGCATTGGCGCTAACATTGAAAATATGAATAAAACTAAAATAATACATCGTAAATTACCCGAATTACTTCCCGAATTTTCGAAAGATATACCGCCATTATTGCAACGGATCTATGCTTTACGCGGTGTGTCATCAAGTAGAGAAATCGATTATGCCACTCGGAATTTATATAATTATGATAAATTAAACGGCATGGATGATGCTGTTGAGATTGTCTATTCTGCCATGAAAAATCAGCAACGAATTATGGTTGTTGGTGATTTTGATACTGATGGTGCAACAAGTACTGCATTGACTGTCAGAGCACTAAAGCAGATGGGATGCCAATCTGTTGATTATATTATCCCAGATCGATTTGAAGATGGTTATGGTTTAAGCATAGAAGTGGTAAAAAAAGCGATTTTATTAAAAACAGATTTGATTATTACTGTTGATAATGGCATTTCAGCTTATGAAGCAGTCGAATTTGCTAAACAAGCTAATTTAAAAGTCATTATTACCGATCATCATTTATGTCCTGAACAATTACCTCAGGCTAATGCCATTGTTAATCCTAACTTACCTAATTGTACCTTTCCATCTAAACATTTGGCTGGGGTCGGTGTCGCATTCTATTTTATGCTAGCACTGAGAGCAAAATTAAGGCAAGAAAACTGGTTTAATGATAATCAGATAACTGAATATAATATTGCAAATTTACTAGATTTAGTTGCGTTGGGCACCATCGCCGATGTTGTTAAATTGGATCATAACAACCGTATTTTAGTTCACCAAGGAGTAAGTCGAATTCGCTTTGGTCATTGCTGTGAAGGCATTAAAGCATTATTGCAGGTCGCCAAAAAAGAAGGGAGTACGTTAAGTGCTACAGATCTAGCATTCTACATTGCACCAAGATTAAATGCTGCAGGAAGAATGGATAATATGTCTCTTGGTGTAGATCTGTTACTTTGCGACAATTATGATAAAGCGTTTAATTTAGCTACCGACCTCGATAATCTAAATAATGACCGTAAATTAATTGAGCAGACAATGCATAAAGAAGCGTTGTCTTTTATCGAAAAAATGGAGAAGAAAAAAACATCAATTCCTCATTTTTTAGTCGTTCATCACCCTGAGTGGCATCAAGGTATTATTGGGATTTTATCTTCCCGTTTAAAAGATAAATATTATCGCCCAGTTATTTCATTTGCTTCTACTCAAGATGGCTTTTTGAAAGGCTCCGGACGCTCGATAAAAGGTATTCATTTACGTGATTTACTTGATGAATTACACCATACACATCCAGACCTGATGGTAAGTTTTGGTGGGCATGCGATGGCGGTGGGATTAACAATACATGAGAAAAACTTATCACAATTTAGTGCATGTGTTGAAGCATTACTACTTAAACGAATAAATGATGAGTTATTAGAATCCGTTATTGAAACAGATGGCGAAATAAATGAGCAAGACTTCAATTATTCTATTGCCAAACAATTAAAAGAATCAGGTCCTTGGGGCGAAGGTTTTCCAGAACCCCTTTTTGACGGTGAATTTATTATTCATCAACAACGTTTATTAGCAGATAAACATCTTAAATTGGTTTTAGAACCTAAAAATGGTGGTCCCATCATTGATGGTATTGCTTTTAATGTTAATCGGCTTGAATGGCCTGATTTTTCCATTAAACAAGCCAAAATTGTATATCATTTAGATATAGATGAATTTCGTGGAAATCAAGCAGCAAAATTACTGATTAGATATTTGTGGCCTATCGCATAAGTGATCAAAATCGATTATAATTCACAGAATATCTAACAATTACATCAAATTACCTTTTGATGTGATAAAGATTGAAAACTATTTTATTAACATAATTTGTAGAGATTGAGGACTAAAAATGCATATTCATATTCTTGGGATTTGTGGTACATTTATGGCAGGAATTGCATTAATAGCCCGTTCTCTTGGTCATAAAGTTACCGGTTCGGATAAAAATGTTTACCCGCCTATGAGCACGCTTTTACAAAAAGAGCATATTGATATCATTGAAGGTTATGATCCATCACAACTTACTAACCCTACTCCGGATTTAGTCATTGTGGGTAATGCATTATCTAGAGGCAATCCTTGTGTTGAGTACATCCTTAATAATAATATTCCTTATATATCTGCGCCACAGTGGTTACACGATAATGTATTACGTGATCGCTGGGTTATTGCAGTAGCCGGAACTCATGGAAAAACGACTACTGCGGGGATGGTCAATTGGATTTTAGAAAAACAGGGATATCAGCAAGGTTTCGTTATTGGTGGAGTACCCGGTAACTTTGATGTTTCAGCTCGATTAGGCGACGGCAAATTCTTCGTTATTGAAGCGGATGAATATGATTGTTCATTTTTTGATAAACGTTCTAAGTTCATGCATTATTGCCCTAAAACGCTTATTATGAACAATTTAGAGTTTGATCATGCTGATATATTTGATGACCTCAATTCGATTCAAAAACAATTTCATCATTTAGTACGTTTAGTGCCAAGTAAAGGGCTAGTTATCTCCCCACAAGATGATGTGAATTTAAAACAAGTCTTAGCCAAAGGTTGTTGGAGTGAGCAAACCTTTACTGAATCAGAAACAGGTTGGTTAGCCCAAAGAATTAACCATGATGCAAGTCACTTTGCTGTTTATTACAATAGTCAAAAAGTCGGCGAAGTAGAGTATTCTTTGGTTGGTGAACACAATATGCATAATGCACTCATGTCAATTGCTGCTGCCCATAATGTCGGTATTCAACCGGCTGATGCTTGTTCAGCACTAAGCTCATTTGTTAATGCTAAACGCCGTTTAGAACTTTGTGGTGAATTCAATAATATTGAAATTTATGATGATTTTGCTCATCATCCTACGGCTATTTTAGCAACGTTAGAAGCACTTCGCAGTAAAATTGGTGCTAATCGCCGTATTTTGGCTGTTTTAGAACCACGCTCAAACACGATGAAATTAGGCATATCAAAAGATGAATTAGCGCCGTCCTTAGGTCGTGCTGATGAAGTTTTCATCTTTCAACCAGAACAATTACCTTGGTTAGTCGTTGATGTTGTTGATGCTTGTATTCAACCCGCTTATTGGTCAGGAGATATTGATTTATTAGTCGAAATGATTGTTAAGTCAGCAAAACCAACAGATGCAATATTAATTATGAGCAATGGTGGATTTGGTGGTATTCATAAAAAGATTTTGGACAGATTAGCAAAACAACAATTAAAAGAGCAGGAAGATCAAGACTTAATCTAACTAAACTTTTATGCTTGTTAGGTATGGATATTCACATTGTCTACCAAACAAGCATAAAATACATTCCCTGTTTTTATATACGATATTACCTTAACACTCTCCTAATTAATTCAGTTTTACGCTTTGCATTTACTTGCAGAATTGCTACAAAAATACTATTACATCGTTAGCGTAACCATGCTGCTACATATACATTTAATAGTTATATCATTAAATTAAGATCTCTACTTTATAATGAATTTAAATATTAACTACAATGTACCGTTATTGCTAACCCTCCACGTGAGGTTTCACGATATTTAGCATTCATATCCTTACCCGTTTCATACATGGTTTCTATTACTTTATCAAGAGATACAATTGCGGCAGTTGTTCGTCTTAATGCCATACGAGTCGCATTAATCGCTTTTACAGCAGCAATCGCATTGCGTTCAATACAAGGGACTTGTACTTGACCATCAACAGGGTCACAAGTTAAACCTAAATTATGTTCCATACCAATTTCAGCCGCCATACACACCTGTTCAGGACTGCCACCCAGTAATTCCGCAAGTCCAGCTGCCGCCATTGAACAAGCTACTCCCACCTCGCCTTGACAACCTACTTCAGCCCCCGAAATAGAAGCATTATTTTGGTATAAAAGCCCAATTGCACCACAGGTTAAAAAGTACCGAACATAGGTATCAGGAGATACAGGATCAATAAACTTATCATAATAAGCAAGCACCGCAGGAATAATACCGCAAGCCCCATTAGTTGGCGCTGTCACTACCCGCCCACCTGCGGCGTTTTCTTCACTGACCGCTAAGGCAAACATATTTATCCAATCGATAATAATCATCGGATCATTATCATTTTTACTGGTTGATAATTGTCGGTAAAGTGCATTCGCTCGACGAGGTACTTTTAATGCACCCGGTAATAAACCTTCGGTGTGGATACCTCGCTTAATACAATCTAACATGGTTTGTCCAACCAACGTAAAATAGTTGATAATTTCCTGTTGCGAATGGAGTTGTAACTCATTTTTAAACAGAATGCTTGATATCGATAGTGAGTTTTCATCGCAGTGTTGCAAAAGTTGAGCTGCCGAAGAAAAAGGATAAGGAAAGGCAATCGTGTTTTGATCTTGTTGACCAAACTGCGTATCTTCTACAATTTTACCACCACCGACCGAATAATAAGTGGCTTGAGCAAGTATTTGCTCACCTTGATAAGCCGTTAAAGTCATACCATTTTCATGCTTAGGCAAAAAAGTAGAATGAAATAGAATATTTTCACTTGAAAACGCTATTTCATAACGACCATTATAGATAGGCAACCGTTTATTTTGATTCATATTTTTAATCAAAATAGGAATGTCATCGATATTAACGGTATCGGGTTTTTCACCCGCTAACCCTAAAATGATAGCGATATCAGTATGATGCCCTTTACCTGTCAAAGATAATGAACCATAGACATCGGCAATAATCTTAGTTACAACAGGCATTTGACCATTATCAATTAACTCATCGATAAATGCTTTGCCTGCTCGCATTGGTCCAACAGTATGTGAACTTGAAGGACCTATACCAATTTTAAATATCTCAAAAACTGAAGCCATTTGTTTCCTTTATACGGTTAACGTCGATTAAAGTAAGAATAACAATTTGATCAAAGATAATGGCTATATTATGGCGTTAACCATGGCATAATCAAGTATAGAATCAAGCTTTCAATTTAAATCGTAAAAAATTTTGCCAAACGAAGATATGCACCTGAGTCAGGTTATTAATTTTCATTTTATCTCTCTTTATTTGCTTAAATTTATAAATAATTTTTGTCGATTACAACAATTACGCATAAAATTACTTTAGTGTTACGCGACGGACTGCTAAACTAGCTCACATTTTAGTATATTCATTAGTACATTATTTTTTTCAGGATAAATTTATGCGAACCAGTAAATATCTTCTTTCTACATTAAAAGAGACTCCAGCAGATGCTGAAGTGATAAGCCATCAATTAATGTTACGTGCCGGCATGATCCGTAAAGTTGCCGCAGGATTATATACTTGGCTGCCCACTGGTTATCGTGTACTTAAAAAAGTTGAAAATATTGTTCGGGAAGAGATGAACAAAGCAGGGGCAATTGAAGTGTTAATGCCAGTTGTGCAACCTGCTGATATTTGGCAAGAGAGTGGCCGTTGGGAACAATATGGTCCGGAATTATTACGTATCAAAGACCGGGGAGATCGTGATTTTGTATTAGGTCCAACCCATGAGGAAGTGATCACTGACTTACTACGCAATGAAGTGAGTTCCTACAAACAGTTACCGCTTAATGTTTATCAAATTCAAACCAAATTTCGTGACGAAGTCCGCCCTCGATTTGGTGTAATGCGTTCTCGTGAATTTATTATGAAAGATGCATATTCGTTTCATACTTCACAAGAATCTTTACAAGAAACCTATGATGATATGTATAAAGCCTACAGTGCAGTGTTTACTCGTGCAGGCTTAAATTTCAGAGCGGTACGAGCTGATACGGGCTCTATTGGCGGCAACTGGTCGCATGAGTTCCAAGTATTAGCCGACAGTGGTGAAGATGATATTGTCTTTTCAACTGAATCTGATTACGCCGCTAATATTGAGATGGCACAGGCATTAGCACCTACGCAAAGCCGATCTGCACCAACTAAGGCGATGGAACTGGTTGATACACCTAATGCCAAAACGATTGATGAATTAGTTGCACAATTTAATTTACCCATTGAAAAAACAGTTAAAACACTCATGGTTAAGGCGACTAAAGAGAGTGGGCACCAACTGGTGGCTTTATTAGTCCGTGGTGATCATACGTTGAACGAAATCAAAGCGGAAAAAATTGATATTGTGGCATCACCGCTTGAATTTGCAACTGAAGATGAAATTCGTGCGATAGTGAATGCAGGGCCAGGCTCATTAGGACCGGTAAACCTTAATATGCCAATCATCATTGACCGAGATGTCGCAGTGATGAGTGATTTTAGTGCTGGTGCCAACATTGATCATAAACATTACTTTAACATCAATTGGGAAAGAGATGTCGCTTTACCTCGTATTGAAGATATTCGTAATGTGGTTGAAGGCGATATTAGCCCTGATGGTAAAGGAACGTTACAGATTAAACGTGGTATTGAAGTAGGACATATTTTCCAATTAGGCACCAAATACTCTCAAGCGATGAAAGCCACTGTTCAGGGGGAAGATGGTCAAAACCATGTCATGATTATGGGCTGTTATGGTATTGGGGTTAGCCGAATTGTTGCCGCTGCAATTGAACAATGCCATGATGATCGAGGGATTATTTGGCCTGACGCAATTGCGCCTTTTACTGTTGCCATAATTCCAATGAATATGCATAAATCTGAAAAAGTACAAGCCACTGCTGAAAAGCTTTATGCAGATCTACAATCAGCAGGTATTGAAGTACTCTTTGATGATCGTAAAGAGCGACCAGGAGTGATGTTTGCTGATGCCGAACTCATTGGTATTCCGCATACTTTTGTCATCGGTGAACGCAATCTTGAAAATGGTGAAGTCGAATATAAACACCGTGCTGGTGGTGAAAAAACGCTAGTAAAAATCGATGAATTGATGACATTTATTAAAGAACGTCTTCAAATTGTTTAAATAAACATGTTCAGATAATTAGTTATGCAAAATACAACACAACAGTTAAAAATGGGTCATAACCGTATTACAACGATTGTGATAAGTCTACTACTGCTGTGTTGTATGAGTCTAAATCTCATTGGCTGTCAATCTAAGTCTAATTCTGAATATCCATTACCAGATAATTTTCATCAAGTGTCTAACGATATCTTTCGCTCAGAACAACCTTCAATAACTGAATTTAAATATCTTGATAAACTTGGCTTCAAAACCATTATAAATTTACGGCTATTTCACAGCGATCGAGAGTTAGTCGAAAAGACACAGATGTCAGAAGTTTGGATTCGAATGCGTGCAGGTGATATTACTGATGAGAAAATGATCCAAGTAATGAAAGCAATTCATACCTCCCCTAAACCAATATTAATCCATTGTTGGCAAGGCAGTGATCGTACCGGTGTCACTATTGCTATGTACCGTTTGGTTTTTGAAAATTGGACTAAATCTCAAGCAATTAATGAGTTAATGCAAGCTGAATTCGGTCATCACTACAATGTTTATCCCAATATCAAAAAATATCTTGAAACGGTTGATATCGAAAAAATTCGCTCTGCCGTATTTCAATAGCTAATTATAATTTAAGATCAAATTTTACATGGCATAAAATCATGTTATTGACATTTAATTTATATAATAAGTAATCGAAAATACAAAGTGATATTGTCTTTTTTTTCAGCTAAAATAATTGTTAATCGATTTTGTTATCCCTATGGAATAAAATAATGTTAAAAAAAACAATCGCATTTTTATTATCGACATCATTATTATTGCAAAATGCATCATTCGTTTATGCGGATAACATTAGCTTACCTGATATTGGTACAGCTGCTGTGTCCACGTTAACTATAGGTCAAGAATTGGAAATGGGTGATTATTATATGCGAATGTTACGCGCAGATGCCCCTATTCTAGACGATCCAGTTTTAAACCAATATATCAATGATTTAGGTTATAAATTAGTTTCAAAAGCAGATTCGGTACAAACTCCTTTTCATTTTTATATTATGCGAAGCGATGTTCTTAATGCTTTTGCTTTTTTTGGTGGAAATGTTGTCGTTCACTCTAAATTAATACTAGATACGGACAATGAAAGTCAACTTGCTTCAGTTATGGCTCATGAAATCGGTCACGTTACACAAAGACATTTAGCCCGTTCAATGGAAGCTCAAAACCGAAATAGTCCCTATGTTTGGGGGGCAACTTTAGGTTCTATACTATTAACTTTAGCAAGCCCAGAAGCAGGTATGGCAGCAATGACCAGTACAATAGCCGGTTCTGCACAAAGTATGATTAGCTTTACTCAAAGTAATGAACAAGAGGCAGATCGGGTTGGTCTCAGAACATTGGTAAAAGCAGGATTCGATCCTTATGCATCATCAGAATTTTTGCAAAAACTTGCTGACGAAACACGTTTTAGCAGCAAGCCTCCTGAAATTTTATTGACACACCCATTACCAAATAGTCGTTTAACTGATATTCGCAATCGTTCACTACAGTATAGTAAAAAAAATATCAAATCTTCTCTTAGTTACTATCTTGCTAAGGCACGATTAGCTATTTTATTTGGTAAAAATGGAAATACTGCAAAACTGTTAGTCGAAGATTATAAAAAATTAAATAATGAATCGAGTAACATAGCTTTAGTCTATTGCGCTGCTCTTTCCAAATATAAAACAGGAAATTATAAAGAGGCCAAACAGCAACTTGAACCTTTATTAAATAACGATCCTAGTAATATTTGGTTTATCGATTTAATGACAGATATAGATTTAGAACTCAATAATAGTAGTGTGGCAATTACTCGCTTACAAAATGCGTTAAAAAAATCCCCTAACAGTACCACGTTACAGTTAAATCTAGCCGCTGCATATATAAAAAATAGAAATTATCAACAAGCTGTTAGCTTGCTTCATCGATACACTCATGATCATAACGATGATAAAAATGGTTGGGAAGAGCTGATTAAAGCTTATGGCGGTTTAAAATCAGTAGTACAACAAATGAGTGCACGAGCTGAGCAAATTGCTTTAGATGGTAAATTTCAAGAAGCCATCAACCTACTTGAAAGTACTAAAAACAAAGCAAAAGGCGACCAAATAATGACCGCCAAGATTAATGCACGGATTAATCAATTAAAACAACTACAAAAGCGTTATAGTGTTTATAAAAGATAGAATATTTTAATGATTTCTGACTAATGTTACTATCTACATTAGTCAGATTAGCTAAGTTTAAGCTCTTATTTCAACTCACGCTAAATGATCAACATTATTGAAAAATTTGACTGTAAATTCCCCTTTTGATTGATTATCGTTTTGTTTATAATTTACTAAACTAATACTCGTATTTAACATTCTAGGGAAGTAATCTTCATTTCGATGTAAACGCCAATCTCCACCGTTTAAAACACAAAGCAAAATTCTTAAAACCGTTCCATGTGAAACAACTAAAATATTACCAGTATCTTGCTTGGTATTTTCGATAATTGTGTTTAATGCCCGCTCCATACGTGCTAAAACTTGTTGGTAATTTTCACCTTTATTCACCGATGCATCAAAATTAGCAGGATCGGTGAGATAAGTGTTAAATTCAGGAAACGTTTTTTTCAATGTTGGCACGTGTTTCCCTTCCCAAATACCAAAATCCATTTCACATAGATCCTGAAGTTCAGCAGTTGGAATAAGATTTACATTTTCATTAATTATATAGTCTCGAGTTTCCATTGCACGCTGTTGGTTACTCGAATAAGCCTGTATAAAAGGAACATTTTTAAGATAATTTCCTGTTACCTTTGCACCCAAAATTCCTTCTTCGGTTAAGGGAGAATTTTGTGATCCTTGCATTTGATCTTTAATATTCCATTCCGTTTGACCGTGTCTAATTAAATATAAATTGATATCTTTCATTGGTGCTAACTACCTTATTTATTTTTTAAATTATGTTTATTTAAATTTATCTTTTCTAAGTTGAGTTAAACAAGCTTGCAATGTGGCATCCATTGGGGCTTGTAATAGCATTTCTTGCTGAGTTTTAGGATGAATAAATTTAACACTCGCCGCATGTAAAAATAGACGGTTAAGTGCAGTATGTGATAATAATGCATCAAATTGACGATCACCATAACGATCATCAAAAGCAATCGGATGATTAGCATATTGGGTATGAATCCGAATTTGATGGGTTCGGCCTGTTACCGGACTGGCTTTTATCAAAGTGGCAAACTCAAATCGTTCTTCAACTTTAAAACGCGTTTCTGAAGGTTTCCCTTCTTTATCAACTTTCACAACGCGTTCACCACTTTTAAGCACATTTTTCAGCAATGGTGCTTGAATCACTTTACAGTCAGAAGACCAATTACCTTTCACTAATGCCAAATAGTTTTTTTGCATCTGCTTAAGACGAAGCTGTTCATGCAACGCTTTTAATGCAGAGCGTTTTTTAGCAATTAGCAGCACCCCTGATGTTTCACGATCGATTCGATGCACTAACTCTAAAAATTTTGCTTCAGGTCTTAATGCTCGTAATCCTTCAATCACACCAAAACTTAAGCCACTGCCACCATGCACAGCAATTCCCGAAGGTTTATTGATAGCTAAAATTACCTCATCTTCATAAATAATTGCCTTCTCTAATTCAGCCACTTTATTTAATTTTGTTGAGATTTCGGGTGTGGCTTTTTCAGCAACTCGAATTGGAGGAATGCGAACTTCATCGCCAATATTTAATTTGTACTCTGGTTTAATACGTTTTTTATTTACCCGCACTTCACCTTTGCGTAATATACGATAGATCATGCTTTTTGGTACACCTTTCAAATAGGTGACTAAAAAGTTATCAATACGTTGAGTCGCATTTTCTTCAGATATCGTCACAAAAGTAACATTCAATTTTTTTTGAGGGGAGTTTGTGTGCATGTTAGTTATAACTCTTCTATAATTACTTCCCAATAATAATCTAAACTTTCATAATTATTATTTAATCTATTCATTTTTTTCAAAATCATTAAAATAACTTGCTCTATCATTATCATCATTTTTCTATTTATTTAGAAATAATTCTTCATAATGAATAGTAATAGAAACTGAACAATTCAATATTTAATATCATGTTTTTATCATTTGAAGGAAAATATAAACAAACTTACTTAGTTGTAATATTATATTATCTTTCAAATTTCACTATTACCAGAAATTAATTAATTATTATTCAAATGATTAGTTGTCTTTGTGAATTTAATTTAAAATTTAGTAAACCTATATTAAATAGTATTTCTGGCGCTTCACTATTTAATTTATTTTTTAAATCACTGTTATGTTTTTTTTAATAAAATTACCTTTATAAAATAATTTAATTTGCTAAAGTTGATGTTTGATTCTTCTTTATCAGAAATTAGGAGGATAAATTCGTTTTCCTAATCTATTTGAAAAATAAGTGATTCTTTATCCTTTTCAGTTTTTTTCGTGTCTTTTTTAAATCTGGATAATCATAACTATGAGTAAAAGTCGTTTACATTAATCTTAAATAATCTACACTATTCTTAATGATAAAGAGATGGTTTTTTTCGTTATATTAAAAGATAATCAATTATAACGGATTCTTAAGGAATAAAATAGTATGTTATCACTGCTTAATCAATATTCACGTGGAAGATTTGCTTGGTTTTTACTGTTTCTTTCAACCGTTATTTTTGAATTAACAGCACTTCATTTCCAATATAATTTAGGTCTTGCACCCTGCACTTTATGTATTTACCAACGTTGTGCGATTTTTGGCATAATGTTAGGAAGTATTATTGGATTTCTGGCTCCACGCAAAACCTCTTTTCGCTTAGTTGGCATTTTCGTTTGGCTTATTAGCGCACTTCAAGGGTTCCAGTTAGCTAAATTCCATGCGCACCTACAATTCGAACCTAGTTTTGGAGATACTTGTTCAATTAAAGCTGAATTTCCATCATGGTTACCTTTAGATACTTGGTTACCAGAGGTATTTAATGCTTATGGTTCTTGTTCAGAAAAAATTTGGTCTTTTTTAACGATTGAAATGTCACAATGGATGATCATTATTTTTGCGTGTTATCTTATTGTTGGGCTTATAATATTGTTTATACAGCTATTTACACCTAAAGAATCAACATGGCATAAGTAAGCTATTTATAGAACTGGCACTTTTTGTTGAGTTTGTTAGAATATGTGGCAATTTTAGTTATTAATTGTCATATTTAAATGCTTTTGGAATATCATCCCCCTACTGATCCTTGGCTGTCAATTTTATATCAAGATGATCATATCGTTGTTGTCAACAAACAACCGGGAATCTTATCGGTTTCTGGCAATAAACCACAATTTATTGATAGTATCATTCATCGTTTGCAGCAAAAATTTAGTTATGTTGAATCGGTACATCGTTTAGATATGGCAACCAGTGGAATTATGGTTGCTGCATTATCTAAACTTGCCGATCGAGAAATTAAAAAACAATTTCGAGAACGTATTCCTAAAAAAACCTATATAGCAGTTGTATATGGGCATGTTGAGCAAGACAACGGATCCGTTGAATTACCACTGATTTGTGATTGGCCTAATCGACCTAGACAAATGGTAGATATGGAAAATGGCAAACATGCATTAACAGAGTATCAAGTTATTACAAGAAACCCCGATAATACAACTCGCATTAAATTATTCCCATTTACGGGGCGTTCTCACCAACTGCGTGTGCATATGCAAGCTATTGGTCATCCAATTTTAGGGGATAAATTTTATGCTCATCCTGAAGCATTCTCGATGTCAAAAAGATTACTATTGCATGCACAATTATTAACAATTAATCATCCTAAAACAGGTGAAAACATGACTTTTACTTGTGATCCTGAATTTTAATAAATGAATTCAACAACACTAAATTAATTTTAATAAATCAGATTGAATATTAAGCCAATAGGTTAAGGAACCTTTTATGCAAAAAATAGTTTTAGCAACCAATAATCAAGGCAAAGTCAATGAACTACAAAATTTGCTGGCTGATGCGGGTTTTGATATCGTTGCACAAAGTCAGTTTAATCTTCCTGATGCCGATGAAACAGGTTTAACATTTGTCGAAAATGCCATAATAAAAGCAAGATATGCCGCAAAATTAACGGGATTACCCGCCATAGCCGACGATTCAGGGTTAGTTGTGGAGGCACTCAATGGTCAACCGGGTATCTATTCTGCACGCTATGCAGGTGAGCACGGAAATGATGAAAGTAATAATCAGAAATTACTTCAAGCATTACAACCCATTCCTCAAGAAAAGCGTTCTGCTTATTTTTATTGTGCTCTAGTTTTTATGCGTCATGAAAACGATCCTACGCCCATTATCTGTTTAGGTAAATGGAATGGTTTAATCTTGAATGAACTAAAAGGTAAAGGTGGTTTTGGATATGATCCATTATTTTACATACCAGAATTAAATTGCACCGCAGCAGAACTAACTAAAGAACAGAAAAGCAACATTTCACACCGAGGACAAGCTCTTAAACAATTGATTAAAGAAATAAACGCGAAATATTAAAAAATATTTAGTTTATTGCGTTATTGTTTGTATTCTAAATTGCAAGTTTACGAAAACGTTATATACTTAATGCATCAATTATATTGGAGTTGATATTGTGATCCTACTAATAGTAAGTGGCCGCTCAGGTTCAGGAAAATCGATTGCATTACGAGCATTAGAAGACATGGGCTTTTATTGTGTCGATAATATTCCCGTTGCTTTATTACCACAATTAGCTGATTCACTTAAAAATAATAAAACCCCTGTTGCTGTTAGTATCGACATCCGAAATTTACCTATCAATTTCGATTTCGATAAAGATATATTTCAACGTTTACCGCATTCTGTTTCTCCAGAAATTCTTTTTTTTGATTGCAGCCGTAATACACTTATACGACGTTATAGTGAAACAAGACGCATTCACCCCTTAGCTAATCAACAGTTTTCGCTTGAAGAAGCCATCGATCTGGAAGAAAAGTATTTAGAACCGTTAAAATCCCATGCAAGTTTATTGATTAACACTGATAATCTTTCTGTGCATGAATTAACAGATATATTGAGATCACGTATTTTAGGTAAAAAAGAACGTGAATTAACCATGATTTTTGAATCATTTGGTTTTAAATATGGTTTACCGGTGGATGCAGATTTTGTCTTTGATGTTCGTTTTTTACCTAATCCTCATTGGGATGTAACTTTAAGACCGCTAACTGGATTAGATGAGCCAGTAAAAAACTATCTTTTAAAACATGATGAAGTGAGCAATTTTACGTATAAAACTGCGGAATATTTAGAAAATTGGTTACCATTGTTAGAAAAAAATAATCGCAGTTATTTAACTATTGCCATTGGTTGTACTGGAGGTCAACACCGTTCTGTATTTATTGCAGAGCAATTAGCTGAGTTTTTTCGAGCTAAAAATAAACAAGTTCAAACTCGTCATCGCACTTTAGAAAAAAGATAATTATTCTTGCAAGATATAAAAATAGTATATCTCATAAAATAATCGTTGATATTTTTCCAGAAGCTCTTTAAACGTTATTTTAGATCCTTCATGTAAAACTGTAGCGTTGACTAAATGACTAAGTTTCATAAGCTGTATATCATCAGGTAAATTCAGCAATTTTTTTCTTAATACATTAACTGTTTGAGGGTAAGGATGGCCTATTGCAATTGCAAATCCATTCTTTCGTGCAAGATAAATGGCTTGATCAAGTTGATGAGTAATTGCTTGTTCGTTTTGTTCATCATCTAAAAAAACATCACGCTCAACGACAGGAATGTTATACTTACTTGCTGCTCGTTTTACTTGTGTTTTGCTGATAGTCTTACTATCCAAGAAAAATAACGAATAATGGCTTAACACGTCCATAACCTGCTCCATACCCTTTAAATCTGATGTCATCAAACTACCCATATGATTATTGACACCTATCGCATAAGGAACGTTTTTAACAGCATCATCAATTATTCGGCTGATTTGATCCTGATTCATACTTGGATATAAGGTATCTTTTTCTAATGGCTGTTTACCCAAGGGAGCCATTGGTAAATGAATAATTACATCATTACCATTTTGTTTAGCCAACGTAGCAATTCGTTTAGCATTCGGTGAATGCGGTAAAACCGCAACCGTTATATTGGGTGAAAAGGAAATAATCTGTTCTTCATTATGTTGACGATATCCAAAATCATCAATAACAATTACAAGATTTGATGCCAAAACCAATGGGCTATTAAGAACAAATAAACTGAAAATTATTAAAATAATAATACGACTAATCATTTCAACCATCCACTTGGGTCAAGGGCTTTACCATCCCGACGAATTTCAAAATAGAGCCCTGAAGTATTTTGTCCTCCACTTGAACCAACAATAGCAATGGGTTGCCCTGTTTGAATTTTATCTCCAACCTCGACTAAAACACGTTGATTATATCCATATAAACTCATGTCACCCTTACCATGTTCAAGTGCTACCACAAAACCATATCCTTGTAACCAACTCGCTAGCAATACCCTTCCATCTGTAATTGCTTTTACTTTGACGCCTTCTTTTGCATCTATGACTAAACCTTTCCAATATAACTCGCCTTGTAATGATTCACCAAATCGATGTTTAACATTACCATTCACAGGCCAATTGAATTGATGCTGTGGTTTGCCTATACCACTGACTCTTGCCATCAATGCTCGCTCATCAGAATTTAGCGTGTAATTAGCATTTTTCTGTTTTTCTTGAATATCCTTTGCTTGCCTTGCTTCCTCTTCAGCAATACGTTGGCTTTCTCTTTCTGCTTGAGCAATTTTCGCTTGTAACTTTGTTTCATTTTCGCGTAATTGTGCCAATTTTTGTTGATTTTGTTGCATTGACGATTCAAGCGAACTAATTGTTTTTTTACGATTTTGGTGATTTTTCTCAAGACCTACTTGTTCTTGTTTTTGTCTATCTTGTAATGCTTTTTTGGAAGATTTCTTTTTCAAAAGTGAAACTTTTTTTTCGGCAAGCTGTGATTGGGTATTTTTTAAATCATTGATTAATTCTTCTCTTGCTCGATTAATGTATCCGTAATAATTTATGATACGTTCATTACGTTCACTTTTTTGACCCAAGAAAACGAGTTCTAAACTGGATGTTTTACCTATTTTGAATACATTCACTAACTGTTTTGCTAACACATCACGTTGCTGTTGTTGTTTAAGATTAAGTTCCTCAATCTGTTTAATCAATTCGGTAATTTCTTGACTCAATTTTTTTAAAGTTAAGTCGTTTTTTTCTATTGAAACCAGTAAGTTGGCAATTTCAGTTTCCTGATCTTTAAGTGCTTTGACTAACTCAATACGTTGTCTATTTTGTTGTGCTATACGATTTTCCTGTTCTTCAATAGAACGACGCACAGATTCAAGCCGCTGATTATCATCGGCATATGAAAACTTAACATTTATTAACGCAATAAAAATAATAACTATGATTTTTTGATAAATAGACATGGCGTTTTATTTTTGATTTATTACCAAGCAATAATGATAGTGTCACTATACCTACAAATGGGTAAAGATGCAAAATGTAAACTATATTAAGATAGTTAAATAACATAATTGGAAGATGAAATAATTAGGCTTTCACAAGTATCAATAAAAAGTATAAAATACAGCACTGTTTTAAAAATCGAAAAAATCAATTCAACCATAAAGACAACATCATGCAAAAGTTTAATGTCAAAACCTTTCAAGGTTTAATACTTACGTTACAAGATTACTGGGCTAATCAAGGTTGTACGGTGATTCAACCCTTAGATATGGAAGTGGGTGCTGGTACATCACATCCAATGACCTGTTTACGTGCGCTTGGACCTGAGCCAATTAATGCTGCTTATGTACAGCCTTCTCGTCGCCCTACTGATGGTCGTTATGGTGAAAATCCAAATAGGCTACAACATTATTATCAATTCCAAGTTATTTTAAAACCTTCACCCGATAATATCCAAGAACTTTATTTAGGTTCATTAAAAGAGCTTGGTCTGGATCCAACAATCAATGATATTCGCTTTGTTGAAGACAATTGGGAAAACCCAACCTTAGGTGCCTGGGGGCTTGGCTGGGAAGTGTGGTTAAATGGCATGGAAGTAACCCAATTTACTTATTTTCAACAAGTCGGTGGACTTGAATGTAAGCCAGTAACAGGTGAAATAACGTATGGTTTGGAACGACTAGCCATGTATATTCAGGGCGTCGATAGTGTTTACGATTTGATTTGGAGTGATGGAGTATTCGGTAAAACGACCTATGGCGATGTTTTTCATCAAAACGAAGTTGAACAATCAACTTATAATTTTGAATATGCGAATACTGACTTCTTATTTTACTGTTTTGAACAACATGAAAAGGAAGCAAAATTTTTGCTTGAGTTAGATAAGCCGCTTCCTTTACCAGCTTATGAACGTATTTTAAAAGCTGCTCACTGTTTCAATTTACTTGATGCTCGTAAAGCCATTTCGGTTACTGAGCGACAACGCTATATATTACGTATCCGAACATTAACTAAAATGGTCGCCGAAGCTTATTATGCATCACGTGAAGCGCTCGGTTTCCCTATGTGCCAAAATTCACCTTCAAACGAAAGTGCATCATCTAAGTAGGAATATATATTATGCAAAAAACATTTTTAGTGGAAATTGGTACAGAAGAGTTACCACCAAAATCGCTCCGCACTTTGGCTGAAAGTTTTGCGGCTAATTTTATCGAACAACTGGATAATGCAAATTTAGAACACGGTGAAGTCCTTTGGTATGCATCACCAAGACGATTAGCGTTAAAAGTATTAAATCTGAATGATACTCAACCTGATAGTCAAATCGTTAAACGAGGCCCGGCAGTAAGTGCAGCATTCGATCAAGCAGGAAATCCAACAAAAGCCGCAGAAGGTTGGGCTCGTGGTTGTGGTATTACGGTTGATCAAGCAGAACGAATACAAACAGATAAAGGGGAATGGCTTTCTTATACACAAAATCAAAAAGGACAGCCGGTTGTCAATTTGTTATGTGATATGGTGAAAAATGCTTTAAACAAATTACCAATACCAAAACCAATGCGCTGGGCAGCCCGTCAAGTTGAATTTATTCGCCCAAGCCATACTGTGACGATGTTATATGGTGATGAACTGGTACCTGGTACTATTTTAGACATTGATTCCGCACGGGTGATTCGTGGACACCGTTTTATGGGTGAACAAGAGTTTACTATCGATAATGCCGATCAATATCCTGAAATTTTAGAACAACGCGGTAAAGTTATTGCTGATTATGATAAACGTAAATTAATCATCCAACAACAAGCAGAAGCTGCAGCGGCAAAACTCAATGGTAAAGCGGATTTAACAGACAGTTTATTAGAAGAAGTCTCTTCATTGGTTGAGTGGCCAGTTGTTTTGACAGCAAAATTTGAAGAACGATTTTTAGATGTCCCTGCTGAATCACTTGTTTATACCATGAAAGGCGATCAAAAATACTTCCCTGTTTATGATAAACAAGGAAAATTACTACCGAATTTTATTTTTGTTGCCAATATTGAGTCAAAAGATCCGCAAGTGGTCATTGCCGGTAATGAAAAAGTGGTTCGTCCACGTTTAGCCGATGCCGAATTTTTCTATAAAACAGATTTAAAACAGCGTTTAGAAGATCGCTTACCTCGCCTTGAAACAGTGTTATTTCAACAACAGTTGGGTACAGTAAAAGATAAAGCATTACGTATAGAATCATTGGCAGGTTTCATTGCTGAGCAAATTGGTGCAGATGTAGCACAAGCGAAACGCGCAGGCAAATTGACTAAATGTGATTTAGTCACGAACACTGTTTTCGAGTTTCCTGAAACGCAAGGGATTATGGGACGTTATTTAGCGCTTAAAGATGGTGAAAGTGTTGAAGTTGCCACCGCCATAGAAGAACAATATAAACCTCGTTTTTCAGGTGATGAGTTACCAAGTACGCCTGTTTCAAGCGCTGTATCAATCGCTGAAAAAATGGATACTTTAGCCGGTATTTTTGGTATTGGACAACACCCTAAAGGCGACAAAGACCCCTTTGCGCTGCGACGTGCGGCTATTGGTGTTTTAAGAATCATTGTGGAAAAAAACTTACCGTTAGATCTTATTACATTATCTGAATTTGCCACTTCACTATATGGTGATAAATTAAACAATCAAAATGTTGTAACCGATATTGTTAGTTTTATGCAAGGTCGTTTTCGTGCTTGGTATCAAGAACTTGGTTTCACCATTGATACTATTCAAGCCGTATTGGCTATTAATCCTACTAAACCAGCCGATTTTGATGCGCGTGTAAAAGCCGTAACACATTTTAGAACACTACCAGAAGCATCATCATTAGCAGAAGCAAATAAACGGGTATCAAATATACTGTCTAAAGCGAACGTAGAAATTCCTGATACGATCAATGCTTCACTGCTTGAAGCTGGTGCAGAAGGAGAATTAGCAAAACAGATTGCAATCTTGTCAGATAAGTTAGCTCCATATTTCAACGAAGGTCGTTATCAAGATATTTTAGTTGAACTTGCAGCACTTAAAACACCAATTGATGCTTTTTTCGAAGTTGTGATGGTCATGGTTGAAGATGAAAAAGTAAAACTCAATCGTCTTGCTTTATTGAAAATTCTACAACAGTTGTTTTTACGTGTTGCTGATATTTCAATTTTACAATCATAAAAGGATTTAACACTTTATATCAATTATGTTAATAAAATAAACCAACTATAAGGTATTTTTCATGGAATTAAAAACAAATTTAAGTTTCTTTTCTTTGTTAGAAGACACTACTACATTTATGCGAAATCGTTTAAAACAATTTCTAATTTTTTCAGTAGTATATACGCTATTTGCTATTTTAATGAGTTATTTTGTTACAAGCACATTATTTAATTTTGATGCTATATCTTTTCAGCCTAACCAAGTCAATGGTTCATTCTTCGTTGTTATTTTTTTAATGGTTAGCATTCAGATGGCAGCATTTTGTGCTGGCATTTCTAATTTTAATCTTGGACAAAAATTTGATTCAAAATTTTTTATTGAGAAATTTTTTTCTAACTTTATAAAAATTCTTCTGACATTTTTAGCTATGATTGTAATAACGATAATGGCTTCTATTATTATATCAATATTATCTCTTGTATTAAACCTGATATTAAATAAACAATTAACTTTATTTTTAATGGCTCTTATATTTATAGTTTTATTTATCTTTTTGAGTATATTTATAATTTACTTTTGTACTACTCTTATCGATCCCAATCAACAAAAAAGTTGGTTTGAACAAATGAGTATAAGCTTTAAGTTAGTATTTAAAAATAAACTTATTACCATAATTGCTTTAATATCATATTTTGTTATTTTAGCTTTATCTTTATACCTATATAAAATCGCCACTACATCAATATTTTCATTCATAGTTATGACAGTATTAGGTATCATTTTCAGCATCTATTCTTGCTTCTTACAAATATTTTTGGTTAGCTTTTTCTATCGTATTTATTTTTTATCAGTTAATCAAAATGAGCAATTCACACCCCAACAAAATGACAATCAAAATGGTAATAACGGTTTAATTGTTTAATATTACTTTTCCCTACCAACTTAGTTGGTAGGGATAGTTTCTAAGGTTAACCATTTGGATAATAATAATGACGCCAGCTATCAGTTTGCTAAAAAAGTTAAAAATCAAATTTAATGTTCATCATTATGAACATGCTCCTAATGAGACTCAATATGGACTAGAAGCTATTAATAAACTTGATCCTAACTTACATGTGGTAGCAGAGCAGGTATTTAAAACATTAGTTGTTTGTTTGAATGGAAATGATAAATTTTTGGCAGTTTGTGTTGTACCTGTTAAATATCATTTGGATCTGAAAAAAGCAGCAAAGGCATTAAATTGTAAGAAAGTGGATTTAGCCAATCCCAATTTAGCACAAAAAATAACAGGCTATCTAGTCGGTGGAATTAGTCCTTTTGGACAAAAAAAACTATTACCGACACTTGTTGATTTAACAGCAAATCAATTCAATACAGTATTTGTATCGGGTGGAAAACGCGGTTTAGAAATTGAAATTACTCCCCAAAATTTGCTCAATGTATTAAATGCTAAGTTAGTCGACCTTATAGTTTGATCAGTTTAACATTCAACTAAATTGAAAATTAAAGGAAATACTAGGTTTACAGGCGGATTAAATCTTGTGTTGCATATCCAACAATTAAGGTCATAAAAAATTTTATGACCTTAAGACAAATTCCATCAATGAAATTGATAGAAAGGAAAAGAAGAGAATTATTTAATCGCTTCTTTTAAGCTTTTACCTGATACAAAAGCAGGTACTTTGCTTGCAGCAATTTTGATCTCTTTTCCTGTTTTAGGATTACGACCAGTGCGTGCTTTACGAGAATTAACTTTGAAAGTACCAAAACCCACTAATTGTACTGGTTCACCAGCTTTTAATGATTCAGTGATAGCCGCTAATGTAGCTTCTAACGCAGTTTTAGCTGCAACTTTAGTAATATCTGCTTTACTAGCAATTGCGTCGACAAGTTCTGTTTTATTCATGGAAATATCCTTACATATTTATTTTATTGTTAAAGTTAACATAATTAAGAAAAGCTACTTACTAACTTTTCTCCTGTAAACAGCATTTAGGTTACATTATTGTTAAATGTAGTCTATATTGCTCTAATATTAAAGAAAAATTTATTAAAAAGTAAAAAAATCATGGCTTGAACGCTTTAATCGCTCAAAAAAACACCAATATTACTAATTTTTGCCATCCGAATTTCAGTTTTAAGACCTTTGATCAAATCTACTGGTGAGTTACTTTCATCACGCAATAAACGAAAAATGTCCCATTGCAAATCAAATTCATCTTTCACAGTCGGTAAAAGCTCTTGTTCGTTTTCAGTAAGTAAAACATTGTTCTTAGTCATCTCAAATTCAGCAACGGTTGTCGCTGATATACTACTTACTTTAGCGGTGTGTTCAGCAATATCACCACTTAAATACGAGTGTAACAACTCGCTAAGTGCCTGACATGCATCAATAGCAGGATAGACCATATAAGGGCTTTCATTAGTAAAAACCGGAATGATAGCTTCTAATTTTTCTAGCTGTAAATCGAAGTTTATTTTTACATCATAGACTAATAAGGATTCCCATATTAAATCAAGTATTTTTTTGTAATTTTTGCTATCTTCTTGATTTTCAACTTGTTTGCAGTAGTAAACAAAGTTAGGGTACATTCGTTCACACAAACAAACCATAAATAATCGTTGTTGCCATTCAGGCAATTTTTCCATTCTTAATTGAATTGGGTTTTTAATCATGATGAAACCTTTTTGATTGACGATGAACCGCGTCAATTAAATATTGTACATGTTCTAGCGGAATATCTTGATGAATACCATGCCCTAAATTAAAAACATGCCCATTATGATAGCCAAATTCCGATAACACAGCATCTACATTCGCTTCAATGATTAGCTTATCAGCATATAAGACTGAAGGATCAAGATTACCTTGTACCGCTATTTGTCCTTTTTGTGGCACGTTACTTAGATCAACCGTCCAATCAACACCTATCGCATCACATCCCGAGTTTATAATACTTTCTAACCATAATCCGCCACCTTTAGTAAATAAGGTTACAGGTACATAAGAAGTGATATCTTGACTCTTTTTACCTTGTTTTAATTGCGATAGAATTAATTTCATATAATCTAATGAAAACATTTGATAGCTTTGATGACTCAGTACCCCACCCCAAGTATCAAATATCATTATCGACTGCGCTCCGGCTTCAATTTGGGCATTTAAATATATAGCTACACTGTTAGCCAGTTTTTCAAGTAATAGGTGCAGTGCTTTAGGATCACTATATAGCATTTTTTTTATTTTAGTAAAAGCTTTACTGCTACCACCTTCAATCATATAAGTAGCAAGTGTCCACGGACTACCCGAAAATCCAATTAATGGTACTTTTCCGGCAAGTTCTTTTTTGGTTTGCCGAATGGCATCCATCACATATCTTAATGATTGCTCTGGATCAGGAATGGGAAGTCGCTGAATATCAGATAGACACTGAATTGATTGCTTAAATTTAGGACCTTCTCCCGTCTCAAAATACAAACCAAGACCCATTGCATCAGGAATAGTTAATATATCAGAAAAAATAATGGCGGCATCAAGATCAAATCTTTTCAGTGGCTGTAAAGTCACTTCACAAGCTAAATCGGGAGTTTGACACATCGTCATAAAATCCCCTGCTTTAGCTCTTAAATCACGATATTCAGGTAAATAACGCCCAGCTTGGCGCATCATCCATACAGGCGTGTAATCAACAGGTAAACACTGTAAAGCTCGTAAATAACGATCATTTTTTAGTTGATACATAGCATCGACTCTTTTAGTTGTTATGACAATTGATCCAAACGTTTAAAGTTAACATGTTATTTTAGCATCTTATATGCTTATATAATCGATTATTTATGAGGTTGAGAGAGCACATTTTGTGCATAACGAATCAATGTTTCAGAAATATTTTGCATCACACTACTTTCTGGGGCAAATCGATGCCAATAAAGCATTCGTCTTTGATAAAGACCTTCAGTCAAATTGACAAGCTCACCTGTTTTTAACTCTTGTTCAACTTGAAGTTTTGGTAACATACAACAAGCCGAACCTTGTTTAGCCAACTGAACAAATGCTTCAGAGGAACTGGTTATATGACAGACGACACTTCCTGGCGTAAGATTGAAATTCTCTTGTAAAAAAGCTTGATGCATATCATCTAAATGGTCAAACGCTACCGCAGGCGCCTTCAACAAAGAAGAACGAGTAACGCCATTAGGAAAATATTTTTTTGCAAAATCAGGCGACGCAACAAAAATATAGTCTAAGGCACCTAACATATCTGACAAACAACCCGGTAATGGATTGGCTTGAATACTGATTGCCGCCACAACCGTACCAAGTCGCAATAATTCTAATGTATGTTCTTCATCTTTAACTTGTATATCAAAACGTAAAATATTTTTATCTAACACAGGTTTTAGCGCTGGTAAAAGCCAGGTAGCAAGCGAATCCGCGTTGATTGCAATCGATAACGACAATGGTGTCGGATTTTGATCGTTATCACCTAACCATTGCTGTTCAAGTAATTCTACTTGATGCAATAATCCTAAAAGATGTTCGCCTTGCTTGGTCGCTTTTGGAGGAATGGTTCTGACTAAAAGCTGTTGACCAAAAAAACTTTCAAGTTGCTTGATGCGTTGCGAAACCGCCGGTTGTGTAATACACAATTTATCGGCTGCTCTTTCAAAACCTCGCTCTTTTATTACTGCATCTAATGCTTGTAATGCTCTATAATCTGGACGCTTCATAATCTCTTTACGAATAATTGAATCTTTGCTTGAATTCTCAAACCTTTTAGATCAGGCTAATTTATTAAATAGATCTAAAACTTAATATATTTTATCAAAATACTAATGATTTTTGCCTTCCAAACGGTTACTATGCCATATCTTCAGTAATTTTGCTTTCAAAATTTTATTTTTTTGAATAAAAATTATCTAAAACTACGGTGATATCATGACGCAAGATGAATTAAAAAAAGCGGTCGGCTGGTCTGCTTTAAAGTTTGTAAAACCCAACTCTTTAGTCGGAGTTGGAACCGGGTCAACAGCCGCACATTTTATTGATGCTTTAGCAACGATTAAAGGTCAAATTAAAGGAACAGTTTCAAGTTCTGAAGCTTCTACCCAAAAACTACTCAGCTATGGTATTCCCGTACTTGATTGTAATGAAGTCGATAGTTTGGATGTTTATGTTGATGGCGCAGATGAAATTAATTATCAGATGCAGATGATAAAAGGTGGTGGAGCTGCACTCACGCGCGAAAAAATTGTTTCAGCATTAGCTAAACAGTTTGTTTGTATTGTTGATGAATCTAAAGTAGTCAATGTATTAGGTAAATTTCCTTTACCTATTGAAGTCATCCCAATGGCTAGATCTTACGTTGCTCGAGAGTTATTTAAATTGGGTGGAAAACCTATTTATCGTCAAGGTGTTGTGACTGATAATGGCAATGTAATTTTAGACATTCATGATTTAGTCATCACAAACCCAATTGAATTAGAAAATTATATTAATAACATTCCGGGTGTCGTCACAGTTGGTTTGTTTGCTAACCGAGGTGCAAACATTGCATTAGTCGGTTCAAGTTCAGGTGTTAAAGAGTTAACATTAAACCGTTGTTCAAATTAAATTGAGTGTTATCATTAAAGTTTTATGCATTGATGTGGTATATGGAAAGAGAGGAAAAGATGGTCGTTCAGGCTTTAACCAAAGATGAAAATAAGTTTTTATTACTTGAAGGTGTTCACCCTAGTGCAGTTGAGGTACTCAAATCCGCTGGTTTTACAAATATAGAATATCTTAAAAGCGCCTTATCGCCTACCGAACTTAAAACAGCCTTAAAAGATGTCCGCTTCATTGGAATTCGCTCAAGAACTCATTTAACCGAAGATATTATTAACTCAGCACCTAAATTAGCTGGTATTGGTTGTTTCTGTATTGGAACCAATCAAGTTGATCTAGATGCTGCAACTGTTAAAGGTATTCCTGTTTTTAATGCTCCATTTTCCAATACCCGATCTGTTGCTGAGCTTGTTTTAGCCGAAGCCATATTATTGCTTAGACGGGTACCTGAAGCTAATGCTCAAGCTCACCAAGGTAAATGGAATAAAATAGCCACCGGATCCCATGAAGCTAGAGGTAAAAACTTGGGTATTATTGGCTATGGTCACATTGGTAGCCAATTAAGTATATTAGCAGAATCATTGGGAATGAATGTCTATTTTTATGACATTGAGACTAAATTACCTTTAGGTAATGCAAAACAGATAGCAACCATGAATGAATTACTCGCAATGAGTGATATTGTCAGTATGCATGTCCCTGAAAACCCGACGACAATCAGAATGATCAGCAAAAATGAGATCAATCAAATGAAATCAGGTGCGATATTAATTAATGCATCACGCGGTAAAGTTATCGATCTTGATGCATTAACTGATGCTTTAAAAGCCAATAAAATTAGTGGTGCCGCCATTGATGTATTTCCGACCGAACCAGCAAGTAATAATGATCCATTTGAATCGCCATTATGTGAATTCGATAATGTCATTATCACTCCACATATAGGTGGTTCTACCAGCGAAGCTCAAGAAAACATTGGTATCGAGGTGGCAACTAAATTGGCTAAATATTCCGACACAGGTGCGACCTTGTCAGCTGTCAATTTTCCTGAAGCCTCTTTACCTATTCCGGCTAAAGGTTCGAGTCGATTTATCAATATTCACCATAATCAACCAGGTGTATTAACCGCAATCAATACTCTGTTTGCCGAACAAGGTCTAAATATTTCGTCTCAATACCTACAAACGGATCCTAAAATTGGCTATGTAGTCATTGATATCGATAGAGTTGAACAAAGTAAAGCTGAAGAGTTATTAATTAAACTTAAAAATGTCGCAGGGACTATTAGAGCTAGATTGTTATTTTAATTATTAAATAAAATTATCAATGATAAGCTAATTGGTAATTAGATTTGGTTTCTAATGTATCTAAATATGGCAATGTGCATTAAGATTACAAAAGAAGCCAAATATTTATTGAATTAAGTTTCAAATGCTATCAAATTTTATATTAGTTTAATTATCGACTACTTTCACTTTAATTACATTGATACCCCGTTGTATCAAAGCATCATAATATTTATCGTCTAAATTATCATCGGTAATGATAGTATCGACTGCATTTAAATCGCAAACCACATTTGGGCTTCGTCGTCCAAATTTTGAAGAATCCGCTAATAAAACCAGTTTCGCAGCTGCTTTACTCATTGCCACACTACCATGATAACTTTCATTAAAGGTGGTTACACCACCAACCAGATCAACACCATCAGCCCCCATAAACAGTTTATCAAATGAATAGGATTCAAATGCTGCAATTGCTGAAGCATTATTACTATGAAACGAGGCAGATTTACGGCGAAATGTGCCACCCGTTAATATAATATTTTGATCATTATCGTTAGCAACGAGTTCATTCACCATATATAAACTGTTGGTCATGATAGTTAAATTATTAAATTGAGCTAACATAGGAATCATTTGTGCAACGGTACTACCTGCATCAAAAATAACAGAATCACCATCATGAATTAGTTTTGCGGCCTCTTGGGCTATTGCTTTTTTTTGTGCCGTATTAATATAAGTTTTGTGATCGATTGCTCGGTCACCAATTTCTCGATTTAACATTGCACCACCATAAGTCCGTAGCACAAGTCCACTCTCATAGAGCTGAGAAAGATCTTTTCGAATAGTGGTACCGGTTGTTTGAAAATGGGTAGCTAACTCATCAACACTCACTTGCCCATTTTTTTGCAGATATTCTAAGATCGCTGTTTGTCGTTGCCTTACTTTCATGATTGAAGTCCACTATTACTGTTCATTAATAGAATTAATTTATTGTATAAAATATTATACTTCATCATGAAAGAAAATACTTTTCAAAATAAAAGATAGTGATTATTTATTTGCTTTTAATGCAAGAATCAAGGCGCTTTGTGAAGCAATATCATTCGGGAAAATTGTTTCAGGCATAATATCAGTAATATTTAGTCCGTATAATTGTGGTATCGATTTTGGCAATGCAAAAACGGTCACCCCTTTCATCCATACTGAATCAATCACTTTTTTATCGTGATCTAATGATAGCGCGATTAAAACTTTCGGTTTAAAACGTTGAGTTTGGCTACGACCAATACCTAAGTAAGTGCCTTTCTTCATCGATAAAAATGCTCGATTAAAACGACGAATTTGAAACCAGCCAAGTATTATTTGTAAACTCCAAGCAATTAGAGCGAATATGGCTAAATTAGTGGTTATATTCATTATTATCTCCTTTTTACCAGACCAGAAAAGAGATGTGCGAAAGGCATCGCTATACCTTCGCACCAAATTGAGTTAAAACATAACTTGTCCACCCGTAATATTAATTGATTGTCCTGTACAATATGATGCTTTATCGCTTGCATAAAATAACAATACATTAAGCACATCCTGATATTCACAGCCTCGTTTGAGTGGCACCTTATCAATATAAAGTTGTTCAACTTGGTTTTCTGGTATACCAAGTTTTTTAGCATATTGTGGAATCAATGATTGAAACATTGGCGATTTTAATAAGTTACCCAGCATCAATGAATTAACCGTAATCCCGTAGTCAGCAAGATCGAGTGCTAAAGATTGTGTTAATCCAACACCACCAAATTTTGCGGCGCTATACCCTGAATTGTGTTTGCTACCCACTTTGCCGGATTTAGAGTTAATTTGTATAATTCGACCGGCAGTTTTATATTTAATCATCAAATTAGCGAATTCACGTGCACATAAAAAATAACCGGTAAGATTAACATTGACGGATAATTGAAAGTCTTTCAATACAAAATGAGTAATTGGAGCAGCTTTAGCGACGCCAGCACTATAGACCATTAAATCCATTCGTTTAAATGTATTATCAATTTCGTCAGCCAACTGCCGCACACTTTCTTCATCGGTTGCATCCACCCTAAAACCTTTTGCAGTTCCCACTCCATGCTTGTTGTTTATTGTTTCAGCTACTTTATTTGCATTATCAATATTTAAATCTGCAACGGCAACTTTATATCCAGCATCGGCAATACCTTCAGATAAAAAAGCCCCTAAGGTTTGTCCTCCACCTATAATGACTGCTACTTGTTTCATCTTCAGCTCCTTAAATAGTTAAAATTATAATTTCGTCATCGATATTAAGTTGATTGGGTATTTCACCTACAACATGGACAGTCCCGGGTAATTCTGCATCACAACTCCCATCAAATTTTAATGTGATATGACCTAATTCTTTAAAATTAGTCGTTGCGACATCACCGACTGAAGTAATTTGAAAAGCGTGCTTGCCCAATTGAATGCATTGTCCTATTTTAAGATTTTGCCTTAACTCACCATGGCTATGTATAAAGCAATAATCCGCTAAATCAGATGGCGCCCCTTCGTTAAACAGGATTAACATACCATCTGCCAATGCTTCTTTGGCAAAATCACCAATTTGTCTAATTTTTGAATAATAGATAATTTTTGACATCATTAACCTTCTCTATTCGTTTGCTTATTGATAAATAAATAACGATACTGCCCACGCAATTAAAACAGTTGGCGCGCCAGTTAAGAAACGACTAACTAAAACAGCAGGAACACCGACACGCACGGTATCTTGTTTTGCCTCGGCAAGTGACAAACCGACAGGAATGAAATCACAGGCAGCCTGTGCATTAATGGCAAACAAAGCAGGCAAAGCTAAGTGCGGTGGAATATTACCAAGTCCAATTTGAACTCCAACTAATGTACCGATGACTTGTGCAATAACCGCACCAGGCCCTAAAAATGGTGAAAGTAATGGGAAAGAACAAATAAGCGCTAAAATAACCAGACCAAGTGGATTATCGGCTAATGGAACTAAGCCATGAGCAATTAAATCACCTAATCCTGACGCAATGATAATACCAATTAAGGCCGATACAAATGCCATAAACGGTAAAATAGTTTTAAGCACAGTATCAATCGTGTCACGACCTGCCTGAAAGAACACGGCAACACCTGAGCCCATACCGATACCGATTTTTGCTAATAAACCATCACTTTGTTCGGTAATTTTTTTGCTGCTGTCATACTCTTTAAAATTATTTGCTGGCGCTTTTTGGTATGAATTGTTTGTAATAGATGCTTCCTGAATGTCAGTATCCATCTCTTTTTCAATCACTCTAATATTATTGGGTTTTACCGCTGACACATAAATGTCTTCTAAAATATATTGAGCAAGTGGCCCAGATTTACCTGTCGCATGAATATTAATCGTAGGCACTCTATTTTTAGGATAGATACCACATCGTAAAGTGCCACCACAATCAATGACAGCAACACCAATTTCATCTTTAGGCGGTTCCCCTTCTTTAAAACCATCAATAGCTTTCCAACCCGTTAATTTTTCTAAAGTATCAACAATTGCTGGTCGAGTGCCTGCTGCAATGTAGACGATTTTTTTACCTGCTATAATTGGCAGTTCTAAAGGCCCACCCCAACCGGCTTCACCTTTTTCAATTCGAATAAATTTCATCATATTCATTTCCTTGTTTATTTATTTTTGTTATAGATGTACCTTTCGATCTAATTTAATGCCCATTTTTCTTTCAAAAATGGCAGTACAAAAATCAGTAATCCAACCTCTAAAAAAGTTGGTGAATAAGCCAACTAAAAAATAACTTACGGCCAATGGCCCTAAAGGAAGATTTAAGGTTGTTAATCCAGCTGCGATACCTAAATAAACAAAAAGTTCACCGGGATTAACATGAGGAAATAGCCCATTCATTGAATGGCAACTGTAAGAAGATGCCGCATAATAACTAGGTTTATAAAACTCGGGCATAAAACGCCCTAAACTTAGTGTCATCGGATTACAAAAAACAAATGTACCAATTAAAGGCAACAATAAATAACGTGAGATAGGATTGCCAGCGCAGGCTTGTGCTAAGCGCTCAATACGGTCTTGCCCAATAAATTTGATTACGGCATTCATGACCACTAACAGTGAAATTAACAGGGGCAGTATTCCCGTGACCATACCGATAAACACTTTCCCACCCTCTTGAAATAAACCGATAAACCATTCGGCACCATATGAAATTGTATCAATCATAATTTCTCCTCATTAATTAAACTTCAAACAAAGATTATCAATTTCAAAAGCGCAAAACTTTTAACTGTGTCACAATTTGAAATAATTTCTTTTATTGTGAAAGAAATTATTTCAAAAGAAACGATATTTATAATAAAAAAATGAACCATAGACTGCTGAAATAGCAGTAATAGCCAAAAACAGCTCATTTTGATTGGACTTTAGTTAAGACTTGGCGTAATTTGGTATAGGAAAGTTAAGCAATTTTACAATTCACCTATAGGAGAATATTAGATGGCTAAAAGTACTACTTCCAAAAAAACGACTACAAAAAAACCGTTATCTGCTAAAAATACGGCTGCAGCAAAAAAACTACAACAATCTGCTATTTTATTTCCAACTGATTTAGGTCAAAAAGCATCTAAAGATATCTCTGGAGCAATGAATTCTGTATTAGCCGATGTCTTTGCTTTGTATTTAAAAACTAAAAACTTCCATTGGCATGTCAGTGGTCCACATTTTCGTGATTACCATTTAATGTTAGACGATCATGGTGATCAACTATTTGCAATGACTGATCCTATTGCTGAACGTGTACGTAAATTGGGCGGAACAACTTTGCGTTCAATTAGTCACATCTCTAAATTACAAAGTATTTCTGACAATAATGCAGATTTTGTTGAGCCGTCTGATATGCTTGCTGAACTTTGTCAAGATAATATTAGATTAACAGAACGAATGCGTGTTGCTCATGATATTTGTGATAAATACAATGATTCAGCAACAGCAAGCTTAATTGAAGAATGGATTGACCAATCAGAAAGACGAGCTTGGTTCCTATTTGAGACAGGACGTAAATTGGATTCATCAGGACATTAAAGAACTGTAATAATTTTTTGGTATTATAATTAAGAGACACTTAATGTGTCTCTTAATTTCAATTTAAGGGGACCCAAAATGAGTAAAAAAATTGCAGTGCTCGTTGGTAGTTTACGTAAAGGTTCATATAATTTAAAAGTAGCTAAAATCCTTAAAGAAATTGCCCCTTCTTCACTTTCCTTATATTTAATCGAAATTGGCGATCTTCCCTTTTATAATGAAGATATTGATACCGATACCCCACCAGCATCTTACACTTTATTTCGCAACGAAATAGCGGATTGCCAAGGCGTAATTTTTGTCACACCTGAATATAACCGAGGTTTACCGGCTGTGATTAAAAATGCAATTGATGTCGGCTCACGTCCTTATGGTAAAAATGTCTGGGCAAAAAAACCAGCGGCAGTAATTTCGGTATCACAAGGTGCAATTGGCGGTTTTGGCGCTAATCATCAACTACGTCAGTCACTAGTTTTTCTTGATATGCCAACTTTACAACAGCCTGAAGCTTATATTGGTGGTATCAGTGCCACTTTCGATGCGAATGGTAATATTGCAGAAAAAACCCGAGAATTTCTTTCATCAATTATTCAAGCTTACGCAGTATGGGTTGAAAAATTAAGCTAATCCTTTATCATTTTAGGTAGGCATAATTATTAGATGATAGCGTTTATAAATGGCAATATTTTTTCCAAGCAACGAACAAGAGTTATTAGATCGAGCAAAACTTGTTGCTGGATATACATTTGGTGAAATTGCTCAATATTTAGGCATGCCAATTCCTGACAATTTGACTAAACAAAAAGGATGGGTTGGCAATCTTATTGAAACGTTTTTGGGAGCCAATGCCGGTAGTAAAGCTGAACGAGATTTTAGTAATTTGGGCATCGAACTAAAAACAATTCCAATTGATATGCATGGTAAACCATTAGAAACGACCTTTGTCAGTGTAGCACCATTAATGGCAAATCATGGGGTAATTTGGGAAACAAGTCATGTGAGATATAAATTATCTAAAGTACTTTGGATCCCAATCGAAGGGGAAAGATCTATCCCACTTGCCAATCGTAAAGTTGGCAGTCCTATTTTATGGATACCCACAAAAGAACAAGAACAGCAACTCAAACAAGATTGGCAAGAACTGATGGATATGATTGCATTAGGTCATGTTGAAAAAATTACAGCACATTATGGCACATATTTACAAATAAGACCTAAAGCAGCAAACGGTAAAGCTTTAACCGAAGCGGTAGGAGAAAATGGTCAAACTATTTTAACACGTCCACGTGGCTTCTATCTTAAAAAGTCTTTCACCAAGCAAATTTTACACAACGCTACTTACTAATACTATCATCCTGATTCTAAGAAAAGAATTTAAATAATATCAAGCATTAAAATTTTGGAGTTACGTTGATAATTATAAAGTTGCTTTTTTTTAATCGGTAAATCATCAACTTCTGCTGGGTTAAAGCCCTTTTCTCTAAACCAATGAATACTACGCGTTGTTAGCACAAAGATTTTATTAAGTCCTAAATTTTGTGCTCTACTTGCAACCGTGCTAATCAACAAATCACCTCTGGATGAATTGCGATAATCAGGATGAATAGCAACACATGCCATTTCACCCATTTTTTCTTCTTGATAGGGATAAAGCGCTGCACAACCGATAGTCATATTGTCACGCTCAATAATCGTGAATTTATCAATTTCCATTTCCAACTGCTCTCGTGAACGCTTAACTAAAATACCTTGTTCTTCTAACGGACGAATCAATTCTAAAATACCACCAATATCGTTAATGGTCGCTAAGCGAATTTGTTCAGAATGCTCTTTAGCAACTTGGGTACCAATACCATCACGTGAAAATAGTTCTTGTAAAATAGCACCATCAATTAGATAGCTAACTAAATGACTACGCCTAACGCCATTTCGACAGGCTTTTGAAGCAGCTTTCAAAAAGCGAGCTTCACTAGATAGATATTTACCTAATTGCTGTTTACAATTGACATAGTTGTCAGCATCGATTGGAAAAAGATCCGTAATGACTTTACCTTGCTCATCAAGCACACCTTGCTCAGCACAAAAGCTGATTAACTTATCAGCTTTGATTCGAATCGCCACTTCGGCAGCAACATCTTCTGAAGCTAAATTGAAGCTTTCTCCTGTCACCGATACACCAACCGGCCCTAATAGCACAATCGAACCACGATTGAGTTGCTCATCAATTGCCTCACTATTAATACGACGAATTTTACCCGTATGGCAATAATCAATTCCCTCGTCTATTCCTAAGGGTTGAGCAATAACAAAATTACCGCTGACAACATTAATATGAGCACCTTGTAATGGGGTATTATTCAAACTCATTGATAAACTGGCAGTAATATTCAGTTGTAACATGCCTGTTACTTGCTTAATAATATCCAAAGTAACGGCATCTGTAATTCGGGTGTTTTTGTGGTATTTCGGCTCAATATTGTGATTTTTAAGTGATTCATCAATTTGATTGCGTGCTCCATTGACAATAACCAATTTGATTCCAAGACTGTACAGCAATCCAATATCACTAATAATACTTGAATAATTATTACTTTTTAGCACAGCTCCTGTTAATAGGATAACAAAAGTTTTTCCATGATGAGCATTGATATAAGGTACAGAATGCCTTAATCCTTCAACTAACTCGGTTGTTCGCTCTTTCATTTTCGCAATCACCTAAATTGAATATTTATTCATATTTTTTGTATTTTTATTTATTTACGAACAATAAGCAAGCAATATTTGATAAAATTTTGACAAGATAAAATCACAAGTTAAGTACCAAAAGAAAAACCTGTATTCAACAGTGTGTTGTTTATCAAAATTTTATTAAAAGTGGTAACAACAAACAAAATCAACGTATAAAAAAAGCATACCATTATTGTATGCTTTTTAAACTGAGAATAAATTTAAGTAATGCACTAAAAAACGAGTATTATTTATTCATCGTTTTTTGTCATAATTAATATCAACATCCCTTAAATTTTTATTAAATCGTTTATTTATTAATATTAAAGATCATACGATAGCGCATTAATACGACAACCGCTAGTAATGTACCTAAACCTGCAATGATTGCATCACTTAACATGATATATCTTAAACCAAAATTTGTAGATATCCAGCCAATTAAAAAGGGAATGACTGTCGTTGCAACGCTCGATGAAGTGAAGAAAATGCCCAATACTTTACCCTTTCCTGATGGAAAAAATTCAGCCATGGTCGTTAATGCAAGTTGTAATACACCGCCTGCAGCTGTGAAACCAAGCACAAATCCTCCGACAATACACATTGTTGGTGTTGGATTGAGATACAATCCGATAAGCATTAACATAGATAACAGCGGATAGACAACCACAATATATACAGGTTTAATTAAACTTTTGACCAATATTGAAGTTAAAAAGACACTAGCAAGGGTACCTAGACCATACGAAGAGAATGCCTTAACCGCTCCTGCTGCATCCATACCAGCGACAGTTTGAGAGAAATCCTTTAAACATGAAGAAACCAAATAAAATGTTGCGGTAGAGGTAAAACCAATCACAATAAAACAGATACCTTCAATCCAAAAATTTGATTTATGTTTTAAAGTTGGCGCTTCTTCAGTAATCGTTTGTAAATCTTTTTCTTCTTGTTCTGGTGTGATTTTATGATTTGGGAATGGCATTTTCAGTACAACTAATGCATTTAATGCGAGAATAATACAACATAAGATAAATGACCAACCGTAATATCCTTCACTCGCCATAATAATACCCATAATGATAGGTAGTACCGATTGACCTGCGGCAATCGCTGCTTTAGTTAATATCGATGCAGAGCCAGGCGATTTTGGAAAAGCTTCCATTAATGCAGGATAAGTACCAGCATCAAGTGTTGAATTAGCAATACCGCCTAACACCGCAAACATAAAGGCAATTTCAAAACTTGGGCTAACCAAAATACCAACTAAAAAACCAATATAAAATAATCCGCCTAACGCAATGAAAGGTTTTCGCCCATACTTATCGGATAACGTTCCCATAACAAATAGGACTAACAAGCGCCCCACGCCTAACCCCATCATGACATCATAAACACTCTTTTTTGCCTTGCCTATTAAGTCAGTTTGTTCAGGAGTAAGTGCATCTTGCGCAATATTAAATAAGTAAGCAATGTCAGGATTAAACTGAGCAGCTAAATAATCAATATTCAAACCAAGTATTATTGCCCCCATTCCATGCACAAAGTAGTTTATATATAAACAGATCGAAGTGCCTAAATATCTATTTTTCATTTATTATTTCCTGTATAAATTAATTTTCAAAACACTAAAATAAATTTTACTCATCATGTAAATAACATTGAGTTTTAAATTTTTTTCATATCTATCACTTTGTTAAAACGGAAATAGACAATCAGCGCTAATACCACACTAGTCAGCGCAATAACAAAATCGGTTAAAATGGCATAACGTACATCAATTTTCGCTAATTTAGGCACTATCAATGGAATAACAGTAAAAGAGAATCCGCTAAAAGTATACATACAACCAACGGCAATACCTTTACGTGTTGGAAATAATTGTTGCATGACAACTAACGTTAATTGAAGTACACCACCTGCAGCAGTAAACCCCATTCCAATAGCAACAAAAAAACACATCTCCGAAGATATATTGAAATAGAAAAGAATAAGCACAAGAGCGGATAGAGCAGGAAGAATAATGATGCAATCTATTGGCTTTAAAAAATATTTGACTATAAATGCAGTAACAAACACAGAAATAATTGATGCTCCGCTATAATAGCTAATCAACTGGTTAGCTTCAAATTCATCCATATTCACACCTTGAACCGCTATGGTTGGCAACCATTGTGAAATGACCAAAAATGTTGCTGTGGTGGTAAACCCCATGATGATTAATAGCACACCTTCAATAGCAAATTTTGGGGTATCTTTAAAATAATTATCAGTTCCTTCACACCCCGTAATAGCAATCTTTTTAGAAGGAAATTGGGTTGGTGCAAGCAATATTCCATTGATTATTAAAAATGCAGCAAAAGAAAGAAATGCCCAACCATACCAGATATGATATTCACCAAAAAAGGTAACGATGAAAGGTAATATTAATGTTCCAATTGAAATGAACGCTTTAATCAATACACTAGCAGAACCTGCTGATCGAGGAAAACACTCAGTTAATGTAGGCATAGAGCCAGTATCTAAACATGAGTTTCCAGCACCAATAGCAATAGCGAGACAAAAGGCGATATGAATGTCAGTGCAAAAAGTCATGCCTACAAAAAAGATTACATAACATGCCATACCTAAATAGATAAAAAGTTTACGACCAAATATATCTGACAAGATTCCACCAGCTAGCATCAAAGATATTTTTCCTATCCCAATACCAGAAGCAACATAGCCAAGTTTAACAATATCGGTATTGAGTTGTTTTGAAAGATCATTTGAAAATTGCATAATTACGATTAATGCAATACTTTGTATAATGTAATTTGCGTAAATAGAGCCGACAATCCCATAAGAATTGACCTTTCGATTATCCATTGGTAGTACTCCATAGCTAAAAATTAAAAATATAAACTGTAACTGCTTTCAATATACAATCATCAATCTGAATCTAAAAGAGATAAGTATAATTTTATTGCTAAACTTTAACGCTGGTCACATTTATTTATAGATTCTAATAAATTCATAAATATAAAAATATAGTATTGATTAATATGCGAACCAAAAAATAAATTTATTCTATAGTATTTTAAGAATTTATTCTTTTTTTTTATAAAAAAATACCACATTAAATGTGGCACTTTGGAAGAAAGGAAGAGAATATTATATTAGTTATGCAGAATTTGAAGAATTTCACTAAGAATTTGACTTTCGTCTTGATCAACATTGACTACATGGTGTGCAGCATCATGATATAAAGGTAATCTATCAGCTAATACTTTTTCCATTTCATCAACGATGGATAAACCTGTTAAAGATGGTCTTTGAGCGACATTAGGATCTTTCATTAAGCGTGCGGCTAACGTTACCGCAGGAGCAGATAAAAAGATTACTATCCCATTTTGCTTCATAAAATCGCGATTATGCTCAGCCAGTACCATCCCACCTCCAGTTGCGATGACATGTGACGGTTTGGCGGTATCAATCAGGACTTGACTTTCTCTTGCTCTAAATCCATCCCACCCCTCTTTTTCGACGATTTCTGCAACAGTTTTTTGGGTGGTTTCAAGTAAATGGCAATCTGTATCAACGAAAGAAAATGACAGCTTATTTGCAAGCATTTTTCCTATAGTTGTTTTACCTGCTGCTCTTGCACCAACTAAAAAAATTGTCTTATTCATATTAGATCCTTTCATATTTACAGATTGAAGAATATATTGACTATGCTAGTGATTCACTACAGTTTTTGCAACATTTTTTTTACATATTGTTTATCAAAAAAAACATCATTGATTTTTATCAATTTAACTTAATGCTTTGTCATTTTTTCGTAAATAAAAATTTACACCATTTATTTGATTCCTTTAATGAAGTAATAGATTGATCGATAATCCACTAACACAGTTTTTCTAAACCACGAAAATAAAGTTCCGTTGCAATTGATTGATGTAAGCGCCATTGTATGACATCCAGATCTGGATTTACCTTATTAAATTCTTCAAATGTCATGAAATAACGAATAGTATTACTTCCAACCCTATCATTGATACTATTGATGATAATATTTACTTTATCAGTACGTAGCTTTTTTAGCGCTTTCATTGCATTAGCCACAAATTCCGGTACAGGTTCTATGCCTTTTTCCCAATCGTGCCAAGTTTTTGCATCTGTTTTACCAATATATTCGCTTGCTTCTGGCACTTTTAGCATAAGAAAACGGCGATAAGCTTGCAATTCTAGGTTAGTCATAATTACTCCTTCTAATAACATACTAAATTTATACAATAGATTAGAATTCATAGGAATTTTTATCGTGCATTGCATAAATAGTTTTCACTAACACATTTAATAATGTTTTGTTATTAAATGTGTATCATGTCAGACAAATACTTATTTCTCGGCTAAAGCATCTATAACAGCTTGTTTTGCCCGGTCAGATAAATCTTTTCCTGTCCAAATTTTGAATTGGGCATTAGCTTGACCAATAAACATTTCCCTTCCTGATATTGATTCCCATCCTGCTTTTTCGGCCTCTTGTCTGAAACGGGTATGATACGGTGTATAAACAATGTCGTATGCAACACCTTTTCCTTTGAACCAAGAATATTCATAAGGTGTCTGGTCTTCAAATTTACCTTTCATACCTAATGGCGTAGAGTTGATAATAATTTGCGCTTCAACTTTATCTCGATCTTCCCAAGCAACCGTTTTTAAATTAAATTCTTTAGCAAGTTCTGACGGCAAATCCGTTACAATATCCGTAACAGTAATATCGGTATAACCTAGATCATGTAAGCCAACTACCGCAGCTCGAGCTGCACCACCTGCGCCAAGTAATAGCACTTTTTTGTATTGTGGAGGTAACTGCTTTTCCTGAAGAGGTTGCATAAAACCAACAATATCTGTGTTATCACCACAAAGCTTATCACCATCCCAATAAACTAGATTTGCGGCGCCTGCTTTTTTGACATGTTCAGTCACTTCATCTAAATAAGGAATAATAGCTTGCTTATGTGGAATTGTGACACATAACCCGCGAATATTTAATAATTTTACAGATTTAAAAAGCGTAGTAATATCTTCGGGAGGTGTTGAGAATGGAACCAAAACCGCAGGAATGCCATAATCTTGAAATGATGTAGTATGAATTAGAGGACTCAGACTATGTCCTAAAGGGTAACCGATAATGCCGTAAATGCTATAGGGCGTAAACTGGCTCATATAATCTCCTTGAAAGTTAGAAAATTAAACCGAATAAATTAATTCTGTCATTCACTGTATTAAAGCATATTTATTATAAAATTAAATCATTTTTTCTAAAATTATAGACACCCTTAATGATTTGTTTTATAACAATTTGTTTAATATATAGAATTTAAATTTGATGAGTAAAAGCAATGTTAAATTGATTAGAAAATTCATCGATAATAAACTTTTTATATTTTTTGATGAAAATAATTGATAAGGCTAATCACACGACAAACCTTATCATTATTCTGATGATATCAAATCCCTTACAATAAATTTATGCTAATAGATTAAATTTATCGACCAAAAATCGCATCGTCACTGTGTTCAATTAAGAAATGATAAAACTTCTGGGCTGCCGGTAATAATGGTCTATTTTCCATTGTCGCAATAAATATATCTCTTTTTTGATAATTTTTGCTCATTGGTACTAATGTTACATTGAATTCTTCAGGTATATGTACTCTCGGCATAATACCGATACCATAATTAATCGAGACTAATCCCATCATGGCGCTTTCTGTTTCTACATGACAAGCTATGTTCGGCTTAATGCCCGTTTTATTTAACATGTCATCGATCACACTTTTCATCCCACTTCGTTCTGTAAATAAAATAAGGGGTTCATGAATTAAGTCTTTTAAATCAAGTTTTTTACGCTTAGATAAAGGATGATCATTAGAGATAATAAAAACTAACTCTTGTTTAGTTAATTTTTGAAAATGAACATCAGGTTCATCTTGTAAGCGTGAACAGATGGCTATCTCGTATTTTTTGTCTCTTAAACCTTCAATGATATTTTGTGACATCCCTTCATAAAAAGAGAAAGTAATATCTTTATTTTCAGGTTGAGCTAAAAATGCCTTAATAATTTTTGGAATATAATTGGAGCTAATCGAATAGATAAAAGCAAGTCCAATATGACCATGTGAAACACTGGTTAACTCTTTAACAAACTGTTCACCTTCTGATAATGCCGTTAGAGCTTGTTCTACATAAGTAAGATATTGTTTACCTTCTTTTGTTAGCTCAACATTTCGGCCTCTTTTTTGAAATAATTTAATCCCAACCTCTTTTTCCAGTTCTGATATAGAATGACTAAGGCTTGGCTGACTGATTGAAAAATATTCTGATGTTAATGTGTAATGTTGAGTTTTTGCAAGTACTTGGAAATATTTTAGTTGTTTAAGATTCATGTCATCAAACTCTCTTTACTTATTTATACAAAAGACAGTATAGGAGAATTTTCTATTAACACAATATTTGTATTTTATTTAACTCAGTTAAATTTAAACTTATTTTTTTCTTAAACAAGATAATACTTGAGAATTTGCCGATAAAAGCGTATACTTCGCTACCTCATTATTGTGGGTGTAGTGTGAGAGGTGAGACTGCTTCTCAAATAGAGCTGCAGCAAACTAAAAGCCTGACGAGGTTAATTCCATTAACATATTACGCCCAAGGCTTAAGCATAGAAATTTCGGAGAATTATTGACATGTCACGAGTATGCCAAGTAACAGGAAAAAAACCTTTAGTAGGGAATAATCGTTCTCATGCGATGAATGCTACTAAACGTCGTTTTCTACCAAATCTTCAAACTCACCGTTTTTGGGTTGAGAGTGAAAAACGTTTTGTAAAATTACGTGTATCAGCTAAAGGTATGCGTACTATCGATAAAAAGGGTATTGATGCAGTTTTAGCTGAACTTCGTGCCCGTGGTGAAAAGTACTAATAAGGAAACCCTATCATGGCAAAAGGTGTACGCGAAAAAATTAGATTAGTTTCTTCTGCTGGTACAGGTCATTTTTATACCACTAGCAAAAATAAAAGAACCATGCCTGAAAAAATGGAGATCAAAAAATACGATCCTGTTATTCGTCAGCATGTTGTCTATAAAGAAGCTAAAATCAAATAGTTTTAGATAAATACCAAAAACCCAGCTTAGCTGGGTTTTTTTATATCTATAATTGTGAAAATTAAATTAGATAAATTAATAAAAAAGCTCCAGTTTCAACTAAAGCTTTATAAATTAAATGATGTCTTATTTTAAATATTCTTGCTCATATGCTCTTGCTTTTTTATCATCAAATACATGTTCCCAGCGTGCAATAACAATAGCCGCTAAGGCATTACCAACCACATTAACCACGGTGCGTCCCATGTCTAATATACGCTCAACGCCCATGATATAGCCAATATAATCAAGCGGTATATCAATACTGCCCAAAGTCGCCGAAAGTACCAAAATTGAGGCACCTGGTACACCAGCAATCCCTTTTGACGCTATCATCAATGTTATAACGATGATAATTTGATCTAGAATGCTTAAATCCATACCAGATAATTGCGCGAGAAAAATAACAGTTATACTTTGATATAATGTTGAACCATCAAGATTAAATGAATATCCAGTAGGAATAACAAAACTCGTAATTGCTTTCGGTGCACCATAAGCTTCCATTTTTTCAATGATCTTAGGCAAAGCTGTCTCAGAGCTTGCAGTTGAAAATGCAATAACGAGTTCTTCTTTTAATATTTTTAATAAGGTAAAAATATTAAATCGGCACATTTTACAAACTAAACCTAATATGACCAAGGTAAATATAATCATTGCTGAATAGACAGTTAAAATTAATTTCAGTAATGGCAATAATGAAGCGAATCCATATTTGGCAACAGTTACCGTAATTAATGCAAATACCCCAATAGGTGCGTAACGCATAATCATATTTGTTACTTTAAACATTGTATCTGATACCACTTTTAAAAAGAATAAAAATGGCTCACGCTGTTTATCAGGTAAAGACATTAAGCCTAAACCAAAAAAGACACAGAAGAAGATAACAGGTAAAACTGCACCATCAGACATTGCTTTAAAGATATTAGCCGGAATCATGTCTAAAATCATAACAATTAAACCATGTGGTTTACCGCTAAGTTCTTCAGCTGCTTTAGTATATTTACTCATATCTGCTGAGGCTAACGTTGAAGAATCAATTCCCGCGCCAGGTGCAAAGAAATTTCCCCAAAAAAGGCCTAACAAAATAGCAATAGTAGTAATAATTTCAAAATAAAGAATAGTTTTAAAACCAAGCATTCCTAAACGTTTTGAACCACCAATGCCTGCTATACCTAACGTTAAAGTACTAAGAATAATTGGCAATACAATCATTTTTATTAAGCGAATAAAAATATCCCCAGCTGGTTGAAAGATATTGATGATTAAAAATTGGTAATCCGAATGCAAAGGATGATTTGAATCAGAAAGTTCAAACAGATAAGCACCTACAGCCACGCCTAGAATTAATGCTATAAAGATTTGCCATGCAAGATTTGATAATATTTTTTTCATTAAAAATGACATTTAATACTATTCCTTTTTGAGGTTTTCTAAAATAAAAAAGGACTAGCTGTATAACTAATCCTTCTTAATAATTAAAAATTATTCTTCGGACTCCTGAGCAGAATTATTCAGCTCTTCGTTCTGCTGCGATGATGCTGATTCCACATCATCATCTTCAGTTTCAGCTATTCGTTGCAGACCCACAACTTTTTCGTTATCGGCTGTGCGAATCAGCCTTACACCTTGTGTATTTCGACCGACAATACTTACTTCTGAAACGCGTGTGCGTACTAACGTTCCGGCATCGGTAATTAGCATGATTTGGTCAGTTTCATCCACTTGTACGGCACCAACCACAGCGCCATTTCGTTCACTAACTTTGATCGAAATCACCCCTTTTGTTGCCCGCGATTTAGTCGGATATAGCTCTTGTTGAGTACGCTTACCATAACCATTTTGCGTTGCGGTTAAAATCGCACCATTGCCTCGAGGAACGATAAGTGATACTACTTTATCATCACTTTCAAGTTTAATGCCACGCACACCTGCAGCGGTACGCCCCATTGCTCGAACTTTATTAGCTGGGAAGCGAACAACTTTACCATTAGCAGAGAACAACATGATGTCTTCCGTATCAGAAACTTGAGTGATTTCGTCATCATCTGACTCAATGTCTTCATTCACTACATCATCATTCAGTTCTTCATCATCAATGACTGATGATTCATTGCTCGTTAAATCGACACCGATTAACTCATCATCATCACGTAAGTTGATTGCAATAATTCCACCACTACGTGGGCGACTAAATTCAATAAGAGAAGTTTTCTTCACCGTTCCTTGAGCAGTCGCCATAAATACGCAATGTTCATCGTCAAATTCCCGAACGGGTAAAATTGCGGTGATACGTTCATTTTCTTCAAGTGGTAATAAATTAATAATTGGACGACCACGAGATCCACGACTTGCCTCAGGTAATTGATAAACTTTCATCCAATATAAGCGACCACGGCTTGAGAAGCATAAAATAGTGTCATGGGTATTAGCAACTAATAATTTTTCAACAAAATCTTCTTCTTTGATTTTGGTTGCTGATTTACCTTTACCACCACGCCGTTGGGCTTCATAGTCTGAAAGCGGTTGATATTTCACATACCCTTGATGAGAAAGGGTAACAACAACATCTTCTTGTGCAATCAGATCTTCAATATTGATATCCGCACTACTTGCCGTAATTTCCGTTCGTCTTGCATCTTGGAACTGATCGCGTATCGCTTCAAGCTCTTCACGTATCACCTCCATTAATCTTTCAGGACTTGCCAGAATATATAATAGTTCACCAATTTGAACTAATAATTCTTTATATTCATCAAGAATTTTTTCATGTTCAAGTCCGGTTAAACGATGCAAACGAAGATCTAAAATTGCTTGAGCTTGCGCCTCAGAAAGATAATAGTGACCGTCACGGATACCGAATTCTGGTGCCAAATCTTCTGGACGAGCAGCATCATCGCCTGCTTTTTCAAGCATTGCCGCGACATTTCCAAGTTGCCAAGCTTGAGATAAAAGTTTACCTTTCGCTTCAGCTGGTGTTGCAGCTGCCCGAATTAATTCAATCACAGGGTCAATATTGGCAAGTGCAATCGCTAGACCTTCTAATACATGAGCACGTTCACGCGCTTTACGCAATTCGTAAATAGTACGACGTGTTACAACCTCACGACGATGAAGCACAAAAGCTTCGATCATTTCACGTAAATTTAACAGCTTTGGTTGACCTTTATGTAAAGCCACCATATTGATACCAAACGAGACTTGTAATTGGGTTAATGAGAAAAGATTATTCAGTACAACTTCACCCACCGCATCTCGTTTAATTTCGATGACTATGCGCATGCCATCTTTATCCGATTCATCACGCAAAGCAGAAATGCCTTCAACTTTCTTATCTTTGACTAATTCAGCAATTTTTTCGATGAGTTTTTTCTTGTTAACTTGATAGGGTATTTCATTAACAATAATTGTTTCACGACCACTGTGGTCATCAACTTCAATGGTTGCTTTAGAACGAATATAGATAATTCCACGGCCAGTACGATAAGCATTTTCTATGCCTTTTCGACCGTTTATTAATGCTGCGGTTGGAAAATCAGGCCCCTGAATATGTTCCATTAACCCTTCAATTGAGATATTTTCATCTTCAATATAAGCAAGGCATCCATTAATAACTTCTGTAAGGTTATGCGGTGGGATATTGGTCGCCATACCTACAGCAATTCCTGATGATCCATTAATTAATAAGTTAGGAATACGTGTTGGTAACACATCAGGAATCATTTCTGATCCGTCATAGTTCGGTGAAAAATCGACGGTTTCTTTATCAAGATCTGTCAGTAATGCACCTGCAAACTTTTGCATACGAATTTCGGTATAACGCATTGCTGCTGCCGAATCACCATCAACCGATCCGAAGTTACCTTGACCATCAACCAGCATATAACGCAGTGAAAATGGCTGTGCCATACGTACAATTGTGTCATAAACAGCTGAGTCACCATGCGGATGGTATTTACCGATTACATCCCCAACTACACGAGCTGATTTTCGATAAGGTTTATTCCAATCATACCCCGCTTCATGCATGGCAAATAAAACACGTCGGTGAACAGGCTTTAAACCGTCACGAACATCAGGCAGTGCACGCCCGACGATTACAGACATAGCATAATCAAGGTAAGAGGATTTTAGTTCATCTTCAATGTTAACGGGAGTTATTTCTTTGGCTAGTTCGGTCATAACACCAAGTTCTCTTATTAATATAAATCATTAAAACAGCTTATAATTATAGCATATTATTCGCTATTATTGCAGAACTAAACTGTTTTTATTTTCATTATTAAGTATGATTAAACAAAGTATTTTCAATTAATTGGCATAAACAGTTTAAAATCATAGCATGCATCTCATAAGCCATCACTTTTTTGTAGGTCGGAATTCTAATTTCAATATCATTTTGACCTAATAAACCTATTACCTCACCACCATCAAAAGCTGTTAGAGCAACAATTTTCATATCTTTAATGACCGCTTCTTGTACAGCTCGGATGATTGCTTTACTGTTTCCTTGGCAAGTTGCCACGATTAATATATCGCCTTGTTGTCCTAATGCTTGTATTTGACGTGCATAAATCTCTTCATGATTTTTAATTGCACTTAATAAAACATTATCAGACACTAAAGCGATAGCTGGGATACTAGGTCTTTCAATATCAATACTGGTAATTAATCGAGAAGTAAAACTTTGGACATTCGCAGCCGAAGAGCCATTACCACAACTCATAATTTTATTACCATTGAGTAATCCTTCAACAATGATGTTAGCCGCTTTCTCAATTGAGGAACCTAAGGATTCAGCCATCACAATTTGGGTTTGAATACTTTCTGTAAAATAATTTTTAATTAAATCTTGCACGTCTTCACCTAAATATTAAAACGCATTAATAATCCATTGCTGGCTTTTTCCTGTGATAGCAAATACATCAAATCGAAATTCTGTTTCTTCAATATTTAAATTTTGCGCGATCATCCAAAGTTGTGCTGCCTGTTTAATTTTATTTTGTTTATCAGGCGTTATCGTCATTTCTGCATGACCAAAATGGGCATTTTTTCGATAGCGCACTTCTATAAAAACAAGACATTGTTTGTCACGCATAACCAAATCAAGTTCCCCAAAGCGAAATTGACTATTTTTAGCTATAAGCGTTAAACCTTGCTCAAGCAGATACTGGCAAGCAATATTTTCATAATGCTCACCAATTTTCTTATTATTGATTTTCGGAGTTAGACGTACTTGCACCATAGGTGTATTGTTGCCAAGACAATGAACGAATCACTTCACACCCATCTGTCGTTGATAATCGACCAGTCATACCATCTAATAAATCAGATTGATGTGAATTTAATTGATTAAAACGATTTGCAAGTCGCCAAGCATCAACTCCCATCGCATAAAAACGCATCAACGAATAATCTTTTTGAATATTGCTTGGTAAATCAATTGTCGCGTTTGATTGATTTATAATTAAAGGAATTTCTGCATATTGTGTCTGATTTAAGTCATAATAAAAATCATTGGATGCATTAGTCACATGGCTTTTTGAGCTAGAATAAATATTTATACCGTTCTTTGAAGAATTTCCTATTGGCTTATTTGCCCCCATATCTAGCATTGGTTTTAGCAGGGTGAGTTCATCATAAGAAGAATAAATATAAATTGCATCAAAATCAGAAGCATTACTGACAGAAGATGTTGAATTAGCATAATCATCATTCAATATTATTGGAGATCCGACTAAGTTAATACCTATATTATTATTCATGCTATCGCTTAACGATTTAGTATTACCAAAATATTGAACATAAGCTTGGGAACTATTGACAGATAATTGAGACCATTGCTTTGCAAAACTCTGAGCAACTCGTTTACCTAGTTCATTTTGTGGTACTAATAATAGTGGTTTTACTTTATTCTCTGAAAAGATATGGTTTGCAGCATCAATAGCTTCATCTTCAGGTGATAAAGCAAAAAAACACATTTTTGCAGATGAGGCATTTTTGTTATCAATTTTATTTAACGCCAAAACGGGGATGTTAGGTGCTAACTGTTTTATAGTATTTACATCAGATTTTAGTAAAGGTCCGACAATTAACTCAACTTTCTGTTCTTTTGCTTGTTGTATCAATGTATCTAAAGCCCCACTAGTTGTGTCTACTACAACAATATTTTGTTGAGGTTCCTGCGGATAATATTTTATGGCATCGATATAGCCTTGACGAATAGTTTCACCAAATACTCGAGAAGAGCCGTTCAATGGTAATAATAAAGCAACCTTTTTAGCATTTGCATCCGCAACAGTCAGCATTTGCTCTCCTGTTAACATTGATACTAAAGCTATAGCAGGGTGATTAGGGTATCGAGTTGCCCAATCTTGGATTGCTTGTGTAAATAGTTCTTTTTGATTCTGTTCATTAGTACCAATAATTTCAGAATTTTCGCCTTGCGGTTTTGCTGCACCTTTATTATTTTTTTGGTAGACAGAATTTAGCTCAAGCCACCCTTGAAGTATAATATCATCAGCTGAAACAGTTATTTTACGAATCTGATCAACTCTTAATTTGTTAAAAAAACTCCATGTACTACTTAATATCTGTTTTTGTTGACCTTTTGAAGCATATTTACCTAACTCAATGTAATCTTGCACTTGAGCATTTATATTTTTATTTTTTTTGTCTATTGCTAGTTTGATAGTGTAGTAGCGAAATAGTTGGGAATTATTTAACTCATTGATGGACAAATCAGCAAGTTTAAAACCTTTTCCAGTTTTTACAGCAATTTCACCTTGTGATAAAGTTTTTTCAATTTGTTGCTCAGAATTTAACTCAGAAGGTAAGCTAGATAAGAGTTTGTTAGCTTGTGAAATTTTATTTTCTTGTATTAATGCACGAACAGCTAATAATTGCCAATTCGTTTTTGCATTACCGGAACTAGATTCTACTTTAGATAAATAATAATTTGAATCTTTGCTATCATCAAAGTCAGAAGTGCGTTTCGATAGATTACTCGGACATCCAGCCAGAAATGTCAATAATGCTAAAATTAATATCGTATAAAGAGATCGTTTTATATTCATACCTATTCTCGTGTAAACTGTTATTTTAAAATTCCTTGTACATGAACGGTAACGTTTCCCTATCATGATAAAGTTATTTAGCCAAAACTAAAGCCCAATAATGTTACTATGGGCAAATAAAGATAAAAAAATATAAATTTTTACTAACTAATCATTGCGATATAGTAAACAATTACATTGTTCAAACCCTATCAAATAATATTCGCTAATATTAAGCTTTTTAGGTTAAAAATTAAAGTCATCTATGCAAGAATGTTTGAATGGCATTTGCAACTAGCATTGATTGATCATTATCAAATGCGCCACTATAAAAATTTTAAACTTATGACTTGATATATGGATAATACGTACCTTCCAAAAATATCGTCATATTTTAAATAATCAATTTTTTAATTATTAAATTTAGACAGTTTAACAGCAAAACAAAACAGTTATCATTATTTATGAAACATTATATATTTCATAAATAATACTAATAAAGATCGTGTTATATATTAGTTCTTACGTTCAAGGATTTTTTATCCCCAAATTCGTTGTACATGAACCGTAATTTCTTCTCGATCATGATAAAGCTGTTTAGCTTGAATTTGAACATTAATCTGATTGTTATTTAGAATGTTATTGAGTAATTGTAAATTTTGTTTTACTTCTTCATAACGTTTCTTCATGGGTAATTTAAGATTAAAAATTGTCTCTCGACACCACCCATTGATAAGCCATTTAGCAATTAATTCTGTTACTTTTGACGGTTTTTCAACCATGTCACAAACTAACCAATAGATGTTATGCTTTTTAGGCATAAATTTAAAGCCATCTTCGCGAAAATGTTTAACTTGTCCGGTTTCCATAAGCTTTGCATCCATTGGACCATTATCTACGGCATAAACCATCATACTTCGTTTAACAAGCTGATATGTCCATCCACCAGGACAAGCGCCTAAATCAACAGCATTTACTCCACCTTTTAGCCTTTCATCCCACTCTTCATAGGGAATAAAAATATGAAAAGCTTCTTCAAGTTTTAATGTAGAACGACTTGGGGCATCAGCAGGAAATTTTAACCGAGGTATCCCCATGTAAAACGGTGAATTATTTCCGCTTAGTGAATAACCGACATAACAACTATGATTATTAATAAATAATACATGAATGACTGGACGAGCTGGATTTTGAATCTTTAATAAAATCCGTTTATTTCTCAAGGTTTGACGAAGTGGAACAGTAAATTTTCGGCAAAAACCAGCCAACTCTTTACCCTCATTGGTATCAGCCACTTCTACCCTTAAATCGCCAGCTTTGTCAATACACCCTGTTAACGCTTCAACAATTGGGGTAATGCGATCATCTGTTGGCAAATCAACTAATAGATCCCCTGAAACAAACATTTGACGTGCAAATATAAGTGTTCTAAAAGGTAATTCTTTGATTAACTCTTGGGCATCACCGGTTTGATAGCATTCAAAGACAACATAACCACTGTTGTCTTGGGCTTTAGCAAACCCAAAGATCCCTTTTTGAGCTGCTCTATCTGTGATTTCAGCAGCACACTCTTTTTCAAAACCAATGCGACAATAGAGAATAATCTTATTTAATTTTTGCATATTATTTCTTTAACTCTTTTTTCTAATACCTTAAAAAATAGCTTTATTAGTCAGATTGTACACTATTGGTATATAACGGTGCTTCACCTTTTGGACGTGTTTTAAATCTTCGATGCAACCACATATACTGTTCTGGTGCTTTTAAAATTTCTTGTTCTATGGCTTTATTCATAAAGGTTGCAGCTTGCACATCATCATCCATAGGAAAATCACTAAGCTGAGGCGTAACATAAACAGTATAATGCCCATTTTTTTCACGTTTTGGGGTAAAAGGGATGATTGCAGGTTGACCAAGTTTAACCAAAATGCGCGTACCTATCGTCGTTGCAGCTTTTTCCACGGAAAAGAAAGGTGCAAATACGCTATTTTTAGGACCATAATCATGATCAGGTGCATACCAAAGTAACTCTCCTTTTTTTAATGCACGAATCATACCTTTCGTATTATATCTATCTAACATGTATTTATTTGATTTTAAACGTCCTTTTAGCTGAACATAATCCATAACGGGATTGTCATTCGGACGATATACACCTACCCCTGGATGACTCATACCCAAAATACGTGCACCTAATTCTAAGGTTAGAAAATGGATACCGATCAGTAATACACCTTTGCCAGCCTGTTGAATTTCTGTAATATGTGAATCCCCAACAATTGAAGACTGCTTAGCCAGTCGCTTATTTGACCAAAACCAAGCCATGCCAGTTTCAAAAATTGCTAAACCAGTTGATATAAAATTTTCACGTAACAACCGATCACGTTCTTGCTGTGATTTATCTGGAAAACAGAGCTTTAGATTCTGTCTTGCTGTTTCTTTACGTTTGCCAATTAATTTCATTGATATCAACCCCAATCCTTTACCTAATTGATAAATAATTGGGTATGGCAATAATACGATAAGATACAAAAGACCAATTCCAAACCACGTCAACCAATAACGTGGATGTAAAAGGTGCTTAGTAAAGACTGGGCGAATTTCCTGATTTTGACTCATATAAAAAGTAAGTTATTATTAATAACAAAGTAAACTATTATATACCATATCTTGGTTTTGGTGGCAGAAAAATCAAGCTTAGCCTTAACCCAGATATTTATGACTAGTTGCCATTATTTATTAATAAGATGGTTAGAAATAGAAATTGGGGATTAATTGAGCTATCCCCACATATTTGTAAGACAATTTAGTTTTTATAAACTAAATCAGTTAAAATTTTTAATACCAATCAAACCGCAACAGGTGCTTTAATAGCTGGATAAGGGTCATAATCAACAATTTCAAAATCTTCAAATTCGTAATCAAAAATTGTTGGTGGCTTACGTCTAATTTTAAGCTTTGGTAAAGCTCGTGGTTCTCGACTCAACTGTAAATGCGTTTGTTCCATATGATTTGAATATAAATGGGTATCGCCACCCGTCCAAACAAAATCCCCCACTTCAAGATCACATTGTTGAGCAATCATATGTACTAACAATGAATAGCTTGCAATATTAAATGGTAAGCCTAAAAATACATCACATGAACGCTGATAAAGTTGGCATGATAATTTTCCATTTGCAACATAAAATTGGAAAAAAGCATGACATGGCGCTAATGCCATTTGATCTAACTCTCCTACATTCCATGCAGAAACAATCATACGTCTAGAATCGGGATCTGTTTTGATTTGTTGAATTAATTGCGATATTTGATCGACTTGCCTACCGTCAGCGGTTCCCCATGCTCGCCACTGTTTACCATAAACAGGCCCTAAGTCGCCATTCTTATCCGCCCATTCATCCCATATGGTCACTTTATTATCTTGTAAATATTTGATATTGGTATCACCCTTTAAAAACCAAAGTAATTCATGAATAATTGAACGTAAATGACATTTTTTTGTTGTTACCAATGGAAATCCTTTTTGCAAATCAAACCTCATTTGATAACCAAAAATTGATAACGTACCCGTTCCTGTTCGATCTGATTTAGGCGTACCCTCATTTAAGATTGTTTTCATCAGGTCTAAATATTGTTTCATGAATTTCTCGCTTTTTGATTAAATCGATATGCATATAACATAATTAAAGCACCACCTAGTATCATAGGTAGACATAAAATTTGTCCCATACTAATGATGTTGAAAAATAAGCCTAATTGTTCATCAGGTTGTCTATAGAATTCAATAACAAATCTAAATAGACCATAGCACAATAAAAATAATCCAGATACTGCTGCTGTTGGTCTCGGTTTTCGAATAAACAGATTTAAAATGATAAATAAAACAATTCCCTCAAAAAACATTTCATATAATTGTGAAGGATGTCTTGGAAGCATACCATTCAATTCAGTATAGAGTTTTTGCCACTCAGGATGTGATTGGACAAACATAAAATCTGCATGTGAAGATGTAGGAAACAGCATTCCAATTGATGAATTAGTTACACGTCCCCAGAGTTCGCCATTGATAAAATTTCCAAAACGCCCAAACATCAAACCGATTGGCACTAATGGTGCTACAAAATCGGCGACTTGCATAAATGTTTTATTATTTCTTTTAGCAAAAATAGCAATTACACAAATTGCACCAATCAAACCACCATGAAATGACATTCCTCCTTCCCAAACTCTAAATAAAGTTATAGGATCTTTTGTGAATGCATCGAAGTTATAAAATAAAACGTAACCTAATCGTCCCCCAATAAATAGCCCTAAAAATCCCCAAAAAAGAAGATTTTCAACTTGTTCTGCAGTCCATTGACTGTTAGGTTTTTTAGCTCTACGCTTAGCTAAATAAAGCGCTCCAAGTACACCAAATAAATACATTGCACCATACCAATGCAAAGAGATAGGGCCAATTGAAAAAGCAACTGGATCGAAATTAGGAAATTGTAAATATTGATTCATTTTTTATTACGCTGTTTATTTTTTCGTTTATGAACAAAGGAATTTGATCGTTTTTTAATATTATTAGTTGTTGGACACTCAACATCCGATTGTATAGCAAATACTGGTAGCGAAAATTCTTTCATCGCTTTTCTATATACATCCCGTTTGAACGCTATAACTTGTCTAATAGGATACCAATAGCTAACCCATTTCCAGTCATCGAATTCAGGTGTAGCAGAAACATTTAAATTAATAACAGAAATATCTGATAATAATTCTAACAAAAACCATTTTTGCTTCTGTCCTATACAAACTGGTTGATTTTCCCATCGAATCATCCGTTTGGGTAATTTGTACCTGAGCCAACCGTTAGTTGAAGATATAATTTTTACATCTCTTGGAAGTAACCCTACTTCTTCATTTAATTCACGAAACATTGCCTGTTCAGGCGTCTCATTTGGTTTTATTCCGCCCTGAGGAAATTGCCAAGAATTCTGCCCGTAACGACGAGCCCATAATACTTGTCCTTGACGATTACAAATAACTATTCCTACATTCGGACGGTAGCCATCATTGTCAATCACTGACTACCTCAAAAAATCTATTTCATATAACTAAATTGTTTCATACATACAACAATAAATAAATAGAAAAATGATATTATCCGAGAAATATGTTATTAAAAAGATTAGTTTTAACCATTTATAGCAGTTTTATATTTTACAAAAACTATTTTTAAATCCATAAAATTATAAATTAATTTAGAATTCTGATAAGTTAAATGATTGTTAAATTATATTAAAACAACTAATTGAATATTAGGCATATGATGGAAAAACAATGATATTATTTTTTATGAAAATTAAGACTAATTTGCATGTTTTGTTAGAGTTGATTATTTACTAAAGTATAGACAGTAAATGAAGTATCGTTTTAGTTGAAAACTGTTAAACCATAGATAGCAAAAAAGCCCAGCATCTCTGCTGGGCTCTCGCACTTATTTAAAAGTCTGGCGGCACCCTACTCTCACATGGGTAATACCCACACTACCATCGGCACTACGGCGTTTCACTTCTGAGTTCGGCATGGGGTCAGGTGGGACCACCGCGCTATTACCGCCAGACATATCCTGTCTTCTCTTTCTCTATTGATGTACATTATCTCATCTTTACATCAATTCCTCAATCCGGAACAAACTGTTTCTACATTCTTTAACCATCTTTCGACGATTTTCTCTTCTCTCTCGCGTATCCAAAACAACTCCGAGTTGTAAGGTTAAGACTCTCGGTTCATTAGTATCAGTTAGCTCAATGTATCACTACACTTACACACCTGACCTATCTACGTCTTAGTCTCAAACGGACCTTACTGATTCTCATCAGGGAAAACTCATCTCGAGGCTAGTTTCGTACTTAGATGCTTTCAGCACTTATCTATTCCGCACGTAGCTACCGGGCAATGCAATTGGCATCACAACCCGTACACCAGCGGTGCGTTCACTTCGGTCCTCTCGTACTAGAAGCAAACCCTCTCAATTTTCCTACGCCCATGGCAGATAGGGACCGAACTGTCTCACGACGTTCTAAACCCAGCTCGCGTACCACTTTAAACGGCGAACAGCCGTACCCTTGGGACCTACTTCAGCCCCAGGATGTGATGAGCCGACATCGAGGTGCCAAACACCGCCGTCGATATGAACTCTTGGGCGGTATCAGCCTGTTATCCCCGGAGTACCTTTTATCCGTTGAGCGATGGCCCTTCCATTCAGAACCACCGGATCACTATGACCTACTTTCGTACCTGCTCGAGCCGTCACTCTCGCAGTCAAGCTAGCTTTTGCCATTGCACTAACCTCCTGATGTCCGACCAGGATTAGCTAACCTTCGTGCTCCTCCGTTACTCTTTGGGAGGAGACCGCCCCAGTCAAACTACCCACCAGACAGTGTCCCTTACCTCGATTCAGAAGTATAGGTTAGAACATCAAACATTAAAGGGTGGTATTTCAAGGTCGACTCCACACACACTGGCGTGCATGCTTCAAAGTCTCCCACCTATCCTACACATTAAGGCTCAATGTTCACTGTCAAGCTATAGTAAAGGTTCACGGGGTCTTTCCGTCTTGCCACGGGTACACCGCATCTTCACGGCGATTTCAATTTCACTGAGTCTCGGGTGGAGACAGCCTGGCCATCATTACGCCATTCGTGCAGGTCGGAACTTACCCGACAAGGAATTTCGCTACCTTAGGACCGTTATAGTTACGGCCGCCGTTTACTGGGGCTTCGATCAAGAGCTTCTGCTTACGCATAACCCCATCAATTAACCTTCCAGCACCGGGCAGGCGTCACACCGTATACGTCCACTTTCGTGTTTGCACAGTGCTGTGTTTTTATTAAACAGTTGCAGCCAGCTGGTATCTTCGACTGATTTCACCTCCATCCGCACGGGACTTCAATTACCATCAGCGTGCCTTCTCCCGAAGTTACGGCACCATTTTGCCTAGTTCCTTCACCCGAGTTCTCTCAAGCGCCTGAGTATTCTCTACCTGACCACCTGTGTCGGTTTCGGGTACGATTAACTATAACCTGAAGCTTAGAGGATTTTCCTGGAAGCAGGGCATCAATTACTTCACTACCTTAGTAGCTCGTCATCACGCCTCAGGGTCTCAGTGACCGGATTTGCCTAATCACACCCCTACACGCTTAACCCACCATCCAATAGGTGGTAAACCTAGCCTTCTTCGTCCCCCCATCGCAGTTATAGCCAGTACGGGAATATTAACCCGTTTCCCATCAGATACGCCCTTCGGCCTCTCCTTAGGGGTCGACTCACCCTGCCCCGATTAACGTTGGACAGGAACCCTTGGTCTTCCGGCGAGCGGGCTTTTCACCCGCTTTATCGTTACTTATGTCAGCATTCGCACTTCTGATACCTCCAGCATGCCTCACAACACACCTTCTACGGCTTACAGAACGCTCCCCTACCCAATACACTTGCGTGCACTGCCGCAGCTTCGGTGCATAGTTTTAGCCCCGTTACATCTTCCGCGCAGGCCGACTCGACTAGTGAGCTATTACGCTTTCTTTAAATGATGGCTGCTTCTAAGCCAACATCCTAGCTGTCTAAGCCTTCCCACTTCGTTTCCCACTTAACTATGACTTGGGGACCTTAGCTGGCGGTCTGGGTTGTTTCCCTCTTCACGACGAACGTTAGCACCCGCCGTGTGTCTCCCATGATTAAACTTGTCAGTATTCGGAGTTTGCATCGGGTTGGTAAGCCGGGATGGCCCCCTAGCCGAAACAGTGCTCTACCCCCAACAGTTATACATGAGGCGCTACCTAAATAGCTTTCGGGGAGAACCAGCTATCTCCCGGTTTGATTGGCCTTTCACCCCCAGCCACAGGTCATCCGCTAATTTTTCAACATTAGTCGGTTCGGTCCTCCAGTTAGTGTTAACCAACCTTCAACCTGCCCATGGCTAGATCACCGGGTTTCGGGTCTATACCCTGCAACTTAACGCACAGTTAATACTCGGTTTCCCTTCGGCTCCCCTATTCGGTTAACCTTGCTACAGAATATAAGTCGCTGACCCATTATACAAAAGGTACGCAGTCACACATACCCAACGGTACATGCTCCCACTGATTGTACGTACACGGTTTCAGGGTCTATTTCACTCCCCTCCCGGGGTTCTTTTCGCCTTTCCCTCACGGTACTGGTTCACTATCGGTCAATCAGGAGTATTTAGCCTTGGAGGATGGTCCCCCCATCTTCAGACAGGATATCACGTGTCCCGCCCTACTCTTCAAGCTTCCACATAATCCACCTTCGTGTACGGGACTTTCACCCTCTATCGTGCGACTTTCCAGACGCTTCCACTGATACATTATGCTACCCGCTTTGGGCTCCTCCCCTTTCGCTCGCCGCTACTAGGGGAATCTCGGTTGATTTCTTTTCCTCGGGGTACTTAGATGTTTCAGTTCTCCCGGTTCGCCTCATCTGACTATGTATTCATCAGATGATAGTGCAGTCACCTGCACTGGGTTTCCCCATTCGGACATCGACGGCTATAACGCCTTTTATCAGCTCACCGTCGCTTTTCGCAGATTAACACGTCCTTCTTCGCCTCTGATTGCCTAGGCATCCACCGTGTACGCTTAATTTCTTAACCTTACAACTCACAGTTGTCTTGGTTTCTATTACGCTTTTTTCTCTTTTCTACTTCATAACATCCATACTTTCGTATCAATGCCTTCCGTAAAAACGAGAACTCGTTTCTTTCAGCTTGTTCCTAATTGTTAAAGAGCTTTATCTTTCTATTTACTCATATAAGTAAATACAAACATAATTTAATTCAAAAGAGACGGCTTTAATGGTGGAGCTAAGCGGGATCGAACCGCTGGCCTCCTGCGTGCAAGGCAGGCGCTCTCCCAGCTGAGCTATAGCCCCATTGTTTTCACTTCTTCAACGCCTCAAACTTCCGCTCAATGCCGTTGAATTGGTGGGTCTGAGTGGACTTGAACCACCGACCTCACCCTTATCAGGGGTGCGCTCTAACCACCTGAGCTACAGACCCAATAAAGTGACTCTTTCTAAACAAACAATCTGTGTGAACACTTACGAGCGCTTCGTAAGGAGGTGATCCAACCGCAGGTTCCCCTACGGTTACCTTGTTACGACTTCACCCCAGTCATGAATCACACCGTGGTAAACGCCCTCCCGAAGGTTAAGCTATCTACTTCTGGTGCAACCCACTCCCATGGTGTGACGGGCGGTGTGTACAAGGCCCGGGAACGTATTCACCGTGACATTCTGATTCACGATTACTAGCGATTCCGACTTCATGGAGTCGAGTTGCAGACTCCAATCCGGACTTAGACGTACTTTCTGAGGTCCGCTTGCTCTCGCGAGGTCGCCTCCCTTTGTATACGCCATTGTAGCACGTGTGTAGCCCTGGTCGTAAGGGCCATGATGACTTGACGTCGTCCCCACCTTCCTCCGCTTTATCAACGGCAGTCTCCTTTGAGTTCCCGACCTAATCGATGGCAACAAAGGATAAGGGTTGCGCTCGTTGCGGGACTTAACCCAACATTTCACAACACGAGCTGACGACAGCCATGCAGCACCTGTCTCACAGTTCCCGAAGGCACTCCAGCATCTCTGCCAGATTCTGTGGATGTCAAGACCAGGTAAGGTTCTTCGCGTTGCATCGAATTAAACCACATGCTCCACCGCTTGTGCGGGCCCCCGTCAATTCATTTGAGTTTTAACCTTGCGGCCGTACTCCCCAGGCGGTCGATTTATCGCGTTAGCTTCGGAGCCCATCACTCAGGGCAACAAACTCCAAATCGACATCGTTTACAGCGTGGACTACCAGGGTATCTAATCCTGTTTGCTCCCCACGCTTTCGCATCTCAGCGTCAGTATCTGTCCAGAAGGCCGCCTTCGCCACCGGTATTCCTCCACATCTCTACGCATTTCACCGCTACACGTGGAATTCTACCTTCCTCTACAATACTCCAGATAACCAGTTTTAAGTGCAATTCCCAGGTTGAGCCCGGGGCTTTCACACCTAACTTAATTATCCGCCTACATGCCCTTTACGCCCAGTCATTCCGATTAACGCTCGCACCCTCCGTATTACCGCGGCTGCTGGCACGGAGTTAGCCGGTGCTTCTTCTGTAGCTAACGTCAACTGCATGCACTTTTCATACACACAACTTCCTCACTACCGAAAGTACTTTACAACCCGAAGGCCTTCTTCATACACGCGGCATGGCTGCATCAGGGTTCCCCCCATTGTGCAATATTCCCCACTGCTGCCTCCCGTAGGAGTCTGGACCGTGTCTCAGTTCCAGTGTGGCTGGTCATCCTCTCAGACCAGCTAGAGATCGTCGCCTTGGTGAGCCTTTACCCCACCAACTAGCTAATCCCATATGGGTTCATCAAATGGCGCACGTCCTTTCGGAACCGTACTTTGGTCTCTCAACTTTATGCGGTATTAGCAGTCGTTTCCAACTGTTGTCCCCCTCCATTTGGCAGATCCCCATACTTTACTCACCCGTCCGCCACTCGTCATCAAGTGCAAGCACTCATGTTACCGTTCGACTTGCATGTGTTAAGCCTGCCGCCAGCGTTCAATCTGAGCCATGATCAAACTCTTCAATTTAAAGTTTGATGCTCAATAACTGTTTCTGACATATTCAAATGAATCTTCAGTGTCACTTATCAAGACTTAATTTTTTGAGTCCGTAGACTTTATCTTTCGTCTCGCAAGTGCCCACACAGATTGTCTGTTTCTTCTTTTTAAAGAGCTGACAGTATTTTTTGCTTTCGCTTTTACTGTCTCAAGGGCTGCGTATACTACGCTACACCTTTTTATTCGTCAAGATCTTTTTTCAAAATTTTTGATCCTGCTCACTAACCTCTTTTACCGCCTGCTTTCGCTGACGCCGTGTCAGTGGATGCGCATTATAGGCACTTCATTTTTTTTTACAAGCGAAAAAAAACGATCTTTACACCGTTCGAGCAAGCTTTAAGCACATAAAATATTAATGGATTGATATTTATTAAGATTATATTTGACTAAATTATCAGCTAGTTTTTCAACATGTTTATTATAGTTAGTACTTATTACAATATTCTCATTAGATTGAGTGTTTATCGTATCTAAATCAAATTGTTCGTTTAGTAAATTATAAACTCGCGCAGCAATAGCATTTCCTGAATCAATAAAAGTGGTATTAGGAAAAAGTATTTCTAACTCTTCTTTAATAAATGGATAATGCGTACAACCTAATACAATGGTGTCGGGTATAATAGGGCCAGAAAGCCACGGAGCGAGTAATGTCTGTAATTGATTTATATCTACGCCGATACCTTGTAATTTATTTTCTGCAATTATTGCAAGTTCAGATAACCCAAGTAGTTTAACTGTACAGTCAGTTGCAAATTCTTGAATTAGATTTGTAGTGTAGGCGCGTTCAATGGTTGCCTTTGTTGCCAAAAGGCCAATACATTTATTTTGGGTAATTTGGCAAGCTGGTTTAATCGCAGGAACAACGCCAACAATAGGAAAAGAAAATTTTGATCTTAAGCTTGGTAAACAAATAGTACTTGCAGTATTGCATGCAATCACAGCTATATCTATTAAATAATTGTTTGAAATATGTTCTATAATAGAGTTGACTCTATCAATAAGAAATTCGGACGACTTATCGCCGTAGGGAAACATTTCATTATCAAATGCATAAATATAATGTAGATTCGGCATCTGCTTATAAATTTCGTTATATACCGATAATCCACCAATACCGGAATCAAACACTAGCACTGTAGGTGTTGTATTTTTTATTTTCATATTTTTTATGATGTTTAGCTAACAGATAAATAAAAACGAGGACTATCGTAAATTGATTAAAAATTAATGCAAGTAAATTTACTAGCTAATAATGTCATTGTTATATTGGAAAGATTTTTTAACTAGACGTCTAGATGGTAAAACTGCTAAAATAAATTTTATTTTGAGTCTATATGTTATTCGTACGAATGAATTTAAGAAGGTATTGAATGTCAGAATTTCTATTCACTTCTGAATCAGTTTCAGAAGGTCATCCAGATAAAATTGCCGATCAAATCTCGGATGCGGTACTTGATGCTATTTTAAAGCAAGATCCGAAAGCTCGTGTTGCATGTGAAACCTATGTAAAAACAGGTATGGCATTAGTTGGTGGCGAGATTACAACTTCAGCATGGGTAGATATAGAAGAATTAACCCGAAAAACAATTAGTGATATTGGATATACCAGTTCAGAAATGGGATTTGATGCTAATTCTTGTGCTGTTTTAAATGCAATTGGAAAACAATCGCCCGATATTAACCAAGGTGTTGATCGTGAGGATCCTTTAGAGCAAGGTGCAGGTGATCAGGGAATAATGTTTGGTTATGCAACTAATGAAATGCCAAACTTTATGCCAGCTGCAATCAGTTATGCTCATGATCTTATGCATCGCCAAGCTGAAGTTAGAAAAAAAGGAATACTTCCATGGTTAAGACCTGATGCCAAAAGCCAAGTAACATTAATTTATGAAAATGGCATAATTAAAGGTGTTGATACAATTGTTTTATCCACCCAACACGCAGAAGATATTGAACAAAATGCATTACATGAAGCGGTAATGGAAGAGATCATCAAACCAACCTTACCAGCTGAGTGGTTAACTTCCAGAACTAAATATTTCATCAATCCAACTGGGCGCTTTGTTATTGGCGGACCTATGGGGGATTGTGGGTTAACTGGACGTAAAATAATTGTGGATACTTATGGTGGAGCCGCTCGTCATGGTGGTGGTGCTTTTTCTGGTAAAGATCCTTCAAAAGTGGACCGTTCAGCTGCTTATGCCGCACGTTATGTTGCAAAAAATATTGTTGCTGCAGGATTAGCTGATAGATGTGAATTACAACTATCTTATGCAATTGGTATTGCAAATCCAACTTCAATTTATGTTAATACATTTGGCACGGAAAAAATTGCGCATGATAAAATTGTTGCATTAATTAAGGAATTTTTTGATTTAAGACCTTATGGACTGATTAAAATGTTGAATTTAATTCAACCAATTTACCAAAAAACAGCAAGTTATGGTCACTTTGGACGAGATATTTTCCCTTGGGAACAAACAGATAAAGCGGCTCTATTACGAGATGCAGCCGGACTTTAAACGTATCCCCATAAATTTGCATAACCAAGTAATAGCTTGCCTAAGAAAACACTTAGCGCAAGCTAATCAATTGCTAAATACTCAATTTTCAGAACCTAAAATAATCTACAAACCTAAAGGAAGTGTAGCTGGAAGTGCATTTCTCATGCGTTGGGAAATCCAATTGAATTCAACAATGCTTGCCGACAATGGACAAGTATTTATAGAAGAAGTTGTGCCCCATGAGTTAGCACATCTGATTGTTTTTAAGAAATTTGGCAAAGTAAAACCCCATGGGAAAGAATGGCAACATGTTATGTCAAATGTATTGGGTAAAAGACCAAAAACCACTCACAATTTTGAGGTAAAACGTGAATATTATTTATATTTTTGTGAGTGCCAAGAACATCATCTATCAAAAATAAGGCACAATAAAATTCAATATAATAAAATTAGTTATTTGTGTCGCAAATGCGGTACTATACTCAAACTTAAAATGTTATTTTCAGAATAAGACACTATATGTGCAAACTCGATTTTCATTTTTATAAAAGCTCAATATTTATTATTATTCTTGGCATTTTTTTCTACATTGTTGGTAATTATTACATACCTTTATACAACGGATTAGCAGTCACCTTGATAGAACACATTCAATCACTATTTTTATTATCAATGTGTTTATATACTTGGCATTATGCTAAACGAGTCACTAGCACCCCCGATATTCATATGTTTTGGATTTGGACTATATTTTGGTGGTTTATGCTTTTTGGGCGTGGCATTAGTTGGGGACGTGATTTTTTTCCAGGAGTTCCTCGATTTTATTACAAAATTATTGCAACTATTATTATTGCGATGCCTTTACTTACTCTATTTTTGCCAACAATTCGTCGTGAAATCGCTCGTCGTTATAAATTTGAAAAAATCCCTTTTTGGCATATATTTTTAGCTTTTCTTTTCTTAGGAATAGCAGATATAGCCGAACATTACCGAATAGGTCATCAATTTTTAGTCATTTATAAAGAGCGAAAAGATCTTATTGAAGAATTGATGGAGGTACCATGCTTATTGTGTTTAGCATTAACAACATTTTATATGCAGAATAATGAACAAAAGAGGTTAAATTTGTCATGTTAAGTTATCGTCATAGCTATCATGCCGGCAATCACGCCGATGTTTTAAAACATATTGTATTAACACTATGCATTGAATCATTGAAAGAAAAGGAAAAGCCCTTTATATATTTAGATACTCACAGTGGTGCAGGACGATATCTATTAAAAAGTGAACATGCTGAAAAAACGGGAGAATATTTATCTGGGATTAATTTATTATGGCAACAACCAGATCTTCCAGAACAAATTAATACTTATCTATCAATTCTTAAGCGCTACAATCCATTTGATACTTTAAAGTATTACCCTGGTTCACCTCTCATTGCTAAACAACTACTTCGGGAACAAGACAAACTTAATCTTACAGAATTACATCCAACCGATTATCCTTTGTTAAGGCAGGAATTTAATAAGGATAAACGCGCAAGAGTATTACGTGAAGATGGCTTTGCACAATTAAAATCAAAGTTACCTCCCGATTCACGTCGAGGACTAATATTAATTGATCCTTCATATGAGATCAAAGATGATTATCAAAAAATACCAACGGCAATATATGAAGCTTACAAACGATTTGCAACTGGTATTTATCTCATCTGGTATCCTGTTGTATCTCGAACACAAACACAAAAAATGATTGATGGAATTGTGAATTTAGGTATTAAACGCATTTCACAATTTGAGCTTGCATTAAAACCTGATAACAATCAAAAAGGAATGACGGCATCTGGCATGATTGTAATTAATCCACCCTGGAAGCTACACGAGCAAATGCAATCAATTATGCCATGGTTAAAAGAGACGTTGGATATAGAAAAAACAGGGAACTTCACCATTAAAGAGCTAGTATCGGAATAAAAAACTGAACTAAATGCGAGTATTTAACTCGCATTTTTATCATTCAAATTATTAATGATTTAGAAATAGTTTAGGGAAAAAAGTGGCAGGAAAATAAGTAAATCCATAAAATTACCGTTAATAATAACGATAAAAATACGGCCGCAGATCCATAATCCTTAGCTCGACCAGATAACTCATGTCTTTCACTACCGATTCTATCTACCACACATTCAATAGCACTGTTAATAAGCTCAACAATCATCACAACACCAATTGAACCCAATAATAAAATACGTTCATATATAGTAAAATCAATTAACATGACCACGATATAAGCCACAATCAGCGCCAATAATTCTTGACGAAATGCGGTTTCATATTTTATCGCTGATTTAAACCCTTTAAATGAGTATTTTGTTGCATTAATTAAACGTTTTAAACCTGTCTTTTTTTCCATAATAATAATATTCCAATATGATTATCTAGCATAACCATAGTTCATTAGGCGTTGAAATCTTCTTTCAAGTAAAACGGATAAATCCATTGCTTCAAGTTCATCAAGATCATTTATCAACTGTTTTTTTAGAGAAGCTGATACAGCTACATAATCACGATGAGCACTACCAAGAGGCTCAGGTACGACTGAATCGATTAAATTTAATTTTAACAATTTATCTGCGGTCATATTCATTGCTTCAGCTGCAACAGGAGCTTTGTCTGCACTCTTCCATAATATGGAAGCACACCCTTCAGGAGAAATAACCGAATAAGTACTGTACTGCAACATATTCACTTTATCAGCAACACCAATCGCAAGCGCTCCACCAGAACCGCCTTCACCAATAACAGTACAAATAGTAGGTACTTTAAGACGAGACATTTCGCGTAAATTTCTAGCTATCGCTTCAGCTTGTCCCCGTTCTTCAGCACCAATACCCGGGTATGCTCCTGGTGTATCAATAAAAGTAATAATGGGTAACTTAAAACGCTCAGCTAATTGCATCAAACGTAATGCTTTTCGATAACCTTCAGGCGCAGGCATACCAAAGTTACGATATATTTTTTGTTTTGTTTCACGACCTTTTTGATGACCAATAACCATTACTGGTCGATCATCAATACGAGCAATACCACCAACAATTGCTTTATCGTCAGCATAAGCACGATCACCAGCTAGCTCATCAAAATCGGTAAAAATTTCTTTGATATAATCTAACGTGTAAGGTCTATTTGGATGTCTGGCTAATTGAGCAATTTCCCAAGGGGATAAATTTGCAAATATTTTTTTTGTCAGTTCACGACTTTTTTTATTTAATTGTTTGATCTCTTTATCTAAATTGATATCTAATTCAACTTGTTGTGAATCAATATTCTTTAAGGAATTAATTTTTGCTTCTAATTCCGCTATCGGCTTTTCAAATTCCAAAAAATTGTTCATAACGCTTATGATTGCCTCTTAATTTATTTTGTATTTCTTATAAATACATTACGTAATATAGTATAAAGACTAATTCTTAAAATAAAATTAAGTCAATTTTACTATGTAATACTAATTAAAGTCATCTACATTTATAAGCTATCGACAGCATCATTAATAATAAACAACTTATTTTTATCTTTAAATGTAGATTTATATCTTTGCTTTATTTCTTAAAAAAATAATTTTTTTATAATTTTCTTAAAATTCAAATTCAATACGATCATTACCTAGCAAGGTTTTAAGCTCTACAATTAGGGCATCCTCTGGAATAACTCGCCAAGTCGTACCAAATTGTATTCTTACTATAGAATCATCCCTATGATAGTAAAGATTTACAGGTACACTTCCATGCCGATAGGGTTCAAATAGTTGTTGTAAACGCTGCAACATAGCTCTATCAGCTTCACTGTCCGTTAATGTTACCGCCAAACCTTTAACATACTTCGCCCGAGCATCCTTTAAGTCGACCATATCACGTACCGTCATTTTGAATCCACCATTAAAATCATCATGGCTGACTTGACCGGTAACAATTAAAATTTTATCTTTAACCAATAAATGCTCAAATTTTTCCAGTGCATCAGTAAAAAGCATACCGTCAATACGACCTGAGCGGTCATCCAAGGTAAATAAACCGATTTTATTCCCTTTCTTGGTAATGCGAACCCTTGCATCAACAACAATACCGGCAAAAGTAACCATTTTTCCCCAACCCGTTGGAGAAGCTTCACTGATCCGTAAACCGCCAGCATAACGATTTAACTCTTTCAAGTATTGTGTAACTGGATGCCCAGTTAAATAAAGTCCTAAAGTATCGCGTTCACCATCAAGTAAAACTTGCTCTGGCAATTCTGGAACGGCAGCATAAGCATGTTCAACTTGTTCTGGCTCTTCAGCTAAAACCCCAAACATATCTTCTTGACCAATATCTTGTGCTTTAGCATATTGATCCGCTGCTTGCATAGCATCGTTAATACTATTTAAAATCGCTGCTCGATGTGGTCCTAATTTGTCAAAAGCGCCTGCCATGGTGAGTTTTTCCAAAACACGACGGTTAATTTTTTTCATATCGGTTCGGGCACATAATTCAAAAATATTTTTAAAATATCCACCACTATTACGCGCTTCAACTATTGCCTCAATCGGACCTTCACCCACACCTTTTATTGCACCAATACCGTAAACAATTTCACCTTTATCATTCACATGAAAATGATACAAGCCACTGTTAATATCGGGCGGATTAATTTTGAGTCCCATGCGTAGACATTCATCGACCAGACCAACGATTTTATCTGTATTGTCCATATCAGCCGTCATAACTGCTGCCATAAACTCTGCCGGATAGTGTGTTTTTAGCCAGAGAGTTTGATAAGAAACAAGTGCATAAGCTGCCGAATGCGATTTGTTAAAACCATAACCTGCGAATTTTTCAACTAAATCAAAAATTCGCATAGCCAGTTCCCCATCAACGCCTTGCTTTTCAGCGCCTTCTTTAAATACAGAACGTTGCTTAGCCATTTCTTCTGGCTTTTTCTTACCCATAGCTCGACGTAATAAATCCGCACCACCTAAGGTATAACCAGATAACGTTTGTGCTATTTGCATGACCTGTTCTTGATAGAGAATAATACCATAGGTAGGTTCTAATATAGATTTTAAAGATTCGTGCTGATGATTAATATCGGGGTAAGACACCTCTTCACGGCCATGTTTACGATCGATAAAATTATCCACCATGCCCGATTGTAAAGGTCCAGGTCGGAATAATGCGACTAATGCAATCATGTCTTCAAAGCAGTCAGGCTTTAAACGCCTGATGAGATCTTTCATACCACGCGATTCAAGCTGGAAAACTGCGGTTGTTTCAGCATTTAACAGTAAATCAAACGATTTCTGATCATCAAGCGGAATGCGTGTAATATCAACCGTTTCTAAACCTTCTCTAGCTTGACGCTCATTAATCATTTTGATTGCCCAATCGATAATGGTTAATGTGCGTAAACCTAAAAAGTCGAATTTGACTAGTCCAGCATATTCGACATCATTTTTATCAAATTGTGTAACAGGATGATGACCTTCAGAATCACAATAGATCGGCGAGAAATCAGTAATTTTAGTTGGTGAAATCACGACCCCACCAGCATGTTTACCTGCGTTTCGTGTCACCCCCTCTAATTGTCTGGCAATATCAATTAACGATTTGACATCTTCATTATTATCATAAATTTCTTGCAATTGAGGTTCGAGTTCAAACGCTTTTGCTAGGGTCATTCCGGGGTCAAGAGGTATGAGCTTTGCGATACGGTCAACAAATCCGTAAGGGTGCCCAAGCACTCGCCCCACATCGCGAATAACGGCTTTAGCAGCCATTGTACCAAATGTAATAATTTGTGAAACCGCATCTCGACCATACATGTCAGCAACATGATCTATCACTAAATCACGTTTTTCCATACAGAAATCAACGTCAAAATCTGGCATTGATACCCGTTCAGGATTTAAAAAACGTTCAAAAAGTAAGTCAAAGGCTAACGGATCCAAATCCGTTATTTTCAGTGCATAAGCAACAAGAGAACCAGCCCCTGAACCACGACCGGGACCAACAGGAATATCATTATCTTTAGACCATTGAATAAATTCCATGACGATCAGGAAATAGCCAGGAAAACCCATCTGATTGATTACGTTTAATTCGGTTTCTAAACGTTCATCATATTCTGGTCTTTTTTGTTGTCTAACATTAGGATCTGGAAATAAAAATTCTAATCTTTCTTCTAAACCTTCACGTGATTTGTGAACTAAAAAATCTTCAGTAGACATATTCCCTGTTGGGAACTTAGGTAAAAAATATTCTCCTAATCGAATAGACACATTACAACGTTTAGCAATTTCAACACTATTCTCTAATGCTTCTGGAATGTCAGAAAACAGTTCGCACATTTCTTGTTCTGAACGTAAATATTGTTCAGCTGAGTAGTGTTTTGGTCTATTAGGATCTTCAAGGGTGTTACCATCGTGAATGGCAACACGAATTTCGTGAGCTTCAAAATCAGAAGGAACTAAAAATCTTACATCATTAGTTGCCACAACAGGTAATGTATATTGTTCAGCAAGTTTAACTGCACTATGAATAAAAAGCTCTTCATTAGCACGCTTTGTGCGTACTAATTCAAAATAAAAATGGTCTTTAAAGTTTTCACAATAAAATTGGACAGCACTGTCAATTATTGCTTGATTATTACGGATAACACCAATACCTACATCACTTTCACGACCAGCTAGAACAATCAATCCTGATCGGTACTCTGTTAACCATTCTTGATCAACAACCGGAATATCACCGATGTAACCTCTTTCATAAGCTTTGGAAATCAATAAGGTAAGATTTTTATATCCATCATTATTGGCTGCTAATAAAGTTAAGCGAAAAATATCATCTGGCATTTGTTGATTTTTTATAGCAAGATCAGCGCCAATTATAGGTTTAATACCTTTTGACATTGCTGTACCATAAAATTTTACTAGCCCACAAAGATTAGTGAAATCCGTAATTGCAAAGGCTGGCATCTGTAACTTGCTCACTTCATTTACTAATGTACCAACTTTAGCAATTCCATCGATCATTGAGAAATCGCTATGTAAATGGAGATGAATAAATTGAGGTTCTGCCATAATTTCCAGTAATGATATTGCTTTAAAATTTACTTCAGATTATAGCACATGCTATATAAATATTCTTATTCTCTTTATCGATAAGATTTAACACATCTAAAATAATTTTCAGGAAGGCTTTCGTCGATAATAAAAATTACCGACGAATAATTTCAGAATAAGAAATTAGATTTTTTTGAATAACACTGAACCATTAGTTCCACCGAAACCAAACGAGTTACACAGTGCATACTCTAAATTCTTAACTTGACGAGCTGTATGAGGTACATAATCGAGATCACATCCGTCATCAGGATTATCTAAATTAATAGTTGGCGGTACAGCTTGATCACGCAATGCTAGTACAGTAAAGATTGATTCAACAGCACCAGCTGCACCCAGTAAATGACCAATCATTGATTTTGTTGAACTGACCATTACTTTGCTTGAATTTTCTTTAAAAACGCTTTTCACTGCTTGAGTTTCAGCTTTATCACCAGCAGGAGTTGATGTACCATGCGCATTGATATAACCAACTTGTTCAGGTGTAATACCAGCATCACGGATTGCACATTTCATCGCTAAGGCCGCACCACTGCCATCTTCTGGAGGTGAAGTCATATGATAAGCATCGCCACTCATTCCAAAACCGACAACTTCTGCGTAAATTTTTGCACCACGTTTTTTAGCATGTTCATACTCTTCTAAGAACATGATTCCTGCGCCATCACCAAGTACAAAACCATCACGATCTTTATCCCAAGGTCGACTTGCAGCTTTAGGATTTTCATTATTAGTTGATAATGCACGTGCCGCACCAAATCCGCCAATACCAAGTGGTGTACTTGCTTTTTCGCCGCCACCGGCAAGCATACCATCTGCATCACCATAAGCAATCATTCTTGCTGCATGCCCGATATTATGGACACCAGAAGAACAAGCGGTAGCTATAGTAATACTTGGGCCTTTTAATCCATAAATGATAGATAAATGACCAGCAATCATATTTACAATAGTAGATGGAACAAAAAATGGGCTAATTTTACGTGGCCCGCCATTAATTAGCGCGCTATGGTTTTCCTCAATTAATCCAAGACCACCAATACCTGAACCAATAGCACAACCAATACGTTCTGAATTTTCTTCCGTAATTTCGATGCCAGCATCTTGCATTGCTTGAATACCAGCGGCTATGCCATATTGGATAAAATAATCCATTTTACGTGCATCTTTACGTGAAATATTATAATCTTCGCCATTAAAGTTTTTAACCATCGCGGCGAAGCGCGTTGCAAAAGGGGCTGTATCAAAGTGTTCGATGAGTTCAACACCACTTTGACCTGCTAATAAAGCTTGCCAAGTGGATTCAACTGTATTACCAACTGGAGATATCATGCCCATTCCAGTAACAACAACTCTGCGTTTAGACACATTGTCCTCCAGAAAAGGATTGAGATGAAATTTGAATCAATGATAATTTTACATTGAGTTTTCTAAAAATGAATACTAAGCCGATTATGTTTCAACAAGTTAAAAACATAAATACGAACTAGGCGATCAGTTGACCGCCTATCACGAAAACTCAGCTAAAATTATTGATTTGCAGTAATATAATCAATTGCTGATTGAACAGTTGTGATTTTTTCAGCTTCTTCGTCAGGAATCGCTGTATCGAATTCTTCTTCTAAAGCCATAACAAGTTCAACTGTATCAAGAGAGTCAGCGCCAAGATCTTCTACAAAAGAAGATTCGTTTCTTACTTCGTCTTCTTTTACACCAAGTTGCTCAACAATAATACTTTTAACTCGCTCTTCAATAGTGCTCATACTCTTTTTTTTCCTATAAAAATCGCCGAAAGTGGCGGTGAATGTAAGTTTATAAAATGTTGAAAAAGATGCAAACCATTTTTCAACCCAATTGTTTAATTTTTGTTCGAATCGTCAAAATATTAACTTATTTTACACTATTCAAATCAATTACACCATATACATGCCACCATTGACATGCAAAGTTTCGCCTGTAATGTAAGATGCTTCATCAGATGCCAAAAATGCAACAGCATTAGCAATTTCAACAGGTTCACCTAAACGCCCCGCAGGGACTTGTGCTAATGTTAAAGCTTTCTGTTCCTCGGTAAGTGCTTCTGTCATATCAGTTGCAATAAATCCTGGTGCTACAACATTTACTGTAATTCCTCGAGACGCAACTTCACGAGCTAACGATTTACTAAAACCAATCAAACCTGCTTTTGCTGCAGCATAATTCGCTTGACCGGCGTTACCCATCGTTCCCACAACAGAACCAATAGTAATAATTCTACCATAACGTTTTTTCATCATTGTTCGCATCAAAGCTTTTGATAGACGAAAAACCGAAGTTAAGTTGGTATTTAAAATATCTTGCCACTCATCTTCTTTCATTCTCATTAATAGATTATCACGAGTAATACCTGCATTATTAACTAAAATATCGATATCACCAAATTCTGTTTTAATTGCGCCAATAACCGATTCAATTGATGATTCATCTGTCACATTCAAAGCATAACCTTTACCGTGTGAGCCTAAATATTGGCTTATTGCTTCAGCACCTTTTTCTGTTGTTGCTGTACCAATAACTGTTGCACCACATGCAACTAATTTTTCTGCAATTGCTTTACCTATTCCGCGACTTGCACCTGTAACTAAAGCAATTTTTCCTGATAGGTTCATAACTACCTCTTTTAAATTTTTATTTAGTATTTTCTAACGCAACATCCAAAGAAGCTTTATCATTGACTGCACAAGCAGATAATGAATCAACAATACGTTTAGTCAATCCTGTTAATACTTTACCTGGTCCCATTTCAACTAAAAGTGTTATACCTTGTTTTGCCATTTCTTCAACTGTTTCAGTCCATCGAACAGGACTATAAAGCTGAGCAATAAGTGCTGCTTTAATTTGATCTGCAGATGATTCAACTTTAACATCAACATTATTAATTACCGCAAATTTTGGCGTATTAAAATTAATGTTATCTAATGCTATTGCTAATTTATCTGCTGCTGGTTTCATTAATGCACAATGAGAAGGAACACTGACAGCAAGAGGTAATGCGCGTTTCGCACCCGCTTCTTTACACAAAGCACCAGCACGTTCAACCGCTTCTTTATTACCAGCAATAACAACTTGACCCGGTGAATTGAAATTAACGGGTGCAACAACTTGGCCTTGAGCGGCTTGTTCACATGCTTTACGAATTGACTCATTATCGAGCCCGATGATTGCATACATGGCACCTGTACCTGTTGGTACAGCTTCTTGCATAAGTTGTCCACGTAATTCAACTAATTTGATAGCGTCTTTAAAATCAATAACACCTGCACAAACTAATGCCGAATATTCACCTAAACTATGACCGGCCATAAATTCTGGTTGTGCACCATTTACACTCTGCCATACCCGATAAATTGCTACAGATGCAGCAAGTAACGCAGGTTGTGTTTGCCAAGTTTTATTTAATTCTTCTACTGGACCGTCTTGTACTAGTGTCCATAAGTCATAGCCTAATACCTGTGAAGCTTCATCAAAAGTTGATTTCACAATTGGATAATTATCAGCAAGATCTTTTAGCATACCTACCGCTTGTGAACCTTGTCCTGGAAATACCATTGCAAATTTGGTCATTTTAAAATCCTTGATCACTTAAAATAATTGATTAGTTAAAATCTAACGAGCGCAGAGCCCCATACAAAACCACCACCAAATGCCTCTAATAGAATTAATTGGCCACGTTTAATGCGTCCATCTCGGACACCAGCATCTAATGCACAAGGTACCGATGCAGCTGAAGTATTTCCTTGTTTATCCAACGTTACAATGACTTTACTCATATCCATATCTAAACGTTTAGCTGTCGCTGAAATAATTCTTAAATTTGCTTGATGAGGCACCAACCAATCTAAATCGGTTTTATTAAAAGCATTTTCAGTTAAAAGCTCATCAACTAAATTTGAGAGTTCTTTAACTGCTATTTTAAACACTTCATTACCATGCATCGTCATATAGACAGGATCATTCATATTACGGCGATCGACATAGGGATATTTTAATAGATCGCCATAACGTCCGTCAGCATGTAGATGTGAAGCAATAATGCCGGGCTCTTCTGATGCTCCGACAACAACAGCACCTGCTCCATCACCAAAAATAATTACAGTCCCACGGTCAGCCGGATCAACACCACGTGTTAACATGTCGGATCCAACCACTAAAGCATATTTGATTGCACCACTTTTTACATATTTATCCGCAATATCTAATGCATAAACAAATCCTGAGCATGCTGCTGATACATCAAAGGCAATCACATCGCCTATCTCAAGTTTAGCTTGTAGTTCAGTTGCAGAACTTGGAAAAGCATTAATTGAAGTAGCTGTTGCAACAATAATTAAACCAATATCATTTTTATCGATACCAGCCATGTCAATAGCATTAATTGCCGCTTCATAAGCCATTGTTGTTACTGTTTCATCAGGAGCGGCAATACGTCTTTCTTTGATACCAGTGCGAGTTGTAATCCATTCGTCACTAGTATCAACCATTTTTTCAAGATCTGCGTTGGTTCGAATCTGTTTTGGAAGATAACTTCCTGTTCCTAATATCTTTGTATACATCTAATTATTCGCTCTTAGGTAGTGCGGAAGAAAGACTAGTTGCAATCTTCTCTGGTATATTTGTTTGGATAGCCAAAATAGCTTGTTCTATTGCTGCAAAAAAAGATTTTTGATTGGCACTACCGTGACTTTTGATCACAATACTTTGAAGTCCAAGTAAACAGGCTCCATTATATCGCCCAGGATCCAAATAACAAAAATTTTTTGCAATCTTTCTTTGTACCCATTTGCTCAGTAATTTCATTAAAAAAGAATTATGATTCAAAGATAACTTAAACGAAGACATAAAGATTTTGATTAAGCCTTCGACCGTTTTTAGTGTTACATTACCTACGAACCCATCACAAACTAACACATCGGTTTTACCAGTTAAAAGATCATTGCCTTCTAAATAACCGATATAATTAATTTGATCATTCGATTTTAATACAGCCGCAGCTGCACGAATTTTATCTAATCCTTTAATATCCTCTTCACCAATGTTAAGTAATGCAACTCGTGGAGTTTCGATCTTAAGTACAGTCTTAGCAAGAATCTCACCCATTATCGCAAATTGTACTAACATATCGCTATCACATTCAGCATTAGCCCCGAGATCCAAAACAACTGTATCTTGATTATTTAAGGCTGGTATAGTCGCAACCAAAGCGGGACGGTCAATACCGGTTAGAGAATGTAATAAAAGTTTAGATAACCCCATCAAAGCCCCTGTATTACCTGCACTAACACATGCTTGAGCAGAGTTTTCTTTGACAAGTTCCAATGCAATTCTCATTGAAGAGCCTTGACTATGGCGAATTGCGTAAGATGGCTTCATGTCATTCGTAATCACAGTGGTTGATTCTATCAATACCAATCGACTATCGTTTTGATACTGTGCAATAAGTTTGGTATTTTCTTTAGACAAAAAGGAGCTTATTTCTGTTAGATTACCTACCAGAAAGATAGAAAGATTTGGATAACGATTTAGTGCTTGTATTGCAGCAGGAACAACAATACGAGGACCGAAGTCCCCGCTCATAGCATCTAACGCGATGGTTAGATTATCCAAAATGTCACCTGAGGATTTCTAAATTCGCAGTAATTATTTCGAAATCACTTTACGACCACGATAATAACCATCAGCGGTTACGTGATGACGTAAATGTGTTTTACCTGATTCATCAACTGAGATATTAGCAACAGTTAATGCATCATGTGAACGACGCATACCACGTTTTGCACGAGTTTTACGATTCTGTTGAACAGCCATGGATTTACCCCTTATTCTTTAAACTAACTAAAATTGCAAATGGATTTGGCTTTTCATTCTCTTTTGGAATATCACCAAATACCATATCTGCCTCTGACACTTCGCAGTGTTTACTATCATGTACCGGCGCAATTGGTAACGAGAGAATAATTTCGTCCTCAAGTAACGCTAATATATCCACTTCACCGAACTCGTTCATCAGAACAGGTTCATAATGTTCCGGTAGTGTCTCTGCTTGAGCATCGCTCTTTACAGGACTAAATTTATTCATCACATGAATTTCAGTGATAAAAGGTTTAAAACAACGTTGGCAAATCAGTTCCAACGTTATCTTCGCATCAATGTTGATAACACAGAGTTTTTGCTCATCATAATCAAAGGATAAGCGGCACTCGATATCACTTTTTGGACTTTCAACCCTTGTTACACTTTTTGCTGGATAATATCCAACATAATCAAGTCGTTTCTGTGCAGCTTTAATAGGGTCGATCGTTAATGGCAATTTATTTTGCATAAAATATGCACATCTACCTTAAAAAATTATTTAGTATAGTTAAAAACTACACGATGCCGTAAGGCGCGCATATTACCTTTAAATCAAGGTTTCGTCAATGGGATCGTATAAGATAATTTGTTTTAGTCGTTGATTATTGGCTTGATATTTTTATTACTCCATTATTTCAATAATATAAAAAACATCAAATTTGAGATTTTTATTTGATAATTATAAGCCAATTTTAGACAAACAAATTAAAACGATTTCTAATCAATTTACCAGCTACCAGAAGCGCCTCCACCACCACTACGACCACCTCCGCCACCGCTAAATCCTCCTGAGCCGCCTCCAAACCCTCCACCGCCAAAACCTCCTCCACGGAATCCGCCGCCACCTGAACCACTGCTACCATTTATTCGTAAAAATCCACTCGCAATCGTACTCATGACAAACGCCAAGAATAATAAGATAAAAGCAATGGATATAGAATGACCATTCCATAAGGTAAACCCACCTACTGATAATCCATTAAGTAGCCCAGTACCCAAATTTCGACTGGCAGAGCGTTTAGACGATCCTAGCGGAATAATACTATTAATAACAAAGCAAATGAAAAAAGAGACCAAACCATAATTAAATAATTTAGCACCAAATTCACCAGCAAGTAGCGTACCAATATCGGATTCATTGCTATTTTCATTACCTAGGGGTTCTGAGTTATCTATTTTTTGTTTCAAGACGGATATAGCATTTTTGATACCTTGATAATAGTTATTTTGTTTGAATTCCGGTGTTAATTGTTCACGAATAATATGGCTAGCAATTAAATCGGTTATGGTTCCCTCTAACCCATAACCGACTTCAATATGCATACGTCTATCGTCTTTAGCAATTAATAATAAAATACCATTATCTTGTCCTTTTTTTCCTATTCCCCATTGAGCAAAAACTCGAGTCGCGCATTGTTCAATGGTTTCATCTTCAAGTTTTGCAATCATTAATATGATAATTTGAGCACCGTCAGTTCTTGGTTTTTCAAATTCAATTAGGCTCGATTCTAAATCATCAATTTGTGATGGCGTCAGTGTATTTGTCGTATCAATCACCCGCCGGGTAAATTGTGGAATTTCAGTCAGCCCAAAACAAAACCAACTGAATATTAACAATAAGCTAACTGGAAAGTATCTCTTCATTATATTCACTACCCAAAATTAACTGCAGGTGCATTAGAAATCTGTTTTTCATTTTCAACACTAAACTGTTGTTTTGGTTTCACGCCTAAAACATCTGCTACCCATTTTGTGGGTAATTGACGGATATAAATATTGAAATTTTGCACTGCTTCAATGTAGCGTCCTCGAGCAACAGCAATACGGTTCTCAGTACCTTCAAGTTGGCTCATTAAATCTTGATATAATGTATTAGCTTTAAGCTCTGGATAATTTTCACTAACTGCTATCAAACGACTTAATGCAGAACTCAATTCAGATTGTGCTTGCTGAAATTTAGAAAATAAAGCAGGATCGGTAAGTTGATCTGCATTTAATTGTATTGAACCAACTTTGGCTCGGGCGTCAGTGACTTGTGTAAACACCTCTTTCTCGTGTGTCGCGTATCCTTTAACAGTATTAACCAAATTAGGGACTAAATCTGCTCGACGTTTATACTGGTTAATAACTTCTGACCATGAAGCCGCCACTTTTTCATCTTGAGTTTGGATACTATTGTAGTTTTTAAAAAAAATGAATCCGGCAACAATAAGTAACGCAATAATGAGTAACACAAGTTTTGATTTCATCGTAAACCCCTTATAAAATTGTCTAATTAATAGGTAATGTAGAAAAACACAACTAATCGAAACTAATAACAATTAAACTAAGGACATCAAAATATAGATCAATATATGAAATGAGTACTGAATATCATTAATACATAAACATGATTTGAATCGGAACTAAAAAGAACACTATAAGTAATAAAGAAAAGATAGTCAGGAAAAAAGTAATTCAATGTGGATTAGCTCAATTTTTCATTAGTTTTGTATTTTTTTAGAATAAATATACGCTAATCACACCAACATTTTTATAATAGTTAGATTGTATTATAGCTATTTTTATAAACTTTGCGAAGTATAATCATAACTTATTATTAAATTCCATTATGTCACTATTGGATTATTGCTCACATAACCTTAATGAATTAATGATGAATCGGAATATTAGATTTTTGCTTGTTTCATCAAATTTATTATTTTAGTAAAACATCAAAACATTCTAATTGTGCCGGTTCAAAATAGATATCACTATTATTCGGTCGATTATTCGTATTACGATGAGTATGTTTGAAGTGATCTGAATTTACCCAGACTTCAAAATCAGCTTTTGATTCCCACTCGGCAAATGAAGAAAATAAAGTATAATCCTGTTCAGTTTTTCCTTGTAGAAAGTAAAAACGATTAAATCCTTTCATCTCTTTCAAATGGCTATCACGATTACGCCATATGTCAATAAAAGTCTCTTCACTACCTCGTTTTATTTTAAAACGGTTCATAACAATATACATATAAAACTCCTTTCATTTCATTTGAGATAAAAAAATAGCACGTGCGATCACGTGCTATTTTAATAACTCGTCCTACTGACTATTGGTTTTCTTCTGCAGAATTAAGTAACTCAGCTAAGTTAGCTGTTGCTTCTTCAGCAGAAATTGTTGTTTGAATATCATCATTTGATGGTACTGCACGTTTACGTAAACGCTCTTTATGGTAAGCATAACCAGTACCAGCCGGAATCAATCGACCAACAATGACGTTTTCTTTTAAGCCACGTAATTCGTCGTTTTTACCAGCAACTGCTGCTTCGGTTAATACGCGAGTCGTTTCTTGGAACGATGCCGCAGAAATAAACGATTCAGTTGTTAATGATGCTTTAGTAATACCAAGTAGATCGTGTAAATAAACAATTGGTTCTTTACCTTGTGCTTCAAGTTCACGATTAATAATCTTCAAGCGTGAAACTTCAAGTTGTTCACCGTCAAGTAGACGAGAACCACCCGGATGAATAACCGTTGCTTTACGCAGCATCTGACGAACGATAACTTCAATGTGCTTATCATTGATTTTTACACCTTGCAGGCGATAAACTTCTTGAACTTCGTTAACAATGTAACGTGTTACCGCATTTACGCCACGTAGACGTAAGATATCATGTGCTGATTCAGGACCATCCGAAATCACATCACCACGTCCAACTTGTTCGCCTTCAAATACGTTAAGTTGACGCCATTTAGGAATCATCTCTTCATATGGTTCACTGCCATCTAATGGCGTGATGATCAAGCGACGTTTACCTTTGGTCTCTTTACCAAACGAAATAATACCATCAATTTCAGCAAGAATAGCTGATTCTTTCGGTTTACGAGCTTCAAATAAGTCAGCTACGCGTGGTAAACCACCGGTAATATCTTTAGTCCCTACAGAGGCTTGTGGAATACGTGCAAGTGTATCACCCACATTGATTTCTGAACCATCTTCTAATTGAACTAATGCTTTACCTGGTAAGAAGTATTGTGCAAGCATTTCAGTACCTGCAACATAGATATCTTTACCTTTAGCATCAACAATCTTGATTGCTGGACGTAAATCTTTACCTACACCTGTTCGCTCAGCGACATCTAAAATAACAATCGATGATAAACCTGTTAATTCGTCGGTTTGACGGGTAATCGTTTGACCATCAACCATATCAACAAATTTAACAAAGCCTTTCGCTTCAGAGATAACTGGCATTGTATGCGGATCCCAGTTAGCAACTGTTTCACCAGCATCGACTGCTGCGCCATTACCTTTTGTTAAAATCGAACCATAAGGAACTTTGTAAGTCTCTTTCATTCGACCTAAATCATCGATAATCGTTAACTCAGCATTACGTGATGTAATAACCAATTTCTTGTCTGGGTTAGTCACAAATTTAGCATTAGTTAATTTAATACTACCTTTGTTTTTAACTTGAACACTTGATTCTGCTGCCGCTCTTGATGCCGCACCACCGATATGGAACGTACGCATGGTTAACTGTGTACCCGGCTCACCGATTGATTGAGCTGCGATAACACCGATTGCTTCACCTTTATTCACTAAGTGACCACGTGCTAAGTCACGACCATAACATTTCGCACAAACACCAAAATCAGTATCACACGAAACAACAGAACGAACTTTAACACTATCAACCGATTCAGCTTCTAGTAAATCACAATAGCTTTCATCAAGTAATGTGTTACGTGGAATCAAGATATCGGCACTGCCTGGTTTTAACACATCTTCAGCCGTTACACGACCTAATACACGTTCACGAAGTGGCTCTTTAACATCTCCACCTTCGATAACCGGTGTCATCACTACGCCTTCTAATGTGCCACAATCGTCTTCAATAACAACTAAATCTTGTGCAACATCAACTAAACGACGAGTCAAATAACCAGAGTTCGCCGTTTTTAACGCTGTATCAGCAAGACCTTTACGAGCACCATGGGTAGAAATAAAGTACTGAAGTACGTTTAATCCTTCACGGAAGTTTGCTGTAATTGGTGTTTCGATAATAGAGCCGTCCGGTTTTGCCATCAAACCACGCATCCCTGCTAACTGACGAATCTGTGCTGCAGAACCCCGCGCACCTGAGTCGGCCATCATATAAATGCTGTTGAAAGAAGATTGTACTTCTTCTTTACCTTCACGATTAATCACTTTTTCAGTTGATAAGTTATCCATCATGGCTTTTGCAACACGTTCATTGGCTGCTGCCCAGATATCGATAACTTTATTATAACGTTCACCTGCTGTGACTAAACCTGATTGGAATTGCTCTTGAATTTCAGCAACTTCAATTTCAGCTTCGTTGATGATTTGTAATTTCTTAGCCGGAATTTCCATATCATCAATACCAACTGAAACACCAGAACGTGCAGCATAAGCAAAACCGGTATACATCACTTGGTCAGCCAAAATTACGGTTTCTTTCATACCGAGTTGACGATAGCAAATATTCAAAATACGTGAAATTGCTTTTTTGCCAAGTGGTTGGTTAATCACTGAGTAACTCATCCCTTTTGGCATAATCAACCATAAAATAGCACGCCCAACAGTAGTATCAATAACTGAAGTTGTTTCTTCCCACTCACCAACACTATTACGTTGGCTTTCAGTGATACGCACTTTAACTTTAGCATGTAGCTCAACAAGACCTAAACGATACAGTTTTTCTGCTTCTTTAGGACCGGTTAAAATCATGCCTTCACCTTTCGCATTGACTTTATCACGAGTCATATAGTAAAGACCTAATACCACGTCCTGTGAAGGAACAATAATAGGCTCACCACTCGCAGGCGAAAGAATGTTGTTGGTTGACATCATTAACGCACGCGCTTCTAATTGCGCTTCTAAGGTTAATGGTACGTGAACCGCCATTTGGTCACCATCGAAGTCAGCATTGAATGCCGCACAAACTAATGGATGTAACTGAATCGCTTTACCTTCAATTAAGATAGGTTCAAATGCTTGAATACCCAATCTGTGAAGTGTTGGTGCACGGTTTAGTAATACTGGATGTTCACGGATAACTTCATCTAAGATATCCCAAACAATCGCATCTTCACGTTCAACCATTTTCTTCGCAGCTTTGATGGTTGTTGCATAACCACGACGCTCTAATTTACCGTAGATAAATGGTTTGAAAAGCTCAAGTGCCATTTTTTTCGGTAAACCACATTGGTGTAAACGCAAGTATGGTCCCACTGTAATTACAGAACGACCTGAGTAGTCAACACGTTTACCTAATAGGTTTTGACGGAAACGACCTTGCTTACCTTTAATCATATCGGCAAGTGATTTTAATGGACGTTTGTTTGAACCGGTAATAGCACGACCACGGCGACCATTATCTAATAATGCGTCGACAGATTCTTGTAACATACGTTTTTCATTACGTACAATAATATCTGGCGCAGCTAAGTCTAATAAACGTTTTAAACGGTTATTACGGTTGATCACTCGACGATAAAGATCATTCAAATCTGATGTTGCAAAACGTCCACCATCAAGTGGTACTAATGGACGTAAATCTGGTGGCAACACAGGCAATACGTTTAAGATCATCCATTCAGGTTTATTTTCTGATTGAATGAATGCTTCAATAATCTTAATGCGTTTAGTGATTTTCTTCCGTTTTGTTTCAGAGTTTGTTGTTGAAAGTTCGTCACGTAGAGCTTCACATTCCGCTTGTACATCAATATTACGCAACAACTCTTGGATAGCTTCGGCACCCATGCGAGCATCGAATTCATCACCAAACTCTTCTAACGCATCTAAATATTGCTCTTCTGTTAAGATTTGACCACGCTCTAAGTTGGTCATACCACCATCAAGAACCATAAATGATTCAAAATAAAGAACACGTTCGATATCACGAAGTGGCATATCTAACAATAAACCAATACGAGATGGTAATGATTTTAAAAACCAGATGTGTGCAGTTGGCGATGCAAGTTCAATATGCCCCATACGCTCACGACGTACTTTCGCTTGTGTTACTTCAACGCCACATTTTTCACAGATCACACCACGGTGTTTTAAACGTTTATATTTTCCACATAAACATTCATAGTCTTTAACTGGTCCAAAAATACGCGCACAAAACAATCCATCACGCTCAGGTTTGAACGTTCGATAGTTGATTGTTTCAGGTTTTTTAACTTCACCAAAAGACCATGAGCGAATCATATCAGGAGAGGCAAGACCTATCTTGATAGCATCAAAATCTTCTGTTTTTGTCTGTGCTTTTAGAAACTTTAGTAAGTCTTTCACAATTGGCTCCTATGGAGTTAAACCAATTAGATAACTTATTATTGCTAATAAGTTATCCCTATAAATAGAAATCATTTTTAATTAGTGAAGATTACTCTTCATCTAACTCGATATTAATACCTAGCGAACGAATCTCTTTTAACAATACATTAAATGATTCTGGAATCGCAGGTTCCATACGATGATCACCATCTACAATATTTTTATACATCTTAGTACGGCCGTTTACGTCATCTGATTTAACCGTTAGCATTTCTTGTAGTGTGTAAGCAGCACCATAAGCTTCAAGTGCCCATACTTCCATCTCACCGAAACGCTGACCACCAAATTGAGCTTTACCACCCAATGGCTGTTGAGTAACCAGACTATATGAACCTGTAGAACGTGCATGCATCTTATCATCAACTAAGTGATTTAATTTCAGCATGTACATATAACCTACTGTTACCGGACGTTCAAACTGCTCACCTGTACGACCATCATACAATGTAATTTGGCCTGAAGTCGGCAAATCACCCAATTCTAGTAATGACTTGATTTCTTGCTCTTTTGCACCATCAAACACTGGTGTAGCAAGTGGCATACCATTACGTAAATTTTGTGCCAATGTCATGACTTCTTGATCGGTAAATTCTGCAACATTTACTTTTTGTGCAGCACCTAAACCAAGATCGTATGCTTTTTGGATAAACTCACGTAATTTAGCAAGTTCTTGCTGCTCTTTAAGCATTGTATCAATTTTTTGACCAATACCTTTAGCCGCCATACCTAAGTGGGTTTCTAGGATCTGTCCAATGTTCATACGAGACGGAACCCCTAGTGGGTTTAACACGATATCGACTGGACGACCTTTGTCATCATATGGCATATCTTCAATTGGATTAATCTTAGAGATAACCCCTTTGTTACCATGACGACCCGCCATTTTATCACCAGGCTGAATTTGACGTTTAACCGCTAAGTAAACTTTAACAATTTTGAGCACACCAGGTTGTAAATCATCACCTTGTGTAATCTTCATGCGTTTAGCTTCAAGCTTTTTGTTAAACTCAAGTTTAATTTCTTCGTGCTGTTCAGCAAGTTGCTCTAACTGTGCTTGTTTGCTTTCGTTTGAAATACCGATTGTTAACCATTTTTCTCGTGGTAAGGCATCTAATTTATCAGCTTTAATACCACCTGAAATTAACACATCACGAATACGCGCAAATAAAGCTGCTTCTAAGATTTTAAGCTCTTCAGTTAAATCTTTTCTTGCTTGTTTAAGTTGCATCTCTTCAATTTCAAGTGCACGTTTATCTTTTTGTACACCATCACGAGTGAAGACTTGGACATCAATAACCGTACCAGAAACACCATTTGGTACACGTAAAGACGTATCTTTAACGTCAGATGCTTTTTCACCAAAAATTGCACGTAGTAATTTTTCTTCTGGTGTTAATTGTGTTTCACCTTTAGGCGTCACTTTACCAACAAGAATATCACCACCTTTAACTTCAGCACCGATATAAACAATACCTGATTCATCTAATTTAGAAAGCGCAGCTTCACCCACATTTGGAATATCAGCAGTGATTTCTTCAGCACCTAATTTAGTATCACGAGATACACAAGATAACTCTTGAATATGGATCGAGGTGAAACGATCATCTTGTACCACTTTTTCAGAAACTAAAATAGAATCCTCAAAGTTATAACCATTCCATGGCATAAATGCCACGCGCATGTTTTGACCTAATGCAAGTTCACCTAAATCAGTTGATGGACCATCTGCAAGTACATCACCTCGTTCAACTTTTTCGCCTAATTCCACACATGGAATTTGATTGATACAGGTATTTTGGTTAGAACGGGTATATTTAGTTAAGTTATAAATATCAATCCCTGTTTCACCCGCATACATTTCATCGGCATTTACATTGACTACGATACGTGACGCATCAACATATTGAACAGTACCACCACGACGAGCAACGGCTGTTACACCTGAGTCAACAGCTACCGCACGTTCCATACCGGTACCAACAAATGGTTTTTCCGCTTTTAATGTCGGAACTGCTTGACGTTGCATGTTTGCACCCATCAAAGCACGGTTCGCATCGTCATGTTCCAAGAATGGAATTAATGACGCACCAACTGACACGATTTGTTGTGTTGAAACGTCCATATAATGAACTTGTTCAGGACTATATAAGCCCGACTCACCATTTAAACGACAAGTCACTAAATCTTCTTTAAAGCGACCTTCCTCATCAAGGTTTGAGTTCGCCTGTGCAATAACAAATTCACTTTCGTCAATTGCTGATAAATAATTAATTTCATCAGTCACAACACCGTCAATCACTCGACGATATGGTGTTTCTAAGAAACCATACTCATTAGTACGAGAATAGACCGCTAACGAGTTAATCAAACCGATGTTTGGACCTTCAGGCGTTTCAATCGGACATACACGACCATAATGAGTTGGATGTACGTCACGGACTTCAAAGCCTGCTCGCTCACGAGTTAAACCACCCGGACCTAATGCAGAAATACGACGTTTATGCGTAATTTCAGATAATGGATTATTTTGATCCATAAACTGAGATAACTGGCTAGAACCAAAGAACTCACGGATTGCCGCTGAAATTGGTTTAGCATTAATCATATCTTGTGGCATTAATGAATCAAGATCACCTAAAGATAAACGCTCTTTTACGGCTCTTTCAACACGCACTAAACCAATACGGAATTGGTTTTCTGCCATTTCACCAACGCTACGAATACGACGATTACCTAAGTGGTCGATATCATCAACATCACCATGACCATTACGAATACTGATTAATTTCTTCATAACGTCAACGATATCATCTTTAGTTAAGACGCTTTGACCTTCAATATCATCACGACCTAAAGAACGATTAAATTTCATTCGACCAACCGCTGATAAATCATAACGTTCATCAGAGAAGAATAAGTTGTCAAATAACGCTTCTGCAGCTTCTTTTGTTGGTGGCTCACCTGGTCGCATCATGCGATAAATTTCAACTAATGCACCTAAACGATCGCGTGTTGAATCAACATTTAATGTTTCAGAGATAAACGCCCCATGGTCAAGATCATTGGTGAATAATGTTTCAATTTTTTTGTAGCCTGCATTCGTTAATTCTAATAACAATTCTAATGAAATTGGTGTATTAGCAAATGCAATGACTTCACCTGTCGCGTCATTGACATAGTTTTTAGCAAGCACTTTATTAACGATGTATTCAACAGGTACATCAATTTTGCTTACTTTATCTTTTTCTAATTCACGGATATGACGTGCAGTAATACGGCGACCTTTTTCAGCGTACACTTTACCTTTTGATTCAATATCAAATAAGGCTGTTTCACCACGTAAACGCTCTGGGACTAAATCCATTTTTAATTTGGATTTGCCAACTTCAAAAATGGTTTTCTCAAAGAAGATATTTAAAATTTCTTCTGTTTCATAACCTAATGCGCGCAAAATAATTGTTGCTGGAAGTTTACGACGACGGTCAATACGAGCAAAAAGATTGTCTTTTGGATCAAATTCGAAATCAAGCCAAGAGCCACGATAAGGAATAATCCGAGCATTATATAAAACTTTACCAGAAGAGTGTGTTTTACCTTTATCACTATCAAAGAACACACCTGGACTACGATGTAATTGTGAAACGATTACCCGTTCGGTACCATTGATTACAAATGTTCCATTGTCCGTCATTAAAGGAATTTCGCCCATGTAGACGTCTTGCTCTTTAATATCTTTTACAGTTCCTTCTGGTGCATCTTTATCATAAATAACTAAACGTAATTTTACGCGCAACGGTGCTGAGTAAGTGATCCCTCTAATTTGACATTCTTTTACATCAAACACAGGTTCGCCCATCTTAAAGCTCACGTATTGTAACTCAGCATTACCACTATAACTTTTTATCGGAAATATTGAACGAAAAGCGGCTTCTAAACCATACTGACCTTCTGGATCTTGCTCAATAAATTTCTGGAACGAATCAAGTTGAATAGAAAGAAGATACGGTATATCCAAGACTTGTGGACGCTTACCAAAATTCTTACGAATTCGTTTTTTCTCGGTATAAGAGTAAACCATTAGTTCCTCAACTTGCTTATCTGCTATTTTAGCATGATTAAATATTCATCAGGAGCACTTCAATCGAATAATAACGCCTGACACCTCATCGAAAATATCTATAAATATCAATTGATTAGGCTTAATAAATATACTATTTCTTTATTGCTTTTTATTGATAGTCTTCAAATAAAATTCTTCGACTTTTTACAGCGCAAAAAGGCTGGAGGTAAAACCCCCAGCCATTTAGCTTGCTATCGATTAACTTATTTAAGTTCGACAGCTGCACCAGATTCTTCAAGTGCCTTTTTAAGTTCTTCAGCATCAGCTTTGCTAACACCTTCTTTAACTGTTGCAGGAGCTGATTCAACAAGATCTTTAGCTTCTTTTAAGCCTAAACCAGTTGCACCACGAACTGCTTTGATAACAGCTACTTTATTTGCACCAACATCTTTTAAGATTACATCAAATTCAGTTTTCTCTTCAGCTGCTTCAGCTGGACCTGCTGCTGCAACTGCAACAGCTGCTGCTGCAGAAACACCGAATTTTTCTTCCATCATAGATACTAGTTCAACAACGTCCATTACAGACATTTCAGCAACTGCATCTAAAATTTGTTCTTTAGTGATAGACATAATATAGTTTCCCAAATTTACAATTTTTAATTAATAAAATTCGTCATCATACTGCTAATTAAGCAGCTTCTTTTTGATCACGAACAGCTGCAAGAGTACGAACCAATTTGCCTGCTGCGGCTTCTTTCATGGTTGACATCAAGCGAGCTAATGCTTCTTCATAAGTAGGTAATGTTGCTAAGCGATCAATGTTCGCTGCAGTAATTAACTCACCTTCAAAGGCTGCGGCTTTAATCTCAAATTTATCGTTTTCTTTTGCAAACGCTTTAAAAATACGCGCAGCAGCACCTGGGTGCTCGTTTGAAAACGCAATTAGAGTAGGACCAACAAACGTATCTTTTAAACACTCATATTGAGTGCCCTCTACAACACGGCGTAATAGCGTATTACGAACAACACGCATATAAACACCCGCTTCACGAGCAGATTTACGTAATGCAGTCATTTTTTCTACAGTTACGCCACGAGAATCGGCAACAACTGCAGATAGCGCACCTTTGGCGATTTCATTAACTTCAGCAACAATTTCTTGTTTATTTTGAAGATTTAGTGCCATTGGTTTTGCTCCTGGATTAAAACTAGGCAAAGCCTAGACTTATTTAAACTAACTATAACAATATAGTTAGCACAACCACGATGAGCAGAATTCCTGTATTATATCTTATCAGGTTCTGTCACCGTCTACGTAGGAAAATTAAGTAATTAAAAGTCAATTACACCTACGGTCTTGGACGGGGTCTGGTTAAGGCCAGACACCAACCGATTTTTTTGTTTAATTAATAATGATTAATTAAACAGATGCATTCAATGTTGTTTGATCGATAGCAACACCAGCGCCCATAGTAGTAGAAAGACTTACTTTCTTCACAAAGACACCTTTAGAAGATGCTGGTTTTGCACGTTTTAACGCAACAAGTAATGCTTCTAAATTTTCTTTAAGTTTAGCTGCATCAAAATCAGCTTTACCGATAGTAGTATGGATAATACCATTTTTATCGTTACGGTAACGGATTTGACCTGCTTTCGCATTTTTTACTGCTTCAGCAACGTTAGGCGTTACAGTACCAACTTTAGGGTTTGGCATTAAACCACGTGGTCCTAAAATTTGACCTAATTGACCAACTACACGCATAGCGTCTGGCGATGCGATAACGACATCAAAATTCATTTCGCCTTTTTTGATTTGATCCGCAAGATCGTCCATACCAACTAATTCAGCACCCGCTTCTTTAGCTGCTTCTGCATTTGCACCTTGTGTAAACACAGCTACACGAACGCTACGACCAGTACCATGAGGCAATACAATTGCACCACGAACATTTTGGTCTGATTTACGTGAATCAATACCTAAATTTACAGCAACATCAACGCTTTCAGTAAATTTAGCAGTCGCAAGCTCTTTTAATAAAGCAATTGCTTCGTTGATTTCATATTGTTTAGTTGCATTCACTTTTTCGCGGATAAGTTTAGCTTTCTTAGATAATTTAGCCATCGATTAACCCTCCACTTCCAAGCCCATTGAACGAGCAGTTCCTTCAATAGAACGCATCATTGATTCAATGGTAGCACCATTCATATCTGCAGCTTTTAATTCAGCGATTTCGCGAATTTGAGCACTCGTTACTTTACCTACTTTTTTCTTGTTAGGCTCACCTGAACCAGACTTGATTTTAGCAGCTTTCTTCAATAGTACTGCCGCAGGAGGAGTCTTAGTAACAAAGGTGAATGAACGGTCTGAATAGACTGAAATAACAACTGGAATAGGTAGACCTTTTTCCATGCTTTCTGTTTTCGCATTAAATGCTTTACAGAATTCCATGATATTAACACCATGTTGACCAAGTGCTGGACCAACTGGTGGACTAGGATTTGCTGCACCAGCTGCAACTTGCAACTTGATGTAAGCCTGTACTTTTTTTGCCATTTTTTGGTTTCCTTCTCTCGGGTGCAAACGCTTCTATTATATAAATAGACAGCTCCCCTAAGTTAAATGAGGGCAGAATTATCCTACAATTGATATACAAATGCAAGATTTATTTTATGAACAATTAATACAAAGTAGGAGACTCCCCACTTTGTATTAAAAATGAAAACGTAATTAAAGTACGTTAACAGCGTTAAGTTCTTTAAATGCAAGTTCTAAACGAGCAACTAAAGAATCTTGACCTTTACGTAACCAAACACGTGGATCATAGTATTTTTTGTTTGGCGCATCAGGTCCTTCAGGATTACCTAATTGACCTTGTAAATAAGCTTCATTTGCTTTGTAGTAATCTAAAATACCCGCCCAGTTAGCCCATTGAGTATCGGTATCGATATTCATTTTGATAACACCATAACTAACTGCTTCTGCAATTTCTTCAGGTGTTGAGCCTGAACCACCATGGAATACGAAATTCAGTGATTTTTCAGGTAAGTTGAATTTTTCTGATACGTATTTTTGTGAGTTATCTAAAATTTTTGGTGTTAATTTAACATTACCTGGTTTGTAAACACCATGCACGTTACCAAAAGATGCAGCGATAGTGAAACGAGGGCTAATTTCGCTTAAACGCTCATAAGCATAAGCTACATCTTCAGGTTGAGTATAAAGTGCTGAACTATCCATATGGCTGTTATCCACACCATCTTCTTCACCACCAGTACAACCTAATTCTAACTCTAATGTCATTTTCATTGCAGACATACGAGCAAGATACTGACAACAAATATCAATGTTATCTTTTAATGTTTCTTCTGACAGGTCGATCATATGTGAAGAAAATAGTGGTTTACCAGTTTTAGCAAAGTGAGTTTCACCAGCATCAAGTAAGCCATCAACCCATGGAAGTAATTTTCTTGCACAGTGGTCAGTGTGAACAATCACTGGTACACCATATTTTTCAGCCATTAAATGAACATGTTTTGCACCAGAGATAGCACCTAGTACTGCACATTCTTGTCCTTCTAATTTAAGACCTTTACCAGCGATGAACTGTGCACCACCATTTGAGAATTGAACAATAACAGGAGAACCTACTTTTGCCGCTGTTTCAATTACCGCATTGATTGTGTTGGTATCAACACAGTTAACTGCTGGTAAAGCAAAGTTATTTTCACGAGCGATTTGAAATACTTTTTGAACATCATCACCAGTTACAACACCGGGTTTAACGACATCAGAAATCTTTGTAGCCATTTTATTACCTATGATTTAATTATTATAAAAAATAAAGGATGAGTAATCATCTCATCCTTTTTACTGAATCTATATTATGCTTTTGCTCTCGCTTCTAACATTGCAACAGCAGGAAGTTTTTTACCTTCAACAAACTCAAGGAAGGCACCTCCACCAGTTGAGATGTAAGAAATTTTATCTTCAATTCCAAATAAGTCAATTGCAGCTAACGTATCACCACCACCGGCAATTGAAAAACCTTCACTATCAGCAATTGCTTTAGCAACAATTTCAGTCCCACGACGGAAATTAGGGAATTCAAATACACCAACTGGACCATTCCATAATATGGTTTTCGCTTTTTTAATAATATCAGCTAATGCTTCAGCTGATTTATCACCTAAATCAAGAATTTGTTCATTTTCTTTAACATCAGAAACTGATTTTTCTGTAGCCGTTGCTGTTTCACTGAATTCAGTCGCAACACGTACATCAGTTGGAACAGGAATATGGCAGTTAGCCATCAATTTTTTCGCTTCCGGGATTAAATCCGCTTCATATAGTGATTTACCTACATTATAACCTTCAGCCGCAATGAAAGTATTAGCAATACCGCCACCGACAATAATTTGATCAGCGATTTTTGAAAGCGAATCAAGTACAGTAAGTTTAGTTGATACTTTAGAACCCGCAACAATCGCAACCATTGGACGAGCTGGGTTATCAAGTGCTTTTCCTAATGCATCAAGTTCCGCAGCTAATAAAGGACCAGCACATGCGATAGGTGCAAATTTACCCACACCATGCGTTGAAGCTTGAGCACGGTGAGCTGTTCCAAATGCATCCATTACATAGATATCACAAAGTGCGGCATACTTTTTAGATAACGTTTCATCATCTTTACCTTCACCTACATTGAAACGTACATTTTCAAGAACCACTAATTCGCCTTCTTTAACATCTACGCCATCAAGGTAATCTTTAACAAGACGGACAGGAAATGAAACATGTTCTTTTAAGTAATCAACGACTGGTTGCAATGAGAATTCAGGGTTATATTCTCCCTCTGTTGGACGACCAATGTGAGAAGTCACCATCACTTTAGCGCCTTTTTTGATTGCTTCTTCAATTGTCGGTAATGATGCCTTGATACGTGCATCAGAAGTGACTTTACCATTTTTGACTGGTACATTAAGATCTGAACGAATAAATAAACGTTTCCCTTTTAGATCAAGATCTTGCATTCTAATAACAGACATGAGACTTCCTCTTAATAAAAAAATATAAATAAAAATAAACTTCATGTATTCTAACATAAAAATTCTTTTTAGGTTATAGCGATTATTGTTCAAATAGTAAACGTTTGTCATCAATGTGTAATTTATAAATTGCAAATTTTTTATGTAACGGCATTGACAACTGGCAGAAAATCAGGCATATTTTGCCGCCTTATTAATATGTAATTTTATTTAAACTTGGGAGTTGACTTTGGCTAATATCAAATCAGCTAAAAAACGTGCGGTTCAATCCGAAAAACGCCGTAAACATAATGCTAGTAACCGTTCAATGATGCGTACTTATATCAAAAAAGTTTACGCAGCTGTTGCAGCTGGTGATAAACAAACAGCTGAAGTAGCATTCAAAGACATGCAAGCAGTTGTTGACCGTCAAGCGGCTCGTGGCTTAATCCACAAAAATAAAGCTGCACGTCATAAAGCAAATTTAATTAAACAGATTAAAGCATTGGCTTAATGCCCTCATCTGTTAACTATATATAGTTAAAAAAATGCTAAAAAGTGGTGTAAGCCACTTTTTTTATTTGTATACTAATCAGTTATTCCATATCAATAAAAAAAGAACAAGAGAGTATATTGTGGTTCAGCGTGATTATGTAAGAAGAAAAAGTCGACCGAAAAAAAACAAATCAAGCTTTATGCCAAAATTTATGATATTTATGGCAATTGCCCTTATTGTCTTATTTTCTGCCATTCTTTATTTTATTACCAATAATAAACCTAACAAACCCGCTGAACAACCAAAAGTCAAAACGCCTCCACCTGCCGTTACCTTGCCAGAGCAGCCTCAGGAACGTTGGACATACCTTAAAGCGTTAGAAACGCCCAATGCCAGTTCAAACGCAACATCGAATTCAGTTGCAAGTGAACGACAACAAATTTTAGACAGTTTTGCGAATAACACCAATACACGATCGAATGCCAATCAAACATCATCGACAACAACAAAATGGACATTACAATGTGGTGCTTTTAAGGAAAAAGCCAATGCAGACACTCTAAAAGCTCAACTTGCTATGGTAGGTATAAATGGTAATATTTCTTCTGGTCAGTTATATCGTGTTACAGCTGGACCCTATACTAGCAAAAGCGAAGCTGATAAAGCGTTGAGCTCACTAAAAAATAGTGGGATCAATAATTGTATTCTTTCTAACAAATAGAAAAAACCATGAAAACATTTCAGCAGATAACGTTGTTCTTAAAAATGTTGTGGGCTAAAATCAATCAAGATCAGTTGACCACATCCTCTGCCAGCCTTGCCTATACCACAATACTGGCACTCGTTCCGCTTATTACTGTTATTTTTTCATTATTATCCGCTTTTCCAATGTTTGATGAAATTAGCCTATCGCTAAAACAGCTCATTTACAGTAATCTTGTTCCTACCGCAAGTGATACCATCCAAAATTACTTAGAACAATTCATTGCCAATACGAAGAAGATGACGGTAGTAGGCATAGTGGGATTAATCGTTACCTCATTATTGCTTATTAACTCAATTAATAGTGCGCTTAATCATATTTGGAGAACGAAACGTAAACGCTCATTTATGTATAATCTAACCATGTACTGGACAATATTGACTTTGGGACCTATTTTAGCGGGCTCAAGTGTAGCGGTCAGTTCATATATATTTTCGTTAAACTGGTTATCAACTGGCACAACAGGAAATATTATGCTGAGTAGTTTACCGTTTATTATTTCTGTCGTTGGATTTTGGCTACTCTACAGTATTATACCTACTGAATCCGTTCCTTTTAAAGAATCATTCATTGGTGCCATTGTTGCAGCAATATTGTTTGAAATAGGTAAACGTGCCTTTGCGTTTTATGTAAGTTCATTTCCAACTTATCAGTTAATCTATGGCGTAGTATCTTCCATTCCGATCATGCTTGTTTGGATTTACTGTTCTTGGTGTATTGTCTTATTTGGCGCTGAATTTGCAGCAACCTTAACCGAATTTAACCGCACTAAAAAACGAATATCGGATAACCAAACTCAACCGGAGTAATATTTTTATGATCGCCTTAATCCAACGTGTTAAACAAGCTTCTGTCACTGTTGAAGATCAGATTATTGGAAAAATTAATCATGGTTTGTTGATATTACTCGGTGTCGAGCAAGATGATGATGAACAAAAAGCAATTCGATTATGTGAAAAAGTTCTTGGCTACCGTATTTTCAGTGACAGCGACGGTAAGATGAACCTTAATGTCAATCAAGCTCAAGGGGAAGTTCTTGTTGTATCCCAATTTACTTTAGTTGCAGATACCCAAAAAGGAATGCGTCCAAGCTTTACCAAAGGAGCTAAACCAGAAGATGCCAATAGACTGTATCAATTCTTTGTTGAGCAATGCAAAAAAAATATTAAGACGCAAACCGGTCAGTTTGCAGCAGATATGCAAGTATCATTAATTAATGATGGACCGGTAACCTTCTGGCTTCAGGTTTAGTCATTTAACGGATCATAGTCTTATGCAGGAATAGTTTCTACTTCACCTAATTCAGCAATACAGTCATTTACAATATGCTCAATCTAAAATCATTTTAATTTTTTAAGCATATCGATATCGGGTTGATTTTCATTTAAACCTAATTGATTTAATTTATTGGTATAAAACTGTTTAACATCCTGCCAACGATAATAAGGATATTGTTGGGTGCTAATTGGTAGATGGACTTCTTGTTCATTTAATAAGATTTTAACTAGTATCGGATGATGTGGTTGTTCACTTTTATAAAAAATCCATTGTATATTGGCGCCCATAGGAATAATTTTTTCTGCATGCCAGACAGTCGGATAATCAAATAGCGTCTTGGCAACTTTTGTTGTACCCTCTATTTCCATTAGCGTTGCAAACGGAGAAAGCGTCTCTGCATGAGCAAAACGCAAATTAGCATCAACATTATTACTGGTAATTGCAATATCGGCAGTCACTAGCATATCCTTTAATAAAGGTGCAGCAATTTTAATTTGAATACCATTGGCATCAAATGCCGGACCAATTTGTAAATAATTTTTGGCAGTGACAACCGTATTAAACCACGCATTTGCTTCCTCTGAAAAATAATCATCAAAATTAAGTTGATGATTAACTAATACCTCTGTGGGTAATGCCTGTAACTCTTGATAGAGTTGATAAACGGCCAGACTAAAATCTTCGGTTTTAATCGAATTATATTCACCAATATCCATTCCAACATTTAATTTTTCAATAAAATCAAGGGTAAAAAATTTCATAGCAACTGTTTGACTCAGTGCGATAGTTTTAGGTGAAAATTTAATTTCTTTTAAAGCATTTTTAACCACTTTACTCTGTTTATATTTATCATAAGCAGGCGAATAAATAAAAAAGCGTAACAACGTTTGTTCATTTTCGAGCTGGGTCGTGACTTGAATATGAGGATATTTTGCTTTAAAGGGTTGGACAAAAATTTCAGCCGTCTCTTTAGCCCTAGGCGACGTAGATGAAATCACCGCAATGTTATGTCCTTTAAAGACCGTTGGATTATTTTTTAACATTCGCTGACTGATGAGACCAATATCTTGACGCCCTAAATCGGTTAACTCTCCATAGTGATTATTATTCAACTGTTTAATATACAAAACTTGCTTGAGTAATGATTTTCCTTCATCAGTGAGTTGATTATCTTTGTCGGCTAATAATAATGTTTGATAGGCAATCTCTTCATATTTTGATTTACTAATATAGCGAGAACCATGACGACCAATATGATTAATATAAAATGCTTGATAGCCTTTTGGAGCAGGGGTAATGGTTTGCTTAGTGTCATAATGATAGGCGGTTTTTGAGCCTGCTAGTTGTGGTAATGCAAAACAAAATGAAGAGAAAGCAAGTAACATAATTGCACCTATTCCCCTAAAAGAATGAATAAACACGTTTTGATTAATTACTACCATACATTGCTCCTGCTAATCATACCATATCAAGAAAAGCGAATGGGTCTACGACATTATTTTTAAACGATACTGGTATCAAATCAATAGAAAAAGCATCTTAGAAACAATTTACAAAATCATTCCTAATAAACTTATTTATACCTCAATTGAAAAAGCCTAACGCAATTAAATGACAATATAAATTATTTTAATAACACTCTTTTAATTTTTGTAAAAAAGATTATCTTAGTAAGCATTTCAAAAAACTTCTATTAGTCGAATAAAAATAATGAAATTATATGGCATAACTGGCACCAAAATTTGTTGCGCTTTTATCGCAGCGTGCATAAAAGATCGTTACACATCTACCCGTTTTTTTAAGGATTTAATTGCTGGTATTACGGTTGGTATTATTGCTATACCATTAGCCATGGCTTTAGCAATAGCGAGTGGTGTTCCACCACAACATGGGCTTTACACCGCAATAATTGCAGGTTTTGTCATTGCATTAACCGGAGGTTCACGCTTCAGCGTATCGGGTCCAACAGCGGCATTTGTCGTGATTTTATATCCCGTTTCATTACAATTTGGTTTATCTGGATTACTTGTTGCGACCTTATTATCCGGTGTCTTTCTAATAATCATGGGAGTAATTCGACTTGGTCGATTAATTGAATATATTCCTTTACCTGTTGTTTTAGGCTTTACCTCTGGCATTGCGATAACTATCGCCACCATGCAAATCAAAGATTTTTTTGGTTTAACACTTGAACACATGCCGGAAAGCTATATTAGCAAAGTAACCGCTTTAGTTAAAACCTTTCCAACTATTAATTTTGCCGATACTTTAGTAGGGATTGTAACACTGATAGTACTGATTGTGTGGCCGAAACTTCGAATAAAAATATCCGGGCATTTACCTGCATTAATAACGGGTATTTTGGTCATGTTTATTTTGAATCAATTTGGCTATGAAATTGAAACTATCGGTTCTCGATTTACCTATATTTTACCTGATAATAGCATCGGTCATGGTATCCCGTCCGTTTTACCCGAATTTATCTTACCTTGGCAGCACGCTGATTTTAAATGGGATTGGTCAATGTTATCCGCTCTGCTTCCAATTTCGCTTACAATGGCAATGCTATGCGCGATTGAATCATTATTATGTGCCGTCGTATTAGATGAAATGACCCATACAAAACATCACTCAAATAGTGAACTTATCGGACAAGGATTAGGCAATATCATTGCGCCGTTTTTTGGAGGGATTTCAGCAACAGCCGCTATAGCCCGTTCCGCTGCTAATGTCAAAGCAGGCGCAACATCACCTATTGCTGCCGTGCTGCATTCGATTGTAGTATTGCTTGCACTCATTTGTTTTGCACCATTATTATCCTATATCCCTTTATCAGCAATGGCAGCCTTGTTATTGATTGTGGCATGGAATATGAGCGCTGTGCAACGAGTGATATATATAATTAAATGCGCACCTAAAGATGATATTTTAATCATGCTTATTTGCATGTCTTTAACCGTATTATTTGATATGGTTATTGCTATAACACTTGGCATAGTCTTAGCTTCAATCCTATTTATGCGTCGTATTGCACACATGACACGATTGGTTGAACTCAATCGAAGCAGTGAAAAAACATTAGTACTTCGCATTAATGGACCACTATTTTTTGCCGCCGCTGAACGTACCTTTTCTGAAATCTATCAGAAAATAAATGGCTATGAGCACATCGTATTACAGTGGGATGCGGTGCCTATTCTTGATGCGGGTGGGCTTAATGCATTACGCCATTTTGTTGATGAATTGCCAGAACAAGTAGATTTATCTATTTGTGAATTACAATTCCAACCATTGAAAACATTAGCCAGAGCCAAGTTTATACCGATTTCGAATAAATTAATGTTTTATTCAACATTAGACGAAGCACTGAAAGATAAAAATTAAAAGGACAATTAGTTTTATTATATTGATTAATTATTATACGCAAAGGAAATGGTACGCATTTTCTTTGCACATTTAGCATTACCTCCGTCATGCCTTCTTTTCGCTCGCTAAAAACGTCTGGCAAGTTTGAATTGAAAGGCTATGTTGATTACAACCGAAAGTTAACCATATAAAATAGGAATTTAATATGATATCTACTGAAAATAATACTCAAGATCTTAAACAAAAAACAGGCTGGTTTATTTTTATCGGTGTGATTTTAATTATTTTGGGATGCTTAGCATTAGGCTACCAGTTTATTGCAACTGTCTTTTCTGTTTACTTTATCGGTTCATTACTTTTAATTGCAGGTATTGCGCAAATAATACATGCCTTTAATATTAAAGGTTTTGGTCAAACAGCCTTATGGGCAGTGATGGGGATTTTGTATATCTTTATTGGATTAATGGCGTATTTCCAACCTATTGCCGTTTCTTCTGCATTTACATTACTAATTTCACTCTTACTGGTTATCAGTGGGTTTACGCAAATATTTGCATCATTAAATAACCGAGAAATACCACGTTGGGGATGGATTTTAGCATCGGGGATTATTACGCTAATTTTAGGTTTAATGATTATTGCCGGCTGGCCATACGATAGCCTATGGGTATTGGGCATGTTTTTAGGAATTGACCTTATTTTCCAAGGTTGGGCGTATGTCGCTATCGGTTTTGCACTAAAAAAACGCCAATAGTTAAAATAGCTAATCTGATTGCTCATAATCATGTGTTTTGAGATTATGAGCAATGTTTTCTAACTCATTCAAGCTCACTATCATTTTCTGAACGTATTGAAAAGCAGGCTATTTATAGCTTTTATTTGTTTTAGCTTTCACATCCTTCATGGATTGTAAAATACGATGATAATTATCAAGTCTCGATGGTGCTATTTTTCCTTCTTGTACCGCTTTTTGTAACAAGCACCCTGGCGTATTTAAGTGATTGCAGTCACGGAATTGGCACCCGCCTAAATAATCACCGAACTCTATAAAGCCATGAATAACCTGTTCAGGTTCAAGATGCCATAATCCAAATTCACGAATCCCCGGCGAATCAATAATATCGCCACCATTGGGTAAATGATAAAGCCGTGTAGATGTTGTGGTATGTTGACCAAGACCCGATAATTCAGAGATATCGCCCGTTAAAGCTGATTGTGCCTGTTCAGGCAATAACAGATTAATAATGCTTGATTTACCTACACCAGACTGACCAACCAAAATAGACACTTTTCCTTGTAATGCATCTTGCAAAGGGGCCAGCCCTTGTTGATTTTGGCAAGAAACAAACAATAGCTGATAACCAATATCCCGATAAATTGATAGCTGCTTTTCAATCTCAACACGCTGATCAGGGTTAAGTAAATCAATTTTATTTAACACAATAATGGGATGAATATTGGTTGCCTCACAAGCCACTAAATAACGATCAATAATATTCAAGGATAATTCTGGTAAAACTGCTGATATGATAACAATCTGATCAACATTAGCTGCGACAGGTTTTACACCATCATAAAAATCCGGACGTACCAATTCTGAATGTCGAGGGTGTACCGCCTCAATAATACCATTAGTATTGGGTTCCAAACTCTCTCGCCATATTACTTTATCACCGGTAACCAACGACGGTAAGGTACGGCGAATACTGCAACGATAAATTAGTCCAATATCATCTTCGACGTCAGCGGATTTACCATAACGACTCACGACGACACCTTCACGCGGCAACGAAAAATTCGACAAGTTGTCATCGTGTCTTGTCTCTAATCGTTGCTGATGTTTAGCAGCTACACGCCTTTTTTGATTTTGGGATAGTTTATTTTTTGCCACAATTAAGAATTTTTTACTATACAATTTGTCAGATATGCTACACTACTCAGCATCAAAAAGAAAATTTCTACAGCAAATTATGATCACACACACTAAAATTAATAGTAGTAATCTTATTTGGATTGATCTCGAAATGACGGGTCTCGATCCAAAAACTGATCGTATCATTGAAATTGCAACCATTGTAACTGATTCTGACCTAAATATTCTTGCTGAAGGTCCAGTTATTGCTGTTCATCAATCAGATGAACAATTGGCACTCATGGATGAATGGAATCAAAATACCCATGGCAAATCAGGATTAATTGAACGCGTTCGACAAAGTTCTTTCTCAGAACAGCAAGCTGAAGAGATAACATTAGCATTTTTACAACAATGGGTACCTGAAAACTGTTCACCAATATGTGGCAATACGATTGGTCAAGATCGTCGTTTTCTTTTTAACTATATGCCGAAGTTAGAAAAATATTTTCATTATCGTTATTTAGATGTCAGTACTATTAAAGAACTAGCAAAACGTTGGAAACCCGAAATTCTGAAAGGCATTACAAAACAAGGTACCCATCAAGCACTTGACGATATTCGTGATTCCATTTCAGAACTTGTCTATTATCGTCAGCATTTTTTTAATCTAGATCATTAACGTGCATGCAAATTATCTATACCCTTTTATTATATCTAATTCAGCCATTTGTTTGGCTAAAACTATTATGGCGCAGTCGTAAAGCGCCAGCCTACCGTCAGCGATGGTTAGAACGATATGGTTTTTGCAAAAATAAAGTCAAACCAAATGGTATTTTAGTGCATGCCGTATCCGTAGGTGAAACAATAGCGGCGATTCCGCTAATTAAAGCATTGCAACAAAAATATCCACAGTTACCAATCACTGTTACCACCATGACGCCGACAGGTTCTGAGCGAGTAAAAACGTTATTAAAAGACAGTGTCAGTCATGTTTATCTACCCTATGATCTACCTGGTGCCATAAAACGATTTTTGAAAACCACAAAGCCCAAAATTGTCATTATTATGGAAACTGAACTTTGGCCTAATTTAATTAGCCAATGTTATAAACAAAAAATTCCTTTAATTATTGCAAATGCCAGATTATCTGAACGATCAGCTGCTCGCTATGGCAAATTAGGTAAAGCGGTCAAACAACTATTTTCGAAAATTAGTATGGTGGCAGCTCAGAATCAGCATGATGGTGAACGATTTGTTTCACTTGGTTTACCTACAGATCATTTAGCAATTACCGGCAGCATCAAGTTTGATATTAACTTATCCAATGAGCAGCGACAGAAAATAAACCAGTTAAAACAACAATGGCAATTAAATAGACCTGTGTTAATTGCAGCAAGTACCCATAATGGCGAAGATGAAATTATTGTAACTGCATTTAAAAAATTACTGCTTAAACATGCTAATTTATTGTTAATTCTGGTACCACGTCATCCTGAACGTTTTAAAACGGTTGAAAAACTCATTAGTGATAATGGTTTTAATTATCTAAAGCGTAGTACAAATCAAATACCTACAGAACAAACTCAAATAGTTTTGGGCGATACAATGGGCGAACTACTAGAGCTTTATGCGATGGCAGATATCGCTTTTGTTGGTGGCAGCTTAGTAAAACAGGGTGGACATAATCCTTTAGAGCCTGCACTGCACCGCATTGCTATTATTACCGGTGAATATTTTTTTAATTTCCAAGTGATTTGTGAACAATTGATTGAAGCGCAAGGAATGATTGTTTGCACAAACTCAGCAGATGATTTATATTCATCAATAGATTGTTTATTAAATGACAATAGTAGCCGAAACCAACTTGGCGAAAATGCCTATCTCGTTTTAAAACAAAATCAAGGAGCACTAAGTAGACTATTAACAGTCATAAACCACTATCTTTATATCAAATGAGGCTTAGCTGTGAATAAAAAAAACGGTTTATTATTAGTTAACTTAGGTACACCAAGCGCAACAACGCCTGAAGCTATAAAACAATATTTAACAGAGTTTTTGCTTGATCGACATGTTGTTGATCTGCCCAGCTTTATTTGGTATCCAATTTTAAAATATTTTATTTTACCTAAACGCATTCCGTACATTCTCAAGCATTACCAAAAAATCTGGATAGAGGGTAGTTCCCCCTTGTTACATTACAGTAAATTGTTACACAAAAAATTGCAGCAACACTTACCCAATATAAAATGTGAGCTTGCCATGACGTATGGTGAACCGAGTCTTCAAGCAGCCTTAAATAACTTAAAATCCTGTAAGAAAATTACGTTGTTACCCCTATTCCCGCAATATTCTACAACCACAACACTTGCCGTTCTGGATAAAATCAAACAATTAAATGATACCAATATTATAAGAAGTAATATTCACTATATTCGAGACTATGCTGATCACCCAAGTTACATTAATGCACTCTATTTACAGATAAAACAGGCTTTTTTAGAGCAAGGACAACCTGATGTTTTACTCCTTTCTTATCATGGTATGCCTGAACGCTATATTCTTAAACGCCATGATGATTATATCGAGCGATGTGAACTCACCACCTTATTATTAATTGAAAAGTGTTTAGCGAACGGCGTCACGCTGCCAATACAAATGGCCTATCAATCAAAATTTGGAAAAGGAAAATGGGTTGAGCCAAACACGAGTGACATACTTAGAAATTTAGCTTTAAATGGCGTGACTCGTGTTCATGTGATGTGCCCAGGATTTTCTGCGGATTGTATTGAAACTTGTTATGAAATAGATCAAGAAAATCGAGAAATATTCCTTAATTCAGGAGGAAAACACTTTCATTACATCCCTGCATTAAATGATTCACAACAACATATTAATACTATCATCGATCTCATACATCAGACGGAATCTTAAGAACCGATCCGACTTTTTTTTCGATTAATTTGATTTAAAATAAGATTAAAACTATATTTGCAAGTGAAATGTTAAATTTAACACATCATTGTACATTTATTACAATTAAAATGGACAATTATGAATACTTATCGATATGCTTTGTTACTTTACCTTGATCAATGAGCAGATAAGTGTTCAAAATAGGCGCACAAAGGAGAATAATAGATGAAAATAATCATTATTGGAGCTCAAGCAGCTGGGGCGAGTGCTGCAGCTAAAGCCAAAAGAATAAACCCTAATGCAACAATTCGTATCTATGAAAAATCGGATATTGTTTCATTCGGTGCGTGTGGCTTACCTTATTATATTGGCAATCATTTTACTGATGCTAATGAAATGATATCCCGAACACCTGAACAATTTCAAAAAGATGGTATTGAAATAAAAACACGACATGAAGTGATATCTGTTGATGTTAAACAAAAAAAATTACTTATTAAAGATTTAAGTAACGGTGAAAACATTGAAGATAGCTATGACAAATTGCTATTTGCTGTAGGTGCAAGTCCAATTATTCCAACACTGGCGAATGATCAGCTGGAAAATATTTTTACGTTACGCAATCTTTATGATGGATTAGCAATCAAAGAAGCGCTGTCAAAACCGGAATGCAAAAATATTATTATTGTTGGAGCTGGTTATATTGGATTGGAAATAGCCGAATCACTGGCTGCATTAAAAAAGAAAGTAAAATTAATTCAATTAGATAATCGAGTCTTAGTCGAAGCATTTGATGAGCAACTCACTGACATTATTCAGGAAAATCTTGAGCAACATTGTGACTTACATCTACAAGAAAGTGTCCAAGGTTTTGTTGGTCAAGATAAAGTGACGCAGGTTATTACAAATAAAGGACAATATCCTGCCGATCTTGTCATTATCGCTACCGGCGTTAGACCAAATAGTCAAATCTACAAAAACATTGGCATTAATACCCTAAATAATGGTGCCATTATTACCGATGATTTAGGTAGAACAAATATCACTGATATTTATGCCGCTGGAGATTGTGCCACGCTGTTCCATAAAGTCAGCCAAACTAAAGTCTATATTCCATTAGCAACTGGCGCAAACAAATTGGGGAAAATTGTAGGTGAAAACATTGCAGGTGGCAATTGTCAATTTCCTGGTACGTTAGGCACATCAGCGCTCAGAGTTTTTAATATTGAAGCAGGACGAACAGGAATAACTGAAAATGAAGCCATCAAATTAGGTATCCCCTATAAAACGGTTTTAGTAAACGACAAAAACCACAGTAATTATGTCGAAGGTCAATCACCCGTTACGGCTAAACTTATTTATCATGCTGAAACACGCAAGATTTTAGGGGGGCAATTAGTCGGCGGCAGTGGTTCTGCACTGAGAATAAATGTATTAGCAACAGCAATATGGTCACAAATGAAGATTGACGAACTTACAATGTTAGATTTTCTGTATGCACCACCTTTTTCACGGCCTTGGGATATTTTAAATATTGCAGGTTCCATTGCCAAATAGAGATGATGAAAAGGGTGTTTACTAATCACTCAAAAATAGTCAATAAAAAATTAAATTTGTTAATCAATTGCTTCAGTATTAAAACAAACTTTTAAAGCACTTAACAAATTGATTAATAGATAAAATTAAAGCATTATTGATAATTATTTAATTATATACCCCCTAAAAGGGCGAGGATCGATTATGTCAGATGCCATTTTTCACGGGATTTTTTTTGAAAAATTCCTATCCATTACTCATTACCAAACATTAATTGGTCTTGGGCTATTACTTATTTGTTTTTTTGTCATAATGAAACCATTACAAGACAAAAAAGTTAATTTTTCAATTCGCATGTTAGTTGGCTTGATACTTGGGGCAGTTCTTGGTCTGGGAATCCAATGGTCGGCAGGTTTTCCTAAAAGTTCGACGGTTTGGATGCAAGAGATTGCAACATGGTATGGTCTTTTTGGGCGTGCCTTTATTGCCTTTATACGTATGCTAGTGATTCCACTGGTATTTGTCTCAATAGTTAAAGTTATTATTGATTTTTCGGGAAAAAAGAATTTACCTCAAATTGCATTCCGTGGAATTTTTTGGTTACTTTTTACAACAGCAATCGCTTGTATAGTCGGCATTGTTTTAGCTAACGTTTTTGAACTCGGTGAAATAAGCTCAACATCATTACACCAAGCTCAAGCTAAACATTATACCAATATTATTGATACCTTCGTTAATCTGATTCCTAGCAATATTATCGGTGCCATGGCAAAAGAAAATATTGTAGGATTAGTTATCTTTTCAGCATTAATGGGGCTTGCCGCCAATAGAATGGAAAAGAAAAACCCTCAACCAATTGCCTTGTTTAAAACATTTATTGAAGCGCTATATAAAATTGTTATGTCAATTGCAATGACCGTAATTAAATATATGCCGTATGCCGTCATTGCGTTACTCGCCCGTACAATTATATCTAATGGTATTCCTGCAATTGTTGAAGTATCAAGTTTTGTTGCAGCGGTTTATATTGCAACTCTCGTTATGCTTGTTGTACATGTATTAATTGTCTTAATTCATGGTATTTCACCAGTAATGTTTATCAAAAAAGCATTAGGAACATGGCTATTAGCTTTCACTAGCCGCTCGTCAGTGGGTACCTTACCGATGACTATTTCAACATTAACCGTCAGAATGGGCGTCAACACCGGTACAGCAAACTTAGTTGGCTCACTTGGCAGCACCATGGGTATGAATGGTTGTGCTGGATTTTTTCCTGCGTTATTAGCGGTAATGGTCGCCCATATGGTTGGGATAGATACCAATATTCAATTTTATATTATGCTTGTGATAGTCGTGGTCATAGGATCAATAGGAATCGCAGGTATTCCAGGAACAGCAACCGTTGCTGCGACGGTGGTTTTATCTGGCATGGGAATGGTTGAATACTTCCCATTAATTGGTATGGTACTCGCTGTCGATCCAATTATTGATATGGCTCGAACTTTAGCTAACGTATCGGGTGCAATGACCGCAGCGGTTGCCACAGATCGTGAAGTAGGATTGATGAATATGAATGTCTTTAACGATCCGAATCTCACTCTGGATAATGACAACACCGAAGCTTAAGTAACAACAATATATATTCAATGATAAAAAGGACGCAATTAAGCGTCCTTTTTAGGTTAATAAAACAACTTAAACCAATTAAAGTGTTTTCAACCAATCAGAAACATCTTTACCTAATGTTTTATGACGCATAGCATATTGAACAAAAGTCTGTACATATCCAAGTTTATTGCCACAGTCATGACTTTGTCCTTTAATACAATAGGCATCAACCGGCTCTTCTTCAAGTAACATTGCAATAGCATCGGTCAATTGAATTTCACCGCCAGCACCTAATGGCGTTTTAGCAAGTAATGGCCAAATTTTCTCAGATAATACATAACGCCCTACCACGGATTGATTTGAGGGCGCATCCTCAACCGACGGTTTTTCGACCACACTATACATTTGTACTACATTTCCTGCTGACAGCTCCTCTCCACGGCAATCAACAATACCATATGAAGAAACTAATTCTTTAGGCACAGGTTCAACCATAATTTGACTATGTTTAGATTCTTGGTAATTATGAATCATGGCTGCCAAATTGTCACAAGTCAAATCACTTTCATATTCATCAATAATCACATCTGGTAATACCACAGCAAAAGGTTCATCACCCACTAAAGGATAGGCACATAAAACTGCGTGACCAAGCCCTTTGGCTAAACCTTGACGAACACTTGTAATTGTTACATGTTTAGGAAGTATACTTTGTACTTCTTGCAACAATTGACGCTTCACTCGTGCTTCTAACATCGCTTCCAATTCAAAGCTGGTATCAAAATGGTTTTCAATTGAATTTTTTGATGAGTGTGTGACAAAAATAATTTCAGTGATACCTGCTGCAATACACTCTTTAACGACATATTGAATAAGCGGTTTATCGACAACTGGCAACATTTCTTTAGGAATTGCTTTCGTTGCTGGTAACATGCGAGTTCCTAGACCAGCAACAGGGATAACCGCTTTTTTTACTTTACCCTTTAGGGAATTTTCAAAATTAAATGACATAATCATTCCTTAAAAAATTTAACGGCTAATACTATCATAATTTGCATCCGTTGGACGACCATTAATAAAGGTATTTTTAACTCTTTCAGACTTTAACATATAAGGTATCCAAATACCTGCATGAATTAATGCTCTAAATAGATCTTTTAGATCACTAGATCCAAAAAATTGAGCTAATAGTTTTTGGTATAAAATTTGATCGAATACTATAATAATAATATTGAAAATCTCTAAAAAAATAAATGTGTTAACAAATTTATAATCTTTTTTGAAAAATAAGTAAGTTAGATAGATATTTACAATAATTAACAGCGTATTCCCAATTAGTTCAAATAAAAACAATTTATCAATATACGGAATATAATAATCTGAATTTATATTAATAAATTCCTCCAGAGTACCACTAAAAAACATCATATCTAATAAATCATAAATTTGACGACCAACCAAAAAAAAAGTTACAAACAAACCTATAGCGACTACAATTAACCAGCCACCTAATCCTTCCAATTTTTTTGTATTTGTATTTGTATTTGTATTTGTATTTGTATTTGTATTTGTATTTGTATTTGTATTTGTCATTGTATTAGCCTATCCCAAATTAATAAATTGTTTTTGCGAAAATATTCATTTCAAACTGAGAAAAAATCTAAGATCCAACGTAATATGAATCACTGAATATTGTTAAATGTTATCCTGATTAAAGGCACAGCTCGTCAACTTGACGAACTATGCCTTTATCAAAAAATAGATTAATTTTTGAAGTAAATGTAGATAATAAATTAGTTATATTTCGACTCAACGCTCCATTTATAATTTATCACTTACTTCATCAGCCGTATGAGTAATTGCTTTACCACCAGATTGAACATCTTTACCCACACCACTGACCGTATTACAACCCACAACAAATGTTGCCATAACTAACCCTAGCATTAACATTAACATTTTTCGGAACATATTAAATACTCCTCTTATTAATTACATGGTTATTTTAATGTAGCAAACGCTTCCGCTACTCGATGGATATTATGGTGATTTAAACCCGCCACACACATCCGTCCACTGCCCACCAAATAAACAGCAAAGTTATTTTTTAAATGTGCGACTTGTTCTTGAGAAAACCCAGTATAACTAAACATGCCTTGCTGTTTGATTAAATAATCAAAATTACTTTCAGGTACTGCCTTATTCAATAATTCTACTAGTTTAGTTCGCATTGAGATAATACGTTCACGCATTACTGTAACTTCGTCAACCCATTGGGCTTTGAGTTCAACATTATTCAAAACATGACTAACAATATGAGCACCATAGGCCGCAGGACTTGAATAATTTCGACGTACGGTTGCTTGAAGCTGACCAAGTACACGATTTGCCACTTCACTGTTATCACATAAAACGGATAAACCACCCACCCTTTCACCATATAACGAAAATGTTTTTGAAAAAGAGTTACACACAAAACCACATATTCCTAACTCTGCCACTCGTCTAATTGCATATGCATCATCTTCGATACTCTTACCAAATCCCTGATAAGCAATATCCATGAAGGGAATAAGATCGCGTGTTTTTAATATATCAATAACCTGATCCCACTGTGCATGTGTTAAATCGGCACCGGTTGGATTATGACAACAAGGGTGTAGCAAAACGATAGTTTTAGCCGGTAATTGATGTAGTGTCTCAAGCATTGCATCAAACTTAACACCACAAGTTTGTGAATCAAAATACGGATATTTATTTACCTTAAATCCAGCACCATGAAAAATGTCTATATGATTTTCCCATGTTGGATCACTGACCCAAACTTCTGATTTCGGAAAATAGCGAAACAAAAAATCAGCACCTATTTTTAATGCACCTGAACCACCTAAAGTTTGAATGGTTGCAATGCGTTTATCTTTAAACGCGCTGTGTGCTTCACCAAATAGCAAACATTGAATAGCTCGACAATACTCAGGTAATCCACTCATCGGTAAATAAAGTGATGCAGTTTTATCATTCTGATAGATAAAATCACGTACAGCTTTTACACATGCTAATTGAGGTACAATACTGTTTTCATCATAATAATAACCGATACTTAAATTTGTTTTATTCATCCGGTTATCCTGATTAAACTCAGCAACTAATGATAAAATAGGATCCCCTGCGTACGACTCAACTTTTTCAAACATATTTGCAACCTAATTACACGGCAACTAATAATAAATAATTGTAGATTATTGCATCAACTCCATCGGCAATCAATCATTAAATAGAAGTTTACACGTTCTGGATATGATTAATCATTTACTTGAATGATTAATGTAAAAAAAGATAAACATGGCAAGGCTTAAACGATAATTTATTAGATATTGCGGATAATAAAAGATGTTAGCCCCCCTAGACAAGTATAACTACCACTTTATAGGATTATCTAAAAAAGCAGAAATGTAGGGCAAAATTTGATGCAATTAAAAAGTAGTCACCAAGTGACTACACTAATTCAATTTGATGCAATAGGCATAAGTCTAAAATCTTTAATGGTAAAGGATCTATTGAGCTTAAAACTTTAAACTTTTAAAGTAAATCATTGTTAAATATTGCGTTTACTTTACAGCAATGACTTCAATTTCAACCTTAGCATCTTTGGGGATTCTGGCGACTTGTACGCAAGAACGAGCAGGAAACCCAGCATGATGTTCTGTAAAAAAGGCTTCATAAATTGCATTAACGGCCGCAAAATCATTCATATCAGCTAAAAAAATGGTGGTTTTAACGATATCACTAACTTGATAACCCGCTGCCGTGATAATAGCTTTTACATTTGCTAAACTTTGTTTAGCTTGTTCTTTGACACAATCTGACATTTTACCAGTAACCGGATCTAACGGTATTTGTCCTGATGCAAATAACATATTACCCAAATCAACGCCTTGTACATAAGGGCCTATTGCAGCGGGTGCGTTCTCTGTATTAATGATTTTTTTCATCTCAATATCTCCTGTATTCATCTTCCCTAGCTAAAAAATAATAAGGGGGAATATTATGCAAAGTTAATTTTCAACATTTGAACAGGAACACTATTTGGTGTCAAGTAAGAACAAAATTATGATCATGGGACTTCTTAAGATTTTCTGTTATGATAATCACAATTTTTTTGTTTATTGAGAGTTAATATGTTTGAGAATTTAACCGACCGTTTATCGCAGACATTTCGTAATATCAGTGGTCGAGGGCGACTGTCTGAAGATAATATTAAAGAAGCACTACGTGATGTACGTATGGCTTTACTTGAAGCCGACGTAGCACTTCCTGTTGTACGTGAATTTATTAATCAAGTAAAAGAGAAAGCCGTTGGTCTGGACGTTTCTAAAAGCTTAACACCAGGTCAAGAATTTATCAAAATAGTGCAGGCTGAACTCACATCAGCTATGGGTGAAGTTAATAGCACCCTCAATCTGGCAACACAGCCCCCCGCTGTTATTTTGATGGCTGGTTTGCAAGGGGCAGGTAAAACCACCAGCGTCGCTAAATTAGCTAAATTTTTAAAAGAAAAGCAAAAAAAGAAAGTGCTGGTTGTGTCTGCTGACGTCTATCGTCCGGCTGCAATTAAACAATTAGAAACGCTTGCAAAAGCCATTGATGTGGAATTTTTCCCATCGGATATTCACGAAAAACCAGTGAATATTGTTAATAAAGCCATTTCTCATGCCAAACTTCAGTTCTTCGATGTGTTAATTGTCGATACAGCGGGACGCTTACATATTGATAGCAACATGATGGATGAAATCAAAGAACTGCATCAGGCTATCAACCCAATCGAAACGTTATTTGTTGTTGATGCAATGACAGGGCAAGATGCCGCCAATACTGCAAAAGCCTTCAATGATGCCTTGCCACTTACCGGTGTGATTTTAACCAAAGTTGATGGTGATGCCCGTGGTGGTGCGGCGTTATCGATTCGTCATATTACTGGCAAGCCTATTAAATTCTTAGGAATGGGAGAAAAAACAGATGCTTTAGAGCCATTCTTCCCAGATCGTATTGCTTCACGAATATTAGGTATGGGAGATGTCATTTCCTTAATCGAAGAGTTGCAACAAAATGTTGATCGTGAAAAAGCAGAAAAAATTGCCAAAAAGTTAAAAAAAGGTGACAAGTTCGATTTTAATGATTTCCAAGATCAACTTCAACAGATGCGAAATATGGGTGGGATGGGAGCAATGTTGGCAAAACTACCCGGTGCAGGGCAACTACCTGAACACATTAAAGCACAAATGGATGATAAAATCACCGTTAAAATGGAAGCGATTATAAGTTCAATGACGTTAAAAGAAAGAGCCAATCCTGAAATCATCAAAGGATCTCGAAAACGTCGAATTGCGAATGGTTCAGGTACTCAAGTACAAGACGTCAACAAACTACTTAAACAGTTTGAAGATATGCAAAAAATGATGAAAAAAATGAAAGGCGGTGGCATGATGAAAATGATGCGCCAAATGAAAGGACTAATGGGTGGCGGTATGGGCTTCCCTCATCGTTAATAAGATACAATCAATCAGCTTGTTATGCATTATTGTTATACTTTGAACAATGCATAACAAGCGACATTTATATAAGTATTACATTTATTTGCGTAATACAGTCAAGCAAGTTATGGGTTAACCGATTTTATTTTAGTTGGTCGGCTCATTGTCAATACCGTACCGATTGATGAAACAATAATAAATGTAATCGCCAACCATTGATAACGTGTTAATTGCTCTTGTAAAACTATGAAGCCAGACAATGCAGCAAAAACCGGCGACAAACTCATTAAAGTACTAAATGTTTGAGCGGGTAATCTTGGTAACGCTATCATATCTAATCCATAAGGAATGGCCGACGCCAATAATGAAACCACAAACACTAAAGGAAGAAGTTCCAAAGAAAACATAGCACTCCCACTATCCCACACACCAATAGGAAATACAAATAAAGATGCTATTAAAGACCCTATCGCAACACTTGATGAACCATATAATGCCCCTGCTTTACGCCCAAAGACAATATAACATGCCCAACCTGAACCGGCTAATAAAGCCATCAAAATGCCAACGGGATCTAAATCACCAGAAGCTTGATGAATCGGTAAAAGTATCGCAAGCCCGATAACCGCAACGCCTAACCAAATAAAATCAACTAACCGACGCGAATAACACATTGCGACAACTATCGGCCCAGTAAGTTCTATCGCCACAGTAATACCAAGCGGGATTCTGGCGATGGCACTATAAAAAGCCAAATTCATGCAACCGGTAGCTACGCCATATAAAAACACATACTTAAAAGCTTGTTTAGTAATGGGTTTACGCCATGGTTTGAAAATAATGATAAGCATCAAGGATGAAAAAGTTAATCGCCAAGCGGTCATCCCTTCAGGGCCTAATACCGGAAAAAGATATTTGGCCATAGATGCACTTGATTGTAACGAAATCATAGAAATAAAAATAATAAAGACCGGCCAAGATCGTTTAAACATGCCTAATTACCTTGTTAATATAATCAGAAAAAATTGCTCGTCATTTCACAACATACGATGAAATATAAAGAAATCAATTTTTGATCATTGCTAATGATGATTTAATATAAAATGTCCATATAAGTACGAGTAGGAATGTTTTCAATCCATACTTTGATTTAACTCCTGTCAATTTTCTCTTTTTACTGAGAGCAATGCGAGATCTTGCAATGCTTTTTTATAGGGAGAGTCCGGCAGGATAGCAATCACATCAAAAGCCTTTTGGGCTTCTTGCTGTGCTATTTGTAAAGTATATTCAAGTGAACCACACTCATTCATGATCTGCAAAATACGATCTAACAAATGTCGCCCATTCCCTTGCTCGATAGCTTGACGAATCAACTTAGCTTCCTCAGCATTTTGACAATGACGCATCGCATGTAATAAAGGTAAAGTTGGTTTGCCTTCATTAAGATCATCACCCAAATTCTTACCTAAGGTTTGGTTACTATCAGCACTATAATCTAATAAATCATCAATAATTTGGAAGGCCGTACCTAAATATTTTCCATATTCTTGTAAGGCAAATTCTTGCTCTGCATTGGCGCCGGCTAACACCGCTGCCGAATGCGAAGTTGCTTCAAATAAACGAGCGGTTTTACGATAAATGACTTCTAAATACTGTTCATTAGTAATATCGGGATCATTACAATTGATTAATTGTTGCACTTCACCTTCAGCAATCACATTTGTTGCTGCCGACATAATAGTTAAAACTTTGAAAGATTCAGTCCGTACCATCATTTGAAAAGAACGCGTATAAATATAATCGCCAACTAAAACACTTGCCGCATTACCAAATAATGCATTAGCCGTTGATTTACCACGCCTGAGATCAGATTCATCAACAACATCGTCATGTAATAATGTAGCTGTATGAATAAATTCAATAAACGCAGCAGCAATGATGTGCTTATCACCTTGATAATTAAGGGCTTTGGCAACTAGCAATGCAATAATAGGACGAATTCGCTTACCGCCACTACTAATAATATAATTACCTAATTGATTAATTAGCACAACATCCGAGCTAAGCTCCGCCTGAATTGCCTCATTGACTTTAACTAAGTCATCTTTTACAAGATTAAGAATTTGACTCATTGAAGGATTTTTCATCATCCAAACCACTAAAAATAACAGATAGTTGCCTGCTATTATCTGATAAATATTGCCATGCAACAAGATATTGAATTAGCTTATTTCAAAAAAAACTACAAATGATAAGCATTTTCATTTAGAATATTCACCTTAAGTTAAAAATGATAATTGTTATGAAAATCAATTTTGATATAGACATTAGTAACGAAAAAGAACCTCAATCGCCAATACTTATCAAACAAGAGAGTGATTATATTTCAACTTCACTTTCGATCATATCACACCTATTTTTATTGGCTTTACTTTTCAGTCCAATGATCTTGGCTAAAAATGTTGTCGTTAACGAAGGTGATAACTCAATTAAGGCAATCATGATTGATGTAACACAAATAGCAGCGCCTGAACAATCATTAGTTGAAAATGCGCCTGATATCAAAGGTGTTAAAGAAAGTGATATTATTGAAAATAATCCAATAGATGAACCAATAGTTGAGCCTGTTACTGAAACCCAAATCATTCCTGAAAAAAAACCAGAGATCATTCCTGAAAATAAACTTGTCATAGAGCAAAAACAGAAACCAAAGCCGAAACCCAAACCTAAAACGAAGCAAAAACCAATTCAAAAAGAGTCACGTCAGCAAGTCAGACAAGAAGTGATCACGGATAACTTTGCCAAAACAGCCGTCGCATCTTCCATTTCTGATAGCCGTCAACATTCGGGTAATCCCTCGCCAATTAGTCGTAATCAACCTGAATACCCTCGTCGAGCGCTTGATATGCGCTTAGAAGGTCATGTCGTTGCACTTTTTGATATCAACAGTAATGGACGTGTCGAGAATATTCGCATTATTGAAACTAAACCGAACAATATTTTTAATCGTTCAGTTATCACAGCGATGAAAACATGGAAATATGAACGTAAAATAGCAAAAGATTTAAAAATAAAAATAATTTTTAATCGTGATAAATCAATAAGTTTAGATAATTAATTATCCTAATAATTTCTCAACACATTAGAACAATATTGCTTTATCCATAATAACAATAAAAGCAATAATCTCAATAAGAAGATTATTGCCTTATCGAAAAGATTAACGAGTCAGTAACATTAATTTTTCAATTTGCTCTGGTTCTTTAGGCACATCACTGGTCAATACTTCATTACCCGATGCTGTGATTAAAATATTATCTTCAATACGAATACCAATACCTTTATAACACTCAGGCACATCAGCATCTTGATTGATGTAAAGCCCTGGCTCAACAGTCAATACCATACCCGGCTCTAAAATACGATCCCTACCACTCCCCACATCATGTACATCAATACCGAGCCAATGCCCTAAACCATGCATATAAAATGCGGTATAAGCTTTATCAGCAATGAGCGAATCGACATCCCCTTGCATAATGCTTAATTTAACTAAGCCCGTCACCATAGTTTTCACAACATGATCATTTACTTCCATAATCGATGTTCCAGGTTTTAACAGATCAATTGCTTGATATTGAGCAGCTAAAACAATGTTATAAATATCGCGCTGTGCTTGGCTAAATTGACCATTGATAGGAAAAGTCCTTGTTATATCCCCTGCATAATATTGATATTCGCAGCCAGCATCGATTAACACCAAATCACCGTCTTTTAAAAGCGCACTGTTATTTTCATAATGTAATATACAACCATTGTTACCGGCTCCTACAATCGTATTATAGGAAGGAGAACGAGCACCCTGCCAGGCAAATTCATGTAAAATTTCTGCCTCTAACTGATATTCATACATCGAAGGTTTACAGCTACGCATGGCTCGACAATGGGCTTGGGCACTAATTTTGCACGCATGACGTAAAATGTCTATTTCAAAATTAGATTTAAACATCCGCATTTCATGCACAATAGGACGCCAATCAATCACACTACTGGGTGCTGAAAGTTTAAATCTTGCACCTTGTTTTAAAATCGTAAGGGCTTTTTTAACAATCGTGTCAGCATAATCATATTGCAGATCAGCATGATAAATTGCCTGCTTACCATTCAACAACTCAGGCAAAATAGTATCAATTTTATCAAAAGGATGCGCTTCATCAACGCCAAGGGTTTCTAACGCAGCTTGCTGCCCTAAACGATAGCCTGTCCATGTTTCAGCCAGAGGATCTTTTTTACGATTAAACAGCACATATCGAACATGATTATCTTGTTGTTTAATCATCACTAATACGGCTTCGGGTTCATCAAAACAGGTAAAATACCAAAAATCACTATTTTGCCGATAAGGATAATGCGTGTCATTGCTTCTGACGACTTCGGGTGAGGCAAAAAAAAGTGCGACGCTGTTAGGTTGCATCTGCGAAAGAAGCTTTTCTCGACGAGAAAAAAGCTCTTTTTTGGTATCGATATTTAGCATAGTGATAACCTTTTAAAAACAAGTTAATATTAATGAATGGTTGGTGCGATATCAGCCTCATTAAATTCATCAAAACAGAGAATCGAAGTCATGCGAACATACTCTTTAATTTCTTCAAATGCGAATCCTAACTCTTGCTCATCTTCGTTTTCATCGTAGCCTAGCTTCGCAATTTGTCTCAAATCATAAATTGCTTCACCCACATCGCCTTTAATATGATTTAATTTTGGTTGAACCAATCCAATACCTAATAAAAAATGGTTAACCCAACCGACTAAATCATCAATTTGAGAAAAAAGATCATGTTCGTTAAGTAACAATTGGAATTCAAAATCATCATCCAAAAATTGTTGCTTGGTAATACAATAAAGCTCAACCATTTTCTTATTTAGAGATTCTGGGATTTTTTGCCCATTATTGAGCATATCTTCAACTAAAGGGCGCCAACTTTCATCATGATTGCCTCCGGCTAAAATACCCGAAATAAAACCATGTAATTCAGCAGCTGTAATACCCATTTTATTTAAGTTTAATTCATGATTAAGTTCATCATAATTTACAGTTTTGGTCATTAATGTCACCCTGATTTTGTCATATCAATAAAAAGCACTCTGCACTTTCATTAATTATTAGTATATAATCCACAGCTAGCTATAAATAATAAACAGGTTACTGGGCTTTATAAAGGAATTATTTTGAATATTGTAAGATTTGTGGTGAAATTTTCCCTTCTCATTTTAGCTTTTGTTGTATCATTAACTGCTTGTAGTTCATGGTTCTCTAACAAAGGTATCATTATTCTCGATGTACAAAATAAAAACCAAACTTTTGTAACAAGCCAAGACTTGCCGCATTACTATAAACTAGGTAATGGTGAACACGAACTTCAACAATTTGAAACATTTTGTAGTGAAGAAATACAAAAATCACAACTTGATGGCAGCGAAGAAATTGTCTTTGAAAACATAAAGCGTGGTATACATGGAGAAGTAGAGTTTAAAAAATGTAGTGATAGAATCACTCGAATTTATCGTTATTAATAAATATGGACATAACTATATATTGATATATAAAAAGTTTAACTAATTCCAAAGATCGATTAAATGTTACTAGCCATTCAGGCGGTTTTTATTTATATTGGTCGCGTAAATGAAAATTTTTTTAGGAGTAGAATTATTATGTATAAACAAGATGTAACCATTACCGCACCGAATGGTCTCCATACCCGCCCTGCCGCACAATTTGTAAAAGAAGCTAAAAATTTTAATGCTGAAATTACTGTAACTTCTAACGGAAAAAGTGCTAGTGCTAAAAGTCTATTCAAATTACAAACACTTGGTCTAACACAAGGTACTACCATTACCATTTCAGCTGAAGGCGAAGATGAAAAAGAAGCAGTAAATCATTTGGTTAAATTAATCCCTGAGTTGGAATAATTAGATTCAAAATGCGATAAAGAACAGATTTAAAATTGAATAAGGATTAAATGTTATGGTATCAGGTATACTTGTTTCCCCCGGTATCGCTTTTGCAAAAGCGCTATTATTAAAAGAAGAACCTATTGTTGTTAACAGTAGACCAATTCTTGATAACAAAATTGATGCTGAAATTGCACGTTTTAAGGACGCTCGTCAAAAATCCAGCGAGCAATTAAATGCGATAATGGAACGAGCAAAATCCACATTAGGCGAAGATAAAGCTGCTATCTTTGAAGGGCATATCATGCTTTTAGAAGATGAGGATTTAGAACAAGAAGTTATCTCTCGTATACAAAGCAAGCATTCAACCGCTGATGCCGCTGTCCAATCAGTATTTGAAACTCAAGCTAAAGAACTTGAAAACTTAGACGATGAATACTTAAAAGAGCGTGCTGCTGATATTCGTGATATTGGCAAACGTTTACTTAAAAATATTTTAGGGATTGAAATCGTTGATTTAAGTGCAATTAACCAACCTTGTATTTTAGTTGCAACAGATCTTACTCCATCTGAAACAGCACAATTAAATCTAGATATGGTATTAGGTTTTATCACAGATGCTGGTGGTCGTACATCTCACACCTCAATTATGGCTCGTTCACTAGAAATTCCAGCTATTGTTGGTACATCAAACGCAACGCAAGCAATAAAACAAGGTGATTTTGTTATTTTAGATGCCATAAATAATGCCATTTATATCAATCCAGATCACGCTACTCAAGAGAAACTCAAACAGGTTCAAGCTAAATATATTGCCGATAAAGAAGAGTTGGCAAAATTAAAAGACTTACCAGCCGTCACGCTTGATGGTCACCAAGTTGAAATTTGTGCAAATATTGGTACGGTACGTGATATCGCTGGTGCGGATCGCAACGGTTATGAAGGTGTCGGTCTTTATCGTACTGAATTTTTATTTATGGATCGTGATGCCTATCCTAACGAAGATGAACAATTCAAAGCTTACAAAGAGGTAGCCGAATCAACGAATGGTTTATCTGTTATTGTCAGAACAATGGATATTGGCGGCGATAAAGATGTACCTTACATGCATTTACCGAAAGAAGAAAACCCATTCTTAGGTTGGCGTGCAATTCGTATCTGTTTAGATCGCAAAGAAATACTCCATGCACAATTACGCGCAATATTACGCGCATCAGCATTTGGTAAATTACGTATCATGTTCCCGATGATCATATCGGTTGAAGAAATCCGTATCTTAAAATCTGAAATTAATATTCTTAAAGAACAGCTTACTGCCGAAGGTAAAGCGTTTGATAAAAACATCGAAGTTGGTGTAATGATTGAAACGCCTGCTGCTGCCGTCATTGCTCATCATTTAGCGAAAGAAGTTGATTTCTTTAGTATTGGAACCAACGATCTAACACAATACACATTAGCGGTTGATCGTGGTAACGAATTAATTTCTCATCTTTATAACCCACTTTCACCATCTGTTTTAACACTCATTAAGAAAGTCATTGATGCTTCTCACAAAGAAGGGAAATGGACAGGAATGTGTGGTGAGCTTGCTGGTGATGAACGAGCAACGATTTTATTACTAGGTATGGGACTTGATGAATTCAGCATGAGTGCGGTATCAATTCCTAAAATCAAAAAATTAATTCGTAATACACATTTTGAAGAAGCGAAAAAACTTGCCGACAGTGCGCTTGAAAAAGCAACTTCTAAAGAAATTATGGATTTAATCGAAAAATATAACGCTGAAAAGCAAATTTGTTAGGAGAAAATAATGGGGTTATTCGATAAATTGAAGCAATTCATGAAGCAATTCATCAAATCTGATGATAGCCATGATAGCATCGAAATTATTGCACCTCTGAGTGGCGAAATCGTTAAAATCGAAGATGTGCCAGATGTCGTTTTTGCAGAGAAAGTCGTTGGTGATGGTATTGCAATTAAACCTGCTGGTAATAAAATTGTTGCGCCATTAAACGGTAGAATTGGCAAAATTTTTGAAACTAATCATGCATTTGCTATTGAATCAGATGATGGTATTGAGCTATTTGTACACTTTGGAATTGACACTGTTGAATTAAAAGGCGAAGGTTTTACCCGTATTGCTGAAGAAGGTCAACAAGTAAAAGTTGGTGATACTATTATTGAATTTGATTTACCACTACTTGAAAGTAAAGCAAAATCAGTGTTAACACCTGTTGTCATTTCTAATATGGATAGTATTGTCGAGCTGACAAAACTATCTGGTACCGTAGAAGCAGGTAAAACACCTGTTATGCGCGTGAAAAAATAATCATAAAAAAAACCTTCAGTTTTACTGAAGGTTTTTCTGCTCAATTCATTAACTGTCTAGTTTAATCTACTAACGCCACTTTTTATATTGATTAATCAAATTATTTGTAGAATCATCATGTGAAGTTACTGGCGTATCACTCGCTAATTCAGGTAGAATTCGACCCGCTAATTGCTTACCTAACTCAACACCCCATTGGTCAAAACTGAATATATTCAGAATAATACCTTGAGTAAAGATTTTATGCTCATACATCGCAACTAATGCACCCAAGCTATACGGGGTAATTTTCTTAACTAAAATTGAATTGGTCGGTTTATTTCCTTCAAACACTTTAAACGGAACAATTGCTTTAACTTCATCAAGCGTTTTTCCAGCAGCCATAAATTCTTGTTCAACTTGTTCTTTAGTTTTACCAAATGCTAATGCCTCAGTTTGAGCAAAAAAGTTAGATAATAATTTAGGATGATGATCACCAACTGGATTATGGCTAATTGCTGGCGCAATAAAATCACACGGAATAAGTTTAGTACCTTGATGAATTAATTGATAAAATGCATGTTGACCATTGGTACCCGGTTCACCCCAAATGATTGGGCCAGTAGTATAAGTTGTTTTATGACCATTACGATCGACACTCTTACCGTTTGATTCCATATTGCCTTGTTGAAAATAGGCAGCAAATCGATGCATATACTGGTCATAAGGTAAAATGGCTTCTGTCTCAGCACCATAAAAATTATTATACCAAATCCCAATTAAGGCTAATAATGCAGGAATATTTTTATCAATTGGTGTATTTTGGAAGTGTTTATCCATTGCATGGCCACCAGCCAAAAATTGTTTAAAATTATCAAATCCAATAGATAAAACGATCGATAAACCTATCGCAGACCAAGAAGAGTAACGACCACCTACCCAATCCCAAAATTCAAACATATTCGCTGTATCAATACCAAATTTTTCAACTTCTTTGGCATTAGTGGATAACGCAACAAAATGCAAAGCAACAGCTTTATCATCTTTAGCCGCATCAAGTAACCAAGAACGAGCCGTTTGTGCATTAGTCATGGTTTCTTGTGTGGTAAACGTTTTTGATGCTACTAAAAACAGGGTTGTTTCAGGATTTAAGCCTTTTAATGCTTCAACAATATGAGTACCGTCAACATTTGAAACAAAATGCATGTTTAAATGATTTTTATAAGGACGCAACGCTTCGGTAATCATGACAGGTCCAAGATCTGAACCTCCAATTCCGATATTTACCACATCACTTATTGCTTTACCGGTATACCCTTTCCACTCACCGCTAATAACTTTATTACTGAATGATTCCATTTTTGCTAATACCGCATTGACATCATCCATCACATTTTTGCCATCAACATAAATAGGGGTATTCGATACATTTCGTAAAGCAACATGCAAAACAGCACGATTTTCGGTGCGATTAATTTTTTCACCGCTATACATAGCTGAAATTGCACCTTTAAGATCACATTCATCAGCAAGCTTATGAAGTATTGCTAAAGTCTCTTGCGTAATACGATTTTTAGAAAGATCAACCAAAAACTCATCCTCAAACGGAATACTGAGTTTTTCAACTCGTTTTGGCTCTTCTTTTAAAATCTGGGCAATGGTCTTATTGTGATGCTTTTGATAACTTGCTTGAAGGGATTTCCAAGATGAAGTGGTAGTTGGATCAATTGATTTTAACATAACTCATTCCTTAAATAATAAAGCACTCTATCCATAATATAACTATGCCTAAAATGATGCAAGATAAGGATCTTTTATCTTTTTCTTAAATAAAGTAAGTAGTATAGATAAGCTTACTAATTCATAAACTGTGGTGTTATAGGCGTGAATAAGGAGACACCATATATAAAATTCAGTTTTGATAATAAGCATTAGCCTATTTTCTATTTTTTTGATAATTGAAATATCGTTTCTCTGTTTTATTTAATCATCAATTGTTAAATTACGCGTCGTTAAATCAAATGGTGTTAATTGATAGACATAATAGTTAAGCCAATTGCTGAACAATAAATAAGCGTGACTACGCCATGTGGCTTTAGGGGTTAAATCTGGATTATTATGAGGAAAATAATTTTCTGGGATAGTTGGCTGAATACCAGCTTTAAGATCACGAAAATATTCGTTGGCTAAAGTAAATGAGTCATATTCAGGATGCCCGGTAACAAATGCCATCCGTTTATCTGCTGTTGCCATTAAATAAGGGCCGGTAATATCAGAATCTGCCAGTATTGAAAGATCGGTATAATTTTTTATTTTTTCAATCGGAAAATCTGCATACCTTGAATGCGGTGCTAAAAAAGAGTCATCGAATCCTCGGGTTAAAATGGCATTAGGTTGTAAAATCTGATGCTGATAAACCCCAGATAATTTATGTGATCGTGTAAATTTTGGTAAATCATATAATACATTCAATGCGGCTTGTACTGCCCAACACACAAACATGGTTGAGGTGACATGTTCTTTTGCCCATGTGATAATTTCAACTAATTTTGACCAATAGACTACATCCGTAAAGGCCACTTTTCCTAACGGTGCGCCAGTGATAATAAGCCCATCAAAATTTTGTTCACGTATATCGTCAAAATCACAATAGAAACTATTTAAATGTTCTACTGGCGTATTTTTCGATTCACGCTGATCAATACGTAATAGTTGAATATCGACTTGTAATGAGGAGTTGGAAAGCAGTCGTAAAAATTGGTTTTCTGTCTCTATTTTTTTAGGCATAAGATTAAGAAAGAGCAGTTTTAGCGGACGAATTTCTTGTGTATTTGCACGAGAAGATGTCATGATAAAAATATTTTCTTTACGAAGTACATCAACGGCTGGTAATGAATCAGGAATACAAATAGGCATAGCAAAAACTCCTAATAATCAACAATCTTTTAAAACTTAAAATAGACGTCTAGAAATCTGTATAGCTAAATATAAGATGTTTTAGATTATTTGTCGAGGTTTTTATTTTGATTAGCTAAATCCAATATCTCAAAGAAAATCATGATACTACTATATACGAATAACGTTAAATTCGCATTGGTCTTTTTTAGATTGGATAATTGACAACAGTAAGGGAAGAGTTAAAAAGCCCGTGTATCGGTGCGCCATGAGTCAGCGGTTAACGCTTCGCCAAAATAGCTATTAACGAGTTTTTGCGTGATATCACTAAGTGGCGAGGCTAACACTTCGGCGGTATTCCCGTATTCAACAAGTTCGCCTTTGTGCATCACTAAGATTTGATCACTAATATGCTTCATCATCCCTATATCTTGAGTCACATAAATATAAGAGATGTTATGCTCGGCTTGTAATGACAACATCAAATTAACAATCTGTGAACGCATCGAGATATCTAATGCGGCTAACGCTTCGTCTAAAATAATAACTTTAGGTTTTAGAATTAATGCTCTCGCTAGGGCGACCCGTTGTTTTTGCCCCGATGCCATCACCGCTGGATAATAAGAAGCATGTTCAGGCAGTAACCCAACTTGCTTTAATACGTCGCTTATCATTTTTTCACGTTCAAACGCATCGTAATGTGTATTGTGTTTGAGTGGAATTTCAAGCAATTGACCAATGCGAAGTCTTGGATCAAAAGAGCTTTCTACATGTTGAAAAATCATGCGAATAAGTTGACAACGGTAACTATAATCGCCATATTCGACTTTTGTGCCATCAATCCAAATATCACCACTATCCGGTTTGACCATTCCAACTAACATTTTAGCTAATGTTGATTTGCCCGATCCATTCTGACCAATAATTGCCAAGGTTTTTCCTTCATTGATCGAAAAAGATATTGGTTTAACAGCATCAATGTATAGATGCCCCAAAAATCCTTTAGGAATTTTAAATTGCTTTGACAAATTACGCACTTTTAAAATTGGGTTCATGGTTTAGTCCTGGTATTGATAATTTTACTCATCAGTATTTAAAGGAAAATGACAAGCAACAAAGTGATCTTTAATTTGGATTAATTCGGGTGCTTGAATACATTTTTTTTGTGCATAAGGACAACGTGGGCCCAATCGACAGCCAATAGGTAAATGTTCAAGTGACGGAATAACACCCGGTAAAGTATTTAACGGGCTTTTATGTGGCATTGCCTTACCAAAATCTGGAATGGCGTAAATGAGCGCCTGTGTATAAGGGTGATAAGGCGATTTTATTAAATCTTCGCTATCCGCCACTTCAACCGTCTGTCCACAATACAATACATTAATTCGATCTGTCCACCTTGTAATCATTTGCAAATCATGGCTGATAAGTAAAATCGTGGTGCCCATATTTTGATTCATGCTAGCCAGTAGCCTAAAAATTTGGGCTTCTGTCGTGGCTTCCATGGCATTAGTCGGCTCATCGGCAATGAGTAATTTAGGTTGATTGGCCAATGCAATGGCTATCATGACTTTTTGACATTCACCTTCTGTCAGTTCAAACGGATAAGACTTTAATATTTCTTTATGCTCTTTGATTCCAACCCGATGCAATAGTTCAATCGCACGATTTTTACGCCAAAATAGCCGTTGCCACCAATGACCTTTAAAGGTGCGTCTAGGTATTGCATCGATCAGTTGTTGCCCAATTTTCATTGATGGATCTAAACATGATTGTGGTTCTTGGAATATCATGGAAATATTCGCACTAATAACTTTACGGCGTTGTTTAGGCGTAAGTTTTAATAAATCAATATTATTAAAATGAAAGCGATCTGCCGAAATTTTCCAATTGTGATTGGTGATTCCTAAAATCGCTTTGGCAATTAAGCTTTTACCAGAACCGGATTCGCCTACTAATCCTCGAATTTCACCTTCTGATAATCTAAGGTTAACCCGGTCGATAGCACGTAACAGACCGTCAGGAGTAATAAACTCAATCGTTAAATTACGAATATCTAACAATGCCATGATTAATGCCCTGCTCGTCGACCATTTAATCCAAAGTTTAATAAATAAACAAAGATAATGGTAGCTGAAACCGCAATTCCGGGGGATAAAAAGGCCAAGTAATTGGTACCAATAATGTCTTTCATTTTAAACATCATCATCCCTAAATCGGGTCTGGAGGTATCGTTAGCAAATCCTAAAAAGGTGATGCTGGTAATGGCTAAGATAATTGAACTAAATAACGATACAATTTCAGTTAAATAGACCGGCAGAATATTAGGCAAAATATAGTGATTTAAAATCGTTATTTTGGATAAACCATCAAGCCGATAAGCCGTGATATAAGTTTTATTCCACTCCTTAATCACTCGTTGATGGATATTGTATATAAATCGTGGTGAATAAGATAACCCAATGATTAACAACATATTGGTTATATCATCTTCAAATAACATACTGACAACGATAACCCCCAATAAAGGTGGTACGACCATAAAAAATCGGAAAATCAATAAAATAAAAGATCGTAGAAATGGGATAAAGAACATTAAATAATTAATTAATCCTGCAATCACAACAACATAAAATACCGCTTTTAGTGTCATCGATAAGGTTGAGCGATAACCAATTAATAAGTAATCAAAAATATCTTGTCCTTTAGCATTGGTGCCTAAAATGTGATTAATATCGCCATTCATAAACCATGCTGGCGGTAAGGAACTTGCATAAATAGGATCTAAATGAGCATGAAAAAACCACTTTGTTGAAACAGCAACAAAGACAATTGCCATAATGCCATAAAAGCCAACAATTGAATAAAGATTACTATGTAGCTTATTAAAACATAATGCCACACTATTTAATAACCTTGTTACCTTAGACATGATGTTCCTTATGACGTAATGGATAAATAGCCACAGCGGTAATTTCGCCCAATAGTGTTAAAAAGCTTATCACCGTTCCACAAGCAAAAATAGCAATTGAAATAATAAAATAATTATGATGATGATAAGCACCCATGACCCATTGCCCTAATCCAACACGGTTAAATAATATTCCGACAATCATTGTTGAAAACAACAATGTAGTCGTATTATAAGTCAATTGAGGAATAGTTGCCGGAATGGTATTGGGCAATAAATGTCGTCGTAAAATTTTTAAAGGTGACCTTTCTCGAATTGCAGCCATTTTTATGTAGTTCTGGCGTGAGGTATTTTTGACATTTTGGCTAATAAGCTGAATAGTCATAATGCTAGGCTGTATCGCAAGAATGATTATCGGAAGTTTCAGATATTGAAACTGCTCAATCAATAAATCTATTTTATTCTGTTTGTCAGACAGTAAAATCTCTAATAACGATGTACCAATAGCGGAGGAAGAGGTATCAAAATGTATTGATACAGACCAATTTGGAGAGACCCAAAACATAACAATCACAATTAGCATCACAATAGGACATGAATATAGTAATAAGCACCCTAACCGAATCGTGCTATTTAACCAATTAATATTACTTAGCCCTAAAAAGATACCTAATGGTAAACCAACAATTAGTGCTACCGCTAAGGCTAGAATACACAGTTCAATCGTCGCGGATAAAGTATAAAGAAACGAGACCTTTTCCCCTGAGGTTAATGTGAATTGTCCTTGCAATAATTGCCTAAAGAAAGAACTGTAAGCATCAACAATATGAAGATGATTAAACATAGAATGGGGCGAAAAATAGACAAGGCAAAAGCTGATCTGAGCCAAAATGCAGATAATTAATACAAAAGTGACTATTTTTTTCAAAATATAAATAATCATGTTTATCTTATCGCTTTTATTTGTCTAAGTAGGAACAGAAGTGGTCTGATGACCACTCTGTTTATAAATATCAGTTTTGAAACTATTATTCTGAAGGATAGGAAGGTTTACTTGCTTTAGCAAAGGCATGGTTTTGAGAGCTTAAACCGCCCGCTTCTCCTTTCCCTTCAAAGTGATAGTCTGATTCTTCCCGTAGTTTGAAACCAATTTCAGAATCTACATACTCTGGTGCAGGGGCTTTAGTCATTACTGACGAAGCGTGACCCGTAGCTTGAGACACATCAGTATTCACATCGCTATCATGACTTTCTTGTTCACTGTCTTTTGCAGCATCATGATCTTGAGTTGATTCAGAATTGATGGATACATCATTCAAATCAGCTGTGTGAATTGTCGGTTCAGAACGGGCTTCTGTCACTTCATTTTTAACGATAACAGGTAATAAAAGTGAAGGAATAACAGGAACCACATTACTTGGTTCATCTTGTGTGATTTGACTATAATCAATCGCAACCCGACCTAATGCCAATTCAAGAGATGCAGCAGCAAATTGTAACGGCATAGGTGATTTTTTAAGATCGCCACTTCGTACCCGTCGTTTATTACGTTGTCCATTCATACGTAGATGTCTGGAAGTGCGTCGTTGACGTTTTGGTTGTGACTCTAAAACAGGTGTTGTCTCAGCCTGTTCAGGCACTATCACCGGTAATAATAACGATGGAATAACAACACGCTCTTCATTGACTTGAATCGGTGCTTCACTATTTTTTACACGTACGCTTTTTGTCAATGAACGTTGTTGACGTCTTGGTTTCACTTCTTTTTGTTTCGGTGTGACCACTTCATTACTATTCGCTGTTTTTTCAGCTTTAGTCGCGTTTACCGCATTCGCCGAATGACTATTATTTTGCTTAGTACGACGACTGTTACTACGAGTTGTCTCTTTCACATCTTCTGTTGCTGCGCTGCTATTAGCATTTGCACCATTGCTATTACGACTATTACGCTGACGGCGACTATTCGATCGATTATTTTCACGTCTTTTAGTCGGTTTTGGTTTAACTTCTGGTTCAGGTTCACTTTTTTCAGCAACAAATAATTTGCGTAATTTACTAAATAATCCACTGAACAAGCCCCCAGATTTTTCAACTTTAGGCTCGCTCTTTTCTTTCGATGTCGTGTTCGCTTCGACTTTTGGCCCTGATAATACCGCTTGTTCAACGATGATTTCAGCCGCTGCGTCTTCTTCCTCTTCTTCCAGTTCTCGGATTAATTTCGGTAAGTTATAACTCAGTACATCAGTCTCTTCGCCAACACGTTTACGAATCACTTTATAAAGTGGCGTTTCCATCTCTTCATCACCCACAATGACAATTTTTACATCAGGGTGCATTCTTTCAATATTATTAATCGCGCGACGTTTTTCATTTAATAAATAGCTGGCAATTGGCACTGGCACGATAACATCAATTTGGACTGTGTTATCTTTCATCGCTTCTTCTTGAATTAATCGAAGAATAGAAAGCGATAATGAATTATTATCACGAATCGTTCCCGTTCCTTGACAACGTGGACAAATGTGATGAGTCGCTTCACGCAAAGACGGACTTAATCGTTGGCGTGACATTTCAAGCAGACCAAATCGAGAAATTCGTGTTGTTTGAATACGTGCTCGGTCTGTTTTCATCGCCTCTTTTAAGCGATTTTCAACTTCACGTTGGTTACGAATTGGTGTCATATCGATAAAATCGATAACAATTAGACCACCTAAGTCACGTAAACGTAGTTGACGAGCAATTTCTTCAGCTGCCTCAAGATTAGTGTTAAAGGCCGTTTCTTCAATGTCACTGCCCCGTATCGATTTAGCGGAGTTAATATCGATTGCTGTTAATGCTTCGGTTGCATCAATTACAATAGAACCGCCGGAAGGTAAACGCACTTCACGTTGAAACGCAGATTCAATTTGACCTTCAATTTGAAAATGGTTGAATAGAGGTACATCCCCCTCATAAAGTTTTAGTCGATTAACGTATTCAACACGCCCCAAATCAACTAATCGTTTTTTAGCGATCTCAAGGACTTTCGGATTATCGATTAATATATCACCCACATCATCACGTAAATAATCACGAAATGCTCGGGTAATAATATCACTTTCCTTGTGGATTAAACTTGGTGCTGGATGATTCTTAGCTTCATTTTGAATCGCTGCCCAATAATTGACTAACGCATCTAAATCTTGTTGTAACTCTTCTTGGCTTTTACCAACACCTGCCGTTCTGGCAATTACGCCCATGCCTTTAGGCTTTTCAATGGCGTCAATAATACGTTTTAAATCTGCACGATCTTCACCTTCAATTCGGCGAGACACACCACCAGCACGTGGATCATTGGGCATTAAAACTAAATAACTACCGGCAAGACTAATATAAGTCGTTAACGCAGCACCTTTTTTGCCTCGAATCTCTTTTTCAATTTGAATGAGAACTTCTTGACCTTCTTCAAGATGTTTAATGGTGCGACGACCGGTCATATTGGATGGAAAATAACTATCGGCAATCTCTTTTAATGGTAAAAAACCATCTCGCTCTCCACCATATGAAACAAAAGCCGCCTCTAAACTTGGATTGATTTTAGTAATTTTACCTTTATAGATATTGGCCTTTTTCTGCTCATGCCCAAGACTTTCGATATCTAAATCATATAAGCGTTGGCCATCAACAAGCGCAACTCGCAGCTCTTCTTGCTGGGTTGCATTGATTAGCATTCTTTTCATTATTCTACACTCTTCATTAATCTTAATTAATTGTAGGTAGAATCGTATTATTGATAAATGCTTATTTTAACAATGATAAAAAAAGTACTTAATTCGATATTTCTATACAGTGTTCATTATTTTATTTGTGTTATTTTTGTTATTATTTTATGTGACACCGATTTCACATTGACTACATTAAAATAATATTTTAGGGGGATAACCGCTAAATTCAAAAGTACAAATGACACGCCGAATTATTCCTAAATATATAATTTATTGATATTATTTCAATGGTTAATTTGCAAACCTTCATTTTATTGGTTCTAGCAAATAAACTAAATCTTTATATGATTGTTTAAAATAAACATATTATCTAATTATCTTGATTCTACTTACGCTATTTTGTTTTGACAAACTGTAATGTCTAACGCCATTGCTGCATTACAAGGATAAAAATATCCCCCCTTATTATTCACGTTTCGGCAAAGGATAGCAAGAAAATTAAACTTCATATTTCATCGATAGTTAGATTAATATTTTGAGTTATTTACAAATAATATTTATCATTTCAATAAAATCATATTAGATATATTAAAAATTTATATTAACCACACTAAAAAGCAAAAATTGCTTTACAATTTTTTCTCATTTTTAGAAAACAAAAAATGGGCACTTACTTAGTAGTACCTAAAGTAAGTTAATTTGTATAATAATGGACGAAATATAAAATAAATTCAAAAAAGAGACTTAACTTATTTATGAAATCACCCGAAAAAACAGCCTTACTTGATTTTACTTCTCGTTGGATGACTCAATTTGATTATGCCCCTAAAAGTGAAGAATTACATGCCATTCCTTCACCTTGTATACTAAAAACAGCGCAACTTGCAGTATATTGGCAACCTTTTTTATTAGAGCCGGCAAGAGATCTAACTATTGTAGAACAAGTCGTTAACATCAATCTGTGTCAAAGTGCTCATGTTTTTTATGGCACACAATATGCCGGAAATATAAACGCAAACTTTGCTGATACTCATTTAGTATTACTACAAGCATGGAATGATGACGATTTCTCAAATTTAGAGCAGAACTTAATTGCCCATTTGTCGCAACAAAAAAGATTAAAACGAATACCAACTATTTTTATTGCCTCTACCGATGAAAGTACCGAAATTATCGCCATAAATAATTTAACTGGCGAAGTGGTTAAAGAAGATCTCATTAGTGGAGAACTGACGATATTAGCTGAAAATTTAACATCATTTTTTAATAATCTTTCAATTTAATGTAAAAAAATAATTCATAAAAATTAACAAGATTATCGTCTAAACATTTATTCACAAATTGTCTGTATCGAAATTGTGTATTATAAAATATTATGTATATAATGCGATGAAAGTGATTAGACGAAATAGGTGAATTATGTTTGAAAGTTTAACAGCAGCACCGGCCGACCCGATACTTGGATTAGCCGATCTTTATAATAAAGATGAACGCACCAGTAAGATTAATTTAAGTGTCGGTGTCTATAAAGATGAAACCACCCAAACACCTATTTTAGAAAGCGTCAAAAAAGCCGAACAATTTTTATTAAATAACGAAACCACAAAAAGTTACTTATCCATTGACGGAATCAAAGAATTTAATATCGCTACACAAATCTTATTATTTGGTAACGAAAATGAACGAGCCAGAACGGCACAAGCACCTGGAGGCACAGGCGCTTTACGAATCATGGCCGATTTTTTAGCTCGCCGAACCAAAGTAAAACGTATTTGGGTCAGTAATCCTTCATGGCCAAATCATCGAAGTGTCTTCCAAACTGCTGGTCTTGAAGTGCGAGAATACCGTTATTATGATGCACAAACCCATAGCTTGGACTTTGATGGACTGATGCAAGATTTAAGTAAAATTGTAGCAGGTGAGGCGGTACTTTTTCACGGTTGCTGTCACAATCCAACCGGTATCGATCCAACTCCTGAACAATGGCAAGCCATTTCAGATTTAGCCTTAAAAAATGGTTGGTTACCGTTGTTTGACTTAGCTTATCAAGGATTTGGACAAGGTATAGAAGAAGATGTGTATGGATTACGACTATTCACCGATCATCACCCAGAATTATTAATTGCTAGCTCATACTCTAAAAACTTTGGGCTATATAATGAACGAGTTGGTGCTTTTACCTTAATCGCTGCTGATACGGAGATTGCGGATCGGGCTTTTAGCCAAGTTAAAACCATTATTCGTGCCAATTATTCTAATCCACCCGCTCACGGCGCCAAAATTGTATCTTATATTTTAAATAACAAGGAATTAAAAGAAGAGTGGATCGATGAATTGACAAGTATGCGTCAACGTATTCATCGTATGCGCCAATTATTTGTCAAAACATTACAAGATAAAGGTGCAAATCAAGATTTTAGCTTCATCGCTAAACAAAACGGCATGTTCTCTTTCAGTGGATTAACAGAACAACAAGTACTGAAACTGCGTAACGACTACGGTATTTACATCGTGAATTCGGGACGAATCAATGTCGCTGGCATGACCCTTGATAATATGTCACGCCTGTGTGAATCGATAGTTGAAGTGTTATAAGCCTATTTTATGAAGTCAATTTTTAGGCATTATTGTTGATTAACTGTTGTGTTAGTTTGATAAAGACAGCATGAGGGATTGATTATCAATCCCTCTGCATATTAAGGATATCACGACTTATCTGGTAAATTTTTTAAATAATAAACAGGCAAATACAATATCTAACACACACAGTGAAATCAGCACTAAAAACGAGCCTAAAACACCGCTTGAATCTAATCCTAAACTAAACAGATACGGATAGCCAAATACGCCAATAAAGTAGCTTAAACTAAAAATAGTTAAATAGATACTTCGCTTTTCAGCATCGATGTCTTTAACCATTTGAGTTTGAATTAACGGATAAACCAAACCATAACTTATGCCTAATAATGACGACGGTACAATATAAAAAATATTATTTGTCGTAACCAAAAACAGACACAAAGCGATCAACATAATGAATAACAAGCCGATCATGGCTAACTGCTGTGACAGTTTTAAAATAAATTTAGCCAGATAGAATCGGGCAAATAATAATGAAAAAGTATAAGAAATATAAAATATCGAAAAGTTTAAATTCTTCTCTTTCGCAAACACAAATTGAAAGTTCATCATTGAAATGTAAATACAGGCGCCTAAAAAAACCATTATTAACGGAATGACCGCATTTGAAGTAACAATGGTTTTCATTACTGGCAAAATCGATAATTTACTGCTATTTTGCTTATTGGATAAGGTTACATTAAAAAATAACCCACCGGCTAACAAACTCAACAACACAGCAAACATAAACATATATTCAATAGCAATATTATAATCGAGCAGTGTTTTGACTATCACTGGCGATAATCCGGCGCCTAACATATTAAATGCCGAAATAAACATAAAATGACGACTTAATTCGGCAGTATTACTGGTTGACGACACCATAATCGGCCCCAACGTATAAATAATCCCCCACCCTGCACCAAGCAACAAACCTGCAATATAAAGAAAAACACCACCTGTATACAAAATCAATGCGATAGCAAAGGCATAAATTAACGCCCCCATTGCAGCAATAACATTAGTAGAAACAGATTTCAACACATAAGGAATCGACAAAATCGACGCCACTACCCCAATGATCCCCATTGAAATAATTTCACTCGACATCACTAACGAAAGCTTTAAAGTGTCGGTTAAAAATAACGGCAGCGTTAACATCACGCCATAGGCAAAAGAGGTTAAAAAAGAGCCTAAGCAGACTAATTTAAATAATTTGTTATTCATCACTATTTATTCCTTTTTATTAAGCAGGCTCACGTTGTCCCCACGATGATAACATCAAAGAGATCAAGTATCGTGCATAATACGAATAAAAAATAAGAAATTTTGAAAAAATTCCCCTATTTGAGTCTATTCATCAAAACAAAATAAACATTCAACAATCAACTTCCTCAATCGCCCGTGATCAAATCCCAACAAGCTTAATTCTTTTTAGTTATATCCATAGTCCAAGAGGATATTAGACGCTGTTTGAATAATCTTTAATAATTGAATAATAAAACATTAATTAATCTTTGAGGATATTTCGGTGGCGTCACATGTTATTGATTATTTGATTTTAGGTAATAATTTTAGTACCAGTGAAATGCGAGCGATATGGTCAGAACAAAATCGCTTAGAAAAGCAAGTTGCTGTAGAAGTCGCACTAGCAAAAGTACAAGGTGAACTAGGTGTCATTCCTTGCGATGCCGCTGATGCAATCGTTGCTAAGGCCGATGCTTCGAAACTGTCCATTGAACAAATTGCCAAACAAGCTGCAAAAGCCAAGCACTCTTTAATGTCAACGATCAATGCGCTACAAGATCAAGTTGGCGATGCCGGTCAATTTATTCATTATGGCGCAACCACGCAAGATATTGTCGATACGGCAACCGTTTTACAACTTAAGCAATCATTTGCCATTATTGAACGTGACACCAAACTGGTGGCATGTGAATTAAAAAAGTTAGCCAAACAGTATCAATATTTACCTATGGTTGGACGCACTCATGGTATGCAGGCACTTCCTACTACTTTTGGGTTTAAACTTGCCGTTTGGTTAGATGAGTTTGTTCGCCATTTACAGCGGTTAAGTGAAATTAAACAGCGGGTTTTAGTGGGTAATATCAGTGGTGCAATTTGTACTTATGCCGCCATGGGCGAATTAGGGGTACAAGTTGAAGCCAGAACATTAACTTTATTAGACCTCAATACACCCAACATTGGTTGGCAAGCTGCACGTGATCGGTTTTCCGAATATGCATCCGTCATTGCATTAATCAGTGGAACACTGGGTAAAATGGGTAATGAGTTTTATAACTTAATGCGCACTGAAATTAACGAAGTTGAAGAGCCCTTTTCTGACGGAAAAATCGGTTCAACCACTATGCCTCATAAACGAAATCCCGCCGCATTAGAAGGCTTAGCTAGCTTAACCGCACCATTATTAAAAAGTGTCGCTTTAATTCATGAATCCATGAAAGTTGAACATGAGCGAGACGCCATGAGTTGGCGAGCCGAGTGGATAGCTCTTCCTGAAATTAATCTCTACCTTTCTTCACAACTACAAACGGCATTAGCTGTACTACAAGGGTTAAAAGTCAATGCTGAACGCATGTTAACTAACTTAACCTTACAAAATGGTTTACTGCTGTCTGAAAAAGTGATGTTTGAAATAGGCAAGCGATTAGGCAAACAGACCGCTCATCGTTTGGTTTATCAAAGCGCAATGCAAGCTTTTGAGCAAAATAAAACCTTTAAAGCAGTGTTATTAGCTGATTCTATCTTGAATAAAGAGTTTACCGAAGATGAACTCGATAGTTGGTTAGAACCCGTTAATTATGTTGGTTTAGCGCCTGAAAAAGTGGAACAAGTAATCCGGTATGCTGATCAAAGTGGAGTCTTAGTATGACGTTCCGCCTAATGACGCAAAATGATATCCCAGCTTATCAAACGCTATTGCATAATGCTTATCAAGCAACCCTACAACTTGGTATTCATTTTGCTGCTGCGACAGTTAATCAAAAACAAATTGCCGATCATATTGAATCAAATGCTGTTTATCTCTATGAAAAACAGGGTAAATTAATTTCAACATTAACGATTCGTTTTCCATGGGGCAATAATCCCGGGCCTTATGGATTACCGCATTTAGGTTGGTTTGCCACTGACCCACAATATAAAGGTCAAGGCTACGGTCATGCATTATGGGATTTTGTTGAACAACAAATTTTAATTAAACAATTAAGACTTCCTGCGGCGACATTAGGAACAGCCGCAAATCATCCATGGTTAGCCACACTTTACATCAACAAAGGTTATAAACCTATTGGGCAAGCCGATTTAACCCCTGATCACACCACACTCTATTTTGAAAAAATTTTTAATTATAAAAACTACACTGAATGGAAAAAAAGGAATCACAAACAATGAAAACAATCAGAACTATTTTCTCTGCGATACTACTCGCCAGTTTAACATTATTATTCGGATGCGATACAAATAGCCAAGATTCGACCACAAAGCAGCCGATCATAAGAGTCGGTTCAACCGGTCAAAGTTATCCAAATGGTTATAAACAACAAGATAAATTAATCGGATTTGATGTTGAACTGACAGCAGCCATTGCCAATGAACTGGGTTATCAAGTCGAATGGGTGGTCGCTGATTTTGGCGGCTTAATGGGACAGTTTGATTCAGGACGTTTAGATACCATTGCCAATGCCGTTGCAATCACACCTGCTCGCCAAGATAAGTATGATTTTTCTCAGCCATATAGTTTTTATGGTAGTCAGATTGTTACCCATCAAGAAAATAACGATATAAATACGTTATCTGATTTTAAAGGTAAAACCATTGCTGGCGTGTTAGGTTCAAATCATATCAATAATTTGAAAAAAGCCTTTCCAAATAATGAAGTGACGATTAAAACTTATGAAACCCGTGACGGAGCCATGTATGATACCGAATATCAACGGGTTGAAGGTTATGTTAATTCAAAACCCATCTTACTGGCTGAAATCAAACGTAAAAATCTTCCATTTAAATTAGTAGGCGAGCCAATAACGATTGAGCAAGTTGCTTTTCCATTTAGTAAAGATGAAAAAGGTCAAGCATTACGTGAAAAGTTTAATCAAGCTTTGGACAAGTTACGCAACAACGGCACGTTAAAAAATCTTTCGATTAAATATTTTGGTGAAGATATTACCTCATGAACTTTAATGTAAACTATTTTTTAAGTGTGTTTCCTCAGATATTACCGTATCTACCGGTCACACTTTTTATTGCAGTGGTGTCAATTTTATTTGCTATGGTGTTAGGTCTGACTATCGCATTGTTACGTAATAATAAAATCATCATTGTTGACGCAATTTTTTCGCTGTTTATTTCGCTATTTCGTGGGATTCCCTCGGTCGTATTGCTCTTTATTATTTATTACGGTTTACCGCAGATCTTTCCTGTATTAAAGCACATGGGAGCAACAACCGCCGCTATTGTCTGCTTTAGCTTAAAATATTCTGCTTATCTAGCCGAAATTTTCCGTGCTGGTCTGGCGTCAGTCGACCCAGGACAAAAAGAGGCAGGACTAACCTCGGGACTAAGCACGATTCAGGTTTACCGAAACATTATTTTGCCACAAGCATTGGTCAATGCTTTGCCTAATACCGGTAACATGTTTATTTCATTACTCAAAGACTCGTCTGTCGCTTTTTTTGTTGGCGTACAAGAACTGCTAGCAGCAGGCAAAATGCTAACGGCGAGCTCCTTTCTCTATTTTGAAACCTATTTAGCGGTCGGCATTGTTTATTGGCTAACGGTTGTTGCTTATTCATGGCTACAAAAACAGTTAGAACGTAAATTAAGCAAACCGTATTACCGTTAAGGAGCAAGCTCATGATTTCTGTATCACATCTGTCTAAACGGTTTGGTCATCATCAAGTATTAAAAGAGATAAACCTTTATGTAAAACAAGGTGAAGTTGTCGCCATTATTGGGCCTTCAGGCTCAGGTAAATCCACGTTATTACGTTGTCTGAATTTATTAGAAAAACCCAATACGGGTACAATTCGAATAGGTGATGTCATTCTGGATAGAGAACATTATCGTCATAAAGAAGAAGTACAATTACGCAAACAATCAGCGATGGTATTTCAACACTATAATTTATTTAAAAACAAAACGGCGTTAGAGAACATTACTTATCCTTTGATTCTGGGTAAAAAAATCAATAAAAGCGAAGCCAAACAACAAGGATTAATGCTATTAAAGCGGGTGGGCATGTTACCTTATGCAGACCAATATCCAATAACATTATCCGGCGGGCAACAACAACGGGTGGCTATTGCCAGAGCATTAGCGGTTAGACCTAAAGTTCTATTATTTGATGAACCGACATCGGCACTCGATCCAGAGCGTGTACACGAGGTGCTGCAAGTCATGTTACAGCTTGCTAAAGAAAATATCACGATGATCATTGTTACTCACGAAATGGAATTTGCTAAATATGTTGCTGACCGAATTATCTTTATGGCAAATGGCGTCATTGTAGAAGAAGGCTATGCTAAAACTCTTATCGATCATCCACAAAACGAGTTAACTCAACGTTTTTTGCGTCAGCTAACCGATGATATTAATTTCGAAATTTAATAAAGAAAAAATTGTTCGCTCACTGAGTGCTTATATTGAGACAAGAAATTGGGGGGATTTTACATCGTCCCCTATTTAGAATTCACGTAATAGTAAATATCACCTTATTAACAAACTTTAATTTTTATTCTTTTAAGTGAATCAAGATTTTTCAACTATAACTTAACTATATAACGCTTTATAAAATCGCTGACATCTAACCCTTTTGCAAATGCTTGAATATCTTGGCTTAGCGCTATTGCAGTTGGCTGATCATCAATAGCGTTTACGAGTTTTGCTGTCATTTCATTTTGGCTGTAAGGATTCTTTGGTGAGCCTTTGGGAAGGTCGATGCGTTGGCTGATTTTTTGACCGTTATTTAGTAATATCTCAACCACCACATAACGACCATTATAGGCTTGAGGATGTGGTGCTAAGGTGATGTGATAACTGCGATGCATTTTTTGCATCAGTTGTTGAATGTTGTCAGCGATTGGCGTTGCCGAAAATGCCTTAAAATCAGTGGGTAAACCTAATAAAATTAAGGCCAAAATATATTCAGCTGAAAAGCGCCCTTGCTCAGCAAGGGTTGGCTGTTGATAAATTAATGCCGCATCACTCTTAGGTGGCGCAAAGTAAAGGGTAATGTTAGCCACATTCTCAACACGAAATTGCGGATGTTGAGAAAGTAATTGTCCGGCATCCGCGATATAGGCTCCAGCGGAACAAAAACTATAAGTTTTAAACCACAATCCAGGGTCAATTATCTTCCAAGGCTTTGCCCAACTGGTTAAATTCAACCCCGTATTCCCTTGTCCATACATGGCGAGAAATCCTAAATTTTCATCTAAAAAATTTTGATCTGCTTGTAGTCCTGCTCTTAACCAATCAACAGTTTGGATGGCATGTTGCGCAGCCAGTCCTGCATGTAAAAATTTTATGGGTGTGCCCATTAACAAGCGCATACCCGAAGCTTGGGTTGCTGCAAGTGCTAATGCTTGCGATAAAAAAGGTTCATTATACAAATAACAAATTGCGGCTGTGGCTGCTATACCACCAAGCGTAATAGTGGCATGCCATCCTTTTTCATAATGTTGTGGATTGACGCTTTTACCCAGCAACGCCATGACTTCAATACCAATAACATAAGCCGTTAAAAATCGCCGTCCATCAATCTGGAATGGCATATGATCTAATCGAATACTGGCAAACAGTGCCGATAAAATCACCGCTGAAGGATGGCCTCGTATATCTGAATGAACATCATCATAATCTAAACAGTGGGCTTGAAAACCATTGAATAATGCCGCTTGACGTGGTGTAGCTAACTTTTTTTGACCAATCAGCCAAGACCGCTCATGCCCCCCTTCTTCTTTTATCCAAGCGAGTAATCTTTGAACATTCATATCCTGACGAGCTTGTAAACAACATGCAAAATAATCGACGATGCCATTTATCGCATTATTAATAACGCAGGAATCATTAAGAACAGGGGTATTTTTAATTAACAAGCATAATTGTTGGTTTAAGTTCATCATATATTCACTCATCAAACTATCATAAATAGACTTGACCAAAATAGCGTAAAATCAGCGTTAAGTTAAAGATTATCTAGTTATATTTTAATAACTAAACTTAATACTATTGCATCAAGCAGTCGTCTTTTTCCCTTCATATAACTATTTTTGACTCATCATTAGTATGCTAATATAGATGACAAATGATTAACCTAAACTTTCACTTATCTAATTATGTCAACTTGTTATATTGCGTTAGGAAGTAACCTTGACGATCCTTTTGCTCAAGCAAATCGAGCAATAGCCGCTTTAACTCAATTGCCTCATACTCAACTGGTTAAAGTCTCGCCTTTTTACCGCAGTAAACCTTTAGGGCCACAAGATCAAAATGATTATCTCAATGCAGTGATTAAGTTAATAACCAGCCTTTCACCAATTGAATTATTAGATGCCTTACAATCGATTGAAAAATCACAAGGGCGAGTTCGCAAAGATAATCGTTGGGGGGCAAGAACTTTAGATTTGGATATTCTTTTATATGATGATTTGATTATCAATAGTGAACGATTAACCATACCGCATTACCACATGAAAAACCGAGAGTTTGTCCTTTATCCACTCTTTGATATTGAGCCAGAACTCGTCTTTCCCGATAATGACAAATTGTCAGATCTTGTTGCTAAGTGTCCTAAAAATGACATGAAACAGTGGATAGCATAATTATATACATTAATACATATAGTTATGTTAATTTGCTCTAATTATGTAAAAAAAATCATAAAAAAATTTTGCCAATGGCTAATTTATTGCTATAGTTTAGCGCTTGCAAATAATCTGTACTTAAGGGGATTGCTGTGAAAAAGGAACAAAAAGTTAATACATCTTCTCTTAGCCTGCTTTCAATTGCTGGGCTTGAGCCTTATAAAGAGGCGAAAGGCGAGGAGTATATGAACCCTAAGCAATTGAAACATTTCAAACTTATCTTAGAAGCATGGCTTGCGCAATTACAAGGCGAAATGGGCAAAACAGTCTCGCACATGCAAGATGAGGCTGCAAATTTTCCAGATCCAGCTGACCGAGCAACTCAAGAAGAGGAGTTCAGTCTAGAGTTAAGAGCACGCGATAGAGAACGTAAACTGATCAAAAAAATTGAAAAGACATTAAAGAAAATTGAAACTGATGATTTTGGTTTTTGTGAATCTTGTGGCGTTGAGATTGGTATTCGTCGCCTTGAAGCTAGACCTACGGCGGATCTATGTATCGATTGTAAAACGTTAGCGGAACTTCGCGAAAAACAAATGGGAATGTAATTTTAATTACTTTCCTCAAACATTACACTACCAGATAAGCCCATGTGCTATATTGGTCGTTTTGCTCCCTCACCATCCGGACCATTACATTTTGGTTCGTTGGTGACGGCTCTCGGTAGCTATTTACAAGCTAAAGCTTATCAAGGTAAATGGTTAGTCCGTATTGAAGATATCGATCCACCACGCGAAGTCAAAGGTGCATCCTCACTCATTTTAAAAACATTAGAAATATTCAATCTGTTTTGGGATGATGATGTTCTATACCAATCAACATGTAGTGAACGTTATCAATCGGTATTGCAATCATTACTATCCAAACAGCAAGCCTACTATTGCGACTGTTCAAGACAACGAATCCATCATCTTACCAATCATATTTATGATGGCTTTTGCCGTCAGCGAAATTTAACCCCGAACCACCAGCAGCATTTAGCCATTCGGTTAAAGCAAACCCATCCAATCTTTGAATTTGAAGATAACATTCTTGGATTACAAACAGTTGAACCAGCAAGTGCGCAAGAAGATTTTATTATTCACCGAAAAGATGGACTATTTGCTTATAATTTGGTCGTCGTTCTGGATGATCATCAGCAAGGCATTACCGAAATTGTTCGTGGCGCTGATTTGCTACCGGTTACCGCAAAACAGATATCACTTTATCAACAGTTAGGCTTTACCGTTCCAACCTATTGCCATTTACCACTGGTCTTAGATCATAATGGTAATAAGCTGTCGAAACAAAATCATGCTAAACCAATCGAATTGGATAATCCAACCTCGCTAACCATTCAAGCTCTGCAATTTTTAGGACAACAGATACCACAAGATTGGCAAGATGCAACCCAACAACAATTGTTAGATTGGGCAATAGCACATTGGCAGCTTTCAACTATCCCGAAACAAAATGCAGTATTAACCACCAATGTAAGATAAGTTAGGCATCATACCCACTAGATTATCGTGTAATCGATGTTTTTCTGGTTTGACTACCAATGAAGCAAGAATGCGTGATTTAAGTTGTGCTTTTTGGTCTGCACTGACCAGTAAATCACGTAAATCAATCGCCGAATCACCAAACAGACAATAGTGTAACTGCCCAATTGATGACACTCGCAATCGATTGCAACTTTTACAAAAATCTTTTGAATATGGCATGATAAGACCAATTTTACCTTGATAATCATCATGCGCATAAACTTTTGCCGGCCCTGATAGAGCTTGCTTCGGTTGTAACTGCCAACCTTGCTCAATTAATTGACGTTCAATTGATTGACCAGCTAAGTGATAACGATGAAATAGATTACGGCTTTCATTGGTTTCCATAAGCTCGATAAAACGCAACTCAACTGGTCTGTATTTAATCCAAGATAAATAGTCTGATAAATGGCTATTGAGATCTTTCATTAAAACAGTATTAATCTTCACTTTCGGTATGCCAATTTCTAACGTTTTTTCAACGCCTGCAATCAGCTCTTTCAGCTTATCTTGACCTGTGATCAGTTTAAATATATGAGGAGAAAAACTATCTATACTAATGTTGATTGAATTTAGACCAGCTTGATGCCAATGGTTGATATTTTTTAATAACCGTGTGCCATTGGTCGTGATTGCAAGCTCACGAATACAGGGATAAGCCGAAATAACCGACAAAATTTCGGTAAAATCTCGACGTAATGTCGGTTCACCACCTGTAAGTCGAATTTTATGAACACCAAGCTCAGCAAATGTTGACACAATATTATCAATTTCATTAAGCGATAAAAAATGGTGAAGCTTATTCGGATGATAACCATTGGGTAAACAATACTGACATTTAAAATTACATAGTTCGGTAATCGACAAGCGCAGATATTGAAATCGACGCTGATAATTATCCACTAATTGCATATAAAAAAAACACCTTATCCAAATCGGGAAGCATAGCCATTTCTGCGCTATACCGCGGCTAATTCACCATATGAAACAGGCCAAGGCAACACTTAGGTGAAAAAGCTTCAGAGTTTGGTTTAGTCTAACATAGACAATATTTTTTGACTATAATCAATTAATCAATTCGAACATTCTGAATAAAATTCTAAGGTTAAGTTGATTCATCACTGTTTTCACCATTCTCAACTATTTAGAATAACAATTACTGCTTTCTCAACGATTATTCGCTTTAAATTAATCATTTAGCACAACAATATTAATTGATTTATTCACATTCAAATAAAGTCAGAGGTATATTAATATCAAATAAATTTAATTATGATAAATCAATCCTTTTGCTGTATTTCAATTATTCAATAGGATAATTACGATAAAATTGAAAAAAGTTCATTTTATAAACTTTACTTATTCAATCTGTTTGAGTATATAATAACTCCTTTGTCGATAAAACCGTCAAATGGAGGTTGTGATGATTACCACCCATATAAGTCCATTAGGATCTATGGATTTACTCGCTCAAGCTGAAGTGGATATTCTAAAGAGATCAGCAAATAGTGAATTATATCAATTATTTCGAAATTGCTCATTGGCAACACTGAATGCGGGTAGTAAAACCGATAATACGAAAGAGCTATTAGATAGGTTTCAATCGTTCGAAATTAATGTGATTAGTAAAGAACGAGGCGTTAAGCTAGAGCTCATCGATGCGCCGGAAAGTGCTTTTGTGGATAAACGTATTATCCGTTCAATTCAAGCTAACCTTTTTGCAGTGTTGCGCGATATTCTTTTTTTAAATAGTCAAATCAGTGCTGTTAAGCAATTAGTGTCGAATGTCAACCTTGATAAAGATCATTCCTATTATATTACTAATTTGGTTTTTTCGATTTTACGTAATGCTAATGCGCTACATGTCGGCGAAGAGCCTAATCTTGTGGTTTGCTGGGGTGGTCACTCAATTAATGAAAACGAATATTATTATGCCCGTCAAGTCGGCATGCAGTTAGGGCTACGTGAGCTTAATATCTGCACTGGCTGTGGCCCCGGCATTATGGAAGCTCCCATGAAAGGCGCTGCTGTTGGTCATGCTCAGCAACGCTATAAAGATAGCCGTTTTATTGGGATGACTGAACCTTCAATTATTGCCGCTGAACCACCTAATGCCTTGGTCAATGAGCTTATCATCATGCCAGATATTGAAAAACGGCTTGAAGCTTTTGTCCGTATGGCACACGGTATTATTATCTTCCCTGGTGGTCCGGGTACTGCTGAGGAACTGCTCTATATTTTAGGCATTATGTTAAACCCAGCAAATAAAGATCAGACATTACCACTTATCTTAACTGGCCCTAAAGAATGCGAAGGCTATTTTGCTGCCATTGATGACTTTATTCGTCAAACCTTAGGCGAAGAAGCCACCAAGCTTTATCAAATTATTATTGATTCCCCAGAACAAGTTGCGCGTATTATGAAAAAAGGGGTTAAACATGTTAAATCCTCACGCTTAAAAACAGGTGATGCTTACGGTTTTAACTGGCTCCTTAAAATTGATGGTTCATTACAACAACCTTTTGAACCCATTCATGAAAATATGGCTTCATTGAATTTACACAAAGATCAGCCTGTGGAATTATTAGCCGCTGATTTACGTCGGGCATTTTCGGGAATTGTTGCTGGTAATGTGAAGGAGTTTGGTATGAAACAAATTGCTGAACGAGGCCCTTATAAGTTACAAGGCGATAAGGAAATAATGAAACAGTTGGATGATTTATTACGTAGCTTTGTTAAACAAGATCGGATGAAATTACCGGGTGGAACGGCTTATCAACCTTGTTATGAGATCTGTTATTAACACATCATCTAAAATAGCTTATTTAACTGTTATTTTGCCGGTATTTTTTGTCGGCAAAATAACAGACGCATCGACCAATTAGCTATAAATCATTCAAAATATCTAAAGCTTCAGAAACTTTTTTGACACCAAAAACTTGCATATTTTCAGGTCTCTTTTTCGGCATATTGGCAATCGGTACGATCGCTTTTTTAAAGCCATGTTTTGCCGCTTCAGAAATCCGCTCTTGACCACTTGGCACAGGGCGAATCTCGCCACCTAAGCCAATCTCGCCAAAAATAACCACATCTTGTGGCAGTGGACGATTTCGAAAACTTGATACTAAGGCGGCAATCAAAGCTAAATCGGCACTGGTTTCAGTAACTTTTACACCACCGACGACATTAACGAAAATGTCTTGGTCAGCCATTTGTAATCCACCATGCCGATGCAAGACCGCCAGTAAAAGGGCTAATCGATTCTGATCAAGCCCAACTGTTACGCGTCTTGGATTCCCATACATTGAATGGTCTACCAGCGCTTGAATCTCAACCAATAATGGACGTGTCCCTTCCCATAACACCATCACCGAGCTACCGGGTAGCATTTCATCCCCACGACTTAAAAAAATCGCTGATGGATTACTGACTTCTTTCAATCCTTGCTCGGTCATGGCAAAAACGCCTAATTCATTCACTGCACCAAACCGGTTTTTATGGCTACGCAACGTCCTAAATCTGGAATCCGCATCACCATCTAATAAAATTGAACAATCGATACAGTGTTCAAGGACTTTAGGACCGGCAAGTGACCCATCTTTAGTAACATGTCCAACCATAATAATGGCTATGCCTTTGGTTTTAGCAAAACGAGTTAAATAAGCAGCGGTTTCCCGCACTTGAGCGACACTCCCCGGCGATGATTGAATATCAGCAAGATGCATAACTTGAATGGAATCAATAACCATGAGTTTAGGTTGTGATTGTTCAGCCAGCAAACAGATCTGCTCAATACTGGTTTCTGACAGCATATTAATATTATCGGTTGGTAGTCCTAAACGATGAGCACGCATAGCTACTTGCTGTAAGGACTCTTCGCCCGTCACATAAAGGGTGTTCATTTGCGTTGAAAGCTTACTCATGGTTTGTAATAACAGGGTACTTTTACCGGCACCTGGATTACCCCCAATAAGAATTGCACTACCAGGGACAACACCGCCCCCTAACACTCGGTCAAATTCGGAAAAGCCGGTAGAAAATCTAGGCAACGCTTCTAAACTGATTTCAGACAGTTTTTGAATTTTTGCCTGTCCAACGTTACTACCTGCATAACCGGTTAACCGATCATTGCGTGATGATGCACTTGCCAGCCTAACTTCGGTAATGGTATTCCAAGCATGACATGCACTACATTGACCTTGCCAACGAGGATAATCTGCACCACAATCATTACAAACAAAAGCACGTTTAACGGTTTTTGCCAACTTAATCTCCTAACCTTCACTTAATAAACTGGTCGATAAGATACACCATAATCCAGTTAAATCCGCATAATTAATGCTAATTCGTGCCTTTTCAACCACTTTAGGTTTACCATGATAAGCCACGCCAAGACCTGCAATTCGAATCATCATTAAATCATTCGCACCATCGCCAATAGCAACCGTTTGTTCAATGGGTATATCTAACGATGCAGCTAAATTCTGTAATGTTCGAGCTTTAAATTTGGCATCGACTATTTGACCCGTCACTTTACCGGTTAATTTATCATTTTTGATTTCTAACTCATTTGCATAAGCATCGACCAATTTTAATTTTTGTTTTAAATGGTCGGCAAAATAGGTAAATCCCCCTGATGCGATAGCGACATACCAATTTCTTTTTTGTAATTCTTTAACTAGATAAGTCAGTCCCGATGTCAATGGTAATTCATTTTTTACTTGCTGTAAGAGTTCTTGAGGAGCGCCTTTCAAGGTTGCAACTCGCTTACGTAAGCTGGTTGCAAAGTCTAACTCGCCCCGCATAGCTTGCTCAGTGACAGCCGCGACTTGATGCCCAACACCATATAATTTGGCAAGTTCATCGATGCATTCAATTTTAATCGCCGTGGAATCCATATCCATAACAAGCAAACCCGGTGAGTGTAAGGTTGGTAAATTATCAATAGGTGATACATCAATGCCTAATGCTAGGGAAATAGATTTTGCCTTTTTAGGCATAACGCCAGCAATCCGGACAATTTGGTAAGTTTTAATTTTCCAAGAAGAAACTATCACCATTGGCATCGCCAACTGATTTTGGAATTTTGACAGTATCGTTTTATTTAATTTTTTACCATAGATGATCCAACCTGTTTTACCTGCATTATAGTCAAGCGGAACCACTTCACAACCATTCAAAGATAATGGTAAACCTTGCCAGTTTTGAATATTTTCGGGGAGATCACTATAGGTGAGAGTATAAGCCATTACAAATATCTTTATAACACAAAATAAACCGAGAATTTACCACATCTACTAAAAATTGTCCAAGTGAGCAATAATTATCCTATAATTTAATTTTATACTAGTATATAGTATTGAATAACGTGCATTTTATTAACTAAAAGGAAAGGAAATTACTATGACATTAATGATTTTAGGCCATCCCAATATGGCGCAATCCATTGCTAACAAAACAATTATTGAGACATTACAGCAAACTGTTACCGATCTTGAAATCCGAAATATACATCAACTTTACCCTAATTATCAAATCGATGTAGAACAAGAACAAGCCGCATTATTGAGACATGATCTTATTATTCTTCAATATCCTATGTATTGGTTTAATATGCCAGCTATATTAAAGTTATGGTTTGATGAAGTGTTGACTTACCAATTTGCTTATGGCTCACAAGGTGATAAATTAAAAGGTAAAAAGTTATTGCAGAGTTTAACAATAGGGCAAAAAAGTTACCAAGAATACGGTGAAAATTTAATTGACCACTTTCTTGAATCAGTAAAATTTTCGTCTCTGTATATACAAATGGAATATCTTCCACCGGCTTTATTATATGGTGTATCACCATTTGATGATAAAACAGAAATAAGAACCAAAGCCTTAAAACATGGACAGGAATTAGCTGAATTGATAAAAAGTTACTGCTAATGACAAAATGTGATGATATAGCGTGAGACAGACATCATCACATTAAACGTTCTGTTAGCTATGTTTGGTTAAAACCGCATAAAAAAACCCATCACCGCCGTTGTCGGTAGGTAAAAACTGTTTAACCTCGCCTTGCAATTTTGCATCACTATTTTCATGTAAAAAACGCTCAATTTGCAATCTATTCTCTTCTGGAAGAATTGAACAAGTCGCATAGACTAAAGTACCACCTGTTTTTAAATAAGGCCAAATATACGTTAAGATCGCATGTTGTAACTCAGTGAGTTGGGCTATATCACTATCACGACGTAACCATTTTATATCTGGATGACGCCGAATAACGCCCGTAGCTGAACATGGGGCATCAAGTAAAATCCGGTCAAATTGACGCCCTGCGCACCATTTTTCTGGCGTTAATCCATCACCAACTTTCACTTCAGCACATTGTTTTAAACGCGTTAAATTATCATTAATCCGTTTAGCACGACTCGCATCAACATCAACCGCTAGTACTTGAGCATTTGGGGCGACTTCTAAAATATGTGTAGTTTTACCACCAGGTGCGGCACACATATCTAAAATTTGCTCGCCATTTTGCGGGGCAAGTAGATAAGCCGCATATTGTGCAGACAAGTCTTGTACGGTCACCGCACCTTCAGAAAAATAGGGCAATTTGGTCACATTAACGGGCTGTAATAACCTAATGGCAGAAGGTATAGCTGTACAAGCTTGTGATTCAATGCCTGCTTCGGTAAGCATTTGTTGGTACTCACTCACTGAATAGTGATTAAGATTCACTCGCAACCACATCGGAGGTTTTTGATTATTCGCCACTACAATTGCTTGCCACTGCTGTGGATAGGCTTGCTTAAGACGAGTTAGTAACCACGTCGGATGGAGAGTTCGGGCTGTATCTTGTTTACAGTCTTGCGAAAATTTGTTTGTCAAAACAGCTTGTTGACGCAAAAATTCCCGCAACACACCATTAATTAATCCTTTGAGAGCGATTTTTTTTAATTCCTTAACCGCGTTAACTGTTTCTCCTACTGCTGCATGCTCCGGAATACGGGTATAGAGAACTTGGTAAACACCCACTAACAATAAATAGTGTAAAACTCTATTTTTACCAGTAAGCACTTTGTTCATCAAGCTATGAATATAGAAATTCAGTTCGGGTAATACCCGCATTACCCCGAAACAGATTTCTTGAACTAACGCTTTATCTTTATCGGCAATTTTAGGATTTAAAGTCATCAATGCAGAGCTGAGCGATTGCCCTTCTTCCAACACATTAAAAATAGCCTGAGCACAAACCGCACGGATATTTTGATATAACTTGTTATTCATAAGCAATGACAGCCTTAATTGATGTTATTACAGAATTAACGATCCAACCCAACCCGCAATAAATAAAGGGATATTAAAATGGGTGAATGTTGGAATAACACTATCACGAATATGATCATGCTGACCATCACTATTAAGCCCAGCCGACGTTGCTAAAATAGTATCAGAAGGCGGAGAACCAGCATCACCAATCGCCCCAGAAGCACCAATTAAACAAACTGTTGCAATAGGTGAAAAGCCAAGCTGAATACAAAGTGGGACATAGATTGCCGCAATAATAGGCACCGTCGAGAATGACGAACCGATACCTAACGTGATCACCAATCCGACTAACATCATCATAAATGAAGCAATAACTTTATTACCCGCGAATAAAGCAGCACTGTTAATCACTAACGGTTCAATATCATTTGTTTGTTTTAGCACTTCGGCAAAGCCTTGGGCAGAAATCATAACAAAACCAATCATGGCCATCATTTTAATACCATCAGTAAAAACGCCGTCTGCTTCACCCCATTTAATGGTTCCCGAAACAATAAAGCAAATAAAACCAATTAGCGCCCCTAAAATCATTGAACCTGTGTAAAGTTGGATAGCAAAAGAGAGAACAATTGCCAATAGAGACACAATAAGTGAACGCTTATTTACACTATTTACCGTTTCTAAATTCGTCTCTTCACGAATAATTTTATATTCTCTTGGTTTACGGTAACTGACAAAAATTGCCCAAAGTAGCCCAACAAACATCCCTAGCGCTGGTATCGCCATAGCATGCATTACATTCACATGACTAACATCCATGCCGGATGCAGTGATATTTTTTAATAAAATTTGATTTAAAAAGATATTACCAAAACCAACCGGTAAGAACATATAAGGTGTAATGAGTCCAAATGTCATTATACAGGCAATCATTCGTCTATCTAACTGTAATCGAGACATCACATATAATAGTGGTGGGATTAACAGTGGAATAAAAGCAATATGGATAGGTATGATATTTTGTGAAGAAATACTGACCAAAGCAATAATAATAATTAATAACCATTTTATGCGTTTTTTAGCACTGCTCGTTGTCAACTGTTTAACCGCTTTATCAGCTAATAATTCAGGCAATCCCGATTTTGAAATTGCAACGGCAAAAGCACCAAGCATAGCATAAGAAAGAGCGATATTTGCACCATTGCTAATACCTGTATTGAATGCATCAATTGTTTGTTTTAACGTTAAATGGCTAAATAAACCACCAACAAAGGCACCAATAATTAAGCTAATTACCACATGAACACGGCAAAGAGATAAAATTAACATACAAATTACCGCAATAACCACAGCGTTTATTGACGATAAAAGCTCAAAAACTGTATTCATAGATATATTCTCTTAAATAAACAAAGTTAATTATTTTAGTGGATGACTATAGAAAGTGCAATTGATAGTAAATGCTGACTTTTAACCATGATTATTCTAAAAATAGTTGACGTCTAAATGGATTTTAAGTGACAGATTAAAATAAAAAGCAAAATCAACACATTGCTCAATAAACTCCCCATATTTTTTATAACTGTCTGATTAATTTTTTATTGATAAAGATCTCATTTTGATAAAAATCCTTTTTTTATCCTTGCTAATTACAGAATAAATGGCTATTTTAAATAATAGATATTTTTAATAGAAATCATTATATTTATAGAAATATAATAATGAATCATAATGTGGCTTATTTAAAAATTACACTAATTTTATGCTTTAGATGAATTAAATTTTTAATTAAGGAGAAAGATATGTCTAACCGTCCAATTGGATTGGCAGCGTTAACTGTCTTAGATGTTTCACCTGCTAACCAAGTCCTTGTTGCAGCAGAAGCGGGTTATACTCATGTCGGTTTGAGGCTTATACCGGCTACGCCAACTGAACCGGTATATGCGACCGTCGGCGATACGCCATTGGTTCGAGAAATTGAACGCCGTTTAAAAGAGACAGGAATTAAGGTATTAGATATAGAAATCTTCCGTTTAAAACCCGATACCCGTGTCATTAACTTTTTACCCGTACTGGAAACGGGCGCAAGATTAGGTGCCAGTCAGGTACTTTTGGCGGGTAACGATCCCGATCAAAATCGACTAGCCGATAATTTTGCCCAGCTTTGTGACATTGCCGCTCCCCTTGGCATTGCCATCAATATCGAACCGATGCCATGGACAAACATCCCTGGCGTCAATGCCGGTGTTGAACTGCTAAAAAAAGCGAATCAAAACAATCAAGGTATGATAATTGATCCCCTGCATTTTGATCGAGGTCCAAATACCCTTGACGATTTGAAAAAAGTACCTAAAGATTGTTGGCGTTATATGCAACTGTGTGATGGTACTAAAGAAAAACCTCAAGACACAGAAGGACTACTTTATCAAGCTCGTAACTATCGTTTATCCCCGGGGCGTGGTGGGATTGACCTTGTATCTTTGTTGAAAGCTTTACCTGAAATGCCGATTTCAATTGAATGTTGTAATGACGAATTAGCTTTATCTAAATCCCCAATTGAACGCGCTAAAATGTATATTGAAGATACACGTGCATTATTAAAACGTGTTGCTGAACAATCTTAATTGTTAACGCTTTATTGAAAAAAAGCGTGTAGTGGAGAATTTTTAATGAGAAATAATATTGACGGCCATTATTTATTGATTGGTTTAATGGCTTATCCAATACGTCACAGTTTATCACCGCAAATGCAAAACACTATTTATTCAAAACTAAATATTCCTTATGTTTATTTGGCTTTTGAAGTTGATCAAGAAAAATTACCCGATGCAATAAAAGGTCTTCGTGCCTTAGGTTTGCGAGGTAGTGCGGTATCGATGCCCAATAAACAATTGGTTTGCCAATATCTTGATAAGTTAACACCTGCGGTTGAAATGAGTGGGGCTTGCAATACAATTTCGAATGATAACGGCATATTAACCGGTTATAACACCGACGGCATTGGCTATATGCGCATGTTGAAAGAAGCAGGCATTGATGTCATAGGTAAAAAAATGACGATTCTTGGCGCAGGCGGTGCAGCAACAGCTATTGTAGTACAAGCTGCGCTTGATGGTGTGAAAGAGATCGCCATCTTCAATCAGAAAGATGACTGCTATGCAAAAATTGAAGCAATTGCAAAAAAATTAAATGAAAACACACCATGTAAAGTCAGTGTGACCGACCTTGCTGATAAAGAGCAACTCCGTCAAGCCATTGCCACCAGTGAAGTACTTTGTAACGCTACAGGTGTTGGAATGAAACCATTAGAAGGGCAAAGTTTAATTACCGATCCAACGATGTTAAGACCGGATCTTGTCGTAACAGACTGTATTTATAGCCCACGTAAGACCAAATTGCTTGAAATCGCAGAACAGCAAGGTTGTAAAACCTTAAATGGGATTGGCATGATGCTTTGGCAAGGTGCAGCGCAAATCAAAATTTGGACGGGTGAAGATGCACCTATTGAGTATGTAAAAGAAAAAATGGGATTTAATGATTAGTCGATAGGTAATCTTTTTACCTAATAATCCAATTAAAAATAAGTTAACAGATTATTTTATGTTATTGTCTGATTTGAATCACACAATATAAGATTAATCATTATCAATATAATCTTTTACCAACAGGATATAAAATGAAAACAGTTACAACCAAAAATCTAGTTATAGGATCGGGTGCGCCGAAAATTATTGTCCCAATTGTGGGGAAAACTGAAACCGAACTACTTGATGAAGTGACATTTTTACAATCGATAGATTTTGACGTTTTGGAGTGGCGAGTAGATCACTTCACCCAAGTTGATAATATTGATGCTGTGAAAACTGTTGCTAAAAAAATTGCAACCTTATTACCGAGCAAACCTATTTTATTTACCTTTCGTACCGCTAATGAAGGTGGAGTAAAACCATGGCCACTAACCGATTATCTTGAATTAAACAAAGAAATAGCTAAGAGTGGACTGGTCGACCTGATCGATGTTGAAGTCTTTATCGGCGATCAATACGTAAAAGAAATTATTAATGTAGCGCATCAACATAATGTATTGGTTGTCACATCCAACCATGACTTTGAAAAAACACCTACGAAAAACGATATCATTTCTCGATTACGTAAAATGCAAGATTTAGGTGCTGATATTCCCAAAATTGCGGTTATGCCACAGACCACAGATGACGTCCTTACCTTATTAGCGGCAACCACAGAAATGAATGAAAAATATGCAACCAGACCCATCATTACCATGTCAATGGCAGGGCTGGGGGCAATTAGCCGAGTGGCAGGAACAACATTTGGTTCAGCAATGACATTTGGAGCAGCTAAAAATGCCTCAGCACCGGGGCAATTAGATGTCAAACAGTTACGTTATATTTTAGATGTGTTGTATCAAAGTAAACAGTAGGTTAAATAATTTGGTACTTACTTTGACATTAAGATTTAATCAAATATAAAGATATGCGAAGAAAGTATAAATAAAAGTTATCAAGTTGAATAATAGGAGTTTTTATGAGCCAAAGTTGGTTAGGATTAGAAAATGATGTTTGTGTCATCACAGGTGCAATTGGTGGCATGGGCTCCGAAATTTGCCGTGAATTTGCCAAACAAAAAGCGAATCTTGTACTTATCGATTTAGATGAAACAAAATGTCAACAACTTGCTAAATCGTTAAGTAATGAATACGGTATAAAAGCAATCGGTCTTGCCTGTAATACCACTAACGAAGCACAAGTAGATGCAGCGGTCGCAAAAGTAAAACAAGAATTTGGACGTTGTGATGTACTGGTTAATACTGCAGCAATTTTACGTTTTTGTCCGATTGAAGACCTTCCTCTTGATGAATGGAATACTACCGTTAATATTAACCTAACAGGATATTTCCTTATGTCTCAACGTTTTGGGCGTTTAATGATTGAGCAAAAATCAGGTCGTATGGTGCATATCTCAACGGTGGCGTCGCACACGCCTGAAACTTACAGTGGTGCTTACAGTTCAACCAAAGCTGGGGTTTCGATGATGTCTAAACAATTTGCTGCTGAATGGGGACAATTTGGTATTCGCAGTAATGCAGTCTGTCCATGTTTTGTCAAAACACCTTTATCAAAAAAATTCTATGAAGATAAAGAAGTTGAACAAGGTCGTACCCGTATGATTGCCAGCCGTCGTATTGGTGAAACCATCGATATTGCTAATGCTGTTTTATATTTGGCAAGTAAACGTTCTGATTATTCAAATGGTACTGAGCTTGTGGTTGATGGTGGTTACGAAGTAATGCTTGGAGATTTAGTCCCACGTCCAGGTGGTCGTCGCCAATTTGCAGAACAACAACATGCGGCTTCGAAAGCATCGAACAAATAAAAAATATCAGTCAATTAGGCTTATAGCTCACGACCGTGATCATGGTGGTTAATTGGCTTTTTAGGATTTGAAAACCACAATCAAAATAGAGAATAACCATAAGGAATATCGATGTGTGAGCTAAATATTATTGCAATACATGAGGTAAAACCAGAGTGGGTAAAGGAATATCAACAAGCTGCCCTAAAAGTGCGGAATGAAAGCAGAAAAGAAGCTGGTTGCATTCGTTATGAACTCAGTCTGGATACCAATAACCAACATATTTTTATTTTCTCAGAAATATGGGCAAACCAAGCTGCCATTGAGTTTCATAATACGACTGCTCATTTTATGGAATTTAAACAATTCTTAGAGAATAAATTAGTCAATAGAAAATGGTATAAAACGAAAAAATTCTAATTAAATAGATAACGAATTCTCGTAATGGCTCGCGCTTAGCATAACGCGAGCCATTCTAGTTTTCATCTATTTATAGATAAAACGAATAAATTAAACTTGATCTATAAAATATAAACATAAGTTAGCAATGGATTTATTATTAACTTTAACACGTTTAGAAGACTATTTTGCAATGTTTGATAGAGAAATTATTTAAATAAAAAGGAGACAAATATGCCCAATTTTTCAGCTATATTTGAACCGTTTGTAATTAATAAAACAACTATACGCAACAGAATTGTCATGCCACCGATAGGGACTAACTTTGCCACATTACATGGCGAAATGGTGGATGACCATATTCAATACTATGAACAACGAGCAAAAGGCGGAACTGGGCTTATTATCCTTGAAAACGTATGCGTTGATTTTCCTTATGGTACTAACGGTACCACACAACTGAGAATCGACAACGATCAATACATTCCCGGATTGTATAAATTTACCGAACGTATGCACAAGCATGGGGCTTCGGTCGCAGTACAAATTAATCATGCAGGCGCATCCGCTTACCCCGGTCGCTTAAATGGCTTGCAACCTATTTCTTCATCCAATATACCATCTAAAACAGGTGGCAATATTCCCAGACCAGCAACGATTGAAGAGCTTCATGATATTGTTAAACAATATGGACTAGCAGCTCACAGAGCCCAAAGAGCCGGTTTTGATGCTGTTGAAATTCATGCCGGACACTCATATTTGCTGAGTCAATTTTTATCACCGCTGTATAACAACCGTACAGATGAATTTGGAGGTAGTATCGAAAACCGAGCACGATTAATTCGTCTGGTTATTAATGAAATGCGTAGCAAAGTCGGCCCTTTCTTTCCAATCCTTTTACGGATTAGTGCGGTCGATTTTGTAGATGGAGGAAATACTTTAGACGATACCTTAGCTATTTTAGAACACCTGAGTGAGGGTGTGGATGTTTTTGATGTATCTGCCGCACAAAATGATACTATCCAATTTCAGATTGATCAGATGAATCTCCCTGACGGTTGGCGTTCTTACATGGCAAAAGCTGTGCGAGATAAATTTAATAAACCGACCATTGCGTCTGGTAACTTTCGAGACCCATCAATCATCGCTAAAACAATTGAAGAAGGGATTGCTGATTTTGTCGTTTTAGGACGAGGGCTAATTGCCGAACCTTATTGGGTTGAAAAAGTACAAAATAACGAAATCGACACATTAAGAAAATGTATTTCATGTAATATTGGTTGTGCAGATCATCGCATTGCGAGATCTAAACCAATTCGCTGTACAGTTAATCCGGATATTATCAGTTATGAAGACTATAAACGCTATCAGATCTCAACCCCGCTTAATGTTGTTGTAGTGGGAGGCGGAACGGCTGGACTTGAAGCCGCATGCACAGCAGCAGAAGTCGGATGTAATGTTACATTATATGAAGAAAAGCCTTTTTTGGGTGGTCTGTCAATGATGATTTCTCGATTTCCATACAAACAACGTATTGCCGATTTGCCTAAATTTCTTATCAACCGTGCCAAAAGTTTAAAAAATCTCACAATCAATCTTAATACACGAGCAACGCCTGAAATAATCGAAAAATTACAACCCGACTTAGTGATTAGTGCAACCGGTTCAAAACCTTTATTACCCCCTATTAAAGGATTACACGATCAGCTTAGTGCGCCAAACAGACAAGTATTTTCGATTTTTGACATCATGGAAGACTTCAATCAATTTACCGATATTGCCAATAAAAAAGTGGTTGTCATCGGTGGGGGAGCTGTCGGGCTGGATGTCGTTGAATATTTTTCTGAAAACAACGCCAAGGCGGTTTCCATTGTTGAAATGAAGCCTGCTATGGCTGAAGATTTGGATTATATTGGTCGTATTTCTATGATGACCATGCTCAAACATAATCAGGTTGATGTTCATCTTTCTACAACTTTACTGGAAGTCGCTGAAAATCACTTTTTAGTTAAAGATAAAGATGGTCACCAATTTAAATTAGAATTCGATTATGGTTTTGTCTGTTTAGGAATGCTAAGTGAAAACACCTTTAGCCAAGCTTTTTCTGAACATGCAACTAAAAATAACTATGTTTATCATAAAATTGGCGATTGTAAACAAGCTCGTAAACTTATCGATGGCATGCGTGAAGGACGAGATGTTATTACCCTGATCCAACGATTGGAGAGGATAAAAAACAAAGAGATTCGTGGAGTTGATATCAATAAACCTTTATAATGCTTTCAACTATCGTTATAAATAGAGTTATTTAACTCAAACTATATCGACGAAAGATTGTGCAAATTAGCTAACGTTTAAATGATAACAAGTATATACTTAGTGTTTTCTCTCTTATTTAAACAATAAGAGAGATTCACTATTATGATTTAAATACTAATTTCTGTATTAGCTTGATTAAGTATATTTCATTATTTAAGCCTATAATTAGCGAAATACGATGAGGTTTATTTTTATGTTTTCGTGGTGGACTAAAGTTTCTTTTTCACTAATCCAAATCCCAATTAAATTATTTGTTAAAAGTAAACCTATACCAGCAGATCCGGTTTCTGAATTAGGTCTTGATACTAATAAACCCATATTATATGTTTTGCCCTATAATTCTAAGATTGATCTTATGGTTGTTCGTTCTTTATGTTCCAAGTTCGGCTTACCTGATCCGCTAGAAGGCATCGATATTAATGGTAATATGGTTCCTTCATATATTTTTATTGATAAAGGCCCGGGTATTTTTGCCTCTAATCAACAAAAAACAAAAGCAATTGACATTTTAAGAGAATATATTTCTGCTCATCAAGAAAATCCCGAGTTGGATATTCAAATGTTACCGGTTTCGGTGATGTTCGGACGCAGTCCAGATAAAGAAGGCAAAAAAAGCCCTTCTCTACAAGTGCTGGGAGCAACTTATAAATTATATAAAATCATTGTTTCAGGTCGAGATTGCTATACCCGTTTTTCAAGAACCGTGTCATTAAAAGATATTGAAATCAATAATCAACAAAATATTTCGGTCTTAGCCCATAAGCTTGCTCGTGTTGCACGTATTCATTTTACCAAACAAAGAATGGCATCAGTGGGTCCTAAACTGCCTGTACGGCAACAAATGCTGAATAAATTATTAACTAATCCTAGCCTTTCTGATGCAATTCAAGAAGAAGCCAAAAGTAAAAATATTAGTCTTGATAAAGCGAAAAAAAATGCACTGGCAATGTTAAACGAAATTGCCGCTAATTTTTCTTATCGAATGCTAAGAATTACCGATATTGTTTTAACTTGGGCATGGAACAGACTTTACCAAGGTTTAAAAGTAACCAATGCCGATCCAGTTCGAGAACTGGCGCAAAATGGACATGAAATTGTTTATGCACCGTGTCATCGCAGTCACATGGATTATCTTTTATTATCTTATGTTCTTTATCGACAAGGATTAGTACCACCTCATATTGCTGCTGGTATCAACTTGAACTTCTGGCCTGCTGGTCCGATTTTTAGACGACTAGGTGCCTTCTTTATTCGTCGTTCATTTAGAGGAAATAAACTTTATACTTCCGTTTTTCGTGAATATTTAGCTGAGTTATTTATTCGAGGCTATGCTGTTGAATATTTTATCGAAGGTGGGCGTTCACGTACCGGTAGATTGCTCGATCCGAAAACAGGCATGCTCATGATGACCATCCAAACGTTATTGCGTGGCGATGCAAGACCTATCACCGTTGTACCGGTTTATATTGGTTATGAACACGTTTTAGAAGTGGCGACTTATGCCAATGAATTACGCGGAGCAAAAAAAGAAAAAGAGAGTTTATGGCGTACGCTAAAAGCCTTTTTAAAATTAAAAAAATTAGGTTTTGGCTATGTTAATTTTGGTCAACCTATCCCACTGAACCAATTTTTAAATCAACAAATACCAGAATGGCGTGATGCAATTGAACCAACAGGCACCGCTCGCCCAAATTGGTTGACACCCACTACCAATGTTCTGGCAAAACAGATCATGGAGCGTATCAATGCCTCAGCAGCTATTAACGCCATGAATTTATGTTGCTCTATCTTATTGGCAGCGGATCAACGGGCATTAACTAAAGTTAAACTCATAGAACATATTAATTATCTTCTTACATTATTAAAAAATATTCCTTATTCTGATTTGATAACGATTCCCGCTCAAAGCGCAGATGAACTATTTGAACATGCTAAACAGATGGGTAAATTTGTTATCACAACCGATGAGGCTGGCGAAATTGTCGGCTTAACCACTGAACAAGCGGTTTTAATGACTTATTATCGTAATAATATTCAACATTTGCTGATCATTCCTGCAATCGTTGCCAGAATTCTTGTGAAGAATAATCGCATCTCCTCAGAAGCGGTTTTAGAACAGGTAAAATTGCTTTTCCCATTAATTAAATCTGAACTGTTTTTATATCATAATGAAGCGCAGTTAGTTGAATATGTAAACCAAATTATCGCCACCTATTGTGACTTAAATTTAATTAGTTGTACGTCAGATAAATTAGTGCTCAATTATGCAAAAATGTCTGGTTTACAGTTAATTGCTTCGTCATCAAAAGATACCTTACAACGTTATGCGATTGCTTTTTCGCTTTTGCAAAAAGACCCTTCAATTAGTCGAGCTAATTTAGAAAAAGAAGGTCGATTAATTGCGGAAAGATTATCGGTATTACATGGAATCAATGCGCCAGAATTTTTTGATAAAGGGGTCTTTTCAACACTGGTTGCATCACTACGAGAACAAGGTTATCTGGATGATCAAGATAGTGCCAGTTTTCAAAAAATTGAAAACATGAATAATATCTTAAAACCTCTCATTACTCATCGAGTCTTGCAAACAATTGAGGAAATTAATCCTTAATCACGAGTTAGTATCGATAGAGTTTGCCCTTTTATCAGTCGCAAACTCTATCAATATTGTTGAATATAGCAAAATCCACAATACCAATCGATTCACTTGATAGCTCATATATTGATAATAATTTTAAGTTTTGTTAAGATACGCTTTACATAATTATTGCAAAGTGCTGCTAACAATTTTAGATAAATTTTAATAAAAATTATCGGATCTTTTCTTCTGTTTTTTTGATTAATGTCAAATTTTAATCATTGATATCTGTTTTTTCCTTTATTTCCAATTGATAAACGATTATTATGAATCATTATCCAATAGGGATATTAGTACCTATCAATATAATAAATTAAAATGTAATGTCAGCTTTTAAGGAGTTCATATGCTATTTAACCGTAGACAGTTCTTTAAGATCTGCGCTGGTGGCATGGCAGGAACAACAGTTGCCACGCTTGGACTTGCTCCCAATGTGGCGCTTGCACAAACTCGCCAATTCAAATTATTAAAATCGAAAGAAACCCGCAATAACTGTACCTACTGTTCGGTTGGCTGTGGAATGTTACTTTATAGTCGAGGAGATGGAGCTAAAAATGCCGAATCTTCTATTTTTCATGTAGAAGGCGATCCTGATCATCCAGTTAGTCGTGGCTCACTCTGCCCAAAAGGTGCTGGGGTGCTAGACTATATCAAAAGTGAACAACGTGTTAAATATCCCGAATATCGTGCTCCTGGCTCTGATCAATGGCAACGTATCAGTTGGGATGAAGCGATTGATCGTATTGCTCGATTGATGAAAGAAGACCGAGATAAAAACTTTATCGACAAAAATGAACAAGGTACAACCGTGAATCGCTGGACATCAACCGGTTGGTTGGTCACTTCAGCTGCGAGTAATGAAACGGGTTGGTTAGCGTTCAAAATAGCTCGCTCATTAGGTATGCTAAGTCTTGAAACTCAAGCAAGGGTTTGTCATGGCCCGTCGGTATCTAGTCTTGCAGCAACGTATGGGCGTGGTGCGATGACAAATAACTGGAATGACATTAAAAATGCCAATGTCGTCATTGTTATGGGTGGAAATGCCGCTGAAGCTCATCCGGTTGGTTTTAAGTGGGCGATTGAAGCTAAAATCACAAATGGCGCTGAACTTATCGCTATTGATCCTCGTTTTCACCGCACGGCTTCGGTTGCCGATAAATATGTTCCGATTCGTGCAGGTTCGGATATTGCCTTCTTACTAGGTATTATTAATTATCTCATTACCCATAACGAAGTTAATTTTGAATATTTAGTCACACACAGTAACGCTAGCTTAATTGTGAGTGATGACTTTAATTTTGATGAAACTAGTGGTCTATTTAGTGGCTATAATGCTGATAATCGCCAATATGATCAAGCCAGTTGGACATATCAAAAAGATGAAAAAGGTTATGCGCTTCGAGATAAAACACTCACGCATCCACGCTGTGTTTGGAATCTGTTAAAACAACATGTAAGTCGATATACACCAGAAATGGTAAACAAAGTTACCGGAAGCCCGATAGACGGATTTTTACATGTTTGTCGCTCTCTTGCCAGCACGAAAACCAATGACCGAGCAGCAACATTTTTATATGCCTTAGGTTGGACACAACATACTTATGGTACCCAAATTATTCGTACTGCTGCCATGATTCAACTTATTTTAGGTAATGTGGGTGTCATGGGTGGGGGAATTAATGCCTTACGTGGACACTCAAATATTCAAGGTTTAACCGATGTCGGACTCTTATCCAATCGTTTACCTGCATATTTGGATTTACCTAAAGACTCGCAAGTTTCGCTTGAACAGTATTTGGATGAAAAAACCCCTAAACCGTTAGGTGCCAATGAGGTGAATTTCTGGGGTAACTATCCCAAATTCTTTATCAGTTTTATGAAAGCGATGTATGGTGATAAAGCGACTAAAGACAATCAGTGGGGATTTGATTGGTTACCTAAATGGGATAAAACTTACGATATCTTACGCTTTAGTAAAATGATGCGTGACGGTCAAGCTAATGGTTTTATTTGCCAAGGATTCAATCCACTTGCTGCCTTACCTGATAAAAATAGTATTCGTGAAGGTTTATCTAAACTCAAATTCTTGGTGAGCATTGACCCATTACCCACTGAAACAGCCGAATTTTGGAAAAATCATGGTGAGTCAAACGATGTCGATTCAAGCAAAATTCAAACCGAAGTCTTTCGATTACCGACTAACTGTTTCGCTGAAGAAAACGGTACGATTGTCAATTCATCTCGTTTATTGCAATGGCATTGGGCAGCAGCAAAGCCTCCTTATGAATCGCTATATGACCCCGAAATCATTTCACGTATCTTTCTAAGAATCAAAGAACTTTATGCTGAAGAAGGCGGTGCTTATCATGAACCAATTAATAATCTTTCTTGGGATTACCAAGATCCAGAAGGGCCAGCAGCAGAAGAATTAGCCCAAGAGTGTAATGGTCGTGCTCTTGCTGACCTTACGGATACCAACGGTAATGTGATTCTGAAAAAAGGTCAATTATTAAGTGGTTTTTCTCAGCTTAAAGATGATGGTACCACCTCTTCAGGTATCTGGATATTCTGTGGTTCGTGGACTGAACAAGGTAATTTAATGGCAAGACGTGATCCAACAGATCCATCTGGTAAAGGTATCCATGCAGGTTGGGCATGGTCATGGCCAATGAATCGACGTGTACTCTATAATCGGGCATCGGCAGATGAACACGGCAATCCATGGGATCCAAACCGAGTATTGATAAAATGGAATGGTTCTCATTGGGATGGCAATGATGTTGCTGACTTTACCGCTACCTTGTCTCCAAGTTCTGGTGCAGGCGCCTTTATTATGAATAACGATGGTTTAGGTGGATTATTCTGCTTAAATCGTCTGGTTGATGGGCCTTTCCCTGAGCACTACGAACCATTTGAAACGCCAATTACCAATAATCCGTTGCATCCAGAACAAATCAATAATCCGGTTGCTCGAGTATTTAAAGAAGATTTAGCGCGTTTAGGTTCAGCAGATGAATTTCCTTATGTGGGAACAACATACAGTATTACAGAGCATTTCCACTTTTGGACACAACACGCAAGATTGGCCTCAATTACGCAACCAGAACAATTTATCGAACTAAGCGAAAATCTTGCCAATAAAAAAGGAATCAAATTAGGCGACACCGTTAAAGTGACTTCGTATCGAGGCTATATAAAAGCGAAAGCGGTAGTAACTAAACGCTTGCCTACGTTAACGGTAGACGGTAAAGAGATCGAAACCATTGGAATCCCAATTGTTTGGGGATTCACTGGACAAACTAAGAAAGGATTTTTGGTCAATGAATTAACCCCTCATTTAGGTGATGCAAATTCACAAACGCCAGAATATAAATCATTCTTAGTTAACATCGAAAAAGTTACCACCGTGGCATAGGCAGGAGGATTAATTATGTCATTACAAACTCAAGATATTATTCGTCGTTCTGCAACTAATGATTTAACGCCTGCACCGCGAGCACGTGATTATCAACAAGAGGTGGCCAAATTAATTGATGTCACCACCTGTATTGGTTGTAAAGCATGCCAAGTCGCCTGTAGCGAATGGAATGACCTGCGAGCAGAAGTAGGCAATACGGTCGGTGTTTACGATAATCCCGCTGATTTGGAGTCTAAAGCATGGACGGTAATGCGCTATTCTGAAGTTGAAATTAACGGAAAATTTGAATGGCTAATTCGCAAAGATGGGTGTATGCACTGTTCTGAGCCTGGCTGTTTAAAATCTTGCCCTTCTGAAGGTGCTATCATTCAATATGCTAACGGAATAGTCGATTTTCAGTCGGAACATTGTATTGGTTGTGGCTATTGTGTAGCAGGTTGCCCGTTTAACATTCCTCGTATCAGTAACGAAGATAATCGAGCCTATAAATGTACTTTATGTGTTGACCGTGTTTCGGTTGGACAAGAGCCGGCTTGCGTTAAAACCTGCCCGACTGGAGCTATTCATTTCGGAACTAAACAAGATATGATTCAACATGCTGAGCACCGAATAGCCGATTTAAAAAAACGGGGATTTGAACATGCAGGGCTTTATAATCCTCAAGCGGTCAATGGAACGCATGTCATGTATGTATTACATCACGCTGATCAACCCGATCTGTATCACGGTTTGCCAGATGAACCCCATATCAGTGAACTGGTTAGATTCTGGAAAGGCCCTTGGAAACCACTTTCAGCTGCCGCCTTTATTGCTACTTTTGGAGGATTACTTTTCCATTACATGGGCGTCGGTGCAATTGAAGTAGACGAAGAAGATATCGAACAGGAAAAACAAGCGGATAAACAAGCAAGAAAACGGTTAGGATTACCTATTTTTGGTCGTAAAAATAGTGCCGACATACCACAAAAGGAGGAACATCATGAATAAAAAAGGAATGATTCTTAGAACACCACTTATTGTACGTTTTTGCCATTGGTGTATGGTGTGTCTTTTCATCTTAACGGCATTATCTGGTTTATCGTTATTTTTTCCGTCCATTAAACTATTTGGGCTTTTTCTTGGAACCCCTCAACTGGTTAGAGCGTTACATCCCCTAATTGGATGCATCGTCTTTATACTGCTGATGTTCATGTTTGTAAAGCTTGCTCATCATAATATCCCTAATAAAAATGATCTGTTATGGATCAAGAATTTTAAACACGTCATCATGGGCAAAGAAGAAGGTATACCCATTGGCAAATATAATGTTGGTCAGAAATTTTTATTTTGGTGTATCATGAGTTTAATCACTGTGTTATTCGTAACCGGTATGATTATGTGGCGAAGATATGTTTCAGATTATTTTTCAATTGAAATTGTTCGTATTGCAATCTTTTTCCACTCGTTTGCAGCTATTTGCTTAATCTTGCTCGCCATTGGTCATGCTTATATGGCTATCTGGGTTAAAGGTTCAATTAAAGGGATGATTACAGGGTATGTATCTCGAGCTTGGGCTCGAAAAAACCACTCTTCATGGTATGAAGAAGAAATGCAAAAAATCTATCAACAGGAACTGGAAGCAGATAAACCTGTAGACATAAAGCAAACAACAAAAGTCGAACAAAAAACAGCTTTATAGTTGTTTCTAAAATATATCTATCTTATCCGCTGATATTTATCAGCGGAATTATCTCAATCACTAAATCGATTATGGATAAAATAATCATGAATGGTAACCAATAATGAGTATAAAAATCATCCCACAAGTTCAACTTGAAAAACAAAATATCAATTCCGTTATCAGACAAATTCCCTTACTTTTTTATCCTTCACCAACAACGCTCTATTTGCATCGAGCTAACAGGCTAAAAGAATTAGCAAAAAATAGTCCATTAAGTGACTATCTCTGTTTTTGTGCTCAATTAGCGCAAACGCAAGCAGACTTAGTTAGCCAAAAACCACTAAATAAAGAGCTATTCGAGCCATTAAATAATGATTTACCGCCACTGAGTATAGAAAACTTTTCATTACCCTACTCTTGGCAGGATTATTTAAAGGCGTTATTACAATCATCATCAAATTTAACCGATCAGATTTCAATCGTGATTGAACAACTGAATAAAAACAGTATTGAGCAATTACAAAATAAAGCTTTGCATTTACTTAAAGGCGAATTCCACGCAGTTGATGGCAATGAAGCCGTATTTATTTGGTCTGCACTCTCTGTTTACTATAGCCAGCTAGCTAGCCAAATAAAAGGTAAAGCAGTATCCGAAAATAGTGATAAAAATTGGCTATGTCCCGTATGTAATAGCATGCCGGTTGCCAGCGTCATTCAACTGGGTGGTCATAATGGATTGCGTTATTTACATTGTAGTTTATGTGAGAGTGAATGGTATGTGCCAAGAGTAAAATGTACCAGCTGTGATAACATGAAAAATATTGAATATTTTTCGCTAGATAGTGAATTGTCAGCGACTAAAACAGAATGTTGTGATGCTTGCCACAGCTATTTAAAAATCTTTGATCAGGATAAAGATCCGCATATTGAAGTTGTTGCTGATGATATTGCCTCTTTAATACTTGATATCAAAACCGAAGAAGAAGGTTTTGCAAAAAGTGGTATCAATCCCTTTGTATTTGCACAATAAGAATTTTGCTTCTAATAAATTTAGAATTAACCTTGAATAGGTAACTGAACAATATTAGCAGCTATTTTTAGCTTTCTTTCATGAAAAGGAGGATTAAAAAAACAATAATCTGATTATTATATTCTTAATTTGTTTGAAATTTTAGCGTATTTTTATATTAATCAGATGATGCCTCATCCTTTTAAAAAATAAGAATGACAAAAAAGTCCAATTACACCTTAACATTTTGATTGAATCAGTTTAGAATAATACTATTGTACTAGTTTGCGAGTTTATTTTTATGAAACGCTTTTTTTTATTCAGTTGTTTGATGTTAATTACCCCTTTTATGTGTATAGCAAATACGGTAAAAAGTGTTGCCATAACTGCAATTGTTGAACATCCCTCACTAGATCAAATCCGAGATGGTGTAAAAGATGAATTAACAAGCAGTGGTTATATATTAAATGAAAATTTAACGGTTAAGTACAAAAGCGCCCAAGGCAGTAGCGCGACTGCAGCACAAATTGCCAGACAATTTATTGCCGATAAACCCGATGTTATCGTCGCTATTGCAACTCCAAGTGCACAAGCAACAGCCGCAGTAACTAAACAAATCCCACTCGTATTTGCAGGAATTACTGATCCCATTGCCGCAAAGCTAGTTAAAAATTGGGAACCAACCAATACCAATATTACGGGTGTATCTGATTTTCAAGAGATTGGGCCTCAAATCGACTTTATGAAAAAAATTGTCCCGAATGTAAAATCGGTAGGATACATCTACAGTCCAAGTGAAATCAATTCCACTGTGGTAATGAAAAATTTGAAAGCACAACTTGCAGAACAAAATATTTCATTGGTTGCAGTGCCCGCACAACGAACTGCGGATATTTCCACTGCGGCAAATTCGTTAAAAGGCAAAGTTGACTTGATTTATACGACAACCGATAACAATGTTGTATCTGCTTATGAATCATTAGTGAAATTTGCTAATGAAAACAAAATTCCTTTATTAGCATCTTTTCCTGATGCAATTGAAAGAGGCGCCGTTGCGGCTTATGGCATGAGTTATTATGATGTTGGTCGTCAATCAGGCAAACTTGTTGTTCGCATTTTGAATGGAGAAAAACCCGGCAGTATTGCGCCAGAAATTGGACAAGCATTACGACTGGTTATCAATATTGAAGCCGCGAAAAAACAAGGCGCAACATTATCGCCTGAAGTTATTCAGTCCGCTTATAAAGTCATTGGTGAATAACATAATCCCATTTATGCTTTGCTGAATCAATCAGCAGAGCATACCCCTATTATCAACAGAACTCGCTTACTCTCGAACGAATGATTATTTTCGTTTTTTTTATCTATAAAAGAAGCAAAATATACCCAATTTTTGTCGATTAAAAGTGCTTTACAATCACTAATCATAACAGATTGTAATTAAAAATTTACAGCTAAATAAAGTGATATTCCTAGAAAATTATTTAAATATGATTTATAGTAAACACATATTTATCTAAGTTGTAAAAAAATTATTACAAAGGTACCTATATGCGTAATCGTATTTGTAAACTTATTATGCTACTCTGTTTATCAACCCTTACTTTTTCATCGTTTGCTGATACAGCAAAGGAACAAAAGTATGTTGCTATTACAGCCATTGTTGAACATCCTGCATTAGATAATGTTCGAAGAGGGGTGGAAGATGAATTAAAAGATAATGGTTATATCAACGGTGAAAACTTAAAATTACAGTATGCCAGCGCTCAAGGCAGTAGTGCTAATGCTGTTCAAATCGCTAAACAATTTGCTGCGAATAAACCCGATGTGATTGTCGGAATTGCAACACCTAGCTCACAAGCTTTATTAGCGACGACTAAACGTATTCCAATCATTTTCACGGCTGTAACAGATCCCGTTGCCGCAAGATTAACCCCTAGTTGGGAAGCGTCAAAAACCAATGTGACCGGTGTTTCTGATGCACTACCGTTAGATGCGCAAATAGATATGATGTTAAAAATCAAACCAGATGCGAAAAACATTGGTTATGTCTATAGTCCTAGCGAAGTCAATTCAACTATTGTACTTAAACAATTACAATCAGCACTAGAAAAACGTGGTATGCAAATTATCGCAGCTCCTGCTCAACGTACTTCAGATATTTCTACAGCAGCAAGAAGTTTAAAAGGTAAAGTTGATCTGATTTATACCACTACCGATAACAATGTCGTTTCGGCTTACGAGTCTTTAGCAAAAGTCGCTAATGAAAGTAAAATACCTTTGTTAGCCTCCGATCCTGACTCAGCCGAACGCGGAGCCATCGCGGCCTTGGGAATGAGTTATTATGACTTAGGACGCCAAGCTGGTAAAATCGTTATCCGCATTCTTAATGGTGAAAAACCTGGCGATATTCCGCCACAAATAGGTAACATTACACAGTTAACAATCAATAAAAAAGCAGCTGAGCGACAAGGCGTCGTATTATCTGAAGATGTATTGAAATCAGCAACGAAGATTGTTGAATAGTTTTTTAATTTTATCACGATACCGCTAATATTAGCGGTTAATTTTAATAGGTTTTTTTCATGTCTTTTGAATTTTTAATAGGCTCGCTGGGAATTGGACTTATTTATGCCATTGTGAGCTTAGGTGTTTTTATATCTTTCCGTTTACTCGATTTTCCAGATCTAACAGCCGATGCCAGCTTCCCGTTAGGTGGCGCAGTATGTGGTTTATGTATTTATATTGGTATTGACCCTTGGATTGCCACACTTTTAGGTATGTTTGCGGGGTGTATCGCCGGTAGTTTGACTGGATTGCTTTATGTTAAGCTCAATATTTTGCAATTATTATCCAGTATTATTGTCATGATAGGTTTGTATTCAATCAATTTAAGGATATTAGGTCTTGGACGTTATATTACTCACGAAACAACTGAATATTCAGGATCACCGAATCTTGCGTTATTGGATGCGAAAACTATTTTTTCACCCTTTATTTCAGAAGACTACAGTAACCAATATATTATTCAATCCGTTATGGTTTTTGGCTTTGTTGTTGTGGTTTGGTTATTGCTACATTTATTTTTAAACACCCAAATGGGATTGGCATTGAGAGCTACCGGTACAAACCAAAGAATGGCTAGATCTCAAGGTGTCCCAACGGGCAGCATCACCATTTTAGGTATGGCTATTTCCAATGGCTTAATCGCATTAGGCGGTTCATTATTTGTGCAAACTCAGGGCAGTGCTGATATTACTATCGGTGTGGGGACAATCGTCATTGGTCTTGCTTCTATTATCATTGGTGAAAGTATCTTCCCAACAAAACGTATATGGGCAATTATGCTGGCAGTTATTCTAGGCGCTATTCTTTATCGTTTATTTATAGCTGTAGCACTTAGTAATGAGTTTTTGCACAAAATAGGTGTAGGCACAGAAGACTTAAATCTTATTACCGCAATATTGGTTGTACTTGCTCTTGTACTACCTAAGCAATTAAAAAAATACTCGAAAAAAAGAGGAAATAAACATGCTTAACGTTGAACAATTGCAATTAACCTTTAACCAAGGTACACCTATTGAAAATCACGTATTACGTGGCTTAAATTTAAATATAAAAGAAGGTGAGTTTGTTACGATTATTGGTAGTAATGGTGCGGGTAAAAGTTCGTTACTTAATATTATTAGCGGAGATTTACTTAGTGACTCAGGGCATGTCATCATCAATGGCAAAGATGTAACGCGTGTTCCTGCCTGGAAAAGAGCAGGAATGGTTGCCAGAGTGTTTCAAGATCCGATGGTGGGAACCTGTGAAAATTTAACCATCGAAGAAAATCTTGCTATTGCTTATAATCGTGGACGTTGTTTTACATTACGCCCTGCACTTAATCGCAAAATTCAGTCCATATTTAAGGAAAAGCTTGCGACTTTAAATTTAGGTCTCGAAAATCGTTTATCCGATATGATGGGGTTACTTTCAGGAGGACAAAGACAAGCAATAAGTTTATTGATGTCGACCTTACAGCCATCTAAAATTTTGTTACTCGATGAACACACCGCTGCACTTGATCCTAAAACAGCTCAATTCGTTCTAGATCTGACTAATGAAATAGTGGGCAAAAACCAGTTAACAACCATGATGGTAACACATTCAATGAAACAAGCTCTAGAATACGGAAACAGGACCGTAATGCTTCATCAGGGACAAGTCGTACTTGATGTTTCTGGTGAACAACGTGATAAGATGACAGTAAATGACTTATTAGCTATGTTTGAAAAAACACGCGGTGAAAAAGTTACCGACGATGCCTTACTTTTAGGTTAATATTAACAAACAAGCAATATTCCTTATTAGGAGTATTGCTTTCTCTTTTTGTCTGTCCAATCAAACTCTCCAAACTTTAAGCTCTTTCAATTACTCACACAATGTTATCAAAGCATACGCTACTTAAAGATCACTTTTCCATATTAATGGATGGTCAATAATAAAGTACCTTAGCTTATGCTTTTTTTAAATATTTAATCTACAGACATTAACTTCGATTCAATATCTTTCCAATAAAGAGCATAAATTTGACTCATTGTTATTATAGAGAGCACTTGGCTTGGCTATTCGCCAGTTAAGTGTTAACCATTTAATCTTTAATGGAATTTTATAATCAACAATCTAGTCTAAATAACAGATATGTTATTAGCATCAAACAAATTTATCACTCATTGGGCAGGTTAAATCTACAGATTAATATTTTTTATGCTATGAAAATTGAACTACGACATTACACTGATATAACAATAGATATTTAATGGAATTTTGTAATCGACGACTTAATGTAGATAATAGACATGTTATTAACATCAAACAAACTTATTAATATTTGTAATAAGTATTAGGTAGATCCAATCTGCTGTTTGATATTATTCATGAGATACCGCTTTAAATGGTTTATTAAAAGTGATTAATGAGCTCATTTCCAGACTATATCCCTCTCTGCTCTTCAATTACGTTGATTTTAATTTCTTAAATCATAGATAGCAAAAAAACCCAGCATCTCTGCTGGGCTCTCGCACTTATTTAAAAGTCTGGCGGCACCCTACTCTCACATGGGTAATACCCACACTACCATCGGCACTACGGCGTTTCACTTCTGAGTTCGGCATGGGGTCAGGTGGGACCACCGCGCTATTACCGCCAGACATATCCTGTCTTCTCTTTCTCTATTGATGTACATTATCTCATCTTTACATCAATTCCTCAATCCGGAACAAACTGTTTCTACAATATTCAATCACCTTCCGATGATTTTCTCTTCTCTCTATTCGCATAATCCCAAAACAACTCCGAGTTGTAAGGTTAAGACTCTCGGTTCATTAGTATCAGTTAGCTCAATGTATCACTACACTTACACACCTGACCTATCTACGTCTTAGTCTCAAACGGACCTTACTGATTCTCATCAGGGAAAACTCATCTCGAGGCTAGTTTCGTACTTAGATGCTTTCAGCACTTATCTATTCCGCACGTAGCTACCGGGCAATGCAATTGGCATCACAACCCGTACACCAGCGGTGCGTTCACTTCGGTCCTCTCGTACTAGAAGCAAACCCTCTCAATTTTCCTACGCCCATGGCAGATAGGGACCGAACTGTCTCACGACGTTCTAAACCCAGCTCGCGTACCACTTTAAACGGCGAACAGCCGTACCCTTGGGACCTACTTCAGCCCCAGGATGTGATGAGCCGACATCGAGGTGCCAAACACCGCCGTCGATATGAACTCTTGGGCGGTATCAGCCTGTTATCCCCGGAGTACCTTTTATCCGTTGAGCGATGGCCCTTCCATTCAGAACCACCGGATCACTATGACCTACTTTCGTACCTGCTCGAGCCGTCACTCTCGCAGTCAAGCTAGCTTTTGCCATTGCACTAACCTCCTGATGTCCGACCAGGATTAGCTAACCTTCGTGCTCCTCCGTTACTCTTTGGGAGGAGACCGCCCCAGTCAAACTACCCACCAGACAGTGTCCCTTACCTCGATTCAGAAGTATAGGTTAGAACATCAAACATTAAAGGGTGGTATTTCAAGGATGACTCCACACACACTGGCGTGCATGCTTCAAAGTCTCCCACCTATCCTACACATTAAGGCTCAATGTTCACTGTCAAGCTATAGTAAAGGTTCACGGGGTCTTTCCGTCTTGCCACGGGTACACCGCATCTTCACGGCGATTTCAATTTCACTGAGTCTCGGGTGGAGACAGCCTGGCCATCATTACGCCATTCGTGCAGGTCGGAACTTACCCGACAAGGAATTTCGCTACCTTAGGACCGTTATAGTTACGGCCGCCGTTTACTGGGGCTTCGATCAAGAGCTTCTGCTTACGCATAACCCCATCAATTAACCTTCCAGCACCGGGCAGGCGTCACACCGTATACGTCCACTTTCGTGTTTGCACAGTGCTGTGTTTTTATTAAACAGTTGCAGCCAGCTGGTATCTTCGACTGACTTCTCCTCCATCCGCATGGGACTTCAATTACCATCAGCGTGCCTTCTCCCGAAGTTACGGCACCATTTTGCCTAGTTCCTTCACCCGAGTTCTCTCAAGCGCCTGAGTATTCTCTACCTGACCACCTGTGTCGGTTTCGGGTACGATTAACTATAACCTGAAGCTTAGAGGATTTTCCTGGAAGCAGGGCATCAATTACTTCACTACCTTAGTAGCTCGTCATCACGCCTCAGGGTCTCAGTGACCGGATTTGCCTAATCACACCCCTACACGCTTAACCCACCATCCAATAGGTGGTAAACCTAGCCTTCTTCGTCCCCCCATCGCAGTTATAGCCAGTACGGGAATATTAACCCGTTTCCCATCAGATACGCCCTTCGGCCTCTCCTTAGGGGTCGACTCACCCTGCCCCGATTAACGTTGGACAGGAACCCTTGGTCTTCCGGCGAGCGGGCTTTTCACCCGCTTTATCGTTACTTATGTCAGCATTCGCACTTCTGATACCTCCAGCATGCCTCACAACACACCTTCTACGGCTTACAGAACGCTCCCCTACCCAATACACTTACGTGCACTGCCGCAGCTTCGGTGCATAGTTTTAGCCCCGTTACATCTTCCGCGCAGGCCGACTCGACTAGTGAGCTATTACGCTTTCTTTAAATGATGGCTGCTTCTAAGCCAACATCCTAGCTGTCTAAGCCTTCCCACTTCGTTTCCCACTTAACTATGACTTGGGGACCTTAGCTGGCGGTCTGGGTTGTTTCCCTCTTCACGACGAACGTTAGCACCCGCCGTGTGTCTCCCATGATTAAACTTGTCAGTATTCGGAGTTTGCATCGGGTTGGTAAGCCGGGATGGCCCCCTAGCCGAAACAGTGCTCTACCCCCAACAGTTATACATGAGGCGCTACCTAAATAGCTTTCGGGGAGAACCAGCTATCTCCCGGTTTGATTGGCCTTTCACCCCCAGCCACAGGTCATCCGCTAATTTTTCAACATTAGTCGGTTCGGTCCTCCAGTTAGTGTTAACCAACCTTCAACCTGCCCATGGCTAGATCACCGGGTTTCGGGTCTATACCCTGCAACTTAACGCACAGTTAATACTCGGTTTCCCTTCGGCTCCCCTATTCGGTTAACCTTGCTACAGAATATAAGTCGCTGACCCATTATACAAAAGGTACGCAGTCACACATACCCAACGGTACATGCTCCCACTGATTGTACGTACACGGTTTCAGGGTCTATTTCACTCCCCTCCCGGGGTTCTTTTCGCCTTTCCCTCACGGTACTGGTTCACTATCGGTCAATCAGGAGTATTTAGCCTTGGAGGATGGTCCCCCCATATTCAGACAGGATATCACGTGTCCCGCCCTACTCTTCAAGCTTCCACATAATCCATCTTCGTGTACGGGACTTTCACCCTCTGTCGTGCGACTTTCCAGACGCTTCCACTGATACATTATGCTACCCGCTTTGGGCTCCTCCCCTTTCGCTCGCCGCTACTAGGGGAATCTCGGTTGATTTCTTTTCCTCGGGGTACTTAGATGTTTCAGTTCTCCCGGTTCGCCTCATCTGACTATGTATTCATCAGATGATAGTGCAGTCACCTGCACTGGGTTTCCCCATTCGGACATCGACGGCTATAACGCCTTTTATCGGCTCACCGTCGCTTTTCGCAGATTAACACGTCCTTCTTCGCCTCTGATTGCCTAGGCATCCACCGTGTACGCTTAATTTCTTAACCTTACAACTCACAGTTGTCTTGGTTTCTATTACGCTTTTTTCTCTTTTCTACTTCATAACATCCATACTTTCGTATCAATGCCTTCCGTAAAAACGAGAACTCGTTTCTTTCAGCTTGTTCCTAATTGTTAAAGAGCTTTATCTTTCTATTTACTCATGCAAGTAAATACAAACATAATTAATTCAAGAAATAATCTCATCTGATGGCGTCCCCTAGGGGATTCGAACCCCTGTTACCGCCGTGAAAGGGCGATGTCCTAGGCCTCTAGACGAAGGGGACTTAATTATTTCTTCATAAACAAACAATCTGTGTGAACACTTACGAGCGCTTCGTAAGGAGGTGATCCAACCGCAGGTTCCCCTACGGTTACCTTGTTACGACTTCACCCCAGTCATGAATCACACCGTGGTAAACGCCCTCCCGAAGGTTAAGCTATCTACTTCTGGTGCAACCCACTCCCATGGTGTGACGGGCGGTGTGTACAAGGCCCGGGAACGTATTCACCGTGACATTCTGATTCACGATTACTAGCGATTCCGACTTCATGGAGTCGAGTTGCAGACTCCAATCCGGACTTAGACGTACTTTCTGAGGTCCGCTTGCTCTCGCGAGGTCGCCTCCCTTTGTATACGCCATTGTAGCACGTGTGTAGCCCTGGTCGTAAGGGCCATGATGACTTGACGTCGTCCCCACCTTCCTCCGCTTTATCAACGGCAGTCTCCTTTGAGTTCCCGACCTAATCGATGGCAACAAAGGATAAGGGTTGCGCTCGTTGCGGGACTTAACCCAACATTTCACAACACGAGCTGACGACAGCCATGCAGCACCTGTCTCACAGTTCCCGAAGGCACTCCAGCATCTCTGCCAGATTCTGTGGATGTCAAGACCAGGTAAGGTTCTTCGCGTTGCATCGAATTAAACCACATGCTCCACCGCTTGTGCGGGCCCCCGTCAATTCATTTGAGTTTTAACCTTGCGGCCGTACTCCCCAGGCGGTCGATTTATCGCGTTAGCTTCGGAGCCCATCACTCAGGGCAACAAACTCCAAATCGACATCGTTTACAGCGTGGACTACCAGGGTATCTAATCCTGTTTGCTCCCCACGCTTTCGCATCTCAGCGTCAGTATCTGTCCAGAAGGCCGCCTTCGCCACCGGTATTCCTCCACATCTCTACGCATTTCACCGCTACACGTGGAATTCTACCTTCCTCTACAATACTCCAGATAACCAGTTTTAAGTGCAATTCCCAGGTTGAGCCCGGGGCTTTCACACCTAACTTAATTATCCGCCTACATGCCCTTTACGCCCAGTCATTCCGATTAACGCTCGCACCCTCCGTATTACCGCGGCTGCTGGCACGGAGTTAGCCGGTGCTTCTTCTGTAGCTAACGTCAACTGCATGCACTTTTCATACACACAACTTCCTCACTACCGAAAGTACTTTACAACCCGAAGGCCTTCTTCATACACGCGGCATGGCTGCATCAGGGTTTCCCCCATTGTGCAATATTCCCCACTGCTGCCTCCCGTAGGAGTCTGGACCGTGTCTCAGTTCCAGTGTGGCTGGTCATCCTCTCAGACCAGCTAGAGATCGTCGCCTTGGTGAGCCTTTACCCCACCAACTAGCTAATCCCATATGGGTTCATCAAATGGCGCACGTCCTTTCGGAACCGTACTTTGGTCTCTCAACTTTATGCGGTATTAGCAGTCGTTTCCAACTGTTGTCCCCCTCCATTTGGCAGATCCCCATACTTTACTCACCCGTCCGCCACTCGTCATCAAGTGCAAGCACTCATGTTACCGTTCGACTTGCATGTGTTAAGCCTGCCGCCAGCGTTCAATCTGAGCCATGATCAAACTCTTCAATTTAAAGTTTGATGCTCAATAACTGTTTCTGACATATTCAAATGAATCTTCAGTGTCACTTATCAAGACTTAATTTTTTGAGTCCGTAGACTTTTAATTTTTCGTCTCGCAAGTGCCCACACAGATTGTCTGTTTCTTCTTTTTAAAGAGCTGACAGTATTTTTTTCGCTTTCGCTTTTACTGTCTCAAGGGCTGCGTATACTACGCTACACCTTTTTATTCGTCAAGATCTTTTTTCAAAATTTTTGATCCTGCTCACTAACCTCTTTTACCGCCTGCTTTCGCTGACGCCGTGTCAGTGGATGCGCATTATAGAGCCTTAAAAAAATCATGCAAGCGTTTATTGCAATTTTATTTCTGTTTGTGTTTTTTTTACCCATGCCGTATTGAAAACAAACTGATCCTATACAAATTTTACAAACTTTCTTTATTATTATTTATTATGTCAGTTATGATATGTTTGCTTTAGGCTAACTTATTAAGATGGATTTTTCATATGCCTTTTACTTTCGCACACCCAGCAATTGTTTTACCTTTTAATAAAAAGCCTCAATTTTTTTCAATGACAGCCTTAATTATAGGTAGCATGTCCCCTGACTTTGAATATTTTCTTAGAATGAAAATAAAAAGTGATATGAGCCATACTTTATTTGGTATTGTTTATTTTGATCTGCCAATAACATTAATGGTTGCTTTTATCTTTCATTCCATCATTCGTAATGAACTAATCAAAAATTTGCCTCATTTCCTTTTTAAACGATTTGCTCATTATCTTACTTTTAATTGGAATCAGTATTGCTTGCATCATTGGTTTATTGTTTTGACATCAGCAGTAATGGGCATATTGTCTCATATTGGTTGGGATAGTTTTACTCACTTAACTGGTTTTGTAGTTAAACACATCCCTTTTTTACAACAGTCAATTTCCCTAAACAATATTGATATTCCTATCTACCAATTACTACAGCATGGCAGTACTTTGGTCGGAATGAGTTTAATATGCCTCTTTATTCTTAGATTACCGATCATGACTGATAAAAGGAATACGGTTAGTGTTCTATATTGGGGTTTGGTTATGATGATCGTTATAAGTGGTTTCTCTCTTTTTTTCGCTAATACTATCCATACTTTTGGTCAAAATGTGGTGAACTTTATTGATGCACTATTTTTAGGATTAATATTAGCACCACTTGTATTGAGAATTATACGGCGTTTATTTTAAACACCGTAATAGAATAGTATTGTTTTAGAATGTTAAGATTCTGCTTTTATTTTATTAGGTAAATCCGCCAAACTATCGATTACCCAATCGGCTTGAGCAACGACTTCTTCAGTGATTGGGTCGCCCGTTTTCACTAAAACGGTTTTTTTGACCCCAGCCCTTTTACCTGATAATAGATCTGAAAGTTTATCGCCCACCATATAGGAATTAGCAATATCAATGCCTAACTCTTTCGCTGCGGTTTGAATCATACCTGGGCTTGGTTTTCGGCATTCACAATGATCGACTAGTGGATCATGCGGACAATAATAGATACCATCTAAGTCAACACCTCTGTCTTGTAACGACCAATCCATCCATTCAGTTAAAGTATGAAATTGCTCTTCAGAAAATTTGTTTCTGGCAATTCCAGATTGATTGGTGGTAATAACTAATAAGAAACCCATTTTTTTGAGCTCTTGCATTGCCTCAATAACTCCGTCAATAAAGTGGAATTTATCAATTGTATGCACATAGTTATAATCGATGTTTATTGTACCATCACGATCTAAAAAAATAGCAGGCTTCATATTTACTCATTTTCCTTTTATTTAGGTATTTATCCTAATTTGCATAATATATTATTGATTGACTTAGATGTCTAGACGTCTTAATATTCAACTATTCGCATTTTGCTTTTATATATTATGATACAATTACAACATATTTCGAAAACTTTTGAACATAATAATACGTTAATCCACGCATTAAAGGATATTACTATTAATGTACCCAAAGGTAAAATTTATGGGGTTATCGGTAAATCAGGCGCTGGAAAAAGTACATTGATTCGCTGTGTCAATCTGTTAGAAAAGCCGACAAGTGGTAAAATTTTTTTAGATAATCAAGAGATAACTAATCTATCTAATCGACAATTAATTCCTGTTCGTCGAAAAATCAGCATGATTTTTCAACATTTTAATCTTCTCTCATCACGTACCGTATTTGATAATATTGCTTTTCCTCTTGAACTTAATCGGACACCCAAAGCTAAGATTAAGCAAAAAGTCGATGAACTAATCGCATTAGTTGGTTTGACTGAAAAAGCAAATGTCTATCCAGCCAATTTATCTGGTGGACAAAAGCAACGTGTTGCTATCGCACGAGCCTTGGCAAGTGACCCTAAAGTATTATTGTGTGATGAAGCAACCAGTGCCCTTGATCCAGAAACAACGCGTTCGATTTTAACTTTATTAAAAGAAATCAACCAGAAACTTGAATTAACAATCTTATTAATTACCCATGAAATGGATGTCGTTAAACAGATTTGCGATCAAGTTGCCGTTATTAGCAATGGAGAGTTAATTGAACAATCATCAGTAGGTGAAATGTTTTCCCATGCTAAAACCGATATTGCCCGTCAATTTATTCAATCTACTTTACATTTAAACATTCCTGATGACTATTTAACTAAGCTATCAAAAAAGTATAGAGAAGGACTTAATCCCCTAGTACGCCTAGAGTTTTCAGGTGTTTCGGTTGATTTACCGCTGTTATCGCAAATTGCTCAACAATTCAATATCGAAAGCAATATTATTAGCGCTCAGATGGATTACGCCGGTGGCGTTAAATTTGGTTTAATGCTAGCGGAAATGAAGGGCGAGACGAAAAGTATTGAATCCGCAATTGAATTTTTAGAAAAAAATAACACCAACGTAGAGGTGCTTGGTTATGTTTAGTTTTATTCCTTCTTTTAAACCTTTCGAAACCTTATTTCGATATTTAGCACACTACAATTTTTGGGGTGATTTTGTCGCTTTTTGCTCTTCTTTTAATGGTTTTAATGAAGCCATGTTATTTAAAATGGCACAAGCAACGGATGAAACACTTTATATGGTTATCTTATCTGGATTTTGGGGAACCGTTATTGGATTACCGATTGGTATACTTCTTTATACCACTCGTAAAGGACAAATTTTAGATTGTTATATCGCTAATAGTGTTATTTCATTTATAACGAATATATTTCGTTCAATACCTTTTATTATATTGATTGTTTGGATTATTCCTTTTACAACTTTCTTAATGGGAACGTTTATTGGTAAACAAGCTGCTGTTGTGCCACTAAGTATAGGTGTTTCACCATTAATCGCTCGCATGATTGAAAATGCATTATTAGATGTTCCAAAAGGTTTGATTGAAGCAGCTCGCTCAATGGGTGCAACGCCATTTCAAATCATTTATAAAGTATTATTACCTGAATCCTTACCGGTCATTGTTAATAGTATGACAATTACTTTAATTACGCTAACGGGTTATATTGCCATGGCAGGCGCTGTTGGTGCAGGTGGTCTTGGTCAATTGGCAATTCAATATGGTTACAATGGATACAAGCCTGCTATAATGAATACAGTTTTAGTTATCTTAATCATTATTGTATTTATTATTCAGTTTATAGGAAATGCCATTGTAAAACGCGTAACTCATCATTAATTTTGGAGAAAATTATGTCAATTAAACAGCTAGCATTAATTACCACCTTAGTCAGTGCCTTTTTTGTAACGGGTTGTGATAATAGTAAACAAACAGTATCGGAAAATAACAATTCAAATCAATCAGATAATATGACGACACTTAAAGTCGGTGTTATTTCAGGGCCCGAACAAGAAGTAGCCGAAGTGGTAAAACAACAAGCTAAGGATCTTTATCATTTAGATGTTGAGTTGGTTATTTTCAATGATTATGTCACCCCTAATCAAGCATTAAATGATGGATTAATTGACGTTAATGCATTCCAACATAAACCTTATTTAGATGAGCAAATGAAAGAGCGTGGTTACAAATTAGCTGTTGTCGGTAATTCATTTGTTTACCCAATTGCAAGTTATTCTCATAAACTTAAACCAATCGACAATGCTACGCCAACGGGTGAAGGCGTGAAAGTGACATCTCCGCGTGGCGAAACTTTCTTTATTCCAGCTAACTCAACCATTGCGATTCCAAATGATCCAACTAATTTAGGTCGTGCACTATTGTTATTACAACATGAAGGATTAATTACCGTTGATAAATCAAAAGGTTTATTACCGACAGTTTTAGATATCACCAGTAATCCTAATAATTATAAAATTGTTGAGCTTGAAGCGCCTATGTTGCCACGCTCTTTAGACGATGCACAAGTTGACCTTGCTATTATCAATAATGCATTTGCCGGACAAGCAAATTTAACGCCAAGTAAAGATGGCATTTTTGTTGAAGATAAAGAATCCCCTTACGTTAATATTATCGTTGCCCGTGAAGCTGATAAAGATAACGAGAATATCAAAAATTTTGTGAAAGCTTACCAAACTGATGCTGTAGCGCAAAAGGCAGATCAAATTTTTAATGGTGGTGCTATTCGTGGTTGGTAATAACTTACCAAAAACATTAATAAATCAAAATTCCGCCGATTTAAGGTCGGCGGAAACAATTAAAGACAAAATAGATAGAGTTATTGAGTGAGATACTGCAGACCATACATTAACTTAGTAGAGCATAGTTAAGATCATGACCTGGCATATAGACCCCATTGGTATTATACATTCCCCTTATAGCGAAAAATTTGCTGTACCCAGACAACCGAATTTAGTTCCTGCTGGACATGGAGAACTTCATTTATTGGCACCTTATAACGATCCTAATAGTGTTAAAGGATTAGAACAGTTTTCACATTTATGGTTGCTATTTCAATTCCACCATATAGATCAGAACAAGTGGCGCTTAACCGTTCGTCCTCCTCGTTTAGGTGGAAATAAAACGTTAGGCGTATTTGCAACTCGTTCCCCATTTAGACCCAATCATATCGGGCTTTCGGCAGTAGAATTAAAAGACATAGTCATTAAAAATAAACAAGTTATTTTAAAATTAGGAAGTTTAGATTTAGTTGATGGCACACCTATAATCGATATAAAACCCTATCTACCTTATTGTGATAGTTATCCAGATGCCACTGCTGGCTATGCACAAACGTCTCCAGAAAAAAAATTAACAGTTGAATTTTCTTCTCAAGCATTAGAATCCATCTCTTTACATCAACAAAGTTATCCTCAATTGAAAGAGTTAATTACCCAAGTTATAGCTCAAGATCCTAGACCAGCCTATAAGCATCATAATACTGAAAAACAGACATATGGTATATGCTTGTATAATTTTAATATTCAATGGCAAATAGCCCAGCAACATGTAGTAGTTCAAGATATTTGTATCAATTCTGACCTAAAATCCGTTACCTAATATTTTATTTGAGAATTTTCCTACATATAAGAAATGTAATAGAGCTCAGAACGCTGTGCACTTTTAGCTATCGATATATTAATAAATAAGAAAATTGAATTTAAAATTTAATAAAGGAGAGGGTCAACTATTAAATAGCTGACCGTTTTTACTTTAATAACATCATTTATATCAAAAAGAAATGATTAATTAGTGGTAATTGACGTGTTGCTTGTTTCTCATTTTTGCAATATCAATTTCATCAAAGATATAATGCTTACCGCAATAGTCACATAGGATATCAATCTTACCGCCATCCTCTTTGAGAATTTCATTAATTTCATTTTGCGGTATTGTTACTAGACTATCTTCAAAACGTTGCCGAGAACAACCACATTTAAATGTAACATTCTCAGTTTCAAACAGTCGAACTTGTTCTTGATTATAAAGGCGATATAAAATTTCATCACTGGTTAGTTTAAATAATTCATCGCTCGTGATTGTTTCGGTTAAAGCGCATAGATGATCAAAAGAATCTTCAGTATTTTCATTAGCTGGTAACACTTGCAATAATATGCCGGCAGCCATTGGTTTATTATTGTAAACACCTGTTTTAACAAATAATCTAGTTGGCAACTGTTCAGACTGCATAAAGTAATTTTCAATACATCCTATTAGCGTCTCTTTTTCAAGTCCGACAATACCTTGATAGCGTTCTCCATTCTTGGGCGTAATGGTAATTACAATATAGCCATTACCCACCATATCTTTCAGTGACGCATTATCAGCAATGTCACCATTAACCCGAGCTACCCCACGTAATTGTTGATGATGATTGCCATTAACAACCGCTAAACGCAGAGGACCATCACCTTGTAATTGAACCGCAATATCGCCTTCAAATTTTAAGGTTGCGGTTAATAAACTCGTCGCAACCAGTAACTCACCCAATAAATTTTGTACTGCTACAGGATAATTATGGTTATCTAAAATTGCTTGGTAAGTTTGTTCTAAACGAGTTATTTCACCACGAACAGGGTGATTATCAAAGATAAATCGATTTAAAGTATCCATATCAATTTTTGTCGCCTTGTTGTCTATCATATTTAAATTTTATTAAATTACGCCGCTCTTTTTTATCCGGCTTTCTATCAGGATGTGGCATGGTTAATGCATTAAGCTTACGTGCTTCGGCAATTTTTTCACGTTTATCTAAGCTTTCTGGTGTTTCTTGATAAAGTAATTGAGCTTCTTGCGCAGGTCTCCGCTGCTCATTAATTGCAAGAATTTTAATTGTTTTTTGATCTGAACCTTGCCGAAGGGTCAATATTGCACCAACTTCAACTATCTTACTAGGTTTAGTTCGTTGACCATTATAGTGAACTTTTCCCCCTTCGACCATTTCACGAGCGAGTGAACGCGTTTTATAAAACCGTGCAGCCCACAACCATTTATCTAATCTTACTGGAACCATATTTTTCATTTTTTGTTTATCACTAATTCAGTTTTATAAGACAAAAAAAGCATTTCAAACATTTTTAATATATAAGGTCCACTTTATAAAAATCAATTGTCAGGTTTAATGCCAAAATTAGTATTATTGAAAATTATTGCACCTATTAAACTAAATGGTGCAAACTTCCCATATAATTCAGCAGTATAATTAGTCACTTCAGGAACGTCTTTTACTAATTTTAAGTCCGTTAATAATTGACTTGAGATATTAGATGCCTTAAGTACAAAAGATGAAAACTCTGTTTGGGTAGAATTAAGATTTGCTTTTATTTCAAGCACACCATTGCTAACCAGACCATTGAAGTTAAATGAATTATGATTATCTGAATCATAATCTATAACCAAATCGGGATGATTAATTTCCACACTATTGACTGAACCTCTTTCAGCCATAAAACTGAGTTTTCCAGATTCTAAGCCTAAATTTTTACCTTTTACTATTGTAATATTTGAGCCCGTTCCCTCGCAATTTGTAAATGTAAATGGATAATTTGGATCAACATTTAATATCATACTAGGAAGAACAGATAATTTTCCAATTTCAATTCTGCTAAATATTTCTGGTAAATTAAAATGTTCAAACGGTTTAGGTAATTGATAAATTACACCCGCCAGAGTTAGCTGATCTAACTTTAAAACATCATTATGCCAACTTCCTTTAAAGTTAATATTTCCTTTATTCCAAGTTGCTATTGCTTTTTGAATTTCAATATTATTTTCATCAAGTTTTAATTGAAGTAGTACTGAAGAAAATAAATTATCATACCAAACAACATTGTCTGCACTAAACGTTACAGCACTTTGGTCAAAATATCCTTCTTTATTAAAATGAATATTTTTCGCCTCTAAATTCCCCTTTTCTACTAAAAGAGAAGGAAGTTGTAAACTACTTTCAAATATCGATAATTGGTGAACAGTAAAAGTGGGCAAATATGTTGCATAGGCTTCCCAAAAATTATTTATGTGAGATTCATAATGGATATTATTTAATTTTAATTGCTCAATATCCCAACTTTTATCTGCAAGTATTTTTAATTTACTTATGAAAAATCCATTTTCAATATTTCCACCTAAATTTGTTATGGTCGTTACACCATCTCGATGAAAACCTTCAATAACAACCGAATTAATATCGAATTCATTAAATTGGAATTTGTTTAAAGTAAATTCAAATTGATATTTTTCGGTGTTTGAAAGGGAAAATGGCTTGATTCCACCATTTGCTTGTTGAAATTTGATTTTATCCGCGCCATCGTTAACAGAAACCGTAGCAGTTGAATTAATGAATTTTAAGAAATTTGCCGAAAAATTATAATTTTCAAGTTTAGTTTCATTCAATGTTCCATCAATAACAGTAATATAATTAAAATGGTTTAATTGCCACAAATCATTTTTGTCTAATCCGATGACTAATTTAGGAATATTAGCTATCTGTTGCTGACCATCGCTGATGACAACATCATCCAAGACAACTTCATAAACATTTGAAAAAGAATGGTGAACATGACCAATTGAGATAGTATAGGAACTTAATTTTGATAATTGCTCACTTATTATTTTTGCCCCAAAAGCCGTCTGTACTAAAAAATATGTTAGTAAAATCAAAGACCAAACAATGAACAAAAACATGATTATGTAAAATCGTATTCGTCGCATAAATAAATTAAATTGTTATAATAAGCCGTTCACAATGATACTACGATAAACGATTTTAGATGAAATAGCATCTTATTTTGATATAAATGATTTGTCGTTACATGAGTTTTGCAGTTAATATATAAATATTGATAATTGAAACGTTAAAATACCAAATGGAATCGATCACTCTGCCTTTATTTAAAGTAAGATGAGGGATTGTTTTTATTTAATATAAATAAAGCGGGAGAAACACAAATGAAACAAATCCCAATGACAGTAAAGGGAGCTGAATTATTACGTGCTGAACTTGAAGAGCTAAAAAATGTTAAAAGACCTCAAATTACAGCAGCAATAGCCGAAGCAAGAGCACACGGTGATTTAAAAGAAAATGCAGAGTATCATGCAGCAAGAGAACAACAAGGTTTTTGTGAAGGACGTATTCAAGAAATTGAAGGAAAGTTATCACAAGCACAAATTATAGACATTACCAAAGTCAAAAACACTGGCAGAATTATTTTTGGTGCTACCGTCACTGTTATCAATGTGGATACTGATGAAGAAACCACTTATCGAATTGTGGGTGATGATGAAGCTGACTATCGACAAAATCTCATTTCGGTTAATTCCCCTATTGCCAGAGGATTAATTGGTAAAGAAGATGGTGACACAGTACAAATCAAAACGCCTGGTGGCGATGTAGAGTTTGATATTGTTAAAGTAGAATATATTTAAAAAGTTAATTCTGCATTGTCATTTGCTACAGATAAACAGGGCGAATACCCTGTTTATTAATCGTATTATTTAGGTAACGTGATTTTCTTCTCTTCACTTGGTCTAAAAATAGTAAAAATAGAACCAACTTGTTGTACTGCAAGGGCATGCGTTTCACGTATAATTGCCTCGCAAATAAGTTTTTTCGTCTCTCTATCTTCAGCAGACACCTTAATCTTGATTAACTCATGAAAGTTTAACGCATTTTCAATCTCTGCAAGCACACCTTCAGTAAACCCATTTGCACCGATCATAACAATCGGTTTTAAATGATGAGCTTCACCTTTTAAATACTGTTTTTGTTTATTTGATAAATTCATTATTTTTTTATCACATTAAGTTGCAATTTTGTTATTCTACCCTTATATATATTTGTAATCAATTGAAGAGAACTCTTTACTATAAGGATTTATTCCCTGTGAGTAACAAAAAACGCTCAGCAAGCTCGACTCGTTGGCTTAATGAACATTTTAATGATCGCTTTGTGCAACAAGCACAAAAAAAAGGTTTACGATCGCGAGCATGGTTCAAATTAGAAGAAATTCAAAAAAGTGACAAATTATTTAAACCTGGAATAACCGTTGTTGATCTAGGCGCAGCGCCTGGTGGATGGTCACAATATGTGGCGTCTGTTATTGGTAGCAAAGGACGAATTATCGCTTGCGATTTATTACCGATGGATCCGATTGTCGGTGTTGATTTCCTACAAGGTGATTTCCGAGACGAAGCTGTGCTTAAGGCTCTACTTGACCGTGTTGGTGAAGAAAAAGTACAAGTCGTCATGTCAGATATGGCTCCGAATATGAGTGGTCAACCTGCTGTTGATATTCCCAGAGCAATGTATTTAGTTGAACTTGCCTTAGATATGTGTCGAGATGTCCTTGCCCCAAACGGCAATTTTATTGTCAAAGTATTTCAAGGTGAAGGATTTGAAGATTATTTAAAACAAGTAAGAACGATGTTTAAAACTGTTAAGATTCGTAAACCTGAAGCGTCGAGATCACGATCGAGAGAAGTTTATATCGTTGCAATGGGTATGAAGTAGCCAGTAGCACAATTTTGTAGTAACATTACTTCCTAATTTTAGTCGTAACTGTTAATTTTTATGAGAGGTTTTTCTTTTGAACGACATGGTAAAGAATTTACTGATCTGGGGAATTATTGCTGTAGTATTGATAGCTGTATTTAATCAATTCAGCTCAGTATCAAATAGCGGTCCTCAAGTCAATTATACTCAATTTAATTCCGATATCACCAGTGGTAAAATCCAAGAAGTGCATATTAATGGGCGCGAAATTATTGCCACAACAAAAGGTAATAGTAATTATGTGACTTACATTCCCTATTTTGATGAAAAATTAATGGATGACTTAGTCTTAAATAAAGTTGCCGTTTATGGTAGCCCTGATGAAAAACCAAGTTTGTTAGCAAGTATTTTAATCTCTTGGTTCCCCATTATTTTATTAATCGGATTTTGGATCTTTGTCATGCGTCAAATGCAAGGCGGTGGTAAAGGTGGGCCAATGTCGGTGGGTAAAAGTAAAGCTCGGATGTTAGCACCAGATCAAGTAAAAACCAAATTTACCGATGTCGCAGGCAGTGAAGAAGCCAAGCAAGAAGTAACAGAAGTGGTCGATTTTTTACGTGATCCAGGGAAATACCAAAAATTAGGTGGACGTATACCAAAAGGTATTTTGATGGTTGGGCCACCGGGTACTGGTAAAACATTGTTAGCTAGAGCCATTGCCGGTGAAGCCAATGTGCCTTTCTTTAGTATTTCAGGTTCCGACTTTGTTGAAATGTTCGTTGGTGTGGGCGCATCACGGGTACGTGATCTCTTTGAACAAGCCCGTAAACATTCACCTTGTATTATCTTTATTGATGAAATTGATGCTGTTGGTCGCAAACGTGGAGCGGGTTCAATGGGCGGTCATGACGAACGCGAACAAACCCTAAACCAAATGTTAGTTGAAATGGATGGTTTTGAAGCTAACAGTGGTATTATTATGATTGCAGCAACAAACCGTGCTGATATTCTCGATCCTGCATTACTTCGTCCAGGTCGTTTTGACCGTCAAGTTCAAATTGATTTACCTGACTTAAAAAGTCGTGAGCAAATTCTGGCAGTACATGTACGTAAAGTGCCTTTAGGGTCTGATGTTAATCTAGCAGTGCTAGCCCGCGGAACACCAAATTATTCGGGTGCTCAATTAGCTAATTTAGTTAACGAAGCAGCGCTATTTGCCGCTCGCCGTAATAAACGTTTAGTCACGATGGATGAGTTTGAAGAAGCCAAAGATAAAATCGATATGGGTACTCAACGTCGTTCATTATCCATGACAAAAGAGCAATTAACCAATACGGCTTATCATGAAGCGGGACACGCAATTGTGGGTTATTTAATGCCAGATCATGATCCGCTCCATAAAGTCACGATTATTCCTCGTGGAGGGGCGTTAGGTGTCGCCTTCTTCTTACCGGAAGGTGATCAAATTAGTCAAACTCGTACTCAGTTAGAATCAAAAATTTCAACAGCTTATGCAGGACGAATTGCCGAAGGCTTAATTTATGGCGAAGATAAAATTACCTCTGGTGCTTCAAGTGATATACGATACGCTTCAAATGTAGCCAGAGCAATGGTGACACAATGGGGCTTCTCAGATCGTTTACCACCTGCATTGTTTGAATATGAAGAGTCTTCTTATGGAGTCATGAAGAAAATATCTGATGGTACAGCTAAAATTATTGATGAAGAAGTTAATGCAATCCTTCAACGAAACTATCAACGAGCTAAAACAACATTAACTGAAAATATTGATATTCTTCATGCAATGAAAGATGCTTTACTCAAATATGAAACAATTGATAAAAAACAGATTGATGAACTGATGAATCGCCAGCCAGTCACGCCACCAGAGGGTTGGACAGCCAGTGATGAAAAAGCAGCACAAGAAGTACCAAATGAAGGTCGTGATACACCACCTGAATCGGATAATTAATCTGTTTTAATTTCTATAACGCGCTACGGCGCGTTTTTTATCGGATAATTTAGATAAATCTAAAATACAAACAGGTAACAAGCTTAAATGATTTTGCTATTGTTTTTAGCTTATAACTAAGTTTAACGATAGCAAAATTGAGTAGCAGATGACTTAAATAAGGCATAATCATGGAAATTCGTTTCAACAATCAAATTATGGATCTCTCTTTTCCTCAAGTAATGGGTATCGTAAACATGACGCCGGATTCGTTTTCTGATGGCGGTAATTATAACAATCTTGATGATGCCATGCGTCGAGTTGATAATATGATACAAGCAGGCGCAACATTTATTGATATAGGCGGCGAATCAACACGCCCTGGTGCAGCCATTGTATCAGTTGAAGAAGAGCTAGATAGAGTGGTGCCTTTAGTTGAAAAAGTGGCTCGCTATTTTGATGTTTGGATTTCTGTTGATACCTCTAAACCCCAAGTTATGACAGAGTCAGCAAAAGCAGGAGCCCACTTAATTAATGATATACGAGCATTAACAGAGTCTGGTGCAGTCGAAGCCGCAGCCCAAACAGGATTACCAGTTTGCATTATGCATATGCAAGGCGATCCTCAAACTATGCAAAATGCACCACATTATCAGCAAGACATCTATCAAGAAGTCGATCAATTTTTTGCCCAACATATCAATCGTTGCATCAATGCAGGGATTGAGCGAGAAAAAATTATTCTTGACCCGGGTTTTGGCTTTGGTAAAACATTAGCACACAATTATCGATTACTAGCAACACTTGAAAAATTTCATCACTTTCATTTACCGCTATTAGTTGGTATGTCGCGAAAATCGATGATTGGACAAGTATTAAATGTTCCGCCTAAAGAACGTATGTTAGGTAGTGTTTCTTGTGCAGTAATTGCAGCGATGAAAGGTGCACAGATTATTCGAGTTCATGATGTAAAAGAAACCTTTGATGCACTGCGAATTGTGCAAGCCACTTTAGCTGAACAGGAATAAACGGGATTTAACTTCAACAAAATGAGCTGTTATTTTGTTAAAAAGGGAATTTTTAGACAAATAAGATAAAAATCCCTTTTTGTTTTATTCTTAAGAATTTTCAACTTTTGGTATTACTGTTTCTAATAATCATTAAACAATAACAACACTTAAAAACATCACTAATCCAACATAATTATTATTTTGAAAAGCTTTGAAGCATCGAGTTCTATCACGATCGTTTATTAACCATTGTTGATAAAGAAACAGTAACGACATGATCGATATTCCACTATAGTAAATAAAAGACAGATGATGACTCAAACCAATAATTATCAAGCAAATCACCGTTATTATCTGTAAAATGCCAATTATCAATTTATCATAATGCCCAAACAAAACAGCCGTTGATTTAATGCCAATTTTGATATCATCATTGCGATCAACCATGGCATATTCCGTATCATAAGCAACTGTCCAACAAATATTTGCCAAACACAATAACCAACAGGTTAACGGGAACTGTTCAATTGTGGCCGCATAGACCATTGGAATGCTCCAACTAAATGCAATCCCTAATACTATTTGCGGAAAGTAGGTATAACGCTTCATAAACGGGTAAATCATTGCAGTTAACAATGCACAGCCAGCAATCATCCACGACAAAGTATTTAAAAAGAATAATAAACAAGCAGCCATTAACAACAATATCAATAATGTCCATAAAGCATTCTTTGCGGTTAATACGCCTTGCGCTAACGGACGGTGTTGGGTTCGCTCCACATGCGCATCAAAATGGCGATCGGCATAATCATTTACCACACACCCTGCCGCTCGCATCACAACAACACCCAGTACAAAGATAACAACAAGTTCAACGGGCGGATGAGGATTTGCAAGCCAAATTGCCGTTATAGTTGGCCAAAGCAATAGCAAGATTCCAATTGGTTTATCTAACCGCATAAGTTGTAAATAAGCTAACATATCTGATTTCTATCTTATATAACAATGGGTAAATTATACCTTTTCCTTCAAAAACTGTAACGCTCTCAATAACTGAGCCAATTTAATTGCTACTATTAATAAACACGCTCATTGAAGCATCTCTAAATATTGTTCTGCAATAACGGCAAGAGCAGCATAAAATGGACTAATTTGATTATGTTTTAATTGGTTTAAATAGTAAGTAGACCACGTAAATAAATGTTCATTTAATAATTGTTTTGCTGTTTGTGGCTGATTTTTTTCTAGCAGTAATGCAAATGCCATTAACATTAATCCAAACTGATCTTCAGGCTCATTCATACCAGTAGACAGCATTAACCCTTGTTGCTGTAAAAATTCACGATAACGTTCTTGTGATTCCCCCATTAATAACTTTTCTTGATCCAAATAGACCGATCCCCAAGGTGGGGCAAGCATTTCACCTTGTCCTTCAAATAACAGTGAAAATTGATAATCAAGATCTTGATGGGATAATTCTGCCGCCAATCTTTGACATTGCTGACAAATTAATTTGGGATTTTGCCAATTAGCAAGCTGATCGATATGGAGTAAAGCCTCAATCAACGGTTTGACGGTTTCACTTCGAGGAGAATAGTAAAAAAATGCCCCAATGATTTTTGCTAAGGTGGCGGTAGTTAGATTATCCAATCTTATCTCTCTTATTCATTATAAAATGACTTAATTTGCTATGAGTTATTAGCTTCAATGATTATAGCGGTATTGTCCATAAATTATAAAATGCAATGCGTCCACAAACCTCCCCCAAAAAAGTACAAGCAAAGGCTGTAGTACAAAGTATCGTCATATGTTTTGTTCGCCAACAACTAAAAATAATCAACATTAGCGCCACGATTAATAAAATACACTCGATTATCATCCAACTCAATTGCGCATTAGCCAGCGCCGGACTGATTGAAGTCATTAAATTAAAATAAGGTACTTTTGACAGCACAATTAATAAAACGCCAATAATAAAAGCACCTATTCCTAATCGATATAGCCCAACCCTAGCACTAGCAATACCACCTAATGCCAGCATCGTTAGATACATTTGAATCGGTGTATAAACAGTATCCCACGTTTTCACTGTGGGTAATCTATACGTTAAAACAATCGTCCAAACAAACACTAAACTTAGTATCATCAACACGATCGCTAATAGTTGATTTATATAAGGGATGCGATTTATCTTTAAACAAAGCGGCTTAATAATATCAAGTTTTTCACTATTGGGATTAAGAGCAAAATAATTGAGTAACAAGGATACAAGCGGAACTCCAAACAATACACTAAAGGTAAAAATTTCATTACTCATTGGCGAACGACCGATACCCAAAATCACATTGAAGGCACGCATAGGATGCCCCAAATGGAATGAGGCAATAAGCATACCAAGAGCCATAAAAAGCAGTGCTAACCCATTAATTTTTTGTCTAATAACTTGTTTAGCTTGTGAATGATTGATGAAACAAGACAAGCTACTCAGCAATACCATTCCCGCAGATAATTGCCCCAATACCGTAAAAAAAACGAGTGGTAATTCATGCATATTAAACCTCCTCTGGATTGAGCACTTTACCCAATGTATCACCCGAACTTTTAGCTTGTGCATGGGGTTTAATCACAATATTGGGTTTAGTTAGCTCGGCATTAGGCAAAGGAGCAATATTACGTTCATTACCATAACGTTCACGTAATTTGCCTATCTCGTCAAAATCTAAAGCATGTTGCGGACAAGATTCGACACACACGGGCTTTAATCCTTCGGCGACACGTTCATAACAGCCATCGCATTTTGACATGACACGCTTTTGATGATCATACTGTGGTGCACCATAAGGACAACGCATTTCACAATACCGACACCCGATACACACATCTTGATTGACAACCACTAAGCCATCTTGCTTGCGTTTGTGCATTGCCCCCGTAGGGCAGCCTTGTACGCAAGTCGGCTCATCACAATGGTTACAGGCGATCGACAAATAATAAGTAAATGTATCATTCTGCCAAATTCCAGCTACTTGCTGCCATGTGCCACCACCATATTCATAGACTCGGCGAAAATGCACCCCAAGGGCATTATCTTTCTCGTCTTTACAGCTGACTTGGCAGGTTTTACATCCGGTACATTTGGAAGAATCAATAAAGAATCCATATTGCATTTTCATCATCTCCCTGTGACTTATGATGCCGAAGACATACTGGATATTGGTTTGATATCAACCAAATTGGTATGTTGTGAATTTGATTTTGCCAATACCGAAGGACGCAATGAAGTTAATCGATTGACGCACCCCCCAATATCGATACCCGCTGCATTGGTTTTTGCCCACAACCCTTGTGGAATGGCAATCACTCCGGGTAATATACGTGGCGTTACTTTTGCAGGAATATATAACCGACCGCGATCGTTAAAAACTTCGACTAATTGACCATGCTTTATGTGTCTCTGCTGAGCATCAATAGGATTGATCCACAGACTACTGGCAACAGCCTCACGCAATTGAGGGAGATTGCTATAAGACGAGTGGCAATGTCCTTTAATATGAAATCCAATTAACTGTAATGGGTATTTTTCTTGTTTCAGCTTATCTTCGCTTCCTTCAATTGCGGGTAAATAAGCTGGGATAGGATAAAGTTTATCATCCTGCTCAAATTCCCATTCACGCGCAATTTTCGCTAAGGCTTCAGAATAAATTTCAATTTTGCCCGATGGGGTATTTAACGGATGATTAACGGGATCATCGCGAAATGCCTTTAAAGCAATGTGATTATCACTATCGGCTAATTTACGATCAATAACTCCCATACCGTCTGTTTCGGCAAAAGACGGTAAATCAGGATTTTGTTTGCGCATTCTTTCATAACTATACGCTATCCACTCCTCTTGTGTTCGTCCTTCCGTAAATTTATCTTTAACGCCCATTTTTTCAGACAATTCGGTTAGCACATCATAAGCCGGACGATTTTCCCAAAGTGGCTTAATGGCTTGTTGCATACGAATCACATAGTGATAAGCGCCCGATGCATAGGAATTATTGATTAAATCATGACTTTCCACTGACGACACATCAGGTAATAACAAATCGGCATACCTTGCTGAAGCGGTCATATGCGTATCCCAAACCAAGATAAATTCGCATTTTGATTCATCTTGTAAAATCTGATGGGTTCGATTGAGATCGGCATGCTGATTACCAATTACATTACTGGCATAGCTCCAGATAAACTTGATACCAACATCCAATTTATCTTTACCCAGTATATAAGCATTTTTAGCTGTCATGTTCTGCGGTTCTTCAATCGCTTTTGTCCATAAAAAAAATGGAATACTGGTTTTAATCGGATTTAACAGATTCAGACCAGGAACCGGATAAGTCACGCTTCCGCCCCAAGTTCCGATATTAGTACCTTGTTTACCAAACTGACCCGTGATAATTGGCAGTATCATAATTGCACGGGTAGTATGCTCACCATTTTGCCAACGCTGAGCCCCCCAACCTTGAGAAATCCATGCTGCTTTAGCATTGACAATATCTAATGCAAGCTGACGAATTTGTTTAGCTGGAATACCGGTCTTTTTAGCTGCCCATTCAGGGGTTTTAGGCGTTCTGTCATCACCTAATCCAAGAATATAAGATTTAAAATCACTAAAAGGCGGTGCACTGTCGGGTAATGAGTCAGCATTCCAGCCTACACAATATTGATTGAGCATTGCATCATCAATTCTATCTTCTTCTAGTAAAGCATAACCGATTGCAGCAACTAAAGCGGCATCCGTTCCAGGAATTATTGGAATCCACTCAGCATTGTAACCCACAACACTTTCACTACGCCTTGGATCAATAATAATCACCCTTGCTTTACTTTGTGATAATGCATTGAATAGCTCGGTCACCTGCCCCCCACCCGACATTCGAGTTTCAGCAATATTTTGTCCAAACATTACCACTAGATCAGAGTGTTTAATTTGGTCTATTAACGACTCTTTTGCATTGCCATAAATATAAGGTTGGATAGCAGTTATTTGACCACTTGAATAATCACCATGATAATTAAGATAACCACCAATCGTACTCAAGAATCGCTTACAAGCACTACGCCCAGAAATATTTGCACCTGTAGTACCTGTACCATATTGATAATAAATAGACTCGTTGCCATATTGATTAATGGTATACTTGAGTTTATTTGCCAATAAAGCGATTGCTTCATTCCATGAAATACGTTTGAATTTACCTTCACCACGCTTACCCACTCGTACCATAGGATATTTTAAACGCTCAGGATCGTAAGTTCGCCAACGTACCGCTCTTCCTCGCAAGCAAGGACGAATTTGATGCAGACCAAAGACAGGATCATTAATGCCGTCTTCCGAAGAAATTTTAGTAATAATATCATTCTTCACATGGACTTTTAGAGGACAGCGACTACCACAGTTAACTAAACAAGCACTATAGACGATTTTTTCCTCATTATCCGAACTGGCAAGACTATCATTGTCATTAACGTTAGGTTCTGCGTACACAAATGGGGATTGAATGGTATTGGCTAATGCCGCAACGCTCCCAATTGCTAACGATTTTTGTAAAAAATCTCGTCGGGTTATCTTATTATCTGACTTGCTCATTTTGTTCCCTTATGTCTATTTGGGATTTATTTATCATAATACTTTAGATGGGCTGATAAAATAGAAAACGGCATAAACCGTCTTTTAACTATCAATAAATAAAGGTAATAACAATTATTCTCAATAAATACTTGGTAAAAATACTGAATTTGCTTTTCATTATAAATTTAATTTCATGCATCTTAAAGAAAGATTGGTATAATAAGGTCATTTATTCGAATAAATAGAAAAACTATGTCACAATCTACTTATAACGCTGTTGATATTGAAGTCTTAAAAGGGCTCGATCCTGTTCGTCATCGTCCAGGTATGTATACCGACACGGCTCGCCCAAATCATTTAGGGCAAGAGGTTATCGATAATAGTGTCGATGAAGCAATAGCCGGTCACGCTCGTCAAGTTAAAGTCACGCTTTATGAAGATAATTCATTAGAAGTTATTGATGATGGGCGAGGTATGCCTGTTGATATTCATCCCGAAGAGGGGGTACCGGCTATTGAATTATTACTTTGCCGTTTACACGCTGGCGGTAAATTTTCTAATAAAAATTATCAATTCTCTGGTGGACTTCATGGTGTGGGTATCTCAGTTGTTAATGCGCTATCTAAACGGGTAGAAGTGACCGTTAACCGAGATGGTCAAGTATACCAAATTGCGTTTGAAAATGGCGAAAAAGTCGAAGATCTTCATGTAACTGGTACGTGTGGACGTCGTAACACGGGCACAAAAGTTCACTTTTGGCCAGACGAAAAATATTTTGATTCACCAAGATTTTCAGTACCCCGTTTATCTCATCTACTCAAAGCAAAAGCGGTACTTTGTCCTGGTCTTGAAATTATCTTTAAAGATAAAATTAATAACACCGAACAACGCTGGTGTTATCAAGATGGCTTAAAAGATTACTTAATGGAATCCGTCAGTGGTTACTCACTACTACCGGAAGAGCCATTTACCGGCAGCCATACCGGTGATACAGAAGCCGTTGAATGGGCACTCTTGTGGATGCCGGAAGGTGGCGAACTGTTAACAGAAAGCTATGTTAACTTAATTCCTACAGTGCAAGGGGGTACCCATGTCAATGGTTTACGCCAAGGACTGCTTGATGCAATGCGTGAATTTTGTGAATTTCGTAATTTATTACCACGTGGCATAAAATTGACGGCTGATGATATTTGGGAACGCTGTGCTTATGTGTTATCTGTAAAAATGCAAGAGCCACAATTTGCAGGACAAACCAAAGAGCGCTTATCATCCAGACAAAGTGCTGCATTTGTATCTGCCATTGTTAAAGACGCTTTTAGTTTGTGGTTAAATCAGCATGTACAAACCGCTGAATTACTAGCGGAAATGGTGATTTCCAGTGCACAACGACGACTAAGAGCTTCAAAAAAAGTTATTCGTAAAAAATTAACTAGCGGTCCAGCATTACCGGGCAAGCTTGCGGACTGTTCATCACAAGACTTAAGCCGAACTGAACTCTTTTTAGTGGAAGGCGATTCCGCAGGTGGCTCAGCTAAACAGGCTCGAGATCGGGAATATCAAGCGATAATGCCATTAAAAGGTAAAATTCTAAACACTTGGGAAGTCTCATCGGATGAAGTCCTTGGTTCTCAAGAAATCCACGATATTTCGGTCGCGATTGGTATTGATCCTGATAGTGATGATTTAAGCCAATTACGATATGGTAAAATCTGTATTTTAGCCGATGCCGATTCTGACGGTTTACATATTGCCACCCTACTTTGTGCGCTATTTGTTCGTCACTTTCGTGCAATGGTCGAACACGGACATGTTTTTGTTGCTATGCCACCATTATATCGTATCGATCTTGGTAAAGAAGTCCATTACGCCTTAGATGAAGAAGAGAAAGAAGGAATTTTAGATCAGCTTAAACGGAAAAAAGGCAAACCGAATGTACAACGTTTTAAAGGTCTCGGTGAAATGAATCCACTGCAACTGCGTGAAACAACGATGGACCCAAATACTCGCCGTTTAGTACAGTTATCATTAGATAATTCAGAAGAAACAATGGCGTTAATGGATATGTTACTTGCTAAAAAACGTTCAGAAGATCGCCGTGAATGGTTGCAAGAAAAAGGTGACCAAGTCCAACTTGATGTCTAACATAAAGAATGATTTAGAGGAACAATAATGAGTGAGATAACTCATGACGGAGTAGAAGTTCAGTCGCTACGTACCTTTACAGAAAGCGCTTATTTAAACTACTCTATGTATGTCATTATGGATCGTGCACTACCTTTTATTGGTGACGGTTTAAAACCAGTGCAACGCCGTATTGTTTATGCCATGTCAGAATTAGGGCTTAACGCTCAGGCTAAATTTAAAAAATCAGCACGTACTGTCGGTGATGTTTTAGGTAAATATCATCCACATGGTGATAGCGCCTGTTATGAAGCAATGGTACTGATGGCACAACCATTTTCTTACCGCTATCCATTGGTTGACGGACAAGGTAACTGGGGGGCGCCAGATGATCCAAAATCCTTCGCTGCAATGCGTTATACCGAATCACGCCTATCTAAATATGCCGAACTACTATTAGGCGAATTAGGACAAGGTACGGTCGATTACACCCCTAATTTTGACGGTACATTACAAGAACCGAAAATGTTACCGGCCAGATTACCGAATATTCTATTAAATGGTACTACAGGTATTGCTGTTGGGATGGCGACCGACATCCCACCCCATAATATTCGTGAAGTGGCCAATGCAGCGATTATGCTGGCAGATAATCCGAAAGCTACGCTAAGCGAAGTGATGGCTCACATACAAGGGCCTGACTTTCCAACTGAAGCAGAAATCATCACCCCACCACAAGATATAGAAAAAATCTATAAGACGGGACGTGGCTCAATTCGTATGCGTGCTGTATGGAAAAAAGAAGAAGGTGATATCGTTATCACTGATCTGCCACATCAAGTTTCTGGTGCGAAAATTTTAGAGCAAATTGCCTCACAAATGCGTGCCAAAAAACTACCATTAATTGAAGATTTACGTGATGAATCTGATCATGAGAATCCAACACGACTCGTCATTGTACCTCGCTCTAATCGTGTTGACTTAGAACAGGTCATGAATCACCTATTTGCCACAACCGATCTGGAAAAAAGCTATCGGGTCAATATGAATATGATTGGGCTAGACAATCGCCCATCCGTCAAAGGGTTAGTTGAGATTTTAACTGAATGGTTAGAATATCGTCGTAATACGGTAACCAGACGTTTAAACTTCCGTTTAGACAAAGTATTAAAACGCCTTCATATTTTAGATGGTTTACTTATTGCCTTTTTGAATATCGATGAAGTCATTAATATTATTCGCTATGAAGACGATCCTAAAACAGAGTTAATGCAACGGTTTAATTTAACTGAAATCCAATCTGAAGCGATTTTAGAGTTAAAACTTCGCCATTTAGCTAAACTTGAAGAGATGCGTATCAAAGGTGAGCAAAGTGATCTCGCTAAAGAGCGTGATCAGCTTCAAGCATTACTCGGTTCACCTAGAAAATTGAATAGTTTAATTAAAAAAGAGCTTCAACAAGACGCTGATAAATACGGGGATGAACGCCGTTCTCCGATTGTTGAACGCAGTGAAGCAAAAGCCATTACCGAACAAGAACTAATACCGTCAGAACCGGTGACCATTGTCTTATCTGAAATGGGTTGGGTAAGAGCGGCTAAAGGTCATGATATTGATCCAACGGGACTGAGTTACAAAGCTGGCGATAGTTTTAAAGCGGCTGCAAAAGGAAAAAGTAATCAACCTGTGGTATTTATTGACTCAACGGGCCGTAGCTATGCCATTGAACCCAATACATTACCTTCAGCGCGAGGACAAGGCGAACCACTTACGGGTAAATTAGCATTACCTGCTGGTGCAAGCGTTGAACATGTATTGATGTCAGCAAATGACAATCAAAAATTTTTACTTGCCTCAAGTGCGGGGTATGGATTTATATGTCAATTTAGTGATTTAGTCGCACGTAACCGAAACGGTAAAGCCATAATTAATCTACCGAATAATGCGAAAGTACTCACGCCTATTGAAATTTCAAATGATGAAAGCTTACTTTTATCCATTACCCAAGCAGGACGGATGCTTATTTTCCCTGTAAAAGATCTTCCCGAACTGGCAAAAGGCAAAGGAAACAAAATAATCTCATTATCCAATGCAGATGACAGCCTTGCTTATATGATTTTAATTACACCGGAAACATCCATCACCTTATATGTTGGCAAACGCAAACTTACCCTAAATCCTGTTGATTTACAAAAATTTAGGGCAGAACGTGCTCGTAAAGGTAGCGCTTTACCACGTGGACTACAAAAAATAGATCGAATTGAGGTAAACAAATAGTATGTCTTTTATTTGGGCGATTATTACAGGCTTTGTATTAAGCATTGTATTAAAATCGGGATGGGGTTATTTACTTGGATTTTTTGTTGGTCCAATGCTCTATCAAACCCTTTGTAACAAGTTAAACCAGCAAAGAACTCAAACTAATCCAACTTTATATTTAACCATTGTTTTTGAAGTACTTGGTCATCTCAGTAAAGCAAAAGGCGTGGTCACACAAGATGACATCAATCTTGCACGCCATTTTATGGATAGACTACAACTTGATAGCAACAGTCGACGACTTGCGCAAGACTCATTTAATCGAGGTAAAGCTGCGGATTACCCTCTTCGAGCTCGTTTAAAAGAGATATATATTCAATACCGCTTTCGACGTAATGTGTTAAATATTTTTTGTGAACAACTCATTCAAGCGGCACTGGTTGATGGTCATTTAGATGAAAAAGAGTCACAAATATTGTATATTGTGGCAGAAGAATTTAATATTCCTCGTCAACAAATGACCATGTATATTAAAATGATGATGGGAAGCTACCATTTTCGTCAAAATGGTTATCACCAAAATCAATACCAAGATCAGCATTACCAATATCAACAAAATCATCAACATCAGGGCTATCAAGGTCGTTCAGCACAATCAGATCTACAAAATGCATACAAAATTTTAGGTATCGAATCATCAGCCGAAATTACAGAAATAAAAAAAGCATATCGAAAACTAATGAATGAGCATCATCCCGATAAGTTAGTGTCAAAAGGCTTACCTAAAGAGATGCTTGAAGCTGCCAAAAAACGCGCTCAAGAGATTCAAGCTGCTTATGATCTCATAAAAGTATCGCGCGGATTTAAATAGAGACAACAACGATGATGCATTGGCGTTCAATTATTCGAATTGTAGGATTATTGATAACATTATTATCTGTTTTCATGTTATTACCTGCTCTGGTCGCATTAATTTATCGTGATGGCGCTGGTGCGATATTTCTTCGTTCTTTTTTTGCAGCCTTGATTTTAGGCGGCTTGTTGTGGTTACCAAATCGACACCAACGTCACGAACTTAACACCCGTGAAGGCTTTTTTATTGTGGTGCTATTTTGGGTTGTGTTAGGCACAATTGGCGCTTTTCCATTTATTTTTGATAATCACATTAATTTAAACTTAACGACAGCATTTTTCGAATCATTTTCTGGTCTAACAACAACGGGGGCAACCACCATTGTGAAGTTAGACCATTTACCTAAAGCGTTACTGTTTTATCGACAATTACTGCAATGGCTTGGCGGAATGGGGATAATCGTGTTAGCGGTTGCTATCCTACCTTTACTAGGTGTCGGGGGGATGCAACTTTATCGTGCTGAAATTCCCGGCCCACAAAAAGACAGTAAAATGCGACCACGTATTGCCGAAACAGCAAAAACCCTTTGGTCAATCTATATTCTACTTACCACACTATGCGCAATCTGCTTGTGGTTTGCAGGCATGAATGTATTTGATGCTATCTCCCACAGCTTTTCAACGATTTCAATGGGGGGATTTTCCACCCATGATGATAATTTGGCTTACTTTAATAGCCCGGCAATCAACTATATTGTTACCCTATTTTTAATCTTATCTGGCTGTAACTTTGCGCTCCATTTTGCTGCATTAAGCGGTTTTTCAATAAAAGTTTACTGGCGAGACCAAGAGTTTAGAACCTTTATTTTCATTCTATTAATACTAATTGCCATATGCGCAGTGGTTATATTTTTCTATAAACCTCATCGCCTTAGTATTGATAAAATCATATTACAAGTCGTGTCCATATCATCGACAGCAGGATTTTCTGTAGATGATATTAATACTTGGCCTTCATCATTACCTATTTTTCTACTTTGTGCCTCGTTCATTGGTGGTTGTGCCGGTTCGACGGGGGGGGGCTTAAAAGTGGTCAGAGTACTACTTTTATTTATGCAAGGTTCGCGTGAGCTAAAACGATTAATTCATCCAAACGCTATCTATACCTTAAAATTAAATCATCGAGTTGTACCTGAACGAATTATCGAATCAGTTTGGGGATTCTTTTCTGCTTACGCTTTAGTTTTTCTAATTAGTTTATTTGTCATTATGGCAACAGGTGTTGATGCAACCGACTCTTTTTATATTGTTGCCTCTTCACTCAATAATTTAGGTGTGGGGCTTGGTAGTGTCAGTGATAATTTTGCCCATGTCAGTGATGTGGTGAGATGGGTGATGGTGGTCGATATGCTATTTGGACGACTAGAAATATTTACATTATTAGTCCTTTTTACACCAACATTTTGGCGAAGTTAACCTTAAACTCAAACACCCATAAAAATAAAACTTTTTGCCAAATTATGCAAAATTCATAAATATTTTATTGATTATTTAGTCAATTACATAGAAAATTAGAACGCAGCATGTGCTGTGTTTATTAGAGGTAATCACCTGACATATGGAATGGATCATGGATCCTACGATCTGGATTGGTTTATCCACCCTGATTGTACTTGAAATCGTCCTTGGTATTGATAACATTGTTTTTATTGCCATTCTTGCCGAGAAGCTTCCACCACACCAACGCGATAAAGCACGCATCACTGGTCTTGCTTTTGCATTAATTACTCGCATTATTTTATTAATGTTCACCGGTTGGTTAGTCACACTCACGACACCACTATTTACAGCGTTTGGTATTAGTTTCAATGCCCGCCAACTTATTATGTTAGTGGGAGGCATATTTTTACTGTTTAAAGCCACCATGGAACTCAATGAACGTCTTGAAGGTGCAGCTCACGAAGAAGGAAAATCGAAAAAAACCTCACACTTTTGGACTGTCGTTGTACAAATCGTTATTTTAGATGCCGTGTTTTCTCTCGATTCTGTGATTACGGCGGTCGGTATGGTTGAAAATATTCCTGTCATGATTATTGCCGTTTGTGTGGCAATTTGCATTATGATGGTCGCAAGTAAACCTTTAGCCTATTTTGTCAATTCGCATCCCACCATTGTTATTCTTTGCTTGAGCTTTTTATTAATGATCGGCTTTAGTTTAGTTGCAGAAGGATTTGGTTTTGCCATTCCAAAAGGCTACTTATATGCCGCTATTGGTTTTTCAATCATGATTGAGTTTTTTAATCAGTTAGCCATATTCAATCGTCGCAAAGCATTGAATAAAAAACCTCTGCGAGAACGGACTGCCGAAGCGATCTTACATCTACTGAAAGGCGATGTTGAAGAAGATCCGGATACTCACACAATTGATACGGTATCAGATAACAATAAAAAAGAATCTGTCTTTAACCATCAAGAACTCAACATGGTTGAACGCGTTCTTGGACTGGCAAAGCGATCGGTCAGCAGTATTATGACAGCAAGGTTAGATGTTGATATGGTTAATATCAATGACGACCGTGAAACAATTTTGAAAGAGATTTTTGAAAATCCTCATTCACGATTAGTCGTGACTGATAATGCGTCGATTGATGAACCTTTAGGCATTATTCAAGTTAACGACCTGTTAAAAGATGTTTTGCAAAATAAAGAGCCAATCGATATTAACGCTTTAATTAAGCAACCGCTAATCTTTCCCGAAACGGTATCGTTACTTGTTGCGTTAGAACAATTTAAAAAAGCCAAAACCCATTTTGCTTTTGTAGTTGATGAATTTGGTTCCATGCAAGGCGTGGTTTCAGTCACCGACATCATCGAAACTATCGCTGGCGATTTTCCGACCGAAGAGGAAGAAATTGACGCCAAACATGATATTCAATGTCTGGATGATAATACGTGGATTGCCAATGGCTATATCCCGGTTGAAGAGTTGGTTCGATTTGTCCCAATCCCAATTGATGATAAACGTGAATACCATACTCTTGCAGGATTATTGATGGAAAAAGCACAGCATTTACTTGAAGTCGGTGAGACCATGCAAATAGGTGATTACCTATTTGAAATAGCTGAAATTGAAAGCCATCGTATTTTAAAAGTTAAAATTACTCTGAACAAACTTGATTCAATTTAATGAACCAAGGGCATACTCAATCGTAACTCATTATTAATGAGTTACGATATCTTAAAAACCATTCAATATTCTTTATCCTCATTAAAAATCCAACATTAGATGTTGAACAATTGGTTTTAAGGATTATTTTCGTCTTCTAACAAAACAATAACAAGTGATTAGATTTGTCTCCATTACACTATAAACAGATGAGTTAGCCCAAAACAGGTAAACACCTATCCTACTATCTATTTAAAGATGCTATAAAATACGCAGATAAATTATGATTAATTTAATCAGGATTTACTATTTCATCATCGCAACTTAATGACTATATGAAATTTACTATTAAAGTCAGTTTTTAATACAGGTATTTATCAATAAAGACTGAGCAGAATAATGCTTGACCTGTTAAAAGAAGCGGTAATAATAATGCAGTGAATTTTGTACTGTATAAGCAAGCCAATCACCACAATTGTCATGCTTGACTAATGATAAGCAAAAATGTGGTTATGGCATTATACAAATATTCATTATTATTAACCTAAACTAGGCCTTAACTTATGAATTCAATATTCGAAAAAATATTTCAATTGAAAGCAAAAAAAACCACCATTGGTACTGAAGTGATTGCAGGATGTACGACATTTCTTACAATGGTCTATATCATCTTTGTTAATCCTTCCATTTTGTCGGCAACAGGCATGGACACCTCAGCAGTATTTGTATTAACCTGTTTAGTAACAGCCTTTGCATCGATTTTAATGGGTATGTTTGCTAATTTACCGATAGCGTTGGCGCCGGCTATGGGACTCAATGTATTTTTTGCCTATGGCATGTGTGGCGCAATGGGCTATTCTTGGCAAGTGGGAATGGGCGCTATATTTTGGGGATCGTTAATCTTTTTTGCACTATCTCTTTTTAAAGTTCGCCATTGGCTAATAGAACATATTCCACAATGTTTACGTGTTGGTATCAGTGCGGGTATTGGACTGTTTATTGCATTTATGGGCTTTCAAAATATGGGGATTGTGGTTAGTTCTCCATCAACATTATTAACCTTAGGCAATATTCTATCTCTTAAAGTCTTATTAGGTTCTCTGGGTTTTTTCATTATTATTATTTTAGCTGCGCGCAACTTCCATGCAGCGGTTTTAATCTCTATTCTCGTGGTCACATTGCTTGCTCTGTGGCTGGATCCTAATATTCATTATGAAGGCGTCGCCTCTATTCCACCAAGTGTTTCAAGCGTAGTCGGTCATGTTGATTTAGCCGGTTCGCTTAATATCGGTATAATGGGCGTGATATTTTCCGTCATGATCGTCAGCTTATTTGATTCATCAGGTACGATTTTAGCCTTGACCGACAAAGCTGGCATTTCAGACGAAAAAGGACGCTTTCCTAAAATGCGTCAAGCATTATTAATTGATAGTTTCAGCTCTTCACTTGGTGGGCTTTTTGGGACTTCATCAGTTCTCACTTACATTGAAAGTTCAGCGGGTATTTCCGTAGGTGGTCGCACAGGTTTAACTGCTGTTGTCGTTGGGATTTTATTTTTAATGATGACATTCTTATCACCTTTAGCGCATTTAGTCCCGACTTATGCAACATCTGGCGCACTAATATTTGTGGGAATATTAATGGTATCAAGTTTAGTGAAAGTTAACTGGTCTGATTTAACTGACGCAACACCTGCCTTTATTACTGCCTTAATGATGCCTTTTGCTTTCGCCATTACTGAAGGGGTTGCACTTGGTTTTATCTCTTATGTGGTATTAAAAACCTTTACCGGTAAATTTAAAGAACTCAATCTTTGTGTCATCATTTTTGCTGTACTATTTGCACTTAAATTTATCTTTATTGATCATCATTAATCGTCATTCCTCATCAATGCTATTGATGAGGACCCCCCTCAATCTTTAACTAATATATCCCCCTTTCAGTTGGCGTACACTTAAAAAGTGAAACTTTTTATTACTCATTTATTGGGCATTTTCTTACCAATGAATAAAGTCTATGTTCGATAGTTAAATGCGAGCAAAAACTTGACATTATCCTTGTTGAGGTCTAGAATCTTGCGACCCAAAACTTATATATTTAGGTTTTGGTCTACAGTTATTAATTACGTATCTAAAATGCAATTTTAAATTTATTTTAATTAATCAGGAGCTTATTAATGGCAACAATTAATCAGCTGGTACGCAAACCGAGAGCACTTAAGGAAGTTAAAAGTAACGTTCCTGCACTTGAAGCATGCCCGCAAAAACGCGGTGTTTGTACTCGTGTTTACACGACTACACCGAAAAAACCTAACTCAGCATTACGTAAAGTATGCCGTGTACGTTTAACCAACGGTTTTGAAGTTACTTCTTACATCGGTGGTGAAGGTCATAACTTGCAAGAACATAGCGTGATTTTAATCCGCGGTGGTCGTGTTAAAGATTTACCTGGTGTTCGTTATCACACTGTTCGTGGTGCATTAGACTGCGCAGGTGTTAAAGATCGCAAACAAAGCCGTTCTAAATACGGTGTAAAACGACCTAAAGCTTAATGGAACTCCGTTAAGTAAGGCCAAACTATATAATTCCATTTAACTCATTTGAGTTTTGGGTAAACCTGAAAATTTATAACATATAAACGGAGTATTCCAATGCCACGTCGTCATGTTGTCGGTCAAAGAAAAATTCTACCTGATCCGAAATTCGGTTCAGATTTGCTGGCGAAATTTGTAAATATTTTAATGATAGATGGTAAAAAATCTATCGCAGAATCAATCGTATATTCAGCTCTTGATAAATTAGCTGAGCGTAGTGGAAAAGACCACTTAGCAGCTTTCGAAGTTGCACTAGATAACGTAAGACCAACTGTAGAAGTTAAGTCTCGTCGCGTTGGTGGTTCTACATACCAAGTTCCTGTTGAAGTGCGCCCTGTTCGTCGTAATGCACTTGCAATGCGTTGGATTGTAGAAGCTGCTCGTAAACGTGGCGATAAATCAATGGCTCTACGCCTTGCGAATGAACTTATGGATGCTTTTGAAAATAAAGGCACTGCTGTGAAAAAACGCGAAGATGTTCATCGTATGGCTGAGGCTAATAGAGCGTTTGCACACTATCGTTGGTAATCTTTCCACTTGTATTAAGTGGCTTGAAATTAGACTGACAGCACATATCTACTGTCAGTCAACCTAAATGATATTTTATTAAGCAAACGATTCTAAATAGAGGATTAATATGGCTCGTACAACCCCTATAGCACGCTACCGTAATATCGGTATCAGTGCACATATTGACGCAGGTAAAACGACAACTACTGAACGTATTTTGTTTTACACTGGCGTAAGTCACAAAATTGGTGAGGTTCATGATGGCGCAGCTACCATGGACTGGATGGAACAAGAACAAGAACGTGGTATTACTATCACGTCTGCGGCTACAACTGCATTCTGGTCTGGTATGGGACAACAATTTGAACCACACCGTATCAATATCATCGACACCCCGGGACACGTTGACTTCACCATCGAAGTAGAACGTTCTATGCGTGTTCTTGATGGTGCAGTTATGGTTTACTGTGCGGTTGGTGGTGTTCAACCTCAATCAGAAACAGTATGGCGCCAAGCTAACAAATATAAAGTTCCGCGTATCGCATTTGTAAACAAAATGGACCGTATGGGCGCTAACTTCTTACGTGTGGTTGAGCAAATCAAAACACGTTTAGCGGCAGTGCCTGTTCCATTAGTATTACCAATCGGTGCAGAAGAAGGCTTTACTGGTGTTGTTGATTTACTTAAACGTAAAGCAATTAACTGGAATGATGCAGACCAAGGTACAACCTTTACTTATGAAGATGTACCAGCTGACATGGTTGAGCAAGTCGAAGAATGGCGTGCAAACTTAATCGAAGCTGCAGCAGAAGCTAACGAAGAGTTAATGGAAAAATACCTAGGTGGTGATGAGTTAACTGAAGAAGAAGTTAAAAAAGCACTACGTGAACGCGTACTTGCTAACGAAATCATCTTGGTAACATGTGGTAGTGCATTTAAAAATAAAGGCGTTCAGTTCATGCTTGACGCAGTTATTGAGTATTTACCTGCACCAACCGATGTTCCTGCGATTAAAGGTGAATTACAAAATGGTGAACCAGCAGAACGTCATTCAAGTGATGATGAACCATTTGCTGCACTTGCATTTAAAATTGCAACTGACCCATTTGTTGGTAACTTAACCTTCTTCCGCGTTTACTCTGGTGTAGTTAACTCTGGTGACTCAGTGCTTAACTCAGTTAAAGATCGTAAAGAACGCTTTGGTCGTATCGTACAGATGCATGCGAACAAACGTGAAGAAATCAAAGAAGTTCGTGCAGGTGACATTGCAGCAGCAATCGGTCTTAAAGATGTCACAACTGGTGATACGCTTTGTGCTGAAAATTCACCAATTATTCTTGAAAGAATGGAATTCCCTGAGCCGGTTATCTCGGTTGCAGTTGAACCAAAAACTAAAGCTGACCAAGAAAAAATGGGTATTGCTTTAGGTCGTTTGGCAAAAGAAGATCCATCATTCCGTGTCTGGACTGATGAAGAATCAAACCAAACTATCATTGCTGGTATGGGTGAATTGCATCTTGAAATCATCGTAGACCGTATGAAACGTGAATTTAACGTTGAAGCGAATGTCGGTAAACCTCAAGTTGCTTACCGTGAAACAATTCGTACAACAGTTAAAGACATCGAAGGAAAACATGCAAAACAATCTGGTGGTCGTGGTCAATACGGTCATGTTGTTATCGACATGTATCCATTAGAAGCGGGTGGTGCTGGTTACGAATTTGTTAACGAAATCAAAGGTGGGGTAATTCCGGGTGAATTTATTCCTGCAGTAGATAAAGGTATCCAAGAGCAATTGAAATCAGGGCCTTTAGCTGGTTATCCAGTTGTGGATCTCGGTGTGCGTTTACATTTTGGTTCTTACCATGATGTCGACTCATCTGAAATTGCCTTTAAACTTGCCGCATCAATGGCATTTAAAGAAGGCTTCATGAAAGCTAAACCTGTGCTTTTAGAACCAATTATGAAAGTAGAAGTTGAAACCCCTGAAGATTATATGGGTGACGTTATCGGTGACTTAAACCGTCGTCGTGGTATGATCGAAGGCATGGATGATACTGCAACAGGTAAAACTGTTCGTGCGCAAGTACCTCTTTCAGAAATGTTTGGCTATGCGACAGACCTTCGTTCACAAACACAAGGTCGTGCTTCTTACTCTATGGAGTTCTTGAAGTATAACGAAGCACCTTCAAACATCGTAACAGCAATTATTGAAGCTCGTAAAGCGAAATAATTATTTATATAAATAAAGTAACACTTCCCTACAAAATGAGGGAAGTGATTTAATAAAGGAACATTAAGATGTCTAAAGAAAAATTTGAACGTACAAAACCCCACGTTAACGTTGGTACAATCGGCCACGTTGACCATGGTAAAACAACTTTAACTGCTGCAATTACTTCTGTACTTGCTAAAAAATACGGCGGACAAGCTCGTGCATTCGATCAAATCGATAACGCACCAGAAGAAAAAGCACGTGGTATTACCATCAATACTTCACACGTTGAATACGATACACCAACTCGTCACTACGCACACGTAGACTGCCCAGGCCATGCTGACTATGTTAAAAACATGATCACCGGTGCAGCGCAAATGGACGGTGCTATTTTAGTAGTAGCAGCAACTGATGGTCCAATGCCACAAACTCGTGAGCACATCCTTTTAGGTCGTCAAGTAGGTGTTCCTTACATCATCGTATTCTTAAACAAATGTGATATGGTTGATGATGAAGAGTTATTAGAATTAGTTGAAATGGAAGTACGTGAACTTCTATCTCAATACGACTTCCCAGGTGATGATACACCAGTTATTCGTGGTTCAGCGTTAAAAGCGTTAGAAGGCGATGCAGCATGGGAAGACAAAATTGTTGAATTAGCGGAAGCATTAGACACTTATATCCCAGAGCCACAACGTGACATCGACAAACCATTCCTATTACCAATTGAAGACGTGTTCTCAATTTCAGGTCGTGGTACAGTGGTAACAGGTCGTGTAGAAAGCGGTATTATCAAAGTTGGTGAAGATGTTGAAATCGTTGGTATCAAACCAACAGCAAAAACAACTTGTACTGGTGTTGAAATGTTCCGTAAATTACTAGACGAAGGTCGTGCTGGTGAAAACGTAGGTGTATTACTTCGTGGTACTAAACGTGAAGAAATCGAACGTGGTCAAGTATTAGCAAAACCAGGTTCAATCACCCCACATACTGATTTCGAATCAGAAGTGTATATCTTAAGTAAAGATGAAGGTGGTCGTCACACTCCATTCTTCAAAGGTTACCGTCCACAGTTCTACTTCCGTACAACTGACGTGACTGGTACAATCGAATTACCGGAAGGCGTAGAAATGGTAATGCCAGGCGATAACATCAAAATGTCAGTATCATTAATTCACCCAATCGCGATGGCAGAAGGTTTACGTTTTGCGATTCGTGAAGGTGGTCGTACTGTTGGTGCGGGTGTTGTTGCTAAGGTTATTAAATAATTTAAAACCTTCTATTGCATCACCGATGCAAACAAGTAAGAAAGGCGTACATTGTACGCCTTTTTTATTTAAAAATATTAATACCACAATACTAAACCACACTAGCCAAAACTAACATGGTTTTATCAAAATTATACTTTAAACGTAATCCACGGTTTAAATTTAACCACTGTTTGAATCAAACCGGCGTTTTGCTGTGCTTCAATTACAGGTGTGATAGGTTTATAGGCCGTGGGAGCCTCTTCACGTAGCCGCTCTTCTTTTAAAGTAATACATTGCCAAGGTAAGTTAACCTTATCATATTCGACTTTTTTGCTACGCATAGCTTGTCGTCTTTCTGCTCGACCAGTACCGTGTAAACAAGACCATAACCAATCAGCATGACCTTTATCCACTGCTACATAAGAGTGATCACCCATTGAGCCAAGGATTAAAGCTATCTGACCAGCATAAGCAGGCGTTGCCCCTTTACGATGAATATTCATCTCATGTTCAGGCAAAATGATATTGTGCGAAATGTCGACCACGAGTTGACTATTATCTTGATGAAAAATAGTTGCAAGTGATTTACGTATCAATTCGGTAATCACAATTCGATTAATCCAAGCATAAAGCGCAGCAACGCCCATAGCTTGTAAATAGGCTTGTTCGTGACTATCTGTTAAACCAAACAATCCTGATTTTGGTTGTTTTTCATTAGTCGACCATAAAACTTTTGCTTTATCTTGCAAACTCAAACTAAATTAAGACAAATATTTTTTAAGCTATAGGCATCATTACCGCGTTGTTTTCTGTTCTCGAAACAAAAAAATGTATATTCATTATGTCATGTTCTATGTCTGAAAAGAAAAGCCCTTTTTTCTAATATATATCGTTCTATTCAATTGATAAGTGTAATTAATTAAAAAATTTTATATTACTATTAGTTTGTTATTTAATTATCAACAGTATTGCATTTTTATTTTATCAGTAGTCTTTATTTTATATTGAGCCATGTATAATAAAAGTTAAAATTGAACTTATTTTTAATATCTACATTTGAGAGGATGAAAAATAAAATATGAAAGATTTTGAATATTATTTCATGATGTGTAAAGAAGATCAGGCTTTTCCAATGATTGATCTCTTAGATCAAAGAAAAGAAATAATCAAGGCTCAATTGGGAGATCCTTTACCTCGTCATCCTGTATTAGCCGATTACTTAACAGGCTCTAAAGATTTTGTTACTAAAAAAATTGCCAACATAATGTTAGCTATGAATATGGAAGGGGTGCGTATTGTACCGATAGAGCTTTCAGACCGGAAAGGTGGCTACATTGATGATTATTACTGTATTTACGTTGATGATAATACGTTTGAAGCATTGGACAAAGAAAAATCAGATTATAAATACGACGAAAAATGTGATATGTACTTTATTAACAAATATGTCTTAGACAGAGAAGTTTTAAAAAAAATTCCATTAAACAAACGTTTGGGATGGAGATTATTAGAAGAGCCCGGAATTTATTTATATCATAAATCAGTAATTGATGAAATCAAAAAACTAAATCCAACCGGTGTTGAATTTATAAATATTGAAGAATATGAGGGAATGTATAATTAAAGTTTAATAAATCTATGATAATTTATGAATTAGGTATAGATGGAAATAACCCAACCTAATTAGGATTTCCTTTACTTGTAGCCATTAATGCACCTAGATGGTTGCACGGGCGCACATGGGATGCATCTTCCAATAATCTTAAAGTTGAAGAACGCATACCTAACGATGTGATTCATTCCCTCAAATTACGTGGACATGATGTGCAAATTGTTGATGATTACACCGATACCATGGGTCATACCGTGCCATTCTTATCGATGCAAATCATCATCTACTAATGGGCGCAAACGACCCTAGAGAGGATGGTTTAGCGACTGGATATTAATATTATTTGGGTAGTGAGTTTATATTTATAATATGATATGACTGCCGAATACCACAAACAAGGTAGTACTTAAGATATGATGATAAAAACAAAGGCTATATGATTTAACATAGCAAAGTGATTAATGAAATAGGTTTTTTGTGTTTTGAATAATAAAGAACTACATTACAATAATTTAAAGTTGAACTATTAATTTAAATGAAATTTCAATCTGTTAAGAAGGAAGCTGTTCCTCAGTTGGATCTGACTTTATTAAGAGGAACTTTCCTTTCTATAATAGTTGTAAATTACTACTAAAGATAAAACTAGAGTTAATAAAACAAACTTCTAGTTTTGTCGTTTTAGTAATTATAGTTTTGTGAAAATTTTAAATTTATGGCATTTGATTTATTTTCGGTGATTTTAGTATGCAAACTAAATCAACTATCCACCAAATAAAAAGCCCAATTAATATAAAAATACCAATTATTATAGGGAGAGTAATAAAGCCAATTATTGTTAAAACAAGCATTAAAATACCAGTTCCGACTTTACCTAAATACATCCTATAAACACCAAATGTACCGAGGAAAAACCACAATAAAAGAGTTACAACGACAGAACGGTTATTCCCAACAAACTCAGATTTAGTTTCCATGAAAACTCCTTTTTTTAATTAGATGATTAAAAAATTTAAATAAAATAAATCCTTATTACAAATAAAAGAATAAAAATTTATTGATTGTATAGCGTAAAAATAACTACGCAACAATTTTATTTTTAATGCTGTAAACAGTTAATATTATGAAAAATATTCGATTTTATTGTAATTTTAAACTCTATTTCATTATTTTCCTGTAATAGTATATTCAGGAAAGCGGGGATATTGTATAGAACGGAGGTTTTATTGTAAAGTATCAACATATTATTTTACTTTTAGTTAAAAATTAAGTTAATGGCAATATAAATAAAATTTGTTTTTGTCATATCTTCACAATCCTAAAAAGAGCTGTTAGAGCGTTTTTGAGATCGCTATAAGATTATTTATGATAGTGATTGGTCAATAAATATCAATTAACGTGTTATTCATTTTTCTAACAATACCATCTTTTTACTCAACTATGAGATAGTTTTTCTTTATCTCCTGAAATGTCGTTTCAACCTAGGAAAAATGACGCATGATAAGATCTGCTATTGAGTAAGTATTGAGTTTAAAACTAAATGGTATCAATATATTCACTATTGGTTAATTTGCTCTACATACAGAGATTTACATAAAATAGGGAGTCGTAGCAGAAATATTTGCTATATATAGATATTATTCTGCTAATTTTGGTCGAAGAATAGCATAGGTGACTATAATAAAAATTGAATTAAATAAAATTAAATTAAGTCGTTAATCTCTTACCAAACAAAAAATGTTCAAGAGCTAGTAATTATTGATGATGAACACTCGATTAAACAACCAAATTTACAGTATCGGTCTACGCTGTTGGTGTGATAAAAAATAGTTATCATTTTTCTTTATAAAAAGCATTTTGTGTTAAAATTTAATACGTTGATAAAATAAGAAATTATTGCACAAAATGCTATTTCGAATGTTACACCTTAAACGTAACCCACGGTTTAAGTTTGACCACTGTTTGAATCAAACCGGCGTTTTGTTGTGCTTTAATCACTGGTGTGATAGGTTTATAGGCTGTAGGGGCCTCTTCACGTAGGCGTTCTTCTTTTAAAGTAATACATTGCCATGGCAAATTAACCTTATCATATTCGACTTTTTTGCTACGCATAGCCTGTCGTCTTTCTGCTCGACCAGCACCGTGTGAACAAGACCATAACCAATCAGCATGGCCTTTACCCACTGCTACATAAGAGTGATCACCCATTGAACCTGGGATTAAAGCTATCTGACCAGCATAAGCAGGCGTCGCCCCTTTACGATGAATATTCATCTCATGTTCAGGCAAAATGATATTGTGCGAAATATCGACCACGAGTTGACTATCATCTTGATGAAAAATAGTTGAAAGCGATTTACGTATCAATTCGGTAATCACAATTCGATTAATCCAAGCATAACGCGCAGCAACGCCCATAGCTTGAATAGGCTTGTTCGTGACTATCTGTTAAACCAAACAATCCTGATTTTGGTTGTTTTTCATTAGTCGGCCATAAAGCTTTTGCTTTAACTTGCAAACTCAAACTAAATTATGACAATTACTTTTTAAGCGACAGGTATTATTTCTGCTTTGTTTTTTTTAAATATTCGATTGAAAAAATTATCAATATTGTTGCATATATTTTTATGTGTTGAAATTTAAATCTATTGTATAATTATACAGTGTTTTATGTGTAAACGATAACTTGTTATAAGAAGGTTTGGATTATGGGATTTTTAACAACAACAATATTATCTGGAGCTATTTACGATATATTCAAAGGTGGTTTGTCAATAACTAAAAATGCATTAGCTAGTCGATTAAAAAATTGGTTAATTGATGATACAACGCTAGAGAATTTAGCAGACAAACTACAAAAATTAAATTTAAATGATGAGATGAGTGAAAAAGCGATAGAAAATAAAATAAATTCTTCGAATGAATTGAAGAATTTGTTAGGCAATATTTCTGCGCGTAATGTTAATATTCAAATTCACTCAGGAACTGGCGATAATATCATTGGCAATAAAATTACTAACGGGAATAATAATGAATAAAAATGAATCGTCTATTCCACATCAAATTCATAAAGGTTCTGGTGATAATGTTTATGGTAATAAATATGTAAATAATATAAGTACTAATAATTTATTTATATATGCTGACATTGTTCCAGAAAATCTTCGAAAGATTGTTTTAGATATTCTTAATGACTTACGAGATTATAAAGCAGATGAGGCAAAAATAAAACTTACTGTTTTAAAGTCCTTTAATAATATAGATGAAGAAAGTTCAGCAATAATTGAAACACTTTCAATACATAGTAATTTAATTGAAAAAGAAAATTTAGAAAATGCCTTATTTGTTATCAATACTTATTTGACCAAATATGAAAATTCATTAATTAAGGATCTATGTTTATCTGCTTTGATTGAATTACTTCATAAGCAAAATAAACATCACGAAGCATTGGAACGTTACAAACATGAAAGCAAACCTGGAGAATTTGCTAAAAAATCTTATTTCTATTTTTTAGCCGATTCAGAAGAGTTAGAAACAATCTTTAATTTTGAAAAATTTTCTCTAACAGAACATGAATTAGAAGGAATTGTTTGTGGGGCTTTGCGTCATAATAAAGGAGATATCGCGTACGCGGTCGCTGATTTTTTAAATCTTAATTTTAACTCTTATAATAGCAAGTTTTTACTTTTATTCGCCAGAGCTGTCAAATTAAATCCAATCATAAGCGTAGTCCATTATTGGCTTTGTACTTCAGAACAACGAAATGAAATATTGGATATTTCTAATCAGATAATACACTTATTTGAAGAATCTGGATGTAAAGATTATCGTATTTTTAATATTGCAACACCTATTATTCATTATATACGCGGTGATCATGATGGCTTATTATCATTATGTAGAAAATATAAAAATGAAGTAGAAAAAGTAGATGAATTTGTAGCTCAATGTATCGATAAAAATGTTGTTACTAGGAGTTCTGATACGTCAGAAATAGATTTTAATAAAGTATTTGATGATGATAATTATCAAAAAGAAGTATTAGACAATGTATTAAGGAAAAACCAGATTTCGCCAAAAGAAGTTTTTCTTTTAAGTCGCGTAGCTTCTCCACAACAAATAAGAAATTGGCTTAAAGAGTATGGACAGTTTGCCACAGAGGATAAAATAGAATCCGACTTCAATTCATTTTATTTAGAAATATTATCTGTGCTTAATAATAAAGATTTCAAACAAATTCGTAAAATTCAAAGCGTTTTTTATACTTTTATAAATAAATATTCTGAAATAATAAATGAATTAAACCCTGAATATATTCTAGAGATGGCTGAAAGATTACTTAATATAGATTTAGCTTATGAAGCAAGCAAATTGCTTAAGTTTTTAATTATATCTCATGATGATTTTTGGAATTCATGGTTGATTTATATATACATTAATAGTTTATATAAAGGACAACAATATTTACAGCTATCTCAATTTTTAGATAAAGTTCAAAAAGAAACATGGAATAGCGATATTTATATTATAAAATCGGCAATTACCTCATTTGTTGGGAATTTTATTGAAGCTGAAAAAATAATTAAAGAAGGACTTAATTTTAACAGATTAAGCCTAACTTCTTGGGAATGCTTAGTTCATTTAAATATAAAATTAAAAAAAAATAAAATTGAATGTGTTTTGAATGATATTCCAGAAGAACTCTTTAATGAACCAAGTCGAGTAGGAACTCGCTTATTAATATTGATGGCTAACAATAATCTTTTTAATAAAGCTGAAAAGATTATTGTTTCATGGTTTATCCAATCCCCAAATAGAACAACAGCTACTTATCTTACCGATTTTAGTTTTAGTATCAATGATGTGGAATTTGGTTCAAAAGTTAATACCGAAATATTAGTTTCTGACAAAATCATTAATTGCTTGGGTGGTATAACTTATAAATCAGATGATAAAGTCATCACTAAATTAATTGTAGAAAATCCAAAAGTTAATCATGAAATGATTTTAAATGCTTCTTCACCAATAGCAAAATTCTTAAATGAGCTTTCTATTGGCGAAAGAAGAAGTTATTCAATGAACGTCATTGAAATTCTTGAGCGAACAAGCCCATATACAACTGCTGTAAATTTAGCTATTAAGCTAAGAGAAAGATTAAATGATGGAAATGATTGTTTTTATTCTTTTAAACTTCCCGAAGATCCCGATCAGATAATACAATTTTTCGAGGAAAAGTGTGCTTTTGATAAAGATTTTCAAAAAAATAAAAATTTTAAAAATCCATCATTCCCAATGATTTACAAAACCTATCTTATGGGCAAAGTACATGATCCAATTAATGCTGCTTTAGAACAATTTACAAAAAATATATATGTTAAACACGATTTAGTTGAGCAGGGGGATGAGTTAACAAAAAATGTTATCTTAGATATATATACTATTTGCTATTTAGCTTTAACACAATTATCAAAAAATTTAGAACAAACTGGATTAAATATAAAAATAACATTAGAAACCAAGTCATATTTAGAAAATTGGATAGCAAAAATTGAGTTTAGTGAAGATTTCAGAATTGGTCTTGATGATAATGGAATATTAATAAAAAACACGTCAGACGATATAAAAAGAAATTTTGGTGATATGATTAATGAAATAAAACATATAATTAAAATAGCAGATATTGTTTATCTTGAACTTATTGATGTCCCTTTTGAATTGTTAAATTTTCAAGAATTCATTGATACTGCCACATATACAACAATATTGGCAGCTATTAGCCTTGATCTGCATTTATTATGTATTGATCAAATATTTTGCAAATTTCTACCAGTCTTGGGCATAAAAATTTATAACCCAAAAAATTTATTTTCTGAATTGACGGATTCATTAGATTTTCAAACAAAAAAATTTGGTCTGTATCTACATGCGTCAAATTGTATTCCTTATGTTTTAAATTATAATGACTTTTTTTTATTAGCAAAATCACAAGATGTTTTTGCAGATCAATGGCTTGTAAAAATGCTTAATAAGTATCCCCAAGTAATAGATAATTTTGAAGGATATAAACAATTTCTTATTACAATTCTATCTAGATTTATTGTTAATTGTTATTTTCAAAAAAAATTTTTACAAAGAAATCCAATACAAGAGTTTAAAGTTAATAATCCTTTTAGTTGTGGTGTTGATGATGTATTCTATGCGTGTTGCAATAATATATTAAAATATCCTTGTAATTTAGCTAGCGAAGAAAAGTTAGCTATTTTTCTATATAATCTCATAGATCGTTATAAAAGCTTAGAACCACTTCTTAAATGGCTGAGAATCGCCGCAAACTCTTTTATTTCTGGGCATTTTATGAGTTTTGATGAAATTAATAGGCAAATATCTAACCATAGTAAATTAAAGAAATAATGTTTAATATTAATAAAATCAGATTCTGCCAAATTATTGTAAATTTAAAGGGGGGAATAATAAAAAATTATCCCTCTTTCCCCAAAACCCTCTCCACCGCCTTCACCGTTATCCCCAGAATTTTAGCAATATCCTCAACCGAAACACCTTTTTCCAACAAAGCAGTAATCAATATTTTCTTTTCAGTCTCAGCTTTTACTTTTATTTCTTTCGCTTTCTGTTGAGCTGTTTTTGTTTTATCCCTTTCAACCGCCAACTTCTCTTTAGCAATTAACTTTTCTTCTTTACGAATACGTTCAACCACTTGATAAGTTGGTACGTATTTTAGGCTTTGTTCTAACTCGTCCATAAGCTTAGTACTGCGGAAGCTAATATAGGATTTAGGGGTGATAATTAGGTGGTCGATTAGGTCGATATTCAAAATACGGCCGACTTGAATGAGGCGATCGGTGATATCTTTATCGGCATCCGACGGCGTCAGCGATCCTGACGGGTGATTATGAACTAATATCACGCGTGAGGCGTTTTTCATTACCGCAACACGAAATACATTCATCGGTTCAACATCGACCGATTTATAACTGCCAAGCGCAATCAGTTCGAGATACAGGATATAACCAGCTTGATTCATCCCAATCATCCAAAGATGCTCTTTTTCTTGGTCGATTTGGTTATCACGCAATAACACACGTTGCATAATGCTGTAGACATCATCCGTGCCTTCAATATAGCGTTTGTCATGCTTGGTTAGTTTTATATCCATTTTATCACCTTGTAAAATCAGTTAAAAAATAATATAGCATATTTTTCTTAGACTTAGCAGTAGTTAATTAATCTTGGTCATACCTATGATAACTATTTTATGTTTGCCTGATAGGTTCATCGAATACTGCAATAAAAATCATTTAGCATTTTAGTTTGGATTCTAATTTTACTAATTTTTATTATAAAACGCCTAAAATAACAGCAGATAATTCAATATCAACAATCCAATCTAATAAGTTCAACAGTTTAAAATAGTTGGGCGACTTTTTGACTAGTTCGGACAAATGATTATTGCTTCAAAGCAAGCTTACTTGATATTTTTTGTATCCCACCAATAGAATAATGACAGCATAATAATATTGCCGGATATATTATAAAATTGAGGGTTATCATTGATGTGATACCTAACATCCCCATAATAAAATCTAGATTAAAAGCAAATTTATTAGTATCTTCCATTACTAACATTGGGACAATAGGCGGCATTGCGGGAATTATAATACCAATTGGCACTCCGCAAATCACTAAACCTATCGGTCCTTTTATTTTATTTAGAAGATAGATTGAAATCAGAATAAAACAGAAATAACATAAACCATAACATATCAAATAATATAATTCTGGTGTGCGATGTTTTGCGATAATCATTCGATAACACCATTGGTAACTTAGATAGGCACCGATAAAATTAAATAAAACGATAATGACTAAATTACTTATTTTCACTAGCTTGTCCTTTTTTATCTTCAATCTTTTTTACCGCTTCTTCCAAAGAGTCAGGTAATAAATAAAGTTCTTGTAGACCATATTCATCTAAAACAGATGAAATGGCATACGCACAATATGGGAAATAAAAAGGAGCAATTGCATAATTACCATTAATAATTCTTTTTTCAATATTCAGCGCTTGATCTCGTGTTAAAGTGATTTCACGTTGAGAAACATAATCACCATTTTCCGCATGGTATTTATAAATTGTTCTATTGAAAAAGGGATGTCTCCATCATCATAAAAAGCTTCTGCTTGTCCTCGATATTGTCGCATGTAATCGCCATTGGGATCAAAAAGTTAGGTATTTTGCCTTTAATAAGAATGTATAGTGCAGAATGAGTTCCATATCCTAAAATGTCATTTCTTACAGTAAATTAGCTTCTACATTTTGCTGACTATTTTTTCCACTTTATTGCTTAAATTCTTATACCTGTAATTTTTTTCACCAATAAAATGGCACTTTTTATTTTTATAATTTTATTATAACCAATTGGTGAAGATTTACATGCAGATGTTTTAAAATTATTAGCCTTTTAAAAAGATAAAATTGACTATCACTAGCAAAACAACGTTCGTAATAAATAACTAAATATTGATGTTGAACTTAACGAACGATGCGATAACTAAAACTTAGTCGTTAATATTTCGCATGTGATAAATTTAACTGCTATTTACTACTATTATGTTTTTTTATTTTTTTATATAAAAGATAAGTTTTTAGTGCTAGGTTAAATGCTGAGTGTCGAATGATAAAAATAAATTTATCAACAAAAAAAATTAATTAACGAATCACCATCTTAAATAGTCTACCGAAGAAATGCTTAGAAAATAAAAAAATAGCTATAAAATTATACAAAATTTGAGATAATAAAAAAGGATAAAGGATATAACTTCAATGGAGATAGTGCTTAATGATAATAATTAAAGAGCAATCAAATTTTGGTTTTCTAGTTGAACACGATCCACTGTTTGTCGAATTAGCGTGTACAGCTGAGCGAGCATTTAGCAGTGATCCTAATACCACATTAATAAAATTACGGCAATTAGCTGAAGCAATGGCACAACATATTGCTGCCAAGGCTGGTATTGAATTTAATGAACGCACTTCGCAGTCTGATTTGTTGTATAAGATTAGTAATGAACTCAAATTAGACCCCATTATCCGTAATCTTTTTCATACATTACGTATTGAAGGGAATAAAGCTACTCATCAATTTAAAACCAAGCACAAAGAAGCAAAAGATGGACTTTTAGTTGCTTACAAATTAGCGATATGGTTTCACCAATCTTTTAGTCAAGCTGGTGTGCAATTTAAACCAGAACCTTTTAAACCACTTGTTGACCCCAGCGAGCATTTGCGCAGTTTACAGTCAGAAATCAGTAAACTTAAAATAGAACTAGAACAAGCCAATATTGAACTCAATTCAAGTCAACAATTTAATGAATTACTCGCTAAAGAAAAGACTGAATTTGAAACCTTAGCTTTAAAAATGGATGAAGAGGCGCGATCCCTATCTCAACAGGCCCAAGAAAATGAGGCAATGTTACTCAAACAACAGAAAGAATATGAAATAAAGATTAAGGATTTACAACAAGCACTTGCTCTACAAGATTTAAAAGCTCAAAAAGTATCTCGTAATACAATAAGTAATAAAGCTAAGAAAGCAAGTCAACAAATAGAATTAAGCGAAGAACTCACACGAATTTTAATTGATATGCAGCTTATTGAAGCGGGTTGGCAAGCTGACACCGAACAGTTAAATTATAAAAAGGGTACTCGCCCAGAAAAAAATAAATATTTAGCCATTGCCGAATGGCCGACAGAACATAAAGGCGAAAAAGGATGGGCTGATTATGTTTTATTTGCGGGATTAACACCAATTGCAGTTGTTGAAGCTAAGAAAAAGAATAAAAATGTTTCCGGAAAAATCGGTCAAGCTGAACGTTATAGTAAAGGCTTCCAAGTATTACCACCATTGATTGGTGCATGGGAACTTGAAAAAAGAACGATTGCTTGGCCTGATGAATCAGATTGCCACTACAAAATTCCTTTTGTTTATTCTTGTAATGGTCGTCCATACATTAAGCAATTAGCTGAACAGTCAGGAACATGGTTTCGTGATGTTCGTGATGGCGCCAATTTAAAGCGTCCTTTATTCTCCTTTCATTCACCACAAGGACTCTTAGATCTACTTAATCGTAGTCGAGAAAACGCTGAACAACAACTAAAACAAGAACCATTTGCCTATTTGCAATTAAGGGATTATCAAGAGAAAGCAATTGTTGCCACAGAAAACACCCTTTCCAAGGGGATACGAACCGCTTTAATTGCGATGGCAACAGGAACAGGTAAAACTCGCACAATTATAGGCCTGATGTACCGCTTTTTAAAAACTGAACGATTTAAACGAATTCTATTTTTAGTCGATCGTACCGCTTTAGGAGAACAGGCAATAGATTCTTTTAATGAAGCCACGTTAGAACAGAATCTCACTTTATCTAAAATCTATAACTTAGCCGAGCTTGGTTCTATGGTGACTGAAGCTGAAACACGAATACAAGTGGCAACCGTGCAAGCAATGGTCAACCGCATTTTTATGAGCGATAATCCACCTTTAATCGATCAGTTTGATTGTATTATAATTGACGAGGCGCACCGTGGTTATACTTTAGATCAAGAAATGACAGAAGGTGAGATGGCAATACGTGACGCCACGCAATATTTATCAAGTTACCGTCGAGTATTAGATTATTTTGATGCGGTAAAAATTGCGCTAACGGCAACACCCGCAAAACATACTAGCGATATTTTTGGTAAGCCTGTTTATATTTATTCATATCGAGAAGCTGTTGCCGATGACTGGTTAATTGATCATGAACCGCCAATACGTTATCAAACTTTATTAACACAAAATGGTATTACGTTTACTAAAGGTGAAAAAGTCAGTGCCATCAATACGCAAACCGGTGAAGTTAAAACCGCTGAATTAGAAGATGAGCTTAATTTTGAAGTCGACGCGTTTAATCGTCGGGTTATAAATGAAAACTTTAACCGAGTAATTTGCGAACAATTGGTGAATGAACTCGATCCGTTTGGTGAAGAAAAAACATTAATCTTCTGTGCTACCGATCTGCATGCAGATATGGTTAAACGCTTATTAGATGATGCATTTAAGAATCTCTATAATGGTGAATATAATCAAGCTGCTGTCGCTAAAATTACCGGGCAGAGTGATAAAGTTAATCAATTAATCAAACAATTTAAAAATGAACGCTATCCAAATATAGCTATCACTGTTGATTTATTAACAACGGGTATTGATGTGCTTAAGATTTGTAATTTAGTCTTTATGCGCCGAGTCAAATCCCGTATCTTATATGAACAAATGATTGGTCGTGCAACAAGACGATGTGATAGCATAGGTAAAACGGTATTTCGAATATATGATCCGGTTGATATTTATGCCGCATTAAAAGACGTCAATACTATGCAACCGTTAGTTAAAGATCCTAATATCCCCCTTGAACAATTAATTGAGGAACTAAGTGATCCTAAATTATTGGCTAAAGCATTACAAACACCAGGCGATATGGCGGGTGAAACTTATGCTGATGTAATTTTGAATCAATTAAATCAAAAATTAATGCGAATCTTGCGTAAGGCCGAGCAAAAAGCAGAAAATAAACCTGAATTAAGACAAAAGTTAGATGAATTACAAACCTTATGGGATGTTGAACCGAAAAAACTACATAATTATTTACATGAAATTGGTCCTGAATCTGCTGCGAATTTTATCAAACAACATCATGGGTTAATTAATCAATTAAATGAAGTCAATCGATTGCTAGGTAGTGAACGTTTACCACTCATTTCTCAACATGAAGATCATCTTCGAGAACGCTCGCAAAGTTATGGCTCTCACCAAAGACCCGAGGATTATTTAGACAGTTTTAATCATTTCATTCATAATCAATTAAATGAAAGTGCTGCGTTGTCTGTGGTTGTTAATCGCCCACGTGATTTAACCCGTGCGCAATTGAAAGAAGTTAAACTGTTATTGGATGGTGCAGGTTATTCGGAAGCTAATTTACGCACTGCCGTACGCAATCAAACTAATCAAGATATTGCAGCGAGTATTATTGGTTATATTCGTCGTGCTGCCTTGGGCGAACCATTAATTCCTTTTGAACAACGTGTTAAACAAGCCATGCAACAAATCTACCAAAGCCATAGTTGGACACCGGCTCAACGCAATTGGTTAGATCGTTTAGCCAAACAAATTATCTTTGAGATCGTTATTGATAAAGAATTTATTAATCATCGCTTTACTGATAGTGGTGGCGCTAAGCAGCTTGATAAAATATTGGGCAATCAACTTGATAGGGTATTAGATGAATTAAGAGAGGCTATTTGGCCAGCACTTACCGCATAATATAGCAAAGTCACTTGAAGTTACTAAAATATACATTTACTCTAATTCATAATGGCGATGAAAATACTAGTCTTGCCTATTAAGTATACGAGTATAAACTTGGGATAAAAAATGACTAATAACAATATTGTACAAAAACTGTGGAATTTATGTGATGTATTGCGTGATGATGGTATTAACTATTCAGATTATGTAACTGAATTAGTACTTTTATTATTTATTAAAATGGTACATGAAAATACCGAAGCAGGGATTTTGCAAAAACATCCTTTACCTGTTGGGTGTCGTTGGACTAATCTCAATGATAAATCAGGTATTACCCTATTAAATGATTATAAAGCCATCTTATTAGCCTTATCAACAGGTAAGCGTCAAGAAATCGATCCTGAAAATCCAGAACAATACATTGAAGTGACAGTACATAATGACCCATTAATAAGCGCCATTTATGACGATGCACAAACTCGATTACGAGAACCACGGCATTTAGAGCAATTGATTAAAACATTAGATCAAATTGATTGGTTTAGTATTCAAAAGGATGGGCTGGGTGATCTTTATGAAGGATTATTAGAAAAAAATGCCAATGAAACAAAATCCGGTGCTGGTCAGTATTTTACGCCAAGACCACTGATTAATTGTATGGTGCGGTGTATTAAACCACAAATAAAACATATCATCCAAGATCCTGCTGCCGGAACGGCAGGATTTCTTGTCGCAGCAGATCAGTATTTACGGCAACAAACCAACGATTATTATGATCTTGATGCTAAAGATGCTGATTTTCAAAAAAACGAAGCGTTTATTGGTGTTGAATTAGTACCAAATACTCGTCGACTTGCCTTAATGAATTGTTTATTACACGGTATAGAAGGCGGTAATGATGGTGCAATTTTATTAGGCAATTCACTTGGTCAAGTTGGGCAAGACCTAAAACCTGCGGATATTATTCTCGCTAATCCACCATTTGGTACCAGTAAAGGTGGCGATGCCAGTATTACTCGTAAAGATTTAACTTATGAAACCACCAACAAGCAATTAGCTTTTTTACAACATATTTACCGTAATTTAAAACCCGGTGGTCGCGCTGCCGTGGTATTGCCTGATAATGTATTGTTTGAAGCGGGTAAAGGGACTGATATTCGTCGCGATTTAATGAATAAATGTAATTTACATACAATACTACGCTTACCGACCGGGATTTTTTATGCCCAAGGTGTAAAAACCAATGTGCTATTTTTCACTAAGGGCTCAGTAACAGACAAACTACAACAAGAAAACTGTACGCAAAATGTTTGGGTTTATGATTTGCGTACCAATATGCCAAACTTTGGTAAACGTACACCATTTACTGAGCAATATTTACAACCATTTGAAACCGTTTATGGTATCAATCCCGACGGCACCAGCCCAAGACAGGAAGGTGAATGGTCATTCAGTTCAGATGATATCGAAGCAGACTCGTCAGCCAGTCAAGAAAACTTAGACGTTAATGATCAACTAGCACAATCAAGATGGCGCTGTTTTAGCCGCGATTGGATTGCTTACACAAAACAGGATTCACTCGATATCAGTTGGTTAAAAGATAAAAATAGTGTGGATGCAACCAAACTCCCAGAACCAGCCATACTCGCCAAGCAAGCTAAAGATGAGTTAATAGTTGCTTTGGATAAGTTGCAGAGTTTGTTGAGTGCTTTGGGAGAAACTGAATAATGAGCGATATTCTTCTTGTACCTGAAGGTTGGATTGTTACTAAATTTACTGATGTCTTGGATATACAAGGTGGTACTCAACCACCAAAATCTAATTTTGTAGATCAAGTAAAAGAAGGCTATATACGCCTTCTTCAAATTCGAGATTTTGGCGACAAACCTGTCCCAACATTTATACCAATAACATCTAAATTAAAATTATGTGATAAAGATGATGTATTAATAGGACGTTACGGGGCATCTTTAGGGCGTATCTGTACTGGAATGAAAGGTGCTTATAATGTTGCTTTAGCTAAAGTATTATTTGGTAAATATTTAGATAGAAGATTTTTGAAAGCATACTTAGAATCAGAATTATTTCAAGCATCCTTAAGATTATTATCTCGTTCAGCTCAAAATGGATTTAATAAAGATGATCTTAATTCGTTTGTATTTTTACTACCACCTTTCAATGAACAAAAAATCATAGCTGAAAAACTTAATTTATTACTAGCCCAAGTACAAGAAACAAAATCACGCCTTGAACAAATTCCTGAACTTCTAAAACAGTTTCGGCAGTCAGTGTTATCGGATGCCGTGAGTGGTAAATTAACGGAAGATTGGAGAAAAAATGATAAATGTTGGATTTCAGCGATATTAGGCAATTTAATTTTAGATTCAACAAATGGTTTATCCAAAAGAAAAGGGACTAATGGTAAAGAGATTACTGTTTTAAGGTTAGCAGATTTTAAAAATGCATGTCGAGTATTTGGGAATGAACGGAAAATTGTTTTAACAGATAAAGAAATAGAGAAATTTACATTAAAAAATGGTGATATTTTGGTTATTCGAGTTAACGGCAGTGTCGATTTAGCTGGAAGATTTATCGAGTATTCATTACAAAAAAAAATTGAAGGATTTTGTGATCATTTTATAAGATTACGATTAAATGAAAAAAAAATCCTTTCTAAATATTTATTATTTGTGGCCAATAATGGGGAGGGACGTTTATATTTACAGAATAGTTTGTCAACAAGTGCAGGACAAAATACGATTAACCAGGCTTCAATTAGAGCCTTAAATATACCGTTACCTTCACTAGAAGAACAAATCGAAATCGTCCGTCGTGTAGAACAATTATTTGCCTATGCTGATAAAATTGAACAACAGGTTAATACAGCTTTAGAAAAAGTGAATCATTTACCTCAATCAATTTTAGCCAAAGCGTTTCGTGGTGAATTAACCGCACAATGGCGCGCTGAAAATGTTGATTTAATTACGGGTGAAAATTCAGCGGCATCCTTACTTGAAAAAATTCAGGTTGAGCGCGCGCAAAACAATAAAAACAAAAAGAAAAAATAAATGCGTCAAGAACAAATTGATTTGCTGGAAATAATCACCAATAAGCAATATAATAACCCTGAAATCAACACCTTGTTTAAAGGGTTATTATATTCACCTTGGCAATGCTCGAATAAATTAATCGATAAATATGTTAGTAAATCATTAGCAAAAATAGTAAAACGATATAAACAGTCTGTGTTACATTTTGTTTTTAATACAACTAAATTTAATTACTACCAAACTTATATTTGTGGAATTTATTTAGAGCTTAATGATAGCAACACAGGTGAAGAAGCAAATTTCTTAGCGCAATTAAATTTGTACAAAGAAATAATTTCGGAAGATCTCGAAAAAGCTAACCTTAACTTTGATGAATTATCATCACAAGGGCAAGATACATTAGTCGGTTTGTATATTTATGCGACCATCGCAGTATATGAGGTGGCGGGAATTATACAACCTATCGATAATTCAAAACATTTTCATCTCAAAATTAAAGAATGTTATTTAGATGCTTATTTAATAAAACAGTTTAGAACTTTTTGCAACCAACTTAGTCGTATATCAGATTATTCAACTCTCTATCATTTAACCACGAATTTCGGACTACCTCAATTACAGAAAAATAGTGAACCACTGAAAAATATTACTAACCATTTAATCGATAAAACCTTATCCATTAATATCAAATATCTTGATACGTCGCTTTCTTATTCATTCCAACAACTTTTTAATCGAGCCCAACTGTTAACTTTTTTATATTGCTATTTAGTTCATCATTGTTCAACACCAAATAAAATCGAATTAAAACCAGTCAAAATTCATAATGCGGATATTCTCAAAGCTAGGTTTAATCAAAATGAAATTGACAACTTAGTTGCCGATATTGACAATAGAACTGGATTCTATAATACAGTATTAGAAAGAACGGAGGTGAATGATTGGCTTAACTTAAAAAATTTCAATCTTTACTACATGTTCAATATTCACGCCAAATCATTGTTAGATAAATCGTTAAGAGCACATCAAAAATGGTTTGAAATTAACTATTTAATTCCTTATTTGCGCAAAGAGCTTGATCAAGAAAGATTTATTATTGGTCAAGGTTTTAAACGAACTAACAAATATCAAAATAGGATCGCTAATTATGATGTCGATGTTGTTATATATGATAAAAAAACAGATCTTATTTATTTTTGTCAATTAAAACACACGGTAAATTTTCTAACAACTAACTTTAGAAATGAACTAAACACATTTAGTAGTGAAATCCTTGAAAAAGGTGTTAATCAGTTAATAGCTCTGAGGGAAATTATCAATGATGATTTAATCAAGCAGCAACTTATCACCGCATTTCAAAATACTCCATTAACAAAATCTTATATAAGAAAAAATGATTTCTCTAAAAATAGTCGTTTTATATTAATTCATAATATGCAAGATTTCGATTTTTGTATAAAAAATAGCATAACCTTGTATGAATGGAACACCTTGCGTAACCTACTGAAAGGGAGTAGCGTATATACAAAAATAGATAAAGATCACTATTATCGTGGTGAAAAAATAAAAGAATTGCCGATTGATTTAGCCGATCTGAATGCGGTAAAAGAACATAGTCATATGAATAATAATATTAATTCGAGTTTCAAAATTAGTAAAGAATACCTAGAGTTATCAATATATAGCCATTCACAAACCGTCATTTTCAACAAAATAATTAAAAATAATATAAAATTAGATTGTATAGCCCCTTATTTTAATTAGTTATCAATAAATTTATGACTAGATATTTTATATTTCAAGCAGGTATCTAAAAAGTCCTTCCTTGCTGAAGGAAAATCAACGTCAAAACAGCAAAATTAAACCACACCGACCTAAGTCGGTGTAATTTTGACTTTATGGCTATACTTTAAACGTAACCCACGGTTTAAGTTTAACCACTGTTTGAATCAAACCGGCGTTTTGTTGTGCTTCAATTACAGGTGTGATAGGTTTATAGGCTGTAGGAGACTCTTCACGTAGGCGTTCTTCTTTTAAGGTAATACATTGCCATTGCAAATTAACCTTATCATATTCGACTTTTTTGCTACGCATAGCTTGTCGTCTTTCTGCTCGACCAGCACCGTGTGAACAAGACCATAACCAATCAGCATGGCCTTTACCCACTGCTACATAAGAGTGATCACCCATTGAACCTGGAATTAAAGCTATCTGACCAGCATAAGCAGGCGTCGCCCCTTTACGATGAATATTCATCTCATGTTCAGGCAAAATGATATTGTGCGAAATGTCGACCACGAGTTGACTATTATCTTGATGAAAAATAGTTGAAAGCGATTTACGTATCAATTCGGTAATCACAATTCGATTAATCCAAGCATAACGGGCAGCAACGCCCATAGCTTGTAAATAGGCCTGTGCGTGACTATCTGTTAAACCAAACAATCCTGATTTTGGTTGCTTTTCATTAGTCGGCCATAAAGCTTTTGCTTTATCTTGCCAACGCTGACCAATGTAAAAACCAACATCACGCGATCCGGTATGAATCATGACGACGACACTATTTTTTTCAAGACCTAATTGATAAGCTAAATGTCGATCGATAATATCATCAACAATTTGTAACTCGACAAAATGATTACCAGATCCGACAGTACCTAAACTCGCTGGGCGGATAATATCGCGCTTTTCAAAAAAGGCTTCAGGTGCATACTGACTATCTGCCTTAATTAAATGATTACCCGATATTTTATCAAGCTCTGCTTGTAACCGTTCATAATTAACTGAATTCCACAAACCTTGCTGTGGTAACTCCGATAACCATGCTGCAAGACCTTGATCAAATAATGCTTGAAAAGATTGCGGTGTAACAGGTACATCGCGTTCATCTTGCAATAACACACGTTTTAATTGTGCAATAATTGTCGATTTTTGTTCACACACCTGATCAAAGCTTAAACCGGTGGTAAAAAGCCGCATACCGCAATTAATATCAGTACCAATTGCTGCAGGAATAATTAAATCCTGCGTAGTTGCAACAATACTACCAACAGGCGCAACCGCACCTGGATGAAAATCGGGTGTAGCACGAGCCATGCAAACTTTCCCTACACTATTAGGGACGTTCACTGATGCAAAGTTCAGAAGCTGTTCTACCGCTTTTTGCTCTAATGGCAATGGACTTGGTAACAAAATCTGAGCAGATGTATTTTCTTTATTTAAAGTATAAATATCATTATTAAAATGACTTTCAATCCCAAGACGGGACAAACGTTTTTGTAAACGAGAAAATGTAGACATAATAGCCACCTAGAAAACAATAAAAAAGCGTCTCCTCAAATTGAGAAGATAATTACTGTTTTCCTGCAGCAGCACTATTCAGGAAAGCGGGCGAATTCTATACCAAGTTTATGGGGTTGTAAAGTGACTCAGTATAATTTTTAAAGCCCAAAAGGGCATTTTCGGAAATTTAAAAAGATAAGTTATTTTTATTAAGATTGATTTATTCTTCCCAAATCAAACTACCCATGTTGGGTGCCAAAAAGATTGCCAACGTGATTGATGAAATCACAATGGCATACAAAGATATTGATGCAGTGATGACCGCATGAAAATTTTTATGATTATATTTTGAACGGTTGTTAATTGTTGTTTAATTACATTAAGGTTATTATGAACGCAAATTTAAGTAATGAAGATAATTCTAATGAAAATAAACGTCACAGGGTTTGCATCTCATTTTTATAAAAATGTTACAGTTAATGATGTTTTAAAAGAAGCCATAATGAATTCCATACAGGCAAATGCAACTAATATCAATATTAATCTCCAATTTGAGTATGAAAAAGCGTTAGATGGTGATACATCAAGTCGTGGTAATTTGCGTGAAATAATTATAGAAGATAATGGTGAAGGTTTAACCCAGAAAAATATTGATGCCTTTCTTGAGATAGCAACAGATCATAAGAAAAATATTGGAGGAAAAGGAATTGGGAGAATTTCATTTTTAAAAATAGCTTCAACTATTAACGTTGAAAGCATCTCAAATGAAAAAAAATATGTTGAATTTGATTTTACAGATAAGTTTGATGAGAAGAATATTAAAATAAGTGATTGTGATGCTCAAAATGCATACACAAAAATATATTTAAATAACTTAAATTTGAAACATCGTAAAACACAAGTTGCTTCTTGTGTTAATTTTGTGAAAGAAAAATTTAATTTAATGTTATTTTTAAAACAGCAAGAAACCAAAAAACATATTTCTATTAATTTCATGGTCAATAATAAGTTATATGATGAAATAAAAAGCAATGATATTCATTGTTTAAAGGAAACAGACCATGTAAATAATGGTTGCAAATTTACTGTATATGCATTTCAAAATAAAGAGAAACAGGGGATTAGAATATATTATTGTGCTAATAATATTCAAGTTAAACCAATAGTAATATCTGATAATTTTCGTACTCAATATATCTTTGCGATTACATCAGATTTCTTTGATGAACATGCCAACCCAGAGAGAACACAGTTTAACTTTCAATCTAATGATTATTTTACTCAAGCAGATATGTTATCTAATATCCCGAATAATAATTTTGAACAAGAATTAAAGCAAACATGCTTAAATATCGTTCATGAAAATGAGCCTAATCTAGAGGAGGAGAATAAAGCTAGACTAAAAAAATTAAAAGAAAGATATGGCTATATTAATTTGGATGGTATTGATGTTAATAATCTAAGTTTTAATGAAAAAGACATAATTGATGCATATAGAAATAAAATAAATCAAAAAGAAGATAGATTAGCAATGTTACTTGATCAGCCTAATATTTCGGCTGATGAATTAGTGATTGAAGTGGCTGAGCAAAATAAACATGAGCTTGCAAAATATATCTTTCATAGGGATTTAGTTGCTAAAAAAGGGCTGTCTTTGACTAATTCACAAGAAAATGAGGATGTTTTGCATAACTTATTTTTCCCACAGAAAACTAGCGTTGTAGTTGATGATAAAACTGAAAATAATAAAGATCACTTGTATCAAAATTGCGTATGGCTTTTGGATGATAAATTTATGTCTTATGCATACACAGCATCCGATATCACAATCAAAAAAATCAATGCAGAAATAGGTAATGATTCTAATTGTACATCAGAAAAAAGGCCTGACCTATTTATTTTGTACAATAGCCCTGAAGATAGTGAGTTGCTTAAAGATGTTGTGTTGATTGAATTTAAGAAAGGTAATATTGATTATAAAGAAAAAACCTCTGCAATCGATCAGATTGATGAATATAAAGAAACACTCAAAAAAATTGTTAGTAATATAAATAACTTTTATTGTTATATTATCTGTGATTTTAAAGCTGATGATGTAGATATTGAAAGAGTTATGAAAAATAGAGCATTTACTAAAGTTTTTAGTAATAACGGATGTATGTATTATGGTTATTTACCAGGTTCAATGACTCATGTAACCTTTGTCTCATCAAATAGCATTTTTGCTGATGCTGTTGCAAGGAATAAAACTTTTTTAAATATTTTAATAAATAATTCTATTAATTAAATCAATTTATTAGATCTAATTTCTTATAAAAAGGAATACAATATGTCTATTTTAGATAATGCTGTAGCATCTATTCAAATTGGAATTGAAGATTATGAGTGTATTGTAGATGATTCCCGCAGGATTCAATCATCAATTAGAAATATTTATGCAGGAGTTCTTCTTTTATTTAAATATAAATTACAGCAAATGAGCCCTGATGGTTCAGATGAAATACTTATTAAAACAAAAATTATCCCTCAGATAAATATTGAAACAGATGTTGTTTCATGGAAAGGTGTAGGTAAAAAAACGGTTGATGTGCAAGAAATAAAAGATCGATTTAAAGCACTAAATATTTCAATTAATCAAGATTATTTAAATTCATTGCAGAAAATTCGCAATGATATTGAGCATTATTATATACAAAAAAGTGAATCTCAAATAAAAGAAGCGATTACTAAGGCCTTTCATCTGATCATTAAATTTTGCCCTTATATTGAAACAGAACCGGTTGAGTTATTAGGTCAAGAATGCTGGAAAGTTATGCTAAATATTTCAAATATTTATGCTCAAGAAAGAAAGGAATGTTTAGATAATCTAAAAGCTGCTTTTTGGCGATATAGCCAAGTAAAAAGTGCTATTGATAAGTTGAGATGTCCAAAATGTGATTCAGAATTAATTAAAGTTGTTGATGATAACACAGTAGAAGATCCTGATTTTTTATGTAGGGGTTGCGGTGAAGAATCTTCATATCTGGAGGTTATAGGTTCATCAATTACTGATGCTTTATATGGTAACAGCCATTATAATATTGCTCAAGGTGGAGAACCAGAAACAGGCATTTGTCCTGAGTGTGGTAATGGTTCATTTTCTTTTGATGAGGGATTATGCTTGGCCTGTCATTATGAATTGGAATATATAACATGTATATATTGTGAGGAAGAATTATCCTTAGATGAACAAGAACTGGACGGATTATGCAGTTATTGTTCATATAAAAAAGATAAATGGGATAGAGAATAAAAAGTTATTTTGGTTTTCCCAAAATCCTCTTAACTTTTTTCGGAGTAACTTCCATTAATTTTGCAATAGTTTCAATATCAACACCTTTATTAAATAACGCATTTGCTAATGCCTTGGCTTGTGCAAGCGCTGCTTCTTTTTGTTCCTTTTCCGCTTTTGCTTTTTGTTGAGCTGTTTTCGTCTTATCCTTTTCAACCGCCAACTTCTCTTTAGCAATCAACTTTTCTTCCTTACGGATGCGTTCAACTACTTGATAAGTAGGGACATACTTTAGGCTTTGTTCTAACTCGTCCATAAGTTTAGTACTTCGGAAGCTGATATAGGATTTTGGGGTGATGATTAGGTGGTCGATTAGGCCGATATTTAGAATACGGCCAACTTGAATTAGGCGATCGGTGATATCTTTATCTGCTTCGGATGGCGTCAGCGTTCCTGACGGGTGATTATGAACTAATATCACGCGTGAGGCGTTTTTCATTACCGCAACACGAAATACATTCATCGGTTCAACATCGACCGATTTATAACTGCCAAGCGCAATCAGTTCGATATACAGGATATAACCAGCTTGATTCATGCCAATCATCCAAAGATGTTCTTTTTCTTGGTCGATTTGGTTATCACGCAATAACACACGTTGCATAATGCTGTAGACATCGTCTGTGCTTTCAATATAGCGTTTGTCATGCTTGGTTAATTTAATATCCATTTTATCACCTTGTAAAATCACTTAAAAAATAATATAGCATATTTTTCTTAGACTTAGCAGTAGTTAATTAATTTTGGTCATACCTATGATAACTATTTTATGTTTGCCTGATAGGTTCATCGTAAACTACAATAAAAATTATTTAGCATTTTAGTTTGGATTCTAATTTTACTAATTTTTATTATAATAACGCCTAAAATAACAGCGGATAATTCAATATCAACAATCCAATCTAATAAGTTCAACAGTTTAAAATAGTTGGGCGATTTCTTGACTAGTTCGGACAAATGATTATTGCTTTAAAGCAAGCTTACTTGATATTTTTTGTATCCCACCAATAGAATAATGACAGCATAATAAAATTGCCGGATAAATTATAAAATTAAGGGTGAAAAGTGATGTCACACACAAAACACCCATGATAAACTCAATATTAAACAATGATTTATCATAACCGCCACTCATAATTAATATATAGAGAACCGCTAATATAAAGTTAATCAGCACTCCAATAAGTACGCCATAAATTACTAATCCTGTAGGACGTTTTGTTTTTTTTAAAAGCACGATTGAAATAATAAAAAAACAAAAATAACACAAACCATAAAATATTAAATAATGTGATTCTGGTGGAAAACGATGATGTTTTCTTATAATTAAGGAATAACACCATTGGTAACTTATAAATGCTCCAATAACATTAAATATCAATATAATCATAATATTAATTGTTTTCACTAGTTTGTCCTTTTTTATCTTCAATTTCTTTTACTGCTTCTTCCAAAGAGCCTGGTAACAAATAAAGTTCTTGTAGACCATATTCATCTAAAACAGATGAAACGGCACGCGCACAATAAAAACCAATAAAAGTCGCATAATTACCATTAATAATTCTTTTTTCAATATTCAGCGCTTGCTCTCGTGTTAAAGTGATTTCACGTTGAGAAACATAATCACCATCTTCCACATGGTATTTGATAAATTGTTCTATTGAAAAAGGGATGTCTCCATCATCATAAAAAGCTTCTGCTTGTCCTCGATATTGTCGCATGTAATCGCCATTGGGATCAAAAATTAAAGGAGTTTCACCTTTGATATGAATATAAAGTGCAGAATGTGTACCGAATTGTGTGAAATTGTCCCATCTTGTAGTAAATAAATAAGCCTCTACATCTTGCTGACTATTTTTTTCTACTTCATTGCTTAAATTATTATATAGGTCATTTTTTACAAAGGTATTTGTCATTGTAGCAAAATGACTACTTGGATTTTTTACACCAACAAATATAGTACTTTTTGTTGCTATAATCTTATTATAACCGACTGGAGAGCATTTACATGCAATCATACAACCATCATAAGCAGCAGGTTTACCCGCTACGATAAAATTATCAGCACCCTCTATAATTTTTCCAGTACTTTTACATTTAGGACAGTAGGCATAATCCCCAAGACAAGCTACACCTTCAATTGCACAAAAACTTTGATCCGATGCTGAAATGATTTTGCCACCAGTCGTAGTAGTATCACCTAGAACGGCTATCCGTTTACTCATAATGATTTATCTGTTGAATATTTAAACATATAATTGATTATATTGCATTAATTAACCGAATGGCAACACTATTTTATTGGGTTAATAGAGGATAAGAATAGGCGGTGTTAACAAACTATAGCTAAGTAGAGCGATGCAAACGTTACCATCTAATATGGCTGACAGCTAAAAAAATAGCTAATTTTTAATTTTAAATCGCATGAAGGTTTAATTTTCCAAAAAGTAGACTATAACGGTATAGTCTCCTAATTATTTTTAAAATACCGTTTATATACCAATATAACCTGTCCTAGACATCATCAAACAACAAAATATCCGAGAGCAAGCGATTATTGATGCTCAAAAGTGGATTAAAATAGCCGAATTTGAAGTATCGGGTGACATAGTTGGCGTTGTAGAGTAAAGCTAGATAATATTATTTTTGATGACCATATCCAACAAAAAAATCGAGGAGTAATCCTACGTTTTCTATCCAATATTTACTAATATCGATTTTAAATTGCCAAATTTTAAAGCACCATGATTCTAAATAAGATCGTGTTAGATGAATATTATTCTATAAAACAAAGATAAGTAGTCATGTTGATAATTATCTATCCAAATATTCACAAATCGTTTCTATATGATGTTTCATTGAAATTTTTTTAATAACGCCTAATCCAGGATAATGTCTATCTCTATATAATAATTTTAATGACTGTATTCCCTTAGATTTAATAAATGGGTTTTTAGGCGAACTTGATAATTGAATAACTTTTTCTAAAGCTTGTATAAATTTTCCTCCTGGATTTGTTGGTGTTTTATCATCTTCAGAAGAAAAATGCATAACATACATGGAATCATGCTCTTCATCAATATAGGAAAGGTGTATTGTAACTACATAAGCGGGACCACCATTTTTTGAATAATTATCGCCAACAATCGTATAATCACCAAAACCAATTACATTTGAATGAGATTTTTTAAATGAAATGTGTAAATCTGAAAAAAACGATTTATTACCATAATCAGCATTCTTATTTCTTTTTTGAAATGGATCGTCCATTAGGACTATATTAATATTTTTTAATTGTTCCTTTATCGCGATTGGCGTATATCTATTTATAATTACATAATTAATTTGTGTTAAAAGATTAATCTTATCTCGATCTATATCATCATAAATATAAACAGCTTTTTCTGAGAATTTTTGAAAATCAATCGAATCGATTATATTTTTATAATTTTCAGCTGAGCTATTTATTTTAACACATGGGATAAAATTTATGTCTAATTCTAGTGAATTGCTTACTAACATATTAATCAGGTTTATGTCTTTATTCTCAAAATCACCCATACAAGGATTAATTATTACAAGTGGGACGATGTTATATTTGTTCAGGTCTTGAATTGTTTTTAAAAGCTGAATAAGATTACTTCGTACAGGTTCTATGATAGGTTTAAAATTTTGATGATAAACATAAGGCGCTAATTCTTTAAGTGCAATTAATTCGTTTTGTTTACCTCGCATGACTGGAAAGTACATAAATATTCCTCATCTACATATTTATTTAAAATATCTAATAAGCTGTTTTGCTCATTTTTTGTTATATTATAGCAAATAGCAGATGAAATTAAAGAGTTAGGTAATTGTTTAATAAAATTAAAGTCGTTTGCTCGGTATTTTTTTAAAGTTTCTCTGAATAATACCTTTAATTTATCAGCTGGTATTTCATAAAATTTATCTAAACAATAATCAAATATTTCTGTATTTTTCATTTTTGGAAAAAAACCAAAAAAAATTTCAACAATATTTTTATATTCTTGAACTCTAAGTGATTGCAACATTATTTTAGGATCAATGGGCGTACTAAGTATGTTAGCTTTAATTATTTCTTTAATTCTTCCTCTTTCGGTTAACTCTAAAAGACCAACATTTTGAGGTAATAAAGCACAAATTTTATCAAGATGTTTATTAGCAGAAATAACAACTACTTTATCAAAAATTTTTGTATAAGAAGATAATTGTTCAGGTAATCTGTTTAAAGTGTCAAATTCGCTTTTTATTTCATAACAAGTTGATACTCCATTTAAAATGACACAATCAGCTTTATTCGCACCAACTCTAAATTCAGCTAACATTGTAGCTTTTTCACCATGACGATTTAAAAATAATTTTTGAGCTATAATATTTTTATAAAAGTACTCACCTTTATAATCTTTCGATGTTTGATAAAGAGTCAAATCAAATAGCTCTGAAATTTTAAGTGGAAACTTTGGTGATATAAGATATTCGTGAATTGTCCTATTAAGAAGAGAATAATCATTCTTAGCCAATAAGGAAATAGCCTGACTTGTAAACAATTTCATAGCATCTCTACTTGTTAACATAATTTTCTCTTCCATTATTAAATAATAATGAGCACAATAATGATTAATTATGTGCTCTCTAGCATAAGGTTACTATAAATAAAATCAAAAGTTAATTTTTCCATTTTTAAAAAGGTTAACTCAATATTAAAACTTTTACAACTATCCCGTTTATTAACAACCCTATACATTGCTTTCACTGCAATTACCAAAATTTTAGTAATATTCTCAACCGAAACACTTTTTTCTAACAAAGCATTAATCAATATTTTATTTTAAATTTCTTCTTTTTCTCGACGTTCCTTTTCAACCGCCAACTTCTCTTTGGCAATCAATTTTTCTTCTTTACGGATGCTTTCAATGATTTGATAAGTCGGGACATATTTTAGACTTTGTTCTACTTCGTCCATAAATTTAGTACTGCGGAAGCTAATATAGGATTTAGTGGTAATAATTAGGTGTCGATATTTAAAATACGGTCGACTTGAATTAGGCGATCGGTAATATTTTTATATAATTCGAACGATGTCAATGATCCTAACGGATGATTATGAACTAATATCACGTGTGAAGCGTTTTTCATTACTGCAATACGAAATACATTCATCGGTTCAACGTCGACCGATTTATAGTTCAATCAGTTCTATGTACAGAATATAACCAGCTTGATTCATCCCAATCATCTAGTTGGTATAATTGACATTCTGATTACCAGTTTTTTATAACAGGAAAGCTAGATTTACACATATTACCAATTATTTAACGTGATTTAGAATGTCTATTGATTAACTAACATAACGGAATTGATGACCAATATGAACTATCCACAACTTTCGATGAACAACTTATTATGGCGTTTCAGTCAAGAAGCCAACACAAGTGTTGGCATTTTCTTACTACCTAATTCGCTCAACGATTTTTTAATTCAATAAAACAAAATTATTTAGCGTATATCTTAGTAACCTGATACAACCGATTCACTATTTAGATGCAACCAATACATTGCCTCATAAGGTTGTAACACCATTTCTGGCTTTAATACAGTTTGGTTTTCATAATTAGCTAGCAATCTTTGCCAATGACGATTTTCTAACGCTTTAGGTAATTGCCATTTAATCGTATTTTCGGTCAGATTGGCTATTACAAGTAACGTTTGATTATTCCAATGTCTGACATAGCACCAGCAATTAGCAACATCAGGCGTTAGATCTTTATAGTCTCCGAAAATAAAGATCGGATAGGTTTTGCGTAATCTAATTAAAGTTTGATAGCAATAAAAAATGGAATTGGGATCGTCAAGCGCTGACTTAACATTGATTTTTGGATAATTGTTTGCCACCTCGATCCAAGGTTTACCTTGGCTAAATCCGGCATTGGCGGTGTTATCCCACTGCATTGGCGTTCGGCTATTGTCGCGTGACTTACTGGCAAGAATCGCTAACATGTCAGACTCTGACATACCTTCGGCAATTTTTTCTTGATAGATGTTAAGACTTTCCACATCTTTATATTGCGAAATATGGGTAAAATGGGGATTGGTCATCCCGATCTCTTCACCTTGATAAAGATACGGCGTGCCTTGTAGTCCATAAAGAATCATCGCCAGCATTTTGGCCGATTCGTTGTGGTATTGGTCTTCATTACCTAAACGTGACACAATGCGAGGTTGATCGTGATTACACCAGAAAATCGCATTCCACGCCTTTCCGTGCATACCCTTTTGCCAATAGCCAAGTATTTTTTTGAGTTCAAGTAAATCGGGCTTAGCCAGCGTCCATTTTTCCCCATTTGGATAATCAATTTTTAAATGATGAAAATTAAACGTCATGGTCAACTCTTTGCCATCCAATGCGGCATATTTTTGACAGTTTTCTAATGTAGTTGATGACATTTCGCCCACTGTTTTTAAACCATTAGGTTGAAAAACATCTCGGCTTAACTCTTGTAAAAATTCGTGTATTTTGGGGCCGTCTGTATAATATTTTCGTCCATCCCCTTGGATATCATCTGGAAAATCTTGCTGTTTAGAGACCAAATTAATCACATCCAGCCTTAATGCATCGACGCCTTTATCCGCCCAAAATTGACAGACGTTTTTAATCTCTTGGCGAACGGTTGGATTCTCCCAATTAAGATCAGCTTGCTGTTTTGCGAACAGGTGTAAATAGTATTGTCCTGATTGCTCATGCCACTGCCAAGCGTTACCGCCAAATTTTGACCGCCAATTGTTGGGTTCTGATCCGTCAGCGTTGGCATCTTTCCAAATATAAAACGATCGAAAAGGACTGGTTTTATCTAAGGCGGATTTAAACCATGGATGCTCTGTTGACGTGTGGTTAAATACCATATCCATCATAATACGAATATCACGTTCATGCGCTTGCTTAACCAATAATTCAAAGTCTTCCATCGTGCCATAAGCCGGATCAATATTATAGTAATCCGATACATCATAACCATTATCAACTTGCGGAGAGGGATAAATTGGCGTTAACCAAATCGCACTAATGCCCAGATTTTTAAGATAATCCAATCGGCTGATAATGCCTAATAAATCCCCCGTTGAACCAGTACCACTGGCTTGAAAACTTTTGGGATAGATTTGATAAATAGTTCCATTTTGCCACCAAGGGATTTCTTTCGTATTCATTGTTTGCTCTTAATTATTCATCTGTTATAAATTAACCGTTCCATAATAGAACGGTTAACGGTTATTAAATCGTGTTTAGCGAATATCTAACGTACCTTTTTTCAATTTTATTTTATAAACAACTGATGTTAAAACAATAGGTACGACAATTGCCACAACCATGGCTAATGCATAAATTCCCCAATAAATCGGTTTTATGGATAAAATGCCAGGTAATCCACCCACACCTATACCATTAGATAATACCCCAAACAAACCACAAATTAAGCCAGCAAAGGCCGCACCAATCATGGCACATAGCATAGGGAATTTATAACGTAAATTGATACCGTACATCGCCGGTTCAGTCACGCCCAGATAAGCTGATATGGCAGCAGGAACAGACACTTCACGTTCGTTATGTTTTTTACTGACTAAAATAATCCCCACCACCGCCGAGGCTTGAGCAATGTTTGATAACGCAATAATTGGCCAAATAGGTGTTCCCCCCATATTTTGGGTCATCTGCATATCTATGGCTAATGTCGTATGGTGAATACCGGTAATTACCAATGGTGAATATAAGAAACCAAAAATAGCCGAACCAATGAAGGCATAATCTCCAGTCATCAAATATCTAACCCCATAGGCAATACCATTACCTAACATTCGCCCTAAAGGGCCTAATAAAAAATGTGCCAGAAAAACAGCAAGCAGTAGCGATACGATCGGAACAATCACCAACGTAAGATAATCAGGTATAATTTTACGTAATCGAGTTTCGATCCACCCTAACGCTAAACCAGCAAAAATCGATGGAATCACTTGTGCTTGATACCCTACTTTTTGGATGGTGAACAACCCAAAATCCCACACTTCAGGTATTTTACTGCCCAGATCGTAAGCATTCATCAATTGTGGTGAAACTAAAGTAATGCCTAATACGATACCTAAAACAGGCGAACCACCCATTTTTTTGACTGTAGACCAACATATAGCTACCGGCAGAAAATTGAAAATCGCTTCACAAGGTAGCCAAAGTATATTGTATATAGGCGCTAGCCAATGATAAGTTGCAATTAATGGCCTATCATTAATAGTGGGCATATCTCCAATAATGTTGCGTAACCCCAATAACAAACCGCCTGCAATTAAAGCAGGCAGCAAGGGTACAAAAATTTCTGCTAAGTTCGAAATTAGTCTTTCAAAAAAAGACATATTTTGTTTCGCAGCAGCTTTAGTTTGCTCTTTAGTTGATTCATCAAGATTTAAATGCTGAGTTAAAGCTTTATAATAACTATCCACATTGGTACCAATAATGACTTGAAATTGCCCAGCATTATTAAAACAACCTTTTACAAAAGGTAATTCCTCTATGGCTTTTATATCGGCTAATTTGGGATCAGACAGTGCAAATCTTAATCGTGTTAAACAGTGGGTAACACTCGCAATATTTTCTTTTCCACCCACACAATCAATCAATGCAGTTATCGATTCTGAGGCGATATTAGGATCTTTAGCCATCTCCAAGTCTCCCTATCATAAATATTTAGCCGAATTAGCTATTAATACATTGGCTATGTTTAAATTAGGATTCAGCATAGATTGAAAAAGACAAACAATAAATGGGAACGTTCCCTATTTGTGATAGATCTCACATAATTACTAAAAAATATAATACTGTTAGATTGTTATTGCTATTTATTAACAGCCAGTTGGCAAGGGATCGTCACCGTTTTAAGTTCCACCCCATTGGTTAACATTCGGAGTAATTCATGAGCGGTATAAGTTCCAGCTTTATCAAAACCTAACTCCACAGATAACGTTTGTGGAAAAAGAAAACGGAGCAATTCACTCTGCCCGATACTCGCAACAATGATATTTTTATATTGCTTTTCATGAAGATATTTATGTAAGCCTAAAGCAAGCGTTTCAGTCGCACAAACAATGGCAGAAGGTGATGATTTAATGACTGTTTGAGCAAGATGATAGCCTGATAAGTAACTTAATTTTCCTAAACAAGCTTTAGGCGTTATTTGATGAAGCTGACAAAAATCCAGATAAGCTTGATAACGTAGTGCACCGGTAGTTTGGTCTTGCTGTTCAATACCAATATAAGCAATATTACGCTGTTTTTGCTGATAATATAAATGCTCAAGTAAGCGGGTTACTGCGCCGATATCATCGTAACAAACACACATATGATTAGGGAATGAACGAGCAATAACCACACTCTTATTTTGCCAGAAAGACAATACTCCCTTATCTAATCCTGTAAAGGCAAAAACCACGACACCGTCAGCCTGCTTATCTTTCAACATGGCTAAATGTTCTTCAACCTTTTCAACATTAAATTGGCTTTCCATAATAATCGGGTCATAGCCATGTTGATAAAATATTGGCAGCATGCTACTGACAGCTTGATTTTCAGACATCGAGTCGAGACGAGTGACAATAATACCAATCACTTTATTACCATAACCTCGCATTGCTCTTGCAGATTTAGACGGCGTAAATTGATATTGTTCAATAATAGCATTGACTTTATTACGTGTTTCTTCTTTCACCATTGGGTCATGGTTAATTACTCTTGAAACCGTTGATTTGCTTACTCCACTAAGTTTGGCAATATCCTTAATGGTTAAGTGGCTCGATGACTTGCTCATAATAATTTTGCTGAATAAAGATCAATAAAATTATAGTAATATAGTTTCAACAAAATTGCGATATGGTAGCTGCTTGGATGCTATTAAAAACCATGAAATATTGATATACCTGATTTGATGTCTAATGGTAGAATCAGATTAAAATTTAACAGGTCATTAGTAGTACTGTTTAACTCAATATCTCACTTTACGACAAGCTATTAAACATGAAAAAATTATATTTACTGTTAGGTTATATCTTATTTTTTGTCAGTTTATCCGGACACGCATCAAGTGATGTCACAAAAATAGCTACCGTTACAGAACAATTTAAAACTGCTCTATTATGTCAATCAAAGCCTTTTGCCATCGAAGATAAAAAAATCATTGCTGAACTTGGAAAACAAAAAATTACCATAAAAAACAAACAACAAGATAATATCACTGAAATCGAATACCATTTTGAGCGACCTATCAAAATCAAGAATGTATGGGTTAATATGATTCGTTATGAAAGCGATAATTTCGTCACATCTTTTTATGCTAAAGCCAAAGGTGATATGCACAAGTTCGCTAAATTGATTGGTGCTAACGCTATATTGCGTAGCTGTGAAGAACCCATTCCATTGAATGATACAGACATATACCGAAAAGATATTACCCCTATTACGGACAATAAACTTTACCTTGATACAATAATTATTGGTCAGGATAAAGACTCAAAGCCGAATGATTTTTATTTTATTTGTTCTAAATTTGAGGCTAATGAACCATAATTCTTTGCTTAATCAATATTATCCTATTAATTTATTTATCTTATGTATGCTCTTGTCTTAAACACTGAGCAACATTGGTAATGTATGAATTCCATATTAGGTGGTGCTTGGTTATAAACTTTTCGATTGAATGCATCAATGCATTCTAATGGTGTCGAATCTTGATGTAGATTGCTTATGTACTTTGAGCTAATAAAGACAGTAAACAATCCTTAATTTTCATGTTTTCTTGTCTCAAATCAATAGTAGAAAAATTTAATTGATGTCCTTGAATTAGGGTATGTTCATTTATTGATTCATCCACTGTTGGATAAAGTAACATACCTGATGCTGAAAACGATAAAGGGTCGTCAATTTTTTCTTGGCTTCTTACATAAGCATAGAGCTGATATAAATGATCTGTTATAAATGAATGGCTTGATTTTTTAAAAATAGATGTACATTTAGTATCCACAATTAAGCGAGAATTTGTTTTGTTATTTTCTATAATTAAATCGGTAATCATTTCTGGCATAAACTGTCCAATGTTGTCCGTCGATTGGGTACATTGCCATTTAAACCTTTTACCAGACTCGATTTGCCATTCATTTGGATTGAGATTAACCCGATAAAAACCAATTACCGCTTTCTCAAATAATGCTCTTAACCACTGATCAGTTTTCTCCAACGTATTAAGTGTTTCTTTACCGAATAATTCTGTTGGAATAGACAAACTATGAACCAATTTAGCCACCGAAACTAATAGATTATCATGAGGATTTGATCGATTGAACTGATCGATAACAGGGTTGTAATAGTTAGATTTACCGATTTTTAACTCTTTAAAACGATTGGTTATTTGTTTGCATTGCTTAATCAATTCATCATTATTTAATTGCCTTAATAAAACATGAGCAGCACCATGAATATATTGATTTTTTGGTGTATTATTTGTTAATCCATCATATCGACAATGGATTTTACCTTTTTCAAGTAATAATTTACGTGTGGTAGTTAAATAATCAATTTTTCCTCTAACACGTGTTAAAACCTGCTTTTCAGGTTGATAACTGTTAGATAATGAATAACGCAATCCTTTGTGCACTGCCTTGCAATAAATTTCAGCAGTCAGCTCAACAATTTTTTCAGGATTTTCTTCAAAATTTATTCGCTGGTGTTCATCAAGCTCTTTATAAGAATCTGATGCATACAATAAAAGTAACCATATGTTTCTAATAGGTATTTTATTTAATGTGATATTTTGTTTTATTGTCGATTTAGTATTCATTGAGATTGTTTATATGCAATCGTAATAAGTTTCATTGCTTTGTTAAGTTTATCTTTTTCATCAAACCAATACTCTTCCAATAATGGTTTAACTTCTGTATCAATAATATTTTGATACCACACTAAACCTTCACTTTTCGGTATAGCTCTATGATGAGTTAAATAACTATGACCAATAGCAAAAGCGCTTCCTAACATTCTATCTTGAGCAATGAATTCATTTAATTCATTCATTCTTTCTTTTATTTCTTCTAAAAGCTTACTATTGAGCCCTGTTTTTTTAATCATATAGCTTAACCATTTTTCTGAAAAATTAGGATCTAAAGTAAAAAACGCAAAACGTCGACGTAGTGCAAAATCGACTAATGCTAAAGAACGATCCGCTATATTCATCGTACCAATGACATATAAGTTATCGGGAATATATATTCCATTTTCTTGTTCACGGCGATAGGTCAATTCTAATGCTTCACTCGGTGTTCGCTTATCAGCTTCAAGCAGTGTTAGCATTTCACCAAAAATCTGTGCGGGATTACCTCGATTAATCTCTTCAATAACCATAACATATTTAGATTGAGGATCATTTCTGGCTTGATGAATTATCTCCAAAAAAGGACCATCGATCAGCGCTAACTTACCATCACTAGCGGGACGAAAACCACGAATAAAATCTTCATAAGATAGATTAGGATGAAATTGAATTGCTCGAATATTATTTGAATCTTTATAGCCAATTACAATATTAGCCAATCTTTTAGCTAACCAAGTTTTACCCGTACCAGGGGGACCTTGTAAAATAATATTTTTCTTTTTTGTTATACTGGATATCATTTGTTGCAATTGCTGTTTATCGATAAAACAATCTTCTTGAATTAAATCTTTTAATGTATAAGGATGCTTAACAAATAATGGATCATCAGTTAATGGTGCATCAATATCTGGTTCATTTTCCATGATTTCTCCTCTTTTTCCATCAATATTATGATTAAGTAACCGATATTTACCATTCCCCAAAAACTGAAAAAATTTTTTATCTTTCATTCGTTGTAAAGTGTAAGTTAACAAGTTACTTGTAACTCTATTATTTGGAAATTCCTCCTCAAGTTGTTGTCCGTATTTATCCAGCAACTCTTTACAATTAAAAACATTACTTCCGTTATCTTGGCAAAGTTCTTGGATGAATTGTAATAATATAATTTGCCATTGATTATTAGATGCTAAATTTTCATTAATTAATGTGCGATTTTCATATTTACGTAATGCAGTGAAATAAAGCTCAGGAAAAGAGTGAATAGGAAAGTAATCTTCGTTAAATCTCGTTGCTAAATCATCAAGTAATTTTAGGTAAACATTACCATTAAAATGCTCTTTAGATAATCGATCATCTTTTATCAACGCCAATTCATCAGTAAGATAAGTTTTTGAAGCTTTATCCAATACGACATAGGCATGAGGACGAATCCAAAATAAACCACTAGTTAATTGCCATGGAAAATATGATTGCGACATGACTAAGTCAAATTTTTGTTCAAACTCATCTTGATAGTTTTCATCAACATTAGAAAATTTCAGTGCAATATCATAAAATTCCCACAAATTATCAATCTCTTGTTGTTGATTTTCGGAGTTGGTAAAAAACCAAGATAGTTGATTATTAAGTAATGGTATGCCCTCAAAAGAGTTAGGGACAGATTCTTCAATATTAAGAAATTCAGCCCACTTTTTAGCTATTTCTATTCTTGTCGTTTCTTTAATATGACGATTAAATGTTCCTAATACAGTAAATGGACAAATATCCTGTAAACCTTTATCGAGTAAATAAGACAGCTTAAACTCGGTGGCCAGCTGATTTACAAATTCCATTAATATTGAACGTTTGCTTTTGTCTAGATAAATTAATAAATTATCTGCAATAGCTTCATAAAAACGTACCCAACTGAACAATTGGGTACGATTGGCAACATCACCATAACGAGATCGCCAATAAGGCGCATTCCGAAAATAGTCAATATCCTGTGGTTCATTATAGAAAGTAAAATTGATTAATTGTTTTGATAACCATTCATCATCTTTAACACTCCAAATAGTAGCCATATTGGTATAAAAAAACCATTTTTTATTCAAATTCTTTTTTTGCCAATTAACTTCTAATAACTTTCCATCACCATAATTTTTTGTCACAATACCGGTCGCTTTAATCTCCATGACCGAAACAGCTTGACCTTTATTATCAAAGGGTAAATTCTTTTTTAAATTATAAGTGGATTTGATCGCAACTCGATCACCAACTGAAATGGTTCGTACGGTATTTAAGTATTTATTATCGTAACCATTTTCCCAAATACCTAATTTAACAAAACGTTCTGTTTGGTCTTCACTACCATTAAATTTAGCGCTTAAAAACCAATATGTTTTTATTGCTTCCAATGTTTTTCCTTTCAAAAGTAGATAATCTATTGTAAAGATAAATTTTTGAAACGAAGTTTAACTTAAAACAAGATAAAAAAGTGAACAAATCTAATTAAATGTGTGATATAGGTCAAATTTTCAAAAAAATTCTTAAATAATTATTAACAAAAAGATCATTGAATATAATTGGCAAAAAATAGCTTTTTATTCATGTTAAAAACCTATTTCTTAACACATTGCCTTAATTTATAAGCACTTCCCCACGCTAACATAGCATCATGAACCTGTTTTAAACTTTGTCCGACTTCGGTCAAGGTATATTCAACTTTAGGTGGTACTTGGGCATAGACTTTGCGATGAATTAATCCATTTTTTTCCATTGCACGTAGGTGCTGGGTTAAGACTTTTTGTGATATTCCGTCTAAGGATTTTTTTAATTCGCCAAAGCGTTTAGTGCCCGTTAATAAATCACGAACAATTAATACTTTCCATTTATCGCCCATTAGCATAAGCGTAGTTTCGACAGGACAAGGGGGTAAATTTTCATTGAGAGACATAGTAAAAAATCCTTTAAAATCAATTATAGTATTATTTTGGTAACTATATTACTGTTTAGTACCTACTTTACAATAGATACTTTGAATATTAATCTAAAAATATTCATTACTTAACGATTTTTGTTTACAGAACCTAAAACCAGAATCCAACAATATTATTAAATTGAAAAGAATAAAGGAGTAAAAAGATGAAAATAGCTGTTATTGGTGCAAGTGGTAAATCTGGCAGTCTGATAGTTAAAGAAGCAATTGCACGTGGGCATGATGTGACGGCAATTGTCCGTAATCCAAATTCTCATGTTGACCCTAATGCAAAAATCTTAGTTAAAGATCTATTTGATCTGACTTATGAAGATTTGAAACCTTTTGATGTGATTGTTGATGCATTTGCAACATGGAGCCTTGAATCACTGCCTCAACATCAAACAAGTTTAAAACATTTAACTGATATTTTAAGCGGTAAACCTAACCGTTTATTAGTTGTTGGTGGTGCAGGTAGTTTATATGTCAATCCTGAACATACTATTCGTTTAGTTGATACACCCGAGTTTCCAGAAGAATTCAAACCACTAGCTAATAATATGGCTAAAGCACTTGATGAATTAAAAAAATGTCAGGATGTGAACTGGACTTACTTAAGCCCAGCTATTGAGTTTATTGCCGATGGCGCAAGAACAGGTCACTACAAAGCAGGCGGTGAACAGGTCTTATTCAATACTCAAGGAAAAAGCCAAATTAGCTATGCTGATTATGCCATTGCCATGGTTGATGAAGCAGAAAATGCCAAACACATTAAACAACGTTTTACAGTAGTGACAGAATAAGATAACAACCTATTTTATATAGTGAACGGCTAATGCCTGTTCACTATATGATAGCGCTTTTTATTACTGAATTTTCAATTTAAGCGTGATTAATCAAATTACTGGTACTATTCTACACCAATTTGACAAGTCATTTTAATTTCTCGATTATCCGTGATTTCTAAGTTTGACAATACCACTAGCTGTGGAAAATGGGGTCTTAAAAATTGTGATAGCATCGGCCTTAATGTGTGGTTAACCAAGAGTACAGGCGGTGCACCAATGGCATCTTGCTGATTTAAAGCTTGCTTAACTTGTTGAATAATATGATCCGCCAGTCCCGGTTCAACATTACTGGTATTTTGGAGTGCTTGTAACAACAATCGTTCCAAATTCACATTTAAACCAATGACATTAATTGCCCCATTCCCCGGAAACCATTGTTGTGTTATCACTCTTCCTAAAGCTATTCGCACTAGGCTAAGCAATTGATAAGCATCGTTTTGATTCGGTGCATGTTCGCTTATGGTTTCGATAATTGTGCGCATATCACGTATTGACACTTTTTCGGCGATTAAATTTTGGAGTATTTTATGAAACGTCGTTAACGTAATGACGCTTGGTATGAAGTCCTCCACCAATTTTGGAATATCTTGTTTAACATGATCCAATAACTCTTGTGTTTCCACTCGTCCTAATAAATCACTGGCGAACTGTTGTAACAAATGATTAAAATGCGTCGCAATCATGGTGCTGGTATCAACAACGGTATAACCTAAAATTTGAGCATTTTCTTTATTACTTGCGTCTATCCATACCGCAGGTAAACCAAACGCAGGCTCGGTAGTGGGTATTCCGTCAATGGTTTCTGTCACATTCCCCGGATTAATCGCTAACCATTTGTTATTTACGATTTCACCTTTTCCTATTTCCCCGCCTTTAATAAATAATTTATATTGATAAGGCGCGAGCGATAAATTATCTCGGATATGAACTTGAGGCGGCAAAAAACCAAACGTTTGAGCAAACTTTTTCCGTAAACTGCGTATCCGACCCAATAATTCACCATTCTGAGTCTGATCTACCATAGGGATTAACCCATACCCCACTTCCATTGCTAAAATATCTTCAATACTGACGTCCGACCAAGATGCTTCAATATTACTAGGTGTCGTTGCTTGCGTATCAACTTGCTTAGTGCTGGCAGTCGTATCATTTTTCTTCTGCTTATTAAGCCACCAAGACAACACAACTAATATCGCAGTAAACAGTAAAAACACTAGATTTGGCATACCCGGAATCAAACCCAATAATCCAATGACTACCGCAGTCAAGATTAATACTTGTGGATTTTTAAACAACTGGTTTAGCATCTGTTCACTGATGTTTTCTTGTGATGTCACTCTTGTCACAATCACGCCAGCAGCCGTTGAAATAATTAAAGAAGGGATTTGAGCAACCAGACCATCACCAATAGTTAATAATACATACGTCTGACTCGCATCCGCTAGTGCCATACCATGTTGTACAACCCCTACTAACAGCCCACCGATAATTGTAATTGCCATTATCAATAAGCCAGCAATCGCATCACCCCGAACAAATTTACTTGCTCCGTCCATTGAACCATAAAAATCGGCTTCTTGGGTAACTTCGGCTCGGCGTGCTTTGGCTTCGTCTTCACCAATTAATCCAGCATTTAGATCCGCATCAATTGCCATTTGCTTACCGGGCATTCCATCTAATGCAAAACGAGCCCCGACTTCGGCTATTCGCCCTGCCCCTTTCGTGATAACCATAAAATTAATAATCACCAAAATGATAAAAACCACAATACCTATCGCAAAATTGCCACCTACCAGAAAATGACCAAAAGCTTCAATCACCCGACCTGCGGCATGACTGCCAGTATGACCTTTTAACAGAACAACCCGCGTCGAGGCAACATTTAATGACAAGCGTAATAAAGTCGCAAACAATAACACGGTTGGGAAAGCAGCAAAATCAAGTACACGCTTAGTAAACAATGCCACAATCAAAATAATAATTGATAACGCAATATTGAAGGTAAAAAACAGGTCTAAAATAAACGCAGGTAACGGTAATACCATCATTGAAAGAATCAATAAAATTAGCAGTGGACCTGCTAAAATTTGATAATGCCCTTTTTTAAGCCCATTGGTTGATAAAAACGAAACTATTTTATTTTTAATCATGTAATTAATTACCGCCTTGGTTGATTTTCTGCTAATGACTCAGGTACCGGCAAATTGTTAGGTGTAATCGGTTTATCACCGCCAAATTTATGCCACCGTTTTAATTGATAAACCCAAGCAAGAATTTGCGCAACAGCTGTATATAATTCGGTTGGAATGGTCTCGCCAATTTCACCATAACGATATAAAGCCCTAGCCAGTGGTGGCGCTTCTAATTGTGGAATATGATGTTGATTGCCGATCTCCCTGATTCGTAAAGCGATTTGATCGGTTCCTTTTGCCAATACTTTAGGGGCTATCATGGTTTTTTCATCATAATGTAAAGCAACCGCATAATGAGTCGGGTTGGTTACAATGACATTTGCTTTAGCGACATCTTTCATCATGCGACGCCTTGCCATGGCTTGCTGCATCTGCCGAATACGGCCTTTTATTTGAGGATTCCCCTCTTGCTCTTTAAACTCATCTTTAATTTCCTGTTTTGACATCATCAATTTTTTTAAATTACTCCAAATCTGATAAAAGATATCAAAACCGACCATCGGAATAAGTGATAACACCATGAATAATCCACAAATCAAAATAAGATCTATCGCTTTTGTTAATGCGCTATTTAAATACATTTTTGTAAGAGAAAGCAGATTTGGAAACAAGTCGAATAATAACAATGAAGCAGCTAAGGTAATTAATATGACTTTTAGCATACTTTTAAATAATTCCGCTAAAATTCGGCGACTAAACATCCGCCCAAAACCAGAAATCGGATTCAACTTTTTAAAATTGGGTTTAATTGATTGCCAACTAAATAACAAGCCACCCACACAAAGCGGCGCCACAATAGCAAAGATAGCCAAGGCAAAAAACAGAGGAACAATAGCCCAAAAGCCAGCGGTCATTAACTCAATCAAATTGGTCAGAATACGAGATTCATCATTTACACGAAAAGAGACCTGCATCGCAGTTTTTATTATGATGATTAACTTCTGGACTAATGCAGAACCCATTAACCAAAAAAGCATAATGCCCACCAACAAAATAATGACGGAAGTCAATTCTCGTGAACGGGGTATCTGTCCCTTCTCTTTAGCTTTTTTTAGTTTGCTATCGGTGGGGCGTTCGCTTTTATCTACATCACTTTCATTCGCCATGATAGGGGTTAATAGTATCTAACTGTCTAAATAGAAATAAAATAGTCACAGTATGTACTTAACACACTAAAGTTATTGGCTTGATTAAACGACAAATTAAGGTGTATTTAACGCGTTTACACTGAACACACCGCAATTATCATTAAACTTTTGCTCGTTTTGATGAGATTGTTTCGGTTTGTTGATAACCATTATTGGTATAAACAACCGGATTATGAATACTTTTTAAATGATCGATAGTTTGCTGAGTACGATGCATACGATTTTGAATAATCAAACCATTATCACGATTGATATTCGCTAATAACCGCGTAGTGGTTGTAATGGATTGCCATTGCTCTGCCAGTTCTGGATTTTCACTATAAGGGGAAGATAGATTGAGTTGTTTACTGGTATTAATTCGTTTTTCATCTAATAATTTTAATTCAATAAGTAATTGACTCTTTTTATTGATGATTTCATTGAGTTGATTGATAGAACTGTTTTCAATAAGCACTTGTTGCTCTGTCTGCAAAATGTCTGAAAGTGTTTGTAACATGACGGTTATTTTATTTAAGATGTCATTTAATTCTAACATTTTTATTTCCTTTCAAACTTTACTAACTATTCAATATTTTCAATCATCTGTTTGATAAGTTCATCAGCTATTTTTGTGGTGTTTATCACTAATTTACCTTCAGTAATAGCCTGTTTTATGTTATCAACTTTTTCCATATCAATGTCATTATGCGTAGACTGTAAAAGCGATAAGGTATTTTGACTTAATGTCACATTAGCACTGCTGGTCAGGCTATTTTCTGTCTGCTGAGATGATCGTGGGCTTTTTTGTTGCTCATTGATAACATCACGATTAAGTAATCCTGCTATTGTCGTTACCGATTTAGTCGCTTCTATACTCATAAAATACCTTTGATCAAAAATTTAATGATTTGTTTAGTCTAATTATCGGCAAAAATAAAAAAATCATTAATTTTATTTATCGAAAATTGTCACACCTTCTTGCGTAACAATACCTTCAACAATATTGCCAGAATTAAGCTTTACACTAATATGATCATCTAAGGCGCCATTATTAAGAGATTTACCTTTTGTTGCAATCACATACCCCTCTCCATTAATCAAGACTTTCACCATTTGACCAGCCTTGATGTGCCAATTTTGTTGCAGCATTGAAGTTCGAATTGGCTCATCAAGCTCAATGTTACGTAATGCAATATGATTAATAATGTGCTGCTTATTTAAAATTACCGAATTGGCTAGAAGATCAAGTCGTCCCAATTTTGACCGTATCAGTGCATCAGTAATGATCGTTCCTGCACTTATAGGTTTATCAGCGACAAAATAACGTCCCTCAGCACTGACTTTTATTTGCAAATACTGAGGTTTATTACCGCATTTAACGCCAATGGTCATCGTACCCCACTGTTTTTTATTATTCAGTAGCGTAATTTTGGGCTCATCACACATTAACTGCGGTTTAGGCGATATATAAGATATCGAAATATTATCGACAGGAACCGTTATATGTTTTGAAACTAAATCATTCACCGCTCTTTCAAATGAATCAGCCATCGCCATATTGGTCACCAATAACAGTGAAATAAGCTGTATTAATCTAATAACCTTAATCATATTTGCTTGTTTTAAAATTATTTGTAAGCCGATTTTACTGTATGAACAATTTTATTGAATGTTGAAATAAGGACAATTTTTGTTGTTATTTATACGATGAATTTTTTTTGATTCACATAAAATTTTAAATATCAAACAAAGTGAGACGATTTTATGCTGAATAAATTAGACACCTTTATTAATTTTCATCAACAAGCATTAAATGTACGTGAAAAAAGACAAACTATCTTAGCATCAAATATTGCTAATAGTGATACACCGAATTATCAAGCGCGTGATATTGATTTTAATGCCGAATTGAAAAAAGCACTAACTCATCAGAATAGTCGCCATCACCTACAACTTAACGTAACGTCGAATCAACATATACAGATCAATGCACCTGCTATAACAAATGTAAATATGCTTTATCGTATTCCTTATCAAGCATCAGCGGACGGTAATACGGTCGAAATGGATCAAGAACGCACAGCATTTATGGATAACAGTATCCACTATCAAAGCAATTTAACTTTTTTAGGTGAACAATTTAAAAATGTAATGTCTGTATTACAGCAAGGATAATCAATATGAGTTTTTCAATTTTTGCAATTTCTGGCTCGGCCTTAATGGCACAAACTCAGCGAATGAATGTCAGCGCCAGTAATTTAGCGAATGCTGACAGCATCACCAGCACATCAGGAAAAGCATACCAAGCAAAACAAGTTATTTTTCAGGTGGATAATAACGGTGAGCAAAATAGTATTGCTGGCGTTAAAGTCGCCCAAGTGATCGAAGACCCGTCACCCATGAACTTAGTTTATGAGCCACATCATCCATTAGCCGATGAGAAAGGTTACATCCAAAAACCCAATGTCGATGTTGTTGCCGAAATGGTCAACACCATATCAGCATCACGCAGCTATCAAGCCAATGTCGAAGTCATTAATACCGCCAAAAGCCTAATGTTAAAAACATTGACATTAGGTCAATAGCAAGGAGTGATAGATGGGTGTAACAAATGTGTCTGTATCCGAATCGGTAGGCGTAAATGGTGTTCAAACCAAACAAAAAAGTACAACTGATGGCAATTCCAGTAAAGAATTACAAGATAACTTTTTAACGTTACTGATTGCCCAGATGAAGAATCAAGATCCAACCAATCCAATGGATAATAGCCAATTAACCTCGCAACTTGCTCAAATTAACACATTAGCGGGGATTGAAAGATTAAATACCACGCTAGGCATGGTGTCTGGGCAAATTGACGATAGTTTATCGGTCAATGCCAGCAACATGATTGGTAAAGGGGTAATGGTACCTGGCAATAAAATTTTAGTGGCGACCTCTGAGCTTGAAGGTACTGATAACGAAACCGAAACCATTACCACACCATTTGGTTTTGAGCTAATGCGTGATGCTGATTCAGTCATCATTACGATTTTAGATGAAAATGGTAATGTCGTACGTGAAGTCGATTTAGGTTCGATTCCTGCTGGGGTTAGCTCCTTCACTTGGGACGGTCAGCTGAACGATGGCACCACCGCACCAGATGGTAGTTATACCTTTTCGGTCAATGCCAGTTACGATGGACAAAAAGTATCCTCAACGTCACTTGGCTATTCGGTAGTCTATGGTGTGATAAACAGTAAAGTTAATAATAAAGTATTACTCGATTTAGGAATACTTGGTTCAATTAGTATTGACGAAGTACGTCAAATTCTTTAAGGGAGATGAAATTCAAATGGGATTTTCTCAAGCAATTAGCGGCATGAATGCTGCATCAAAACAATTAGACGTCATTGGTAATAATATTGCCAATTCTGCAACCGTTGGCTTTAAAAGTGCGAGTATCTCATTTGCCGACATGTATGCCGGATCAAAAGTTGGTATGGGTGTGAAAGTTGCAGCCGTCATGCAAAATTTTGGTGACGGAACAACAACCGCCACTAACAATAGTTTAGATGTTGCTATTTCTGGCAATGGTTTTTTTCGCTTAGTGGATAGTAGTGGACAAATTTATTATAGCCGTAATGGTCAATTTCAATTAGATGCCGAGCGCAACATCATTTCGGCGGATGGTTTGCAACTCACTGGCTACTTAGCCACCGGCACACCGCCACAAATTGCACAAGGTGCAGCACCGGGGCCTCTTAAAATTTCGCAAGAAATGTTAAATGCTGCCGCAACAACAAAAGCATCATTACAAACTAACTTAAACTCAAATAGTACGGTACCTGAAAAACAGCCTATTAATGCACTTGATGCCGATACGTTCAACTACTCAACAACGCTGACAACTTACGATTCGCTCGGTAATCAACGTAATGTACAACTGTTTTATGTCAAAACAGCCGATAATCAATGGGATGTGCATTATCTTGACAGCAGCGACCCGAATGCAACATTACAAAAAATGGGGCAAATGGAATTTGATTCATCCGGTAAATTAATCAGTGATCCAGAAATGACCGTAAATATTAACGGTATTAATGGCTCGGCTGACAACACCTTTACACTATCACTGGCTAATAGTTCTCAGCAAAATATGGGCAAAGAAGTGGGCAGTATCAAAACCCCTGTCGTTGATGGTTATGCACCGGGTGACTTAGTCGGGTACAACATCAATAATGATGGATCGATTTACGGTATCTATTCTAACCAACAAACCATGTTGTTAGGTCAAATTGCGATGGCGGATTTTGCCAATGTTAACGGACTAGAGTCAGCAGGCAATAACAATTGGCGTTCAACACTTCAATCCGGCGCTGAAGTATTAGGTATCGCAAACTCAGGCACGATGGGCGCATTGACCAGCGGTGCAGTAGAATCATCCAATGTGGATATGAGTCAAGAATTAGTCAACATGATTGTTGCCCAGCGCAATTATCAATCTAATTCACAAACCATAAAAACGCAGGATCAGATACTTAACACATTGGTTAACTTGCGTTAATTAAGGAATAAATTATGGATCGCGTTATTTATACAGCCATGTCGGCAGCAAGTCAGACTCTTCATCGGCAAGCAATAACCAGTAATAACCTAGCCAATGTTTCAACATCAGGCTTTCGTGCCCAATTAGCCGCAATGAAAGCGATACCTATTGTTGGCAGCACTATGCCAACCCGAACAATGGTCACGGCAACCACCCCCACATTTGATGCCAGTATGGGGGCATTTAATTATACTGGTCGAGAATTAGATGTTGCTTTAGCCGAAGATAACTGGTTAGCGGTACAACTTGCCGATGGTAGTGAGGCTTATACCCGTAATGGTGCGATCCAAATTGATGAAGAAGGTACATTGCGTGTTCAAGGATACCCTTTAATGGGTGATGGCGGTGTACTAACTGTTCCGCAACAATCAAAAGTCAGTATCAGTTCAGACGGGACTTTATCAGCTTTAGGCGCAGGTGATAAACCGACCACCATAGCCCAAGTGGGTAAAATTAAAAAAGTCCAACTTAAACCCAACGAAATAACTCGCGGTGATAATGGCTTGTTTCAATTGACTGAACAAACACGCAATGCCCGTGGCGCCGTATTACCCGATAATCCCAATGCCAAATTGATGTCGGGCGTATTGGAAGGCAGTAATGTTAATCCCGTTGTCGCAATGGTTGATTTAATCAGCCATTCTCGCCATTTTGAAATGCAAATGAAAGGGATCACAACCGCTGACGAAAATGCCCAAAAAGCGAATCAAATATTATCATTGACTTAATTAGGAGTATCACCAATGATTAAATCACTCTGGATTGCCAAAACCGGTTTAACCGCACAACAAATGAATATGGATATTATTTCCAACAATCTAGCCAATGTCAGTACCAGTGGTTTTAAACGGCAAAGAGCGGTATTTGAAGATCTGCTATATCAAACTGTTCGCCAACCGGGCGCACAATCTTCAGAACAAACTACCTTACCGTCAGGCTTACAAATTGGCACAGGGGTAAGACCGGTTGCCACCGAACGAATTCACAGCCAAGGTAATTTAGAATTAACCGACAACAGTAGTGATATTGCTATTAATGGACAAGGCTTTTTCCAAGTGCTATTACCAGACGGAACCCAAGCTTATACCCGTAGTGGCGCATTTCAAGTTAACCAAAATGGACAACTCGTCACTGCCAACGGTTATGAAATTCAACCAACCATTAATATTCCCGCAAATGCAATTAAAATGACGGTCGCGCGTGATGGTATTGTCAATGTCACCCTTGCCAATCAATCCTCGCAAGTGCAAGTAGGTCAACTGACATTACACACCTTTATTAATGATGCAGGACTTGAAAGCATGGGGGAAAATCTTTACTTAGAAACCGAAAGTTCTGGTGTGCCGACTGAAAACACCCCGGGGCTAAATGGTGCAGGATTGCTATACCAAGGTTATACCGAAACATCGAATGTCAATGTTGCCGAAGAGCTGGTAAATATGATTCAAGTACAACGTGCTTATGAAATTAACAGTAAAGCAATTTCGGCATCCGATCAGATGCTACAACGATTAAATCAGTTATAAATTAATACCATGATAAACGTGATGAAATCCCTGTATATCGTGATCGCTGCGCTGTGCTTAGTGAATTGCGCACAGTTACCGAAAAAGCCATTAGTCAAAGGTGAAACGAGTATCGTTCCGCAAATGCCAGAAATTGTTAACACTAGCGGCTCTATCTATCAAGCAGCACAACCAAGTAATTTTGGTTATCAACCCATGTTTGAAGATCGCCGTCCACGCAATATTGGCGATGTGCTAACCATAGTATTACAAGAAAACGTTAGTGCCAGCAAAAGCTCATCAATCAATGCTGGACGTAATAGTTCACTGAATTTAGGGCTAAAAGCTGTGCCCACTTTTTTAGATGGACTGGTTGGACGTGGAAAAGTCGAAACAGACATGTCTGGCGGTAATGATTTTAAAGGATCTGGAGGAGCAAACGCTAAAAATACCTTTAGCGGTACTATTACTGTCACCGTACAAGATGTAATGATAAACGGCAATTTAAAAGTCATTGGTGAAAAACAAATTGCGATAAATCAAGGAACGGAATTTATACGATTTTCAGGTGTAGTTAACCCTCGAACAATTAGCGGCAATAATACCGTTATCTCAACACAAGTAGCCGATGCCCGTATTGAATATGTCGGAAATGGTTACATCGATGAAGCACAAACTATGGGTTGGCTACAGCGTTTATTTCTCAATCTTTCACCGTTTTAACGAGTCTTAGCATGATAAAAAAATTACCTACTCTTATCTGTTTTATCTTAATGATGATTTTAGCGATACCTTATAGTTACGCTGAGCGCATCCGTGATCTAGTCACCATACAAGGGGTACGTGATAATGCGTTAGTAGGTTATGGCATTGTGGTGGGACTTGATGGAACAGGCGACCAAACCTCGCAAACACCGTTTACGATTCAAAGTATCACCAATATGTTATCTCAATTAGGCATTACTGTTCCAACAGGCAGCAATATGCAACTTAAAAATGTTGCCGCCGTTATGGTCACAGCAAAATTACCCGCTTATTCACGAGTAGGACAACAAATAGATGTCGTGGTATCCTCACTGGGTAATGCCAAAAGTTTACGAGGAGGCACATTAATTATGACGCCGTTAAAAGGCGCAGATAACCAAGTATATGCGATTGCTCAAGGTAATCTTTTTCTGGGTGGCATGGGCGCAAGTAGTGGCGGAAGTAGTGTAAGTATCAATCAATTAGCTGGTGCGACAATCCCGAATGGTGCAACGATTGAACGTGAATTAGACATGCGATTAGATGAACAAGACATTATTCACCTACATCTGAATCAATTCGATTTTACTCGTGCCTTAAAAATCTCCGAAGCAATTAATAAATTACAAAAAAACACCGCAGTGGCACAAGACGGTACGACGGTGACAGTCAAAATGCCTGTTACCAGCCAAGAACGGGTTAAATTATTATCACGAATACAAAATCTTGAAATTGGTGCAACGCCGATCTCAGCCAAAGTCGTCATTAATACTCGTACTGGGGTTGTGGTCATGAATCAAAAAGTCCAGTTGGATAACTGCGCTGTCGCGCATGGTAACTTATCGGTTGTCGTCAATAATAGACTCAAAGTTAACCAACCCAATACACCTTTAGCGGGTGGGGAAACAGCGGTCACACCTGAAACACAAATTGCAGTTGAAGAGCAAGGTGGAGCATTGCAAAAAGTCACCGCAGGGGTGAATTTAAATAGTGTGATAAAATCGCTCAACTTACTGGGTGCCAATCCGACCGAATTAATGTCAATCCTTGAAGCACTTAAAAAAGCCGGTTGTTTACATGCTTCGTTAGAAACCATTTAGATATAAAAAATAGAATATGAATAATCTGATTAATCAATCTGTTCACCGTTTTGCCTATGATGTAAATGGACTAAATCAATTAAAGCGCAATGTGGCAAAAGGGACTAACCAAAGTATTAAACAAGTTGCCGAACAATTTGAAACGCTATTTATTAATATGATGATGCAATCAATGCGTAAAGCAGTGCCAGACAGTGGATTATTCAATCAACCTGCAACCCAACTCTTTACCTCGATGTTTGATCAGCAAATTGCTCTGCAAGCAGCAGGTAAAGGGTTGGGGCTTGCTAATATCATTACCAAGCAACTCACGCATGGCAAACCTTTGTCACCAAATGTATCGTCATCGGGCACTATTCCTATTCAACCCCAAAAATCGTCGCAACAACCTAACCTTAAACTTGCACAATCTTTATTTAGCAACGCATCAGCGACAGTCACGCCCGAAGCATTAGGACAAATGCTTTATCATAGCCATAAAATCGATAATGCTTCAAAAATAAATGCATCTGAACTCACATCGTTAAAACCTGCCGATAAAGCAAATCAAGATCATGTAACCGCATTTATCAAAGAATGGCTTATTCCTGCTCAACAAGCTTCAAAAAGTTCAGGTATACCTTACGAAGTTATCATAGCGCAAGCTGCATTAGAAACAGGTTGGGGACAAAAACTGATTAAAACCACAGATAACCAATCAAGCCATAATTACTTTGGTATCAAAGCCACGCCAACATGGCAAGGTAATGCGACCCGCTTAACAACACAAGAATTTATCAATGACCGAATGATAAAAATTCAAGATAATTTCAAAGTCTATACCAGTAAACAACATGCATTAACTGACTATATCAATCTATTAACCAAAAGCCCTCGCTATCAAGCGGTGGTCAAAGCCCCCGATGCAAGAACCGCTGCCAAAGCATTACAATCAGCAAAATACGCAACCGATCCCAACTACAGTGACAAGCTCATACAAATTATTGCGCGTATAGAACAAATTGCTCAACAAAATTCAATAACGACCGTTTCAGGTTTCAGGAAAATAGCGTTTAATTAATTTTTTTGCCAGTAAAACCCTTCAATTCCACTGTGTGATTATTGACTCATTAAAAAAAGACATAAAAAAGGAGGCTTAAGCCTCCTAAACGTGTTGGATATATATTGTTGTAGTTATAATGAGTAGAAATAAATACTATTATCTGTTTTCACTCGACTATTTCATTTGAAACAGTGACATGCTTTGCATGTTCATAAATGTATACTGTGCTGCTTGTAAGTTAGCTTGAAGCATAACGTATTCTGAAATGGCATCGTACCAATCTACATCTTCAAGTTGGCTAATTTGCGTTTCAAACTCAATATCTAGCGTTTTACCCAGTGTTGTTAATCTTTCGACTTCTTGTAATACAGTTCCACCTTTTGCTCTAAGGGTCGAAACATTATCAAATGAGTTATCAACGCCACAACTTGCTTTAGATAAGCCTTCTCGATATTGCTTAATGGTATCTTCATTATTGTCATCTAAATCGAGCTTTAATGCGTCAAGCGCATAGTCGATACTCGCAAATAGATTACTTTCTGCTGGCGAACCGTCTGGCAACTTAACGGTAGAGCCTGTCATAAAGGCTTCAAGACCGGTAAAACTGAGTGGGACTTCGCGTGAATCATCAATAAAAATATTAATTGTGGTGGTGCCACCGACATAACTCACTTCGCCAGATTCACTAACCACAAAAGGGGGCGTATCATTTTTATTACCGGCAAACAGATAATTGCCGTTAGTATCTTTTGAATTGGCTAACGCGACAAGCTGATCTTTCAAACCTTGTAATTTATTTGCCAAATCACGTCGGTTTTCATCATTTAACGTTTCATTACCAGCATAAACCAATGTTTCTTGAATACTTTGTATGACGGTATTAACTTCTTTTAAGATAGTATCTTGACGACTAAGTGACTTATCGGTGCTTTCACGCGCGGCTTGAAATTGGTCGTTTCGAGATTGCGCTTGTTTTAATATTAATGATTGTGATGCGCCCATCGGATCATCAGAAGGCGATAAAATCTTTTTACCCGTTGCTAAATGTAACCCCGATTTTTGCCATTTATTATTGGTATTTAAAATACTATTTAAATTTTTTTGATACATTGAATTGGTACTTACACGCATTTTTTATCCTTTTATCACTTCGCTAAACCTAAAATAGTGTCAAATAGCGTTGTTGCAGCATCAATAACTTTGGCATTTGCTTGATAATACTGCATATAAACTTGCATTGAGATATACTCTTCTTCAATATTTACACCCGATATTGATTGATTTTGTTCGTCAATCTGCTGCGTTATATTTTGGCTTGATTGTGCCGAAATTTTAGCGGTTTGAGTTTCACTACCAATATAGTTAACTAACGTGCTATAAGCGCTGCTTAAGGTCGTTGTACCGTTAATTAATTTTTCATTTTGTATGTCTAATAATTTGCTCACATTGCGGTTATCACCCGCACCGTTTTCTTCATCATTAATTCCGGTTGCCAATTTATTCACATCTGTCACTAACAACGCTAATGACGATGCGATATCAGCAACAGGTTTAATTAAAAACGAGTCCCCTTTTACCGCATTACCCGTTATTTCAATCGATAAACCATCAAACATTAGTTTGCCATCTTCAATTTGAGGGGTAATAGTTTGATGATCAGACAGTCTTGTCACAACCCAATCAGTACCATTAAATTCAATTTTATAATCCGAGGCTTTAACTTCGGTGACTGAATCAAAATTGATTTTAGCGGTAGCATTACCTTGATTTTTAGCATTAGTGATACTACTTGGTTGACGGTAATCAAACATTTTTTCACCGGCATGACCATTAATATCAACCCCAGACATATGCACTTCGTTGAAACGTTCGGCTAAATTAAGTGCAATTAAGCCCAATTGGTTGCGAGCTTGAGAAAGTGGTCCGTCACGAAAAGTTAATAATCCATTTAATCGGCCTGATGCGATATTTTGACTTGTCAGTTCTTGAGTCGCACCAGAATTATGCGTGTAAACAATTGTATTCATTGCAGGATCTTGTTGTGACGGTTGAACAGATAGTAAGTTCACCGACGATCCCTGCACTAAACTTAAACCGTTAGCTAACGACAGATTATATTGTCCATTTTGCTCCGTCACGGTAATTCCTATAATTTCGCTCAATTCATTGACCAGCTGATCACGCTGATCAAGCAAGGCATTAGGTTCATTACCACCACTAACGGCTTGTAATTTTGAAATTTTTTGATTTAATTCGGCAATTTGCTCTAAATAAGTATTAACCTGATCGACATTATTCGTTAATTCAGTATTGATATTGGCAATTTGATTTTTAAGATTATTTTCGGTTTTATTAAATTGTCCAACCAACGACGTCAAATTACTGATAACCGATTGTTTTGTCGAGGCATCACCCGCATTTGACGTAAGCTTATTTAAGCTAGAAAAAAGATTATTTATTTGCGATGAAATGCTGTTTTCATTTTCAGCTAAAAGATTATCAACTTTTGATAATTCATTATAATAGGATTTAATCGATCCATTTTGTGATTGCGATTGTCGCAATTGCCCAACAACAAATTGGTTAAATGCACGATTTACCGCTGTCACTGAAACCCCATTACCGACAAAACCAAAATGATGATGAGTACCATTTGCCTGCGTTAATATCTGTTGTTGCCGATTATAGCCTGCGGTGTGGGCATTACTGATATTATTGCTAATTACATTAAGCATATTTTGCGCTGCATTTAATCCACTAATTCCAGTATTCATCAATGAATTTGCCATTAAAAAACTCCTTAATATAACTTAGTTAATAACATCATGATTATTTGTAAACTTAATTTTTATATCGGCACAATTCATTAAAGCTTTAATCATTTTTACTATTTTTTTGAATTTTTATTTTCAATCAAACAGATTTCTCTTTTTTGATCTATGCCTTTCATAATATAACGATAGGATTAATTCTGTTTAACTGGCTTAGCCTGTTTTAAAAAATCAATGCCAGTCATATTGTTTTCATCCTCAATATATTGTTGTGCCGATTTATTTAGAATTAAAATACTAATTCGTCGGTTAGCATCTTTACTATAATGTGGATTGTTCAATCCCACGGTATCGGCAAGCGCAACAATACGGATAATTTTATTTTTATCTAATCCACCTGCGATAAGTTCTCGTCTTGATGAATTGGCTCGATCAGCAGATAACTCCCAATTACTATAACCTCTATCACCGGTGACATATTGACGTTCATCGGTATGACCTGATAAGGTTATTTTATTAGGTAATGAATTTAAAATAGGTGCTAAGGCATGCAAAATGCTTTGCATTTCAGGATGTATAACCGCACTGCCCACATTGAACATCGGTTTATCATCTGATGCCAGAATTTGAATACGTAATCCCATTTCAGTGAGTTCAATAATTAAATTAGGTGCTAATTTTTTTAGACGAGGATCGAGTTTAAACATTTCAAAAATTTTACGTGCTGTTTCAATCAACTGAATTTTTTCGAGTTGTTTTTTTTCAAATTCGCTTTGTTGCTGTTGATTGGCAATATCGTTTTTTTCTTCACCTAGTTGCTGAGTGACATCATCGCCACCACCAGGAATCGGGCTTTCACTATCACTGATATTTTGACCGCCATTTTGCCCCATAAGTAACGGCGTTCTAAAATATTCAGCAATTCCTTGTAGTTCTTGTGGTGTCGATTTTGCGATTAACCACATGACTAAAAACAGTGCCATCATGGCGGTCATAAAGTCAGCATAAGCGATTTTCCACGAACCACCATGATGCCCATCACCATGTCCCGACTTTTTTCTTGTTATGATTCTTACAGAGCTATCTTTCATTGTTAATTGTTTTCATTTGAGTTGGCATTCTTATCTTTAGCTTCTTGTATATATTTTTCTAATTCGAAGAAAGATGGGCGTTCATCAGAAAATATCATTTTCCGACCAAATTCAATGCAAATTTGTGGTGCATAGTCGTGCATATTGGCGATTAATATGACTTTAGTACATTCAAGTATTTTGGTCATATCAGCATTTCTTTGTTTTAATAAAGCCGCTAATGGCGATACAAACCCATAAGCCAGTAATATACCTAAAAATGTTCCAACCATTGCATGTGCAATCAGCTCACCCAATTCGCTTGCTGGTCTATCGGCTTGAGCAAGAGTATTGATTACCCCCATAACAGCAGCAACGATACCAAAAGCTGGTAAACCATCACCAATACTTGAAATAGCATTAACGGGTTTTTCAAGTTCATGCTCTAAAGTTTCAATTTCCTCACTCATTAAGGCTTCGATTTCATAAACATTCATATTGCCACTAATCATCAGACGCATGTAATCAGTGATAAAATCTAAAATTCGAGGATTGGCTAAAATAAGCGGATATTGCTTAAACAATTCACTTTCATGTGGATTATCAATATCTCCCTCTATCGATAGTGCGCCATTTTGTCGGATTTTCGTTAAAATGGTGTACATCAAATTAATCAAGGTTAAATATAGATTTTTATTATATTTAGACGATTTAAATAACTGTCCTAATGCTTTAAGCGTCTTTTTGATCACTTTTTTTTCATTACTGACAATAAAAGCACCAATAGCGGTACCGCCAATAATTAAAAATTCTAACGGCTGAAAAAGTACCGCTAAGTAACCACCACTTAATACGTAACCTAACAAAGCAGAGGCGATAACAACAATATATCCAATTATGATTAGCATTGGCTTTCTTCTTTCTCCATAAAATAACAATAAATCGGTTCTGTGCCCTGTATATTTATTTAACTCGCCACCTGCTTTGCACTCGCTAAATCAAAATTATTAGGAATTGATAATACTTGTAAACATTTAGCGTGATTCTCTTTTTGTGTCTTTTGGTTTTTTTCTGCTCTTGATGGTGGTTGGCATAAGCTACAAACAAAACTGTTGATCGGTTGGTAAGCATGAGTAATAAAATGACCATGACACTCTTTACAACAAGATTGCTGCATTACATTACTTTCGACAAATTTGACTAAAATCCAAGCTCGTGTTAATCCTAATACTGGCTCTTCATTATGAGCAGGACATTGTTCAAGATAGAGCTGATAAGCTTTTAAAATCGATTGTATTCCAGGTTTGGTGCCATGTTTTACTAAAAAATGATAAGCATTATAAAAAATACTTGAGTGGATATTCGGTTCCCATGTCATAAACCACGTTGTTGAAAACGGTAACAATCCTTTTGGTGGTGGGCAACCTTGAATTTCTTTATAAAGTTTAATTAATTTGCCTCGACTTAAATTAGTTTCACTTTCAAGCATTTGAATTCTGGCACCGAGTGAAATTAAACGAATAGCGAGTTGAATCTCTTTATATGATTGAACGATACTTGTACATCTCATCTTATTTACCTACCTACTTATTGATTGAATCTAACAGTAAACTAGATAAAAGAATTCCTGTATGCATCTGTTTAATATCGCTAATCCGAGAATCTTCAGTCAGTTTTTTAATCATATCTGAATTTTCAAATCGTAGTTGAAATGTTAATTGATTTGTTTCAGATAACACTAACATCTGTGATGCTGTTAAATTACTTATTGCGTCAGCAGTTTCTTCATCAATACCTAATCTAAACATCGCCATCGCTTTGTCTTTCTCAAGCATTCGTTGGCTTAACAATAATGTTGAAAGATTTAAATGATGTATACATTTAAGAATATCGTCTTCTAGTATATTACCCAATTTAATCACCAATCCTATTTATTTTAATTCGCAGTAAAAAAACAAAAAACAATCAAAAATTATTATTAACTGTTTTTTTACACATAAAATTACATTTTTAAACGAGAAAGGTCAATAAAAAAATCATTTCAATTTATTTTCGTTTAATTACACTTTGTTTTACGCAGTTTATTTTTATTTTTCTATAGCGTCACTTTACTTTGTATTCTTTTTATCGCTTGGCTATGTAGTTGACTGACTCGTGACTCACTAATATCCATCACTTTCCCAATCTCTTTTAAATTCAGTTCTTCTTGGTAATACAGGGCTAAAATCATTTTTTCTTTTTCGGGTAACTTATCAATTTGTCGAGCGATTTGGTCACGAATTTCGTCATTGATAATAGTCGAAAAAGGATCACTATCTTCACCATGATCGACAATAGCATCAATGTTATCCCCTAATTTTTTCTGCATTTCGTCATAAGAACAGATTTGACTACAATTTGAATCCAACAACGCTTTACGATATTCAGAAATCGATAATTGCAAATATTCTGCAATCTGGTGATCATTAGGCGTGGTACCGAGTTTCTGTTCCAGTTGATTAATGGCTTGAGTAATATCTTTGATCTTTTTTCGAGTTTGTCTTGGTAGCCAGTCTCGACTACGGAGTTCATCTAACATTGCCCCTTTTATTCTCGGTATAGCAAAAGTGGCAAACGTATTGCCTTGAGATACATCATAACGCTTTATCGTATCTAACAGGCCGATATAACCAACTTGCAGTAAATCATCAAGTTCAATAGTATTTGGCAAACGAACGGCTAATTTTAATGCTTCATTACGAACTAAATGGATATACTGTTGCCAGTCAACTTGATTAATTATGCCTTGCGAGTTATATAAGCTATCATCCATTTTTTGGAGCCAAGGTTAAAAATATGCTTAATACTATTATGTCGTTAACAAGTAGATTTAATGAGATGAATAAAGATATAAAAAATAGGTAATTATCATTATTAATAATAACGGTATTAAAAATACCGTTATTACTCTGTCGTAAAATTAGAATAAGCAGAATATCAGATAAATTTAGTCTTATTGTAATAATGAAAGTACAGATTGTGGTACCTGATTTGCTTGTGCTAAAACTGAAGTACCTGCTTGTTGTAAGATTTGACCACGAGTCATGTTTGAAACTTCAGTTGCATAATCCGCATCTTCAATTCGGCTACGAGCAGAACTTAAATTGTTTACTGTGTTGTTGATGTTAGTCACAGTTGATTCAAAACGGTTTTGCACCGCACCTAATTGACCTCGTAATCCATCAATCTTAGATAGTGCTGCATCAAGTGTTTTTAACGGATCGGCAGTTGGGGTATCAGAAACATTAAAATCCGCTAAACCAAGCTCAGTACTGTCGATTTTTTTCAAATTGATTTCAATGGTTTCACCATCGTTTGCACCCACTTGAATTTTAAGCGTTTTATCTTCTGATAATACTTTTGAACCATTGAAATCAGTTTGTTTAGAAACACGGTCGATCTCTTGTAAACGTTGATCGATTTCATTTTGGATTGATACTAAATCGCTTTGAGAGTTAGTACCATTTGCAGCTTGAACAGTTAACTCACGAATACGTTGTACGTTGTTATTGATTTCGTTTAATGCACCTTCAGTAGTTTGTGCAAGTGAAATACCATCATTAGCATTACGAGCAGCTTGAGTTAAACCACGAATATTTGATGAAAAACGGTTAGCAATAGCTTGACCTGCCGCATCATCTTTTGCGCTGTTAATACGCATACCAGATGATAAACGTTCAATTGCTGTTCCAAGAACGCTTTGTGAATTATTCAGGTTATTTTTTGCCATTAAAGACATAGTATTAGTATTAATTACTTGTGCCATTTTTTTATCTCCTTAATATGATTAGTCAAATCAACGGCATATTGAAGCACGACGTCCAATATATTTGCTGATAATTAACTTATCGGTAGCAAAATAGGAAACTTTAATAATTTTTATTTTTTGTTGTGTTATCAAACTAAAAGCAACACCCATAGTTAAAATATCTTTTTATAATTCAGTTCATTAAATTAATAAGAAAGATATTTTGTTTTTTATATTTTTTAAAAGCCAGCAATCCGTCAAAAATTTCTTCTAAACTTTTTATGCTAAAAGCCGATATAACAGCTAGATGAGTTATGGTTGATAAATAGTGATTAAATAAGGGCAAAAAATTATGGCAATGAGCATTTTAGGGATTGGTTCTGGTATCGATCTTAATGAAGTATTAAGTCAGTTAGAATCCGTTGAAAAAACACGTCTAACCCCGATCACCGCTCAACAAAAAGCAATTAATGCCAAAATCAGTGGCTTCGGTAAGTTAAAAAATGCGTTAAGCTCGTTTAATTCTGCTACAGAAAAACTACAGAAAAAAGAACTTTTTTATAGTCGAGCATCAGCAGGTAATGACAATTATTTTACCACAACAGTTAATAATAAAGCGGCATTGGGTAATTATGCGGTGACTGTTGATCAGTTAGCAACTTCACACAGTATTGCAACATCAGCCATCAATGATAAGAATACTAATTTAGGTAATGACAATGAAACAAGAACCATTACCATTGAACAAGCTAATGGTCAAAAACTTGAAGTTAACCTGTCTAAGGACGAAACATCATTAGAATCCATTGCCAACGCCATTAATAATGCCAAAGTGGTTAATGAAGATGGGACAACTAGTCATTCAACCATGAGTGCAGCGATTGTTCGCAGTGGTTCAGATAGCTATCAATTAGTTATCACATCGAAAGAAACCGGTGAACAACAAGCCATTAAGTCAATTTCGTCAGACGATGAAAAACTCAATAAGATTATTGGATTTAATCATCAGCAACCCGACACAAGTAATATGGTAGAAGTTGCTAAAGCGCAAGATGCTAAATTAACATTTAATGGTGTTGCCATAACAAGTGCTTCAAATACCATTAAAGAAGTGATTGAAGGTGTTGATATCACCTTAAAAGCAACCACCACGACCAGTCAAAATTTAGCTATTACTGCTGATAATGAAAAAGCAGAAACGGCGATAAAAGAGTGGGTTGAGGCATTTAATCAATTACAATCTACCATTTCAAGCCTGACTCAATTTACCGCTAAAGAGACCAATTCTGACGAGTTAAGCAACAATAATGGCCCACTAATTGGTGATTCTACACTACGTAATATCGATCAAAGTATTCGTTCAATCTTTGCTAAGGGTCAATCAGGTGAGTTTTCTGTTCTTGCCCAAATTGGCGTTAACATGGATAACAAAGGTTCGCTTACTATCAATGAAAATCAATTAAAAAAAGCGCTAAGTGAAAATAGTGATGCTGTTGCTACGTTATTTACCGGTGACGGTGAAACTACCGGTATTGCTAATGAAGTATTCAATAAAGTCAGTGGATTTATAGATAGTGAAGGCATGATTGATTCAGCCACCACAGGATTAAATTCAACATTGAAATCGTTAGATAAACGATATGAACAAGTGAACAATTCAATTGAGCAAACCGTCGAACGCTATCGAGTCCAATTTACTAAATTAGATGTTTTAATTAGTTCATTAGATAGCATGAGTAATTACTTAACAACCCAATTCGAAATGATGGCAAACATGAAAAAATAAGGATTAACAACAATGTATAAATTAGGATCTCAAGCTTATGAGCAAGTTAATTTAGAAACATGTGTGAGCCAAGCCTCACCACATCAATTGATCGTATTGCTCTATGATGGCGCACTGAATGCGATCAAACTTGCTAAATTATACATTCAAAAAGGAAACATAGCGGGTAAAGGAATGGCGATATCAAAAGCAATCAATATCGTTGATAACGGACTAAAAAGCTGTTTAGATTTAGAAAAAGGAGGCGAAATTGCCGAAAATTTAGAACGCTTGTATCACTATATCAGCCAACAATTAGTACTGGCTAATTTATATAACGATCAAGATAAGCTACAAAACTGTTTTGACCTACTCAACAATATTGCTGAATCTTGGCGTGAAATTGCAAAATAAAAAAGAGATGGTTATGAAAGGAACAACATTATTAAGACACTATGAACAACTTGATTATGTGACAGAACAAATGTTAATTAGCGCACATAAGGAAGATTGGAATACGTTACTGAGTTGGCAAAGCCAATACTCACTATTATCCGAAAATATTAAGGAACTTGATAGTACTTTAACCACGGAACACGTCCCCACGCAATGTAAAGATAGAGTACGAATGTATATTCAAAATATTTTGAGTTACCAACAGCAAATCAGCCAATTGGTTACCACACGGCATGCTGAATTAGGTGAATTAATCGGAGAAAAAGTCCGTCAACAATCCAAAATTGAGAATTACCAACACGTCGCTAACTTAATTTAACAGATAAATTTATTAAATATTTGCTAAGTGCAAGATTGAAAATAATGACTAGACATTAACGATCTTGCACTTATATCAATGTTTAATGCATATTAAACATTCATATTCATGATTTCTTGATAAGCCGCAACAAGTTTGTTACGAACTTGAATACCAAATTGAAGTGAAACTGTCGATTTTTGCATATTCACCATAACTTCATTTAAGGCAATATTGGGTTCACCCAGTTCAAACGCTTTTGCTTGATTTTGAGCCTGTATTTGCGTTTGGCTAATAGAATCCAACGCCATTTTTAGTTCAGTGGCAAAACTGGATTGATTGGAAATTGATTGTTTCTTTTCAAGCAGATTGGGGGCTTTTATCGATGAGAGAACGCTATTATCAAAATTATTTAAATTATTCATATGGTTAAAATATTAATCTTATTTAAATTGCTCAACTAATCCTCAATTTACCATACAACCAAAAATTTAAATGCCACAAGTAAGGGGAAAATCCTTTTCTTTTTTAGCTATTGATTTTTCTAAATACACAGATAATAAACTCTAGAATTCATCTAATTAGTTTAGAATTAGGATATTTATGACTAGCCAAACTGTCGGTAAAAAAGGCGAATCAATACTAAATAAGTTACCTTTTATCAATCAATTAAAACAAAATCCAAAAATGTTAATGCTTATTGCCGGCGTGGTGATATTAGCAATCTTAAGTATGGCTTACCTATGGATGAAAAATGACAATTATGGGGTTTTGTTCAGTAATTTAAACGACAAAGATGGCGGCGAAATTATCAGCCAACTTGATAAGATGAATATTCCTTATAAATTCACTTCATCAGGTTCAACCATCTTAATTCCTGAAGAAAAAGTTTACGATACACGTTTGCGTATTGCCCAATTAGGATTGCCAAAAGGGGGGGCTGTTGGCTTTGAATTGCTCGATAAAGAAAGTTTTGGGATGAGTCAATTCAACGAGCAGATCAATTATCAACGAGCCTTAGAAGGTGAACTATCCCGCACAATTGCAATCATTAGCAGTATTGATGATGCCAGAGTGCATTTAGCCATGCCTAAACCTTCATTATTCGTCAGAGAACGAAAATTTCCTTCAGCTTCTGTCGCATTAACCTTATTACCGGGGCGTAGTCTATCACAACGCCAAATTGATGCGATTATTCACCTTATTTCAAGTAGTGTACCGGAATTACAAGCCGACAAAGTTACCATTATCGATCAGAAAGGTAATTTACTCACCGGTGAAAATTATCGAGATAAAACATTCAATGTTGCTCATTTAGAGTTTAGTGAACAAATTGAAAATAGCGTTCGTGAGCGTGTGGAAAAAATTATTATTCCGATTTTAGGTAAAAAAAATGTCATGGTACAAGTCAATGCCGATATTGACTTTAGTCGACAAGAAACCACATCGGAAACCTTTGATCCAAATAGTGATCTGGCTAACCAAACTATTCGTAGCAAACAGCGAATCGAAAATCGTCAAGTGGGTCATAATGCTGGTGTAGGTGGTGTGCCTGGTGCGCTATCTAATCAACCTGCGCCAACCGCAAGTGCCCCAATTGATGAACAAGCCGAGTCGAAAGAACAAGATGATAAGCAAAAAATCTATAATTTACAGTCAAATAATACTTTAAATTACGAAGTTAATCGACAAGTTGTTCACAGTAAGATACCCGAAGGCAGAATCAAACGTTTATCGGTTGCCGTGTTAGTCAATTATAAATATGTTGAGCAAGATGCTAATCATTCAGATTCTGATGAGACAAACACTGTCTCTACAACATCTGAAACAGACAACAAACAAAATCAAACAAAGAACAAAACACCTCAATGGGTCAAACTGGATAATGAAGAGCTACAAAATATTGAAGCATTAGCACGTCAAGCAATGGGATATTCTGATTTACGTGGTGATACCTTAACAGTGGCTAATTTAAAATTTAGTCATCAACTTGATGATGAAGATGACGGATTGGCATTTTGGGAAACCCACCAATTTTATGAAAACACTAAATCAGGCATTAAATATCTGATCTATATTTTTATTGCGTGGATTGTTTGGCGAAAAGTATTACGTGGCGTTTGTATGAAGTTACAACGACAGTACTTCAATACACATGATAATACATCAGATGCTCAAACCGGTATCGATGAAAAATTAGATTACAAAGCGCACAGTAAACAACAACAGAAGATATTTGAAGATAATATGCAACAACAGCAATACATCCGTAAAATTGTTGAGAAGGATCCACGTGTCATGGCGTTAATTATTCGCAGCTGGATCAGTAAAGAGGACAGCAACGAATGAATTTAAATGAATCACAAAAAGCCGCAACAGTTTTAATGGTGTTAGGTGAAGAAATTGCTGCACAAGTGATGCAATATCTCAATCCTAAAGAGGTGCAACAAATCAGTAGTGCGATGATGTCTTTGCCACAGCTTTCACAAGAACAGTTAAAAGGTATTCTTAATGAATGCCAAAAAACACTCGAAGAGTGTGCGGTACTTAATACAGATACCAATGGCTACTTACGTTCAGTATTAGAAAAATCTATTGGTAGTGAAAAAGCTGGTCGTTTACTCGATGAGCTGTTAGGAAAAGATATTGAAGAAGCCACCGACGGTCTTGAAATGCTTAATTTTGTTGATGCTGCTCGAGCTGTTGATTTGGTTAAAAAAGAACATCCACAAATTATTGCCACTATTTTAGTCCATTTACACCGAGATTTAGCGGCGGAAATTCTTAATCTATTCGATGACGATTTACGTAATGATGTGATGTTACGTATTGCCACTTTTGGTGGTGTTGAACCTTCAGCACTCCGATTATTATCTACGTCATTATCAACATTATTACACGGACAAAATATTAAACTTAATAACTTAGGCGGAATCAGAACCGCAGCCGAAATCATTAACTTAATGAAGAGCCAACAAGAAGAGTTGGTTATCAATGCATTACGTGATTACGACAATGAACTTGCACAGAAAATTATTGATGAAATGTTCTTGTTTGAAAATCTGGTTGAAGTGGATGATAGAAGCATCCAACGTCTACTTAAAGATGTCGATAACGAGACGCTCATTATTGCATTAAAAGGTGCATCAATTGCATTACGTGACAAATTACTTAGCAACATGTCACAACGCGCAGCCTCTATTTTACGTGAAGATCTTGAAAACAGACCGCCGGTGCGCTTATCACAAGTGGAAACGGAGCAGAAGAAAATCTTGGTTATTGCGCGTCGCTTAGCTGAAACCGGTGAAGTGATCTTAAGTAGCGGTGACGACGAATATGTGTAATAGTTCAGATAAATTAAGCTGGGAACCCCTCTGTTTTCAGGATTTATCGTCATCAGACTTTTCACCATTAACACAACAATCTATGGCTACTCAGGTTGACGAAGTAGAAAGTGAGCCTGAGCCAGAACACATAGATGTTGTACCGGCTCCCTTTATCAGTGAAGAAGAGTTAGAACAGTTAAAGCAAGAAGCAAAATCACAAGCCTATCAAGAAGGATTCGAACAAGGTCATAAAGAGGGCTTTGAAAATGGCAAGCAATCTGGGTATGACCAAGGATATTTAGTTGGTCAACAGCAAGGTCGTGAACAGATTGAACAACAACTTGATGATGAAAAAAAGCAAGCTGTTCAAGCCATCACAGATTTAATCAACAATTTTGAGCAATCCATTAAAGAGATTGATGAATTAATTGTGCCCCAATTATTTGATTTGGCATTAGTTGCAGCACAAAAAACGGTTGGTAGCCTATCAAAAGTTAAACAAAAGCAATTAATGCACACAATTAATCAATTAGTTGAACAATGTTCCATGCTATCAGATCCGATTGTATTACGTCTTAACCCTGCTGATTTACGCTGGTTAGAACCGATGTTAAATGATGATATTAATCCACACCAATGGCAATTTATTGCTGATGCAAATGTCGAAGTAGGCGGATGTAAATTATTAACAGATACCAATGAAGTGAATAGCAATATAAATCAACATTGGCAAATGATGTCTGATCATTTACTAGGCGAGAACCATTAACGTGCGATACTCAAGCCAATGGTCAACCAAACTCCTTCAAGCAACAAAGCAGCTTAAAGATTTATCATTAATTCGTCATTATGGTCGATTAGTGAAAGCGTCTGGGCTAGTCCTTGAAGCCGTGGGATTAAAATTACCATTAGGCTCCAACTGTTATATTGAAAGACAGTGCCAAGGTCATATCGATGCCGTTGAATGCGAAGTGGTAGGGTTTAATGCACATACACTTTACCTAATGCCATTCGAATCTACTGACGGTATTTTACTGGGTGCAAGAGTGTACACCGCACAATACGATTTAGCCCATTTTAGTCACAAATTATTACCGGTTGGTATGACATTATTGGGACGAGTTGTTGACGCAATGGGAAAACCGTTAGACGGAAAACCCTTACCGGAAAATGTCGAGTATCAAGGCTTATCGAGTAAAACACTCAATCCATTACAACGCACGCCCATTCATCAAGTGCTCGATGTAGGGGTTAGAGCAATCAATGCTCTACTCACCGTTGGGCAAGGACAGCGAATGGGTTTATTTGCCGGTTCGGGCGTCGGTAAAAGTGTGTTACTCGGTATGATGGCACGCTACACCCAAGCAGATGTTATTGTCGTTGGTTTAATCGGCGAACGGGGACGAGAAGTTAAAGACTTTATCGAAAATATTTTAGGCGAAGAAGGACTGTCACGTGCTGTCGTGGTAGCAGCGCCAGCGGATGTATCACCACTCTTACGTTTACAAGGGGCGACTTACGCCACCAAAATTGCGGAATCTTTTCGTGAACAAGGGTTAAATGTCCTTTTAATTATGGATTCGCTCACTCGCTATGCAATGGCGCAGCGTGAAATTGCCTTAGCTATCGGTGAGCCACCAGCGACGAAAGGTTATCCCCCTTCAGTATTTGCTAAATTACCCGCTCTGGTTGAAAGAGCCGGTAATGATAATCATGGTAAAGGCGCGATTACCGCATTTTATACCGTTTTAACCGAAGGGGATGATCAACAAGATCCGATTGCTGATTCAGCCCGGGCTATTTTAGACGGGCACATCGTACTTTCACGCTCACTTGCTGAATCGGGTCATTATCCAGCTATTGATATAGAAGCCTCCATTAGCCGTGTTATGACGGATCTCACCGCGCCTGAAGATGAGAAAAAATCACGTCTGTTCAAACAACTGTTTTCGAGTTTTCAACGCAATCGTGATTTAATCAATGTTGGTGCTTATGTCGCCGGTACTGATCCTTTATTAGATAAAGCAATTACGCTATTTCCGGCTATGCAAACCTTTTTACAGCAAGGAATTAATGAACATTGTAGTTATCAAGAAGCCTATCAACAGCTAGTTGCAATTGTTGATCCTAACGCCATGGGATCGTAAGGAAGTATCATGAACAATAAAAATTCGACACAACATGCTTTTTTAACCTTGAAACAGTTAGCGCAAAAATCGATTGATGATAGTTTGATTCGATTAAAAAAAGCAAACGAAAGTCATCAACAAGCACAATCACAACTTAAGGTACTTAATGATTATTACGCTGAATATCAACAGCAATTAAATAGCGCTTTATCGAATGGTATTAAAGGATGCGAATTAACTAATTTTACCGCATTTATAGCCAATATTGAGCAAGGTATCGAACAACAAAAAAAATTGCTACTCACATTAGCGATTAAACAACAACAGATAACCAACGAACTTAATCAATCCAATAAAAGTTTGAATACCTATACCACGTTATTAGAAAAACAGCACAAAAAGCAGTTACAACTTCAAAATCGATTACAACAAAAAATGACGGATGAATTTGCCCAGCAACAGTTATCAAGGAGAATATTACATGAATATTAATTTAAATAGTGATATGCAATTAATATCAACGAATCTATCTAAACAACTTGATGAGGAAGCTAATGTAAATGATGCGAATCTTTTTCAGCAGTTATTGGCTGACAATGAAAAGCCGTTATCGCATCCAGAACAGCCAAATAACCTAAATCAAATTGACTATGAGGGATGTGAATTTGATGATCAAAACAATAGTCTTGATGGATTAATCTTCCCTGTTTTCCCTTATGATACCAGTATGATTCAGTCCGAAATGCGTGACAAATTACAGTCAAGTCATCTTTCATATCATCTTAATAGTGCAATCACTAACCCATTAAATGATGCAATCAATAGATTAAATTCTTTCGCATCAGACATCACTGATGAAGAGCAACGATTACCCGTTAATAGCATTGATGACTGTGAAGCAATAATCGATGAACGTTCATTGCAAATCAATATGGCAATAAAAGAGAGTAACCAAAATCATTTTAGTGCGAACTTAAATAACACTGAAACAGCAACTTTAATAAAGAGTTCAAATCATCAATTATCTACCGTAGCTAATGATAGTTTTCAACTAAATAGTGTTAAACAGGAATTACAATACCAACAACGTCCTGTCTCGACGCCTCTTATCACTAACGATATAACTTTCAATCAAGAGGCAGCAATAACCACATCGTCGCATGGACAAGACCCAGCAGGGTTAACCTTGACGCCCCCCAAAATCACTACATCGATAAACTTGCCTGTCGCCGTCACAAATCAACAGTGGTCGTCATCACTTACTGAGCAGATCATCATGTTTAATCGGCAAGGGATTCAAACGGCGAATATTAAACTTAATCCTCAAGAGCTAGGTTCATTACATATAAAACTGGATATGATAGAGGATAAAATGAACTTGCATATGATGGCTGCTCATGCCGTAGTCAAAAGCGTATTAGAATCTGCCTTACCCTATTTGAAAAGTTCGCTTGAAGAACAAGGTATCACACTAGAACAAGCCGATATTAGTGACTTCTCGATGATGAATGATGCTGATCAGTCGGCGCAATATCAACAAACAAAGAATCGTCAAACACCAATAATCGAACATTCAAACGTCATTGAGGAAATTCATCAACCTAATCAGGTTAGTAATCATTTAGCAAAATCTGGATTGAGTATATTTGCGTAAAGCTGAGTAAGGCATTGCATTTATTTTTTTAAATGATGAGAGAATAAAAAGGCTGAATAGGTGATATTTTTATCGCCTATTCTTCAAATCAATTCTGTCAGCTTGATTTATTATTCTTGTATTTTTAACCATTCAATTGGTTATTATTTTTCCAAATTTTAACTGAGATAAGAATAAACATGCCAACTTCCAAGAAAAAAGTGAGTATTTTAAACCTAATACTTATTATCATCACAATGTTAGCATTAGCAACAACTGCCTATTTATGGTTCCAAAATCAGTCTAAAAATACAATTAAAGCTAAAGAAGAGCCACCTGTTTTATCACCGGTATTTTTAACACTAAAACCGTTTACAATTTCATTACCAACTTCAGAAGATAGTACAGAAATTAACAAAGTTCTCTATGTTGGTATGGTATTACGTGTTGCTGACGAAGAACAAAAATCTGTGCTATTAGAATATTTACCAGAAGTCAGAAGCGATGTATTACTGTTAACGTCTAAACAATATGTCAATAATTTAAAGCTTGAAACAGGTAAACTTGATTTACAAGAGCAAATCAAAGTCGCCTTATCCAGAAAGTATGATCCTAAACATACGGTTAAGGTTGACGAAGTATTATTCACTGATTTTATAATACGGTGATTAACATGCCAGATAAGCACGAACCTAAGCCAGAAATAGATGATTCTTCTGATGAGTTATCACATTCAGAAGACATACTGATAACGCAAAACAAGAAAAATCCTGACAATCATTTATCTGCCAAAAAAATTGAAGTTAAACCTTATGATTTGTCAGTCAAACATAGTTTTATTCCTGAACGTTTAACTGCGTTAGAAATTGTGAATGAGCGCTTTGCTCGTCAATTTAGAATAGGTTTATTTAACTTATTAAGACGGAATACGGATGTTATTGCTTCTCCCATTGAACCTCAAACTTTTAAAGAGTTTTCACAAATTTCAGCAGCTAACCATTTAAATCTGGTTCATCTCAATCCATTACGAGGTTCAAGCCTATTTGCGTTTTCACCAGAGATTGTTTATACCGTGGTTGATACTTTATTTGGTGGTGATGGTCATGCTTCAAAACTCGATACAGAAGAACGGGAATTTACTCATACCGAACAGCAAATTATTAAACGGGTGCTCGAATTAGCATTAACGTTTTATCAAAATGCCTGGACAGATATATATTCTATTGAAACTGAATACATTCGTTCTGAAATGCAGAGCAAATTCACCAACATCACAAGTTCACCTGATGATGTCGTTTTAACATCAAACTTTAAAGTTGAGATTGGTAACTCTAAAACCACGTTCAGTATCTGTATTCCTTATTCAATGGTTGAACCCATCAAAGAGCTGTTAATAAAACCACCAATTGAACAACAATCGCATCAAGATGATAACATTTGGATGAGTTCATTAACCAGCGGCATCAAACAATCTACCATTGAATTAGTCGCTAACTTTACGACAATTCAAACAACAGTAGATAGGCTACTGGCGCTCAAAGTAGATGATATTTTAGTAATCGAAAAACCAACTCTTCTCGATGTAACTGTTGGTGGCGTACCTATTTTAAAAGGACACTACGGTAAAATTAATAAGCAATATGCTATCCAAGTAGAACAAGTAATTAATCCAGTATTAGAACAATTGAATGAAGGGGAATTCAATGACTGATAACAAACAAAATAATGACGAAAACCAAGCGAATGATACGACCAATGATGAGCTCATTACCAAAGAGGCAATCTTTGAAACGCTATCACCAAATCATGCACAAGATAACAAACAAGATATCAATCTTATTTTAGATATACCCGTTCATTTAAGTGTCGAACTTGGTCGAACAAAGATGGCAATTAAAGATTTACTCAATCTCACTCAAGGATCGGTAATTGCACTCGACGGATTAGCTGGTGAACCTTTAGATATTTTGATCAATGGTTATTTGATTGCGCAAGGCGAAATTGTCGTTGTTGGTGATAATTACGGTGTCCGTATTACCGACATTATAACACCATCTGAGCGTGTACGCAGATTGAGCCGTTAATAGCGATAAATCCGAAAAATATGACTCAGATCTCAACTAGCCAAACTATCACGAGCAATACTGTATCGTCATCATCTGAATTAAATCTTTACAGTCAAATGGGCACATCAATTGGCTCGGCGCTAATTGGTGTTATTTTTATGATTCTATTGTTAGGTTGGATAGTTAAACGTCTGGGCCATAATAAGAAACGCAATGCATATATTCATGTTAAAGCAACACATTGCATTAGCCCAAAAGAACGAATCATTTTAGTTGAGGTGGATAAGCAATTATTAGTTGTCGGTATCACTTCCCATCATATGACGTTGCTACATACCATTGATGAACAACGAGCAGAGAAATTATTATCACAATCAATATCTGTCGAAAAATCAATGGATAACAACCGGTTCAAGCAAGTCCTGCAATCAGCGTTAAAATCTAAAAAGGAGTGATCTCTTGTGCGGTTAAAAATTTTTATATTACTAACGACGTTACTAAGCTTATTGTTTTTTAGCCGATTTTGTTTTGCCGATCCTTCATCACTCCCGTTTATGACTGAAACAATTCAAAATGGTGAACATAGTTGGTCATTACCTGTTGAAACATTGGTATTTTTAACGTTACTGACGTTTATACCGGCTATTTTACTTTTGATGACCAGTTTTACCCGAATCATCATTGTATTGGGATTATTACGCAATGCGCTTGGCACGCAATCAGCCCCACCCAACCAAGTTATTTTGGGCATTGCACTATTTATGACATTTTTTATTATGTCACCGGTGATCGATAAAATTTATCAAGATGCTTATGTTCCTTATTCACAAAATCAAATCACGATGCAAGAAGGCTTAACAACAGCTGCAAAACCATTACGCGAATTTATGCTAAGCCAAACACGGGAAAATGATTTAGCCTTATTTATGAATATGTCTCATGTCAACGAAGTTGAAACACGAGAACAAGTGCCATTGAATGTACTAGTACCTGCCTTTGTCGTCAGTGAATTAAAAACAGCCTTCCAAATTGGTTTTACGATTTTTATTCCCTTTTTGGTCATTGATTTAGTCGTTGCAAGTACGTTAATGGCATTAGGGATGATGATGGTACCGCCTGCAACCGTATCACTCCCATTCAAATTAATGTTGTTTGTGTTAGCCGATGGTTGGCATTTGTTGTTAGGTTCACTAGCACAAAGCTTTTTCAGTTGAAAAGTAGAAATTAACGATTTTTATATTAAGGAAAATTATGTCACCTGATTCGATTAGTACACTTGCCATTCAAGCTGTCAAAGTCGCAGCCTCACTTGCTGGCCCCTTACTTTTAGCTGCGTTGGTGACTGGCTTGATTATTAGTTTATTACAAGCTGCAACACAAATTAACGAAATGACCTTATCTTTCATTCCTAAAATTTTAGCAGTAATTGTCGTCTTAATTGTTTTAGGGCCGTCAATGCTATCAACAATGACTGACTATATTAAAATTGTTATTACCAACATTCCAAATCTAACCAGCTAAATTTAATGGAATTTGATATTAATTATCTATTTGATATTGATTTTTTTTCTTGGGTCAAAAATGCGTTTTTACCGTTTGTGCGTATTTTATCGCTAATTATGGTTGCCCCGATTACTGGCGAAAAAGAGGTACCTAACCGAGTCAAAATCAGTTTAGCTTTACTCATTGCTCTTTTACTACCATTACCCCCTTCCAATGAGCCTTTAACACTTTATTCGTTAATGGGTATTTGGATGATTGCGCAGCAAATTATTATCGGTGTGTTGATTGGTCTTGCTATGCAACTTGCCTTTATGACCATGAGAGTAGCTGGTGAATTAATTGGTATGCAAATGGGGCTAGGTATGGCTACTTTTTTTGATCCTATTGGTGGACCGTCAACTTCAGTATTGTCGCGTTTCATCAATATTATCGCTTTATTGATTTTTCTTAGTTTAGATTGTCATTTATGGTTATTGTATGGACTAGCCAATAGTTTTGACATCATTCCAATAACAACTTTACCGTTAAAAGCAAATGGCGTTCTTACTTTGATTGATATCAGCCGATTACTATTTATCAATGGGATAATGTTAGCATTACCCTTAATGGCTTTGTTATTAATTATCAATATGGCGTTAGGGCTGTTAAATAGAATGACTCCTCAACTATCCATTTTTGTTATTGGTTATCCCCTAACCTTATTATTAGGATTAATCATGCTAACTTATTTAATGTCGATGTTACCCGCTTTTGCCGAATTTGTTTTTGAACAGATATTTGAATATATATCAACAATGCTAACAGCATTAGCTGGTTAAATAGTTTAAGCAATGTATCTTAAGGTACGGCGATGAACAGTTATTACATATTGAATTTATAAAAATGATAATTCATTCTAAGTAATAAAACTATCGGAGGGAAACCTTTTGAAGGTTGGTTAAATAAAAAAATATCCATGCGGTAGCTTAACAAATAGAATGGGTATCTTCAGTTAAATTACCGCATAAATTATCATTATTTTTATCTACTTTTAAGCTCTTCTCGAGTCATTTTTTTCATTTTTTGTTCGATTCGTTGACGTTTTAAAGGAGAAAGATAATCAACAAATAGTTTACCTTTTAAATGATCCATTTCATGTTGAATACAAATCGCAAGAAGCTCATCAGCATCAATTTGGTAAGGATTTCCATTGCGATCGAGCGCATTGATTTTAATTTTTTCTGCTCTTGGTACAAATCCACGACAATCAGGTATCGACAAGCAACCTTCTTCTATGCCTGTTTCTCCTTCTTGACTAATCACTTCTGGATTAATGATTACATAAACATTACTGCGATCTTCTGATACGTCAATCACAATAATTTGTTCATGTACATTGACTTGAGTGGCAGCAAGCCCAATACCATTTTGCTCATACATGGTTTCTATCATATCATCAATGATGGTCTGTAATTCGGGCGTAAATGCTGTGACAGGTTTTGCAATTTTGCGTAATCGCTCATCAGGAAAACGTAATACCGGTAAAATAGCCATAAATTCTTCGATCTACTCCTCAAATGTAAGATTTTTCAGATTCAAGTACATTGTAAACATTTATGATGATGGTGAATAGCATTTGTTAGCTATTGATAAAATATATCTAACCAATTCACGAAATCACATCTAATTAAAATGAATAAACACTATGATGAGTAAATATGAGTTCTTATTACGAATTTCAATGCTTGGACAGGGAAAACTCGCTATTTTTAAGAAAATTAGTCACCTTTTTTCTAAAGGTTTACCAAATACAATTAAAGATGTTGCGTTTTTTCTGGATAAACTTGGATTAAATGCAACTCAACAAGAACGTTTTTTGGCAACCTCTTACCTTCATTTTGAACCTGTACTTGATTGGCTCAATAGTAATGGTTTACCTAAAACACTTATTGCCTATTGTGATCCTGATTATCCACCACTGCTCAAACAAATTAGTGCCTCGCCTTTATTACTATTTGTTATGGGCAATAAACAGTTACTGCAAACGCCTCAAATAGCGATGGTTGGTAGTCGGCAATTTAGTGATTATGGCGCACAATGGGGACGCTATTTTGCGGGTGAATTAGCGATTAATGGTTTAACAGTAACAAGCGGTTTAGCATTGGGACTAGATGCAATCTGTCATCGAGGAGCACTTGAAGTATCAGGACACACTATAGCTGTTTTAGGTAGCGGTCTAGCTAAAATTGCGCCACGATCAAACTTAAAACTTGCCCATGACATATTGGCGCAAAATGGCGCTTTAGTTTCTGAATTTTTGCCCTTTGAAGCAGCAAGATCAGAATATTTTCCAAGACGAAACCGGATAATAAGCGGATTAAGTCTGGGTACTTTTGTTGTTGAAGCCTCAGAAAAAAGTGGTTCATTGATTACCGCCCGTTATGCACTTGAGCAAAACCGTGATGTTTTTGCCTTACCTGGAGAAATCAACAATGAAAACAGTAGTGGTACTCATGCTTTAATCCAACAAGGAGCCTATTTAGTCACTAAACCAACCGATATTTTAGAGCACTATTGTGGTTATTTATCAACTATCAAGCCGTTAACAGTCCAATCTGTCGAAACCGTTGAAACTATTTTATATCCTGAAATTTTTGCTTTGATTCATCATCAGCCTATTCCCGTTGATATTATTGCTCAACAGCTAAATATATCAATTCCTGATTTGACAATTAAATTGTTAGATATGGAACTTGCTGGTTTAATTAAAACGATAACTGGCGGGTATATACGTAATCGAACGCTTTGATTTAAACATATCATAGATTCATGATATGTTACAGTTAAGACATCCGCCGATTTATAGCGACGGATGATTACTTATGAGCGTTTTACTCTTCTCCAATTTCTAAAGCGATTTCTGACAAAATAATACCGGTATTATCAGCATAAACAAAATCACCAGAAAAGAAAGTCACACCGCCAAAATTGACTCTAATGTCTACTTCGCCAATACCTTGATCTTCTGCACCTACGGGTATCGCCGCTAACGCTTGAATACCAATATCTGCTTCTGCCAGATAATCCACTTGTCGAACTGCGCCATAGACAATGATACCTTCCCACTGATTTTGAACAGCAATATCAATCAGCTCTGCATCAATCAATGCTCGACGAACTGAACCACCACCATCAATGACTAATATTTTACCAGCACCATTAGATTGCAAGATTTCGTATAATAATCCGTTATCCTCAAAACATTTAACTGTTACGGCTTGACCTGAAAATGATGCAACCCCACCAAAATTAGTGAAAATTGGTTCTACTACGTTAACATCTTCTGGATAATAATCACAAAGAATTGAAGTATCAAACTCCATTGCCAAGCCTCCTTTAGCCTTTATATTTTAGTTTATTTAGTATAACGCTTACCTAGAATTACACGATACCGAATTTAAATAAACGTGAGCTAGTTCAAAATAATACCCAAACAATAAAGTAAATTAGTGAATAATGCAAGTTTGACCATCTGTAATAATAAAGGGATAGCATCCTTAGCCACCTTAAATCGAAAAACAGCATAAATATGATAAATAAATAACGGTAGCGTTATCAAAAATAACCATCGCCAAATGGTGTGTAACTGATGACTGGCAAAGAGTACCAACAAAATAAATGCTGTCATGATTAAAAATAAATGATAAAAGCGAGCTTTGGTTTGTCCCATTAAGACCACTAACGTACGTTTATGGCAATTTCGATCGCTATCAATATCACGCAAATTGTTGATATTTAAAACCGCTACTGACAATAATCCACAACCTAAAGCAGGTAGCATAATTGCGCCAGTTAATGACTTTGTTTGTAAATAATAACTTCCCATTACACCAATAAGTCCAAAAAATATTAAAACAGATATATCGCCAAAACCACTATAGCCATAAGGTTTATTGCCAATAGTATAGGTAATAGCGGCAATGATAGATATCAAACCTAGTATTATAAAACTCAATAGTTCATATCGGTTGTTGCAAGCTACAAGTAATAGACATAACCCGGATAAAATACAAAAAATAATATTGATGATTAACGCTATTTTTAACTGTTTTAACGTGATTAACCCGAGTTGAATACCTCGGGTGTGGGCTTTTATATTGTATTTATCGCTTCCTTTTACTGCATCCCCATAATCATTAGCTAAATTTGACAAAATTTGCAATAACGAGGCTGTAATGATAGATAATAGCATAATCCAAAAATCAAATTGTTGTTGCCAATAAGCAAGCGCATTACCAACTAATATTGCACATAAAGAGAGGGGTAAGGTTTTTAATCGAAGACTAATAATCCATGGATAATATTTCATTAACAACAACACATTATTTATTTGATAACAACAAGCTAAAGATCATAACAGGAAAAACCAATAAATCGACATTGATAATGAAAATCTTTTTTAGTGATGCATTACGCAAATTAACATTCGTTAATTGTCATCACTTTTAAGACAATTAACGAATAATTTGAGGATTGAATCTTAACAAATAAAATTCAAATAAATAAAATGAAATTAACATTAAGATTTCAGACTAGTTTTTCTCTTTCTGAAAAATTTGCGAATTCGACCTTCTCTCAATGCTGCAACAAGAATACCCATTACACTGTATATCGCACCTAATAAGAGTATCATCAATATATTATGCCAATTATCAGTTAGTCCAAGTCCCATTTGATTCACACCTGCAATCATGTTAGTCGCCCATGTTGATGGTAGTAAATAAGAGACAAACTGAACCCAATGTGGCATTGCATCGATTGGCCAAATGGTACCGGATAGATAAAAAACAGGGGTCGTCAAAAATGCTAATGTTAAATATATCATTTCGGTTTTGCGTAAACACTCAGTCAATAATTTACTCAATCCCAATGCACCGAGTAATAATGGAAATGTCATAATTAATATTTCGGTGAGGCTAGCTAACTGACGATAACCCAGTACCCAAGGCCATAATCCAAAAAGCACGATGGATAAAAATAACCAAATTGGTAATAAACCACATAAACTACCAAAAATAACTATTCTAGGCGGCCTACCTTGTGGTAATGAATTTAACGTAATATTAGTCCGAGTTGCAGCAATTAAAAATGAATGTTGCAAAAGCATAACTAGTAAACCAGGAAAAGTAATAGCCGCAAAACTAATTCCTGCATTATACAGCGGTTCTGTTTGACCTTTTATAGGTGATAAGATGATATTAATCTGTTTACCCGAAAAACCCGCATCACGCATTATTCGAGTATTATATTCAGTTAATATTTGCTGATAAATTCCTCTTATATCAACTTGTATCAAACCATTAGCTAACCGACTGGATGCATCACCGTAAGCAGGTATAGTCACTTCTTCACCATTTAATAATTTTTTCTCAAAATTTCTTGGTATGGTAAATACTGCAAATAATTTGCGATTATTTATATCATTATAGGCTTGTATTGAATTTTCATAAGTAATTACATCAATTTTTGAACTGGTATTCAATGCACGGACTAAATTTCGACTTGTAGCGGAATGATCCTGATCGACTATTGCCACCGGTAAATTAGTAATAGTGCCATTAATATAAACTAAGCTCATTAATAAAACTGATAAAAGTAACAATAACCACATTGGTCGCATCAACATGTAGAAGAAAAGTTTTATAAATGAAGACCAAAATATTTTCATCATTTAACTGACCCTTTCTTGTTGATGTAAGCGTTTAACTAAACGTTTTCTGACTAATACGGTTATAATTATTGGATAAATCATTAAAATACCGCAGGTTTTCAAAATAGAAAGATAGCTTGAATGCCGTAAAAAGAGATCAAATAATTTATTTAGTGCATAAGTTAATGGCTCAAGTGAAGAAATAAATCTGGCTATCCATGGCATTGAAAGTTCGGGCACAACAATACCTGAATAGGTCAATGCCAATCCGACTAGCACACCGATATAGGTATACGCATCAATAGCCGTTTTCGTAAAGGTATACAGTAAAATACCAATACTTTGTGCCGCTATGACATAAAAAAACACCACCGTCATCATCGCAAACGGGGATCCTGATACCCTGGCATGCGAAAACAGAACTAACATCGCAATTTCGAAAATGAGTAACATAGTATACCAAATGGTATAAGGCGCTAATTTTCCAAGCACAAAGGGATAACTAGGACGTGTTCGTTTAGGTAATTGCGATAAAATATAAATTGTTGTGGTAACAACAAATAGCTGCAATAAATGGACTACCGCCGAAAACTGTTGAAAGTACATGGAATTACCACTGGCATTAAATAGCCCATCATAATTAAAATTTACTTTGGCTAGTGGAGGAACGGGTAATCCAATACTGGTGGCTAAAGTCGTTCGATATTCAGTATTTAAAGCGGCAATCAACCCCGAATAATCCATAATGGAGTATAACCCTGCGCTATAATATAACGCATTATAATAAAGCATAGGGGTTGGTTGACGACCAGATAATACATCCGCTTCAAAATTAGGTGGAATATATAATATGGCGTAAATTTTTGCTTCTTGCAAATCTCGTTCAGCGATTGAAAGCTGACTATCATAGTTAATCAGGTTTGCATGAGCGCCAGCATTCAAATTACGAACTATTTCACGTGACAATACACTTTTATCTTGATCTACATAACCAACAGGCAAATCAAATAAAACTCCTCGATAAAAAATACTGCTGATTAAAACAAAAATAATCAGTGGCAATATCCACATTAACCAATGAGAAGTGAAACGTTTAAAAATTTGTGCTACTTCATCATTGAATGCATCTTTAAAACGTGTCCAGAAATCCAACATTAGTTGTCCAATTTCCATAAAGTGCTCATCCCTGCACGTAAACCTTCAATCTGATTAACTGGATATAATCGAACTTCAAACGTTTTTAAATCAAAATCACCCGTTGCACGTGTAGCACGTTTAGTTGCATAGTCACCCATTGGGGCAATGTAACGAACTTCTGCTTCGATTTCTTTATTTCCTAGTGCAGGCACTTCTAATTTAATACGATCCCCTTTGTGAACATTTGGCATAATATTTTCTCGAAGATTAAACACAAAGTAGGCATCCGGTAAGCGAATCACCGTTAATAAAGGACTATTCGCATTAAATAGTTCCCCTACTTCAGCCGGTATTGAACCAACTTCACCACCAACAGGGGCTTTAACTTGTAAATCGTCGTACTGAATTTGGAGCTGTTTTAGCTGCTCTTCGGCCTCTTTTAATTTCGCTGCATAAATTTCACGCTGCTCAATACGATCACCATTTTTAGCTTGATCTAAATTAGCTTGTGCTGATTGAACTTGTTGAAAAGCTGCATCACGAGTTTTTAACGCACTGTCTAAGATTGACTGTGATACATAACCTTTAGCTGAGATAGTTTTATTACGATTATACTCTTTCAGCGCATTATCATAAGTTACTTTAGCTTGCTCAAGTAACGCTTCATAATAACGAATACTTTCTTCTCGTGTTCCATGATTTGATAACGCAACCTGAGCTTGGGCTTGATCACGAGCTGCTTCGGCGGCTTTTACTTGAGCTAGTAGCTCCGGACTATCAAGTGTGATAAGTAAATCATTTGGTTTAACATCATCGCCACGATTGACATGGATAAGCTGTACACGCCCCTTAGCTTTCGACGCAACACTAACATTAGGAGCATCCACCTCACCTTGCAAAATAAGCTGACTATTGTGTGAGCGTATTAAAATCGTCACTGAAATTAAAATAACGATTAACGCAAAACTAATAAATATTTTTTTATTCATAAAATTCTTTAGTGTGTGATATTAAATAGATAAGACATCGAGATGTTTAGAAAATTATATATTGACTAAAAATACATACAAGAACATTCTTTTTGCATTATACGAAAAGAGCTATATTTGTACAAGCTTACAAAACTTAATTCGAAATAAACACCTTATTTGCTTTCTATTCAATAAATATTAAACGCAGAGTATTTAATACAATAAATTATTTTTAATTATTGTAAATTAATATTTTAATAGGTTTTGTTTATAAATGTTATTAGTTAAAAGGCTATAGATAAAAACCTACTTATTTAGTATGATATTTTTAATTAGGATCGTAAGGTATTAAATATGAAAAAAATAATTATTGTAGGCGGTGGTGCTGGTGGATTAGAGCTAGCAACTAATCTTGGCGATAAATTAGGTAAAAATAAACAGGCAGAAATTACGCTCATCGATAAAAATAGTTACCACATTTGGAAACCGCTACTGCATGAAGTTGCAACAGGTGCCATGTATGAACAAGTTGATAACATCTTCTTTTCTGAACAAGCAAAACAACATCATTTTGAGTTTACTCAAGGTACATTTACCAATATTGATCGTGAAAATAAGCAAGTTCTGATCAAGGATATAAATGATAATCACATTTCTCTATCATATGATATTTTGGTTATAGCAGTAGGCAGTACTTCAAATGATTTTGGTACGCCTGGTGTTAAAGAGCATTGTATATTTTTAGATGACCAAAATGCTGCTATCCGCTTACGTGAAATACTGCTATCAAAATTCACAAATTTCTGTTCAACTCTCGATACAGACGCTGACACTAAAGATGAAAAACTTCGCATTGCTATTGTTGGTGGTGGCGCAACCGGTGTCGAGTTAGCTTCTGAACTACCTCATATGGTTGAAACATTTGGTGTGTGTCGAAAAAATAAAATGTGTGCTGATTTCTTAGATGTATCTGTTATTGAAGCAACCAATCGTATTTTACCGGCGTTACCCGAAAAAACGGCATTAAGTATTACTAAAACCCTTGAAAAACGCGGTATTCATGTCTTAACGAATACCATGATTACTAAGGCCGAAAGTGATGGATTCTATCCAAAAGAGGGGGAAACCATTAAAGCCGATATTATGATCTGGACTGCTGGCGTTAAAGCACCTGATTATCTGAAAGAAATAGCCGGTTTAGAATCGAGTCGTTCAAATCAATTAGTTGTTAAACCGACATTACAAACCACACGAGACGATAATATCTTTGTTATTGGTGATAGTGCTTATGCGATGCAAGATAGCGGTCGTGCATCTCCGCCCACAGCACAAGCAGCTAATCAAATGGCAAAAATTTGCGCTCATAATATTGTCAGAATGATTAACAATCAAGCCATGAAGTCTTTTGTCTATACCGATAAAGGAACCATCATTTCTTTACACGATACCGCCCAAGGCGTGGTTAAGTTGATCGGCAATAAAGAAATGAGTGTGAAAGGTTGGTTTGCGTTAATTATCCATCGATTATTATATCGTATGCATCAAGCTAGTTTATTGGGTATCTTTAAAACTATCCGCTTTGCTCGTGATTGCAAAGCTAAATATAAAAGTAAATTTGCTTCTATTTTTAATCAGCAAAATTAATTATTAACCGAAATATAAACAACAGCTACTTGATAATAAATAATCCTCAGTAGCTGTTTTTTTGTATAGGATATTTAGAGAGTACTTTTCAACTCAATTCAAAATGTAACCATAGGAATAATAGGAAATTATGCGATTTATTTTAATTTTTATATTGTTATTTTCCTGTTTTATTTGTGAAGCAAATTATCAACCCAAAGATGGCGATATTATTTTTCAATCGTCTCAATCCAGTCAAAGTAAAGCCGTTGAACAAGCAACAAATTCACCCTATAGCCATATGGGAATCATTTTTATAAAAAATGGTAAACCTTATGTTTTTGAAGCTGGGAGCAAAGTCACTTATACATCATTAAAAAGCTTTATTGAAAGAGGAAAAAAAAGAAATTATGTAATCAAACGTCTTAAAGATCATAATTTATCTCTTAAGGAAACCAATAAATTAAAGCTAGTTGCAAAAACTTTTGAAAATAAACCTTATGATATCTGGTTTGGTTGGGATGACAATTATATCTATTGTTCTGAATTAGTTTGGAAAATTTATAATAGAGCACTTAATTTAAAGATTGGTCAATTACAAAATATCAAAGATTTCAACCTTTCATCTGCCGCAGTAAAACAAAAATTAAAAGCGCGTTATGGCGATAAAATCCCTTTTCAAGAAACCGTTATTTCGCCTGTCGCTATGTTTAATTCACCGTTATTAATAACAGTAGACCAACATTGGTCGCCTTAGATAAGTAATAACTTTTTAACTGGAGCAAAACTTTTACGATATAGATGATTGATACCGTGCAGCTCAATTGCCATTAAATGATCCTTAGTGGGATATCCTTTATGTTTTGCCAGTCCATATTGGGGATACAATTTGTCTAATTCTACCATTTCACGATCACGCGTCACTTTTGCTAAAATCGACGCAGCACTAATCTCTGCCACCAGTAAATCACCTTTGACAACGGCTTGTGTTTGAATACCAAATTCAGGGCAACGATTACCGTCGACTAAAACAAAATCAGGTTGGATCGCAAGTCCAGTCACCGCTCGTTGCATAGCTAACATGGTAGCATGCAAAATATTTAATCTATCAATTTCCTCAACCGAAGCTCTTGCAATACACCAAGCTAATGCATTTTCTTTAATAACGTCAAATAATTGATCTCGTTTTTTTTCGGAAAGTTTTTTAGAATCCGTTAACCCTTTGATTGGTTTATTGGGATCTAAAATAACGGCTGCCGTCACAACATCACCACAAAGTGGTCCTCGTCCAACTTCATCAACTCCGGCAATTAAGGTAGCATCGGGATAACTAAATTCTAACAGCAAGGTGAATCCTCTAATACATCAAGTACAGCTTGAGCTGCTTGTTCATCAGCGTGACAACGAATTTGCTGATGTAATGATAAAAATGTTTTTTTAAGTTCACTATTATCTCCTTCTAAAAAAGGAATAATATGATTAGCAATATTTTCAGGGGTACAGTCTTGCTGTAATAACTCAGGTACAATTTCTTTACCGGCTAAAATATTAGGTAATGAAACATAAGGGGTTTTAACTAATTTTTTGGCTAACCAGAAAGTGAAAGGCTTCATTTTATAACCCACCACCATTGGACATTTGGCTAGCATGCATTCTAGTGCTACTGTTCCGGATGCCAAAATCGCTGCATCACTAGCAATCATTGCTTCACGGGCATGACCATCTAACAGCTGAACTTTCAGCTCTGGTGCTATTTGCGTTTTAATCTGCTCAAATTCCTGTCGTCTTTTTTCATTGACTAAAGGTAGGACTATATGCAAATCAGGGTAACGATCACGTAAAAGCTGAGCTGCTTGTAAAAAAGGGGGAGATAACAAGGTGACTTCCGCATGACGACTTCCCGGCAATAATGCTAGACAACGACCACTGAGCGGAATGCCTAATTGTTGACGCATTGCCATTTGGTCAGGTGCCAGCGGCACATCATCTGCCATTTTGTGACCAATAAAACGACAGGGCACATTAAACTTGTCATAAAACGCTTTTTCAAAAGGTAAAAAAGCTAATATGAGATTGGTATTACGTTTAATCTTGAAAACACGTTTTTGCTTCCAAGCCCATACCGAAGGACTCACATAATGGATTGTTTTAATCCCTGCTCGCTTTAACTTACCTTCTAAAGAAAGATTAAAATCAGGCGCATCAATTCCAATAAAAATGTCAGGTTTTAATTCAATTAAACGTTTAGTAATATCACGACGTATTGCTAAAATACGTCGTAATTTTCCCAACACTTCTACAATCCCCATCACAGAAAGCTCATCCATTTCATACCAAGCTTGACAGCCTTCAGCTTGCATTAAAGGCCCAGCAATACCAACAAATCGAATATTAGGATGACGTTTTTTGAGAGAACGAATCAATCCAGCCCCCAAAATATCGCCAGATGTTTCTCCGGCGACTAAAGCAATAGTTAATAATTTGTTCGTTTGTGATTGGTTTGTGAAAGATTGAATAGTCATTAACGAATGATGCCACGTGTTGAACGTGCAAAAAAATCATTGAATAATTTTACTTCAGAGTATTGATTTGCAATAACATCAATTTCGGCTTTCGCTTCTTCTAAAGTTAATCCATTTCGATAAAGAATTTTGTAGCTATTACGGATAGCTTGTAAAGCTTCTTTACTGAATCCACGACGTTTTAAACCTTCGTAATTCACGCCATGTGGAGTAGCATGATTTCCTTGTGCTATCACATAAGGTGGCACATCTTGCGCAACACCTGAACAACCACCAACCATGACATGCGATCCAATGACACAAAATTGATGCACCGCAGTCATACCGCCAATAATGACATGATCATCTAACTGAACATGACCACCAAGTGTTGCGTTATTTGCCAAAATACAATGATTACCAATTTGACAATCATGTGCAACATGCGCATTAATCATTAGTAAATTATCACTGCCAATTTTGGTAATTCCGCCACCTTGAACTGTGCCACGATGAATGGTAACGCTTTCACGAATCATATTACGATCACCAATTTCAGTGCGCGTTGGTTCGCCTCGATATTTTAAATCTTGGTTAACCTCACCAATCGATACGAATTGATATATTTGGTTATCTTTACCAATTTTTGTATGGCCATTGATGACTACATGTGATTTTAAAAATGTCCCTTCACCAATTTCAACATTTTCACCAATGAAGCAAAAAGGTCCAATTTTGACATTGTCGCCAATTTTAGCCCCTTTTTCTACCACTGAACTTGGATGTATTTCCGTTGCCATAGCATTTCCTTCATACTGTTTTTGGGATATTTAAAAAATCAAAATTATTTACGAGCACACATCATCTCGGCTTCGCAAACTAACTTACCATCAACAGTTGCTACACCATGGAATAATGCAATTCCACGACGCTCTTTTATATACTCCACGTCAAGCACAAGCTGATCGCCTGGTACAACAGGTCGTTTAAAACGAGCTTTATCAATGGATGCAAAATAGTACAATTGTCCAGGTGATAATTCTTCTATACTTTTAAAAGCTAAGATACCTGTTGCTTGGGCCATCGCTTCCAAAATTAATACACCAGGAAAAATGGGTTTATTAGGAAAATGTCCCTGAAAGAAAGGTTCATTAACCGTCACATTTTTGATTGCTTTTAACGTTTTACCTTTTTCATAACTAATCACACGATCAACCATTAAAAAAGGATAACGGTGCGGTAATAAACTAATAATTTCTTCGATATCAAGGGTATTCAGTTCGGTAGTCAAAATAGCTATCCTTATATATTAATATAAACTTTCGACATTATAACTGAGGATGCCACTTGCACTCAAGGATGATTTAATCATCTTGAATACATTACTGAAAATGTTAATAAAACGTAAAAAAATTTTTATTACACAAATGATTGGTAAATAATATATTATCCTTTGATAAATAAGATATAATATTCAAAATAATAGAAAAATTTCAATCTGGAGAAGAAAAGTGAAATCATTTTTAAAAGTGACGCTAATTAGTAGCGCAATTGTATTAGCCTTAACTGGATGTGATGCTAAAAGCAATCCTAAAGATGTTAATAGTGCCAATCAATCAGAACAGACTACACAACAATCCACAAACACTACTCAGCAAATTACGGCTAATTCTGAACAAGTCGTTAACTCAGCAGAGCCAAAAGCCAATTCTGAAAAAGTAACTTTATCAACTCTAGCACAAAAAGAGTCTTATGCCTTTGGTTCATCAATTGCAATGAACTTAAAAGATAGCGAATTTGAGATCGATCCTGAATATGTGATCAGCGGTTTAAAAGAAACATTTAATAATCAATCACAATTATCAAAAGATGAAGTAAATACTATTATTAATTCACTTCGTGAACGCCTTTTAGAAAAAGCAAAAGCACAATTTGAAAAAGAAAAAGCAGATAATATTGCAAATGGTGAAAAATTCCGTAATGAATTTGCAAAACAAAAAGGAGTTAAAAAAACTCAATCAGGTTTACTTTATCAAGTAATTCAAAAAGGATCGAAACAAAAACCAAATGAAAATGACACAGTTATCGTTCATTATGAAGGAACTTTAGTTGATGGACGTAAATTTGATAGTTCATATGATCGAGGTCAAACTGTAACATTCAAACTTAATGAGGTAATCAAAGGTTGGACTGAAGGACTACAATTAATTGGGGTCGGTGGTAAAATCAAATTAGTAATCCCGCCAGAATTAGCTTATGGTAGTCAATATTATCCAGCTCAAGAAGATAAAGCAGCGATATTACCAAATTCAACGTTGGTCTTTGAGGTTGAATTATTGGGTATCGATGGTAATAATAATGAACAGTCTCAACCATCATCAAAAAAATAAGTTGATGACGTCATTAAGCTATACACTTGTTGTTTTGGGTCCTGCTTATGGGACCCAATCTGCTTATTGTGCGTATCAATTTGCACAAGCCTTATTGTTAAATACATCCCACACCATAAAAAATATCTTCTTTTATGCTGATGGTGTTTATAATGGTAATCGATATACCGACCCTGCCAATGATGAATTTGATTTAGTTAGCGCTTGGCAAGAATTAGCAAAAAAATATGATCTACCCTTAACAATTTGTGTTGCAGCTTCGCTAAGACGAGGAATAACCGAAGAGAATATCGCTGATTATTTTCAATTAACCGGTTTAGGCGAGCTAACAGAATCAATCACTTTATCAGATCGTGTCATTCAATTTTAAACATGACGGTTAATGAAATGAAAAACATTGCCATTATTATTCATTCTTCTCCTCATGGTAGTGCCAAAGGTCGAGAAGCACTTGATTTAGCTTTAGCATTGTCTGCTTTAAATCATATTACGGTCATTTTTACCGATAAAGGCATTTTTCATCTATTACCTAATCAGCATCCCGATCTCATTTTGATGCGTGACTATATCGCCACATTCAATATGCTTGAACTTTATGATATTGAAGATGTTTATGTGAGTGAGTCAGCACTAAAATCGCATAACCTTTCTGATTTCACCTTTAATATTACCACTAAAGTAATTAACCATTACGATTTAAATCAATTGCTTGATGAGCAAGATGTCATTTTAACATTCTAATTTAATATTAAATTTTTAATCTGCTTCATTATTAAAAATTGTTTCGCCCACATCATCCTTTCAATTAAGACTAATCTCGTTTGATTAACATTAAACTAAGCCATATTTAGAAACGCAATAACTGATTATCAAATCAACCACAATGGAAAGAAATAAGAATATCGAAGGGTAATAAATAATTAAGAAAAATAAAAAAACCGCCTTATTTTGTCGTTAAGTATGACGAATAAGGCGGATTAATTAATAGTGATAGTTTAAGTAGTTATCGTTTAAACTAATTTTTTCATTTGATCTGCAATCTTTTCAGCTTGTTGACCTACAACGATTTGCACACCTGTTTTACCTAATTTAATCACAGCCATTGCACCTAATGCTTTAGCCGCTGCTTCATCAACTAAATCAGAATCTTTTACACTCAAACGTAACCGAGTGATACAAGAATCAATATTAGTCAGGTTTTCCTTACCGCCAACAATCGCTAAATATTGTTCAGCAAGCGCTGTGGTATCCGCTGCTGTCTGCGCTGGTTTATCCGCTTCGTTTGTAGATGATTGTGCAGCACTGTCTTCATCTTCACGACCTGGCGTTTTAAGGTTAAATTTAACGATGATAAAGCGGAACACAACATAGTAAACCACAAAGAACACTAAACCTTGAAGAATAAGCATATACCAATGCACTGCCAGAGGATTTCCAGATTGCAGTAACATATCGATTAAACCGGCACTGAAACCAAATCCACATATCCATTGCATCGTTGCAGCAATAAAGAGTGAAATACCCGTTAAAATTGCATGAATAACATAAAGTACTGGTGCAACAAACATGAACGCAAATTCAAGCGGTTCTGTAATTCCCGTAAAGAATGCTGCAAAAGAAGCCGCTAACATAATTGATGCGGTTTTATCTTTATTGCCTTTTTTCGCTGTGTGATACATGGCTAAAGCAGCACCTGGTAAACCAAACATCATAATTGGGAAGAATCCTGCTTGATAACGTCCAGTAATACCTACAACAGCTTTACCAGAATCTATCGCACTTTGACCAGCCAAGAAATTTGGAATATCGTTAATGTTAGCAACATCAAACCAAAATACTGAGTTAAGAGCATGATGTAAACCAACTGGAATTAATATACGGTTAAAGAAGCCATACACCCCTGCACCTGCTGCACCTAAATTCTTAATCGATTCACCAAATTTTACTAATGCTTCAAAAATAATTGGCCAGATAAAATAAAAGATGACAGAAATAAGTAGCATCACGATAGAAACAATAATCGGAACAAGTCGTTTGCCACTAAAAAAAGCTAACGCTTTATGTAACTCAACCGTACTAAATTTGTTATAGAGTTCAGCTGAGATAATACCCACTAAAATACCAATAAATTGGTTATTGATTTTCGCAAACGCTGGAGATATTTGCGTTTGCCAACCATCAACACTGGTATCGACACCTTCAAAAAGTGCAATTGAATTTGGCGATAATAATGTTGTAATAATCAAAAATCCGACCAACCCAGAAAGTGCAGCTGCACCGTCTTTGTCTTTCGACATACCATATGCAACACCGATAGCAAATAAAATTGGCATGTTATCAATGATAGCACCACCAGATTTTATTAAAAATGTTGCAGCAATACTATTTGCACCCCATTCAACGTTATTGATCCAATATCCTATCCCTAGAAGTATCGCAGCAGCAGGTAGAACTGCAACTGGCACCATTAATGAGCGCCCAACACGCTGCATATAAGCTAAAATTCCCATAAGTTTAACCTCTTATATTTATTTAAACTATATCTAAACATGATGATTTGTTATGCATCTTCAGATATCAGTAAACGATCCATTCTATTTCATATTATATTATTTTACTTCGCAAATTAATTATTCAATATATGTGATTTTTATCACGCTTTTTTTTGATTAATTGCTCTAATATAGTAAAATACAGTCAACATATTTTACTTCAAAAAAAAAGAAGTGGTTCTAATTATATCAGAAAAGGTGGTATCTAATGAGGCTTATTCCTTTAGAAAATGCTCAAGAAGTGGGCGCTTGGGTTGCTCAACGTATTGTGAATAAAATCAACCAATTTAAACCAACAGCGGATCGGCCGTTTTTGTTAGGCTTACCAACCGGTAGCTCGCCATTAGTGATGTATCAACAACTGATCAAACACTACCAAGCTGGTGATGTCAGCTTTAAACATGTGGTGACGTTTAATATGGATGAATATGTTGGCATTCCAGAAGATCATCCTCAAAGTTATCATACTTTTATGCATGAAAACTTTTTTAACCATATTGATATCGATAAAAACAATATCCATATATTAAATGGCAATGCAACCGATATTGCTCAAGAGTGCCGTCAATATGAAGAAAAAATCAAATCTTATGGCAAAATCAATATTTTTGTTGGTGGTGTTGGTCAAGATGGACATATTGCTTTTAATGAACCGGGCTCGTCGCTTTGTTCACGCACGCGTATTAAAACACTAACTGAAGATACACGTATTGCCAATTCACGTTTCTTTGATAATGATGTGAATCAAGTTCCAAAGCATGCATTAACTATTGGTGTCGCCACTTTAATGGATGCACAAGAAGTGATTTTATTAGTCTGTGGTCATAACAAAAGTTTAGCATTACAAGCCGGCGTTGAAGGTTCAATTAATCATTTATGGACAGTATCAGCATTACAAATGCACCCAGCATCTATTATTGTTTGTGATGAACCAAGCACTGATGACCTTAAAGTAAAAACATTAAAATATTTCAAACAAATGGAAGCAGACAATCTTAAAGTGACCATTTTATAAAGGATAACTCAATGTATGCATTAACAAATTGTCGTATTTATACCGGTTATGAGATTCTTGAAAATCATGCTGTTATTATCGACGGTGATAAAATTGACAAAATTTGTAAACAAGATAATTTACCCGACAATATCAAAATTGAAGATTTACAAGGAGCGATCGTTGCGCCTGGATTTATTGATATTCAAGTCAATGGATGTGGCGGTGTGCAATTTAATGAGACACTCGACGCATTAAGTGTTGAAACATTAGAAGCGATGCAAGCTACCAATCTTATTTATGGTTGTACTAGCTATTTACCGACTTTAATCACATCAACAGATGAATTTATGATAAAAGCGGTCGCGGTAATGCGTGAATACTTAGCTCGACATCCTAATCAAGCATTAGGTTTACATCTTGAAGGTCCTTATATTAGTCCTGAAAAGAAAGGGATTCATGACGAAAACATTATTCGTTTACCTTCGCAAAAAATGATTGATTTCCTATGTGAAAATGCTGATGTAATTAAAATCATTACTCTTGCGCCAGAAAGAGTTGAAAGCCATTTTATTAAACAATTAGTTAATGCAGGAATTCATGTTTCTGTCGGTCACTCCAATGGTCATTACGATGACTGTCGTCGTGGCTTCAATGATGGAATTCGATTAGGCACTCACCTATTTAATGCTATGCCTTATATTTCAGGACGTGAACCAGGCGTAGTTGGTGCAATCTATGATGAACCAGAAGTATATGTTGGTATTATTGCCGATGGACATCATGTAAGTTGGGCAAACATTCGCAATAGCCATAAAATTAAGAAAGATCACTTAATTTTAATTACGGATGCAATGTTGTTAGCCGGTTCTAATTTGTCTTCTGCTGTTTTTGCAGGTAAAACCATTTATTATAAAGATGGGCTATGCGTTGACGATAAAGGCACGCTTGGCGGCTCTGCATTAACCATGATTGATGCAGTTAAAAATGCTGTTGAATATGTGGGTATTGCTTTAGATGAAGCCTTAAGAATGGCGACACTTTACCCAGCAAAAGCAATCGGTGTGGATAAACAACTTGGTAGTATTAGTGAAGGTAAAATTGCCAACTTAGTTGTTTTTAATCGAGACTTTACGATAACTAAAACGGTTGTTAATGGAGAAATCACCCGTTAGAATATCAGATAATTAATGATAGTATTGAGAAAAAATATGACATTTAATTATCTGAATTTAGTTGGAAATGCTGAACTAATTAAACAATTAAATTATGCTATGATTTATCGTTTAATTGTTCAGCAAGCTCCCATTTCTCGTATCCAGTTAGCCGAAATCAGTCATTTAGCTCCAGCCAGCATTACCAAAATTACCCGACAGCTACTTAAGAATAAACTAATAAAAGAAGTTGATGCCCAGCAATCAACTGGTGGAAGACCAGCGGTTTCCATTCAAGCCAAGTTTGACTATTATCAAGCCATTGCTATTCAATTAAGTCGTTCACATGTCACCATTGAACTCTATGATCTTGGAGCAAACAGCTTAGTTTCTGAAGTGTATCCTCTTACCGTTTTTATACAGCAACACGCACAAGAATATTTAATTACATTAATTGAACAATTTATTCAAAAAAATAGTAAAAAGATTAAGCATCTTATTGCTATATCGGTGGTTCTACCAGGATTGATTGATTCTGTAAGAGGAATTGTTCGATATACACCTCATATTCAAGTTAAAGTATGGCCTTTAGCCGATATATTGCAGAAACAATTTAATGTTTCTATTTTTTTAGGTAATGATATCCAAAGTCTAGCATTAGCCGAAAATTATTTTGGCTCTACGCAAGATGTCGATGATTCAATTTTGATTCGTGTTCATCGTGGTGTCGGATCAGGTGTTATTGTCAATCAACAATTACTGACTAACCATAATCAAAGTGCTTGCGAAGTGGGACATATTCAAGTCGATGCGTTAGGTGAACGCTGTCATTGTGGTAATTTTGGTTGTTTGGAAAACCGAGTTGTTAATGATGCCATTGAACGACGAGCAAAACAGATGATTGATCAAGGTTATACGACTAAATTAACAAAAGATTGTTGTGATATCGTCAACATTTGCCAATTAGCCAATCAAGGGGATGAGCTTGCCATTAAGTTAGTCAAAGATGCAGGCGAAAATCTAGGTCGAGCAGTAGCGATTATGGTCAATATTTTTAACCCACAACGAATTGTATTAGCAGGTGAACTCACCAAAGCGACAGAAATACTTTTAGATACAGTAAATAGCGCTTTAAACTCACTGAGTTTAGAAGATTTAAGAAAGAATCTTTCAATCAACTGCTCTTCACTCAATGACCGCTCGGCAATTGGTGCATTTGCTTTAGTGCAACAAGCGTTATTTAATGGATCACTTTTGATGATTTTGCTCGAACATGATGCAGCATAAATAACTTTTTAAATTCAAAAACAGCCCGAAAAAATCGAGCTGTTTTATCATGCCATCGGTTAACCATTATGCTAAGATGCGTAACATCCTCCGTAACGGTTCTGCTGCCCCCCACAATAACTGATCCCCAACGGTAAATGCTGATAAATAGTCTTTACCCAGATTTAGTTTACGCAAACGACCAACAGGAGTGGTTAATGTACCAGTAACGGCTGCTGGGGTTAACTCTCTCATTGATAATTCTCGATCATTGGGTATCACTTTTACCCAATCATTATGTGCAGCAAGTAATTTTTCAATTTCCGGCACGCTAATGTCTTTTTTCAGCTTGATGGTAAATGCCTGACTATGACAGCGCAAAGCACCAATACGAATACATAGTCCATCTACAGGAATAATTTGATTGGTACCTAATATTTTGTTGGTTTCAGCTTGCCCTTTCCACTCTTCTTTACTTTGTCCATTATCCAATGCTTTATCGATCCAAGGAATTAAACTCCCAGCAAGTGGTACACCAAAATTATCGGTTGGCAAACTTCCATCACGCATTTTTTGGGTTACTTTACGTTCAATCTCTAAAATAGAAGAATGTGGATCTTGTAGTTCTTTGGCAACTTCGGCATTTAACATCCCCATTTGCGTTAAAAGTTCACGCATATGGCGAGCACCACCACCAGAAGCTGCTTGATAAGTTGATACCGACACCCAATCAATCAAATTTTCAGCAAATAAGCCACCCAGTGACATTAACATTAAACTGACTGTGCAATTCCCGCCGACAAACGTTTTAATACCTTTGTCCAATGCAGTTTGAATATTCGCTTTATTGACAGGATCTAATACGATAATGGCGTCATCTTCCATACGCAATGTAGATGCTGCATCAATCCAATATCCTTGCCACCCCGAAGCACGTAATTTTGGATAAATTTCGGAAGTATAATCTCCACCTTGACAAGTCACGATAATATCTAACGCCTTTAATGCTTCAATATTATCGGCACTTTGCAATGTTCCTGTTTTACCGCCAAAACTAGGTGCAGCTTGCCCTGCTTGTGAGGTCGAAAAGAAAATAGGATTAATATAATCAAAATCGTGTTCTTCAACCATACGTTGCATCAGAACCGACCCCACCATTCCACGCCATCCAACAAAACCAACATTTTTCATATTTTATTTCCAAAAGTAGATGTTATACCAAGAGACTTTTTTACTATTAAAGCAAAATATCATCATAAAACAAGCAAGATAAGAATTATTTTTGTAGGTTATAAAATAATAACATGGCGTTATATTTAACTCGTTTTTAGAACTCAATATTTCGTTTAAAATAATGGTGTTTTTATTGCTAATAAGAAACAACTAATGGCGTTATAAATATAATTTTAGTTATCTTTTTTCATTAAGATTTATATAAGATTACTATTCACTATCTGTTTTCCAAAAAAAGAATGTCATCATATATAAAAAGTTATCCATAAAATGTCCACCATACTTATCGGTAATAATAAAAACCCTTTCATCTTGTTGACGCTTAATATCATTAAGTCTTGCTGCAAATTTTGCACTTTGCCATGGTGAAACGCGATCATCTTGTAATCCTACCGACACCATGACATTAGGATATTTAACACCTTCTTTTAAATTAAGATAGGCATCAATATTAATTAAATTTTCTAACTCATGTTTTTTAAAGGGTGAACCAAATTCCTCAAAATTAGCCATTCCTATTGGAATTTTATCTAATCGACTCATATTCAACATGCCAACCTTAATTGATGCAGCAGCAAAAAGATCCGGACGTTTTATTAATGCCATACCTATAACAATACCGCCAGCACTATTTCCACTTATCACCAATTTAGAGGATTGAGTATAATGATAATGAATTAAGTATTCAGCGCATTTTATAAAATCATTAATTGAATTTTGTTTTTTATAACCTGTACCATCATGATGCCATTTCGGACCTAATTCTCCCCCGCCTCTCACATGAGCTATAGCAATTATGCCACCTTTTTCAAGCCATATTAAACGTGAAGCATCATAATTGGGGAATTCACTTTCACCATAGGCACCATACACTGTTAACCAAGTTGGTGCACTACTATCAAATTTCATTCCTTTTTTATAAATGAGTGTTAATGGAATAAGCGTTCCATCATTTGATTTAACCCATTTTTGTTCAGATTCATATTCTGAAAATAAAGCATGATCTGAATTTAAAATTTTAGAATCTTCAATTAACTGATTATTCGAATGATAACGAAATATTTTGGGTGGGCTAGTCCAACTTTGTTGCGTAAATAAAATCTCATCTTGATCTGAATTCGTAAATATAGCCGTTACTTCATTATTATTTGAAATAGGAATTGATTTGATATTATGAATATCTGAAAAAGGAATAGACACAAATTTTAATTGCTCAGAATCATGATAGGTGAGATAAATAGCATCTTTATTGGCGACAAAATTCGTTAATTCTCCATTTTGCCATTCAATAATTTTTTCTTCTGACTGATTGATATCATTAAGATTAACCCGAAAAATACTATAGCCTGAATAATCATTATATTTAACCAAATATAACCAATTATCTTTTATCAAAAAATCCGTAACATTCTCTTTTCTATCGATAATTTTATTCCAACTAACATTATTTTTATTAAGGTTCTCTCGAGGTAATTTGTATAAATCAAGATTATAGCCTGATAATGAAGATGAAGAGCAAGCAATCGCCCAATTGGAAGAAAGTGATAAAGATGTATTTTGATCGGTTCTGGCGTTATAGTTTGACAGCTGATCTTTACCAAAAATTACGATATCTTTTTTTGTATCAGAACCTAAGCGATGTAAATAAATTTCCTCGATTCCGGCTTTAATATTTTTGGCTTCAAATAAATTATTTCTATGGTAGAAAAAAGATAAATTATCCTCCGCCCACAATAAATTTGTGTCAGTAATGCCCGATAAGTTATCTGGAAGATGTGTTCGAGTTTTTAAATTAAACACTTTTATTGTAGAAATATTCGAACCATTTTCAGAAATACTATAAGCAATATATTGCCCATCATAAGAAGGATAGTAATCATAGATACCGTAACCAACAGGAGGATCAATCAATAGTGTTTCTTTACCAAAACGATCTTTCACAAAGAGACGATTATAAGGATGCTGAGCTGTTTGTTTAAAATAAAAAGAGTTATTACCTTGTAATCTAATTTGAAAAATTACTGGTTCAGCTGCATATTCAGTTAATTCTTCAAGTCGTTTTTTAATCGGAGCAAACCAATCCAACTTTTCAAGAATATTGACTGAACGATCGGATTCAGATAATAACCAATTATGCGTTTTTTCTTGCTCAGTTTCCATCCAAGCATATTTATCAAACGCTTTCATTGGATCTAATTGAGTATCGCTATCTATTGCAAAGCAATTAAATACTATTATGAATAACAACAAGATAATAGAAATATTTTTATTAAGTATAATCGATGGATATCTTCTATTTATTTTGTCTAATATTGATATATGAAATTCTAAATTTGATCTATTTTTTCCAATCATTATTATTCATTACCAAACTTATCGTTACCTAGCTTCGTTCATATTTGAACATACTTCTATCAAAAAGATAAGTGATATTAGATATATCGTTGTTTGAAACGAAATATAATTTAAGAATATTTACTAAACAATTCAATTTTTCAATTTTGTCTAACGCTTTTTGCTTATCAAATATCTGTTTCAGCGGATTATTCGCATTCTCAGTATCCCGACTTAATTCATTGATAGCCTGTTTTTGCTGCTCTTTATTGCGGATGATTAACTCGCCTTTTTCTACCGCCGATTTTGTCGTGCTTAAGTCACTATCACTGTTTTGATAAGCCGTTGTCGGTGCCATGCCTCCAGTACGGATACTGATTGAAACAGCGTTAAATGAAGAAATGGCGCAGCTTATAGGTCATGAAAAACATCAGAAAAAACGAGGTAGTAACACTCGAAATGATTATAGTAAAAAGACTGTTATAAGTGATGATGGTGAGTTATAGCTTGCCATTCCACGAGATAGAAAAAGCAGTTTTGAATCCCATTTTGAGGAGGTTTGGGATGATAAGCACCCGTATATTGGTCAATCATGACGCAGACATTGGGAAAATCTCAGCACCTTCTTTGTTTATCCAAACGATATTTGCAAAGCGATTTATACACTAATGCAATAGAGTCTTTAAATAGTGTTATTCGTCATGCTATCAAGAAACGTAAGGTTTTCCCGAACGATGACTCAGTTAAAAAGGTCATCTATTTAGCGATACAACAAGCTTCTAAAAAATGGACAATGCCTATCCAAAACTGGAAAAGTGCGATGAATCGATTTATTATAGAATTTGGTGACAGAATGACTCGTCATCTCTAACTATCAAATAAACAAAATCTAGGATAGGGTCAAGCTAACTTAAGGGTTGGCTTTATGGTTTATTTTTATCGTTTTTTGATATTACTCTTCATATTCATATACTCCAAGAAAAAATACATTACTATTCTGTTTAACTTCTCCATCATATTTATATTTATAAACAGCAATTAAGGAATTATAATTTTTTTCTTCACTTTTTATTTGGTTTATAAATGTTTCTGAATAAGAGATAGGTTCAATAAGATTTTCAACTGAAAGAAAATCTTCAGCACAATAAGCTTCTTGAAAATCTTGATCATAATAGTCTATTTTAAAATCTTTAGTGAATTGAGATCTAGGTAAATCTTCATTGTCTAGATATTCCATTAAAAGATAATTTTCTAATTGTTCATCATCTTGAAAATTACCAACCCAAATTGAAACATTGTTTTTCATAATTATTTTTTTACATGAGAATAATCCTGATGGTAGAGTATTTCTACCTCCTTTAAATCTATAGTCAGCCCAGTTATTTAATCTTCTTTTAAAAGTATTTCTATAAATTTTTTAATTGCATTATTTTGCTCTTGGAATTCAGAAGGATCCAACAAAAGATTCATTATTTGATCATCGACAACTAAATCATAAATATCAATCTCAAGCCAACCTTTCGACCAAAAATCAATACCTGCAATTTTATTGTATCCTTCTATTACAACTCTTTCCAAAGAACCAAAATCTCCATTAGGAAATGAACTATAAGTTAATTTATATTCTTTTAACTTTGGTGCCAATTCCTTTTTGAAATAATTTATATTCATATTTTTAACTTTCTATTTTTTGCCAACCACTTTAATATTACTAACATCTGGAGTCAAAGATCCTTTCTGTTTATTTAAAAGATATTTTTGTGAAGGTTTGGCGTCTGGACCAAGCATTTTATACAACCCATCTTTACCTCCTTGAATTAGGCTATGTTAATTATTTTTGTTTCACCCTGTTTTAAGAAAGAAGCAATATTATTGGCGCTCGTTCCCTCTCCAACATTAATCTCTTTTTCTTTTTTTACATGTTCACCAAATTTACTACTTTCGTTGGCTTTCTGATTGGTAGCCTGATTATCCAGTATTTTATCTTTAGTCTCTTTTGACCATTAAGGGGAGATGGCTAGAGCAATTTGGTTTTTATGTGGGCTACCCTGTTATTATTAAGATTGAACAGGGCAAGTTAGTTGTTGAACTTGTGATGCAGATCTAAAAATAGGTAAGAAGAATCCCACTGGTTAAGGCGGGGATTCATTAATTTTATAATTCATGATTTATAAATAACTAGATGCAAATTATTTACCACTATAAATTCCGTAAAATGGATAGTATATGTAATAACCAATCTTTACATGATGACCACTCATTCAGATAATAATAATTACAGTCAATATCATCTAATATAATTCTTTGTAATTCCTTTTCATTATATGAATGATTCGATCAACGATTGAATTTCTTTTATCATTTCGTGTTGTTCTTCATTAGTTTCTGTCTTTTTATAGGACAACAAAGCTTCTTTAGCCCCACCAAAGATTTCTTCAAAATCTTGATTCAAATAACATCTCAAATAATAAGATAATGCAGGATATTTTTCTGTTGCAATCATGGTGTTGGGTACCCCGTAATAATTCTATAACCAGTAGGCATTGAAGGATCTCTAGCTATAATAATTCTAGCATTTGATACCTGAGTTGCACTAGTTTGACCTTTTGAAACACTAATACCTATTGTCGATGATGATTTATAGTTGATCTCTAAATAGCATTTTTGGCTTCCTGATAAATAGTCATTTATCTTAGATTGATTTGCATCAATCGCTTTGCTTGTAATAGCTTCAGCTGTCACTCTGTCTGTAAAGTAGATCGCATAATCAATAGATGATTAACCCAGTTCTATGACAGAAATCTCAGATATAAAAATCTCTGTTTTTACGCTCTTTTTTGTTAACTATAAAGATAATAATTTTTGGATCAACTTTTCATCTTTTTTTTGAAAAACGACTTCAAGATCATGTTGATCATTTTGTTTCCAATCTAAAACAGAACTGTTTAAAATCTCTAAGTAGATCTGCAAATCACGCTCATCTATTTTGGGTATATTATCATGAGCTATAACTATTTTTGATTCAGATAGCCAATTAAAATCAGTTAAACAATCTTCTAATGCATTCCAATTAAAACCAAAATAACCAGGGAACCATAATAAATAGTAGATAGACTTCAATAATTCATCTGTCGATGCAATTGTAGGATCTATCCTTGCAAAAAAAACTTCTGCAGTATTATAAGATGCAGAACCTTCAATAAACTTAAAATTTAACCCCATTTTTATTCCTATTTAATTCTAATGAACGTTTTATAATGATCATTTGTATAATATATTTCCTTTTTTTTCTCTTATTATTCTGTCTAAAGATAATTTCTTTAGTTCATAAAGATAGCTTACTAAGCTGAAGTGATTTGAGTAAAGATTCACACTATGATAGAAATTGTAATGATGAACTATATCTTTTCACCTCATTAACAATAATAGCCAATTCCTTTTTAGAAATAATTATCTGTTTAATATCTGGTTTTTCTATATATTGCCAATATCGATCACCTTTATTGTCCTCTTTAAGTTCATTATATTTAGCACCAAGAATTTTTATCATATCGTCATTTGAAACTGCAAAGACAATGAAACCTGAATCATTAATATTTTCTGTTGAAGCTTGATAACAATAGTTTTGATTAAAATTACTAGCTTCTTCAAAACCTATAGCTTCTGGTGAAATCATTCCTAACATTACTCTAAAAGCATCAGAAATATTCATATTAAATAATTTTTTATTTTCAGGATAAGAAATTAGAGCGTTAGATCTATCAATTAAAGAAGATATATCGACCCAAAGAGTTGATGTTTTTAATTTATCTGGAAAAAAGTAGCCATCAATACAAAAATGAAAAAGACCGTTTTTAAAACTGTCATTACTCCATTCTGGAATATTCTCTATAATAATTGCAAAACGATACGGGTCACCAAAAATCATTCTATTTTCCCTTTACTCCTAATTGTTTCTTGATACCATTTGGAATATCATTTTTATTTAGTGGATTTTTTTATCTCCAGTGATACCAGACCAGTTATATACACCATTATTACTTGGTGAATATCTCCTTCTGAGTCTATCCCATAACGATAACCGAACAATTCTTCACCATCACCACTAAAAAAGGCAAACTGATTATTGAACTTGCGAAATAGATCGCATAATCGGTAAATAGTTAATCCAGTTCTGCGATAGAGATGACCGGTATAAAAAATCCCAGTTTTTACACTGGGATCTTAATTCAGTAAATACTAAAAATCAGACCATTCCGAGTATTCTATATCTTCAGGTGTTAATTCGGTGAAACCATCTTGTTTTAAGATTTCATTAAAGTAATTTATTGTATCCTCTAATGTTTCTTCAATAGTACCTCCCCAACCAATAGCACCTTCCGGACTACCATCAAATTTCCTTTTTATTCGCAAATCCGTTGATCCCGTAAATCCCCCTGATTGATCTTCATAGATTTTAATTTTCATTTTTGCATATGGTAAAATAGGCATCCAAATAACAAATTCTGCAACACTTTTCTCAATTTTTACCACATTATCAATAGCTAAATCATGCCACATGTTTCATGTTCCTTTGCTGTTTACCAAATGAGATAATTTTATCACCTAATTTATCTAAATATTTTCCATTTTTATAATATCTAATCACACCAGGAGTAGGATTGTTAAGTTTTACTGTTCTAGCTCCTCTTAGATTTTTAGCAAATTCTGTTGCTTTACGAAGATTTTGCTTAATATTCTCAGCACCAACTTCTTTGCCATGTTTATTAAAATGATAGTCTAATGACCCTTCGGGTGAATCAAAACTACCTTTGTCCTAAGATTTATCTTTATCATCGTCATCATCAGACGATAAACTTGTTCCTCCACTAACAGTATCCGAGCCACTTTGAGTATCAGCTGACACCTGACTATCTCAAGTTACTATTTGATTTACTCGCTAAATTATGAAATTCAACATAAATTTAATAAGTTTTTAGTACTTCATTTCCGAAGTTACTATCTCCCATCGGATCAATTAATGCAAAAACCGTTAGACTGATTAAAAAAGATTCGGGTTGAGCAATATTTAATCGCCTTCCAACTAGTACATCTACTCTTGTAATTGTTACTGGTTACCCCTGTGTTTCTGGTTGAAGAACTCGCCAACCAATCATAGCTGCTTGAGCCAAAAAGCAGTAAAACCCAAAACAGAGCCACTAAAGATGAACCACGCCATTACACCGTTGGCTATTGCCCTAACCTTGGTAAAGGCATTCCTGCTCCACAGCACACCATTAAAGGCAACTAGCTGAATGAACTCGGATTCACCACAATACTACTCGTCACCATTTCAGCTAAAAAAGATAAGTTTATTGTTAAACTTTCTAAGTAGATCGCAGATATAAAAATCCCAGTTTTTTATGCTGGGATCTTAATTCTGTAAATACTAAAAATCAGACCATTCCGAGTATTCTATATCTTCAGGGGTTAACTCCTCAAAACCATCTTCTTTTATCTTTTCATTAAAGTTTTTAATTGTATTTTCTAAAGCTGCTTCAATAGTTTCACCATCACCTAAAGCATTTTCAGGACAACCATCAAATTTTCTCTTTATAGCTAGATCTGATATTCCTGTGTAACCGCCTTCTGCATGTTCTCTAATTTTTATTTTCATTTTTGCATAAGGTAAAATAGGCATCCAAATAATAAATTCAGCAACAACTTTTTCAAGTTCTACGCCATCTAATTTCAAATTACGCCACATATATGTTTTCCTATTGTTTACCAAATGAGATTATTTTTTTACCTACCATATCAATATATTTACCATTTTTGTAATATCTAACAACATTTTCTGTTGAACCTTTTATATTTACTTTTTTTGCTCCTTTCAAATTATCAGCAAAAACCCTAGCCTTTTCAAGATACTGTTGAGGTGTTGTTGCTCCAACTTCTTTGCCATGTTTATTAAAATGATAGTCTAATGACCCTTCGGGTGAATCAAAACTACCCTTATCCCACGATTTATCTATTTTATTTTGAAACTCAGAATCATTTTTTGATGTTTGAGAATTATCATGTGTTTTAGACTTCTTATTATTATCGTCATCATCAGGTGGTAAACTTGCTCCTCCACTAACAGTACCCGAACCAGTTTGAGTACTTGCTGATGCTTGACTCTTATCCTTATCATCATTAGAAGTTTCATTTAATGATATTACATTCTGTGTTTGATTATATAAATCAATTACAGCTTGTGAAAAGCTTGCATTATACTCATCATCAGTCATTTCAGGACGGTAAACCACAAGCCCTGACAAAGTATCAGATGGTAATGAATTAAGATATTGCTTAACCTCCTCCTCTGTCAAATCTAAACTAGATATTAATGCTGTTTCTGCAACCAATTGCGGAGTAGTCACTGCATTCGGAAGCATTCCACTCCCAAGTTCACTTGGTCTAAGCAACATTTCAATTAACCCTAAAGGTCCTGGCGCTTTTGGAACAGCCGAAGCATTATTCTCAACCGCATTCTTACCTGCTGCTATACCCGTGCTGACATCACCAACATCACCGCCTACACTGGCTACAGCCAGTCCGGTGGCAAGTTGGGCTAGGGCACTGATATTTTGTTTTTCAGCTTCGGTTAAGTCCTTAACGTCTTTTCCATAGAGCTGCTTGCGTATGATATCCGCAGCAAGTTCACCGGTTACGGCACCAGCACCGCCGGCTAGTCCTGAGTTGCCTTGTAGTTCAGCTACCACTGCGCCCAAAATCGCATGGGCAATAAGATTACCGGCGACATCATCGGTCTTCCAGTTTCCGTTTTCTTCCTTATGACCGGTATGCTTTTTGATTTGCTCGGCGACCCAAGGTGCACTGGCACCGGCTAGTCCGCCTGTGATGTTGCCGGTGATAATGCCGGTCACTATCGATATCGCACTGTCTATCCCTTTGCTAACATCACTCCCCATTCCGCCCAGATTTTTATTATTTTCTCTATTCGTTTTTAACTGCTCATCAACCGCAACGTAATAGAAGTAGTCTTTATTCTGATTATAATAATCCTCAACAGTTTTATATTTGGCTTTTTCTTCATCACTCAGCTTATTATAGGCCTTTTCCGCTTCCAGCTTTGATAACGCATCTTTATTTTTATCTACTTCATTTTGCGCCTGAATTCGGTCATACTTATTCATTACACTTTTTGCCTGCTGTGCAATGTCTTTGATAAGCTCGACTGTTTCTATTTTGTCTAACTCTTTTTGCTTATCAAATATCTGTTTCAGCGGATTATTCGCACTCTCCGTATCCCGACTTAATTCATTGATATCCTGTTTTTGCTGCTCTTTATTGCGGATGATTAACTCACCTTTTTCTACCGCCGATTTTGTCGTGCTTGAGTCACTATCACTGTTTTGATAAGCCGTTGGGACACCCGGACCTCCGGTTCCCCCACTCACCGAAACATGCGTCACTTTAAAGTCTGCCTTGTTTTTTATATCACTGAAGCTGATGGTGCCGGTATCAAGTTTGTTCTTACTTTTATCTTCCGCTTCCGACGCTATCACCGCACCTTTTAAGTCAGTATTATTGCCCACATAAATATCATAACCGCCTTTTCCGGCAAATATCCCCGACTGGTCTGTCACACTTGCCCATTTACTGTCTATATTCGTTGCTGATATCGAACCATTGGCACTAAATCCTGTGCCTCCCGTGCCACTGACCGAGGCACTGATTTTCTCGTAGTCGTAATCATCCGTATCTTGCAGTGACTGAATATTCAGTTTTAAAACTGAAAGCTTTTAAAGTTGTTTCAGGAGATTAAGGAGTTAACGAAAGAAGATTAAATTGTGATTAAAATATTTTTGGATATCTTTTTAACCAAGAAGTTGATTCAACTGCGGGCTAACTAAAGCACTGAAGTAAAACAATACGAACAAACAATAACCAGCTACTATTGCTATCCACAACTAACTTCAAAAAAGTTAACTATGACTAAGACATATTCTAAGCTACAATCAACCACAGACAAGACGCCTACACAGCAAACCACTGAGCGATTTTATACCGTGGGTTACGTACCACAACGCCCCCCCCTCCAGACCGCAACTAACCATTAAAGGCTGGTGGCTGGAGCAGATAGGATTTTATGTCGGCTGCCCTGTTATCATTAAGATTGAACAGGGCAAGTTAATTGTCCAACTTGCGAAGTAGATCGCAGAGTTGATAAATGATTAGATGAATATTGCGACAGATGTCGCAATATTCAAAATGATCTAATTAGATAGGTAATGTTGTCAATGTTACAGCTGAAAACCTGTCATTTTGATTAAATTCAAATCGCAATGAATAACTATCATCTATATAATATGCAATCCAGTTATTGATATAGCCTAATAACTTATCAGGATAACCTCCCCCATCATTAACTGGGATACCTAATAAGCTAATTATTTTATTTTTATCATATGATGAATCTATGCCTAAAGGTAATTCACCACAATATTCTGAATAATCATTATCGCTTATTAAATATAAGTGTATTTGTGTCAGCTTATTATTTCGAAAATTTATTAATATTCCTTTCTTCATAAACTCATAATATTTAGTACTATTGGGATCACTATATTCTATAGGCTCTTCTGAAATTTGAGCTTTTTCTCCAATTGATTCTTTTAAAATAGAAAATTCTTCTGAATTTTCAGACCTTCCTAAGGTGTTAATAAATTTTTGCCATTCTATCATTATCAATAAATCCCCATTTCTTTATTACGTTCTAATATCTTATTTATTGCATCTTCGACTTGTTTTGGGTCATAACCCTTTTCAATCATATTTTTACGTAATGCATCAGTGTCTCTACAAACAGCACCACAAAGATCTTTCGCATCTTTTTGAATTTGTTCTGGTGTATTTTTACCACCATAAGTAGGTCCTGCTTGATGTACATCTTTAGGAACCTCAACAGCAGTAGCATTTTGATATAATTCTCGTTCTTCTTTCTTAGTTAATTCGCGTCCTATTTCTTTTTCCTTTTTTGCTTTTAAAGCAGCAAAAGATGGAATATGGTCATGCTCCAACATATCACCAACTTTTTCTTTGGCTTTTAATTCTCTATAAGAACCGACGTCAAGTGCTTTAACCTGTTGTTGAGCATCGTGAATTAGTTCATTGGCTTTTTTAACATCACCTAACTTTAATGCAACTTTGGCTTCGTTTAAAAGTTTGGCTGCTAAATCTCCAACGCCTGGAAGCACTCCAGCAGTAGCAATCGCATAATCAATTGCATCTTCTGCCTCAGCAAAAGCCTTCATATCTCCCAGTATGGGGGTAAAATCAGCAATGATATTACCTAAAAAGGCTAATGCGTTAACAGCTTCTTTATAAGGTTCAACCATTTGCTGTTGGATAACAACTGTTTCTTGAAGAATCGCTAGTTCACGAGTATCATCGGGTAAATTATTACAAAAACTATCAGTATAACATTTATACTCAGCTATTTCTTTGGAAGCTTCAAAAAAATCCTTTAGGTCATTATTCTCAACCGCATTTTTACCTGCTGCTATACCCGTGCTGACATCACCAACATCACCGCCTACACTGGCTACAGCCAGTCCGGTGGCAAGTTGGGCTAAGGCACTGATGTTTTGTTTTTCAGCTTCGGTTAAGTCCTTAACGTCTTTTCCATAGAGCTGCTCGCGAATGATTTTCGCAGCCAGTTCACCAGTTACGGCACCGGCACCGCCGGCAAGTCCTGAGTTGCCTTGTAGTTCAGCGACCACCGCACCCAAAATCGCATGGGCAATAAGATTACCGGCTACATCATCGGTCTGCCAGTTTCCATTCTCATCAGCATGACCGGTATGCTTTTTGATTTGCTCCGCGACCCAAGGTGCACTTGCGCCAGCCAGTCCGCCCGTGATGTTGCCGGTGATAATGCCGGTCACTATCGATATCGCACTGTCTATCCCTTTGCTAACATCACTCCCCATTCCGCCCAGGTTTTTATTATTTTCTCTATTCGTTTTTAACTGCTCATCAACCGCAACGTAATAGAAGTAGTCTTTATTCTGATTATAATAATCCTCAACAGTTTTATATTTGGCTTTTTCTGCATCACTCAGCTTATTATAGGCCTTTTCCGCTTCCAGCTTCGATAACGCATCCTTATTTTTATCTACGTCATTTTGCGCCTGAATTCGGTCATACTTATTCATTACACTTTTTGCCTGCTGTGCTATGTCTTTGATAAGCTCGACCGTTTCTATTTTGTCTAACTCTTTTTGCTTATCAAATATCTGTTTCAGCGGATTATTCGCACTCTCCGTATCCCGACTTAATTCATTGATATCCTGTTTTTGCTGCTCTTTATTGCGGATGATTAACTCACCTTTTTCAACCGCCGATTTTGTCGTGCTTGAGTCACTATCTTTTGTTTGGTTGATATCTGATAAAGGATAAATGAAAAGTTTTGAATTAACTTAAGGTTATGGGAAAGCTTTAGCAGATAAGTAAAACACTACAGTAAATAACATATAACAGCAAAGATTAACGATAAACTGCTAATCATAATAAATAGCGAGAAGCCTCCCGCAGGTTAATGCGGGGATTATTATAAAGTCATTTATATAAATATTAATCTGGCTGATAACTTTTATCTTGAACTACATAAGGTTCAGCTATTTCATTCCAAACTACCTGAGCCATTTTTTGTCATTCGATTAGTTGTTTTATAAAAAATGATTTATAGCATTCATTCTTTCCACATCTTCTTTTAAAACATTTTTTGCTGTATCACTCAATACTCCTGACGTTTTTTCTGCAAAATATTCAAGTAATCCAAATGTTTCTTTTGTGATAGATCCCTTGACCTCATGACCAACTAATACTCCTAAAGCATCAATTAAAGACGGAGTCGGACTTAACTTTAATTCTTTAACGATCTTTTCTTCTGCTTTATCAGGGGTAATTCTATATAAAGCAATACAGGCTGCATAAATAAAATCTATTGCGTCCACTTCTTCATGGATTTCTATGTGTGAATATCTTATTACATTAAGTAAACCCAAAATAATTAATTGCTTTTCTTCAGATGAAAATTTTCCATCTTTATATGCTCCCCATTCAGTTGAATTAAATTGTGGAGATTTTAAAAAAAATAATGCGCATAGTCCTACTAATATGTAGCCGATATCTTTTCTTTCTGGACATATATTAAAAATTTGCCTCAAGGACAAATTTGTCATATTCGCTAAGGAATGGAGAATAATATCGACTTCAGTAACTGCCCCAGGCTTTGAAAGATCTATTTTTTTTAACTCATTAATCATAATCAATTGATAACCTCGCTAGTTGATTTACTTTTAATATTCATATTTGACAAATGTGATTCTAATTTCTTTAATGAATCACTTGATTGTGCACGATAGCGACCTGACTGATTATTTATTAATAAAGTCCCATCTGAATTCATTTTTAGCTCTCCAGCACCTTTTACTGGCTCACCACCGCTGAGTTGAGTATGTTTTACTCCTGTTCGTCCAGCGCTACCTCTAGGTGCTATTTGTATATTATTATTTGCATCTATAATATAAATATATACTTCTTCTTTATTTAGCTTTGTTATACTTGTTTTATCTAAAACAAATTGACCTGGTGCCGGGTCTATTTTATCTATTGAACGAGGCTTGACTAAAGGTAATTCCTCAAATGATCTATTCGTTCCCTTTCCAGCTGTTGGTGTCTTGACATTATGTATTTTTGCTGCCGATAAAGCACCAGCCATCTCAGCGAAAGCAAAAGATAAATTACCCCAATAATTATTGAAAGCTCTATCCATATGCGCTTCTGCATCAGCTCTTGTTTTATTGGGATTATGACGTAGATATTCTGTTATTCTTTTTTCATAATTGAGGACGTCATAATCGATATCTCCTAATAGGTTTTTAATTTTTTGATATTCTTGGGGATATAAAAGCGCATCACTATAGTAAACTCCAGATTGACCATGCAAGCCCTCATATGAATACTTAGTTTTTAACGCTGGCACTATAACATTCATACATGCTTCATTACCAAGACTACCATTAAAACAATTATCAATTATATCTTTATCTCTTTTATAATCAATCTGAACCAGTTCCATATACCGTTCGAATTCGGCTTCTGTTAATTCTACTGTTCTTGATTTATTTACAAGTTTTCTTTTTTCTTCAGCTTCCGGACTATGTAAATAGTTATTCTCAACCGCATTCTTGCCTGCTGCTATACCCGTGCTGACATCGCCCACATCACCACCTACACTGGCTACAGCCAGTCCGATGGCAAGTTGGGCGAGGGCACTGATGTTTTCTTTTTCAGCTTCGGTTAAGTCCTTAACGTCTTTTCCATAGAGCTGCTTGCGTATGATATCCGCAGCCAGTTCTCCGGTTACGGCACCGGCACCGCCGGCTAGTCCTGAGTTACCTTGTAGTTCAGCTACCACGGCACCCAAAATCGCATGGGCAATAAGATTACCGGCTACATCATCGGTCTTCCAGTTTCCGTTTTCTTCCTTATGACCGGTATGCTTTTTGATTTGCTCCGCGACCCAAGGTGCACTTGCGCCAGCCAGTCCGCCCGTGATGTTGCCGGTGATAATGCCGGTCACTATCGATATCGCACTGTCTATCCCTTTGCTAACATCACTCCCCATTCCGCCCAGGTTTTTATTATTTTCTCTATTCGTTTTTAACTGCTCATCAACCGCAACGTAATAGAAGTAGTCTTTATTCTGATTATAATAATCATCAACAGTTTTATATTTGGCTTTTTCTGCATCACTCAGCTTATTATAGGCCTTTTCCGCTTCCTGCTTTGATAACGCATCCTTATTTTTATCTACGTCATTTTGCGCCTGAATTCGGTCATACTTATTCATTACACTTTTTGCCTGCTGTGCAATGTCCTTGATAAGCTCGACCGTTTCTATTTTGTCTAACTCTTTTTGCTTATCAAATATCTGTTTCAACGGATTATTCGCGCTCTCCGTATCCCGGCTTAATTCATTGATATCCTGTTTTTGCTGCTCTTTATTGCGGATGATTAACTCGCCTTTTTCAACCGCCAATTTCGTCGTGCTTGAGTCACTATCACTGTTTTGATAAGCCGTTGTCGGTGCCATGCCCCCGGTAACGATACTAATCAAGACTTGTCTTACTTTTGTTTAGTGGATATTAGATAAATGAAAAGCTTAGAATTAACTTAAGTTTGGAAGGAAGGTTTAAGAAAATATAATGAATAACGGCATAGATTAACGACGAACTGCTAACCACAACAACTAATGACGCTAGTTATTATGGTTAAAACACATTCTAAACTAAAATCAACCACAGACAAAACACCGGCACTACAACCCAATGAGCGATTCTATACCGTGGGTTACGTGCCACAAGGCACAAAACCCAACCGCAGACCAGAACTGACCATTAAGGGCAGATAGCTGGAGCAATTCGGCTTTTATGTAGGCTGCCCTGTTATCATTAAGATCGAGCAGGGCAAGTTAATTATTGAACTTGCTATATAGTTCTAAAAAATAATAAAAGGTCCCCTACTGGTTAGGCGGGGGTTATTCATTAGTAGATGGTTTCACACTGTATGCTAGATAGTTTTATATTTCTTAAAAAACCACTCATTCTATCTAGATACCAATTAAAATCTGGAATATCTTTCCCAGATAAATACTGACGATTTATTGACAATGACATAGATAAATAATTAGGGTAAATTAATAAATTACCTCCTGATTCATTATCATAAACCATCACTATACCAATTTTATTCATAATATTATGAGAGTTTATAAACTCATCTAAATTGAACAGGTTCATGTCCATATTCAGCCAGTCATAATCATCAATATCATTTGACGATAGATAAGTAACTATATTTTGATAATAAATATTCCAGCCATTATTTATTAGGCACTTTAATATCTCTTTAGGAGAATATTCTTGTGCAAAATTTATATCTATGCTGACTTGCATTCCCATATTAATATTCCTTAAACGGTATGTTTTTCGATGTTAACCAATCTTTAACATGCTGAGGGATAGGTGTGTTAGAATGTACTTCAAAAGAAGTACCGTTTTGCTTGGCAATACTCGCATAAGATCCCACATCGGATTTGAATTTCTCAAATCCTTTACTACCTGCCTGAGCATGGTCTTGCCAATAGCGTCCTGATTTAGCCTCATACCAGATTGAATTATTTGGACCATAAGCGCCATCAAACTCTCGTCCTTTAAATGTAAAGCTACCTTTACCACCTAAAGTTTGATTCAAATAATTTTCAAAATCCTTACCGACAAGTCCTTGAGCACTATTCGTCCCCTTTCCAGCATTAATCTCTTGTTCTTTTTTTACATGCTCACCAAATTTGCTACTTTCGTTGGCTTTCTGATTGGTAGCCTGATTATCCCGTATTTTATCCTTAGTCTCTTTATAATTTCCACCACCTTGTTCAACATTTCCTTTGCCGTGTTGCATTTCTAAGGCTGTTTTATCTAATGGTTTGTTAGCACCCGTACACTTTCCGGTAGCAATCGCCGTACCGGCATCGCCTGTATCACCACCACTGGCGACAATTGCTAGACCAACTGCCAGTTGCGAGAGAGTGCTGATGTTTTCTTTTTGGATTTCAGTGAGTTTTTAATTTTAAAGGAGATTATGACAAATATCACAACATCCTTTATTTACCAAAAATTTTTACTCCCAAGCGACGGCATTCTAGATACCACATTCCTACCCCAGTAAGAATACCAAGGGGAGCTAATTTGCAAGCATTGTAGATATCATTAACATCAATAATAAATTCTTTTGTTTGTAAATAAGTAATATATGAAAATATTAAACTTATTATTACAACAAAAAGGAATAAAGATACCGACATTACGGTACAGACAAACAATAATGCTTTATATTTTTTATTTATTTTCATGATTAAACGATTTTATTTGTTGTTCCATTTTCTTATTAATCCATTCGCTAGTAGATGAATTAAAAAGATTTCCACCGATAGCTGGATAAGGTGATTCAACAAAATGCCCTGTTATACCTAAAACCCCTTTATTTGTTTCATGGATATATTTATTTGCTACTGGATTCATCCAAGATTGTAATGGTTTTTCTACTAATTTTCCTGCGCCATATCCAAAAGATGATGAGCCTGCACCGATTACCCCACCAATTAAAGGATTTTCATCATTTTGTTACCGGAAGAAGATAAAATCATGATTAAGATATTTTAGATGCTTTTTTTAGTAAGAAGTAGATTCAACTACTGGCTAACTAAAGCACTGAAGTAAAACAATCAGTACAAACAATAACCAGCCACCACGGCTATCCACAACTAACGTCAAAGAAGTTAACTAAGGCTAAGACATATTCTAAGCTACAATCAACCACAGACAAGACGCCTACACAGCAAACCACTGAGCAATTTTATACCGTGGGTTACGTGCCACAAGGCACAAAACCCAACCCCAATTCACCATTAAAGGCCGGTGGCTGGAACAGATAGGGTTTTATGAAATTATGCTATATAATTTTTATATGCAATATTACCTTTTTCACTACTATTAAAATAATTTTTAGAAAAATCATATTCTAAAAAATTAGAAGAAATATTATTTAGATCTAGCTGAGCAATATTTCTATTTTTTATTTTTACAATTAATGCTTGGTATCTATTAATAATATCAACTTCATGATCTGTAATATAATCTTGAAAGTCTATTGTTTGAATTAAAATATCTGATTCTTCAAAAATAAAATTTAATCTACCTGAAAAAATAATTTTTAAATTGACTTCTTTGTTGAAATAATCAGCACTTTTTCCTGCTAACCAAATATATTTATCGCCTATATTAAAATTAGAATCTACAGAATGAAAATATTCATTTTCTTCATCATTTATTTTCAAATATAAGTTTTTTTGCTTTTTTATAATTAATTTTGCTTTTCTAATCAAGACAACTAATATACTACTTAGATCACTTAAATCAATTTCATTTAAAGCTTTATTCAGGATAGTTTGAGGATTTTGTTTTATGATAGGTAAATACCAAAAATCCTCACTCATATTAACTGCTATATTCTCCAATGTGACTTCAAAATCATCGGTGCTATTTTCTAAGTCAAACGATAAATAGTTTTCTATTCCTATATCATTATCCAAGCATATGAACTTTTGATAACTATCTGTTATGTCTAATTTATATTTCATAATAAACCTTCATTAATTTCTAATAAATTTATATTCAGTAATAGTAGGATTCTGTATTGGTTTACCGTTTGATTGTAAATAACCTTTACTTGGAATAATATTTTTTTCAACTAAAGTGAAACCTTTGCTCTTTGCAATTTTTTCTATATTATTTATCGACGGATTATTCCAACTACCTTTGACAATAATTGTTCCATTTTTATCTAAAACTCTTAATACCTCATCATTAAAAGGCTTATATTTATATGGATTTTCCATAATAATGACTTTTTGAGAACCTGTTGCAATATTTGACAAATCATTAGCATTGCCAGGATAAACATTTTTTCCCATAGGATAATCAGGATGAGATATATTATAAGCGCCTTCAATCGGTTTATTTCCTGCACCGATATTTAATGTTCCTCCTTGTTCGGGTTTGTTTAAATATCCTCCAGTCCCCTTTCCAGAATTAATTTCTTGTTCTTTTTTTACATGGTCACCAAATTTGCTACTTTCGTTGGCTTTCTGATTGGTAGCCTGATTATCCAGTATTTTATCCTTAGTCTCTTTATAATTTCCACCACCTTGCTCGACATTTCCTTTGCCGTGTTGCGTTTCTAAGGCTGTTTTATCTAATGGTTTGTTAGCACCCGTACTCTTTCCAGCATTAGCGTTATAACCCATCGATGCAGCTAAAGATTTCGATACAGAATCCGCTATTAAAGCCCAACTATATTCCTTTTTTACTTCAAGTAAAGGTCTACCACTTACTTTTGATATTGCTTCAATGTCTTTCCAATAACTTACTGAATCCTTGTCTAATCCTAATAATATATTATAAAGGTTATTCGAATCTTCCCTGTAAACATCACTATATCTTATAGTTCTTGCAGCTTCTTTGGCATATTCATTTTGTATTTGCCATGCTTCTTGTAGTAATCCTTGACAAGCTGAACTTGATATATTGCCTGCATAACAAGTTTCTAGCAAAACCAGATCACGTTTTTTATCCAATTTTTCAATGTACTCTAATTCTTTCTTTTCATCTTCCGTTAACTCCTCACCTTTCCAGTTCGGTTTTATCCAAGATAACTCAGCTTTTCGTCTTGCTTCGGAAACTTTTAAATAATTATTCTCAACCGCATTCTTACCTGCTGCTATACCCGTGCTGACATCACCGACATCTCCTCCGGCACTGGCTATAGCAAGTCCGGTGGCAAGTTGGGCGAGGGCACTGATATTTTCTTTTTCAGCTTCGGTTAATTCCTTAACGTCTTTTCCATAGAGCTGCTTGCGTATGATATCCGCAGCAAGTTCTCCGGTTACGGCACCGGCACCGCCGGCAAGTCCTGAGTTGCCTTGTAGTTCAGCTACCACCGCACCCAAAATCGCATGAGAAATTAAACGGGCAGTTTCATTATCTCCTGTCTGGATTTTTATCTGCTCCGCTACCCAAGGTGCACTTGCGCCAGCCAGTCCGCCTGTGATGTTGCCGGTGATAATGCCGGTCACTATTGATATCGCACTGTCTATCCCTTTGCTAACATCACTCCCCATTCCGCCCAGATTTTTATTATTTTCTCTATTCGTTTTTAACTGCTCATCAACCGCAACGTAATAGAAGTAGTCTTTATTCTGATTATAATAATCCTCAACAGTTTTATATTTGGCTTTTTCTGCATCACTCAGCTTATTATAGGCCTTTTCCGCTTCCAGCTTTGATAACGCATCCTTATTTTTATCTACTTCATTTTGCGCCTGAATTCGGTCATACTTATTCATTACACTTTTTGCCTGCTGTGCAATGTCTTTGATAAGCTCGACCGTTTCTATTTTGTCTAACTCTTTTTGCTTATCAAATATCTGTTTCAGCGGATTATTCGCACTCTCCGTATCCCGACTTAATTCATTGATATCCTGTTTTTGCTGCTCTTTATTGCGGATGACTAACTCGCCTTTTTCTACCGCCGATTTTGTCGTGCTTGAGTCACTATCACTGTTTTGATAAGCCGTCGGGACACCCGGACCTCCGGTTCCCCCACTCACCGAAACATGCGTCACTTTAAAGTCTGCCTTGTTTTTTATATCACTGAAGCTGATGGTGCCGGTATCAAGTTTGTTCTTACTTTTATCTTCCGCTTCCGACGCTATCACCGCACCTTTTAAGTCAGTATTATTACCCACATAAATATCATAACCGCCTTTTCCGGCAAATATCCCCGACTGGTCTGTCACACTTGCCCATTTACTGTCTATATTCGTTGCCGATATCGAACCATTGGCACTAAATCCTGTGCCTGCCGTGCCGCTGACCGAGGCACTGATTTTCTCGTAGTCGTAATCATCCGTATCTTGCAGTGACTGAATATTCAGGTTATTCCCGACATCCATCTTCACCGTATCGCCTTTCAACTGACCACCCACCACATTGACATCATTGCCCGTTTTGATATTCAGTTTGTTCTTGGCATCAATAACGCTTTCCGTCCATGCACTGCCATCAGCAACTTCCCGCTCCCGACTAAAATTACCGTTCGCTTTAAACCGCAGGCCACTTTCATCTCCGCCTACCTGGAATTGAATACCTGCCGCCGCACCATAACTTTTTTCATCCCGGTCACTGTGCTGCGTATTTACCGCACCAATCACATTCAAATCACGATTTGCCGTCAGGTTAATATCATTGCCGGCTTTGATATCACTGCCTTTTAACGTGATATCACCCCCATTTTTATTCGCATCACCCGTAGCAACAATATTGATATTTTTACCCGCTGACACGCCGCTGCTAATCACATTATGTTGTTCCTGATTGACTACACGCTCAGTCCGTTGCGTTCCCACCATGGCACTGACGCCAATCGAGGCTTGACTTTGACCTTTATCGTTCTTCAGCTGTAAATTTTGTATCTCTTCTGTAACTGTTAAACCTGACTTTATCGATTGCAACGCCATTATCTTATCGTTGTCTTTATGTTTCGCCCGCTCAAGAGCTTGCGCTGCTTCATAAACATTAGCAGCCGTCCCCGTTAACGCAACCGTTAATCCGGATTTTTCATAACTGTACTCTTCTTTATAGGTCGTTTTCGCATCAAGAGATGTGATTTCAACATTTTCCGCTTTTAAATTAACATCCTGCTGCGCAATAATGTCACTTCCACGTACCTTGATATCCTTGCCCGCCTGAATGTTGACATTACCTTGAGTACTGCCTACCACACTGCCAACATAAGCTTTTTCCGTATCGGTTTGTTTTAAATCTTCTTTCGTTTTACCAATCGTGACACCCAGTCCACCACTGCTCATTAAGCCTGATTTTTTATTGATGGTCTGTTGGTATTTATAGTAAGACTCTTCTGCAGCATCGATATTAACATTATTCCCCGCCTGCAAATTCACATCATCTGTCCCGACAACCTGACTACCGCTCACCGTTAAATCATGACCGGCATTGAGTGTCACACTTTCACCGCTCAGACTGCTACCAATGGCCGTTTTATTATGCTCTTCACCATAGTGTGAATATTTGCTTTTCGAAAAGGTTGATTTCGTGCTCGATTTGGCGCGTGCTTCATGGTCATACGTTGCCTGCCCGGCGGTAATAAGAATATCATTTCCGGCTTGCGCAACTATGTTCCCGTCGCTGTTGATATCGCTGGCTTTTACCTTCACATCATGCCCGGCTTTCAGGGTTAAATTACCGGCCGTACTGATAGATGAGCCTACCTCCTGCGTCGACTCGCGGCGGTCATAGTTTTTGCTGTTTAGCGTGTAATCGGTGGCATGACTGATGGTTTGGGTACCCAGAGATATATCGTTCCCCGCAATTAGCGTAGTCTCCTTACCGTTACTGATAATATCCGCCGCATTAATGTTAATATTGCGCTGACCGGTTAACCGTAATGTCCCTTCTTTGTCAGATACATACACGGTTGCCGTGTTATCTAACCAGCGCTCTTTGCCGGACTGATGTTGTTCCGTTGTTAAAATAATGTCCCGACCGGCATAGGCATCAAGCTCAGTTTTTGCCTGCAGTAAACCACTTTGGTTAATAATATCCTGTTTGGCCTCTAACCAGACACTGTCGCCGGCAATCGTTCCCCGGTTAATGATATTATGACCACTCGCCGCTATCTTATCCCCGCTAATTACGCCCTGATTATTGATATCCTCTTGTGTCTGAATATTCACCTGACCAGCATGCACAACATTCCCTTGCAGGTTAACGCCGGTATGCTTGCCCACCAGATATAATTTAGGCACGCTGACCACTTCCACCCGACCATCCGGTAACGTGATAGCCTGATTGACCATCCACACCATATCCGTGGTTAATGCCGCCATCTGCTCTTCGCTTAAAGCAACCCCCGGTTGCAGCTGATATTGTTTGCTATATAACTGACCGGCTAAGAGTAAATCCCGGTACTGGTCATCACTGTTGTTATAACCGGACAGGTAACTTTTACCGGTCAGTGCAATCAACTGGTCCTGAATCAATTTCTGTTCATAGTAACCATCACCTAACCGTTTTTGTAAACTGTCAGAATCAATAAAATCTAAGCTACTTATCCATTTTTTACGGTTAGTAAAGCGAGGGTCAGTTTCAATTAAATATAAACTCTCTTTTTCCGGTCTGATTTGAAAAATGGTATTATCCGGCAATTTAATCGGCACCACTGTCGGGTACTGAACAAATTCCGGTGGTAATACCGTTACCCCCTGTTTATCAGCAACGGTTGATACCGGGGAAAGCTGGGTGTTTTCCGCCACCGTTAACGTGCCCAGTGACATCGCTTCGGTGGTATTGACCCCTTGATAAGCGCCGTACTTTTGTTTGGTTTTCCAGTGGTGATCGTCTTTTTCTTTTTTGTAATGAGAAATCCTTCCGCGATTTTTATGACCTTTTGAATCCACCTCTTTAATCCAGCGTTCACCTTTGGTTTCCAGATTATCAAACTGCCTTGCATTAATTTGCATGGTCTGACCTGAAAGCAGTTGACTGTCCTGATCGGTCACCACATCGCCCTGAATGATCAGATTTTTACCGGCCTGTATTTTGGCCGGGTCCTGATTGAGCAGCTGGCTTTCGTAAATAACCCGGTCATAGAAATACTCTATAAAATGTTTACTGTGCCCCAGTCCCTTGACATAAAACCTGACGTGATTACCTTTGTCAAATTTAAGATGCCCCTCTCCGGTCTTTTTGCCATTTTCATCAATAATATAGCGATATTTACCTTCACGATTGTCACTGATACGGTAACGTTTTTGATTTCCACCAAAACAACTGTATTTATCTTTGTCACCCGAGCACCATTCATATTCATGATAACTTTTGCGGTCAACCTCAACCGGGCTGCTGATTTTGACATATAAGTCCCGGTTATCTAACTTATCCGCCGCTAAATAGAGCGAGCCACCGGCCTCTATTGTGGCACTGTGGTTACTGACCTGCTGACTGCGACCGGTCACCCCTTGTGTGCTGGCTTGCCCGCCAATAAACATCTCCCCCTGACTTAATAATAATGCATGGTCTTTATTCAGCAGCTCCCGGGCACCGATAAGTAACCGGTCACGGGCACCAATCACCGGCGCCACCGAGCTGGCAGCGGACTTCAGGTTAGTCAGCTTGCCGGTATTAATCACCACCGCATCCCCATAAATACGACCGTTGTCGAGATTATTGAGCGTATCGGTCTGAATATCAGTCAGCCCGCCATCAATCACACCATAATTGGTGAGTGCTGTGCCCGAAATCCGGGTACTGCCCCCGGCAATATCGCCATCCTGTTGATTATAAATTTCACGGGCGGTCAGGGTTAATTGCCCCCCGGATTTAATTTGTGACTGATTGTCAATGCGGCCACTGGCAGTAAGGGTTAGCTGACCATTGGCCAGAATGGTTTGTTGATTAATCCAGTCAGATACCACCGTCAGGAACATATCCTGACCGCTTTCTATACGACCGTTGCGATTACCGGCTAATGTGTGGCTGCCTATTTTTAACGTCGAAAGCGACGATATCGTCCCATCCTGATTATTCAGCGTATTCAGATACGCCTGAGCAAACCCGGCTATTGTTAACTGCCCCTGACTTAATACCTTCCCTTGCTGATTATCAAGATATTGCGTGGTGAGATTAAGTGCGGTTTTACCAAATAAGGTTCCTTCCCGGTTATCTATCGTTGACCCGTGGAGAGTCAGCGAATCGGCACTGAGTGTGGCGTGTTTTGCCGACACGCCGTCAATGCCATGTATCGTTGCCTGACCGTCAACATACACAGCGGCATTATCAAGATTGACAGCACCCGCACGGGCATTTAATGTTAAGGTATCACTGCTTAGCTTAAGCCCCTGTCCGTCAATGGCTTTCGCGCTGATGATCGCGTTTTTTGTCGCCTGCACCGCACCGTGTAAATGCATGTGCTGCCCAGCCCTTAAGGTTAAATCGCCACCCTGTGGCACTTCACCGTCAGCGGTTACACCACTGGCCATTAACCCGGATTCGGTTTGGACAATGTCATTAGCCGTCACAACAATATTCTTTTTGGAAAGTATGCGACCTTCCTGTTTAAACGTTTTATCACTGCCAAGTGCGATATCACCATGCGCCTGAATATTGCCTGAGTTATTCAGGTCTCCACCGGTGTTAATCTGTAAGTTGGTCTGACTGTTAATCACCCCGGCATTACGGATGTTATCCGTCGCCTTGAGCGTTAAGTTTTCCTTGCTCAGTATCTTACCGCTATTGCTTACCTGACCGGTGGTACTGACCTGAAGACCGGCTTGACTGCCGATTGACCCGGCGTTAGTAATGCGACCTTTTGCCTTAACCGTCATATTGCCCTGACTGACCCATGTACCGGTATTGACGATTTTCCCTTCCGTTGTCAGGCTAAAATGACCTTTACTGCTCCCTAATTCACCGGCATTACGAACCCCAACCCCTTTCTCGGTGCCCACCATCTGGATTTTACCGGCATACATCCCGCCCAGTGCTGACACATCCAGTGCCACTTCCGGTTTTGGACTGTTATCCTCCGCTAACGGGGTGATAGTCTGTGCATTGCGGCTGACTTTATTACGACCGGTCACCACATTTAAATCATTGGCCCATACCGCCGAATTTATTGACACCGAACGCGCAATTAAATCCGTGTAACTTTGTCCGGTGCTGTCGAGCCCTTTACCGGCTACCGAAATATGCCCCTGCTCAACCTGATAACCGGTTAACTCTCCGTTGTCTATTATCGGTTTACCTGTGGTGAGTGTGCTTCGGTCTGCGTTAATAAAACCACACCCGTGACAGCTAATCCCGGACGGATTGGCGATGATGACCTGCGCTTTTTGACCGGCAACCTCAATGACCCCATTTAACTGGCTCGGGTTACGGGAGTTGACTTCGTTTAAGATGATTTTTGCTGAGCCTGTTTTTAAGTACTCATTACCTTGTACATAACCGCCAATCTGAGTTTGAGTGATTTTGCCGCTGTTATTTAAAATCACCCCACGCTGTGAAACATCAAACTGCTTGTATTTATTATGAGAAAGCCCTTTTTTGTTTGGCGTCTGAATATTGACTTGTGTGACCCCATTCGCCGCCTGAATAACCTGCGCCTGCTGCGTTTTCTTTGCCTGCGGGTCGGCAATAATTTGACTGCCATGTGCCGGTAAAGAGAGGGTGACAAACCCGAATGATATCGACATCAACAAGGTAACCGGTTTTAATGTTGCCAACACGGATTTAGATGAAGTCTGACCTAAACCTGATGTTGATTTTTCGTGACCGGTAGGGGTTTTTGCTATGTCAGCCACCACCATCTGCATGCCACGTTTTTTATTAAAGATAACCCGATATAAATCCTTATTCATGCTAATACCCTTATATAACCTTATACTGTAATTGTTTTGTTTATTATTGTTTTATGATGTTATTGTTTTTCTGTTAATCTATTGTTGTTTTGCTAATGTTTTCTTGAGTGAGTTATTGGCTGACGTTGTCCGGGACTAATCCTCTAAATTTGCAACGTCAGGCAATAAGATTAAAAACTCCAGTTAAGTGAAAAGCCTAATGTCATTGGATTAGTTTTAAATCCTTTTGGCTTACGAACAGGCATGCCGGCAAACAGGTCATAGTACATGCCAAAGTTACTGCCACGCACCCCCACCACACTGCCGGTTAAATGCCGACCTAACAGATATTCACTTTTTGCCCCGGATACTTCGCCGGTATCAAACCCTAAATACGGCTCATGATTTAACGGTGCCTGCCATGACAACTCATTACGGACATACCAACCGCGGTCAGCTTTTAACGTCAACTCGCCATCAAAGCCACGTACACTCCAGCGTCCGCCAATCGAAAACTGGTCAGGTGAGGTTAAATTCCCTTTGCGCGTATATTGTCCCTGATAATCCAGACGATAACGGAACTGTTGTGAGCCCAGTGTAAAAGGAATGTTGGAGGAGAAATTAACGGAAATAATTTCCGCTAATGGAGTGATATTGGCCTCCCGGTCATACTCTTCCGGTGCCTTTTGGGCATTAAACCATCGTACCCCTTTTTGGAAAGAGACGCCGGCATCAAAAACCATATCATTGACATAATGACGATGTTGCAGTCCCAGCTGCCAGTAAGTCGTTTTTCGGCGCTGGATTTCAATTTCATTATCATCAATATAGTTATGCGATTGCTTTAATGTGATGCCATAATTAAGGGTGGTTTTTTGCGATTCATTTCGATGAATGACCCGACTTAACTGGAAATTGGCATTACGGCTGCGACCACTGTATTTGTAATCGACGAGTTGTCCGGCGACGGTTTGATGGTACTTATTCCCCGATAACGAGGCGCTGAATAACCAGTAGCCAAACGGGACGGAGTAAGAAAACAGAAAATTCCGTGAGCCATATTTACTTTTGCCACTTAAATCCCGACCACCGGTGACATAAAAAGCATCACTTAACGATAATAAATTATCTAAATATAAAGTCACGCCTCCCTGGTCTCGCCCGGTGCTTTTAGTCCCTGAATCATCGACTGATAAGCCTAAACGCCACATCTTAGACTGTTTTCGGCTGATAACAATATCACTTTCACCCGGTTTATCGCCCGGCACCAACTCCATCTGTGCGCTGACGGTTGGCAAACGTTGCAGATTTTCAAGTCCCTGTTCAATATCACGTAAATTCAGCGATTGTCCGGCATGTGCGGGCATAGCGGTGTATAACTGTGCATATTTATCACTCTCAGGGGCATAATGCACGTCACGAATTTTCCCTTCGACTAACAATAATTTCAGTTCACCCTCGTTCAGGTCTTGTTCGGGGGCAACCACCCGGGTTGTGATATAACCATAACTGATTAAGCGATCTTGAATCGCACTCATTAACAGGTTAATCCCTTCCGCCCCTAAACAGCGCTGTTCGGCTTGCTGTGCTAATTTTTTTAAGGGAACAAACCAGGCTAACTTATCACGTTCAACCAAATTAACTTTTTGAATATTGAAGCATAAAGGCTCCTGCGGGAATTGCATTTCCCCTAAGCTATCAATCGGTGGTAATAAGCGAATATCTGGCGAGGCAGGCGTTAATGTTTCCTGCAAGGCTTTATCATGCTCTTGCTGACGAATAAGCTGATTATCACTGAGGATCTTTAACCCTTCAGGCGGTTGAGCAGCAAACAGAAACGATGAGACAGAACAGAGTAAAACTGAGACGGGTAAATAAACCTTTAATAACGAATTCATCACAATACTTATATTATTTTAACAATTGTTACAATTTCTTAACGAATGGTTATGGTACTGTAAAAACGTTTGGTTTGTCTACAATTATTTTATAATTAATAAACTGAAATAGTTTATCATCCATTCTCAGTTGAATTACTATCAGTTAGTGAAGAGGATGAAATACAGAGTAAAGGAGGGCATAGATAAGTAATTTGATTATACCTTATTTTTATAATCAAAAGTAGCTATAAATTATATATTTTTTCAATGGTAAAAGGCAAATTTTTTATTGATATAAAAAATCTGCCTAATTCAAAAAATTAAAGAGAATCAAAAAATCTTTAAAACTCCTCATTTTGATACGTGTTGTTGGTTAATGAGGTAATGTTATAGCGTTCAATACCATTCATAGCTACCTCAATTGTTTCTGGTATTAACTCATTCAAATTATTTATATCCGATCTGAGCATGAATGTGGTTAATAGCATTGGAATATTAACGCCAGTGATAATTTCCATCGTCGGGTAATTTGGGATCAGCTTAACAAGAGTATTAAAAGGCGTACCACCCTTTAAATCAACTAAGCATAAAATGGCTGATCCCGATTTAGTTAACATTACTAACTTTTGTTCAATTTGCTGTTGAAAATCATCTAGCGATTGTCCCATTAAAAAGGGAACAGCTTCACATTGAGTTTGCTTACCGCATATCATTTCAGCCGTTTCAATTAAACTGTTAGCCATTGTGCCGTGAGTACTTACTAATACTGCAATCATGCACGACTCCTTTTAGTAATCTAAGCAACGATAATAACGACGGATTGACATTGGATGACGATTGAGGTGTTCGACATAAGCATCAATTCGGTTATTAATAGCACGAAAAACAAATGGAGATAAGTGCCCCCGATATTTTTCCGAAATACCCGGCAATTCATAATCTTTAGTATCAATTATGGTGTAATTAGCGCAGATTTGTGGTAAAAATTTAGCTACTCTTTCACTAAGTGAGCGCTGACTATCTTCACCAACGTAGACAGTAACAGCCGTATCCCTGTCTATAATTTCTAATGTTCCATGAAAAAATTCAGCAGATTCGATTGATTTTGAACGTAACCAATGCTGTTCTTCCCAGTAACACATAGCATGTGAATAGGTTGCTCCCCATTGATTACCTGCTCCAACAAAGTAATGCATGGCATCATCGTGATGTTTTTGCGCAACTTCTTGCCCAAAGGCATCGGCTTTTTTGGCAACAGCAACAATATTTTTGGCAAAATGTTGATCCATTTGTTGATAAAATTCATCATAGTCTGGAAATTCACCGGCTAAATACATTAGTCTGTCTGCGGTCATAAAGAATTTTAACTGTTCATTCATCGGATAAGAAATAACGTGATCTACCATTTTACCTAATGGTGAATCAGCATTATCTAAAAAGGCTAATACCGTTGAGCCGACTTCTTTTTGAATTTTATCGATAGCCTCAACGACTTCTTGTGTTGAGCCAGTCACTGAGGAGATGATTATTAAAGAATCTTTGGTTATTCGCTTATTGCCAGTTACCAAATATTCCGCAGCATGTTGCACAAAAGTTTCTAGTGCAGATTTTTCTTTCATATGAACGACGGCTTGCATTGATGAAGCATAAGTGCCACCAATGCCTAACCAACAGATATTACGATAACCTCGTTCATGAATCTGATCAATAAACTGATTAATAAACGGACGTAATTTTAATGCGCCATTCATACTGTTAAGTTCTTTTTGTTCGTCAAATTTTCTCATACGGTGACCCTCTTAATTTTGGATTTAGTGATTTCATCAAATTCTGGATATGTTGATTTTTCTAGATTATGACCCTTTAACAGGGATAGCTGGTAACTGAGTAGATGAATAGGAATAGTCATAAATAATGATGTTAATAATTCATCACAATGGATATCAAAGTTTAGATCGTGCTCAGTAATAGAATGCGAGTGGTGTGCATATAGGGTTATTACCTGTTTTGCATAGCGATTCAAAAAGGTTTTTAATGCTACGGCTCTTGCTTCTAATAACCCTTTTGGTTCAATAAATATGATGTAATCATCAGGATGTAAGCCGAGATAAGGGCCATGCATGTACTCTTCCAATTCTTTTCCGAACGCCGTGTTACGAACCGTTTCGGTGAATTTAGTTTCTCCTTCACGAACGACACCATAAGTTGCACCATAGCCAATAAAAATCACTCGTTTAGCGTGATCAAATTGTTTGAGATGATGATTTACCCATGATTGTGATTGTAGGATAACTTGTGGCAATGATGTCGTAACATTCTGTATTTGTTTAAGATAACTTTCAAATTGTTGCTTATCCAAACACCCTGTTTTTTGACCAATAATTAACGCAATCAACATTAAATCAAGAATAATGACACTATAGCCAGCACTCACATAGGGCATTTCTTCAACTGGCATCCCCATTGATAAAACATGATTGCTGATGTTATATATCGGACTGTTAGAATTACTAGTGAGGGTATAAATAGTTCGATTTTCTTTAATAAATTGTTCAACCAAATGAATGGTGGAATAGCTTTCCCCACCTTGTGATATGGCAAAATAGAGCGTATTAGCGTCATTATAGTGTAAGTAGTTTGCTGCCATGGAAGGATCTTCAATATAAACAGGGAGTTTTAATATTTTACTCATCAATGGTCTGGCACTATAAGCGGCGTTGGCACTTGATCCTGTGGCAAAAATGACAATCGATTGAAGTGACTTTTCAGTATTTAAATCAATCTGATCAGCAAATAACGATTGATAATGATCTAATATGCTTTGATAAAATTCAGGCACTAAGGCGACATAGTCTGCGATACTTTTCATTTTTATTTCCTAATTATCCCAATAATCCACTCCATGCCCCTAAAATCCCGATTGCGGCAATAAGTAGAAGTATCCAATGCGCTTTAATCCCTTTTTTGACTAACATGAAGATGAATAACGTAAACATCAAAGGCAAAATTTGCGGTACAATTCCGTTGAAGATATCTTGTAGTGAGGCTGAATCATCGCCAGACCCAATTTTTAACGGCATATTTAATGTCACCATAGTAGCAACCATGGCACCGACCACACATAGCCCTAACACAGATGCTCCATAGGATAATTTATCCATTAAACCTGTCTTTTGGACCTTTTCAATAAAAGATGTGCCAATGTTATAGCCTATCAGTAAACCAAAATAACGGGCTAAAATGGCAGGTACATTAAAGATAAGCAAAAAGAGAAGTGGGCCTAGAATATTACCTTTTAGTGCTAAAGAGGTACCAATACCTGTTGCAATAACGCGTAATGTTCCCCAAAAAAACGAATCCCCCAGACCACTTAAAGGCCCCATTAGTGCAATTTTGACATCATTGATAGCGCTTTTATCAAAATCACTATCGGTGGCATTTTGTTCTTCCATGGCAATACAAATACCTAGTGGAAAGGTGATTAACCATGGTGTGACGTTATAAAATTCTAAATGTCGTTGATAGGCATCAGTGAGTTCGATTTTATTATGACTGTAAATCTTATCTAAAGCTGGTCTCATCGCATAGGAATAGCCTAAGTTCATTTGTCGTTCATAATTCCATGACCATTCAGCGGTAAATGAACGCCAAAACGTTCTGGATAACTCCTTATTGGTTATTAGTTTAGAACTCTTCATTTTCATAATCGATCTCCTGTGCAACTACCGCATTTCCCATAGTGGTACTGAGTTTTTGCCCACTTTCTTCTGTAATCATCTTTTTGCCATTAAATGCCGAATAACCCGTTAAAATGAGCGCAAGACATCCCCCAAAGATTGCCACACCGGTAACGGGTACTTTCATATAAACGGCAAGTGCAAAACCAAAAATAAAGAAGGTAGCATTGGTCTTTTTAATCATGATTTTCATTAACATTGCAAATCCAAATGCCGGCAATAAACCAGTTGCAATACCTAGTCCTTCAATAATAAATTTAGGTATCATTTCCAATAGACCATTCACCGCAGAACTGCCAAATAGATAAGAAAGTCCTACGACTAAACCGATTGGCAGATTGATTGAAAAGAATCCACCTAATAAATTCATTCGATCCATACCTTTACCATTGCCTTCACTGGCGTATTTATCCGCTTTATGAACAAAGTAAGGAAGAATAAAAAGAAAACATAAGTTTTTAACCAATAAAACTAATGAAGCAATAGGAATACCTAACGCCAAAGCAATTTCGGTACTTTTACCTGCCCCAATGGCGAACGCGGTACCCAGTATACTGCCTGATATAATTTCGGGTGGAATAGAAGCGCCAATAGAAAACGAACCTACAAATGCGAGTTCTAATGTAGCACCAATAACAATACCTTGTGTGATGTCGCCCATGACTAAACCAGCTAAAGTACAAGTAACAAGTGGTCTGGATAACATTGATGAACCTAATAAGTATTCACCATTGGCTAACATCGCAATCAAAGCTAAAACAATAGCTGTTAATTCGATACTCATATTTTTGTCCCTCTTAACTATTTTTCAAATTTTTGCTTTGATTCGCTTGGGACTTGTTGAATATAGATCTCAATGCCGTCTTGTTGTAATCCTGTTAATAAATCCGCCTCAGTATCAGTTAAATTGATTGTTTTAGAGTAATTTTTTGTCCCTTCTCGAGGTTTAGTACCGCCTAAATTTAGGCTAGTGACTTTTCCTTGCGTGGCTCGTATGAGTTTTTCAGCATCTGCAACGGATTCAACGACAATTAACATTTGATATTTATCTGTTACGCCTGAATTGATCGCCTCAATACTGTCATCAATTGACTTCATCACTAATTTTGCATTTTCTGGTTTAGCTAAACGAATAGCAGATTTACGTAATTCGTCATTAGCCACGACATCATTAGCCACTAAAATAGTGTTTGCACCAACATTTTCGAACCATGAAACAACTACCTGACCATGTAATAAACGGTGATCTACACGTAATAATTTAATCATTGATATACCTCCTAGGTGAAATCGACCACATATTTAGTATTACTAGCAAACTTGTACTCAAGCGCAATCGGTTCGTTATTAATATCAAAATAGTGATTAGTAATTTTAAAAAATGGGGCGTTAATATTGATACGTAATTGTTTGGAAAGTTCAGCATTGGCTACCATCAATTGCAAATCTTGCTCTAATTTATCGACTTTTTTCTTTCCCGAATTAATGATTTCAAGTGCTGATAGTACCTTGATAATGGAAAGCTGAAAGTCAGGAAAATTAGTTAACGGTAGCAAAAAAATGGTTTTCGTTACGCTATTTGTTGCTATCTCCAAAAAACCAATAAAGTAGATAAGTTCCGTTGATTTTATTTTTAATAATTGGCTGTAATAACAACCTGCTTGCCTGAGATAGGCTTCTTTGATCTGCTTTTTATGATTTGAATAAGCTTGAGGTTTAATTATGCCTGTCATTTCTAAAATCGTTTGAGTTGAAAGTGTAGGAGCGACAAATAATCCAACCCCTTTCTTTCTGACCACCATATTTTTTTCAACTAAACGATCAATCGCTTTACGGACTGTGGTTCGACTGACATCATAATCTTTTTGCAACTGACCTTCTGGCGGTAACTCTGCACCCACACTATATTGTCCTGTACTTATCTGCTCCATTAATTGGAGTGCTAATTTTTCAAATAACTTCATTTGTATTCTTCCTGATAATTAAAGATATTTTTTGCAGATAAGTGATATTTAAATCGATTACCAATTAAGTACTGGTCGGTGTGTTCAAACGGTTCAAAGTCATGATCATAACTGTAACTTGATACTTTATAGATAGGTGTGCCTTCAGTAATTGCTAAATATTTGGCTTTATCGTTGAGAGCGACTTCATATGCGATCTCTTCTCGACCATGACTGGGTATAACATGAAAATGTGTTTTTAAATATTCATAAAGCGAAACATCATTTAAATCTTGTTTAACTAAATCTTTAAATTTTTTAGAAGGAAGATAACTTATTTCATAAGATAACGGAGTTTTATTCAATAAACGTTGTCTTGCTATTCTGATTAATCGCTGATTTGATTTAAAAAAGGTGTTTAATTCGGTAGGCATTGGGATGATATCATTAGAGAGTACTTTAATTTTGATGTGAACATCATCTTCTTTTTGGCACTCTTCAGTAAACGAAGACATTTTTAGCATATTCATTTCAAAGACAGTATGATTAGGGAGATGGTGATCTTCCTGAAAAACATCACCTTCCATCATTAAATCACTTAATGCTCTTCTAACTGTCGTTCGGCTTACCCCAAAATATTCGGCAAGCCCTCTTTCTGTCTTTATTTGACTGATTATTTTAGGATTTGCTCTAATTTGTTCTTCGACTTCAGTTTTGACTGCAATATCACGGTATTCCAAAGATCACGCTCCATATTTGGGCTTTTTTATCCAATAGATATATCTTTAACAACCAATTACTGATTAAAAATTATCTAAAAAAATACATGCCGTCAATTTTAAGTACCAAAAGTGTAGCCGAGATCACAATATTTATTATTAACTACATAAAATCAGGACAATAACTATTTAGTGTGAATTAACTAATAGGTGAAGTAATTAAAATAGAATAATTACAGATAATTTAGACAAGATAGGTGCAAGCTTATCTATGATTAAAGTGGAATCGCTTCCACCTCAATCTATTAAAATTATGGACGAAAATAATATTTATAAATTTGTTGAACTTGGTGTGAGTTATGTTTTATCAGATAAAGTGTAAGCGATTATTCTCGATTCTCTTCTCATCAAAACCTAGATAACAAAAAAGCCCGCTCATAAGAGCAGGCTTTTTGTTCAAATTGGTCGGCGAGAGAGGATTACTCGCATTTCATGCTCGCCCTTCGGGTCGTTGCTGAAGCAACGCTGTTTCGCTTCGCTCAGCTCAAACCTCCAGTCGGTTCTCATCCTCTTTAAACGTAGATAACAAAAAAGCCCACTCATAAGAGTAGGCTTTTTTGTTCAAATTGGTCGGCGAGAGAGGATTACTCGCATTTCATGCTCGCCCTTCGGGTCGTTGCTGAAGCAACGCTGTTTCGCTTCGCTCAGCTCAAACCTCCAGTCGGTTCTCATCCTCTTTAAACGTAGATAACAAAAAAGCCCACTCATAAGAGTAGGCTTTTTTGTTCAAATTGGTCGGCGAGAGAGGATTCGAACCTCCGACCCACTGGTCCCAAACCAGTTGCGCTACCAAGCTGCGCTACTCGCCGTCAGATTTATTATGCATTGCATAAATGGGGTGGCTAATGGGACTCGAACCCACGACAACTGGAATCACAATCCAGGGCTCTACCAACTGAGCTATAGCCACCGCTGAAGTAGGACGAAATATTACGCATAAAAAATAATATTGTCCAGTATATTTTTAAAAAAAATCTTCAATTGGTTATATAAAAACCGCCTTATGGTTTAACCCTCTAGTATATTTAAACTTTATGCGACATGATATGAATAATCTGTGTATCAGTGGCTTTCATGCTGTTACTGACAATTGCCCCTAAATTATTAATTGACGTTTCAACGCTATCACACACAATCCCTTCTTTACCGGTGACCCGAATACGATTTAAAGCCATGAGAACGGCTTTGAAAGCTGAAGATACGGATGTTGAAACTTTCATAGCGCAACTATTAGATGCACCATCACAAATAATACCAGATAAATCCCCAATCATACTACAAATAGCCATATCTACCGGTTCATACTCTCTTTTGCCTAACAACCATGCCATTCCTGCTGCTGAGCCCATAGCAGCAGTTGAAGCGGCACAAAGCGCAGATAATGGCGGATATTTACTATGGATATAGATTGCTATGGTGTGCGATAAAATAAGCGCTCTGGCTAATTGCTCTTGAGAGGCTTTTAAATGTTCAGCCACAACAACAACAGGCATGGTTGCCGTAATACCTTGGTTACCAGAACCTGAATTACTCATTGCTGGCAATGTAGCTCCGCCCATTCGAGCATCAGATGCTGCTGTGGTGCGAATAATCACTTTAGACAGTAAATCATCCGCCATTAATCCATTTTTTGTATGTTCATGTAATGTAGCCGCAATACTTAATCCGTATTCTCGTTTTAACCCTTCTTCAGATAAAGCATTGTTTAATTTAGCAGCCTGTAAAATAAATTTTATATCATCAAAATTTGCATAGGTAGCAAATTCATAAATAGATTTTACCGACATTTGTTTTATTATTGGATTTTGATTTAATTGATCGGCACAATCCGAATCAGATTGATAAATTATTTCACTATTTTTTTCGATTAAAACTAAATTGGTATGTGAATTTTCAACACAAACTCTAACATGATCTGTTTCAGTGTAAATATTAGCTTCGGAGTAGATAGCTTTGTGATTTTCAGCTATATGGACACTAACTTTATTATCGGTAAGCATTTTTTTTGCTTGTATAAGTTGCTGTGAAGTAATTTTTTTTAATACTTCCAAACCAGCATCAGCGTCACCACCGATAGCCCCAATCGCAGCAGCAATAGGTAAGCCAACCATACCAGTACCAGGAACAGTGACACCCATTCCATTCTTCATCAAATTAGGGGAAACATAAGCCTCTATTTTTTTTATTTTGCTTTTGTCTATATACTGAGTTGCTACAGCTGAAGCAAATGCCAGAGAAATAGGTTCTGTACAACCAAGTGCTGGTAAAACTTCATGCTTTATTAGTTCAATTAATGCCTGCCATTGCAATTGTTGTCCAAACTTATCCATTGATTAATCGTAAAATTATTAGGTGAAAATTTAACAAATTCTTTATTATTATTTTATTATATCTTAAGTCATATTTGAATGATGATATTACACAATCTCTATATAATAGTGCAATTTTATAGCAAATAAATTAATTAAAATAGAACATTATTCATTTTCGTTTAAATTTTAATTAAAGCTATAGTTAAACTAAAGTTTTTGTTATCAACCAGGTAGTAAATTAAACAGCCAGTAATTGTTCAAAATATGTAATATTTTAGTAAAGTTACCTGACATTTTTTTTATTATTGTAATAATGTAACTACCTATAATTAAATAATAATGGCGATTATGATAAATATTTTATTAATTGATGATGATGTTGAATTATCACAAATGCTTAGTGAATATTTGACCAACGAAGGGTTTAATATCAAAAGCGTTTATTTAGGTAAAGATGGTATCGAAGAGGCACTATCAGGCAAATATCGAGCAGCTATCCTTGATGTGATGTTACCCGATATTAATGGTATTGATGTTCTAAAAAGTATCCGTCAACAATGTAATATGCCAGTTATTATGCTAACGGCAAAAGGTGACAATATCGATCGCGTTTTAGGCTTAGAACTCGGTGCTGATGATTATATTCCTAAACCATGTTATCCACGCGAATTATTAGCGAGATTGCGTGCTGTTTTGCGTCGCTTTGATGAACGTTCAGTTGAAACCGTCGACGACAAAAAATACCATTTTAATGGTTTAGTATTAGATTTACCGCAACGGTTATGTACTTGGAATGGTCAAGTTATTGATTTAACTTCTACTGAGTTTAATTTACTTGTTTTACTTGTAAAACATAGTGAACGGGTTGTCACAAAAGAAGAATTGTCCGAGATAGGACTTGGCCGTGCACGTGAGCTTTATGACCGCAGTGTCGATGTGCATATCAGTAATATTCGTCAGAAATTACATCAAGTCGCACAAAATGTGGTAACTATCGAAACCATCAGAGCGGTTGGTTATCGTATTCGTTAATATCATAATAGGCTTAAGATGAATCGTCGATTATTTTGGAAAATACTCATTATATTTTGGGTGATTTTCTATCTTACTTTCCAGTTAACCTGGATTGCATTTTCTTATTATATAGAAAATAAAAACCAACGATTTCTCAACCATATGCCGACAAAAGTCGACATGATTGCCCAATTATTACATGTAGCAGGTGAGAACGAAACCCTCAATTTTGTTGCTCATCTACCTGAACGTGAGCGAGTTTTGTTATCGATAAAACTAATCTCGCCTCAAAATGATCAGGTTAATATCATTACTGATGAATTAGAACCACCAAATTATATTTACCAACGTACTGCGGTTGCACCTGATGGTACTCTTTATGCGGTGTCGTTTAGGGAAGATAAAGATAAAGACGATCAAGTCAAAAAAGCCCTGTTTAATATGCCAATGCCAATTTTATTAATGGGTATTTGTGTCGGATTAGTATTCAGTCTTTTCTTAGCTTGGAATCTAACCAGACCAATGAAGCTACTAAGACAAGGCTTTTTTCGGGTGTCTCAAGGCGATCTTTCTGTCCGGTTATTCAATAAATTAAAACCTCGACGAGATGAACTTAGCGAATTGGGCAAAGATTTTGACATGATGGTTGAACAGCTTAATATTCTAATTTCTGATCGCCAAGCTTTACTTCACGATGTTTCGCATGAACTTAGAACACCACTTGCGCGCTTACAATTAGCCATTGGTTTAGCCCAGCAAAATAAGCAAAATATTGATAATTCCCTTGCTAGAATTGAATTGGAATCTCAACGGTTAGATCAGCTTATAGGTGAAATTTTGAATTATTCACGTGCTGAAATGAACAATCGCACTGACGAATATTTTGATTTAAAAGATTTACTTCGGGTAGTCATTAATGATGCAAACTATGAAGCAAATCACCAATCGATTAATGTCCACTTTATTTCTTCACCTATTATCCATTCAATTGTTAAAGGAAATTCCGAACAAATCCGTCGAGCTGTTGAAAATATTATTCGTAATGCGATTCGTTTTTCTAAAGCAGGTCAAGTCGTAGAAGTTTTATTAAAAGAAGTGGGTAAATACTTACAAATTGAAGTTAAAGATCGTGGTCCTGGCGTTGATCCAAATAAACTATCCAGTATATTCGAGCCCTTTGTCCGTATACAATCGCCTCAATTAGGTAAAGGATATGGTCTAGGTCTTGCTATCGCAAGAAAAACCTTTACCATGCACAATGGTACAATTCAAGCGACTAATCGTGATGGTGGTGGATTGATTGTCACTATTCGCTTACCGTATTGGCGAAAACACTAAAAAGAGCGACTTTTTAATTAATAACACTCGATATTAACGGTTAGTACATATTCTTTAATTAGTCTCTCTAAATCAATTTTATCATGACCGATAAAATTCAACACTTGTGTGATAATATTTGGTTCATTTTCCAATATAGCCTTATATTGTTTGATATATTGACTAGCAATAGGCTTATATGACCAATGCCACTCTTCTGGCTGATAGCCTCCATGTCTTCCTTCGTTAAACGCTTGGCAAAAGCCATATTTAGGTAAATTGTCCTGAAGCCATTTATATAAAATGATACCTTTTTTATCATTTTGAAAGTATTCAGATGAAACACTGGTAATATCGATATCTGTTCCCCAATGATGACGAGAAGTACCCGGCATTGATGAATATTTTAAAATCTCGTCGGCAATCTGTTGAGGATCATTAAGCTTATCTGACAAATTACCCCACTTACGCTGCCAAATTGAGTTTTGGTAGGTATAATTACGTGTTGCACTAACAATGATAAACGGAATATCAGGATGCTCTTTTTTAAAGGCTTGATAGGCTTTAATCAGTTGCTGCGTTGGTTCTTTTTGAAGATACATGCCCTTTTTATTGACAGGTAATATTGTTGAATCTAATGCAACAAAATTACTATCTATTTTTTCATCAAACTGTCCAATTAATTTATTTAAAGGTATTGGTTGTGCCATAGTAAAATTTGAATATAAAAGTAAAGTTAATGTTTGGATTAAGTAGGAAATCTTGACGTATTTTACTAATTTTTTTTTCATTGTTGATATCACTAATATTCTATTAGCCAGATAAAAGGAAAACCAGTATAATTCTTCCCTTATATTTTAAACAGCCATAATGTGTAAAAACGAGGCCATATGTTAACACCTGCTACACCAAATACGTCTGTTAATTCTTCAGATACAATTAATCTTAATACAAGTAATCTCAAAAGTGAAAAAATAAATTTACTTGATTTAACTCGTCAACAATTAAGAGAGTTTTTTATTTCATTGGGAGAGAAGCCATTTAGAGCTGATCAAGTCATGAAATGGATCTATCATTTTGGAATCGACGATTTTGATCAGATGACCGATATCAATAAAAAATTGCGTGAACATTTAAAGACGATTGCTGAAATTAAAGCTCCAGTTATTGCTCTAGAACAACGTTCAGCTGATGGGACTATTAAATGGGCGCTTGATGTAGGGAATAATCAGATGATTGAATCCGTTTATATTCCTGAACGAGATCGCGCAACGTTATGTGTTTCCTCGCAAGTTGGTTGCGCTTTAGAGTGCAAGTTTTGTTCAACCGCTCAACAAGGTTTTAACCGTAATTTATCCGTATCAGAAATTATAGGTCAAGTATGGCGTGCCTCGAATGCCATCGGTGTGACTGGAAAGTTAGCAGATAGACCAATTACTAATATAGTTATGATGGGAATGGGCGAACCATTACTTAATTTATCAAACGTTGCACCTGCAATGGAAATAATGTTAGATGATTTTGGTTATGGTTTATCAAAACGACGTGTAACGCTTTCAACTTCTGGGGTTGTTCCTGCTTTAGATAAATTGGCCGGCATGATCGATGTTGCACTTGCAATATCACTACATGCACCAAATGATAATATTCGTAGTGAAATTATGCCAATAAATCAAAAATATAATATGGCGATGTTACGGGACTCTATTTTACGTTATCTATCAACCTCTAATGCTAATCATGGTAAAGTAACAATAGAATATGTATTACTTAACCAAATCAATGATAGTGTTGAACATGCTCACGAACTTGCTAAATATTTAAAAAATGTTCCTAGTAAAATTAATTTAATCCCATGGAATCCTTTTCCTGGTGCACCTTATTCAAGATGTTCGAATACTCGTATAGACCGTTTCATGAAAACGTTAATGGGTTATGGGTTTACAGTAATTGTCAGAAAAACACGAGGGGATGATATTGATGCGGCTTGTGGCCAATTAGCGGGTGAAGTTGTTGATCGAACCAAACGTACATTATATAAAAAACAGAATCTTGTCCAACAGACAATATAATATTACTTAAGGAAATAAGGAAAATGATGAAAAAATTAATAATATTGTTAGGCTTTTTGGCATTATCTATGCTAACAGGCTGTCAAATGAATAATAATGAAGAGTTCGATCCTGAAACCGCAGCTTTAGCTAGAATGCGATTAGGATTAGGCTATCTTGCTAAGGCTTCTGAATCAGAAGAAAATGTCAAAGCTGCACATTATAATCTAAAATTAGCAAATCAATATTCACCTAATAATCCAAAAATAATGCTAGCTATGGCAATGTTTGATCAGCATGTTGGTGAGTATAAAGAAGCGGAAATGATTTATAAGCGTATTACCATGATGGAACCTGGTAATGGTTTATATCATGTTCATTATGGTTCTTTTTTATGTGGACTTGGGCGTTATCAAGAAGCACAAAAAGAGTTTGAAAAAAGCTTAGAATACGATCGTCATAATTGGAAAGCGGATACTTATGAACAATATGGATATTGTGCTATCCAAAATAATGATAAAAAAACAGCTAATCTAATGTTTAAACAGCTTTTTCAATATGATCCAAGTCGGCGAGACAGTGTACTAAAAACAGCGAAACTTTATCACAAAAAAGGTGATATTAAAATTTCAAACTATCTATTATCAATAGTAAAACAATAAATCATAATATTAATTATAAAGACTTAACGTTATGAATTTTTTAGCGCTTTTATTATTAGCTTTGGCGATGTCCACTGATGCCTTTGCGGTTGCTGTTTGCCGTGGAGTTTCATTTCAATCTACCCCCTTTATCGGCGCCTTAAAAGTGGGTATTTTATTTGGTATCGTTGAAGCAATTACACCATTGCTAGGTTGGCTCATAGGCATGTTGACACTGCAATATATAGAACGTTGGGATCATTGGGTAGTATTTGCTGTCATGCTATTTTTAGGCGTTAGTATGATTTACAATAGTTTTAAAGAAGAAGATGAGGATTTTTCTGAAAAAGAAATAGCTTCTTCTAAAAAATCTTTTCTTATCTTAATTTTTACCGCTATTTCGACTAGTCTGGATGCTTTTGCTGTCGGAATTAGTTTAGCATTAGCTAGCGTTAATATTTATATCGCAGCAAGCATGATTGGATTAGCAACCTGTGTCATGGTGACTATAGGTTTATTATTAGGAAAAAAAATTGGTTGTTTTATCGGGAAACAAGCTGAGATTTTAGGCGGATTGGTGTTAATTGCGATTGGCGTAATAACACTTTATCAGCATCTTTCAAATTAAGTTCGCAAAATTCAATACTCTTTTTTCACATTCCAACATACATTTAATTTCAATTTGTTAATTTATTCAAACTTGTAAAAAGTTTTTTGATAAAAAGAAAATGAAAAGGTGAAAAAAAAAGATTTGTGAATACAAAAAAACTATCCGCGTAAACGGATAGTTTTTCAAATTATTAGTTTGTGTGTAAAGATAGAATTACATCATTCCGCCCATACCACCCATGCCGCCCATACCACCAGCAGCACCTAAATCAGCTTTATCATCTTTAGGTAAATCAGTAACCATACATTCAGTTGTGATCATAAGACCAGCGACAGATGCAGCATATTGTAATGCACTACGAGTTACTTTAGTTGGATCTAAAATACCCATTGCAATCATATCACCATACTCTTCAGTTGAAGCATTGTAACCATAGTTACCTTTACCACCTTTAACTGCGTTAACAACAACAGATGCTTCTTCACCACAGTTAGTGACGATTTGGCGTAATGGTGCTTCCATTGCACGAAGTGCAACTTTGATACCTACGTTTTGATCTTCATTCGCACCTTTTAGCTCAGCAATCGCTGAAGCAGCACGAACTAACGCTACACCACCACCGGCAACAACACCTTCTTCAACAGCAGCACGAGTTGCATGTAATGCATCTTCTACACGTGCTTTTTTCTCTTTCATTTCAACTTCAGTTGCTGCACCAACTTTAATTACTGCAACACCGCCAGCTAATTTAGCCACACGTTCTTGAAGTTTTTCTTTATCGTAATCAGAAGTTGATTCTTCAATTTGTTTACGAATTTGTTCAACACGAGCATTAATTAAAGACTCTTCACCCACACCATCGATGATAGTGGTATTGTCTTTATTGATAACAACACGTTTAGCTTGACCTAAATCTTCTAAAGTTGCTTTTTCAAGCTCTAAACCGATTTCTTCTGAAATAACAGTACCAGCTGTTAAAATAGCGATATCTTGCAACATTGCTTTACGACGGTCACCAAAGCCTGGTGCTTTTACTGCTGCAACTTTAACAATACCACGCATAGTATTCACAACTAATGTTGCTAATGCTTCACCTTCAACATCTTCAGCAATAATTAATAGCGATTTACCCGCTTTTGCAACCGCTTCTAATACCGGTAATAATTCACGAATATTAGAGATTTTTTTATCAACTAATAAGATATATGGACTATCTAATTCAACCGTTGCTGTTTCTGGTTTATTGATGAAATAAGGTGATAAATAACCACGATCAAACTGCATACCTTCAACCACATCAAGTTCGTCTTGTAAACCTGTGCCGTCTTCAACAGTAATAACACCTTCTTTACCTACTTTTTCCATTGCTTGCGCAATTAAAGTACCCACAGTTTCATCTGAGTTAGCAGAAATAGTACCAACTTGTGCAATTGCTTTAGAGTCTGCACATGGAGCTGATAATTTTTTAAGTTCTTCAACGGCTGCAACGACTGCTTTATCGATACCACGTTTTAAATCCATTGGATTCATTCCTGCAGCCACTGCTTTTAAGCCTTCGTTAACAATAGCTTGAGCAAGCACAGTTGCCGTTGTTGTACCATCACCAGCAGCATCATTTGCTTTCGATGCCACTTCTTTAACCATTTGTGCACCCATATTTTCGAATTTATCTTCTAATTCGATTTCGCGAGCAACTGAAACACCATCTTTAGTGATTGTTGGAGCACCAAATGATTTATCTAAAACAACGTTACGCCCCTTAGGACCTAAAGTCACTTTTACTGCATCAGCTAATACATTCACGCCTTGAAGCATTTTAACGCGAGCATCATTACCAAATTTTACATCTTTAGCGGCCATCTTCGTATATCTCCTAAATTCTGTATATAATTTTAAATTAGTTGCCAGTTATGCTTGTACAATAGCTAAAATATCGCTTTCAGACAGGATAAGCACTTCTTCATTATCGATTTTTTCTGTTTTAACGCCATATCCTTCATTGAAAATTACGATATCACCAACTTTAACATCTAGCGGTTGTACTTGACCATTTTCTAAAATGCGACCATTACCAACAGCTAAAACTTCACCACGTGTTGATTTACCTGCAGCTGAACCTGTTAAAACAATACCGCCAGCTGACTTTGATTCCACTTCTTTACGTTTAATGATCACACGATCATGCAATGGACGAATTTTCATTAGTTATCTCCTAGCACTAATATTTAAATAGATGATAATTAAAAATAAATCTTAAAATTACGATTTAATAATGTAGTGAAGCTTACATGGGGATCTTTTTATATTCTTCAAGAGATGAATTTCAAAAAAAAGACTAATTGATTATTTATTCATCATTTTTGTGGCGAAATTCTCCTTCAATAAACTCATCAAACTGATTAACGGTTGTTGTTTTTGATGAAACAATAATCGTTTTACTAAATACTTTTTCTAATATTAATTTCGTTATATACCTTTTTACGTTGGGAATTAATAAAATTCCCCCAAATATATCACTTAAAAAACCAGGAAGGAAGATAAGAAAAACACCAACTGTTGTTAAAATATTTGAAAGTCCTTCAATTTTTAAATTTTCCAGTTTTATCCCCTTTAGATTCGTCTCTTCCTGTTGCATAAATCGATCATTTTTTATAATTTGTTTTTTAGCGAATTGATAAACAATAATGGATTTAGCAATCACGAAAATTAGGGTTGTCCATAAACCGAATACAGAAATCACCTGTTTAAATAAACTAATTTCGCAATAAAAATAAAACAAAATAAGAAAAAGAATAAGATAGGTAAAAAATCGCATTTAGTCATTCCCTAAAAAGAACGTGATATAGAAAGATTATTTGCAATAATATAAAACTAATAAGTTATTTTTCAACCAAACAACCTATTTTTTTAAAAATATATCACAAAAAGAATTGACGAATTATCACAGATCGTGTTTAATGTGCATCCATTGTTGCCCGGATAGCTCAGTCGGTAGAGCAGGGGATTGAAAATCCCCGTGTCCGTGGTTCGATTCCGCGTCCGGGCACCAATCCTAAAAGAACACCAGCGAAAGCTGGTTTTTTTGTGTCTGAAAAAATTTCTTCATGTTTCAACCCACCTACTGGACTTAGTCTAAATCAATTTAAACCGTAATTTTCATAATTATTTTAATGATTAATTTATCTACATTAATTATAATACATTCTTTAAAAATCAATAAGTAAGTAAAAAATAATATAATCAGTTAAGTGCCATAATAATAAGTTCAACTTAACTAAAAAGCGTATTCATAGATTTTTAAATCTATTTAATTAATATTGTTTTGATTAAAAATGGCACTATTTTTGCAAATTCATTTGTTACACAGCACTTAACGGTCGTTATGCTCGTGTTAAAAGTTTATTTCTATAAAAAATGGATTATGTTACGACTTATTGAGTAATGACATAATTTTTAATTATTGTGCAATTTGCACTATAGTTGTGCAATAAATGTTGAAAAAATTTTTTAATAAAATAAAAGTTAATCGTTCTGACAATATATATTAAGACCTTTTAATAAAAAATTTATCTAAAAATATCAGTAAAATAATACCTTTAACTTTGTTTGAGTAACATAAAAATAGATTTACAATTCAATAATTGGAGTAATTATCATGAAGAATTTAAGGAAATATAAGCGTAAATTTTTGTTAGGTGTTGGGTTGATGACGATGCTTGCGAGTGCACAGCTTCATGCTGCCCAAACATTAGTATATTGTGCTGAAGCTTCACCTGAAACATTTAATCCACAGTTAGTGACAAGTGGAATTTCAATGGATGCTAGCGCTGTACCTGTTTATAACCGTTTAGTAGAGTTTAAATTAGGTACAACCGAAATTGAACCTTCTTTAGCTAAATCTTGGGATATTAGCCAAGATGGTTTAACTTATACCTTTCATTTACGCGATGATGTGAAATGGCATAACAATAAAGAATTTAAACCAACACGAAATTTAAATGCTGATGATGTTATTTTTACATTTATGCGACAAAAGGATAAAAACCACCCTTATAATAAAGTTTCTGGTGGTCAATACGAATATTTTGAAAGTATGGGATTACCTGATTTAATTAAAGAGATTAAAAAAATTGATGATCATACCGTTGTATTTGTGTTAAAGCATCAAGAAGCGCCTTTTTTAGCTGATTTAGCGATGTCATTCGCTTCAATTTTATCTGCTGAATATGCCGATGCAATGCTTAAAAAAGGCACTCCCGAAAAAGTTGATTTAGTTCCCATTGGAACAGGACCATTTACTTTTGTTCAATACCAAAAAGATTCAAAAATCCTTTATAAAGCTAATCCGGATTATTTTGGTCCAAAAGCTAAATTGGATCGTTTAGTTTTTTCAATTACACCGGATGCTGCTATTCGTTATGCTAAGTTGCAAAAAGGAGAATGTCATGCTATGCCATTTCCAAATATAGCCGATGTTGAACGAATGAAATTAGATAAGAATATTGTAGTGAAAGAAATGGCAGGGGTTAACATTGGCTATTTAGCCTACAATATGGATAAACCACCATTGGATAATTTAAAAGTTCGACAAGCATTAAATATGGCTGTAAATAAGGATGCGATTATTAAAGCAGTTTTTCAAGGTGCAGCTGAACCGGCTAAAAACTTTATCCCTCCATCTATGTGGGGTTATAACGATGAAATAAAAGATTACCCTTATGATCCAGCGCAAGCAAAAGAATTATTAAAATCAGCTGGCCTAGAAAACGGATTTACTATCACTTTATGGGCAATGCCAGTACAACGTCCATATAATCCAAATGCGCGCCGCATGGCTGAAATGATTCAAGAAGATTGGGCTAAAATTGGTGTAACTGCTAAAATTGTTAGCTATGAATGGGGAGAGTATTTATCCCGTATTCGTGATGGTGAACATGATGCAGTATTAATGGGATGGTCTGGAGATAATGGTGATCCGGATAACTTTTATACTGTTTTGATGAGTTGTGATGCGGTTAAAGCAGGTTCTAACTATTCACATTGGTGCTATAAACCATTTGATGATTTATTACAACAAGCTCGCATTGAGCCTGATCATGAAAAGAGGGTCAAGCTATACAAACAAGCGCAAGTTGAAATGCGTGATCAAGCACCTGCGCTAATGATTGCTCATTCCATGGTTTATATGCCAATAAGTAAAAAGGTTAAAGGCTATATTATGGATCCTTTAGCATTACATAATTTTAACCAAGTTTCTCTCGAAAAATAGCATCAATGCAATTAACCATAAAAAGGTGGTTAATTGCGGCATTAGCTTTTTTGAGGTTGAAATAGTAAATATTATTTTTATAAAAAATTATCTATCATATAAACAATAAGTTAGAAGAAAAATTTAAGAGCAATTATATGTTCCAATTTATTTTAAAGCGGTTAGGTGTACTGATAACGACGTTTATTTGTATCACGCTGCTTACTTTTATTTTTGTCCACCTTATTCCAGGGGATCCTATTACAGTGCTTGCTGGAGAGCGAGGGTTATCCCAAGAACGCCATGCTGAATTAATGATTCAACTGGGTTTGGATAAGCCACTTTATCAGCAGTATTTTCAATATATTATCAATATGTTTCATGGAGATTTAGGAATATCTTTCAAAAGCCAAACTCCTGTATGGGACGAATTTGTACCCCGATTTAAAGCAACATTTGAGCTGGGATTTTGTGCAATGTTGTTTGCTATCTGTTTTGGCATTCCAATCGGCGTTCTTGCCGCAGTCAAACGTGGCTCAATATTTGATCACACAGCTATAGGCTTGTCTTTAACAGGTTATTCCATGCCAATTTTCTGGTGGGGGATGATGCTAATAATGTTAGTCTCAGTACACTTAAACTTAACCCCAGTATCTGGGCGTGTCAGTGATATGCTATTTTTAGATGAAAGTAACCCTTTAACTGGTTTTATGTTAATTGATACTTTCTTATGGGGTGAAACAGAGGATTTTATCGATGCTGTTACTCACCTAATTTTACCCGCTATTGTGTTAGGTACCATACCTTTAGCAGTCATTGTCCGAATGACCCGTTCTTCGATGTTAGAAGTATTGAGTGAAGATTATATCCGAACAGCACGTGCTAAAGGAGTTAGTCGAATTCGTATTATTCTTGTTCATGCGTTGCGTAATGCGATGATTCCTGTTATTACAGTTATCGGTTTACAAGTTGGTTCAATGCTAGCTGGGGCAATATTGACCGAAACAGTTTTTTCATGGCCTGGAATTGGCCGTTGGCTCATAGAAGCGTTACAACGCCGAGATTATCCCGTTGTGCAAAGTGGTGTATTAATTGTTGCAGGTATGATTATTTTGGTGAATTTATTAGTTGATATGTTATACGGTGTTATCAATCCACGTATTAGACATAAATAAGAGTATGAATACAAATGAATAAACAGAATATTACTGAAAAAACCAATACACAGCCAGACGCCAATTCTATTGCACCTAAACCTTTAACACCTTTTTGTGAATTCTGGTTCTATTTTTCAAAAAATAAAGGAGCAGTCTTTGGTTTAGTTTTTATTGCTATAGTTGTCTTGCTAGCTATATTTGCTAATTTTATCGCTCCCCATTCACCTTCTGAACAATTTAGAGAGGCTTTATTAGCTCCTCCTGTCTGGATGAAAGATGGTAATTGGCAATTTATTTTAGGAACTGATGATGTAGGTAGAGATATTTTGTCTCGGCTCATTTATGGTGCTCGTCTATCTTTATTAGTAGGTTGCTTGGTTGTCATCATTTCACTTATTTTGGGCATTACTTTAGGCTTAATTGCTGGGTATGTTGGTGGCTTCATCGATAACATTATTATGCGAGCGGTTGATATTATGCTCGCTTTACCGAGTTTACTACTTGCACTGGTTTTAGTTGCAATCTTCGGTCCATCTATTACTAATGCTTCAATTGCATTAGCTTTTGTAGCATTACCACATTATGTTCGTTTAACTCGCGGTGCGACGCTTGCAGAAATTAATAAAGATTATGTTATTGCTTCCCGGGTTGCTGGTGCTGGAGCCTTACGGCAAATGTTTATAAATATCCTACCAAACTGTTTAGCGCCGTTAATTGTTCAAGCCTCGTTAGGATTTTCCAATGCAATTTTAGATATGGCCGCATTAGGTTTTTTAGGTATGGGCGCACAACCACCAACACCAGAATGGGGAACAATGCTTGCTGACGTATTGCAATTTGCACATTCTGCATGGTGGGTTGTCACCTTCCCCGGCTTAATCATTTTAATGACAGTGTTAGCTTTCAACTTAATGGGAGATGGTTTGCGGGACGCACTTGATCCTAAATTGAAGCAGTAATGGAGATACAGTCATGGCATTATTAGAAGTAAAAGAATTATCAGTAGAATTTAGTGGCTTTAAAGCCGTAGATCATATTAGTTATAATGTTGAAGAAGGAGAAGTAGTCGGAATAGTCGGAGAATCTGGCTCCGGTAAATCAGTTAGTTCACTCGCCATAATGGGATTAATTGATTTTCCTGGCAACGTAGCTGCCAAAGCATTACATTTTGAGGGCAAAAATCTTCAACAACTTTCCAACAAAATGCGTCGTAAAATTGTGGGTGCAGATGTGGCTATGATCTTCCAAGATCCAATGACTAGCTTGAATCCATGTTTCACCATCGGTTATCAAATTATTGAAACATTAAAAATTCACCAAGGTGGCAATAAAAAAGCACTTAAAGCAAGAGCGATTGAGTTGCTTAAATTAGTGGGTATTCCAGATGCTGAAAATCGTTTAAGTGTTTATCCGCATCAGTTGTCAGGCGGGATGAGCCAACGTGTAATGATCGCAATCGCAATTGCATGCAATCCTAAACTCTTAATTGCTGATGAGCCGACAACCGCATTAGATGTTACCATTCAGGGGCAAATTATTGAGTTATTGCTTGAGTTACAACGTAAAAATAACATGGCATTAGTTCTTATAACCCATGATTTAGCATTAGTTTCCGAAGCCGCACAAAAAATTATTGTGATGTATGCAGGCCAAGTTGTAGAGATAGGTAATGCTGAAATTATCTTTAAAGAACCGTTACATCCTTATACCCAAGCATTATTACGCTCACTTCCTGAATTTGCTCAAGATAAAGAACGGTTAGAATCGTTAGCAGGTGTTGTACCGGGTAAATACGATCGACCTACGGGCTGTTTACTTAATCCTCGTTGTCCTTATGCAAATGAGCGCTGTTATACCGAGGAACCAATATTAATCAGTTATTCAAAAACAAGGAAAGTAAAATGTCATTATCCATTATCGCGCGAAGGAATACCTCAATATGAACAACAATAATATGGAAAATAGCGAATTATTGCTTGATGCCAGAAACTTGAAAAAATATTATTCTGTAAAAACCGGTTTCTTTTCGGAACCAAAACAAGTCAAAGCGGTTGATGGTGTTTCTTTTACATTAGGTAAAGGCAAAACCCTTGCGATTGTTGGGGAATCAGGATGTGGTAAATCCTCATTAGCCCGATTACTAACCATGATTGAAAAACCAACTTCTGGTGAAATGTATTTTAAAGATCAGAATCTATTGAATGATGATCCTCAAGCGCAAAAATTACGTCGACAAAAAATACAAATCGTTTTCCAAAACCCCTATTCATCATTAAACCCACGTAAAAAAATCGGCTCGATATTAGAAGAACCTCTTATTATCAATACAGATTTAACGGCAAGTGATCGTAAAGCAAAAGTACTATCAATGATGCAAAAAGTTGGATTAAAAGAAGAGTTTTATAATCGTTATCCTCATATGTTTTCGGGTGGACAACGCCAGCGTATTGCTATCGCAAGAGGTTTAATGCTGGATCCCGAAGTCGTGGTTGCTGATGAACCCGTTTCAGCATTGGATGTTTCAGTGCGAGCGCAAGTACTCAATTTAATGATGGATTTGCAACAAGATCTTGGGTTATCTTATATATTTATTTCTCACGACCTTTCGGTTGTTGAGCATATTGCTGATGAAGTCATGGTGATGTATTTAGGTCGTTGTGTTGAACAAGGTCGAAAAGATGAAATCTATCATCATTCTCAACATCCATACACACAAGCACTTTTATCGGCAACACCAAGATTAAATCCCGATCTAAGGCAAGATAGAATTAAATTAGAAGGAGAATTACCAAGCCCACTAGATCCACCTTTAGGTTGTGCTTTTCATGCTCGATGCCGTTGGGCATTTTCACGTTGTACATCTCAGCAACCAAAGCTTATTAATTATAATGAACATAAAGTTGCTTGTTTTTGCGTAGAAGAAAAAATTAATAACGGCTTATTCAACAAACATATGAATGAGTTAACCGTTAAAAATAATGTATAGATATGAATTTTTATTAATACGAGTTTTTACTAAACATAGATAATTTATGACTTATTATACTAATATATTTTCCCCTGAAACCTATCATGCTTTCACGCATTCCGATAAATCAATATCCGGTTTTCGTATTCGGCAAGAAGGGCTCGCTAAAAAGCTTAAGCCTGGAGATATTTTAATTTGCTATATAACACGATTATCTCGTTGGTGTGGTTTACTTGAAATTATTGATGGTCCTTTTCACGATTCTACACCCATTTTTTTAGATGAAGATGATCCTTTTACAGTTCGTTTTCATGTCTGTACTAAAGTTTGGTTACCGTTGGCTGAAACAATTCCTATTCATATTGATGAACTTTGGCAAAAACTTACTTTTACAAAATCACATAATAAAAAAAGCAGTGCTTGGACAGGGCTATTAAGAACCAGTTTAAATAAACTTAATGATAAAGATGGTAAGTTACTAGCAAGCACATTATTAAAACAGTCAAATATTGCCATACCCTATCTTTTAGATGAAATTGATAAGAAAAAACTAAAAATTCATACTGTTAATCGTGAAGATAAAGTAATTGAAGTTTCTATCCCAGAAAATGATGAATCTTTAGTGGAGAATGAACAAACTCAAACTACTGAAGTCCGCGAATCGATTAAAATGCAAGCTCTAATTGCTCAAATCGGGGCTTGTATGGGGCTTAAAGTTTGGCTGCCAAAAGCAGATCGAAGTCGAGTTTTAAAAGAATGGAAAAAAAACACTGAAGTTTTATTAGATAAATTACCGCTTAATTACGATGAAACAACATTAAGTACCATTGAACAAATTGACGTAATTTGGCTAAAAGGTCGCTCAATTGTTCGAGCTTTTGAAGTAGAGCATACTACATCTGTTTATTCAGGTTTATTACGTATGGCTGACTTATTAGCATTACAACCGAATATGAATATTAATTTACATATCGTTGCGCCCGATAACCGACAAGAAAAAGTCTTTCAAGAAATCCGACGACCAGTATTCTCTTTACTCGAAAAAGGTCCTTTATCTGAAAGCTGTAGTTATATTTCATACAGTAGCCTAAAAGAGCTTAGTAAACAAAAACACTTAGATCGGATGACTGATAACGTATTAGATGATTATGCTGAATATCAAGAATAATAATAAAAACAGTAATTAAAGTGCATTTATGAAAAGCTAGATAGGTGTAATGAATATAAAAAGATAACATACAATCTTTTAAAACTAATTACACCTGCCTTTTCAATTTTATATTTGAATTATTATTTACTCACCTATGGGGATTAATCCCTAAAATTTAGAGCATTCTTCTCCAATTGCATATGCAGTTATGCCTATCCCTCTGACAAATCCCATATATGCTTAAGCCAGTCAATACTAACTTTAATAATTAGATCATTGACTGAAAATGGAGTTTCATAAGGATCAAATAAAGGCACTTCCGGTTGTAATTTATTATCAATGACTTTTACGTCAAACAGTTCACGATAAGGTTCTATAACTTTATTAAGTACGTATAAATCTGGTCCGATAAGGTGAATAATAATAGAAAATATACCTTCCTCACATAATACTAGCTATTGCTGGCTTTTTATCAAATACGATTTGGAAGTAAATATTCTCATTTGTTCTGTAATAAACTAATTTTTTACAGTATGTTTCATATTTTTGTGAACTAGATCACAAAAATAATTTTATTTTTATAATAATGTCCAATCTTTATCTTTACATTAATTTATCAAAAATAATGGATTGCAAACAATTACAGAAAAAAATCATTGATATCACCATTTGGAAAAAAGGCGAACAACGAGCACCACATAAACCTTTATTACTTCTGTATGTCTTATCAAAATATAAACAAAGTCATACACGTTTATTTAATTATAAAACTGAAATTGAGGAACCATTGCTTGATCTGTTGATGCGTTTTAGTCCTCGACGTACACATTACTATCCTAATATGCCTTTTTGGCGATTGAAAAATGATGGATTCTGGCAATTAACCAATATCGAAAATTGCATAAATATCAATAATCCAAGTAAAGAACCAACCAGTAAACAGCTAGCCTTATCACAAGTTTATGGGGGATTTGATGAACCATCCTATCAATGTCTAATAAAAAATCCATCAGCTATCGATCAAATAGCAGAACAGATTTTAAGTCAGCATTTTCCTGAAAGTGTGCAAGAAAATTTAATCAATCGACTTGATTTTAGTTTAATAAATTTTAATCGCCAACGAGATCCAAAGTTCAGACAGTTAGTCTTACGAGCTTACAATTACCAATGTGCAATTTGTGGTTTTGATTTAAGGTATGATTCAGTATCCATTGGTCTTGAAGCAGCTCATGTAAAATGGAAACAGCATGGCGGTCCTTGTGTTATCAATAATGGTTTAGCGCTTTGTTCATTACATCATTCGGCTTTTGATATGGGAGTAATTGGGCTTGATAGTAGTTTAAAAATTAAAATATCAAATGGTATTAACGGTAATCAAATTGTCGAGAGATTATTTTGGAATTTTGAAGGAAAAGATATTAAGCGACCTAGATCGAAGGAAGATCATTTACATTATCGGTTTGTTGAATGGCATTTGAGAGAAGTGTTTAGGAAGTAAATATGACTAAAATTGATAATCTAATGCATACTTCTGTTTTAAATAATCTATCCATTAATCAAAATAACTATCAAAATATACTCATTAGAAATATTCAATTAATCAGTTATTCCATACTTATTTGTAATGCTGATTTTTTGAAATGAATCATGAATACTTTATTAATATTCATACTTTTATGATTCAGCTAATTCATATCAACTTGATATTGTTTCTCATAATTTTAATATTTCTATAATTTTATTATGATTATTTAACTTTCCATCAAATAACATAGAACATCATAAAAATCCTTGTTCCTTTGACAACAAAACACTTTTTTATGATATTATCCGCTCTTATCTTGTTCAACATTAGAAAGTGCCTAGATATGTCAAAAACATTCAGTCCAACAAAGCGCCTTTTAGTTAAAGGTATTCTTGCGACTTGTTTATTGTCTGTCACTCGTGTTGGTCTTGCTTCAGCAATGGCACAAGTGGTCGCTGTTCGTATTTGGCCCTCCTCTACTTACACACGAATTACGTTAGAATCCAATAGTAAGCTTAAATATAAAAGTGCTGCATTATTTAACCCAGATCGATTAGTGATCGATATTGATAATATCAATTCTAATCCTGTTTTAAAAAGTATTTCATCGAAAGTATTAAGTCACGATCCTTACATTAAATCAATTCAAGTTACCCAGCTAGATGCTAAAACGGTCAGAATCATGATCGAGGCTAAGCAAGGAATAGACCCCAATACTTTTACGTTACCCCCTGTAGCCGAATTTAAAAACCGTTTAGTCATCGATCTTTATCCTTCAAAACAATCTTCAATAACAGATGATGATCCTTTATTAGCACTGTTAGAAGAATATACAAAAGGTGATCTAAACCAACAGCAAGCTGAGATCAAACCACCCATTAATAAAAAGAAAAATAGCCCGATTATTGTGATGCTCGATCCCGGTCATGGCGGTGAAGATCCGGGTGCGATTGGCTATAACAAAACCAGAGAAAAGGATATTGTTTTACAAATTGCACGCAGAACTTTTAATTTATTGAAAAAAGAGCCGAATGTTAAAGTCTATATGACCCGTAATGAAGATGTGTTTATTCCATTGAAAGTGCGAGTGGCTAAAGCGCGATCTTTACATGCCGATCTTTTTATTTCTATCCATGCAGATGCATTTACTAGTCGATCAGTTAAAGGATCTTCTGTGTTTTCATTATCCACCCGTGGGGCGACAAGCTCGGCAGCAAATTATTTGGCTCAAACACAAAATAATGCCGATCAAATAGGTGGTGTGAGTCGCAGTGGTGATAAATATTTAGATAATACTATTTTAGATTTAGTCCAAAAAACAACTATTAGCAACGGGGTATTATTAGGTAATGCTATATTAAATCGACTAAAAGGCGTCAATAGTTTACATAAACCTTCACTTGAAAAAGCAGGTTTTGCTGTTTTGAAAGCCCCTGATATTCCTTCTGTTTTGGTCGAAACCGCTTTTATTAGTAATATTAACGAAGAAAAAAAATTAAAAACCGCTTCTTTCCAGAATCAAGTATCAAAAGCGATTGTTAGTGGTATTAAAGATTACCTGAAAAAGCGTAAAAATTAATATTTCTTTTTCAGGTAAGAATTAAAATTATCGTCAATTAAACTTTAGTAATAATCGTTAAACATCTATCCGCATTTAATTGTGGAATAGTCAGTTTAATATTCTGTTTAAGTTCAAACCCTTCAGGAATAGGATCTTGTTCACTACCTTTTAAAGCATAAAACGATCCCTGTTGATTGGGTAGATGTTGACACCAAGTAAGCATATCTTGTAATGAAGCAAACGCTCGGCTAATGACACCATCAAATTGTTGTTCGGTATAGTCCTCTATGCGGCTTTGCACCGGATTAATATTATTCAGTTTTAATTCAAATTTTACCTGTTTTAAAAAGCGGATACGTTTTCCTAAACTGTCAACTAAATCAAATTGTTTATCAGGATTGATGATCGCTAATGGAATACCAGGTAACCCAGGTCCTGTTCCAACATCAATAAAATGTTCGCCCACTAAATAGGGCGATACCACTAAACTATCCATAATGTGTTTTACTAACATTTCGTTGGGATCACGCACAGCAGTTAAATTATAGGCCTTATTCCACTTATTCAGCATTTCAACATACTCAATAAGCAGATCAATTTGCTGATCTGTGATAAAAAGATCTGTTTGATCAATCAGATTAGTGAGTTTCTTTTTTAACATAATTCTTCTTTTTTAAATAAACTAATAACATTGATATTGCCGCCGGTGTTATGCCTGAAATACGTGAAGCTTGCCCAATCGATACAGGTTTATGCTGTTTCAATTTAGCGACAACTTCATTTGATAATCCAGAAATTTCAGCATAATCAATATGCTCAGGAATTAATGTTTCTTCGTTACGTTTTTGGCGCTCGATTTCTTCAATTTGAAGTTTGATATATCCATCATATTTAACTTGAATTTCAACTTGTTCTGCAGCACTAGGATCAGTTAATCCAGGCGCAAATAGTGATAATGATTTCAATGTGTTATAGCTCATTTCAGGGCGTTTAAGTAACTCTTCACCATTTGCTTCTTTGGTTAAATTAGCACTTAAAACGGCATTCACTTCATCAATAGTTTCAATATGTGGATGCACCCATATATCACGTAAACGCGCTCTTTCTTGTTCTATCGCTTCAAATTTTTCGTTAAATTTTTGCCAACGATAATCATCAACCATGCCTAGCTTACGACCAATTTCAGTTAAGCGTATATCAGCGTTATCTTCACGTAACATCAAACGATATTCAGCACGAGAAGTAAACATTCGGTAAGGTTCATTGGTGCCTAACGTACAAAGATCATCAACCAGTACACCTAAATAAGCTTGATCACGCGTTGGATACCATTGATCTTGATCATAAACAAACCGTGCGGCATTTAAACCTGCTAACATGCCTTGAGCAGCTGCCTCTTCATACCCTGTTGTTCCATTAATTTGTCCGGCTAAAAATAGTCCTTTGATCACTTTACTTTCAAGTGTAGGTTTAAGATCACGAGGATCAAAATAATCATATTCGATCGCATACCCAGGTCTGATGATATTAGCCTTTTCAAGACCTTTCATACTACGTACAAAAGCAAGTTGTGTATCAAATGGTAAACTGGTTGAGATCCCATTTGGGTATATTTCGTTACTATCTAATCCTTCTGGCTCTAAATAGATCTGATGTGAATTACGATCTGAAAAACGCATAATTTTGTCTTCAATTGAAGGACAATATCTTGGCCCTACGCCTTCAATCACCCCTGTGTACATTGGACTTCGATCTAAGCTATTACGAATGATCTCATGTGTCGTTTCGTTTGTGCTTGTTATATAACATGGGATCTGTTTTGGGTGCTGATTAGCATTACCTAAAAACGAAAATACCGGAACAGGATCATCACCATATTGTGTACCTAATTTAGAAAAATCAATTGTTCGGGCATCAATACGCGGTGGTGTACCTGTTTTTAATCGTCCCATTCTAAATGGGTATTGATGTAATGATTTAGATAGTCCAATTGAAGCAGGATCGCCTGTTCTTCCTCCACTGTAATTATCTAAACCAATATGGATTTTTCCATTTAGAAAGGTTCCTGCAGTTAAAACGACAGCTTTAGCTTTAAAAGAAACGCCCATTTGCGTTTTAACTCCAGTGATCTGATCGTTCTCAATGATCACATCTTCTACGGATTGTTGAAAGAGCATTAAGTTTTCTTGGTTTTCAAGTGTTGTTCTGATCACTTTTCGATAAAGCGATCGATCTGCTTGTGCACGTGTTGCCCTAACAGCAGGCCCTTTGCTGCTATTAAGGATCCTAAATTGGATCCCTGCAAGATCAATAGCGTGAGCCATTAAACCACCCATGGCATCGATTTCTTTAACCAAATGACCTTTACCAATACCACCAATAGCAGGATTGCATGACATTTGTCCTAATGTATTGATATTATGGGTTAAAAGTAGTGTTTTTCGGCCCATTCTTGCTGATGCCATAGCGGCTTCTGTGCCAGCATGACCACCGCCGACAATAATGACATCAAAAAGATCCGGATAAAACATATAAAGCCTCGTTGTTAATTTCTATATAGATGATCGTTATTTCAGAAATGTTGTTTTGATCTAAATTAGCGTTAGCGATTTTACTCATCTTTTTGAATACGTCAAATGATCTAATTTGATCGCCATTTAAATTAAATAAGATCTTTTATGTGATCTTTTTATTTTTATTACTACTAATGTGGATCCTTTCTGTTGATAACTCGATATAGTAGTTATTTTATAGGATCTTATTGATCGTGCAACGTTGTTAATTGATCGGATCTTTGTCGATCTAAACTTGTT